>JAKLEZ010000026.1 GCA_022711465.1 Planctomycetota bacterium | reverse complement strand
ATGCCGATACGCGCTGGTAGACCACTGCAGCGTTCATCGAGGGCCTCCTTTCGAAGTGCTCGTTCAATCACTTCATCGGAGGTCCTCTGCGCTTGCCTCAAATGGGGGGAGACTTCAGCCCGACGACTGGGTTCTGGAGCCCGCGACAGGTGCCGCCGACCCCCATCCCGCCCCGCGGGCACCCGCGGTGCTGGTTCCTCCGCAACGCCCACAAGGCAAGCACCTTCCTCGCCCTGCTCGTCCACGTGGGGGCGGCCAGACCCCGCGGCTGCGGCGGTTCCGACGAGGCCAGACTCACCGCGGACGATCGACCCGGAGATGCTGCTTAATCTGCTCGCCCGACAGCGGGCGGGCGTAGAACGCAAAGCCGTCCAGCCGTCCGCTGAAGTACTCGTCCCCCGCGAACAGCGGATTGGCCCCCAGTGCGGCGCACCGCGAACGGGAGGTCACCTTGGCGGGGACTTCCGCGGAGGCCTGCTTCTCGCCATTGATGTACAGATCCAGCTTGTCTCCCGATTTCGACACCGCCAAGTGGATCCACTGCCGCTTTGCGATCGGAATCGCCGCGGTTGAGTAGGTCTGCTGTGCTTCGATCCGTGCGCACATCGCTTCGCCCATCACCGAGAGTCGCAGAGGATCATCTCCTCCGCCCGTCCAGGCGCTGAAGACCTGCTGGTATGCCTTGGCCGAGTACTCGTTCAGGTAGACCCACACACAGATCGTGTAATCATCCTCGGGAAAGCACGGGAGCTCGTATCGCAGCCGGCTCGAGCGTCCATCCAACTCGACCGCTCCCGAAGCCCGGTCTACACGGTCGGGCGCCGGTTGGATGCGGGTCGCGTCCAGCAGGCACCCGCGTGTCGGTTCACCGCTGCCATCCAGAGGGGCGTCGATGATGATGCGCTCCTCACCCTCGGCCAGGATGAGGCAGTCCTTCTGGAGGAAGGGCTCCGTTGGCCGGGCGTTCACGGCCGGAAGCCACGAGCGGTAGTGGGTGCCGTGGGCACCAGCGGTGGCGTAGTCGCACAAGCGGATTGGGGTGCCGTCGGCGGCCGGCTGGTCGAACAGGACGATCGGGGGGAACCGGTCGGTGAACGCGACCGGTTTCAGGTTCAGTTTCTCGAGATCGACGATCGGTGTCATCTCGGGGTCAAAGCTGTTGAAGTGCTGATCGCACGCCAGCAGAAGGGGGCCCCGAAAGATCGATGCCATGCCCGCTTTCTCCGCTTCGCCGCGCCAGTATCGCGGGCTCATGTCCAGTGCGAGATCGATCGTGTCACCCGCCCTCCATTCCCGCGTGACCGCCGCGTAGCTGCCCGCGAGAACGCCCTCAATCTCGCTGCCGTTGACGCTGAGCAACGTGCGTTTCGACCATGCCGGGATGCGCAACCGGAGGGCGAAGGTGGCCGGCCGGGCGGGATCGACCGAGATCTTGACCTGTGCCTCGGCCGGATACCGCGTCTCCTCGGTCAGCGTCAGCGACGTCTCCGCCACATCCGGCAGCGTGATCCTGCACGGTCCATAGTAATTGAGGATCGGTCCCTGCTTGTCGAGCATCACCGCCCACTCCGAGGTCATCCCCAGGCTCCGCGGTCCGTTGACCGAACAGCAGTTCAGCTCCGGTGTTCCCGCCCGAGCCTGGAACACGATCGCATGGGCCGAAGCGGATCGGGCCCCGTCCATGGGCGTGTCGTAGGTCCACCACCGGCCGGTGGGATGCATGGCGCCGAGCATGGCGTTGAACAGCGACCATTCAAGCTCGTCGGCCGCCACCGAATCCCCCGTCAGGGCCAGAGCGTCAAGCGTGATGGCCATCCACGCCACCGTGCAACAGGTCTCGATGGCCCCCGCTCGATACGGGTTGCCGACCGCGCCTTCTCCGGTGCTGAACGCACCGTTGTTGTGGCGGTCGTAGCGGGCGATGCTCTGCCAGTGGTGCCGAAACGCCTGGCGGTATTCCGGTTGCCCGGTAATCAGGTGGAGTTCCACCAATCCCTGAAGATCGTGCAGCGACTCCCATCGCGGCCGCGGGGTGAGATAGAACTTGGTCCCCGCAAGGCCGGTTCGCAGGTAATCGCCCGCTCTCTGCCAGTCCTCCTCGATGTGCCGCATCATTCGCAGGTACGGTTCACGCCCCGTGGCCCGGTACAGCCGGCCGAGGCTGTGGATCACCGCCATGTTCATTTCGTGCGAACCGGCGTCGAAGATACGCCGGCCGGTGTCGAGGTACGTGCTACAGACCAGGTCGGCCGCCTTGCAGGCCGCATCCATGGCCGGCGGGTAACCGCTGTCCTGGTGGTACATGAGCAGGGCCAGCATGAGGTGATAATGGCCCCACAGATCCCACTGGCCCAGCAGTCGCTCGCTTCTCCGAAACGGGCCCAGGTAGCCATCGCTGTCCTGAGCGGCAATCAGCTCATCGACGATCCGCCGTACCAGGCGATCCAACTCCTGGGCCCGGGTCATTCGCCGGGCCTGGATCGCGGACAGCAGGTACTTGCCCACGAACTCACCCGCCCACGGCACGAGCTCCGGCACCGGCCGGCGGTCGCGCACCCGGAACATCTCAGTCATGCCCGGGTTGGCGTCCGGGGCAATCAGCAGCCATTGCCGCAGATTGGCCTCGATCCTGTCGCCCAGCACGCCGCCGAACTCGAACCGGGCCCCGCGCACCAATTCCATCATCGGCCCGGCCTTCTCCGTGTGGGCTGGCGTGCTGCCCGCCAGAAGCGACCCGAGCCAGACCAGAACGCCGCCGACGCCGCAAACCATGGTGACACCTCCCGTCAAACCTGCCGTTCCCTCCTCCGATCGCGGGGCCAGCGTACCCGATGGGCCCGGGGCGTCAACGAGGTCACCCTTCGGGTGGACGGCACGCCCGCCGCATTGTCCGCCCCGATGAACTCGCCCGCGTTCATGGTCGATCTACGGAACATGTCCACAGAGCGAGACCTGGAGGCGGTTTATCGGCCGTTCGTCGAAGCCAAGGAAGCGGCCGACGTCGCCCTGTTCGATCGGAAGGGGATCAGTCTCCCCGTGGTTCAGGAAACGGTCCGAGAGGGTTTCCTGCGGGCCGAGGCCTGGCTGTGCCGGTTTCGGGCCCAGGATCCTCCGGTCAAGTCCATTGTCTGCCGGGCTGGTTGTGCCCTCTGCTGTCATCGGTTTGCAGTCAGTGCCGCCCCGTCCGAGATCGTGAATCTGCTCGTCGTGCTCAAGTCGCGTCCGGATGTCGCGGAGCTCAAGGCCCGCGTCCGCGAGACGTGGTCGCGCGTCCGGACGATGAGCGACCCGGAGCGCACCGCTGCGGGCGTGGCCTGCCCGCTGCTCGTGCACGACAAGTGCACCGTCTACGATGATCGCCCCCAGAGCTGCCGGGCGTGCAACAGCATGGACTATTCGTATTGCCAGCGTCCGGAGGGTTCGGTGCTGGCCTACCCGCATCAACTCATGATTCACCGGGCCATCCACGCCGGCCTGATGGGTGCCGCGGCAAAGGTCGGTCTCGAGAGCACACCGGTCGAACTGGTTTATGCCCTCCACATCGGCCTGAACACGCCGGGTGTGGTCGTCGAGTTCCTGCGCCGCGGCTCGCCGCTGGCTGAAGCCTACGCCTTCGACGCGTTCGCCGTCTGAACCTGCCCGTTCACCGGCTTCAAACCCCGGGTCCGTCATCCTCCCCGGGCGGCAGCCCGCCCGCAGGCCCGGAGCGTCACGCCCCCGCCCGGCTGGCCCGCTTGCGGTCCGTCTCATCGAGGATGCGCTTGCGCAGCCGGATCGCCTCCGGAGTCGCCTCGACCAACTCGTCGTCCTCGATAAACTCCAGAGCCATCTCCAGCGTCAGGTCGCGGGGAGCTCTGAGCACCACCGTCTTGTCCGCCGAGGCCGCCCGGATGTTGGTCATCTTCTTCGCCCGGCAAACGTTGACCACGATGTCGTTGTCCTTGCAGTGCTCTCCGACAATCTGTCCCTCATAGACCGGATCGGTCGGACGGACGAACATGACCCCGCGGTCGGCCAGTCCCTCAAGGGCGTATGCCGTCACCTGCCCGGCTTCACTGGCGATGAGCACACCGTTGGCCCGGCCGGGAATGCTGCCTCGCAGGTACTCGTACTCGTAGAAGTTGTGGTACATGATGGCCGTGCCGTTGGTTGCGTTCAGCAGTCGGTTTCGCACCCCGATCAGCCCGCGGGCCGGCACGGTGAACTCCATGTGCGTGTACTCGCCACGCGTGTCCATCTTGGTGCAGATGCCCCGCCGGCCGCCGAGCAGCTCCATCACCGAGCCGACATGCTGGGCCGGAACGTCGATGGTACACAGCTCGATCGGCTCGGTCTTCTTGCCGTTCCACTCCCGGTAGATGACCTTGGGCTTGCCCACCGCCACCTCGTACCCCTCGCGGCGCATGTTCTCGATCAGCACCGACAGGTGGAGCATGCCACGCCCGCTGACGTGGAACTCCTCCGGCGTCAGGCCCGGCTCCACCCGCAGGGCCACGTTGTGCTCCAGCTCCTTCTCCAACCGGTCGCGGAGGTGCCGGCTGGTCAGGAACTTGCCCGACCGGCCCGAAAACGGCGAGTCATTCACCCGGAAAGTCATGTGCAGCGTGGGCTCGTCGATGCGAATGATCGCCAGGGGAATCGGGTCCTCCGGGTCGGCCAGCGTGGTGCCGATGTCCACCGACTGGATCCCCACGACCGCGCAGATGTCGCCCGCCATCACCTCGTCCACTTTCCTTCGTCCCAGTCCGTCGAAAAGGTACAGCTCCGCGACCTGCTCCTTCGTGATAGTCCCGTCGCGGTGGATCAGGGCAATCTGCTGCCCGGACTTCAGCGTGCCGCTGTACACTCGCCCGATGCCGATCCGCCCTACATAATCGTTGTAGTCCAGGGTGGTGACCAGCATCTGCACCGGGGCGGCCGGATCCACTTCGGGTACCGGCACGTGCTGCAGAATCGCCTCGAACAGGGGGAAGATGTCCCGGGAGTGCTTCTTGGCGTCCAGCGCCGCCCACCCCATCGTCGCCGACGCGTAGATCACCGGAAAATCGATCGCCCGGTCATCATTGGTCAGCTCGATGAACAGATCCAGCACCTCGTCCAGCACTTCGGCCGGGCGGGCGTCCTTGCGGTCCATCTTGTTGATCACCACCATCGGCCGGAGCCCGTACTCGAACGCCTTGCGGAGCACGAACCGGGTCTGCGGCATGGGCCCTTCGAACGCGTCGACAAGCAGCAGGGCCCCATCGGCCATCTTGAGCACCCGCTCGACCTCGCCGCCGAAGTCGGCATGGCCCGGCGTGTCGATCAGGTTGATCTTCGTGCCCTTGTACTGGATGGCAATGTTCTTGGCCAGAATAGTGATGCCCCGTTCCCGCTCCAGGTCGTTGGAGTCCAGAATCCGCTCGCCCTTGAGCTGGGCCTCGCGAAACTGCCCGCACTGGCGGAGCATCTGGTCCACCAGCGTGGTCTTGCCATGGTCCACGTGGGCAATGATCGCAATGTTCCGAATCTCGGTCCGCTTCACAATTCGTCTGTCCTCTGCCTGTTCGGCCCTTCCGTGTGTGATCCCGGCCAGCCCGCAGCGGCATTCCGCACGGTACCGGACGTTCGCCGGCCTAACCACGGCTATGCCACGCGAGAGTCACCGGAGTGCTCTTACCCGGGGGGGAAAGCAATCTACGGCAAGGCCACTCTTCTGTCCAGCCCGCCGGCCGCGCCAGAAACGGTGAGCCTCAAACCCCTCCCGCCTCTGCGAACACCCATCGGCACCGGGCCACCCAGGTCGTGCATCATGAATAGCCGCGGCCGTTCGCGGCAAGTCTTCCCGAGCAGCCCGCTCGCTGGCTCTGCGGCTCCCGGTCCGGTCGAACCGCGGAGCCCGCGGGGTGCGGTGCGCACTCGGCACAATGCGGATCACCGGGTATTCCCTCCCCAGTCATGCATCGGCGGAAGATGAGCAGGTCGCTGATGTCAACGTCGCCGTCGTCATCCAGGTGGGCAGTGGCGCACTCGAGACGGATCTGAGTGGCACCCGCACCCGAGAGACATCGCTGGAAAAGCCCGAAGTCGGCTAGGTCGACGTCCGAGTCATGATCCAGATCGCCCGGCACGGTGAACGGACAGCCACTGCCGTCCACGAGGGCCCCGAAGGGCGTGTCGGGGCAGGCGTCGCAAACCTCACCAAAACCGTCATGATCGCCGTCGGCCTGGTCGGGATTGGCCACCGCGGGGCAGTTGTCGCAGATGTCGCCATGACCGTCCCTGTCGCCGTCGAGTTGATCGGTGTTTGCGGCTATCGGATAGTTGTCGTATACGTCGCCGGGGCCATCGCCGTCGGCATCGGCTTGATCCGGGTTGGATGCCACCGGGCAGTTGTCGGTCATGTTGACCGCCTCGTCGAAGTCGTAGTCGCCCCGAGGATCGTACTCGTAAGCGCCCATGTCCACGACATGCGGGACCCCGGTGTCCGGGTCCGGGACCCGGTGGCTGTCCAGGAATCGCCCCAGGCGACCCAGGTCCACGGGAATCGGCTCGGTGGTGATTCCGTTGGCGTCCAGATCGGCGGTGTCAGCCGGTACGCTGGCGTTCGCCCCCGCGTCGATGCGGGGCGAACGGGGCAGAAGGCGAAGGTCGCCATAGTCGTCGTTGTCGCCCATTCCCCATCCGTCGGCTCCGCCGGAGGGCCGCCGGACAAAACCCGGGTCTTGGCCATGATTGCCTGTCCCGTTCATCGCCCCGGTCCATCCCTGCACGCAGCAGTAGTCGACCGTGAGCGTGGCATTGGTCGCCAGGATCTGCGACGTTTCACCCTCGCCGGCACGGTCACGATTGGCCCAGAAGATGCAGTTCTCGATCCGGGGACTGCTGCCGGAGCAGTGAATCGCACCGCCGTTCGTTGTTGTGGTATTGCCCGCAAACGTGCAGTTGGCCAGCAGGGGGCTGCATCCCGAGCCGCAGTACAGCGCCCCGCCGCCGTTGGAGGTCGAACCGTACATGGGGGATCCTTCGGATCGGTTGGCCACGAACAGACAGTTGACCATCGAGGATCTCGCCCCGTAGTCGAGTATGACGGCGCCGCCGAGACCGCCGGTGAGACCCTGCACCAGGCAGGAAGTCATAGCCGGGCTGACGCCGGTGATGTGGATTTGGGCGTCCTCGTTCTCCACGCCCGCCGCACGGTTGCCCCACAAGATCGTGTTGGCAATCACCGGCTTGACAGTCGTGCTGCCGGGAGGCGAACACTGCAGACCGCCGCCGATCGTACTCGCGCTGTTGCCGACCAGCGTGCAATTCAGCAGATGGGTTGTCCCCCCCCCGCGCTGTAGATGGCCCCGCCTTCGACCGCGACGTTGCCGGTGAACGTGCAATTGACACAGGTGGACGACGCGCCTTGGTTGTGAATCGCACCGCCGCTCTTGGCGTAGTTGTCGGTGAACAGACAGTTGCGAACGGCGGGGTGCCCGCCCTCGATGACCATGCCGCCACCGAGCTGGTCCTCGAACATGGAGCCATCACCGCTGCCACCCGAGATCGTGAAGCCGTCGAGTATCGCGGTTCGGTCGGCATCATGACCGTTGACCACGT
Source organism: Planctomycetota bacterium (assembly GCA_022711465.1). Classification (GTDB taxonomy): domain Bacteria; phylum Planctomycetota; class Phycisphaerae; order UBA1845; family PWPN01; genus JAGNEZ01. The sequence continues at coordinate 74,106 of JAKLEZ010000026.1, read as the reverse complement.
GGTAGCAGTTGTCGAGGCGGTTGGAGAACTTGGGCAGATCGTCGCCGTTGAGATCGCCGCTGAGCACCGAGACGTAGGTGGATGGGTCACGCTGGTCACGATGGCTCGCCGTTGATGGTCCGAACGATGACCGTGATCGGCTCAGGGGGGGCGGCGGCCAGGGCGACGGTGAAGGAGGCTACGCCGCCCTCGGGAACCACCGTGGGACCGGCAGGAGCTACGACGATCGCTTGCTCGTATGCTCCCATGTCCACCGCCCTGCCGGTCAGCCGGGGGTTGCCGTCCAGATCCTCCGCCCGCGGAGCGACCACGCTGCTCAGACCGCTGTCCACGCACGGCGATCCGGCCGCGAGTCGCAGGTTGTCATCCGGCGTCCCCGGGACATTGTCCGGCCCGTCGGCGTCGAGGAACTGCGGGTCAACGTCGATGTTGTGGTCGATCCAGGAGATCCCCAGGTTCATCGATCCCACCCAGATGCCATCCTCGCCGCCTCGGACATCGCAGTGGCTCGCGAGCAGCGCGGTGCCCCCGTAGTCCACGGCGATTTCCGGTCCGTACGGGGCCTTATTGCCCCAGAAGATGCTGTTGATCAGCGTGATGCCGCCGGCTTCGCTCGATGCCGTATCGCCGGTCACCGTGCAGTGGGTCAGGACCGGCGACGCATTGCTGCACCACACCCCGCCGCCGGTCTTTGCCGAACGGTTGTCCGCGATGACGCAGTTGGCGAATCGGGCCGCCCCGGAGCTGCAGCTGACGCTGCCGCCTTCCCCCGACGAGGTGTTCCCCACGATCCGGCAGTTCGTGGCGATCAGGTCGCTCGTGCCGGCATGCAGCCCCCCGGATGACGTGCTGGCCGTGTTCCCCGAGATATCGCAGTGGTTGAACCGTACGACGCAAGCGCTGCCGCTGAAATACCCGCCGCCGCCCGTAGTGGCAGAGTTCTGAAGGATCGCGGTGTCGCTGGCTGTGAGCATGCCGCCGGCAACATACACCCCGCCGCCCTGGTTGCGGGCGATGAGGCTGCTCGTCACCGCGACGGCATTCGTGCTGCTGACACCCAGCCCGATTCCGAGGTTGTCCGTGATGCGACAGTCGGCCAGCGATGGCGTGCCCGAATCGTGACAGTACACACCGGCGCTGAGACTTCCGCCGGCGTTGCCGGTGATGACGCCGCGGACAAGGCTCGCGCTGCCGGTCAGGGTGAGCCCGCCGCCGTACTTGGCACGATTGCCGATGAAAGTGCTGTCGGTGATCGTCGGGCTACTGCCATGATCGCAGTGAATGCCGCCACCCAGGTAGTCCGCAACGTTGTCGAAAAAGACGCGGTCCCGGATCACCGGGTTGGAGCTGTAATCGTTGAACACCGCCGCGCCTCCGGTCGGCTGGCTTCCACTGCTCTTGTACAGGCGGAAGGTGCAGCGCGCAATCGTCGGGCTGCCCGCGTCGTTGAACAAGCCCCCGCCGCAGCCGTCGCGGATCTGGCCATAACCGGCATGCCCGGAGGCGATAGTGAAACCGTCGAGCACCGCGGTGGCGTCGGTACCGCTGCCGGTGACGACGTGGTAGCTGTTGTCCTCGTAGTGGGCGAAGTTCAGGCCGTCGTTGCCCAGCAAGTCTCCGCTGAAAACACTGACATGCACGAACGAATCGTTCGCGTCGGGATCGGCGGCACCAGGACCGGCGTGGCCGCCTTTCAGCGCAACCCGCTTGAGCAGCCTGAAAGTGGCCGCACGGTCGCCGCCGGCCGTCAGGTTCGCCCCACGATCGGGGCGATAGGTGCCCGCGGCCACTCGGATCTCCGTTACCGATCCCTACGAGGCCTTCGCATCCGCCAGCGTATCCTGAAGGTCGCGGTAGGCCGTCGCCCAACTCCTGCCGTCGCCACCCGGGGATGCGTCGTCATCCACGAGACAGAAAACCTGGGGATTGCCGGCGGCCGGCCTTACTCCCACCGTCAGGGTCACCATGAGGGCGGCAACCAGTATCGGGAAGACCCCCCGCCTCCAGGCTCGTGGCCTCATCCTTGGACCACCTCCCGGCCGAGAACCAAGTCGTTCGCAGAATCCCGAGAAAGGACGTATCTATCTACAAAGAAGAAAGTTAGACCTGATGGCCCAGCTTGAGACAACATCAGCTTTCGGCGAGTCGCTAACACATTCCCCATCCGCAGCTTTAGCCTGATTCTCAAAGGCAGGATGATTATCACCTACCAAGAGCCCCTCGTCAAGGCGAAGAAAAAAGGTGTCAGGATGATTTTCGCGCGGCTGCGTCCGCGGGCTCAGCGTCCGGCCCTCTCGCCGGGTTCACCCGCGGGGAAGTGGGCCCGAGGCCGGGCGCCACCCCGCTGCCCCAACCCTCTTCCTGTCCTCGCCCCCCCGCCGTTTTCTCGGACCCTGGCCTTCTGCGCGAAGGCCACACGTGGTAGAATGGCGCCCCGGCAGTGGAGGGCGGCATCGCTCAAGGGGCATGTTCTCACGATCGCCATCAGGTTCCCGCCTCACCCACCGGATCGCCGCCCGGCGCGACTGAACCGGGGCCGGATGCGTTTCTCACCGGAGTGAGACTCGCCGGCCTTCGAGCATGTTGAAGGAAAGGAGCGAACCATGTTCAGCAGGATCACGGTTGGTATCTCGCTTGCAGCCATGTTTGCCTTGCTCTCGCCAGTCGGATCGGCCGTGGCGGCGAACCTGCTGGCCAATCCCGGCTTTGAGGTTCCAGATGCTGCGGCCGGAGACCAGGCGGGCGTCACCGGCTGGAACGAGTTCGGCGAGCCGTGGACCCGCTGGGTGACACGAGGCGTGCCCGCCAACTCCGGCCTGCAGTCCCTCAAGATGTTCGGTCCATGGAGCCAGTGGGCCGGCACCGGGATGATTCAGGCCTTTCCCGCCGCCGAAGGTCAGCTCTGGGAGGCCGGAGTCTACTCGCGCAACGACAGCATTGACGCCATGCAGGGCGCCAATTTCTGCGTGATGAAGGTCGAGTTCTACGACGCGGGCGGCGCGCCGGCCGGCGGCGGCTGGGCTACGGGCGTCAATCTGTTCGAGGTCCGCGTGGTGGACGCCTCGTCACCCCTCAACACCTGGCAGTACTTCACCACCGGCCCGATCACCGCTCCCGCCGGGACGGCCCTCGCTCAGTATGTCCTGGTCGAGGTGCAGGGCAACGATCCGGTCACCGGCGGCTCGGTCTTCCTTGACGACGCTTCCTTCAGCATCGTTCCTGAGCCGGCATCGCTCTCGCTGCTGGCCCTCGCTGGCCTTGCCTTTCTGCGTCGGTCTCGCGGGTGAGGCGTGTTCGCCGTGGCAGGTGTGTGCCGGGTCTTCGCCGCAGAGGGTTTTCGTGGCAGAATACGACCAGAAGGAGGGACTTGTATGTTCCACAGACTTTGTGCTGGTGTGGGCGTGTTCCTCGTCGGCCTGATGGGCCCGAGCGACGCCTGGGCAGGCAATCTGCTGGCCAACCCAGGCTTCGAGACGCCCATCGGCCTCGATGCCCAGCCCGTTGCCCAGTGGACCGAGTTCGGCGATCCGAGTACCCGGTGGGTGACCCAGCGGGTGACACCCTACTCGGGCGGCCAGGTTCTGAAGATGTTCGGCCCCTGGGATATCTGGGGCGGCACGGGTGTCACCCAGGTCTTTGCGGCGGCCGAGGGTCAGACCTGGATCGCTCGCGTCTACGCGCGAAACGACAGCTCGGATCCCATGGGCGTCGGCAACTTCTGTGTCATGAAAATCGAGTTCCTCGATGCCGTCATGGGACCGGTCGGCGGAACCTGGCTGGCGGGTGTCAACGTCTACGAGGTTTGGGTGGCCGATGAGGCCACTCCCAGGGATGAGTGGTTGGGCTTCGGCCTGGGCACCGCTCCCGCCCCGGCCGGCACCGCCTTCGCCCAACTCGTTCTCGTCGAAGTGCAGGGACCGCCGGTCGACGGCGGCTCCGTCTTCCTGGATGACGCCTTCTTCAGCCAGCTCTGCGGCATGCACGACCCGGTCTTCGATGTCAACGACGACGGCTTCGTCGACGCCCAGGATCTCGATGCGTTCGTCGCCTGTTACACTGGCCCCGCGATTCCCCTTGGCGACACGGTGGCCCCGGACTGCAAGTGCCTCGATCGCAACGGAGATAACGCTATCGATCAGCAGGACTTCGGCCTCTTCCAGCGGTGCTACTCCGCCGTCGAGGCCGTCGATCCGGCGTGCGACGGTTGACCCGGCCTTTCCCTGTCGCTCGCCGAACGGATGGGCGTGTGCACACTCAAAGCAACCCGTACTTCTCCAGCCGATACCGGAACGTGTCCCGAGAGAAGCCGAGCAGCTTGGCCGCCTGGCTCTGGTTGCCGCCGGTGCGAGCCAGGGCCTGGCCGAGCAGCTTCTTCTCGAGTTCCTCGAAGTTCAGGCCCGCGGGAGGGAGGTTGATCTCCGCCAGGCTGTCGATCTCCGCCCCCTGGCCGCCGGTGCCCAGCACAATGTCGCCCACGGTCAGCATGTCGCTCTTGGCCAGCAGCACCGCCCGCTCGATGACGTTGCGCAGCTCGCGGACATTCCCCGGCCAGTTGTGCCGCCGCAGCTTGTCCATGACCGCCTCCTCGATCCGCCGCACGGGCTTCTTGAACTCGCGGGAGTATTGGTCGACCAGACTCTGGGCCAGCAGGCGGACATCGTCCCCGCGGTCGCGAAGCGGCGGCAGGAAGACGGGCACTACATTGAGCCGGTACATGAGGTCCCGGCGGAAACGGCCTTCGGCAATGGCCTTCTCCAGGTTTTGGTGAGTGGCGGCGATGACCCGAACATCTACTGAGAGTTCCTGTGTCCCACCGACCCTCCGAAACCGGCGGACTTCAAGGAAATACAGCAGTTTCGCCTGCAGCGGCGGCGGCATGTCCCCGACCTCGTCAAGAAACACCGTCCCTCCGTCGGCCAGTTCGAACAGCCCCTTCTTCTCACTCCGGGCGTCGGTGAACGCTCCTTTCTCGTGCCCAAAGAGCTCGCTCTCCAGAAGGGTCTCGGATATGGCCGTGCAGGTGATGTTCATGAACGGGCGAAGAGCCCGCGCCGAGTTGTAGTGGATCACGCCGGCCACCAGGTCCTTGCCCGTCCCCGTCTCGCCGCGGAGAAAGACCGTGGAACTCGGGCTGCGGGACACGTCCCGGATGACCTCGAACAGGGCCAGCATGCTCGGATCCCGCCCTATGATCCGATCGAAGCCGTACTCGTGGTGGAGCCGCCCCCGCAACCACCGCACCTCGCGGCGCAGCTTGGTCGTCTCGAGGGCCGTCTCCACCGTGTGCAGCAGCTCGTCCATGTTGAACGGCTTGGCCACGTAGTCGAAGGCCCCGAGCTTGATCGCCTCCACCGCGTCCTCGATCCTGCTGTAGGCAGTGATCATAATGACCAGCAAATCCTGGTTCGTCTCCCGGATCCGGCGCAGAAGATCCAGCCCGGCGACGTCCGGAAGACGATGGTCCAGAAGAACCAGATCGTACGCACCCTCAGACAGCCAAACCGCGGCCTCCGCACCGTCCTGAGCCTCCGAAACCTGATACCCTCGCTCCTCGAGCTTCTGCCGGAGCGACCACCGGATCAGACTCTCATCCTCGATGATCAGTACCTTGACGAACATGCTCGCTCGCTGTCCCCCAGGAACTCCAGCCTTGACCCCGGGCCAACCGCCGGTTGCCCGCCTGCACCCCTCCTCCGCCGCTGGTCACTCATCACCCCTGACCAACGCCTCGTCTCAGACCTCGTACCCCGCCGCCGCTCCGGTCGCGCGATCCTGCGGCGCCACCCCAAACTCCACCGTGACACGCGTCCCGACGTCCGGCGTGCTCTCCAGCGAGATCGTCCCTTGATGGACCTCCACGATCCGTTTGCAGATCGCCAGGCCCAGACCCGTGCCCTTGGCCTTGGTCGTGTAGAACGGCTCGAAGGCCCGCTGTCGGACGTCCTCAGCCATACCCTGGCCATGGTCGACGATGGCCATGCTCACCCGGTCGCCCGCATGCCAGAAGATCACTTCGATCCGCCCGCCACGCCGGGAAGCATGGGCGGCATTGAAAACCAGGTTCATCACCAGATGCTCGATCTGCCCCGCGTCTGCGAGAATGATCGGCATCGGTTCGGAACAGACCATCACCACCTCCACGTGCTGCATGGCCGGCGCGCCCCGGATGACCTCCAGCATGTGCTCCACTGCGCTAGGCAGATCCAAGGGATGCAGCGAGGGGGCCGAGGGACGGGCATAGTCGAGCATGTCCTTCACCGCGGTGTCCAGCCGGGTGATCTGCCCGATGACCTCGCGGATCACCTGCCGCCTCGGATCATTCAGCGCTAGGCCGTCGCGAATGACCTCGATCGCGCTGCTGATGCCGGCCAGGGGATTGCGGATCTCGTGGGCCAGCGAAGCGGCCATCCGCCCCAGCTGGGCCAGGTGTTCGGAGCGGGTCAGCCGCTCCTCGGCCATGATCCGCTCCTCCCGGCGAATGTGGTCGTCCGAAACACGTTTGTACGAGTCGAGCAGGGCCACACACTCGATGGTCAGGAGCTTGGCGAACGATTCCAGCCTTCGCCCCGCGGCGGCCAGACCGGAAGCCCGGACCGCGGCATCCACCTCCTGACGGATGATCTCGAGACAGACCGGCATGTGTTGCTGGGCCAGACCCGCGTGAAGGTGGGGACGGTGAAGCTCCGCTCGTCGGATCCAGTAGTCCGAACCGTAGTCACCGCCTACCATGTCCCCAACCCAGGTCCGAAGCATCTCCCGGAAGCGGTCGAAATGGGCCGGGCCGCCCGTGAAAGCACTGCTAAACCGAGGGTCGCGCAACAATCGGCCCAGGAGCCGATCCACAATGACGCCCAGCGCCGGTTCCACCGCCGAGGCCAGCGCGTGGACATGGCCTTCGTCCTCTTCGGTGAACTCGATCTGGCGGCGAATGAGATCCTCTGCAGACGCGGTCATCACGGCATTGTACCGGCGCCGCACCGGCCTTGCGACTTCGAACCAATCCGCCCGGCCAGTTCCTAGACGCCGGCCGGCAGAGACTCCAACCGCGAGCAATCGGTCCGTAGTTCCTCTTCGAGGTGGTCCAGGTGATAGTGGATCGCCTCCGGGAAAGTGGCGCAAGCATGGACTCGGCACCCGGTGACTTCCGCAAGGTCACACAGTGCTTTCGGAGAGACATCCGGCGGAACGGCCACCACGAGTTGGTCGCCCCACAGCCGCAGCGGAACCACTCCGAGGCTCCTCGCCGTCGGAACCGTCACCCGCTCCACGGCCGCAGTGTCAATCCCGACTTCGTTCACTTTGACGAACTGGCGGCCGGAGGTCATCTGGCGTGCCCAGGCTTCCCAGACCTGCTGGGTGTTGACCAGACCCCAGCGCACGGCGATCTGCCCGAACTTTTGCCGCGTCACCTGCTGATGGGCGAGAATCTCCTCGACCTGGATCCTGGTGAGCAGACCCATCTCCTGCAGGATTTCGCCAATGAACGGAGTGTGCATCTTCTTTTCCCTCGGTCCTGTTCCCATAGCCGTCGACCGTCCGGAACGGACGAAGATCCCTCTCAGGGAGAACGTACGATAGGTGGCAAACGCGCGGCAAATTCTTTGAGCCTGCTTGGGCTGCGATGCGGAAGACCACCGCCCCAAGGGCGGTATTATCGGGGGTCGCCCTGACTCACCCACGCTTCGTTGAACGCCACGTGCTTCATGCTCTTGCCCGCGTCAACGAAGTAGCTGTAGATGCAGTGGATCAGGCCCTCACGGCCCTGAATGACAGCCGGGTAGTGGTAGGATCCCTTGGCCTGCCGTTCCAGGTGCCGGGTCCACTTCCAGGATCGCCCCTCGTCTTCCGAAAGCGAGACCGCCAGGCTGTTGCGATCCCGGGTGGTGTCGTTGTACACCAGCAGCCAGCGGCCGTTGGCCAGACGCACGCCGTCAATGCCCGCACCCGGGTTGGGCAGTTCGGTCGCGCCCACCGCCCCCCAGGTCATGCCGTCGTCCCGAGATTCCGATACGCGAATCCGCTCAATCGGGCCATTCTCACGCATGTAGGCCACCAGCGTGCCGTCATTACGCCGCAGCACCGTCGGCTGGATGCTCCCGAAACCGGCCAGCGGCCGGCTCGCTCGCCAGGTCTTGCCCTCGTCGTCACTGACCGCCATGATCCCCGCCGAGTAGGTGTCCGAGTAGAGCGGCAGTAGGATCCGTCCGGAGGGAAGAACTGTCGGCTTGCACCGCGGCTGCCAGCCCAGCCGGCTGTAGAGCTTGTCGCCAATCCGGGCCTTGAGCGTCTCGATCTTGGCGCCGGTCCGGGCATCGTCCGGAAGCGCCGCACCGGACGCCTTCAGCCGGGCCTCCAGGGCCTCGGTCATGATCTCCCGGAAGCCCTCCGGTTTCAGCAGGATGTTCCCCTGCCATTCCCATCGGGGCGGACCCTCCCCAAGGTAGTCGCTGGAAACGCGGTACTGGGTGAGGCACGACTCCCAGGAATTCGCGATAATGACCGGCCAGAACAGCCACAGCCTGCCCCGCCGGTCAATGTGCATCGCGGTATTGCAGTCCGGAAAGCCCGGCGTGTCGGCCATCAGGAACGCCTCGCTCCACCGGTCGCCGCCGTGGCGAAATCGGGCCCCGTAGACGGCCACGTCATCCGAACTCCGCTCGCCCGAGCCGCGATACCACGAGGCCAGCAGATCGCCGTTCGCGCACTCCACAAGCCCCGGGGCGTGATTGTGCTCCGCCCGAAGAGGAAAGACCAGTTCGCCCCGATGGAACGGATCCTCCCCGTTCGCGACCGATGACAGGGTCGTCGCACCGGCAACCCAGAGCAGGACCCAGAGCATGTCTCTCACGGCTTGTCCTTTCCAATGATCCGAAGAGTGGTGGATAGGTACAGCGAGCGCCCGTCAATTTCGTAGAACACTTCACCAAAGGCGGCCGCAAAGCCCGCCTGCGGTCGCGGCAGTTCGTAGACGTACTCGTCGCCCGCGGCCTCGACCGTCTCGTCCGTCCATACCGACTGGCGAAAATCGCGCGTCTCGGCCCGTGCCTTCCAGGCGGAAACCCGCGATGGCTTGACGTCCGAACGAAGGGTGATCCGCAGCCCGCTGTCGCTCTCCTTCAGGTCCCACTCCAGCTTCGGGAACTTCATCCGCCCCGAGGCCTTCAGGGCAAACGCCGACATGTCGGCGATCAGCCGCACAAAATCGTTCAGGCCATGCCCGCTGTTGGGAATGTAGAGAATGTACTTCTCGCCCTCTAGGGCCGGATAGTAGAGATTCAGGGCGTCCAGCGGCCAATAGCGGTCATTGGTCCCCAGAAGAATCAACTTGGGCATGCCCAGCTGCCGGCGGTAGGCGTAGGGATCGACGATCGCCAGCAGCTTGCGGCCGGCCTCCGTATCGAACATGTCGGTCAGACCCTTCTCCGAGTAGTCGCGAATCTGCTCGCTGTACCCTCCAAAACTCGCCCTCTGCAGCTTCATCTGCTCGGCCATGTTCAGCGTGTCGATCACCATCGGCGCAATCGCCTTGACCCGCTTGTCCGACGCCCCGGTCAACCAGGTGGTCCAGCCGCGCTTCGACGCCCCGGTCACGATGAACTCCTTGATGCCCATCTGCCACTCTTTCTCCGCAAAGGCCTGGACCGTGTCCATGGCCCGAACCGCCGACTTGGTCATGGGCAGCAGCAGCGGCCAGTCGGCCTCCCCAGAGGCAAGGTACTCCTTGAAGGTGTACGAAATCAGGGCGTCTTCTCTCAGATTGTCAAACAACGGCTGGAAAGGAACCTGTCGGACCACGGCAACGGGCATCCGTGCTCCTGCGGCGATCGCCAGCCCGATCCTCAGTTCCTTGGAGTTCCTGTCGAACTTCCGCGGCTCCTGCCCCTCCTTCCAGCTGCCCCCGGCAATGATCAGCAGGGCCTGGGTGGCCTTCGCCGCGTTGTCCGGGCGAATCACGACCATCTCGTGCTTCCATGCAATGCCTCGCCAGGTCTGCGAAGTCATCAGCAGCTGGGCATACTTCGCATGCTCGCCGAAGACACCGTCCTCCAGCTTGGACCAGGTGTAGCTCTCGTCCGCCCGGGTCACGTAATCGACCAGCCCGGCATGCAACGGCGAGCAGAGCAGCATGGCAAGCAACCACCACGTGTTCGTTCGAGTCATGTCATTTCTCCTTCAGCGGTTTGTCGGTCAGGTAAATCGGATTGGTGATCACCCACGGCCGGAACTCGCCGGCCAGCGGCAACCACGCTTCCAGGCGATAAACACCCGGCTTGGGATGCTCCAGGCTCACCTGGCTCGCCAGGTGCCTCGAGAACAGGCTGCCGTCGCGTATGATCCTGATCTCAGCCTCGAGCGGCAACTCGGCTCGAAGCCGCAATCCCGGGCCCGGCTCAATGCGGTCGCCCATCGTCCCCACGGGCTCACCTTCCGCCTCAGCCCAGAAACCAAAACCCCGCAGCGGGGCAAGGTTCTCGAAGGCCAGCACGATACGCCCCTCTCGCAGCCCCTTCCGCACCGCACCCTCGTTGATCTCGCCAATCTGAAGATAGGTGCCCACGTGCCGCATGCTGATTGCATAGGGGTCCAGCAGCCACTCGACAATCGACGTGGGCTGGTCCGGCGCCTTCGTGTGCCCCAGAGCGGCCAGCAGCGCCTTGCCGGCTACGCCGTCGTTCCTCCAGATGACGTCATCGGTCGCATCCCGGATCTCAACTCCTCCTCCAGGCAAAGCCAGGACCCGCAAGCCCTGGTTCTGGTGGCTGTCGTTGGCAGCCACCCCCGAGAAGGGGGCCTCCAGGGTGAACCGGTCGTATCGGGCCATGAAGTCGACCGGGTAGTCCAGAAACGACTCGAACGCCGCCTCCGGGTGCTTCATGATGGCCGGCAAGTTGAGAATCAGGGCACTGACCAGACGCTTGATGGGTTCGTCCTTGGCGTCACTGTGGGTGTTGTAGATCTCCATTCCCGCAAAGCCGGATCGGCCAAGGGTCGGGACCCCTTCGGGATGCGAGATCAGTCTGAGGTCCGGCTCACCCCCGGACCCCGGCCAGAGCAGAACATGAGCTTCCTCGATCCCGGCGAGAAAGAAGATCCCCTCGTGCCACCCCTTGATGTTCTCGGCGATCACATCGGCCGTCTCGCTGGGGTGCTCGGTCAGGCCGACAATCTTCGTCCCCGTGGCCTTGGCCGCGGCGATGATCTCCGCCGGCGTGCCCTTGCTGTCGTGTGACAGCCGGCTGTGCATGTGAAATGTGCCTCGGACCAGCGGGTAGGGGGGAACCACCGGCTTGAGCCGGGCCGCCAGCGCCGCCCGGTCCCGGTCAAACCGCTCTAGCCGTGAAAGCGACAGCCGCTCGAACACCGATGAACGCACCGGACGGCTGGCGGCCTGCGTGGCGGAAACCTCGGCCCCGGCGGCACACGCCGCCCCGGCCAAGGCCACGTTCAAAAGGAATACGCTGACGAGCATCATGCTCGATGGTATCCGCAGATTCCCCAAGGAACAAACGAAGCGAACAGCCCACGGTGCGCGGGCTGTTCGCCTTCCCTGCCCCCTCCTCCTGTCGATGCGATCGCTGGATCCCAGTCACTCACCAGGACCCGCGCGAGACACCATGCTTAGCGCCGCCGCCGCAGCAGGCTCAGCCCGGCCAGGGCCAGAAGCCCCAGACTCGCCGGTTCGGGCACCACCCGGCCAAAAATGTTGACCGTGTAGATCAGGCCACCCTTGTACGCCACACCTTGGATCTGCGATTCCAGTTGGCCGAGGCCGGCAACGCCTAGCCAGTCCGCATCCGATACCCGGACCGTAAACGGGCTGTTGAACGCACTGGTCGGGGCCCCCGGATCCGGGAACATCTGCCACCCGTCGTCCAGCGTCGGCGCCCCGCCATTCAGAGACATCCAGATGTTCTTCTTGGCGTTCGTGCTGATCGTGCCGGCGTAAACATTGGCCGCCTCCGCCGCCAAGGTCGTCGACGGGATCGCCAGTTTGTCCGAATTGAAATCGATGATTCCGAAATCACCCGCCGCGATGGAGTACGTCGCCCCTGGCATGGGCGTGACCGCCAGCGGGTCAGTGTTGGTCGCACTGACCGTGTCCAGTTCGGCAAGTACACTCCAGTCGCGGGTGTTGTACGCCCCGGACGGAGTGCCGAGCTTCAGACTGAACGTGCCAGTCAGGGGGCTCGTGGTGGGGGGGTTCAGACCCACCGCGACCGCAATCGACGACTTGGCCGGGTCGATCACGAATGAGTACGTGTCCAGCGCAACCACCGGAGCGGCCACCAGGGCCAGCCCACAGACTGCAGTGATGAATCTCAGCATCTTGTTTCTCCTCCCGCAAAATGGAGTCGGTCGGAGTTCCCATGCTCCGACATCACTCGGTACATAGCCACGCCTGGAGGCACATTGCCCCACAGGGCGGACAAACGACTTGCTCTTGACAGGGCGGCTTCTTTGCCCCCACACCCCCGTCGGCACCCGAAAGGTAAACTCAATACATGCTACGCCGCACGATGCTGTATGTCCAGCATAACGCGCCCAGGCTCGCGGAATCAAGATCCATTCACCCGCGACCGCCCATGCCGGAGGCCATGACGCTTCGCACCCCCTGATCGGTCTGACCGTCAGCCTCGGCTCAGATGGGCGGAGGGTGCAGTGGGAGCTTTCCTCGCATTATCGACCCGGGACGCTTCTGATCGAGCCGACGAACCGCCGAGCTGCCCCCAGGGAGCCCCTGCAGGCCCCCCCTTCGGCTTCGGAATCTCCGCCCTAACGCGGCCAACGCAGGATTTCCCTTGCCCTTGGGGGCTTCCGGTTCTAAAATCTCGTTGGGGTAAGACTCCAGGCCCCGACCTGAGGTCGCGGATCAGGGTGCGCTGTCTGCCTGCCACCAGGGGCGGTCGCGATTGCCGGCAACTCCGCCTTGCCTCGAGCGGGCCTGTGTCACCTACACGTCGCAGAAAGGGAGGAAGTCGCATGCGGTTCGAACACCACACCTGTCGCCTCGTGGTATTCGTGGGTATCCTGAGCCTTTCGCTGCCGGCCCTCGGCGCCAATTGGACGCGCGATTTCAACGACGGCACGCTGCAAGGCCTCAACGTCTTCGATTACGCGGCGTATCTCGTCGGTCTCACCGGCTTCACCCCGCTGAACGTGGACAACGCTGCCCGCGTGAAGTTCGTCACCGGCGACATCAACCCCTTCGACGGCAAACCCATCGAGGACATCGGTGGCCTGTACGACCCGGACGACATCTTCGCCGACACGGATGCCAAGGTGCTCATCAAATGGTCCAACAACCCCTTCTACGCGACGCTCAACGCCACCAATACCAAGGGGATGACTCTGGGCATGGGCGTACGCCTCAACATGCTCCAGTTCAAAGGCTACCTGGTGGGACCAACCAATACCGGCGTTTTGGCTATGACCAAGCTCATCCCGGTTGACTTCCAGGACTTCTGCGAGGCCCCGGACGTCGGCGAGGTCACCATTCCCAACCACGACGTGACCAAGAACTGGTGGCTTCGAGCCCAGGCCTTCGATGTGGCCGGCGGAGTCGTGGTGCGAGCGCGTACCTGGATGGAAGGTGCCGACGAGCCGCAAGAGTGGCAGATTCAGTGCACCGATCGGGAGGATCCCTACCCGTCCGGCGGCGTCGGCCTGGTCGCCCAGGAAGACGGGCCGACCACCAACAGCAATGACATGTCCTGGGTCGATCTGGATGACTTCTCCGCTCGTACTATGCCCGAAATGCGATGCTACAACAACATCGACGACGACGGGAACGGGCTGACCGACTGCGCCGACCCCGCTTGCGCCGGCACTCCGGCCTGCTCCTGCCACGATCCCTTCGCCGATCTGGACGGCGACAGCGACGTCGATCAGGTGGACTTCGGCCTCTGGCAGCTCTGCTTCTCCGGCCCCGCCGGCATCACCTTCGATCCCGACGCGTGCGCCTGCCTTGACCGTGACGACAGCAACGCCGATCACCTGTTCAACCCCCCGGACGACGGTGACGGCGACGCGGATATGGACGATTTCGCCAAGTTCGCCGCCTGCTACAGCGGTCCGGGCATACCGGCCGACAAGGCCTGCGATAACGTGAACTGAGTCGCCGCCGATGATCCCAAGAGGTTGATCAGTCGCTGTTCATCGCCAGGTCAAGCATCTCCGGCAGAAGCACCAGCGTTTCCTGGAAGCGGGTGTTCGTTTCAAGATCGAGAAAGACGGAGGCCGGCATTCCAAACAGGTCGTACGGCAGCCGGGGCGAGTACTCCAGCAGCGAAACCACCGCGTCGGCCATCTGGATCAGCGCCCGTTGAGTGCCATGCTCACCCGTCAGACCCTCCTCGCTGTGATGATCCTTGATGATCGCCCCGACCTGCGGCGGCAGCTGCCAGCGCTCGGCAATCATCTCGCCCATTAGTTCGTGGTATTCCTGGCAAAGATAATCGAACAGCTCGTCGGGAACCGCCTGGCCCGTCTTGGTGTGAACCTCGCAGCAGCATCGCAGCACCACAACCTTGCCGATGTCATGGAGCAGCCCGGCCAGAAAAGCATCCTCCGACTGGGAATTGATGCTGTCCGCTACGGTGGCCATCACGTAGGCCGAGGCCAGCGATTCCCGCCACAGCGACTCCCCTCGTGAACGCCCGGCCTTGCCGCCGACAGCCAGGGTCACGTGCTTGACGCTCTGGCTGATCATGAACGCCCGGATGCCGCGCATGCCCAGCCGGACCACCGCGCTCTCGACCGTCGTCACTTTCGCCAGACCACCGTAAGCCGCGGAATTCGCACGCCGCAGCAGGTCGGCCGACAGAACCTGGTCCTGGGCGATCAGTCGGGCAATCTCCCGCAGGCTCGTGGCTTCACCGCGACTCAGCATCAGCACCTGTTGCGGGATACGCGGCAAGTGGGGCAGTTCAATGTTCGGGTCGCCCAGGGCCTGCTCCAGGGCGGTCAGTACCCCGGCTTCGATCTCGCCCGCCATCCCGGCCAAGACCGGCTTGTCCAGACGCGGCCCCCGAACCATTAGCTCGCCTTCCGGCCGCCACCAGCAGGATGCCGAGGAGCTCTCCTCCGCAGGACGCTCCGACGCCACCGCCACGCGGGGAATCGGTGTGACCTCGACCGATTCGGCCTCGGCCACGGCCGTGCCTCCCCCGGCTTCGATCGCCACCGGCCCGTCGTCGCTCCCTCGCCCCGTCCACCAGTCCGATATTCGTGCCCAGAACGCCACAGCCGCGACTCCCCTAGAACGCCTTCACCCTGATGTTCCACCTGTCACGCATCATCGCCATTGTCAGTGTACATCAGGCCCGACCAGGGCGACCAAAGACGCCCCCACGATGGCCATTTTCTGTATCGGATGCGAATCGTCGCGGTTCAGCTTCTTTTTACCCAGCCGCCCCGTCATTTGGCCGATGCTTGGTGTGTGATCAGGTTCTGTCCGTGTCCGCCTTGAGGAACCGAGAGAATATGGAGTTCCGAATTAACCTGCCGGTCGAGGTCAATCAGGTCGAGGATACCATCGTGGTCCGGAAACCTGTCCCCCTGCAATTGGTCTACCAGTCCGGACGCTGGCGAGCCCAGTCCGAAACCCCCCCCGTCCTGACCGATTTCGTGGAGTCAATGGAGGAGGCCATCGTCGCAGGCGTCAGGGAAGCCCTGGTCGAGCTCCGCGTCGACGCACCCGGCTCCCCCGGCTGAACCGCCGCCCTTCCTCCCTCGGAGGCCACCCCCTGGCCCGGAACAGCAACCCTGGCTCCCGGAGTCCCTGTCCCCAGAAAACGCCTCAATCCCGATGACGCCCACAGTCGCCGCCGCGCCTCACCGCCCAGCCGCCTTCACTCTCGTCTGTCGACATGGCTTGAGCTTCTCGTCCGGCAGGCCTGGCACCTCCACGCCCCGAATCCGCAGCGACACGGCCACCGCCGCTTTGAACTCCGGCGGCGCGGCGGCTAGACCGGCTCTCAGGGCGGCCAGAGACTTGTCTCCAGGTAAACGCTCCAGCACCATCCGGGCGTCTTCCCGAAGAGCAACCTCGCTGAGCATCGCCGCAACCGCGCCAACACATTCCTCACCGGCGATCTCCGAGAGCATCCAAATGCACTCGCGGCGGACAACGACCGGTTGATCCTCGCTCGTCAACCGCAACAGCACGCCGGCTACCGCTCGGCATTGCCCTTCGTTTCCCGGCCGGCCGACACGCCGAACCATCTCCCACAGCTGTCGCTTGCCCGCCCGCGCAGTCTCGAAGTCCTTGTCCGCCAGCTTCTTCGCCAACTCGCCAATCGCGGCCGGTTCAATCGCCTGCTCTGCCATGTCTCAGCCCTCGTGCGAAAGCTCTTCTCGCCTGCCCGCCCGCCAATCACAGATGGTACGGGTACCGCTGCGGCCGGCCCATCATCCGCCGGGCCTGCTCGTCGTTGACAATCTCCATCTTCGCCTGGTCCCACTCGATCTTGCGACCCAGCAGAAACGCCAGGTTCCCGAGAACGCACAGGTTGGACACGCCAACCGCAGCCTCGATGTTCATGATCGTCTTCTTGCCGGTCTTGATGCCCTCAAACCAGTCCTCCTTGTGCCCCGGACTCCTGTAAACCTCCTGGGCACCGGCCGGCGGCTTCCACTCCCGGGCTTGACGCTCCGCCCACGTGCCCCCGTCACCACCCCAGTGGGTGAACGTACCCTTGTCACCACGATAAACCGCACCGTAACCCGGCCGCTCAATCTTCGCCTCGCCGCCCTTGCGCTCCTCTGCCGCAGGCATCGCATTCTCGTGCTGGTTCCAGGTCAGGATCCAGTCCGGATTCTTGAACGTGTAGGTCACTTTCATGTCCACCGCCGCATCCCACATCCCCTTGGCTGGGGCCGTACCCGTCGCTTCCACGCTGACCGGACCGGTCCCGTCTGCCCCCATCCACCACATCGCACAGCTCATCACGTGGGCACCGCGGTCGCGGATCTGACCCCCTCCCGATTCCATCATCCATCGAAAGGTGCCGTGGCAACAGTGAGCATTGTACGGCCGCCAGCGCATCGGCCCCAGCCACAGGTCGTAGTCCAGCTCCGCGGGCGGATCAGTGTCCGGCACCGGCTTGTCGTCCACCGGCGTGGGATAGTGATAGCAGTCCACGCGGTCGATGTGGCCAATGTTGCCGTTCACCAGGTAACGGTGGGCAAGATAGGCCTCGGGCTGCGATCGACCCTGCGAGCCGACCTGCACGGCGATCTTGGCCTTCTTCGCCGCCGCGATCATCGCCTTGCCTTCCTCGATCGTGCAGCACGCAGGCTTCTCCACGTAGACGTGCTTGCCGCACTCCGCCGCATGCACCGTCTGCAGGGCGTGCCAGTGATCCGGCGTCGCAATGACCACCGCGTCAATGTCCTTCCGTTCCAGGATGTACCGGTAATCGCGATAAACGTCCGCCTGCTTGCCGGCCATCTCCGAAGCCCTGCCCAGCCGCTCCTCATCGACGTCGCATACCGCCGCGATGTTCACTTCACCACGCTTCATACGCGAAACCATGTCCGACAGGTGGCCGCGGCCCATGCCCCCAACGCCGATGTGGGCGAAGGTCAGTTTGTCATTGGCCCCCGCACGGCCCGCCGCCGCCAGCACCTGCGACCGCACAAAATGAGGAAACCCCACCGCGGCTCCGGCAGTGCCTATAGCCTTGAGCACGGTACGACGCGCGATCCTGGTCCGGCAGTTGCTCATCGTGAAGGCCTTTCCCTTCAAGTCGTGTGACGTCTTCGCGCCGCAGATCAGCCCGAACACTCCATCCCAGCTCACCTACGGCAGACTACCATGTCGAAGTGTACCCGCGGCCACCGAGACCGCAAGTCGCCGCAGCCCGGAGACAACCACCCCGGGGCCGCCAAAACCCAGTCGGCCACTCCGCATCCCCGGTTCGCAGGTCAGAGCGGCAACGTCCTGAGATCGCTTCCGCGACTCCTCCACCCAAGACCGGCCCGTTCGCGAACCGTTTGACAGCCTCGGCCCAGCGCGAACAACCCTCCCCGTTCTTCCCTCATGGCCCGTCTCACATCCCTTGGACCTGCCCCGACAGTCACCCCGCCGACCACGACCCGCCCAATGCCCGGTCCCATCCCCCTCCCGAGCGTCCTACCCAGAGCCCGCAAGAAAAGAACCGGCCAACAATCTCGCAGGAATCCGGAAATACGTATCCTGCCCAATCGACCATCCCTGTGTGGCCCGAAATAGGCCCGTAGAAAACGGTGACTCATAACCTTTTGTAGCAAGGAGATTTGCGATGATTATGCGGGTAGTCAAGTACGGAGCGTGCGGGGTGGCCGGCGTGTGCTTGGTCGCTGGGGTTTTCTTCGGTGGCGACGCGTTCAGCTACTTGTCCAGCTCGGCCAAGTCGGTTCAGACCGCGGTCAAGGATTCGGTACCCATCGAGTTCGAACTCCAGCGGGCCCGCGATCTCCTGGACGACATCCTGCCGGAGATGCAGGCCAACGTCCGTCTCGTCGCCCAGGAAGAGGTCGAGATCGCCGGCCTGAAATCGGACATCGACCAGAGCCGAAAGGCCGTCGCTGAGGAGAAAACACGAATCGTCCGGCTGCGCGACACCCTCGGCGTGGAAAAGGCTAGCTACGCGCTGGGCGGCTTCGATTACTCCCGCCAGCAGGTGAAGGAGGAATTGGCCCGGTCCTTCGATCGCGCCAAGGAGGTCGAGGTCGTGCTCGCCGGCAAGGAGCGACTCCTCGAAACCCGGCAGAAATCGCTTTTGGCCGCCATCCAGATGCTGGATAAGACCAAGGCCCAGAAGGCTCGCCTCCAGGACCAGATCCAGGGCCTCGAGGGCCAGTATCGCCTGGTAAAGGCCTCGTCCGTCGGCACCAATGTGCAGTTCGACAACAGCAAGCTGGCTCAGACCGAGAAGCTCATCGGCCAGATCCGCAAACGCCTCGACGTCGCCGAGCGAGTCCTGGCCCACCAGGCCCAGTTCGTCCAGCCGATCGCGGTCGACGTGATCGATGAGAAAGACCTGATCGCCCAGGTCAACGAGTTCCTGTCACCCGAGACCAAGGCCGATACCGCCAAGACCGTCGAATCGTCCTCCCCGACCACCCGCCCGGCAGCCGGCTCGCCCGCAGTGGTCATGGTGCCGGAACGCGCGGCAGACTAGTTCATATGCGGCGGCACGGGTCCCAGCGGTCGCGGTGGTCGCGGCCGCTGACCCGTGCGATCGCTCCAGACGATTCAGACGGGCACCGTAGTGGTATACTTAGGCGTGATGTGGGCCGAAACTGTCTTCCTGAATGGACTGACCCAGAGGCGGAGTGGATCCCGTGCTTATCCTACGGATTCGACAAGCTGAGACCGCCCTGAAGGACGGACGCCTGGACGAGGCCTTCGAGCTGGCCTGCTCCGATGACGTGCGGGCTCACTATCGCGGCCAGCAAGTGATCGGCCGCCTGACCCGAGCCTTGATCGAACGCGGACGCGCTCATCTGGCGGACACACGCTGGCAGCAGGCCCTCGCCGACTGCGAAAAGGCCGGCAAGCTCGGCGGCAACCTCAATGAGGCCGCAGAACTCCGGGCGGCAATCAACGAGGCCATGCAGGCCGATCAACGCGAGCAACATCGCCGGGCAGATGCCCTCGCCGCCGCTCGCCAGCACTTGGAGAACGGCCGGCTTTCGATGGCCGAAGGACTCCTCGACAGCATGGACCAGGACGCCGTCAAGGTGGCCGCACTCCGCGAGAAGGCGGCGACCGCTCGGACGCGGGCTGAGGCAGCCCTCGACCGAGCCGACGCCGCACGCGGACGCCAGGATTGGGACGCCGCCATGGCCGCCCTGGTCGAGGCCCGACAGGCTCATGCAACCAATAGTAGACTCGACGGCTTGGTCACCTCGGTGAGCACCGAGGTCCTCCGCTTCGTCCGCTCCTCCATCCACCAGGGACGGCTGGATGTGGCTGGCACCCTGGTCGAACGCCTGGCCCGTCTGATGGGCGAGACCATCGAGGTCAGCGAACTACGCGGCGTCATGGCCCAATGCCGGCAGGCTGCGGACCGGATCGAACGCGGCGAATTCCGGCGGGCAACCGAGGTGCTGCGACGCCTGAACACGGTACTCCCCGAGGCCGCCTGGATCGGACCATCCCTGGACGCACTCCAGCAGACCGCCGAGCGGCTCGAACAGGTCCGCGGCGGACCCTTGGGCCTGCTCATGGTGGCCACCGGAACCCTGCCCGTGGAACCGCCGGCCGGCAGAGCCGTCGTACCGGCCCACCCGCGTCATCAACGACCTGGTGGTGCCGACTTGGGAGAGACCCGGCTCACGCCGACACCCGGAACGGCCACCGGCCTCCCGACCCAGTTCCTCCTCCAGGTGGACGGCGTGGGCGGCTTCCTGGTGGTTCGCGGCCACCGCGTCACCCTGGGACCGGTCAGCTCGTCCCAGCGCCCGGACATCGGCCTGATGGCCGAGCCCGACGCCCCGCTCATCACCATCGAGCGGAACGACGAGGACTATTTTCTGGTGGCCCAGCGGCCGGTGGCGGTCAATGATACACCAGTGACCCGCAAGCTCCTGGCAAACGGCGATCGGATCGCCTTGTCGCCTCGCTGCCGGATGCGGTTCGTACGCCCCAACGCGGCCAGTACGTCCGCTATGATCGAATTGCACGGCGCTCGCCTGCCCCGCGGCGACGCCCGGCGGGTGATTCTTATGGATCGTTCCCTGGTGCTCGGCCCGGGAACGACCGCGCATGTACGCATCGACCAGCTGCCCGAGCCCCTGGTACTGCACCTCCGCGATGAACGCTTGCTCTGCCAGGGCAACGCCGAAGTGCTGGTCAACGAGGCCCCGGTGGACGCCGCCGCGGGCATCCCCATCGGGGCCAATGTCCGCGTCGGCCCCGTGTCGTTCGTGGTGACGACCGTGTGAGTAGGCCCTGCGCAACCACGGCCGCGCGGATCACAAGTGTGGTTCTGAGAACGAGAGGTTGGGAATAAGGCCGCCTTCTATGCGGTGTGCGGTGTGGGAAAAGAGACGGAAGAATACCGATGACAGCATTCCGCTACAAACACGGCGATCGCCCCCTGGAGGGTTACACCGTCCAGCGCGCGGTAGGACGGGGCGGCTTCGGAGAAGTCTACTACGCCCTGAGTGACAGCGGCCGCGAGGTCGCACTCAAAATCATCCAGGGCTACGAGCAGATCGAACTCCGCGGCGTCTCCGCCTGCATGAACCTGAAAAGCCCCCACCTGATCACCATCTTCGACGTCAGACACAACGCCGACGGCGAACCGTTCGTCATCATGGAGTACGTCTCCGGCCCCTCGCTTCGTGAACTCATCGACCAGTCTCCGGCCGGTGTCGGTACCCAGAAAGCCGCGTTCTTCCTCCGCGAAATCGCTAAGGGACTCACCTACCTGCATGACCAGGGTATCGTTCACCGTGACCTCAAACCTGGCAACATCTTCTACGAGGATGGCTACGTCAAGATCGGCGACTACGGCCTCAGCAAGGCCATGAGCGCCAGCGTGCACAGCGGCCAGACCGTCACCGTCGGTACCGTCCACTACATGGCCCCGGAAATCGGCCAGGGTCGCTACGACCGCGGCGTGGACGTCTACGCCCTCGGCGTCGTGCTCTACGAGATGCTCACCGGACAGACACCCTATCTGGGTGCCTCGCCGGGCGAGGTACTCATGAAGCACCTCGCCGGCGAGCCCGACTTGACCGGCATCGAGGAGCCCTTCGCCACCGTGGTCCGAAGGGCCATGGCCAAGAACCCCGCAGACCGCTACCAGTCAGCCCAGGAAATGGTCGAGGCCGTCTTCGGCGCCGAACACGTCCGCAATAGCGTGTCGGTCTTCCGGCCGGAAAGCCTCTCTATGGTCGCCGAACGCATCGGCCAGAAGGTGACCGCCGGCGGCCCAGGTTCGTCCGCCGAGCACACCGGCGCTCGTCTCGGTGAACCGGCACCGGGCCCAGGTCACGCCGGCGGCACCGGTGAAGGCTGGGACGAGTTCGGCCGGCGAATGGATGAGTTCGGCCGGCGGATGGGGCAGTGGGGCGAACAATTCGGCGAACGGATGGCCCAGGTCGGCACCCGCCTCAGCGATCGGCTGAGCGGACGGGCGACACCTCCGCCTCCTCCACCGCCCGTCACGCCGTTGCTTTCGCCAAAGGTGTTCGCAGATCCGGCCCGCGACCCGCTGGACTGGAATCAGCGCCGCCTGCTCGGCGTCCTCACCGCCGCCATCGTGGCCGGTGGGTCCGGAATCCTCGCCAGCTCGATGGGCTCCGCGAACCCGCTTTGGCTGCCGTTGTTCGCTTTCGTGGCGATCATGGGTGCCGCAGGCGGAGTCATCGTGGCCCAGGCCAAATTCGCGGCTAAGCTGGCAGGGGAGAGCAGCTTCGTCCAACGCCTCGCTTTCGGGGGCACCGCCGCCGTCGCCGGCTTGTTGTGCACCATGCCCTGCATCTTCGCGGCCCACAAATTGGGAATGGGCGACCCAGCCGTGGCCTGGTCCTTCATCGCCTTCAACCCGGTCATTCTCGGCGCCTTGGGCGTCGTCGTGATCATACGCATGAAACAGCTCAAGTCCGGCGAGACACGCCGCCCGGACTTCGGTCGGCTGATCTACATCGCCCCTCTGGTGGTGGCCATGCTCCTGCCGCTGACCGGCCTCCTCGGTCCGTTCGGCAGCCGCGGTGCAGCACCCTGGATTCTGCAGAAAACCTTGATGACCACCCTGCTCAGCGCCGGAGTGGCCCTCTTCCTGGTCAATTGGCGACGGCACGTCGCTGCCGGTCGGCCCGAAAGACTCTCCCTCGGAGTCGCCTTCTGGGCCGGCCTGAGCGCCTGGATCGCGGCCATGATCCTCGACGGCAACGCCACCTTGGCGGGCGGAATCATGGCCGGCGTCGCACTCGTCAGCCAGGTCCTGGCCCCCTTCGATCCGTCCGTACACCATAGCCTCGCCGCGGCCCCGACCGCCACAGGTCAGGCGGCCTGGAGCCCAACTGCCGACCGAGCCGTCCACCAGGCCTCGCAACCCGCCCCGGCTACACGCGACGAACGCCTTTCGCCCCCTCCTCCGCCCCCTCCGGCGGCCGATACCTTCGGCGGTCGAGTGCTCCCCGGCCAACCCCACCATCCGGCCGGCTACGGTGGCCGCATGCTCCCCAGCTGGGCCCGCGGACTGTTCCTGCTCGCCTTCGCCCTGCTCAGCGGAACAGGCCTCATGCTGTTCTGCTTCGCGGGGATCGCCCGCTTGTCCAGCGAGGAGGCGGCCATTGCCGTCGCAGCAGGCCTCGGCGCGTGCATGTTCGCCCTCTTCTGCCTCGTGCGAGCGGTGAAGAATACCTATCGAAGTGGCTGGAACAGCTTCATCCGCCCCGTGCTGCTGATGCTCTGTGCCTCGGCCGTGCTGACATCAGTCTGCTTCATGGCGTGCGTCAATCTGAGAGACGATGAAACGCTGATCGGCCTGGGCTTCATCATCTTCCCCTCGATCCTGTTCATCGTCCTGGCCTGCATTCCCGATCGAACCGTCAGCAGCCTCTCCGCCAGTGCGGTCGCCCTGGCAGCCCCCCCCTATGTGCCCAATGTGCAAGGCGCCTCGGCACGATTACGCTTGTGGGCTCTGCTGCTGGCCTGCGTCGGTTTCCTCTTCCCCCTGTGCGGCCTCCACCGCTTCTACGTCGGCAAGATCGGCACGGGACTGATCTGGCTATGCACCCTGGGCTTCCTGGGCGTCGGTACACTGATCGATGTCATCATGATCGTTGGCGGCAGCTTCACCGACCGGTATGGCCTGCGGCTGCTGGCCTGGCAGAGCCTCGATGAGCTCGGCAAGTACCCCCCATCCGCCAATCCTGTACCCCATCCGCCAGCGCCTGCCCCGCCTCCAGCGCCGGTACCCACCGTCGAGCCCGCCACCCCCGCCGCTCCCGTCCCGCCCGCACTCTGGCCGCAGCAGACCATCGCCGCCGGCCTCATGCCTCTGCCCCAACCGGCTCGTCTGCAGACCAGCCCCCGTCCTCGCGGATTGACTAATCCGTTCCTGGCCGTGATCGGTGGTCTGGTGCTCCTCGCTGGCTTGGCCGTGAGCTTCCTGGCGGCCGTCGATCTGCCCGCACTGATCGCCGCCGGCTTCCCCGACCCCTCTCTCGCCGCACAACTGACACGCGACTTCGGCAATTACACCGGCTGGCCCAACCTCATGGAGCGAGCCTTCGTCGCCGTGGCGTGCGGCATCATGGTCTTCGCCATGCTGTTGACCCTGATCGCCCGGCGACGGGCGGGCGCCGCCCACGTCGGCCGCGTCATCCTCGCCTACACGGCGTTTCTCGGGTGCTTCCGTATCCTCACGGACGTGATGGGAGCGGTCAATTGGCCGCCAATCGTAGATATGTTCAACCACGAACGCATCGGACCGGCCATCGAGACCGCCCTTGGCCAAATGGGCCGTACGCAGGAGTGGCTGATGTGCGGCGGTCTCCTGCTGGCCGGATTGATCCTGCTCGGTTGGCCGGAGTCCCGGCGCAAAAGACCGCCCCTACCCGGCGACCAATCTCAGGAGGCCCTCTCATGACCTCGAGCTTCAGCATGGTCGGAATGCCCGGGGCCCTGGAGTTGCTCGTCATCGGCGTGATCGTCGGAGCGGTCATCCTGGTCATCGGCCCCCAGAAAGCCCGCACCGCCCTCGGCGTCGTCCTGGTCGTCGCTGTGACCATGGGCCTGCTGTGGTTCGTGGCCATGCCATACGCCAGTCACGTCTCATCCGTGCCGGCCAGTACCGTCCACTCCACCATCGGGCCGATGAGCGTGACCATCGAAGGAACCAGCTATCCGTCCGACAACACGATCCTCCCCGCTCCACCCAGCCTGGAACCGCCCGTGCCCGCAGTTCCGCAGATGCCCGTGGCCCCGCCGGCCCCGGACCTGCCCAGGTTCCCGGGCAGCGAGCATTTCGGATTCAACCACGGCCCCCTGCCCACGGGCGCCGTGGGAGGTACACGCATGAACCTCGCGATTCTCGCTCTGATCATCCTCCTCGCGGTCATCGCCGGACTAGTTGCTCTCTTCGTCCGATCGCGCCGGCCCGGGCGGATCGTCATCGGCGTTCTGGCCGGCATCTTCCTCCTGCTCTTCTTCTCCCTCTTTGCCTTCCGAATGAGCGCTTCGCATGAGCGTATCCGCCTGGGCGAGAGTGTCCGCGAGGAATTGAGTCTGGACGGCGCAACCCTTCGAGAGCGGGCCTCCCAAGACGCCACCGCAATTCGTAACGACGTCCGGGCCAAGGCCGCCGCGATGCGGCAGCAGGCCAGCCGCGAAGCCGAGCGGGCCCGGAGCCAGATCACAGGAAATGGCTCCCGCTCCACCGGCCCCGTCACCGCGGTAGAGTGGACGCCCAGCGAACAGCATGCTTTCGAGGCCGACTTGTATCCGTCCAAGCAGTCCGCCGCCGTGGCCCTCGCTCGCCATTCCCTGAACCAGTTCCTGGCCGAACTCATGCCCAATGAGACCCTGCGCGTCGTCCATCTCTCCGTGTCCCAGGACCTCAACGGCGCTATCCTGGACCGCATGACCCAGCAGATCACGCAGCAGGTGACACTGGCCGCGTCGGTGAGGTCACCGTCGCGCCCGCCAGGAGTACCCCTCCATGTGACAGTAGATTCGGTGCGCGAAATCACTTCCGCACCCGCCCCGCTTCCGGCACCCACCCCGGGTGCCATGACCATGCGGTTCGTGACTACCAGGGACCTGCCCGCCGAGCAGTCGGCGAACAGCGAGGTCGGCGAGATTCGGCTGACCCTGCGCACCCAGGGTGGCGAGCTGGTCCGCACCGCACGATTCGTCAACGCCCCATGGACCGAGGACTTCACCCGGTGGACCCAGCAGGGTCCGGGCACATGGGTGCTGGGCGAATCGGATCAGCTGTGGCCGACCGAAGACCAGGCACGGGCCGACGCCTTCCAGCGGGCCGCCGAAGGCGTCGAACGGCACTTGCGCGACTACATCGCCAGAACCGGGCGATATACGCCGGTCTCGGTCTTCGCCGAACGACCAGGCTGGCTCATGAACCAGATCACCGGCGAGCTGCAGAGCGGTTCGCTCGTCAAAACCGAGTTCAACCAGGGCTTCGAACGCCCCTACGGTAAAGTCTATCGTCGCGCCGTCCTCGTCAAGCTGCCCCCGGAGCAGCTCCAGAAGCTGGCCGATCGGTACTACCGGCACGTCGACCAGGTGCGCGAAACCTGGGGCCGAAGCGTCAAATCCAGTCTGGCCCTCCTGGCCCTGATCTTCGTCGTGTATTTGATCTTGAACGCGGCGACCCGGGGTTACTACCTCTGGGTGATGCGGACCGCGGCCGGTGTCGCCGCAGTCATAGGTGTTGTGGTCATTCTATTGTGTGTGGCATAATGCCCCCGAGATGAGCGAACTCAGTCAGGCGGACGAGTACTTGCTGGATCAGATCCGGCATGGCGCCGCCCAGGGTTGGTCCGAACTCGTAGACCGATACCAGGGCCGGCTCTTGGCCTTTGCGCGTCAGAAGGTCCGTCAGGCGGCCGATGCCGAAGACTTGGTCCAGGATACCTTCATCAGTTTCCTCAAAGCCCTGCCCAACTACCGCCGACAGGCCGGCCTCGAGACCTTCCTCTTCACCATCCTCCGGCACAAGATCATCGATGCCTTCCGCGGCCGTAAGGACAACGCGTGCCTCCTCGTGGACGTCCTCAAGGGAGACTCGGGGGACGCACAGCAGGGCTCGGATATCCAGATGGCCGACTCCGTGGCCACGGCCAGCTGGTACGTCCGCCGTGACGAACAGCATCATCAACAGCGGCAACTCCTGACCACGGCGCTCCGCGAACTCCTCGACGGCTACAAGGAATCGGGCAACTTCCGCGATCTCCAGGTCGTGGAGATGATCTTCTACTGCCAGCTCCGCAACAAGGACGTGGCCGACGTGGTCGGCCTGGACGAGAAACACGTGGCCCTCATCAAGCACCGCTGCCTGGGTCGCATCCGCGATCGCGTCCTGCGCGGCACCTCCGGCTTCGACTCCGATCCCCCCGACCTCCTCCTCAGCGAAATCTGGCAGTCCCAGCGGCTCAGCTGCCTCAAACGCAGTACCATCGGCGCTTACCTCCTCGCCACCTTGGAACCGGATTGGCGAGCATACATCGCTTTTCACCTCGAACGGCTGGGCTGTCACTACTGCCTCGCCAACCTGAGAGACCTGCAGCAACAGACTAAGGTCGAAACCACCCGCGCCCTCCGCAATCGCATCATGGAGTCTACCATTGGCTTCCTCAAGAGGTCATAACCTGCGCTTTGTGCAAGGTTTCTCCTTTTCTCATTTGCCCCAGGTCCGAGAATGTGGTATGATTGCTGCGATTGGCGAGCGAGCGCGCCGGCGTGCCGGTTGCGTCCATGGGAGAGTGCTGCGGTCCAAGGTCGCATCCGGTCGGGACCGGTTCAGCAGAAGTTCCTCATTTGCGTTCCTGCCTGACCAGATGCTCCTGAGTGTCCAACGCGAAGGCGTGCGCTACAATGGAAGAGGCGCAGGTGCGGGGAAAGACAAGGAGGTTGCCCATGGTCTGCCAGGTGTCAGGAGGAGAGATCGAATTCCGGTTCTTCAGACCGGAGGCTAATCAAGTCCTTCTCGTCGGCGATTTCAACGGCTGGAGTTCCGCCGGCTTTCCCATGGCCCGCCTCGAAAACGGCGAGTGGACCTGCCGCCTGACCTTGCCCGAAGGTTCCTACCAATTCAAGTACCTCGCCGACGGAGAGTGGTTCCTGGACTACGCCGCTTTCGGCCTTGAGCACGGCCCATACGGCATGAACTCCGTCGTCATGGTGACGTCCAAGCCGGCTTCCTTGCCAAAGACCAAGTGCCAGCCCCCTGCCCGCAAGGTGCGTCGTCCGGCTTCCGCGTCACGAAGACTGGCCCAGCCCGCTGCATGAAAGACGAAACACCCCCTCAGCCCCATCAAGGAGAAGCCCTGCGCTTCTCAAGGAGAAGCCCTGCGCTTCTGAGCCGAGACCACGAAACGTCCAAACGCCCAATCGCCAAGTTAATTGCCCGCCGACCTTCCCGCAGGACCATTCATCTGTATACTGGTCCCCTGTCTTCACCACTACGCCGCTTCCCCTCCGTCGAACGCTCGACGAGGGAAGCCGGCAACCCGCTTCTGGAGACTCGACATGGATGCGATTGAGGCCTTGACCACCCGGCGGAGCGTCCGCCGCTACCTGCCCGATCCCGTGGCCGCTGAGACCATCGAACAAATCGTGAATGCCGGCCGCCTGGCTCCCACCGCGCGAAACGTCCAGCCCTGGGAGTTCGTGGTCGTCACCGATCCGGCCAGACGAGCCCAGCTCGCCGCCATCGCCGAATACGGCAAGTTCATCGCCGAGGCCCCCGTCTGCATCGTCGTCCTCGCCAAGCAGACCCGCTACTTCCTGGAGGACGGCAGTGCGGCCACCACCAATATGCTAAACGCCGCTCGGGCCCTCGGCCTGGGCTCCTGCTGGGTCGCCGGCGACAAGAAGCCCTACGCCCACGAAATCACCAAACTGGTCGACGCCCCCGACAAGATGCGGCTCGTCTCCCTCATCGCCCTTGGATACCCCGTCGACATGCCTGCCCCCCAGAAACGGACCCTGGACCAGGTGATTCACTGGGAGTCTTTTGGCGGCCGCCGCTGACCTGACGACACCGGACACACCCCGGCCCCGTCATCCTTGCTCCGCCCGCCTCACAGGCCATACTCACGCAGCTTGCGGTACAAAGTCCTGGCCCCGATGCCCAGAATCTTGGCCGTCTTCTCCCGATTCCCGCCCGTGAGCTTCAGCGTGCTGGCAATGTGCAACTTCTCCATCTGCTCCATGGTCAGGCCGGTCGTGCCCGGCAGCGCCGCGAGAACAATGTCCGTGCTGCCACGAATGTGCTCCGGCAGATCGTCAACCGTGATTTCCGGCCCCTCGGCCAGCACCACCATCTGGTCAATGACGCTCCGCAGCTCGCGAATGTTGCCCGGCCACTGGGACCCGGTCAGCTTGCGGACAACCTCAGGCGAAATCGAAGTGGCTGGCTTGTCGTGAACCTTGGCCGCGTCATTCAGAAAATGCTCGATCAGCAACGGAATGTCGTCACGCCGCTCCCGAAGCGGGGGAATGCGAATCATCGCCTGATTCAGCCGGTAAAACAGATCGTCCCGGAAGGTGTGCTTCTCCACCATCTCGCGAATGTCACGCCGAGTGGCGGCTACCACCCGGACATCCACCCGGCGTATCTCGTTGCCACCGACCGGAAGAATCTCCCCGTTCTCCAGCGTCCTCAGCAGCTTGGCCTGCATGGGAATGGGCATGTCGCCCACTTCGTCCAGAAACAGCGTCCCTCCATCCACGACCTCAAACAGACCCTTGTGATCACTGACCGCTCCCGTGAAAGCACCTTTGACGTGGCCGAAAAGCTGGCTCTCCAGCAGGTTCTCGTTGAGGCCGGCACAGTTGATGGCCCGGTAAGGCTTCCGGGTACGCGGAGAGTGACGGTGAATCGCCTGGGCGACAAGCTCCTTCCCAGTGCCCGACTCCCCAAGAATGAGCACCGTCAGCTTGCTGT
This sequence comes from Planctomycetota bacterium, assembly GCA_022711465.1. GTDB lineage: Bacteria > Planctomycetota > Phycisphaerae > UBA1845 > PWPN01 > JAGNEZ01. The sequence goes on along the minus strand of JAKLEZ010000026.1, from coordinate 44,470 downwards.
TGGCAACCCGCTGGATCATGCGGATGATCCGCATCATGTGGCCGTTGCCCGTCACTATTCCCTCGAACTCGAAACGACGCTCGGCCTGCTCCTTCAGGGCTCGATCAGCACGGTGCCGCTTGGCCAGCTCAGCGGCGCGGTGAATCACGCCCTGAATGTCCTCGAACGACACCGGCTTGGCCACAACCTGAAACACCCGGTTCTGGCCTTCGTGGATCTCGCCCCCGGGAACGTGAGCCTCCTCCTCCGGGGCCATGAGGATGATCTCCGCGTCCGGAGCCAGCCGCTCGGATTCCCTCAACACGCTGCCGTTGCCTTCCGCCTGAAGAAGCTGCTTCTCGGCCAGGATGACGTCAGGCTGCCGGCTGTGCAGGCTCTCCAAGGCCTCCGCCGCCGACTGGACCACACGGCAGGCGTGCCCTTGCTCACGCAGCCCGTTGGCCAGGGCTTCCGCGTGCCCGCCATCGTCCTCGACAATCAGAATGAAAGCCGTCTCACCCATGCGAACCTGCCAGACACCATCCACATTCCGCGCAAGCTTCGGACCCCGCGCAGAAGTGAAACCATCTTAAAACAAACGAGGTTAAAGGTTAAGTACCCGGTGAACCCGAGTACGCTCGCCACATCGCCCCTGATCACCGAAGTGGCTCGCACCGCTCCCGCGGGCTCGAGGGCCTGGAACACCCCGGACACCCCATCCGCCCACAACACCTGTCCCTGCTCACGACGCCACGGTCGAGGTCATGCCCTTCCGTGGTCGAACATGCTGGGCTTGGAGCCCCTTGGCGGACTCGATCAACTCGTACTCGACCGGCTCACCATTCTTCAGGCTGCGGAAACCGTCGCCTTCAATGCTGGAATAGTGCACGAAAATGTCGTGCCCTTCCTCGTGGCCCTTGATGAAACCAAAGCCCTTCTTGCTGTCGAACCATTTGACCGTACCGACGTCCATGGCAGACTCCTCCGCCGCGCCGGCACAGATGGGCTTCGTGCGCTACTGTTTCTTCGCCTCGGCCGCTTCCTCAAGGAGCAAAACCTTGCGGCTTAACTTGATCCGTCCCTGATCGTCGACGGCGATGACCTTGACACGCACTTGGTCGCCGACACGGCAAACTTCATTCACCGACTTGACAAACCCGTCCGACAGTTCGCTGATATGGCACAGCCCGTCTTGTCCGGGCGCGACTTCAATGAATGCGCCAAAATCCTTGACGCTGGTCACTCGCCCGGTGCAGATCGTCCCAACTTTGACACCCTCCGTGATCAGTTCGATCATCTCTCGTGCTTTGAGGGCGCCATCCATCTCTAAACAAGAAATGGTCACACTGCCATCGTCCTCGATATCGATCGTGGCACCGGTCGTCCCCTCGATGCCCCGGATACCCTTGCCGCCTGGCCCGATGACAGCCCCGATTTTCTCAGGATTGATCTTCATCGTCAAGATCCGCGGTGCGTACCGGCTGATTTCTTTCCGGGGACGCGAAAGCACGGCCAGCATCTTCCGCAGTATCTGGATCCGGGCGGCCTTGGCCTGGGCCAGTACCGCTACGATCGTCTCCTGAGAAATTCCCCGCTCCTTCAAGTCCAACTGAATTCCCGTAATGCCCCGCTGCGTCCCCGCAACCTTGAAATCCATGTCCCCAAAGTGGTCCTCCTCGCCTATGATGTCCGTCACGAGCATCCGCTGCTCATCGTTGTGGAAACTGCCAATCGAAATGCCCGCTACCGGCTGGGAAATGGGTACCCCCGCGTCCATCAGCGCCAGCGTGCCCCCGCAGACACTCGCCATCGAGCTCGAACCGTTCGATTCCGTGATCTCGCTCACCACCCGGATCGTGTACGGAAACTGCTCAACATTCGGAAGCACCGCCTCCAATGACCGCTCCGCTAAAGCGCCATGCCCAATCTCCCGGCGACCAGGGCCGCTGATCCGCCGGGCCTCGCCCACGCAGAACGGCGGGAAGTTGTAGTGCAGCATGAACTTGCGCCGATACTCCTCCGCCAGCCCGTCAATGATCTGCTCGTCCCGCGCCGTACCCAGGGTCGTCACCACTATCGCCTGAGTCTCCCCACGCGTGAACAGGGCCGAACCGTGAGTCCGCGGCAACAAACCCACCTCGCCACTGATCTCCCGAAGATCCGTCGGCCCACGCCCGTCCGTCCGCCGGCCCGTACTCAGCACCAGATCGGTGATCACTTCCTCCTCGATCTTCTGCAACGCATTGAACACCGCATTCCGCTCAAACAGCGGCTTCTCCGCGTCCTTCGGCGACAACTCGTCCATCACCGAATCGTACAACTCCTTCATCGCCGCCTGCCGTTCGAGCTTCCCCACAATCCGACGCCGCTTGACGCACTCATCGTACCCCTTCTCCCGCGCCAGCCGGGCCAACTCCGTGTTCGGTTCCGGCGGCGTCCAGGTCCGCTCCTTGCCCGCCTTCTCCCGCAACTCCGCAATCGCCCCGCAGATCGCCTTGATCGACTCGTAACCAAAGGCAATCGCCTCGGCCGCAACCTCCTCACTGATCTCCCGGGCACCCACCTCGATCATGTTCACCGCATCCTTGTGACCGGCCAGAATCATGTCTAGGTCGGAAACCTCTAGCTGCTCGTACGTCGGGTTGATGATCAGCTGCCCCTCCACCCGGCCAACACGCACCGCACCAATCGGCCCTTCAAACGGAACCGAACTCAGCGACAGAGCCGCCGAACCCGACACAATCGCGGAAATGTCCGAGTCCAGCGTCGGGTCGGCCGCCAGCACAAAACACTGAATCTGGATCTCGTCCATGAAACCCTCGGGAAACAACGGGCGGATCGGCCGGTCAATCATCCGCATCGTCAGGATTTCCTTGCTCGTCGGCCGTCCCTCCCGCTTGAAGAAACCCCCGGGAAACTTGCCCGCGGCATACGCCTTCTCCCGGTAATCCACCGTCAGCGGGAAAAAGTCGATCCCCTCCCGGGGAACGGCACGAACCGCCGTGCCCAGAACAACACTGTCTCCGTAGCTGACCATCACCGCCCCGTCGGCCTGCTTGGCGATCTTGCCCGTCTCCAGGATGAGCTTGCGACCACCGACTTCTGTTTCAACTCTGATTGTTTCCATTCAATACCGCCTTAACCACTGTCCTACTTGAATAAACATGACCTGAACTGTAATCGCGAAACGAGTGAAGAGAGATACTCCCCACAGCTGGGCAACCTCGTCCGTCGCCGGAGGCAGGGCGTCTTGTGTCGTTGCTCATCAGCCAGCCGGAACTTGAAGCACCCACTGCCTGGGGATGGGCCCGGGGCGCTTCCATAGGAACCAGAGTGGCCGGACGGTGCGTGCCAGAGCAGGCTACTTGCGCAGGCCGAGACGGGCAATCAAGCTCAGATACCGCTGGCGGTCGGTCGCCGCCAAGTACTTCAGCAGACCATTCCGGTGACCAACCATCATCAGCAGTCCGCGCCGCGAAGACTCATCCTTCTTGTGCGTCTTCAGATGCTCGGTCAACTGGTTGATCCGCTGCGTCAACAGGGCAATCTGGACTTCGGGCGATCCGGTGTCCTTCTCATGGGTCCGGTGCGTTCCGACCAATTCCCGCTTCTGTTCAGCCGTGATCGCCATAACTGCCTGCAGCACCTTCCGTTACGGTTCAGGTCCACCCGCCGGAGTCCGCTCCGGCCGATGCCAAACCTCACATTTCCCTTACACTCTTTCCATTCTTCGTTCGGTACTATAAGGCTTTGCCTTCCGCAATGCAAGCCCGCCCAACTACCCTTACTTCCCCGTAGAAAAAAAGGTGTCAGGATGATTTTTAGGCCGCATAGCCCCCTTGTCTTTTCATGATCTGCTCCCCACGTCTTCTCGCCCAGGGCTTCCACCCCTTTCCTCTTGCTGACCGCTGACCACTGACTGCTGACTGTTGACGGCTTCTCCTACCCCGGGACGGGACAGGTGATATGAGCACAGAGGACGATCCCTGCGGTCCGTCTCCCAGCTCTTTGAAATCTCGATAGCTTCTCCCGCCCACCTCTCCGGCCAATAGCCGGCTAACAGCCAATCGCTGACTGCCGACCGCCGACCGCTGATCCCTGATCCCTGATCGCTGAGCCCTGACCACCAAACGCTCAGTTGGCTTCGTTTGGCGCCGCGTTGTTCGCGCGATCGGACGCCGAGGCCGGTCGGTAGTACTGAAAACGCGGTTGCCTCATCGAGCCAATGGCTTCGTTTGGCCTCGAAGACGCGCTCGCCCGCCACGGCCAACGCCGCCGGAATCGCGGATGCCTGAAAACACGTCGCCCGTTCCGCCTGGACGACGCGCACGATGCCCCGGTGTGGTCCCGTCCGGCCCACGCCCCTCACGCTCCCGCCGGCCGGCAACGCGTTGACCTGCGCAGGGGGGGGCGGTAGGCTCGACCACCTATGCTCCACGGAGACGAAGCCATCCAGGCCCTTCGCGCCGCGCTCGAGGCGTCCCCGGACAACCTCACCCTCCGACGGCATCTCGGTGATTTGCTGCTCCGCGTCGGACGAGCGGAGGAAGCCATCGAGATCTTCCGGGCAGGACTGGCCCAGGCGGCCGACGCCCGTGAACTCAAGGTCGGGCTGGCTCAGGCGTTCTACCAGGCGGGTAAGCAGAGCCACGCCCTGGTCATCGTCGAGGAATTCCTGAAACGCCCGGATACCCCGGCGGCCATCTACCTCCTGCACGCCCGACTCCTGCTCCAGGAGGGCAATGCGGAACGAGCGGTACGCCAGTACAAACGCGCCATCGAGGCCGATCCCGGTGCGGCCGACGAGGAACTCGCCGAACGGCTCGGCGCGGGCAGTGAACCCGACGACGAAGTCGACAACGGACGCATCCGCATGGGCATCGGCGGGGATTCAACCCCCGGCCCCGAACTGCAGATGGAGCGGCCCAAGATCACCTTTGCCGACGTCGGCGGAATGGAATCGGTCAAGGAGGAAATCCGCCTCAAGATCATCCACCCGCTGACCCATCGCGAACTGTATGAGGCCTACGGCAAACCGATCGGTGGGGGCATTCTCATGTACGGCCCACCCGGATGTGGTAAAACCCACTTGTCCCGGGCAACGGCTGGCGAAATCAGGGCCAGCTTCCTGGTCGTCGGGATCAACGACGTCCTCGACATGTGGCTGGGCAACAGCGAGCGAAACCTCCACCAGGTCTTCGAGCAGGCCCGCCGCAGTCGGCCGTGCGTGCTCTTCTTCGACGAGGTGGACGCCCTCGGAGCCAGCCGCAGCGACTTGCGGGGCAGCGCCGGGCGCCAGGTCGTCAACCAGTTCCTCGCCGAACTCGACGGGGCCAAAGCCTCCAACGACGGCGTGCTTATCCTCGCCGCCACCAACGCCCCGTGGCATCTCGACTCGGCGTTCCGGCGACCAGGGCGGTTCGACCGCATCCTCTTCGTGCCCCCGCCCGACACGACCGCCCGGGCGGAGGTGCTGCGGGTCCTCTGCCGGGGCAAGCCGGTCAGCGATCTGGACTACGACCGACTGGCCAAGACGACCGAGAACTTCTCCGGGGCCGACCTCAAGGCCGTGGTCGATATGGCCATCGAGGACAAGCTCCGCGAGGCAATGAAGGCCGGCACGCCCTCGCCACTGACCACGAAGGACCTGGCCGCCGCAGCGAAGAAGGTGCAGCCGTCCACCCGCGAGTGGTTCTCGACGGCCCGCAATTACGCGGTCTACGCCAATCAGGGCGGTCTCTACGACGACGTCCTCAAGTACCTCAGGCTGACATGAACATCCACTTCGCACGAGCCAGCGCCTTGATCGGCCAATCGCGGTTTGACCTCGCCGAACCCGAACTCCGCCAGGGACTCGCCGAGGAGCCGGACGACGGCTGGGGACACGCCATGCTCGCCATCTGCTTGGCGGGCACAGAGAGGTACAAGGAGGCGACGGAGTCCGCCCGGGCCGCCATCGGTTCCGCCCCGGACGCGTCCTTCTCGCACTACGCCATGGCCGTCGTGCTCCACGACCGCAATCGCCTCGACGAGGCCGCACGCTCCATCGAGGAAGCCGTCCGACTCGATCCGCAGGAGGCTCCGTACCACGCCCTCCGGGCCAACATCCTCTTCCAGCAGCGCCAATGGCCGGCCGCCCTCCAGGCCGCCGAACAGGGCATGGCCATCGATCCCGGCAACACCCAGTGCGCCAACATCCGGGCCATCGCCCTGACGCGAATGGGTCGCAAACAGGAAGCCCACGCGGCACTCCATGCCGCCCTGGCCGACGAGCCGGAAGAGTCCGTCACCCACGCCAACCTCGGCTGGAATCTCCTCTATCAACATCAACCGGCCAAGGCCCTCGAACACTTCCGCGAGGCCCTCCGACTCGCCCCCGAGAACGAGTGGGCTCGGCAAGGCATCGTCGCGTCCCTGCGGGCCAGGAACATCGTGTACGGCCTGATGCTCCGCTACTTCCTGTGGATGAGCGCCCTCAGCCCCAGCGTGCGGTGGGGCCTGATCATCGGAGCCTACGTCGTCTTCCGCATGCTGAGCAGCTTCGCCAGGCATCATCCCGGTTGGGCTCCGTTCATTCTGCCTTTCCTCCTGCTCTACCTGGCCTTCGTCTTTCTGTCCTGGGTCGCCAACCCCCTGTTCAATCTGCTCCTGCGTCTGAATCGCTTCGGGCGAATGGTGCTGAGCCCCGAGGAGGTCCGTGCTTCTAACTGGATAGGGGCGTGCGTGCTGGGAACCATTCTGGCCCTCGGCGCCGCCGTGTGGCTCCGCAGCTCGTGGATGGCCTACGCCGGACTCGTGTGCGGCTTGCTGATCATCCCCCTCGCCGGGACCTTCAGCTGCCCTCAGGGCTGGCCGCGCCGGACGATGGCGTCGCTCACCGCCGCCATGGCCCTCTGCGGTTTCGCCTCCCTCGGCCTCGATGGGGTCATCGCCCACACCGCGGAAACCGCCGAGATGCAGGCACTCGTGAAGGCCGTGAGCAGCCTTCTGTTCGGGGTGTTCGTCCTCGGGGCAATCCTGTCCCCGTGGGCCGCCAACCTGCTCATGTCGGCCAGGGTGCGAAAATAGGGCGGCCCAAGGCCGGTCAGAAGGTCAGGTATGACACGACGTTTGATCGTGACAGGTGCATCGGGCTTCGTCGGAGGGAGTATCGTCTGCCAAGCGGGCGACGCCTGGGAGGTTCATGCGTTCTCGGGCCGTGAGCCACCGATCCGGCGGGATGGGCTGGTCTGGCACCGGCTCGATCTGCTCGAGCCCGGGCAGGTCACGCGAGCGTTCCACGAGCTGCGCCCCAACGCGGTCATCCACTCTGCGGCCATCGCGGATATCGAGTATTGCCAGACGCATCAGGATGAGGCTTGGCGGGTCAACGTCGAGACCGCGCGGCTTGTGGCGGAGCTGTGCCGGGAAGGCGGCGTGCGGCTGGTACATGTTTCGACTGACACGATCTTCGACGGCGAGAAGGGCGGCTATCGCGAGGACGATGCACCCGGGCCGGTCAACTACTACGGCCAGACGAAGCTGGCGGCCGAGGCGGCGGTGGTCGCGACGGCCGTGAACTGGGCGATCGGCCGGCTGGCCATCGTGATGGGCCTGCCGTTCTTCGGGCGGGGCAATACGTTCCTGCCTAAGATGCTGGTCGCGTTGAAAGAGGGTAGGCAAGTGGGGGTGCCCCAGGCGGAGATTCGCACGCCGGTTGACGTGGTGACGGCTGGGCGGGCGTTGCTGGAACTGGCGGGCAACGAGTTCCAGGGCCGCATCCATCTTGCGGGCAACGAGGTCGTTCGGCGGGTGGATATGGCCAGACGGATCGCGGCGCACGTTGGCTTCTCGCCCGATCTGATCGTGCCCAACGATCCGAGCGTGATCCCCGGACGCGTGGCTCGGCCACGGGATGTGTCCCTGGATAACACCGTGGCGCGGACGACGCTCAAGACGCCGATGCGCGAGCTTGAAGATGCGGTGGATCTGGTGATGAGGACGAAAATGGGGAATTGAGAATGGAGAAAGGGACGCCGGAACACCGCGTGATTTCGCCGTCCCGGTCTCTTGAAGTACGCTGCCTGCGGTCTGGCAGGTTTTACCTCTTCAACGCTACCCGCCCCGCCCGGGCGGCCAGACGCGGGCCTTCGAGCTCCGTCTCGGTGTCGAAGAGCCGGTAGATCTTCTCGGCTGCGTCTTTGTTGCCCGCGGCGAGCTTGTCGGCGCAGCGGAGGCAGGCGTCGGCGACCGATGCTCGGATCGGGGTGGCGACCTTGGGCAGGATCGCGCTCAGGGCATGGGCTGCTTCCGGGCTGCCGATCTTGCCGAGGGCGGCGGCGGCGGCTTCGACGATGGGCGGATCGCTGTTGCTCAGGAGCGGGATCAGTTCTTTCACCGCCTGGGGCTCGGCGCGGTTGCCCACCGAGTTGATCACGCCGACGGCCGGCTTGCCGCTCAGCTTGCTCATTGCGGAGCGGAGGGCAAGCGATGCCCCTTCACCGGGAATGCGCTCGAGGGCGAAGCGGGCCATGTCGGCCGTGTCTTCCTGGCCGAGCAGCGTCGCGAGGTTCTTGACCTCATCAGGACCGCCGATCATCGCCAGCTGCTTGCAGAGGAAGCTCTTGGCTTGCGGCGTCCGGCAGGCTTCGAGCGCGGCGGCGAGCTCGGCCGCGAGTTGCCTGCGGGCGGCGATGGCGGCCTCGTGGTCGTGGGCGGTCGAAGCGTTGACCAGCTGCTCGACAACGAACAACGCCTGGCGGTCTTGGCCGAACTTGGAGTCCAGGACCGCCTTGATGGCCGCGTCCGGATCGACGCCGGTGACGACGGCTTCGGCAGACGAGTCTGGCCAGTGCTCGGGAATGGGCAACGTGACCTGGCCGGTGGCCGCCCACTCGGTACCACGGAGCAGCAGCGTCTGCCAGGCGAGGTTCCGCATCGCCGCCGCGTCGTGGCCGAGGACGATGTTCAGCCCGCGGCCGGTGCCCAGCTGCGTCGGTACGAGGACCGGCTCGAACTTGCCGGTGCCGCTGAACTCCGGCTCAGACCATGCCTTGCACAGCGTGTGAATCGACTGCCCGGAGAGGCAGACCATGTTGTGCCACAGCTCGTCGGTGATCCAGAAGTCGGGCATGCCCTTGGTGATTGGATGGTCGTGGTCTTCGACGGTGACCTTCAGGGTGTGGTAGGCGCCGTGAGCGGTCTTGTCGAGCCCCCAGGTCAGGCCGAGGAGCTGCTGGAGCTCGGGCCAATCCTGGGAGGTGGCGCTGGCCGCGTGGATGGCGACGAAACCGTGCCCGCTCTTGATGAAGTCCACGAAGGCCTTCTCGGCGGCCACTCCCCATTGGTGGCCGGTCATGGCCGGATACGCCGACCAGTTGCTGACCACCACATCGCACTTGGCGAAGGTGGCGCTATCGCACTTGGCCGGATCGGTGATCACGTCCGCGACGGCGAAGCGGGCGTTGCCCTCGAAGATCTGCTTGATGACCGGTGTGGTGGCCTGCCAGTCGTGGTTGTTGGCCCCGGTCAGGATGAGCACGTTGATCGGCATGGTCCCTCACCTCCAGATTACAGGTGCCACGGTGTTCGCATGGATCGTTTCAAGCGGGCATTGGCCGCCGGGTCGTCGATAAACTCCTCCTTGGCCGGATCCCAGCGAAGCTTGCGGCCCAGGTGCAGGGCGATGTGGCTCAGGTGGCAGACGGTGTCGGAGCGGACGGCCACATCGATTGGGCAGACGGGCTGCCCGCCGTTCTTGACCGCGTCCAGCAGGTTCTGCTGGTGCTGGCTGCTGACCGGCAGGTGGATGCCGTCGGCCTTGGTCTTCTCCCGGAGCAGGCTCTTGGGATTGGCATCGATGACCTCGCGGTTGACGTAGACCCAGCCTTCGCTGCCCTCGAAGAGAATGCCGTGTCGGTTCTGTCGCCCGTCGCTGGTGAAGTGGACGCGAACGCCGTTGGGGTAGAGGTAGTTCACATCCCAGTTGAGCGGATTGTCGCAGAGGCCGTCGTTGCCTGGGAACAGACCCGAGCCTTCAATCTCAACCGGCCCGGTCAGTTCCATCCCGCTGCCCCACTGGGCGATGTCGATGTGATGGATGCCCCACCCGGCGATGTAGCCCAGCGAGTAGTCGCTGATGTGGAACCAATACGGGCTGACGGTTCGCTTGGGCGTGTAGGGGGCCCAGGAGGCCGGTCCGAGCCACATGTCGTAATCGAAGCCATCGGGCACCGGGGTCGCGGTGTAGCCGCTCTCGCCGGTTCGTTCGTTGGCCCCGACCGGGGCGGAGACCTTGATGGTCTGGAGCTTGCCGATCCGGCCGTTGAGGGCCAGTTCGCACGCCTGGCGGAACTGGGGGCTGGACCGCTGCTGGGTACCGAACTGGAAGACCCGCTCGTAGCGATGGCAATCCGTGCGCAGGACCTTCAGCTCCTCGACGCACATGCCCAGGGGTTTCTCGACGTAGAGGTGTTTGCCTGCCCGGACGGCCGCCAGGGCGTGGAGAACGTGCCACTGGTCGGTACTGGCGATCTGGACGATGTCGATGTCGTCGCGGGCGATCAACTCGCGGAAATCGTCGTAGGCTTTGCAGTCCTGTGTCTTGTAGTGGTTGTTGACCTGGTCGCGAGCTGCGTCGCGGGCCTCGCGTTTCACGTCGCAGACGGCCACGACCTGGGCGTCGGCGGAGGCGAGGAAGCCGTTCATGTCGTAGCGGCCCTGCCCGCCGGTTCCGATGCAGCCGACGACCAGCCGGTTGCTCGGTGCGGCCTGGTCGGCCTTGCCCAGTGCCGACGACGGTATCCAGTAGGGCAGGGCGATGCTGGCGGCCGCCGCCTGGCCGGCGCCCTGGAGGAATCTGCGGCGGTTGATCGGGGTGTATGGTGCCATGGCGGGTCGTGCCCTCCGTTGTGGTGATCGGGGCTCGCGGGGGTGTCGGCCCCCTGAACGGGACAGCACGGATTATGACCGGCTCGTCTCGAGCAGTCAAGAAAGAGACTATTGCCTCTTTTGGTGGTTGTTGACGCTGCCCCCGATGTCGTGTTAAAAGCTCAGCCAGCGCATCGGTGCGGCAGAGGTGCGAACTTTGCGGCTTGATCGTGTGCCCTTTCCTAACCGGGTGTGTGCGCCCAGTCGGCAAGAGTCGAGGTGAACCATGAAGCGGAACGGCCTTTGGACACTGGTCTTGCTCGCGGCCTGGGGGATCGGTCTGTCGACGGGGGCGGAGAGTGCTCTGGCCGCCGACGAAGGTTTCGTGCCGATCTTCGACGGCAAGACGCTGGACGGCTGGCATGTGAGCACCCGGACGGGCCATGGCACCGGCGGGCGGTGGGTCGTGCAGGACGGAGCCATTCAGGGCAGTCAGGACAAGCCCGGCAACGGCGGCATCGTCATCACCGACGCTCAGTACCGCGACTTCGAGGTCGCGCTGGAGATGAACAACGACTATGGTCCAGACAGTGGGCTGTTCCTGCGGAGCACGGAGGACGGTCGGTGCTACCAGGCGATGATCGACTATCACGACCGCGGCAGCCTGATGGGTGTCTACGGCGAGGGGATTGGCGGCTTCGGGGCCCTGAACTTCCGAACGCTCGGTACGCCCCGGGACATCGAGATGGTCGACCACCCGGCCTTTCCCTGCCCGTTCACGGTGGAGCAGTGGAAGGAGTTGTGGAAACCGGGCTGGAACGAGTTGCGGGCCCGCATCACCGGCAACCCGCCGACCATTGACACCTGGATCAACGGCGTCAAGACCATGGAGTGGAAGGACAAGCAGAAGCGGCTGCCCGACCAGGGCAGCATCGCCCTGCAGGTCCACGGCGGCGGAGATTCCACCCGGCAGTTCGTTCGCTATCGCAACATTCGCGTGAAGAACCTCGGCGTGCCGGACAATGTCCTCACCGCGGAGGAGAAGAGGGCCGGCTGGCAACTGCTCTTCGACGGCAAGACGCTCGACGGCTGGACCACCGATCGCAAGGAGCCCAGCAAGGTGCCGGTCGAGAATGGTTGCATCAATCCGCACAAGTGCGGCGGGTACATGGTGATTCACGAGAAGCCGTGGACCGACTTCGTGTGGTCGATGGACTTCAAGATCGCCAAGGGCTGCAACAGCGGGATCTTCACGCGGGTCTTCTCGCTCGAGCCCAAGCCAGGCTGGGACGTGGGCTTCAACGGCCTTGAAGTGGCGATCGACGACACAACAGGCTCCGGCTACCACGACACCGGGGCGATCTACGATCTGGCCAAGCCGAAGAAGAACATGATGCGGCCGGCCGGTGCGTGGAACCACATCGTCGTGACCTGCGATCGCCACATCATCGAGGTCGAGCTGAACGGCGAGCAGGTCACGCGCATGGACCTCGACAAGTATGCCGAGCCGAGCAAGCGGCCGGACGGTTCGACTCACAAGTTCACCGGGATCGCCTACGCCAAGTTCCCGCGGACCGGGTACATCGGGTTGCAGGACCACGGCAGCCCGTGCTGGTACAAGAACCTCAAGCTGCTCCCGCTCCGCGCGGAGAAGCGTTCCGGCAAGTCGGAATAGGACGGGCGTCGCGGCCGGCGGCGTATGGATGCGGCGATGGGGGACTGCGGGCCGCCGGTGCCCTGCGGGCGGAGAGTCAACAACATGCATACCGCGGAGCTCGTGAAGAAGCTTGAAGAGGGTCTGGACGAGGTGCCGGTGTTCGACGTCCACACCCACCTGGTGGGGGGGGAACTCGGAGCGAGGGGACTGCACGACATTCTGCTTTACCACATGGTGATCAGCGACCTGTACGCGGCCGGCTGCCCGGCCGGATCGCGGCTCGCCCAGTACCCCGGACGACCGACGGATGAGGAAGCTCGGGCCCGCATCGAGCAGGCCGTGGCCTATCTGCCGCAGATCCGCAACACGAGCTGCTACTGGCTGATGCGGACCATCCTGGCGGACCTGTACCGCTGGCGCGAGCCGGTCACTGCCGACAACTGGCGGCAGGTTGATGCCCTGATTCGCGAGCGGGCCCATGATCGGGCCTGGCACCACGGCATTCTGGATCGCGCCCACATCCGGCGATCGTGCACCGAATTGGCTCGGCGCGGAGAGGGCCAGGACGACAGCCGTCTGCAGTACGCCCTGGAGTGGGGCTTCTTCACCCGCTGCCAGTGGGGCGAGTTTGACACCGCCTTGTGGGAGCTGGAACGATGCTGGGGCAGGACGCCGGAGAGCCCGGCGCCAATCGGGGGCGGATCGCGGCTCGTACCCGAGCGGACCATTCGAACGCTGGACGATGTTCACGCGGCGCTGGATCACTACGTGGCCGCGATTCCGTACGACCGCATTCTCTCCACCGCCACCCATCTCTCGACCGACATCGACTACCGGCCGGTCAGTGATGCCGAGATGGTGCAAGCCCTCGCCGCTCGCGGTCGGGCCGGTGCGGCCGAACGCGACGTTTACGCTTCCTACATCAACGAGGCCTTCCTGAATCGCCTGGAGCGGTACGGTGAACGCATCGTATTCCAGTTCAGCTTCGGGGCCGAGCCACTCCCCTTCGAGACCGGCAGTCGATTGTCGCAACGGACGATTGCCCAGGTGGGCGAGATGATCAGCCGTCATCCGAAGCTGCGGTTTCAGTGCTTCCTGTCGAACCGGCATGCGAATCAATCGATGTGCACGCTGGCCCGCAGCTTGCCCAACTTGAGTCTGTGCGGCTATTGGTGGCACAACTTCTTCCCGGACACGATTCAGCAAGTCGTGGCCGAGCGTCTCGAGATGCTGCCGGTCAACAGGCAGATCGGTTTCTTCTCCGATGCCTACTGCGTGGAGTGGGCGTACGGCAAGGCTTGGCTGGTGCGCAAGCTCCTGGCTCGGACCCTGGCCCGGATGGTGGAGCGGGGTCAGTACACTTCGGTCGAGGCCATTGACGTGGCCCGGGCGATCCTGTACCAGACACCTCAGACGCTGTTGGGAATGGTGGAGCGGGCCTGATCGGCCGGTGACGGCGCGGCTCGGGCGGAGCCGTCGTCGGGCGTACGGGGGCGGTTTACGGTTGAAATCGTCGAGGGGGTGTCGCTCGGCATCCTCTCGCTCGCGCGGACCGGTCTGGAGGAGTGAGGGAGAACGGATCCTCATGGCAATAGACGTGCTCGGCCTGGGATGTGCCGCGGTCGATGATCTTCTTTACCTTCCGTACTACCCGCCGGCCGATGCCAAGATGGCAGTCAGTCGGCGCGATCGGCAGTGCGGTGGTCTGACCGCAACGGCCATGGTTGCCGCGGCGCGCTTGGGCTCGAGTTGCGCGTATGCCGCGGCTCTCGGCGACGATGATCTCTCGCGTTTCGTGATCGAACGGCTGCAGCGGGCGGGTGTCGACACCCGGTGGGTGGTTCATCGCGCCGCCGCCCGGCCGTATCATTCGATAATCCTGGTGGACGAAAGCACGGGTACGCGGAACATCTTCTTCGACAACACCGGAGTTGTCGGTGCGGACGCTTCCGGTCCGGCGGAGGACATGATTCGTTCGGCTCGGGTGTTGTTCACCGATCATGTCGGTATTGCCGGTTCGATTCGCGGGGCGAAGCTCGCCCGGGTGTACGGTATTCCGGTAGTGGCTGACCTCGAGCGGGACGACTCGCCGCGTTTCGCGGAGTTGCTGGCCCTGGTCAACCATCCGATCGTGTCGCACGATTTCGCGGCCCGGATCACGGGCGAGCGGGATCCGGCGGCAGCGGTCCGCAAGTTGTGGCAGCCGGGCTGTGACACGGCGATCGTCACCTGCGGGGCGGCGGGGTGCTGGTACCTGGCCAAGGGCGAGAGCGAACCGCGACACCAGCCCGCGTTCAAGGTCGAAGTGGTTGACACCACCGGTTGTGGCGACGTGTTCCACGGTGCGTATGCCTCAGCGCTTGCTCGAGGGATGGAACGTGCCGAGCGGGTGCGATTTGCCTCCGCGGTGGCGGCGTTGAAGGCGACGCAGCCGGGCGGGCAGGTGGGGATTCCCACGCGAGCCGTGGTCGAGGAGTTCCTGAAGGGATATGATGCGGGTCCTGGCGAGGACAGAGGTTAGATCATGGGTATTGGCAAGAGGATCAGGTTGAACCGTTTGTTCTCACACCCTTCGGGGCGGCTGTGCTCGGTGGCGGTGGATCATTTCATCGGCTACGGCGAGGGGATCCCGGACGGTCTGCGGCGGGTCCGGCGGACGCTGGCCGCGCTTGTGGAGGGTGCTCCCGACGCGGTCACCATGCACCGTGGTATTGTGACCTCGGCCTGGGAGCCCTACGCCGGCCGGGTGCCGTGGATTCTGCAGAGCACGATTGGCCGGGTGGACGATTCGGCCTGCGAGCGGTTCGCCGAGCCGGAGGATGCGGTTCTGCTCGGGGCGGACGCCATTGCGGTGGCGGTCTTCGTTCGCGGTTCGACCGAGGGCCAGCACCTGCGGATGGTGGTTGACTGTGTTCGGGCGGCCGCCCGCTTCGACCTTCCAGTGATCACGCACATCTATCCGCGCGTGTTCCGCGATGGTCCGCGGGTCTCGTTTGCCCCCGAGGATATCGCCTGGGCGGTGCGCTGCGCCCTGGAGTGCGGTACAGATGTGATCAAGGTGCCGTACTGCAACGATGTCAAGGCGTACGCGGAGATAGTGGCCGAATGCACCGTGCCGGTCGTGGCCGCGGGCGGGCCGAAGACGGACACTCTGGCCGCGGCCCTGAAGATGTTTGCCGATGTGGTGGCGGCGGGCGCCCGCGGGGTGACCGTAGGTCGGAACGTGTGGGGCCACGAGCGGGTGGCGGACGTGGTCCGGGCGGTCAAGATGGTCGTACACGATGGCAGGAGCGCCGCCGAGGCGATGGCCGCGGCGGGATTGAGATAGCAAGCCACAGTTCATCGAGGACAGAAGGAGGTTCATGACGATGGCCAGGACACTCACCTTGTGTACCGGGCAGTGGGCGGATCTGAAGTTCGACGACCTGTGCAAGAAGGCCAAGGCCTTCGGGTACGAGGGTCTGGAGCTTGCCTGCTGGGGCGAGATCTTCAACGTGCCGCAGGCGCTCGAGGACAAGGAGTACTGCAAGAAGAAGTGGAAGCAGATGGAAAAGTACGGGCTGGTGAGTCTGTCGATCAGCAATCACCTGGCCGGCCAGGGGGTCTGCGACCTGATCGATGAGCGGCACAAGGCCGTTCTGCCGGCCCACGTGTGGGGTGACGGCAGGCCGGAGGCGGTGCGCCAGCGGGCCGCGACCGAGATGATGAACACTGCCCGGGCGGCTCGCAAGTTCTTCGATGCTGCGCCGGCTGCGGTGAAGAAGCTGCTGAAGCGCGTGGTGGTCAACGGGTTCACCGGCAGCAGCATCTGGCATCTGCTGTACTCCTTCCCGCCGGTTCAGCCCGGGCAGATCGAGGCCGGTTTCAAGGACTTTGCCAAGCGGTGGCGGCCGATTATGGAAGTGTTCGAGGATGAGGACGTGTACTTCGCCCTGGAGGTGCACCCGACCGAGATCGCTTTTGACATTGCATCGGCCGAGCGAGCCCTGGAAGCGATCGGGGGGCACAAACGCTTCGGTTTCAACTACGACCCGAGCCACTTCGGTTACCAGGGTGTAGACTACGTCGAGTTCATCCGCCGCTTCCGCGACCGCATCTTCCACGTGCACATGAAGGACGTCTACTGGTCGAAGACGCCGACGCGGGCGGGCGTGTTTGGGGGGCATTTGAGCTTTGGCCATCCCGACCGGTTCTGGGATTTCCGCTCGCTGGGACGCGGCTCGATTGACTTCGAGGCGATCATTCGGGCGCTGAACGAGATTGGCTACGACGGGCCGCTCTCGGTCGAGTGGGAAGACAGCGGCATGGATCGCGAGCACGGCGCTGCCGAGGCGGCCGCTTTCGTCCGGCGGATGGACTTCTCTCCGTCGGCCATTGCGTTCGATTCGAACTTCGACAAGTAGCCGGCACCGGCCGGCTGCTCTGAACCAGGTTCGGGCCCATTCCGATAACCTGCCGGGCCGATCCCAGGCGTGGCTTGGAGATCGGCCCTCTTGTCTGGACGCTGGCGACCGATAACGGCGGTCGGCGTTTGGATCTTCGTCGTTCCGATATTGTCCTGTTGCTGGGCCGCTCAGTCGGCAGGGAAGACGCTCTGTCCGGGGTGTGGTCGTGGGCTCAGAGAGATGCCGAGGAATCCGTCGACGGCGCTAAACGCTACTGCAGCTATTGTCGAAAAGCAGATTGCGGAGCGGCATGATCGTTGCGGAGGCGGCGGCTCACTGGCGTCATCCGCATTTCGCGGCCTCCGTCCGCGGAGGGGGTCGGTGAGGCCGTGGTCCGGATTCCCCTTCGCGTGGCTCATTCATGCGTGTGGGGGATGAATAGAAGGAAGACAAGCGACAGTGAGTCCGCGCTCGAGATCGTTGGTTCTATTGTGCATCACGCTGGTGGTGGGGGTGCTCCTTGTCTACGCCGTATCTGCCCGGCTGGCGATGGTCGGTCTCCGGGATATGGAGGAGGCGGAGGCTCGCCGCAACGTCGAACGGGCGGCCGTCGCTGTCCGGAATGTGCTCGACCGTTTGGCCGGCAGGGCGAAAGCCTGGGCATGTCTGGACGAGACCCGTCGATTCATTGAGGATCGCAACCAGGCATACATCGACTCCAACCTGTTGAGTCACGGCCTGTTCACGGACATCGAGTTGAACGCGGTGGTCTATCGTCATGTCACCGGACGCATCGTCTATGCGGAGGGTTGGCCGCCTGATGCCAGGCGGGGGACGGCCATGCCGGAGAGTCTGTTGTCCCTTCTGACCCCGGACTCGCCCTTGCTGCGAAGCGAGGATGACCGTATCGGTGCGAGCGGGCTCTTGCTGCTGCCCGAGGGTCCATTGCTCGCGGCCGGGCATCCCATCGTTCCTGGTGACACCGGCGAGCCGTCGCGCGGCACCTTGCTGCTGGGACGATTTCTGGACGGCCGGCTGGTTCAGGAGCTGGCGGCCGCGACGATGCTGGAGCTTCACGTCCGTCGGCCGGTGGAAGGGGCGTCTCAGGCTGGGACCGCGGGGTGCCCGGCTCCCGGGGGGGAGGACTTTCAGGTCAGGCGGATCGACGGTGGAACATGGGTTGGCTCGGTCTGCCTTCGGGATGTCCATGGCCGTCCGGCGATCACGCTCGAGGTTGAAACGCCGAGGGACTTGTACCGGCATGGGGAAGCAGGCCTGACCCAAGGGGCGGTCTGGGCCGTCGCGGTCGGCGCGGGATGGGGCGCGGGGGCATTCTGGCTTCTGGGTCGCCTGGCATCCTCGAGGCGGGTCGGTGGTCGGATGCGGCACGAGGAACAAGCGAAGACCTCTCGAGAGAACCTACAGCGTCTGGTTGAGGAGCGGAGTCAGTCTCTGCTCGATGCCGAGCGCCAGCTGCTCCAGCAGGAGAAGCTGGCGTCGGTCGGCCAGCTGGCCGCCGGGATCGCTCACGAGATCAACACGCCGATCCAGTACATTGGCGACAATCTCCAGGCGTTGTCCTCGGCCTTCCAGGATCTGCTCGTGGTTGAGAGTCGGTATCGCGAACTGGTTCAGATGGTCAAGGCCGGCACCGTGACGCCGGAGGCCGTTCAGGGGGTCGAGGACGCCGAGCGCGAGCATGATGTCGATTACATCATCGAGGACACGCCAAAGGCCATTTCTCAGAGCCTGGATGGCGTGCGTCGCGTCAGCCACATCGTCAGGGCAATGAAGGACTTCTCGCATATCGATCGCGGAGAAGTGTCCGCCGTGGACATCAACCATGCCCTGGAAAGCACGTTGACCATCGCCCGCAACGAGTACAAGTACGTGGCCGATGTCGAGACCGACTTCGGCGAGCTGCCGCCGGTTGACTGTTACGCCGGCGAGCTCAACCAGGTGTTTCTGAACATCCTGGTGAATGCCGCCCATGCCATCGGTGACACCGGGCAGCGCGGCAAGATCACGGTGCGAACGCGGCCGCTAGACGAATCGGTGGAGGTCTCGATTGCGGACACGGGAACGGGTATTCCGGAGGAGATACGGCACAAGGTCTATGAGCCGTTCTTCACCACGAAGGAGGTCGGCAAGGGGACGGGGCAAGGCCTGAGCATCGCCCACCAGATCGTCGTCCAGAAACACGGTGGCTCCCTCGCCTTCGAGTCGCAGGTCGGCGTTGGTACCACCTTCATCATCCGTGTACCCACCCGAATGACGGCCGCCGCCAAGGTCCAGGGGGATCAGAAATGAACAAGACGAGAGTGTTGTTCGTTGACGATGATCCCAACGCGATTGCCGGGCTGCAGAGGCTCTTGCGCAAGCAGCGTGATGCCTGGGACATGTCCTTCGCGGCCAGCGGGGAGGAGGCATTGGCCAGGCTGGCTGCCGCCCCCCACGACGTCATCGTGACGGCCATGAGGATGGCGGGCATGGACGGCGCGGCCCTTCTGGAGCGGGTTGTTCAGGGTTACCCGCGGATGGCTCGGATCGTCCTTTCCGGCTATCCGGGCGAGGAGGGCACGCGGAAGGCCGTCAATCTCGCCCATCGGTTTCTCTCAAAGCCGATCGAGGCCGACAGGCTGATCGATGCCGTCGCCCGGGCGTGTGCCGCCCAGGGCTTCGCCGGTAATGAACGGTTGCGGGACATTGTGGGCGGCTGCCAGACACTGCCCAGTCTGCCGACGCTTTACCTCGAGATCACCCAGGCCGCCAACTCCGAGTGCGCGGACGCTCAGACCGTGGGGCGGATCATCGGCCGGGACATAGCCATGTCCGCGAAACTCCTCAAGCTGGTTAACTCCTCCTTCTTTGGCATCGGGCGACGGGTATCAAGTGTCGCCGAAGCGGTCGCCCTTCTGGGGATTGTCCGCATCAAGGCCCTGGTACTGTCCGAGCAGGTCTTCGGCCAGTTCGCGCCCAAGCAGCCTCTGCACCGGTTCAGCATTGACCAGCTGTGGAGCCACTCCTACGAGGTTGCGGAGGTCTCGCGGCTGATCAGCAAGGCCGAGAAGCAGGGCGGTGATCGGCCCGATCAGGCCTTCACCGCGGGCGTGCTTCACGATGTCGGCATCCTCCTGCTGGCCTCCCACCACACCAAGATATTTGATGCCATGATGGCGGTTGTTGAGCGAGACGGGCGTCCGCAGTGCGCCGTCGAGAAGGAGACCTTCGGCGTGACCCACGAGGAGGTCGGGGAGTATCTGCTGACCCTGTGGGGTCTCCCGCCGCGCATCGTGGAGGCGGTCGCCCTCCACCACCACCCGGGGCAGATCAACTACAACGGTCTCTGCGCCGCGAGTTGCGTGCATGTGGCCGATGCCGTATTGACCGCGATGCAGAAATCCCGAGCGGGCGCCGGCTGTGAACCGGTCGTGCCGGCACTGGATCTGGCCTACCTGAAGCGACTGGGGATGGACGACCGGGTCGCAGCGTGGACGGAACTGGCCAGTCTGGTCGTCGACCGGGTGATGGCGGTATCGGCATGAATGACATGAACCGGCGGGTGCTCTTTGTGGATGACGAAGTCAACCTTCTCGAAGGCCTCAGGCGGCAGTTGCGCCGGAAGTATGAGGTGGCGACAGCCAGCAGCGGGCCGGCGGGGCTGGAGGCCCTGGAGAGCCAAGGGCCCTTCGCGGTCGTGGTGTCCGACTACAACATGCCGGGCATGAATGGAGCTGAATTCCTGGAGGAGGTGCACCGTCGGGTCCCGCAGACAGTCGCGGTGATGCTGACTGGCCGGCCGGAGTTGAGCGTTGCCGTATCAGCCCTGCATCAGGGCCACATCTTCCGCTTCCTGCAGAAGCCCTGCACTCAGGAATTGCTGGAGCAAGCCCTGGATGACGCCATCGAGCAGTACCGACTGGTGAGTGCCGAACGGACGCTGACGGCAGAGCTGAATGCCAAGAACGAGGAACTCCGGCTCCTCAACGAGCAGTTGGAGGCCCGCGTGGTTCAGCGGACCGCGTTGATCCAGCGCATGCAGCGATTCATGACCGACTTGAACGGCATCGACTCGCTGGAGGGTGTGGCCGACCTGGTCGTGGCGACCACGGCCGACATGCTGGCCAGCCGTCGCGTATCGCTGATGTTGCCGGAAGGCAATCGCGAGTACCTTCGCATCGCCGCGGCAGTGGGGATTGCGGAGGAGGTGAAAGAGGCCATTCGCGTTCCGGTTGGTGGCGCGATTGCCGGGCGCGTGTTCGCCGAATCGCAAAACATCGTGGTCAGCGAACCTGACGAGATGAGCGAGTTCGGCGATCGGTACGACAGCGAGTTTTTCGCCAGTATCCCATTGGCGAGCACCTCGCTGGTGACTCCCAGCGGCCCGGTTGGCGTGCTCAATGTCAGCGAGCCGCTGGATGGCCGGCCCTATTCCACCGAAGCCCTGGCCCAGTTGCGGGCCATCGGGGAAGTGGTGGCCATCGCCCTCTGCAACCAGATCCGATTGCGGGAGCGCAACGAGGCTCGCGATGCGACGATCCTGGCTCTGGCCAGGCTGGCCGAAAACCGCGATCCCGAGACGGGTACCCATCTCGAGCGTGTGCAGACCTACTGTCAGCTTCTGAGTCAGGTCCTGGTTCGCAGGCCCGAGTACGCCCGGGTGATCACCCGGTCGTTCATTGAGACGATTGTCCGGTCTTCCCCCCTGCATGACATCGGCAAGGTGGGAATACCGGACGAAATCCTGCTCAAGCCGGGCCGGCTTTCACCTACAGAGTTCGAGATCATGAAACGGCACGCGCAGATCGGCGGCGACACCATCCGGAGCATCATCAACCAGGGACGGACACAGGACTTCCTGCAGATGGGGATGGAGATCGCCTACTACCATCACGAGAAGTTCAACGGCAAGGGGTATCCCTTTGGCCTGGCTGGAGAGCAGATACCGCTCTCCGCCCGGATAGTGGCCGTAGCCGATGTCTATGACGCGTTGACATCGAAGCGAGTCTACAAGCCGGCAATGCCCCACGGAGAGGCCGTCGCCATCCTGCGCGAGGAGGCCGGTTCCCACTTTGCCCCTGAAGTAGTGGACGCTTTCTTCAGTCGTGAGCAGGAGTTCGCCCAGCTCGCCGTTTCGCTGGCCGACCTGCCGGAGGCTCAGAGGGCTGAGCCACTCTCGGGAGAGACCCCGGGGCTGCATGGGGCGGCCGGCGGTGAGGAGGGGGTCAGCTACGCCTTTGCCCGGCGATAGCGCCGCCGTGGCTCGAAGTACTCGGTGAGTTCACGCCTTGCCGAGGAGTCCTTCCAGCCGATCGAGGCCCTTTTTGATCTGCTCCATGCTGGTGGCAAAAGACAGCCGAACGTAGTTGTCGAGTCCGAAGGCGACGCCGGGCACCAGGGCGACGTGGGCTTTCTCCAGCACCTTTGCGGAGAAGTCGAGCGAGTTGCCCACGCCCAGGGTCGCGAACGCCTGGCTCACGTTGGGGAATGCGTAGAAGGCCCCGGTGGGTTGGACGCAGGTCACGCCCTTGATCATATTGAGTCGCTGGTGCATGTATTCGGCCCGGCGCTCGAACTCCTTGCGCATGGTCTCGACCGGGGTTTGGTCGCCGCTGAGGGCGACCGCCAAGGCGTGCTGGTTAAACGTGGCCGTGCCGCTGGTCGTCTGGCTCTGGAGCTTGGCCATGGCCTTGATGATCGGTTCGGGGCCGGCCACATAGCCGATTCGCCAGCCGGTCATCGAGTAGGTTTTTGAGCCGGCGTTGAAGGTCAGGGTTCGAGCGTAGGCCTCCGGTCCGGCGGCGGCGAAGCTCATGAACCGCTGGTTGCCGTAGATGAGGCGATCGTACATCTCGTCACTGAAGACAGTGATATCCGTCTTGGCGATAATCCTGGCGATGGCCTTGACCTCCTCCGGCGAGTAGGTGAAGCCGCCCGGATTGCTCGGGGAGTTGAAAATCAGCACTTTGGTCCTGGGTGTGATCGCGTTGGCGATTTGCTCCGGGGTGAGCTTGAAGCTCCTCGACTCGCAGCCCTCGACGATGACCGGCCTGGCTCCGCAGAGCCGGATCTGTTCGGGGTAGGAGACCCAATAGGGGGATGGCAGGATGGCTTCGTCGCCCTCTTCAAGCAGGGCCATGCTCGCCAGGAAGAGGGCCTCCTTGCCGCCCACCGTGATCATGACTTGGGAAGCTTTGTACTCCAGGCCGTTCTCGCGTTTCAGCTTCAGGCAGGCCGCCTCCTTGGCCGCCTGGATGCCTGAAGCCGGGTTGGCGTATTTGGTGTATCCGGCGTCGAGGGCGGTCTTGCAGGCGTTGCGGATGAACTCGGGGGTCGGGAAGTCCGGTTCGCCGGCTCCGAAGCTCACCACGTCGACGCCTTCCTTCTTCATCGCCGCCGCCTTCGCACTGACGGCCAGGGTGGCGGACTCGGCCAGTTGCTGAACGCGTTTGGACAGTTGCATAGATGTCTGCTCCGTATTCGCGGCCACGGCGGGATGAAGTTCCCGCCTGCTCACCAGGGTGGGGATTCTACGGGCGGATCACACCCTGGACAAGCCGGGCGGCGTCGGCGTCGAGGACCCAGATGGTGCGTCCGGCAGTCGTTTGCAGGCCGGCCGCCGGCAGTCTGAGGGGGTTGGCGTCCCCGGCGTGTATCTGCGCCAGGATGTCGGCCTTGGCGGCGCCGGTGACGAAGAACAGGATGTTCCTGGCGGCGCGGAGCAAGGGGAAGGTCAGGGTCATCCGGCGCGATCGCAGGCTGGGGATCTCGTGGGCGACGACGAGGCGAGCCCGCTCGGTCAGGCCGGCCGAGCCGGGGAACAGGCTGGCGGTATGTCCGTCCGCGCCGACGCCGAGCAGGATCAGATCGAATGCCGGCATGCCCTGGGCGTTTGCTGGCACGAGGTGACGGATGGTTGTTTCGTAGTCATGGGCCGCGGCGGGCAGGTCGACCGCCTCGGCCGCCATGCGATGAACGTGAGTCGGATCGACTGCGAGCGGGTGGAGGAGGGTCTCGCGGGCCATCCGGTAGTTGCTGTCCGGGTGATTCGGTGGTACGGCACGCTCATCTCCCCAGAACCACTCGATGCCCTGCCAGTCGACGCGTGTCTTCCACGGCGGCGACGCCAGCGACGTGTACAGGGCTCGGGGGGTACTCCCGCCGGCCAGGGCAACGGAACGGGTTCGGTTCGGAGTGGCCAGCGCTCGGACCACTTGTTCAGCGGCGAAGGCGGTTGCCTCGGGCATGTCCTTGCCGATCAGGATGTTCGTTGGGGGAGGCATACTCTCCTAGCTCAGGCAATCCTTGAATGCGTCGGCGATCGCGGAGACGCCTTCGATGATCGCCTCCTCGGTGATGCAGAGCGGGGGGCAGATCTTGATCGTGGCTCCGCCCACGCCAACGGGGGAGAACAGCATGAGTCCGCGGCCGACGGCGTTCCAGACGACCTTGTGGGCCAGATCACGGTCGGGGGCCAGGGAGTCGTCCTTGATGACGTGGACGCCGGCTACCAGGCCCTTGCCGTGGATCGCCCCGATTCGGGCGTCAAAGGGCTTCAGCTGCTTCCAGAGCTCTTTGTGCAGCACCTCGCCCGTGCAGGCCGCCTTCTCGATAAGGCGCTCCTTGAGGATGAGTTCGATATTGGCCAGGGCCGCCGCGCAGCAGATCGGGTTGCCGGTGTGCGTGCTGGTCATCGAACCCGGGGGGAACAGATCCATGACGTCCGGCCTGCCGACGACGGCGGCCACCGGCAGGGAGCTGCTGATGCCCTTTCCCAGGCACATCAGGTCGGGCATGACGCCGTAGTGTTCGAAGCCCCACTGTCGACCGCATCGGCCGAAGGCTGCCTGGACTTCGTCGAAAGTCAACAGGACATTCCACTGGTCGCACCACTCGCGGAGCCTGGCGATGTACTCGGGCGGCGCGAAGCTGGCCCCGCCGCCCTGGTAGGTTTCGGTGATCACACCCGCCACTCGGCGCGGGTCAATCGCCATCTTGGCCAGCGATTCCTCGAAGACCGCGAAGCTCGTATCTTGGCAGCGGAAGCCGTCCGGAAAGGGAACCTGCACCATGCCCGGGTCCATGTAACCGATCCACTCCTTCAGCAAGGGGATGCCGCCAATCATCTGGGCACCCATGGTCCGGCCATGAAAGGCGTTGCTGTAGCTGACGATGACCGTCTTGTCATCGGTGACTTGCCGGCCGTGGGTCCGCATCAACTTGACTGCGCATTCGGTGGCCTCGCTGCCGGTGGAGATGAGGAAGGCCTTCTTGAGCGGCTCGGGAGCCAGTTCGGTCAGTCTGCGGGCCAGGTCGATGCGATGGTGACTCGGAAAGCAGTAGTTGTGCAGCAGACCGTGCTGGGCCTGGGTGATGATGGCGTCTTGGATTTCCCTGCGTCCATGGCCCGCGTTGGTGACCAGCACGCCGCTGGAGAAATCGATCCACTTGTTACCGTAGGCGTCAAAGACGTTGAACCCTTCGGCTCGGTCCCACACCACCGGTGGCTGGCCGCCCATGGATCGTGGCTCCACGCGGGCGGATGTCTCGAGGAGCGACCGGGTCTCGGGAGCGGGCAGGGGGGTCACGATCCGCCGAAGCCGGGTGTCAACAGGATGGATGGGGAGCTCTTCAAACACGGGCGACGTGGTCACGGTGATTGTCCTTATCCATGCGGCATACCCAGCGCCCCACCCCAGAGCGTAGCCACGCGGCATCGCTCCGGTGGTCTTGCGCCCGGCCGGCGTCACTTGAGCACGACAGTATACCTGCCGGCGGGGCGTCGGGTACACCGCGTGGGAGGGCGGGTGGCGGCAACGCCCGGCGGTCCGCGGGCTGACCGCGGGTCGCGATGGTGCCGATTGCCGTTCTTGCGAAACGGGCGGGGAGTATCAGCTCTTGCGGCGCTGTGTGGCACCGCGTTTTCCGGCCAGACAAGCTTGCTTGTGAGGCTCGGACGGGTATTATGTGGAGCGAGCGCTGATGGCTTGCTCTGCTCGAGCACCCCATCAGGTTGGCCGTAAGTTGTTGCTTCTGATGAGGTTATATGGATTTGCGGGCGTAGCTCAATTGGTAGAGCATCAGCCTTCCAAGCTGAACGTTGACGGTTCGAGCCCGTTCGCCCGCTGTGATACAATGGCTTGCGTGAACGCTACTTAGCGTACCTGCCTGTGTCGGGCAGTGCTGCTCAGCAGCCCCAAAACGGGGGTAGTCTACCCCCGAGGGTTGGAGGAGTAGCCATGTCCGACGCTGAATCCGTGAGAATCCCCAAGTACCGTTTGCACAAACCTACCGGCCTCGGCCTCGTCCGGATCAAGGGACGAGACTTCTACCTGGGCAAACACGGAACGCAGGAGAGCCTGCAAGCTTACAGGCGGATTATTTCCGAGTGGCTGGCCAACGGTCGCCAGGCGCTCTCGCCAACACCCGCTCCGAACGCAGTCGCGACCGACTTGACCATCAACGAGCTGTTCCTTGCCTACTGGAACTTCGCCGAGGGCTATTATGTCAAGAACGGTAGGCCGACCGGCGAACTGCACAACATCCGCGATGCGTGCCGACCTCTCAATGATCTCTACGGAGCCACGCCAATCCGCGAGTTCGGGCCCCGTAGTTTGAAGGCGGTCCGGCAGAGAATGATAGACTCCGATCTGTGCCGCACCGTCATCAACGCTCGCGTCCACCGCATTCGAAGGATGTTCAGGTGGGGCGTTGAGAATGAGATGGTTGATGCCAACGTGCTGCATGCTCTGCGAGCGGTCGCGCCACTCAAACCTGGGCGGTCCGCCGCGAGGGACTCGGAGGGTGTCAGACCGGTTCCTGAGGCTCAAGTTGAAGCTGTGCTCCGGTTCGTGCCCGAGCCCGTCGCCGCGATGATCCAGGTCCAGATGTTGACTGGAATGCGCCCAGGAGAAGTCACCATCATGCGCGGTTGCGATCTCGATACATCCGGGCGTGTGTGGGTGTACCGGCCGGCATGGCACAAGACCGAGCACCACTGCCATGACCGTGTGATCTACATTGGGCCTCGAGCGCAGCAAATGCTTCGCCCCGTCCTCAAGGGCGACCCCAAGGCCTACTTGTTCAATCCCGCGGAGGCGGACGCGGAGCGACGTGTGGTCCGTCATCGCGCCAGAACCACGCCTCTGTCTTGTGGCAATCGACCGGGATTGCGGCGACAACGGCGGCCGAAGAGAGCCTACAACGATCACTACACGCCCGGCAGCTACTACCGCGCGATCCAGTATGCGTGCGAGCGGGCGTTTCGCCCACCCGGGCACCTGGCCCGCGATGAGAATGAAACCATCCAGGAGTGGAAGGACCGCCTTACCGAACACGACCGCAAAGAGCTCAAAGCGTGGCGACGGGCGCATTCCTGGTATCCACATCAACTGAGGCATAACGCGGCTACCCGTCTTCGGAAGGAGTTTGGCATCGAGGCCGCTCGCGTTGTTCTGGGACACCGGTCCGCCGGCGTGACTGAGATCTACGCGGAGATCGACCGCGTTCGGGCGGCAGATGTCATGGCGGAAGTCGGCTAGACTGTTCTTTCGCGGTACCGGCGGTTCCGGCCGTCGTGCGACTCCCGCCGGTCATCTTGCGACCGGCGGGGGCCGAACTGCAACCAGGGACGACGCGAACACCATAGGTGCTTTCGTCACCCCTTCGACCCATTCGCAATCGACGTGAACTGGTCCAACGCCGTCTGCAGGTCATCGCCAAGCGCTCATGGGCATCAAGAGAGATATGCCTGGTTGACACGGCTATCGCCAGAGAGATCCTCGGCGTACAATTTCACCGCGAAGGACGGCCAACCTGTGGCAGCAGAGCTCAAACCGAGGAACTCCGCCGGGCGAGATCCATTGCGACCACGTAGCTGGAGGTGAACACATGAGGAGACTTCGGATACCGTGGTTCGGGAGGTCCTCCGGCGCGGCGCTCGCTCTCGGAGTGACGCTTGCCGCAGCACCTGTAGTGGCAGATGAGCAGGCAGAGGACCAATGCCTATACAATGGAATCCGGCTTGCGCGTCTCTGGCCGCCCCGGGATCTCCGGCTCCGACCCGAGCCCATGCCGGTGCCCTATCTCAAGGACCTGCCCGGCGTAATTCCGATCGACGTCGGCCGGCAACTGTTCGTGGATGACTTCCTCGTCGAGGAGACGACGTTGCAGCGGACGTACCACATGGCACGGTTCCACCCGGCAACGCCCATCGTGAAGCCCGATCGACCGTGGGAGCAGACGTCGGACAGCCCCACCGCGATGGTCTTCAGCGATGGCGTCTGGTACGATCCGAAGGACCGGCTCTTCAAGATGTGGTACATGGGCGGGTACGTTGGCGGCACGTGCTACGCCACCTCCCGCGACGGGGTCCGCTGGGACAAGCCTGTGCTCGACGTAGTCTCAGGCACGAATATCGTGCTCAAGACGCCGCGCGACTCGGGTACGGTGTGGCTCGACCTCGCCGAACCGGATACGCAGCGGCGTTACAAGCTGTTCATCTTCGCACATCCCGAGGGCTCAGGGGCGATCACCGTCCACTTCTCGCCCGACGGCATCCACTGGGGCAAGCCGGTGACCCGCAGCGGGCCGTGCGGGGACCGCACAACGGTGTTCCACAACCCATTCCGGAACGTCTGGGTATACGGCATCCGCGGGAGCGATTCGCTGGGCGAATCGGGGCCGCAAGTGCGATCGCGCCGCTACCACGAGGGGCCAGACGCGATTACGGCCGCACGGTGGAAGCCGGATGAGCCGGTGCTCTGGGTCGGCGCCGACGGCCTCGATGCACGACGAAAAGACCTCGATACGCAGCCCCAGCTCTACAATCTCGACTGCGTTGCCTACGAGAGTGTACTGCTGGGCCTGTTCTCCATTTGGCGCGGCCAGCCGCGCGACCGCCCGAAACCCAACGACATCGTCCTCGGCTATAGCCGCGACGGCTTTCACTGGTACCGCCCGGTCCGTGAGGCCTTCATCCCGGTATCGGATCGCCACGGCGATTGGAACTGGGGCAACGTGCAGTCCGCGGGCGGCTGCTGCCTAATCGTCGGGGACACGTTGTACTTCTATGTGAGCGGGCGGGCAGGTGTCCTCGGTTCCCCCACGTCCGGCGTCTGCACCACGGGCTTGGCCACCCTTCGCCGCGACGGGTTCGCCTCAATGGATGCCGGCAGCTCCGGCGGGTTCCTCCGTACGCGCCCGGTGCGATTCACAGGGAAGCACCTGTTCATCAATGCGGATGCGTCCGAAGGCGGGCTCTACGGCGAGGTCCTGGATAAGGATGGACAGGTGATCGCCCCGTTCTCCCGCGAAAACTGCCGACGCATGCAGGCAGACGCGACGTTGCAGCGGGTAGAGTGGAAGGGCGCGGATGACCTGTCACGGGTGGCGGGACGACCGGTTCGATTTCGTTTCCACGTGAAGAACGGCCGGCTGTTTGCCTTCTGGGTGAGCCCGGATGCCTCAGGCGCGAGCCACGGCTACGTGGCGGCAGGCGGCCCAGGTTTCACAGGTCCGACAGACACACTGGGCTCGGCCGGTCTTCGCGCTGGGCCTTGATTCAACCTCAGCCGGGTGGGTCCGCATAGCCGGCTTTTGTTGCGGTGAGTGAGCGGAATGGCAGCAAACCGGCGAAGCGCTACAACCTGAGTACCTCGACAGATGGCTGTCGCTCCCGCGGCCCGAAGTCCCCGGTCGAGTTCCTGGCAAGCGACTACGGCCACAGGTCCCGGCCTTAGGAAGACCCGCCCGAGCGGCCCGAGCGCGTCGTGAGACTCCCGTTGAGGGCGTCGGCAAGATCGCCATAGGGAAGTTTGCCTAGGCCATCGTGAACTGGCTCACCGTCACGCTCAGCGGTATCATCTGGTTTAATAGGAGTCTCCTTTGTTTTCTGGCCGAATACGGCATACCCGCGCCGGTCATGCTCAAGACGCAGAAGAGCGTAGCCAGAGGAGGGGGGAGCAGAGGATAAGCTGCAACAGGGGTTCTCCTCACACCCTTGACCCGCACTCCCCGCAGTACTTGGCCTGTCGCGCGATGCTGCCATCACACGCCGGGCACCGCCGGCCGGTCTGTCCACCAGCCGTGGTCACCTGCCGCGCCGGCATCAGTAGGACGAGCAAGGCGAGAATAACAGTCAAAGCTGTGCCTGTGAGGAACTCCTGCCGAAGCCAGTTCGCCCACCCGATCGCTTCCACTCGATCAAGCCAATGAGCGAGTAGCAGCATGTTGGCCAACAGGAACACCGAGGCCACCGATCCGAACACGATCAGCTTGCGGATTCCAAGTGACATGACACACCATCCTTTCGCCATCCAGGATAGCGCGACCCTAGCGATCGCGCAAGTCTCTTTGCGATGAAGAAAACAAGATCGCCGCAAGTGGTGCGCGGAAGCGCACTTACGGGTTGAGCGCCGGCACCACGCCTACATCGTCGGTCCCATCATGCCGAACGGGTCTCGCATCTGCTGCATCCACTCGTCTTCCATCTGTTGTACCGGGGGCTGGGTCATCGCTGCCGCCTGTTCGTTCCACGCGGAGTCCACCAAGTGCTCCAAGCCAGCCTCCTGCTCTTGTGGAGGCTCGTCGTACGAGTGGTTCGGGCAGGAGTCAATCGAATCGCCCATGACCTGCTGGTCCATCGCGGTTGAGATCTGTCGGAAGGCATCAGTCGCCGACCACAGCTCGTCGACCACATCGTCCAGAGACTTGGACATGCCCCTATCCTTTTCACTCCACCCATTCGAGGCACGTGACGCCGACTCCGATTCCAACGAAAGGGAGGATTCACAGCCGGGGAAGCCGTACAACTCCTGCATGTGTTCACTCATGAACTCGGCCAGTCGGACGCCGGCTGCGTAGGTGGGGACGTGCTCCACCGGCGGCCTCTCAATTGGATCCAGGCGCACCTATAAGAAGCGAGAAATCAAGACACCCTCTCCGCGGGTGTCCCGGTATCCGGGATTGACTTCTCGAGGGGCACCCTTCGAACTGGGCACAACGTTACCTCGCGGAGCAGGCTCCAGGGTCTTTTCCCTCAAAGCATCTTTTTCTTCCCATCTGCAACCGGATATCGCTCGTCTGCCCAGAGTCTTTTTCTCGCGTACGGTTAAAGCCGTCGCCCAAGCACCTATGCGGGACTCTCTCTCGAGGTCCATGCAGATCTGGGGGCGTAGCACGAAACGACGGGCTCATTCAACGGGCAGGGACTCCAGCCGATGGCTGGATCCAATGCGCCTATAGGAACTCCGCCGTTCGCCTGAATCGCGATCATCCGGACAACCTCGACGGGTTCGACGCCAAGGCAAGACCAACCCATTCCGCCCGATATTCGCTGCCGGTTTTCCACATACCCCACAGCGTTGCCGCCTGGCTTCGAGCCACGTTGCGACGCGCGTTGCGAGGCGAGATTCCCTGATCGACCCACCTCCCGTATTGGTCGGCGAACGGGTTGCTCCCGGACGCGACTGCCGACTTCGCCGCGCCGAGGATCATGGTCTTCAGGGTACGGTTGGTCCGACGCACAACGTGCAATGAGCCGGGACCACTTCCGCTGCGATAACGCTCCAGGCCGATGCCCATGTACTTCCATAGGGCTGCCTTACTCTTGAACCGCCAGGGCGTGTCCAGGTAAACGAAGATGGTTGCCGCGCGTATCCAAGAGATTCCCGGCAAAGCGGTGAAGCGACGGATCTGCTGCTCCTGTCGGGCGATACGGATCAATCGATGCCTGGACCGGTCCACCTGCTGGGCGGCCGAGACATAACCCTCCCAGAGCAGCAGGAAGTTAAAGCGAATCAGCCGGAGATTCGGGAGATGAGCCAGAACATCGTCCCGCCCGGCCTCATCGCCGAAGGCCTGCTCGTTGACGAACACGCCGTGTCGCCGAACGTAGCCCATGATCCGATTGGCCTGGGCTACCCGATGGCGAACATGGTCGTGGTAGAGGTTGACGTGCTGCTTGAAGACCATCCGCTCAAATGATTCTGGATGGTGGACCGGCTTGAGATACCCTCCACGCAGCAGGTGAGCCAGTTTCTCGGCGTCAATGGGGTCATCCTTCTCGCCCTCCTTGGCGATCAAGTGATTCCGACGCGGTTCGCAGATGATGAACTCGTCAACCAGGGGGGCCAAGTTGCGCCTGCGTCAGCGCCGGAATCGTCGTCGGGCCTTGCCAGCAATGGGTCAATCGGCCGCTCATCGTGACCGCCTTCAACTCCGAACTCCCGCAGTGGGCATCCACGCCGATAAAGTGTATACTGCTCATTGGGGCCTCCCTGCCGTCAGGCACATTGTTGTCCAGCGCAACCAATGTACCGGACGGGCCGCAAGGATGCCCCGACTTCTTACATCTTCAACGGGCGCGGGGCGCTGTATAATGACAGAACGCACCCCGGCGGCGTAGCCGGCACAGGTCAGATGGGAAATGATGGCTGGAGGCGGACATGTCGGTGTTCAAGAGACTCTCTGGCGTAATCCTGTTCGTGACAATACTCGGCGGTCGTGTCGAGGCGGCATCGCTCATCGTCCCCGCCGGCCAAACCCAGACACTGTCGAGCGGGACATACGTCTATGACACGGTCAACATCATCGGCACACTGGCGCTGGATGGAAATGTGAGTATGACCGTCACCGGGCCGGGTGACGCGTATGTCTTCGTGCTGGACACGACGGGGATCATCCGCTGCAACACGAGCGACGGCGCCGATGGTGTGGATGGAAACCAGTCGCCTGGAACCGGCCAAGCCGGCTCAACCGGTCAAACCGGCCTTCCGGGGAAAACGGGTGATAACGGTCTCTCTGCCGGGCACGGCCAGAACGGCTACCAGCTCACGATTACCGTACATGGCAACGCAAGTATCCAAGGCTCGGTCGATCTGTCTGGAACCAACGGTGGCATTGCGGGCCGGGGCGGCCTGGGCGGTACGGGTGGAGCTGGTGGCGATGGTGCGGATTCTTGCAGCCCAGGCGGATCCGGCGGCAGCGGCGGCAATGGTGGGGCCGGCGGCAACGGTGGGAACGGTGGCAACGGCGGCAGCGGTGGTAACGGCGGCACCCTCACCCTCGACGTAACCGGCGATCTGTTGTTGAAGGGGGAGGGCATCAAGGTCAACGGCGGCGTCGGCAGGATCGGGGGCTCGGGCGGCGACGCCGGCTCAGGCGGAGCGGGCGGTAGCGGCGGGCTGGCCTGCGGTGGCAGTGGAGGTAACGGCGGCAACGGCGGACAGGCCGGCATAGCCGGAGCCTGCGGCGCGGGTGGTGGCGGCGGAACCGGTGGCACGATCGGCATTCACGCCACGGGCAAGATCAGCATCGGCGCCGATGCCGCCACGTCCGGCGGCAGCTTCACCCTTCACGCCGATGGCGGCGGAATCATGGGCAATAACCAGGCCGGAATCGGCGGAGCCGGCGGCGAAGCGGGCGCACCCGGTGCATGCTGCGACGCGAACGCCCTCGAGTGCAGGTCTACCACCGCAGGCTCGCAGGGCGGCCCGGGGAAGGGGTCCGACGCCGGCAGCGCCGGCGGACAAGGCGCTGCGGGAGCGGGCGGCCACATCTCGATCTACGCGGATGGCGAGATCAAGTCGCCGGGCCTTATCACGGTCTCAGTCAACGGCGGCGCCGCCGCCACGCAGGCCAGTCAGGCGGGGCCGGGGTACGACGGGAAATGCCCGTATGACGGCTGCCCGGGCAGCACACCACTCAACGGACTGGACGGCATCAACGGAGCCTCCGGCGGGAACGCGGGCAGTATCGCAATCCGATCCAAGGCCGCCATTGCGAACGTCTTCTCGTGCACGGCAGCCGGCGGCAACGGCGCGACCGGTGGCACGGGCGGACAGGCCGGATGGGCGCTACCTCACGGTTCGGGCACCGACTTCGCCTACGGCGTGGCTGGCAGAGGCGGTAACGGTGGAACCGGCGGGGTGGGCGGAACCGTCCTCTACGAGGCACCCGCCGTGGGACCGACAGGCGCGCAAAGCGTTGACGGCGGATGGGGCGGAACGCGGGGTTTAGGAGGGAATAAGAATCCGTACGATACACAGGGCAGCAACGGCACACCGGGCACCGCGGGCGCGCCGGGCCAGAACGGAACCGTCACCAGCAACGTCGCCGTCCCGGCGGACTACTCCGGAGGCGGAAACATCCCCACCGATAACTGCCCAAATGATCCCAACAAGACCGAACCCGGGGCCTGCGGGTGCGGCGTCCCTGATACCGACTCCGACAGCGACGGAACTCCCGATTGCCTGGAGTCCAGTCCGGGGAACTCCGCCACCCCCCCGCGTGCTCTTTGCGGGGCGGCCGGCTCGGTCACGATTCCGTTTGTGCTCCTCGGCCTGATGGGCCTGCGGTGGAGCCGGCGTGGCGTGTAGCCGCGTCAGGGCTTTCCGCCGGCCAGATCGCGGCAGGAATACGCCCACGGGGTGTACGGATGCCCGCTGAGTGAGCGCGGACGCCAAGTTGGGGCGATTGCACGCCTGATGTTTGGAGGCGCGCCTTGAGTCTGAAAACGCCGGCCTCGAGTGTGGAGACTCCCTACTGCTGGCGGAGGATTTCGCGGCCAGCGTCGACTCTGTTCTCGCCTAACGGCGCGATTCAGACCTTACCGGCGTGCCCGCTAATACACGCACATTCGTCACATTCATCGCCCTGCGCAGCTTGTCAGCGCAGGCCGGGTCCCCGAGAATCAGCTCGATCGGGATCGCACCGCATTCAAGTACTTCTCGCGACTCTTGACTCGGCGGTGGTGTTTTCGTGTAGTGTAAGAGAACCAGTCCCAAGACCAGATTCGCGAGCACGCTGATCACGAGCATTATTGTCAGCAGTGGAGCCAGTCCGGTTGGTCGTACGCAGAGCAGCCGATTGTCCTGCCTCACCGTTCCTCACCGTCCTCCGCTCGCACCAGGCCATCGAGCGCCTCTAGTAGACTGGGCATCGCGGCCAAATCTATGGGCTCCGGTTGAATAGCCGGTGACCGGCCTTGGGCCAGCATCTGCCGCACCCGTTCGCGCAGCTCGCGCTTGCGCTCGCGGGATTCAGCCATCTTCTGCCGGAAGTACTCGGCATCGAAGACCAAACCGTCAAACAGAAACCGCGAAACCACGTCATGGCCGCAATTGCTGCACTGGTACCGCCGGACCATCAGTCTCGGCTTACCTCCGCAGCTTACGCAACGCTGGAATGTCACCGTAGGATCAAAGGAGGATCCGCAGGAATGGTATTGGCAGGTCCCTTCCGAGACCATCTCCACGCTGCGGCCGCATCCCGGGCAGAGATACCTCGAGAGCGTGACGGCGTAGTAGAACGTTCGAGCTTGCTCCGAGAATCGCTCTACTGCTGCCGCCATGCAAAACGCCTGGCTCACAATGTCCAGCGGCTCTTGTTCTACTTCCATCTGACAACTCAGCCTCGGCCACTTGCTGCCGAGGCTGGGGGCGTCTTCTCAACTTCCGGTTTCTGGCCGGTGGGCTTCTGGTTCCGCGGGGTGAACTTCCGGCTGCAGTCCTTGCAGCGCCGGATTCGGCGTTTACCCAGACTCTTCGTGATTCTCGTTCCCTTCGACGTTGACCGGACCGATTTGCATAACGGGCAGACCGGCGGCCTTCCTCTTGGCATAGATCTCACCTCACGAGACCTGCGAGAGGCCTGAGTATAAAAGACTTTCCCATCCCGGCGAAGTAGTGATCGCCGACCACGCATCCTCACGCGGAAGATGCATTCCCAGCATGCCCATGCCAAACAGACCGGATTGTGAGGTGGTGCCACTGAAAGCTAGCGGCCGAGGGGGGGAGTATGTGTGGAGTCAGCGCGTACGCACCCATGCTGACCGGAGGTATCCTCTCTCTTATACTCTGTTACCTTCCTTTCCCTTCTTCTCTTCTTTTTCTTTGTGATTTCTTTTCGAGGAGTCGGAAACGGGGACGCATCTAGCACTACAGCGCAAGGTTGTCCGTTTCGACCTCGCGAGCCGCATTTTCAGGGCCGCGAGCAGGGTCGCGGAATTCGAGCGGAGCCCGATTTGAGCGACTTTGCGCTGTAGAGCTAGTTTTCGCGCACAGCCCTTTCATATCCGACCTCTGCCGGCTTCACGCCTCCTTGACCACCTCCAGCCCCAGCGCCTTGGCAAACTCGGTCAGTGGTTCTTTCACGTCGCCGTAGACTGTGACGCGGTGCCAACTGAAGGCGTCCCACTCGTGGAAGAGCTTGCCGATGTCGCCGTGGACCTCGCCAATCAGCTGCGTACGGCAACCGCGGTCGGCGTCGAGGTTGCCAGCCGCCTTCGCCTGGTGGATGACCATCCTCTTCGTCGCGACGTTCGTGCGGAACGACGTCGTCATGTAGCCCTCGGGCAGGAACGACTGCGCGCAACAGCCGCGCGGGTCGCGGTTGTGCAGCGTGCGGATGCGGAACCGGTTCGCCGAGCCCTTCGGGCCGAAGACCTTCGTCAGGGCCATGCAGTGGGCGTAGACGACGCGGTTCCTCGACGTGTCCAGCGCCGGGTCGGAGACGTAGCCCGCACGGCCGGTGAGGATCCGGCCCATCAGTGTGCTGACCGAGTCGTCGGGCATGGCCTCGCAGACGCCCTGCCCACCGTCGTCAAGGATCTGCATGAAGCCCAGGCACGGGTAAGCCGGAAGCTTGCCGGCGGCGAACCCGCCGAGGCAGTTCATCGTGATGCTGTCGGTCGCGTGCTTGCGCATCAGCTCGCGCATCGCCAGGTAGACGCCGCCGGCCTTCGCGATCCACTCGGGCGCGGCCTCGACGACCTTCTCGGTCCGCTCGGACCACTGCCGGCCCCAAGAGGCGGCCTCGTCGCGGTCGGCCTTGTCGTACAGCGCCTGGAACTCGTCGAAGCCGACGTGGATCGCCCGGGCGCCAAGGAACTCCTGCGTCTCACCCGGCTTGCCGGCGCCGACGATGAGAAACCGCGACTCCTTCAGCCGCTTGATGCACTCGCCGATCGGCGCGAGCGTCACCTTGTCTTCCACGCACTTCATCGAGCCGGCGGGGGCGAACGTGCCGCGGTAGACCTCCTCGCACCGCCGCGCAAACAAGGCGGGCGTCGTGCCGGGCCTGCGGACGTCGGCGAACACGCGGGCGGCGGCGATGAGGTCACCCGGCCGTGTCGTCGAGACCGCCGCGAGCGCGACGCCCTGCCGTTTCAGGGCGGCCGTGCCGGTGAGGAAGACGCCGCAGCCGCCGAGGAACTCGTCGGCAATCAGTAGCGGCTTGCCCAGCTTGCCGATCCGTGACAGCGTCTCGCCGAAGGGCCAGTACAGCGTCGTGATGTAGACGAGGTAGCCGTCGGCGGTGTCCTTGAGGGCGACGGCCTTTTCGACGTCGGCGGGCTTGCCGATAACAACGGGGGCAAAGTCGATCTGCGGGCAGCCGTCGCCGAGCAACTGGATGACCTGCTTGTGGCGGCCGGCCGCATCGAAGCCCGGATACGGCCAGCTCTCCTTCTCGGTGCTGTCGGCGAGGAACACGAGGGCCACGCGGGGCCGCTCGGCCTTCGGCTCCTCGGCGCCGGCCCGCCGTGCGCCGATCAGCCCGGCGGCCGCGGCACCGCAGCCCTTGAGGAAGTCCCGCCGACGGACCGCTTGAGAACATCCGGCACACGAGATCGAATGACTGCAACGGCACATGGTTTCAGCCTCCAGCCCTTTCACGGCGCACCGATGAAACGAACCTTGGTGGACAGGTAGAACGTCAGGCCGTCGATCATGTAGACCGCCTCGCCGAAGGCGGCGGCGTAGCCCTCGGTCACTGCTCTACTCTGAAAAGCCTACGCGGCGCGGTCGACCGGGTTGAGTGTAACCTGATGCCCGAGTAATTCCAACCGTTTGACCAGGTAGCGCGTCAGCCGCTGAGGCTGGAGCTTGTCCAGGTAGTCGTGACCGAGTTCGTGGTAGTCCACGCCGTTCTTGAGCATGTGATACATCATTTCCAGCATCGTGTGGCCCACGGCCACGATGACCCGCTTCTTGCCGCGCCGGCCGGCCAGCCGGCGGTATTGGGCCGACAGGTAGGTATTCTTGCTGTGGCTGGCCATCATGGATCTCCTTGTGCGAGTCCGGTGCCGGTGGACATCGAGGGTTCAGGCAATCTGCTCTGCGTGCTCCGCCCCCAAAAAACCCGGCGGGCAACAATCTGCGGTTCGAAGCGATGTCCGGGCCAGACTGATAGACGGGCTACAAGCACCACTGTTGATCGGCCTGCGACCGGTCCAGATCCGCGCGCCAGAGTCTACCGCACAAGGGCAGACATGCTCCAGACATGGCCCCATTTTCATTGGCTGCTGGTGGCCCGAAGGGCCGTGAGGGACTGATAGGAAACTTGATTTGGCGGGGGCGGCGGCGTGGCCCCCGGGGGTGGGGGGGCCGACATCAAGCAGACCACACAGGAAAACAAGTCTCTCTACAGGCTATTCCATGACCCGCGCCAATTGTGCTTATTGCTGCAGAGCGCCCTCTCCTCAGCCCTCCCCCCGGGGGGAGGCAATTTTCGCGTGCTTCGCGATTCTACTTTCCACTTTCCGCTATCCGCTTTCCACCACTTGGTCCCCTACTCCGCAACCATCCTAAGCTTGAAGGACTGCTGGAAGATGGATTGGTCTACTGTGCCGTAGGCGTCGTCACCGCCTACATGACCTATAATGATGATCCTGCCATCCTTTAGCTGCATTCCCTTGGGATAGTACGCCGTGCCGGGTATGTCCAGCTTGGTCCAGGTCTTGCCGACGTTGGATGTCCAGTAGATGCCATCCGTGGCGCAGTGCAGGACCAGGTTCTCCTGGGTCTTGATGACCAGCGGGTAGCCACTGTGCGGGAACGGAGCCTGCTCAACTGGCCCTGGGATGAATGTCTTTCCGGACTTCTTGCAGACGCTCTGCTGGCGGTCGCTCCACGCGTAACTCTGTGGAGGGGTTGTTCCCATTCTCGCGCCTCGTGCCGGAATTGGGACTTCCTTGCCGGGGTAATGCTCGGACCGGTGAACCCAGAACAGGTTGCCGTTGTCCATCTCCACGAAGTCGCTCTCCTCGCACTCGCCTTCCCCCGGGGGGACCAGCGCGATGGGCTTGCTCCAGGTCTTGCCTTTGTCTTCCGACACGAACATCACTTTGTCCATGTTGTTGATCGGGTAGTTCATGTCGGTTGGTTGACCGACTCCACGCTTCCAGCAGCCAGCATAAAGAACCACCCTGCCGTCCTTGAGCGGCTTTATGAGGGTCGGCCAGCAGCGGTAGTCGGCCGCCGCGAGGAAGTAAATAGGGTCGCTCCAGGTCTTGCCCCGATCAGTTGAGCGGACCACATACCCCGTGCTTGGATCCGAAGTGGTCCCCGACGGCCAGACCGGGCGGACCATTGTCCAGTCCTTCAGAACAGCCATCCCGCGCCCGGAGTTCTGCGACATCTGGAAGATGCCTCCGGAGCCGGTGCCATCGCCCTGCCTGTCGGTGGTGACTTTCCAAGTCTCGCCCTTGTCCTTGGATTCCATCAGCGGACAGGTGGAGACTGTCTTGTCCTTGGGGCCTGTGACCTGGCGGAAGTCGCAGTAGAGCGTGCCGTCCGGCATTTCCCAGAAGCCGACCCAAGAGGTGTAACCGGGGGTCTCCGGCGAGTGGTAGATAGTCTTGCTCTTGTAGTCATAAACCTCGATCTTGAGGCCCGCGTTAGCCTTCCATCCGGTGACTATGCAGATCAGAGCCATTAGTGCGATTAGTCTCATCATCTTGTCTCGTTACCTCTCTTGTACTTGAACCGTCCGAAGAACCGCCCCCAGCCCCTCCTCACAGGAGGGGGTTCCCGCGGTCTTCGCCTCGTTCGTGTATTTCACGATTCTGCTTTTCACTCAGCGTCTGCGCTTCTCCAGATCCACCAAATCCCTCACCCGCACATCGCTTCCCGTGGCTATGGATTCGTTGGCGGCTACGCCTGTCGGGATGGATACTGCCCATCTATCATCACTGATAGGACATTTGATTCCGCGAGGGGCGGCGGCGTGGCCCCGGGAGTGGGGGGGCACCTTACGTTCCCCCCTTGCCCGGTCCATCGAGACGGTGATACGCCTCCCGTATGATCTCGATGTTCCGCCCGTTTCCCCCAACGGCCGGGTCAGGCAGCGTGGTCTTCTCGTCGGCCTTGGCAAAGCCATAGAGCCCGAACCGCTTCGCATCGATCTTCTTCCATGCCGTCGCGTCATGGCCCTCCCACCCGCAGAGATTCTGCACGATCAGCGTCTGCGGACCCACCTGCCGGCTCAGCCACTCTAGGTGTTCAAGTTCCGGCGCTTCGTTGAGCACCCAATCCACTTCCTTCAGCAGCCGATGTCCTTCCCAGAGCGGATACTCCGTCTTGACGATCGGATGATTGGTCCAGACGACGACGGGCCGCGTGCCCCGCACCGCCCACCGGATGTGCCGCCATGCACGCTCCATCGCAAGTTTGTCGAACCGTAGGGCCACGTCGGCGGAAGGATCGCCGCTCTTGGGAAACGCCTCGCCCATGATCTGCCGGTACATCTCCTGCTCGCATGGCAACCACCGCTTGTGTTGCGTCGGGCGGACCCAGTCGACCATGAAGCCGTCGACACCTGTCTTCTTCAGCGCATCCTCGACGGACCGGCAAAAGTAATCGAGGTACTCGAGCGTCATCGGGATCTTGATATAGTCGGAATCGTCGCCGTGCACGAGGGCTTGGTGGCGGCCTTCCCAGCAGGGGTTTGCGCCGAGCGTGAAATAACCCATGACCTTCATGCCCGCCTGATGACCGAGCCGCACCATGTCGCCGAGAAAATCCCTCGCCTTCAGGTCCGGCGTGATCGGCGCGACCTCGCTCGGATACCACGCATAACCGTTGTAGCTTACACAGAACGTCTGGATCGTGTTCGCGCCGAGATCGCGATACCAGCGGACATGTTCGGCCGGATCGGCTTGCGCGTACATGCCCGGCGGCGACGCCCCCTTCGGCCCCCAGTTGAAATCGACGCAGAACGCCTTGACTGCCCCCCCGCCGGGTCGACTCGCCGGGCCGGGGATTTGCGCAAACGCCGCGACTCGTGGCCGTGCGGCAATCGCCACCGCCGCGGCGCCGGCGAGGAACTGACGGCGCTTCATTGGCAATGCGGGATTCGCCCCGGCGATCATGGCTCTAATATTATCCCAGACCGGCAGGCCATACCAGCAGCTGATAGGCAACTTGATTCCGCCAGGGGCGGCGGCGTGGCCCCGGGGGTGGGGAGCCTACGCGTCCGCGGACCAGCCCCGCAGTTCGCTCCGCGGTCAAGGGGTCTGCCTGAATTCCGGCTTATGGCTGCTGGTTCGCGGGAATTCCCGCCAGCCAAGGCCCTTGTTTCCCTGCGGGAGTGCGATGCGAGTGGAACTCTCGGGCCGCCCGGGAGAGATGTGTCCTCGGCCGGTTTTCGTCTGTCTCCTCTTCCTCCTATCTCCTTCTTCTATCTTCTATATCTATTTGTTTTCAATATGGTAAGTATAGCAGGATGGAAGCCGGCCGCGGTTACTGCTGGCCAGGGAGGACAAGAAACACACATCTCTGCGATGCCCAAATCCAATCTCCACTTGCACACTACTCTCACTGACAAAGCAACATTCTATATACTCCCGGCCCCGCCCTCTCCTCATGGCCTTCGCAAACCCTTTTTCATCGTTTGCCTTCGGCGAGATCTTCGACACCGTGCTGCCGGACTTCGTCCTGGCCTTCGCGTTCTTCACTGCTATTACCTACGCCGTGCTCAGCAGGCGCTTCGGCGAGCAGCGGCCGGCGGTGGCCATGTCCGCGGCCCTGGGCATGGCCTTGGCCGTAGGCCTGGTCTGGTGGGAGTACTCCAAGGGAGTATCGATCCGCAACCTCGGTCCCATAGCCGCCGGCTTCGCGGTCATCGTACTGGCCGGGGTGATCTATCAGTCGGTGCGGGGCATCCAACCCATCCCTCACCCTTGGTCAGCCCTTCATCCATCCCTTCACGCCCCGCTCATTCTCCTCCGTCATCGCACCCTTCAAATCGTCACTGCTGTACCCATCGAACCGTCGTGACCGCACGCATCGAGCGGTCGCATCCGTACCCATCGAACACCAGCATGCCCCGATATCCGTACTCTCTGAACCGGCCGCCTGCGAGGTACTATCAAGCGGCCACTTCCCGCTGTTCCTGCTATCGAACCATCAAGCTACCGTTGATGATCCGAGGGCGTGTCCCCGGAAAACGGGACACGCCTGAAGGGCTCCCAGTCCCAAAGCCAGCCGCCCCGCGGGCATGCATCAAGGCGGGGTCATCATGAGCGGCCTTCAACCATGGCTTCTCCGGTCTCTCATTGCCCACTCGCTCAACTCCGGGACCGCCGGAAGCCAGGCTACCATGGTCCGGAGTGAGCCCGGACATGGTATCTCCCCATCGTCTGCTATCCCGGTTATCCTGCACGCAGCCCAGTTCTTGTTTCGGAGGACAACGCCGTGTGTGAATCATGCTCATCACCTGGCCTGGACCGCCGCGAGTTCCTGGCCGCTGCCAGCGCTCTGGGGGCCTTTGGACTTACTTCCAAGGCCGTGGTCGGCGAGCCGGCCGCCACCCTCACCCTGCCCCTGGCCAGGAAAGAAAAGCCGCCGGCAAGAGTGCTCATCGCCTTCCTTTATCCCCCAGCCGACGTGGTGAACGAGGGCAAGATGGAGGACAGTTGGAGGGTACACAACTGGTTCACGTGGCCGGGCAACCAGTTCGAGCCGGAGCAGCAGGAGGGCAAGTTCGCGGCCCAGATCAGGGCGATCGCCGAAAAGATCGGAATGACTGTCGAATTCCACCCGAATG
Source organism: Planctomycetota bacterium (assembly GCA_022711465.1). Lineage (GTDB taxonomy): Bacteria > Planctomycetota > Phycisphaerae > UBA1845 > PWPN01 > JAGNEZ01. The sequence goes on along the minus strand of JAKLEZ010000026.1, from coordinate 1,774 downwards.
CCATCTACCAGGAGGCCAAGGTCAAGGAGTTCATCGAGAGGGCCAAGGCCGCCAGGCCCGATGCCGTGTTGATCGTCAACTTCTGGAACACCTTCTCCAAGTGGTCCTTCCAGATGGCGACCGAATCCGCAGTCCCGACCGCGATTGTCTACCAGCCTGTGGGCTCGAACCACCAGCTGCCGCCGGAGTATTTGCGCAATGCAGAAGGTCTCTGCTACATCCACGCGATCGAGAACTGGGACGAGATAGAACGGGGCTTGCGCGCCGTTCGGGCCAGGAAGATGCTCGCCCAGAGCCGGTTGCTGCGCATCTCCGGGCGAGCCAAGTCGCCCATACAGACCCGGGAACAACAGCTTGAGGTCGATATCCTCGAGGCACCGGCCGAGGAGTTCAATGCGATGTTCGACAGTATCGCGGCGGACGCGTCCCTGGTGCGTGAAGGCCAGCAGGTCAGGAAGAACGCCGAGCGGGTGATGGACGTCACTGACGAGTACTTCGTCGAGGCGATGAGGGCTCATCGTGCTGTCGCCCGAATAATGGAGCGTTACGGGGCCGATGCGATCACCATTGAGTGCCTGCAGCTCAAGCACCGCAAGCCTTGCATCAGCTTCGCGACGAACAACGGGGCACTCGTTCCCTGCGGCTGCGAGAATGATCTCAATGCAACACTGACGCTCATGCTGGGACAGTCGCTGCTGGATCGGGCTGGCTTCCAGCACAACCCGGAGTTCGATACCAGCGAAAATCACTACTTCGCCTCGCACTGCACCTGCGCCTGGAAGCTGCACGGCCCGCAAGGGGCCTCCCAGCCGTACCTTGTTCGGCCCTTTTTCCACCAGTTGCCGAAAACGCCCGCACTCGACGTGCAATGGACGCCCGGCGAGCCGGTCATGGTCGCCAAGTATCTCAGCGGGCAGGACCAGCTCTGTTGCTGGACGGGCAAGGTTATTGCGTCACCGACTTCGCCTCCAGTTGGTGGCTGCGCGACGCGGGTGCTGATGGAGATCGACGGGGTGGACGACGTGTGCAACATCTACTCCGGCCCGCATCCGATCCTGTTCTGTGGTGACCGGGGCCAAGCCAGGTGCTTCAGAGCCTTTGCCAGGATGTACCGGCTGAGACTGGAAGGCAACCTGTAGGAGGATGCGGGCGGAGAGAGGACCGCGAACAGAATTGACGCGAATCCCGCAACTGTCCACCGAGGCCGGCATATGAAGACCGGCCACGGTTGACCGAGCCATTGAAGGCAAGGAGGGGCCGCGAGCCCGCTGCCCGAAAGAGGCCGGCTGGCCGCTGGCCTGGCTGTCCTGCACAGCCTGTCACTAGATCGGTTGGCTGGGCTGATCGCCACCGCCGGGGCCGAAGCAAGCCGCCGAATGGCGGAGCTCCGGAGGGCGATCAAGAGGCTCGAGAACCGGGCAGGCCCAGCTGGGGTGGCGCTGGATCATGGCCGAACCCGGCCGGGGACGTCGTAGGGGGCATGTTCGGCAACGAGACCCTCTGATGGAGCCTGCGATGTTGTCCAGAGCATTTGTGATGGGATTGGCGGCAGGGATGCCTCTGGCACTGCTGGCCGGCGAGTTGCCCACCTCGCGGTCATTCCACATGGGCTTCACTGGCTTCCCGCACGACTTGACGATCGAGGCCGTCGAGGAGGCTCGCGCATTCGCCCGCGAGAACGGCGACATCATTGCACACCACATCGAGGGGGTACCTTGGGCCGAGTCGCTCTCCGGCCGACCCTTCAGCACCGAGCTGCTCAAAGACTGGGAAG
>JAKLEZ010000025.1 GCA_022711465.1 Planctomycetota bacterium | reverse complement strand
CTCCTTTCTGCCCCACGGGGCCTTCCCGAAAGGAGAACCTTATGCGCCCCAACGGTTTCGTACACGCCGCATCGCTCCGAAGCTCTTCGGGTCGCACGGCCAGAGGCCGTGGGTTTAGCAACGCGCTAAGGCCGGAGCCTCCCGATCGCTCGATCGCCACCCGGTTTCATCAGGGGGGGCGGGACCTGGACGGTCTTCCCCGAAAAGCTCGCACCGAGGGTGGGCAGAAGCCCGAGATCACGGTACAATATACACCCCAAACCGGATTGCAGAGCACTCCAAGCGATCTGGAAGTCGTCGCGCTGCCGGCTGGGCGCCGAGCGCAGTGGAGTCGCGCGTAGAGCGCATGTCGGCCCGCATCGCCCGAGCGACTCGAGGACAAGGGACTCGTGGTCGAAGGGCCGTTTCCTTGCTGCCACGGAGTCTACAAGGAGTTGAGATGCCAAGAAAAACGAAGGCCTTTAAGAGCAAGCGGAGAGAGGCGGCGAAGGCCGCTGCCCAAGGGAAGCCGAATGAGGCGAACCAGATCTGGCAGCAGATCACCGCAGACCGGGCGAGACTGAAAGCCGAGAAGGCAGCCAAGCGAGCCGCCAAGAAGAAGGGCGAGAAGGTCTAGCCCCACCTCTTGGCCTGGTCAGGCCCCGGGGGATGGCATCCGTGCACCAGGATGATCATACGCAGCGCTTCCAGCCGTTGGCGTCGGAAGACGCGGGGGCTCGGCCGTTGGCGAATCGAGCGGGCTTGTTTCACGCATCAACCGGAGTGATCCTGGAGTCGATCGTACCGATCATGAGCCGACCGTCTCGTCCTGCACGACCAAGCCGTCGCTGGTTCTCTCGATGCGAACGAAGCGAGACTGGACAATCCTCACTTCGCCCGCCACTGGGCGGCTCCAATTCGCGCGGTATCTGCTGGCCCTGCCCTGTGACCACAGATGCCGAACTCGGAGATCGCCCTCAAAAGGGAACGCCTTGAGAACCGCATCGTAGGCATCCAACGGCGAGACCGCGGGGGCCTGGACGCTGGGCGTCTTTCCAATCGCACGTCTGGCGACATCCGAAGCTGCATCCGTCATGGACTTCTCCTGACCGCGCAGAGAAGATCGTGACGGATCCCCTCCCGCGGGCCATCCGTGGTTCCACCATGCAGATGGTATGCCAATGCCGTGAGAATCGTCATCCAAGCCGCTCATCGACACATAAACCATTCCCGCCGGGCGGGTTACATGGAGTGCATGACCCCTGAAGGAGGACGGGGGGGACGATTCCCGACCTGGAATCCCTCGATTGGCACAACTCGGCCCGTGCCATTTGGGCAGAGAGACTCCGGTCTCCAGGTATTGAGGCGAGGTTGGGCTGCGACATGCGGGTTCGAGCCCTCGATTTCGAGCCCTGGGGAGGTGTCACACACGTCGCGATCCGAGCGAGACCGGGAAGCAGCCGGTGGAGATGATCGGCGCCGGGAGGCGTGCCCGGTGCTCCCCGCCCTACCCGTTCTCAGCGATGTTGACCACCGAGCATCACGCCTTGCCCCGGGTCAGCGGACTTCACCGGCCCGTCATGGCCGGCAGTCGGGAGTCGCCGCCATCGACCACGGGATTGCGGGGCCGGAGTAGCACTTGACGAACTCGCTCACGTCGGTGTCGGTGACACGCCCGTCGCCGGACCGCTCGAAGCACAGGCATGCTTCGGGTAAGGCTTCCCCTCCGAAACCAGCCCCGATGCAGAGTTGGAACAGGCCGAAGTCAACCATGTCCACCGAGCTGTCACCGTTGGCGTCGGCGAAGGGGAGGTTGCACGGGCTCTGGAAGGTCAAGCCGTCCGCATGGGCGGCCGAACCGTCGGTGGTCGCACCGGTGAGTTCCCAAACCACGGTCATGACATCGCTGAGGGCCACACCGGACACTTCGGCATAGGTCCAATCGTATCCCCCGCAGCCGGTCGTGCAGGCATAGACCGGGGTAGCCGCGATCTCGGTGCCGCCGATGCCGCCGTCCAGCAGCCGGATGAGAACGGCGTTCTCACCACCGCCAGCGAAGTAACCCGCGAACCGATACCTCCCGCCGGGACGGACCAAGAGGGTCTGCCAGGCCTGCTGGTCGCGCATGTTCCTGTCGACACCCGTGGTCATACTCTGGTAATGGCCGTGTTCATCGGCCGGGTCCGGCAACGGTACGTTCCTCGGGCAGGTCGGCGCCCACAGGTTGTGGTCACGCCACTTGTCGTCGCTGAAGTTCCATCCGGACGGGGGGCCGGCCAGGGCCGAGGGCGGCCCGCACTGGAGAGTCGCTTCCGGCAGTTCGAACTCGCCGTTGATCAGGCCATCGGCCAGCAGCAGGAACTTGCCCGCCAGCGTGCCGACGCAGCCCTCCTGAACCACGATCACGTCATAGTAGCCCGATGTCTGATCACGCAGATCGACGTTGCAGGTGATCTGGCTGTCGCTGACGACGGCCTCTGCGGTAGCGTTGACCATGGCTCCGCTTAGGGCGTGCTTGAACACCACCTGCGGTGAACCGGAGAAGCCCGTGCCGGCGAGATTGGTGATATCCGCGATGCCGTTATTGATGCCGCGATCCGGGGTAATGCCGGTCAGGGCGATGGGGTTCTGGCAGACGGACACCTGGAGATTGTCGGCGTGAGCCGCGTGCGGTTCGTTGCCGTCGAGAGCGACTGTCCATTTCACCGTCATCAAGCCGGAGGTGGGCGTGCCGGTGGTCGACGCGAAGGTCCAGTCGTACTGCGAACCGGGCGAGTGAATGGTCGTCTCGCTGCCCAAGACCGCGGCGTTCTCGTCGCCGTCGAGCAGGGCGATCTTGACGGTGTTGTTTCCGCCGCCGGCGAAGTACCCGCTCAGGGTGTAGCTGGCTCCGGCGGTGGCGATGAATGTCTGGTAGATACTGGCCTCGGCGCCGGCAAGCCCGTTGTTGTCGGACACGGTGCTGGCGTAGTGGCTGCCCTCGGGTAACGGGTTGCAGGTCGGGGCGAAACGATCGGAATCCCGGAAAAGCACGGACCCGTAGCCATAGCTGGCCTGTTCGTGAGCGAGCCAGTCGCTGGGGAAGCCGGGCACCCCGCCGACCGGAACCGGGCAGGCCCCCGTGGCGGTGGGCGACTCAAAACTGCCGTTGCTGAAGGCCGGCAGAATCACGTTGAAGCCGGACGGCAGGACCGTCGTCGGACAGGTGGCACCCGCAATCGTGGCGACCACGTGCCACCGGCCGATGGCCGCCGTGGTCAGCTTGAACTTGCAGGTCAGACTCTTGCCGTCGGGGGCCACCACGACGGTGGTCGCCTTGATGTCCGGCTGGTCGGCCATCCTCAGATAGACGGTCGTATTGCCGGCGCCGGTCGCGAATCCGGTTCCGGTAATGGTGACCGCGGCGGCGGCGGTTCCGCGAGCCGCATAGGCCGGTGCGATCGCATCGATTGTGGGTGGATCTATGCAGGTCGTCTGCGCCAGAGAGCAGTCATCGAGGTGCAAAGCCCAGCCTTGGGTACCGCCATTGAGGGCAGAGACCTTCACGGTCACGCCGGAACTCACCGCCAGTCCGTTCACGAACAGGGGCAGCCATGCGTTGGTGGCCCCATTCGTCTGCACATACGACTTCTCGGCCAGGACCGAACCGGTCGGACTGGCCCCGTCGATGAGTTGGAGTTTGATGGTCAGTCCGCCCACGTCCATATGACCGGCCCAGAACACGGCCGAGAACGTATACCACTGGCCCGGGGTGACGCCGGCGACGGTCTGGTAGACGGTGTTCCCGGATGCCCCCCAGCCCTGCATGGAAAGGTGGGCCACGTTGTCGCCGCCCGGGCAGGTGGGAATGTAGAGATCGTCGTTGCGGTCGTTGTACAGATCACCGGTGAGCGTATACCAACCCGTGATCGGCTGGGTATCACGGTGGCAGTTACTGCCGAAGTCGGTCACCGAGATCACGCCGTTGGCATCTTGGAGATTGGTGTTGGTCGCCCCGTTGCCCCCGACACCGATCCAGATCAGACGGATCGTGTCGGTTCCGCCGTCAGAGGCGGTACAGGGCGCGGCGACATCGGCGTTGATGGCGCTGGTCAGGGCCGCCTTGGCTGCGGCCTTGCCCGCGCCGGCCGCCACGGCCACCTGGACGTTCCCGGGCAGGATCCCGTCGCCGGTGTCGAACTCGTAGGTCCGGTTCGCCCCGGTGGTGTCGATCTCGACGGTGTCGCCGTCGGCCACGCCGCCGGTGATCGCGATGCTGGCCCAAACGGCGATCGGGGGATCCTCGAACCCGGGATTGACCAGCAGATTCTGAGCCAGCGCTGACACGCTGACGCTCACAATGATTCCACACGCGAGTATGCGGTACATGTTCAGCCTCCTTCCACTTCGACAAACTAGATTGCACGCTTTGGCCGCAGAAATCAACAAATCAAGATATAAACGATTATAACCTCAGTGACGGCCCGATGTATGTCATCCAACAACGAGGGCAGGCGATCGAATCCAGTCGGCGTAGCCTGAGCGTGATCCAGACCCGACGGCATTTCGTCTTTGTCCGCATCCGCAGCAGACTCCATCGCGCGGGGTTGGGCGGGTTTCGACGACTCCCCAACCGCCCGCCCCACAAGGCCGGATGGCTGAGTTCTCGGTTTGGGCGACCGGAGTCCTAACCATGGAGGTCGGTTGGCCAGGATCACCAGGAGAGGGTGCGAGGACGAGGATGGCAGGGCAGCACAAGCGTCCGATAATATCGCGACCCCCATGCCACCAAGGAATCCAGGTGCGTTCCTGACGCCGGGAGCAGGATACATGGAGCCCGATATGGCGAAGGGCCGATGAATAGGGCACTCGGACCGTGCGCGCCTGGAGGTCCAGCGAGGAGTAGCTGCCTATGGGAACGATCTCATCAAGCACCGGACTGGTGTCCGGTCTTGACATTCAGAGTCTGGTCGAGAGCCTGATGGCGATTGAGTCTCGCCCACTGACGTTGCTGAAGGCGAGGATTGCCACCGCCCAGACACAGCAAGCCGCCTATCAAACGCTCGGTAGCACGCTCAAGGCGGCCAAGAGCCCGATTCAGATTCTGTCTCGCGTGTCCACGTTCACGGTGCGGAAAGCGACGAGCAGCAACGAGGATGTGCTGACCGCCAGCGCGACCAACGGCACCTCCCTGGCCAACTATTCCTTCACCGTGCGGGCCTTGGCGGCCACCAACCAGCTCGTATCGACCGGGTTTCACGATCGTGACACCACGGCGGTCGGGGCCGGAACCCTGATTCTCGAGAGCAGCAACGCACGCGTCTCTCCGAACACGGCCCTGGCAATGCTCAACGGCGGCGACGGCGTGAGTCGCGGGAAGATCCGCATCACCGACCGCTCGGGCCACTCCGCGGACGTTGACCTGAGGACCGCCACGACGGTCGAGGACGTGCTCGATGCGATCAACTCCCAGAGCGACGCCAACGTTCGTGCCACGGTGGAAGGCGATCATTTCGTGCTCACCGATCTGAGCGGAGGAACGACGTCCGATCTGCGCATCGCGGACCTGAGCAACGGTCACACGGCGGCGGATCTGGGCATCGCCACTTCGTCATCGACGACTCAAATCGTCGGCCGAGACGTGATCAACCTGGCGGAATCCACACGCCTGGCGCGGCTCAACGACGGCACCGGAGTCCGCTACAGTTCAAACCTCGTGTCGGACATGCGTTTCACTTTGGCGGACGGGAGTGCCTTCGAGGTCGATCTGGCCGACTCGATCAGCGAAGCCACGCAGCTCGCTCACCTGAACGATGGCGAGGGCGTGCGTCTGGGCGTGATCAGGATCACGAATCGCAGGGGTGAATCGGCGGAGGTCGACCTGACCGAGGCTCAGACCGTGGGCGAGGTCAAGGACGCCATCGCCGCCGCAGACATCGACGTCGCGGTCACCATCTCCGGTGCCAAGCTGGTCGTCAGCGACTCGACTTCCAGCACGAGCTCGAACCTGATCATCAAGGACATAGTCGGTCACGCGGCTGCCGATCTGGGCATTACCCGGGATGCCTCGGACTCCACTTTCACCGGCTCCACCGTCTACCGCATGGATACCATGGGGGCGGTGATCCGGGCCATTGAGAATGCCGACGGCAATCACGGCAAGCTGAGCGTTGCGATTAGCGGCAATGCCATTGTGCTCACCGACCACACCACCGGTCCGGAGACCGCGAAGGTCGAGGCCTTGAACGGCTCACTGGCCGCCCGCGATCTCGGTCTTCTCGGGGACTTTGACGGCACGGGTACACACCAGTCGCGTGATCTGATTGCCGGACTCAACACCGTCCTGCTGTCCTCCCTTCACGGCGGCAGCGGCATCACGCCCGGCGTCATCGCCTTCACCCGGCGCGACGGTTCCACGTTCAGTCTGGACTTCTCGGGAGCCCAGACACTGGCCGACGTGATGAAGCTCATCAACGATGACGGGCGGCTATCGGCCCGCGTTGACGATGGCGGCACCCGTCTACAGCTCACCGATGCCACCGAGGGATCGGCTTCGTTCAGCGCCGCCGGCGAGATGGCCGAAGACCTGGGACTCACCCACAACGGTTACCGCACCCTGCTGAGCGAGGACCTACAGCTCCAGTACATCTCGGAAAACACCATCCTTGCCGAACTGAACGCAGGCAAAGGGGTGGCCGCCGGAACGATCCGGATTACCGCGACTGACGGCAGGACCGCCACGTTGGCCGTCAGCTCATCGACGCACAAGACCGTGGGTGACCTGCTCAAGGGGATCAATGCCCTCAATCTCGGCGTCGAAGCCAGGATCAACGCCAACGGGGACGGCATCGAACTCGTGGATACCAACGGGGGCACCAAGGTGCTGACCGTCGCCCAGGAGGGCACGGGCACCACCGCCGCCAACCTGGGCATCCTGGGCACCGGCGATTCGTCAGGCGTGCTGACCGGTTCATTCTCCCAGACCATCGAGGTGGGAGCGGCGGACAGCCTTGATAGCCTGGTCGCCAAGATCAACTCGGCCGGAGTCGGGGTGACGGCCAGCGTGATCAATGACGGCACGAGCGAGAACCCCTACCGGCTGGTTCTCACCTCGAACGCCAGCGGCGAAGCCGGACGCGTGCTGTTCGGAGGGACCCTGGCCGACTTGGGCCTGCAGACCATGACCGAGGGGCGGAATGCCTTGGTCGTCGTCGGCGGCCTCGACTCTTCCAGTTCAGTGGTCGTCTCCAGCGCCACCAACACCGTGGCCAATGTGGTGTCCGGCCTGACCTTGAACCTCACCGGCACCAGCGAGACGGCGGTTCAGGTCGCGGTCACATCCGACGCCGACTCCGTTGTTGAGCATGTCAAGAGCTTCGTGGAGTCGTTCAACAGCACTCTGGACCTGATCGACGAGCACACCAAGTTCGTGCTGAACGAGAGCGACGCCGACGAGAGCACGAGAGGGGTGTTGTTCGGCGAATCCGCAGTTCTTCAGATCCAGAACACCCTCTATCGCGAGCTCCGGACCCAGCTCGCCGAGGCCGGTCTGAGCCTGAGGTCGCTGGCCGATGTCGGCCTGACCGTGGCCAGCGACGACCTCGAGAATCCAGCTCCACGGCTTCAACTCGATGAGGACAAGTTCCGCGAAGTGCTCGCGGACAAGCCGGAAGAGATGAGGAGGCTGTTCACCCTGGTCAAGACCGACGCCAACAACAAGCTGGAATATGTCGGTATCGCGGCCAGGCTGAATCAGGTGCTTGACGACATGACCAACAGCTCGGACGGCCTGACCACGGTGCAGTACAATCGCATCGAGGATCGTCTGGAGCTCTACAACGACCGGGCGGAGGACATGCAGACGCTGCTGGACAGGAAGGAAGCCCGTCTCTACGCCCAGTTCGAGGCGATGGAGAAGGCCCTCTCCGACCTCCAAGCCCAACAGACGGCCTTGTCTTCCATGGTCAATCTCCTGTCGTCGTCGAGCAGCCGTTCATCCTCCAGCTCCTGATCCATCATGAGCATGGCGACAGGAAACCGTTTCAGGACTTTCCGGGAGCGACGGTCGGCCCCCGGCCGGTTGCAGCCGCGGCCTGTGCCGCACCTGGTCCTGGCGGGGGGCCGAGACGGGAATGTAGTCAACCCGACCCGCCGGGCAACCGATAACAACAGCGTCCATGGAAAACGTGTCCAACGAGTACCTTCAGAACGCCGTGATGACCGCCTCGCCGGAGCAGCTTCACCTCATGCTCTACGACGGGGCGATTCGCTTCACGCGGCAGGCGATTGAGGCCACCCGGGCCAAGGATTGGGAGAAGGCCTTCACCGCATTCACCCGGACGCAAAGGATCATCCTGGAGATGAATGCGGCCCTGAACTACAACATTGACGCGGATCTGTGCAAGCGGACCGCCGGCCTGTACAATTTCATCTACCGGAAGCTGGTCGAATCCAGCGTCCAGCGCGATGCAGCCATCGCCGAGGAGGTTCTCCATCTGCTGGAATACCAGCGGGAGACCTGGGTCATGCTCATCGACAGGCTCCGGCAGGAACGGTCAGGCGAGACTCCGGCGGCTACTCCCGGGCAAGCGGTCCACACGCCGCCGCCACGGGAACCCGAGGGTTTCTCTTCCGAGGACGGCGCGCTCTATGGTTCGCTCAGCGTCCAGGGTTAGCCTTCAGCCCGACCCCGTCGTTCCCCCGGCATATGCTCCGGCCTGCGATCAACCGAGGAGGTCGTCCATGCCCACGCTCCGCGTTTCATGCAAGATCCGTCAGACGGTTCCCGTCCGCGTATGCCTTCGACACGGTGTCTGTCTCGCCTGCGTCGCCATCGGCGCAGCCGCCGCCCTGGTTCAGGCCCAGTCTCAGCCTCTATTTCCGACCCTATCCTCCGCTCCGGCAACCAGCCAGCCGACCTCGCCCGCCGACCAAGACAAGGCGCTCGCGAAGGCCAGGGACGTGCTCGAGAATGCCAGGCGAGGCCGCAAGGACGAACTGCCCGCGACACGCCAGCTTCTCCTGGACTTCATTGCCCGATATCCGGATAACCCCGAGGGGCTGCAGCTGCTGGCCACGGCCTACGAGCTCTCTCCCGCCCCCGCCGACGCCCAAAATGGAATGACTTCCGAGGATTTCGCACCGCTCGCCAAGCAGGTCTGGCTCAAGGTTGCGTCCGTCGCCTCCAGGACCGCGAAAACGCCGGCCGATTGCCAGATGGCCGAGAGCATCTGCCTGGGAATCCTTCGCGGAGGACCCGATCGATGGCCGGTCCATCTTGACCTGGGGAGACTGTACGCCAGGACGCAGCGGCGATCCCAGGCGATCGACCACTACATGGCCTATTTCAAGAACTGCAGGAATGCCACCCCGGTCCACACGGACACGCAAGCACGTCTCGAACTCGCCCAGCTTTATCTGGCCCCTTCCCTCTCTCCCTCTCTTCCGACCAAAACGGACCACTGGCGGCTGGCGGTAGAGGCCCTGAATGACGCCCGGAAGGACGATCCGGTCAGCGCCGAGATCGACGCCTGCCTCGCCTGGGCCTACCAGAGCGGTGCCGCGGCGGCGGGTGAGGAAGCTACCTCCAATCGGGTGGACTACCGGAAAGCGGAAGTGGAACGAAGGCGACTCCTCACCGAGGCGGTCAACGCCATCAACGAAGCCCTGCGAAAGGAGCCGCGCAACCCTAAGTATCTCCTGGCCAAGGTCGAGTATCTCCTGGCCAAGGTCAGCTTGCCGGGTGGCCGCAATCTGAACGACGACCCGAACAAGGACCTCGACGAGGCTGTCGGCGCCGCCAGCCTGGCCGTTCGTGTCATCGCCGAGGCTCTGGAGCAGACACCCGGCAACACCAGCCTGCTGGCCCAGTTGAGCCGATGCTACGAGGCGTTCGGCGCCACCCTGATGGCCAGGATTCAGGTGAACAAGGACGACGCCTTGGCCCTCGGCCGCCTGATGCAGATGGCCCGCCGCCATATCGACGTCGAGCGCGAGGCAAGCCTCCGCCGCCTCCTGGGGCAGACCGACGCCCTGAGCAGCGACACGGCTCGCAACGACCCCGCGGTGAAAGCCCTGCGGGACGAGATCGAGAAGACCCTTCAGGAGATCCAGGCCGGCGCCGCCGACCTGCCGGTGGCGACCCGTCCAGGATCCTGAGTCCAAGGAGAAACGGGTCCGGCGCACCCACCCGCTCACGACCTTTCGGGCGGCCGAAAGCGAACATATAATGACTCCCCATGTTTGAATCGAAGATCAGTACGTCCGAACGCATCAAGCGGCTGCCACCCTACCTGTTCGCGCGGATCAATGCCCTCAAGCACCGCAAGCGGCAGGATGGCATCGACATCATCGACCTGGGCATGGGCAACCCGACCGACCCGACGCCCCAGCCCATCGTGGACAAGCTTTGCGAGGCCGTGCGCGACCCGCGAAACCATCGCTACAGCGTGTCTCGCGGGGTGCTCAATCTGCGCCGCGACGTCGCCCGCCACTATCGCGAGCACTACGGCGTCGAGCTCGATCCGGAGCAGGAGGTCATTGCCTGCATCGGCAGCAAGGAAGGCATCAGTCACCTGCTGCTGGCCATGCTCGGACCGGGTGACACCGCGGTGGTCGGCGATCCGGCCTTTCCCATCCATGTCTACGGCGTGGCTCTGGCCGGGGCCAACGTCATTTCCGTCCAGCTGGGCAACGATGACGCCTTTCTGGAGCGGATTCGGTACGTGGTCGCTCATCTGTTCCCCAAGCCCAAGGTCATCATCCTGAACTACCCGCACAACCCGACGGCCATGACCGTGAACCTCGACTTCTTCGAGAAGGTCGTCGGCCTGGCCAACGAGCACGGCGTAGCCGTGATCCACGACTTCGCCTACGGGCAGACCTGCTTCAACGGCTACAAGGCCCCGAGTTTTCTCACCGCCCGGGGAGCCAAGGAGATCGGCGTCGAGTTCACCACGATGAGCAAGCCATACAACATGGCCGGGTGGCGCATCGGCTTCTGTGCCGGCAATGCCACCATGGTGAACGCGCTGGGCACGATCAAGGGCTACTACGACTACGGCATCTTCCAGCCGGTGCAGATCGCCTCGATCATCGCCATGCGGCATTGCCAGGAAGACGTGGTCAGGCAGCAGGCAATCTACCAGGAGCGCCGGGACGTGGTTGTGTCCGGCTGCCGCAAGCTCGGTTGGGAGGCCGAGGTCCCGCGAGCCAGCATGTTCGTCTGGGCCCGGGTCAAGGACGAGCATCTCGCCGGCCAATCGAGCATCGATTTCGTGATGAGGATGCTGGAGGAGGCCGAGGTGGCTCTGGCACCCGGGCGAGCGTTCGGCGAGAACGGCGAAAGCTACGTCCGCATCGCCCTGGTCGAGAACGAGCAGCGTCTTCGCCAGGCCATGCGTCAGCTGGATCGAGCCCTCAACAAGAAGGCCATGGTCGGAGCAGGAGATTGAACGGAACCGGACCCGAGCCATCGGCGTGGCGGTCCCCCTGCCCCGACTTCCGCGAAGGCTGCGGCATGCTCGGCACCTCCTGCTGATCGCTGAAGGCTGACAGCCGAAAGCTACTCCATGATTTCGATCATCGACTACGGCATGGGCAACCTGCGAAGCGTCCAGAAGGCCTTCGAACGCGTGGGGGCTCGCGCCCAAATCGTCACCGCGGCGGAGCAGATCCGCAACGCCGACAAGATCGTCCTCCCTGGCGTCGGCGCGTTCCGCGACGCCATGGCCCATCTCCACGACCAAGGACTGACCGAGGCCGTCGTCGAGGCCGCCAGATCCGGCCGGCCGTTCCTGGGCATCTGCCTCGGCCTGCAAATGCTCTTCGACGTCAGCCACGAGGACGGCGAGTACCGGGGCCTGGGGATTATCCCGGGCCGGGTGTTGCGTTTTGACTTCTCCGATCTGCCCGGCGGCCGCGAGCTCAAGATCCCTCACATGGGCTGGAACCGCCTCAACTGGGAGCGCCCCTGCCCGCTAATGGCCGGCCTCGACAGCGGCACCTGGTTCTACTTCGTCCATTCCTACTACGTCGTTCCCGCCGAGGGCGCGGCGTCGTTCGGCACCTGCGAGTATGGCCGGCCGTTTACCGCGATGATCTGGCGGGACAACCTCTTCGCCACCCAGTTCCACCCGGAGAAGAGCCAGGAGAAGGGCCTGCTCATGCTCAGGAACTTCGCGACGCTGTGAGGAATCGGTTGGATTGGCGCGGCAGAGTGGACGCCGAGGCCCACTGGTCCCCGACCGCGACGGCAAGGAGCACCCATGGCCTTCGACGCACTGATGGTCCTCGGTTCGCTGGTCCTGCTCTACCTCGGAGCCGCAGGATTGGTGCGCGGCTCGGCTTCCCTTGCCCTGCGGCTCGGTCTCACCCCGCTGATCGTAGGGCTCACCGTGGTCGCCTACGGCACGAGCATGCCGGAGCTCGTGGTGAGCAGCAAGGCGGCGCTGGCCCATCAGGGAGACATCGCCGTCGGCAACGCCGTCGGCTCAAACACGCTCAACATCGGCGTCATCCTGGGGATGACCGCCCTCATCTGCCCGCTCCGGGTGCAGTTCCAGCTGGTCAAAGTGGATACCCCGGTCATGATCGGAGCATCCGTGCTGTTCCTGGCCATGTTCCGCGACGCTCACATCAGCCGTCCGGAGGCCGCGGTGCTGTTCCTGGGCATTGTGGTCTACACCATCGCAAACATCCACCTCGGCCGCCAGCACGCAGCCGCCGAGATCCGGAACGCGTTCGACGCATCCGTCCCGGGTTTGAGCCGGCACTGGGCGGTAGATCTGTTCTTCATCCTGATCGGACTCCTCGTCCTGGTCGTCGGCTCGCGTCTGCTCGTCACTGGCTCGGTCAACCTCGCCCGGGCCTGGGGTGTCAGCGAAGCCGTGATCGGCCTGACGATCGTGGCCGCGGGCACCAGCACGCCGGAGCTCGCCACCTCGATCGTCGCCGCCTGGAACAAACAGGCGGACATCGCCCTGGGCAACATCGTCGGCTCGAACACCTACAACATGTTGTGCATCCCAGGCATCTCCGGCCTCCTGGCTCCCATCGACGGCGCCGGCATCAGCGCTTTCGACCTGGGGGTGATGCTGGGGACCTCGGCGATCCTGCTTCCGATCCTCTGGACCGGCTTCCGCCTGCGACGCTGGGAGGGTGCTGTGCTCCTGCTGATCTACTGCGGCTACGTCGCCGTTCTCTGGCCGAAGTAGGCCACCTCACGGCCTGGCGGCGGCCCCACCCTCAGCCGACACCAGCTCAAGCAGGGTGATCGAGTTGGCCTGGAGGGTGCCGTCCCAGGTGAACGAGCCGTCAACGCGGCCGCTCCGGGTCATGGCCAGATCGGCCTTGTCGCGATCGTGCCAGACGTTGCTGTGGGTCGCGTCCACCGTCCACTCCTGCCAACGCGAGAGCTTGATCGAGGCGGGCAAGCTGTCAATGCTCAATCGAACCGCACGCCGCAGGGCATGGCGGAACCGGAAGTTGACCATGACCACGGCCAGGCGCGGCTTCTTCTCGTCCCAGGCCGCTACCGCGCAGATGTCCTCGTCGCCGCCGGTCACGGCCAGCCACCGCCCGCTCAGTTGATTGAAGATCCGGGCCATGTGGTAGGTGGGCTTGGTCACGTTGTCCTTCATCAACATGCTGTAGTCGCCGCGGAAACCCATGTCGTTCTGTTTGACGTAGAAGAAGCAGGGGCGATCGATGCCGTGCGGTAGAAACGCCCGGATGACCCCGTCGGCGCAGTAGGCCGCACCGATTTCGTGATCCTGCGGACGATCCGCCCACCAGGCTTCGTTCCACTCCGTCACCATGAAGTGCGCGACGCTCTTCTGGAACTCGGGAAAGTCCCGGAGATACCCGCGGAAGACCTCGGCTTCCTTGGCCATGACTTCGGCGGACTGGAAGTACTCATGCCAACTGACGAAATCGAGGGGAAGCTTCTGCTGCCGGCACCAGAGCATCAGGCCGCGGGCGAAACCCTTGCCGTGAACACAATGGCCGTGCTCCGGGCTGCTCTCCATCGGCCCGCTGGCCAGGGCCGGACCACCGATCTTGGCCTCGGGGTCGGCCCGGAGAATGCCCCGAGCGGAGGCCTGGTAGAGCTTGCAGTAGGCCTCGAACCGGCGGACCACCTCACGGTCACTCTGGTGCGTGCCCAGGGCCTCGTCATAGAGCTTCTGGAACGTCTCGCTGCCGGTGTCCTGCGGCCCGGGCTTCAGCCAGCCGGTGTTCACCTCGTTCCACACTTCCCAGTAAGGCACACGCCGGCCACGGTCCAGGCATCGTTTGGCCGCCAGGTAGCACAGTTCCTCCCACAACGCATAGTCTCTCGGGGCGCTCTGTCGATCGGGATTGGGCACGGCGTCGAGCACTTCGGGCATATACGACACCGCCAGGATGGGGGCCGTGCCGGCCTTGGCCATGAAGTCCACCCGCCGGTCCAGGTCCGCCCAATCATGAACGAACTTACCATCAAGACCCTTCTTCAACGCATTGGTGAGCACGTTATCCATGCGGAACCACTTGAAGCCGCCGTCCTTCAGCCGCGCGGCGGTGCTATCCTCGTAGTCAGCAAGCCCACCCCCCTGGCTGAGTCCGACGATGCCGTCGGGGATCACGCCCTCCAGGCGAGCAGCGTCGATCCGCAGTCCCACCCGTCCCGCCGCCCGCTCGGGATCGATCAATGCCCAGTTGGCTTCATCGAAGTTCTCCCCCCCTTGGACCTTCTTGTAGACCTGCACGGCAAGGCTGACTTTCTGCCCGGGTACCGCCTTCTCACTCACCATCACCAGGGCGGGATGGTCGTTGTCGAACCGGCACTGCAGCGTGCCGTCGAGCCAGACCTCGCCTCCGTCACCCGCGGCGATCCGCAGCCCGACCGGCTGACCGGCGGCGGGCCGGCCCTCGATCGTCTCCGGAATCACCAGATCCGCGAACAGCCAGCAGAATCTGTCCGGGTGCGGCAGCTTGTCGCCCGGCCTGATCGGCTTGAGATCCCCCCCGCCATCGCCGGGCCGGCTTTCCCGCTCATTGCTCGGCGGCCCCACTCGCCATTGAGCCTCAACCTCGGCGACCCCGATGAGAACCGAAACCAGTAGAATACGCCTGATCATGCTTAATACCTCTCAGGGACGAGGACACCCCGCACATCCGAAGGCGACTTGCATACGCGAACCAACTCACGGAGGCAAATTCACGACTTAATCGGGCACCCGTGAACAGAACAGCACAACCGCCAAAACGCCATCCACGATGCAACGGCGGTCAGGCTCTGGCAACTGACGGCTCTCCGCCATTAACGCGTTTTACGGGGCCGTCGCGCCAGTTCATGACCGTTCAATGCTAGCTTACGAATAGAATACCTACATAATCACTTCTAACACGACCAAGGCCGGAAGATCATTTTTTAGTGTATTTATTTTTATTTCACTTTTATCTGTCTGCGTTTGCGTCAAGTTAGGGATTGACATAAGGCCTATCCCTGATTAGCTTTAGGTACGCAGGCCAAAGAGGCTGGGGCTTTCCGACAGCTTCCTGGCTGCAGAAGGTGACGGCGAACGCAGTTGACGAACGGCGAGGCAAGGGTTGCAGCGTAGGCAACGCCCGGTAACCCAATACCCCAGTCGCGGGTGGGTTGTGCCGGTTCGGTGGCCTTCCGCCCAGTTTTGTCCGCGTCGTCAAGGAAGACAGGAAGAACCGACAAGCGAACAGCGGTCTCCGCCCCGTCGCGTGGCGGGCGACGGAGACCACAGACCTCGACATGAAATGGAGGAGCGAGATGAGGACCATCGTCTTTGCAGCGGCGGTCGTGGCCATCGCGGGAGCGGCGGCCGTCGGCTTGCCCGGAACGGCCTGGCAGCCGATCGAGAGCTCGTTCAACGGCTATGCTGGTGAAACCTACCCGATGGAACCAGCGATTCCGTGGGACGGCATGTGGGGCACCAACCACCAATATGTGGGCAGCGACGGTGCGAACACACGGGCTTGGCTGGCGACCGGCCCCGGCCCGCATACCCCGGAGAGTGCGGCCCAGAATGCCGGCGCCAACGGAATCTACATGTGGTTGAAGCAGGGAAGCACGCTGTACGCCAAATGGGACTTTGGCTGGGATATCACCCGGGCGTGGAGCGCCATTCGCCTGACCAGCGTGGACACCGGCACCTCCTGGATCCTGCCCATCGATCGTCTGGACGGCGACTTCACAGCCATCCCCGGCGCCGGCTACAGCTTCACCACTGCCTATGAAGGCAGTGGCATCAATGGCACACGTCGGGTCTGGTGGAATTTCAACGCAGCAGACGTGCCCACGACCACCGCGTTGTACACCATCGAGGCCTACGGCGTGGTCCCCGAGCCCAGCAGTCTGCTGCTGCTCGCCCTGGGCGCTCTGTTCCTGCGACGCAAGGTCAACTGACGCTCTTCCCACGCATTCGGCAGCTTCACGACGATCGGGGGCAGAGCGGGGCATGATGTGGCGGCCCTGCTCTGCCTCCTTCGCTGCAACCGATGATGAACGGATCGGTCCCGCCCGCACCTCAGGGTGCCCAATGACAAGGGGTGGAGGCGTGCACTGGACCCCCACTGGCCTGTCGGGCTTTCGGCGGTTCACCCTGGCGAGCCCGGAGAGGAGCAGAGACGATGACCCGGCGACTGATCGCCTTAACCCTCGGCGTCGCGACGAGCCTTGCACCGTCGAGCCAGGCTCAGACTTTCACGACGGTCTTCAGCGACACCTTTGACGGCGGTGTCTCGCGCTCAACGTGGCCCAAAGTCGAAGGCAAGATCAATGTCTTCCCCATGCAGTATCTGGAAGGCAGTTCCACCTCGGGCCACAAGGACCATACCGGGAACGGCGGCCAAGCAGCCACCGAAATCCCCAACAATCCTTTCCCGTACGCCGCCTATCACGAGTTTGAGGCTCTGCCGCAACTCAACATCCTCAGAGTCGGCGCCTGGATCTGGCAGGACGTCGAACGGCCGCTGTGTACCGCGGAAGCCTGGCCGGTCCGGGGCATGGTCGGTCTCACCTCGCTACCCGGCGAGGCCCTCGCTCTCCCGCCGGGGCCTATGGGCCCCAACGTGGTTTATCCTTACGACGACTTCGCCTTCATCGGCGTGGAGATGCCGGTCTCCAACAACCCTGAGGATCCAGTCCAGAAGTTCTATCGCTGGCGAACCAAGACCGACGGATGGAACCTGAGCTCCGTACCCCGCAAGGCGGACTTCGTATGCCACGGCGCTCAGACCTGGCGGCACGTCGAGATCGTGGTCCACCCCTACTCAGGCCAGGTCGGCGACATCGAGTTCTTCATCGATGGCCAGCTGGTCGGCCAAGGCCACCGAGCCCCCGGCCCGGACGGCACCGGCGTCCCGCTCCGTCGCATCCAGCTCGGCTCCCGGTTTCCCGAGGAGCAGGACGCAACCGACGTCCGCCCGCCCTACAGCTATGAGTTCTTCTGGTTCGACGATGTCGAGCTGAGCACCGCCTCGCCCTGCCACGAGCCCCGGGCCGACGTCGACGGAGATGCCGATGTCGACCAGGTCGATTTCGGTCTGCTTCAGCGATGCTACACGGGACCCAATCCCATCACTCCGTACGATTTGACCGCCTGCGGATGCCTGGATATCGATGCCGATTGGACAATCGACGCGACCGACCTGAACTCGTTCTCGTCGTGCTACTCCGGCCCAACCCTGCGGGCTGACGCCAGCTGCGATGCGGGAACGCCGCTGCCCTAGCGGTGCCCGACGGAGGCGACCATGCTCTGTGCCACACTCCTGACCACGATCGCGGGCGCAGCCCTGCCTTCGGCCACGACCCAGCTTCCCTTCTATGAGAACTTCGAGCCAGTGAAGCTGGACGGCACGAGTTGGAGTTTCCTGACCGAGTGGCTCGCTTGCGATTCGCCCGCAAATCGGAAGACCACATGTCCGGTAGATCCGATGCTCCCCAAGGGTTGGCCCAACCCCGCCCCAAACGATGCCCAGACCTGGGGGCCGTACAAGTTCGAGACTTGGCCGGATGAGGCCAACGGCGGCCGGGTCTTCTCCGGCCAGCGTTCCGGCCGCCAGCCGATCTGGGACCCCATGTGGGCCGCGATCCTCCACGTGTTCGATCCGCCGCTCGAACCCGGCCATCTGCGGGCCAAGACCCAGTTCTACGACCCGGCCGACATCCTCTGCGACTGCGATCCTTGGGGGCCACCCTCCCGGCCGAACTTCGACGACCACGGCTGGCTTATCCTGACCGAACCTAACCGCACCGAGTACTTCGTGCTTGCTGTTAACTCCAAGATCAGTTGGGAGTACTACTCCTGGGCGACGATGGCCGACGGCTGGCACATCACGCCGGTTCCGCGGACCCAGGGCTGGCACCGGCTGGAAATCGTCGTCCATCCGTACTCGGGCGCGGTCGGCGATGTCGAGTTCCTGATCGACGGCGTGGTCATCAGTCAGGGCCGGCGAATGCCCGGCCAGGGCAACGGCATCGACGTCACCTGGCTGCGCCTCGGGGGCGATCCCCGACTGCTCACCGAGGGGTACTTGACCAACACCTTCGAGGAATTCTGGTACGACGAGGTCGCTCTGACCTTCTGCCGAAACGAACCCCGGTTCGATACCGACCGCGACGGCGACGTCGACCACGCCGACTTCGGCATCTTTCAGGCCTGCCTCTCCGGCCCGGCCAACGCGTTCGTGGCCAACCCGCCCTTCGACGGCAGCGCCTGCCAATGCCTCGATGCCGACGGCGACCGGGACGCAGACGCCGACGATCTGGCGGTCTTCACCCGCTGCTACTCCGGCCCGACCATCCCCGCCTTCCGAGGCTGCGACAACCCGGCGCCGTGATACCACTGCTTCTGTCACCCCTCCGCCACCTAACACCACTACAGCTCCAGCCAGAAGTCGAGCGGTTAATCGTGTTAATGGGGAGCAACGCAACTTCAGTATTCATAAACACTTGCCAGCCGATGACGTTGCTTCGTCTCCGCCATGGTGTTAGAATGAGGATCAGGAATCGCAGAGCGTGTCACCACCGGCTCATGGAGGCTTATGAAGCTGTCGGTTGCCCCCGCCGTACCCGCGTACGCCTGCGACGACGCTCCGGAAAACCACCATCCTGCCCGAAGGAGGTTTGTGATGAGATCTCGCTTGATTGTCTGTCTGGTTGCCGTCCTGGCAGCCGCCGATTCCGCCAGCGCCCAGCGGGTCTGGTACCTGAAGCCCGACCGATTCGACGGCAACTGGCACAACGAAGCCGCCGGCGGCTATGACGATGGCACGCCGATGTTCGACGGCCGCTACTGGTGGGGCCAGGGGTTCGATGGCGTCCGCCGGGCCTACTGGAAATTCGACAACAACGACAACTGCCTGGGTCCGGAGATCCCCGACGAGCCGAACATCTACAAGATCGAGTACTTCGTGCCTCCCGCCCATGCCACGGACTACTCTCCGCTGGAAGTCATCATGGACGGCTACGACCAGTGGAAGTACTGGGACCCCAATGTCCCGTGGAACGGCCAGTACGGGACCAACCGGCAGTGGATCCAGACCAACGAGAACAACCAGGGGCGGTGGATGGACACCGGCCCGGGGCCGCAGTGTCCCAACTGGGATGCGGGCCTACCCTATCCCCGCTGCGGCGCAAGCGGTAACGGTGGCTTCGTTTGGCTCAAACGCGGGTCGGTGATGTACATCATGTTCAACTTCGCCTGGTACGATGACGCCAGCGAGGTAGGCGTTTCTGCCCTGCGGATCACGGAGATGAACCCTATCCAGACCGGGGTCTGCGGTCCGCCCTCGGCCGGGGGTCCGCTCGACCTGCGTTGCGTCGGCAACGCCGATGCCCTGCTCGGCGTCGGCTCGGACACCACCTCCTCCGACGACAACGATCGTTTCGCCAACGGCGAGCGGACCATGATCGCCAAGAATGACCACACCCTGGCGGCCGAGGGCTACATCCGGCCATGCCAGGATCACCTCGACCCAAGTCTTCTGCCCACGCCGCTGATGCCCGGCTTGCCCCCGAATGGGGTATTCACCGTCCAGGTCCCGGGCTCACCCGGCTTTCAGCTCCGCTATGATGGATGGAATTCCATCAAATGGGATGGCGGTGACACCTTGGCAGGTCCTTTCAACCCCGAGAACGTTTTCGTGCTCAACCCGGATGGTCCGCGCGAGTTTCTGCCCGGCCCCTACGCTCAGATTCGCCTTCTGACCGTTGGCAACGGGGACAACAATGGAGAACTGGTCGTCGAGGCGGTCTACAACGATCAGACCGTCGATTCCTGGTCCTTCAAGCTCTACAACTGGTTCGGGACGGACGGGGACGATAATTCTCAGGCTGTCGGGGTAGGTGGTCGATTAAGGAGTAGTGGACCGGACGTGGTCGGCTTTCAGCGGGTTCGGCACGACGGCACGAACCAGAGCGGCGGCAACCATGACGGAGCGTTTCTCCTTTACCACGCGGCCCAGATCGACGCCCGGAAGACCCTGAGCCGGATCCGGCTGCGGATTCAGGCGGACGAGCGGGGTTTGGGCGGTCGGATCGCCGTGCTGGGAGTGTCGCTGGACAAGAGTTCCTGCCACACGCCGGTCTTTGACGCAGCCGGTTCGGGGACGGATGGTACCGAGCCGGACGGGGCGGTCGACCAGCGGGACTTTGGCGTCCTCCAGACCTGTCTTTACGGCACATCGCCGTTCGATTCCGCGGTATGTGCCTGTTTCGACGTGGTGGGGGACGGGGTCATCGACGGTTCCGACTTGGAGCGGTTCCTGAAGTGCTGGACGGGACCGGCTCCGGCAGCCCCGGTGTCCGCCGACTGTGCGAAGTGAGGTAAACCAGGTAAGTGTGATAGTGGTGATGTTCCCGGGGGCGGGGAAGAGCCGGGTCTTCCTGATTGGTTGACTGAGGATACCAAGGCGTCGAATGTGACCGGTAACCTCTTGAAAGACACGATGGAATCGGCTAGAGTCTAGTAATCAGGATTAGCCCGTCAAGGAAGCCCTTACAAGGAGTATCACATGGCCCGCCGACCAGTGATCTGGCCACTGCTGCAACGTTGTCCTTCTCGGAAGTCTCCGCCCCTCGGATTCACCCTTATAGAGGTACTGGTGGTCGTCGCGATCATCGCCTTGCTGATCGCGATCCTGCTGCCATCCCTCAAGATGGCCCGGGACCAGGCCCAGGCGGCGGTGTGCGGCAGCAACATGGGTCAGGCGGTCAAGGGGGCGATCCTGCATCTGACCGAGACCAACATGCGCAAGGAGCGGTGGAGCACCAACTATGGTTGGGCCACCTACTCGATGAAGGCGAATGGCGGGCAGTCGGATCTGTTTGTCTGCCCGGCGGACGCGAATCCTCGACCGACCGCCGCGGTCCTCGCCCGCGTCTGGGCGGGCTCCATCGATCGCGGAATCACTTCCGGCGATGCCATCTTCAACCATGTCTATAACGCTGGCGGCGGCGTATGGCAGACGGATGTCCAGGACTCGGTGGTGGGAGATGAGTTCGGCGGCGACGCCTTCAGCTATACGGACATTGACCTGCTCATCGGCTACAACGTGAGTACCGCAAAACAGAGGTTCGCCGCCGGCTATGTGGCCGAGAAGGAATCGGCCGACAATTTCGATGTGATGAGCTACAAGGGCGAGCCGCTGTGGAAGATGGCGGGCGGCGGCAGCGGAAACCGCACCATCCCGATCATGTGGATGAGCCATTCGGCCAATGCCAGTTCGGGCCTCAAGAACGTCCGGGGCATCCCAGCGCTGATCGTTGAAGGCGGCAAGCCGGGTATCTTCCCGCAGCGTCTGTGGAAGAAAACCACTCCCGTCAGTGGGACGCCGGAGAGCCTACCGGCCGCACTCCGGTTCCGCCACGGTGGCAAGAACAAGGATCCGCTCATGTCCGGCAAGGACTTCACCAAGCGCGGCTCAGCGCCTCCTCTGGACATGAAGTACGAGCCCGCCACCAAGATGAACGTGGGCTTCCTGGACGGTCATGTCCAGCGAATGACCGACGATCAGCTGATGGACAAGTCGAAGGCCGGGTATCCTGCGCGGGGACCGGTCTGGTACCCCGGACAGAGGTCGGATGAGGGGTTCTTCGATTGACCGGCCGCCCCGGGGGCAACAAACGACGACCGAAAACCAAGCCGGCAGCCAGTTTTGACATGGCAGGAGGGGCCAGCCGTCTCGCGCCAATTAGGTGGCGGGCAAGGGACGGACTATAATTGAGTCGCCGAGAACGATTCTGCCCTGGATGGAGAGTGCGCCCTTGCCGACGAAGGAGGGAGAAGGTGCTCTCAACGGGCGGGGAAGCTCTCCACGGTGTTCTCCAGGCGGTTTCACGATGGCCTGAGTGGTTCTAACCATCGCATCATCGTGTGCAACCGCGTGGCGACGTCGCACCCGCCGATCGGCGGAGGCGATCGAGCCACGACCGAAAGGAGAGCTCTATGGGTCAGCCTTCCGTTCGATCCATGCGTCGACCTCCCCGCCACCCACCCGGCTTCAGCGGACTTGGCTTCACGCTGATCGAAGTCCTGGTCGTCGTGGCCATTATTGCCCTGCTGATCGCCATCCTGCTCCCCTCGCTGAAGGCTGCCCGAAACCAGGCTCAGGCGGCGGTGTGTGCCAGCAACCTGAATCAGGCCATCAAAGGGGCACTCGTCCACCTGGCGGAGACGAGCATGCGCAAGGAAAGGTGGAGCACCAACTTCGGCTGGGCCACCCAGTCGTTGAAGGCCAACGGTGGACAATCCGAGTTGTTCACCTGCCCGGCGGACACGAACCCCCGCCCGACCGCCGCGGTGCTCATGCGTTTGTATGACGGAGCGGGCGGATACCACGGAACCACCGCGGGCGACGGCATCTTCAACCATTGCTTCGACGCCAAGGGCGGCGTCTGGCAAACCGACATACAGGACTCCGTGGAAGGCAACGAGTTCGGCGGCGATGCCACCAAGGGTGGGGATATCGATCTGATGATCGGCTACAACGCCACTACCGCCAAGCAACGGTTCGGCGACGGCTACGTGGCGGAGAAAGAAGCGGGTTGGCATTTCGATGTGCTCAGCTACAAGGGGGAGCTCTTGTGGCAGAACGCCGTGCCCGGCAGTGGCAACCGCGTTGTCCCCATCCTGTGGATGAGTTACGGGGCCAACGCCAGCTCCGGCCTCAAGAACATCAAGGGCATTCCCGCCTTCATCATGGAAACCGGCAAGCCGGGCATTTTCGCGGAGGATCTCTACAAGGGCACGACCCGGGTCGTGGCCCGGGAGAACCTGCGGCGACCCCTTCGCTTCCGCCACGGCGGCAAGAACAAGGATCCTGAGATGTGGGGCTGGGACTACACAGACCGAGCCGGCTACATGACCAAGCGTGACATGAAGTACGAACCTGCAACGACGATGAATGTGGGTTACATCGACGGCCACGTCCAGCGTATGAACGACGGCCGGATGATGATCAAGGACGCCAACCCGCTCACGGCGCCTATTCCGAACGGACAGGTCTGGTTCGGAGGCCGGCGAGGCGGCGAAGCCTCGTTCGACTGAGCACACGAGTCTCTGACGAGGGGAATGGACATGCGGAGTATCGACGGGGGGATCGCACTCGTCTCGTGTCTGCTTGTGGCGTCGAGTCTGCCGGCGGAGGAGCTAGCCCCGGGGGTCACGTACACCGTCCACGCGGCTCCCGGGCCAACCACGGTCTATGTGGTCAAGATCGACCGGCTCCGCGCCGAATACAAGCTGCAACTCGGCTGGTCGCAAGGAAAACGCAACTACACGGCGAGAGAAACGGTCGATACCATCACCAATCGCTATGGTCAGCCGGCTGGCGGGGACGTGATCTCGGCGATCAATGCGTCCTATTTCGACGGGGTCACGGCCCCAAGGCTGATCGGCATCGGTCAGAGCGACGGCCAGATGCTGGATACACCCAGCTTCAACGGCGACTACACCTACCACACGCTCATGGTCGGGCCCGCCCGGCAGCCGACCATCCGCACCAACTTCGGCCACAGTCTCGGCACGCTGACTCTCCCTGACGGCCACACCATGCCGCTGGCTCAATACAACTACTTCATGGGTGGCCCGCTGTACCCGGTCAATGGGATCGTCGCGTTCACCCCCGAATTTGACAATTCGACGCGCAGCAGTTTCATCTCCCCTTCGATCGCCGTCGAAGTCGTCGTGAGTGGGGTGAGCTATCCCATGCGCGGCGACAAGGAGGTGGCCGGCATCGTCACCGCGATCAACCATCCGACGACAGGCAATGCGCCGATCCCGGCCGGGGGGATGGTCCTGTCCACCTGGGGAAACGAAGAGACGAGGAGAGGCATTCTTGACCACGCCCACATTGGTGACCGGCTCAAGATGCGATTCGCCAGCCAGGCCGAGGAGTACAATATCTCGGACAACGCGGTGACCGGTATCGGCTGGATCATTCACCAGGGAGCCGCGTATACCGCTGGCTGGCAGAACCTCGAATCGGGAGCTGCTCCTTACAGCCGCAATCCCCGTAGCGTCATGGCCTGGAATAACGACTTCTGGTTCCAGGTCGTCTGCGACGGCCGCGGCGTCGGTGGGAGCGTGGGCATGACCTTCCAGGAGATGGCCGACTTCCTCACCGGCACGCTCGCAGCGACGGAAGCGGTCAATTTCGACGGCGGCGGCTCGGCTACCCTGGTCGTCAACGGTCAAGTCAGGAATCGCCCTTCCGACGGCTCTCCCCGACCGGTCGCCAACGCCCTTCTGCTGGTCAATCGGGATACCACGACGGTGTTCCCGTTCTCCGACCCGTTCGCAAGTACTGGGCGTCTGAGCGGCTGGGACGACAAGTTCCGGTACGCCGACGTGGTGGCCTTCTCGCCGGTCGCCCCGGGCGGGGACGGCTACGTGCTCAGGGTCATGAACAGCGATGGCGGCGTGGATACCTGCCGGCGGGGTGACTTCGGCGACACGGACTACAGTGTGCAGGCGGACATCTACTGCGAGTATCGACCGGATGTAACTGATGACGGTTTCGAGCGCTACGGCTTGTTCGCCCGTGACTCGGGAACCGGGGCCTTCACCCTGTCCCACTACGGCGGCGGCAATGGCTACGCTCTGCTCTACGACTCCAACAACGGGCGGATCCGGGCGGGGAAGCTCGTCAACGGCACGCCCATCGATTTCCTGGCCACGCCCGTGTACGAGCCTTCGACCGCATGGCGGACCTTCCGAATCGAGTGTCGGGGAGGGGCCATCAGGTACCTGGTAGATGGCCAACTGATCGCCAGCGCGGCCGACACCGACTTCGCCCACGGGTGCTTCGGCATCGGTTACCAGGAGTCCTTCGCCACGAACTCGAACATGCACGGCACGCGTGCGGACAACTTCACGGCCACCGACAATGCCGGTCCGCTCCTGCCCGCGGCCGAGTTCACCGCCAGTCCGGCTGCGGGCGTTGTTCCTCTCCGTGTGCAGTTCACCGATTCTTCCGCCGGCGGCATGATCGACACGTGGCTATGGGAATTCGGCGACCAGACCACCAGCAACGTGCGAAACCCGACCCACGTGTATTTGACCGCCCGGACCTACACCGTCTCGCTTACCGTGAGCGGACCGGGCGGATCGAGCACGAAGACGAAGCATGCCCTCATCGACGCCCAACCGAAACCGGGCGACCTCGACGCCGATAACGATGTGGACGGCGACGACTTTGCCCGGCTGCAGCTCTGCCTGGCCGGCGCCGGTCATCCAGTGACCGACGCCACCTGCAAGGGTGCCGATCTCACTGGCGAGGGTGACGTGGACCGCAATGACATCACCCGGTTCATCAAGTGCGTCAGTGGTGCCGGCATCTCCTCGGATCGCGACTGCCTGGGCAACTGAATCCCTGTGTCGCAACGAGCCTGGAGCGCCGCGGCCGCTGGCACGGCTTTGTCGTCCGTGTATATTGGGCTCCGTGGCAAGCCTGACACTCCAGATCTGGGCTGCAGCGATCGGCTTGGCCCGGCTCGCAACCCTGGCCGGTATGCCCTCCACGGCCACGGATCCCACCCCGGCGAACGGCGCTCGCGGCGTCGCCCCCGACGTCACGCTCCGATGGAAAGCCGGCGACGGCCAGAGACCTTATCGTGTATACCTCGGCACCACCTCTCCGGGGCTGTACCGCGGCACACAAACGGGCGCCATCTTTCAGGCGAACCATCTGCTACCCGCGACAACCTACTACTGGCGAGTCGATGAAGTCGACGACGATGGACCGGCCAGGGGCGACGTCTGGCGATTCACAACCCGGCCCGCCCGCGTCGCGGGCGACATGGACGCCGACGGAAACGTGGACCACGACGACTTTGCGCGGTTTCAGGAATGCCTGGCCGGTGCGGGGGGCGCCATCCTCAACCAGGACTGTGCCGCAGCTGATCTTGACGCGGACCGGGATGTGGATATCCGAGATATCGATGCGTTCGTGCAGAGCTTGAGCGGCCAGACGCGGCCGCGCCCCGTCCATGGCACCGGATCACTCCCGCCCGCCGGCCTGATTCCCCCAAGACCCGCCGGGGCCATCGCCGGGAGCGCCTTCGTGGCCGAGCTTCTGGATGCTCCGCTCGATCGACGGGAGGCTCGCATCCGCGAGGAAATCACCTCCGGCAACATTCCCGACTTCCTGGGCAGGTTCGTTGCGGTGACGGTCACGGCGACGCTCGACGGCCGGCCACACAGGATCACCTACGACGTTGCACCTGACTACCTGGCCATCGGCTCGGACACCGATTTCGTCCGCATGCCGATGACGCCCCAGACCGCCCAGGCCATTGCCGACCGCTTCGAGTGTGCCCTGCCCACGCCCAAGATGGTCAACGACATCTACGCCCAGGCGGCGGCCAAGCTGGCTCCATACCCGATCAGTCCAAGGGCCATTGACATCACCCATATCGCCACGTTCTACCTTCACCATCTGATGGTCGAGGGACAACGCGCCGGCCAGCCGCCGGGCTTGCTGGTCGGAGGCGTCAAGAAGGACCTGGTCATGACGCCTCAACTGGTTACCCGCCCTGGCAAGGTGGCCATTTATGGCTGGCACCGACTCGACGGGCAACCGATCCAACCACTCTACTTGGGACACACCCACCGCTGGGTTGATTACAGCCAGTGCATCCGATTGGTGCGGGGATACGTCACCGTGGACGGCAAGACCATGGCGATGGCCGACGTGCTCGACACTCTCGGCTTGTGCGCGCTGCTGAGCGATGAAGGCCCGATAAGGAATCCCCGCTACCCGGAGTGACGACCAGCTGGCTCGTGTCGCTGCTTTGGATGGAGACTCTCAGAACAGAGCCGCCTACTTGCCTGGGGGCAGTTCCTTCTTCTCGGGCTCCTTGGACGGCTGGGGGGCACTCTCAAACGCCTGAAGCACGGTGAGGTTCTCTTCTTCGGCGACCCGCTTGCCTCGCTGGCCGTAATGCAGGAAGGCCATCACCATGATCAGGACAATGGTCCCACACCAGGCCACCAGCGGCTGTCCGAGTCCACAGGCCATGCCCATCAGCAGGCTGAACAGGAGCAGGGTCGTGTCCTTGGGATCAGGCACGATGGTCCGATAGCGAATGAGGCCGACCATGCCGCCCAAACCAAAGGCCCGGGCGAGGTTGTCGCCGACGACCAGCCAGATGATCGCACCACCGAGCGCCAGCAGCGTGTGTGTGTCGGGCAGCGCCGCATTCAGCCGCACACCGGTGAACGTCCGTCGATAGACCTGGCCGATGATCCAGCCGAGGAAGGCGGCGGAGACCAGTCGGATGAGCACGCTCTGAATACCGAGAGTGGTGTCGCCGGTGCCGCTGATTTCCCCGAAGAGGCGATCCAACCAAGGGTTGGCGTTCAGTACTTGATCCATTGTCGTCATGCCCATTCCTGAGCTCCTGGCTTACGAATACCCAGCACATTTCCGATCGCCCAGGCATATTTCGACATGCGATGGGCGCGGTGCATCGTCACCTTGTCTCGTAACTGATAGAACCACTCCGGGCGCTCGCCGGTGGACTTGATCTCGAGGATCAGGCCGGTGAAGCGACCCTGCGGTCGGCTGGCCGGCCCTTGAGCCCGCACGTCGCGATCCAGCGTGATCCGCAGTTCGTCGGTTGCCGTCCGCTGAAATGCGAGCCGCTCATACTGGATGCACACCACCGGTCGCAGAGCCTTGGACTCAATCAGATGGGTGATGTGCTGATAGGTGTTGAGCAATTTGGGATCGCCGTTGCTCTTGAGCGTGGGCCAGATGTCGGCGCCCTCGTCCACCATCCGGGCCACGTCGCTAACACGACTGCCAAACCGGCGCTTCGAGCCAATCCCCCGGTTCTTCATCTTGACTTCGACCCAGCAGTTCTCGCCAAAATGGCCCTGGTGACCGTACTCCCGAATCCGGATCTTCCAGCGAACCATCAGGCCAACCAAGTAGTCCTGATAGCATCTGAGATCCGGCGTATCGAGATAGAGGGACCGGACGCTGGACCAGCAGGTCGGAGTGTACGAGAAGATGGGGACATGCACTCGGAGAGCGTTGATCACCGGGCCCAGTTCAGACGACGGCAGCCAATACTTGTGCTCGCTGCGCTTGGCAAAGGTTCCGGCGGTGCCGACAGGTGCGGTCTGCATTATTCATTGATGGGGTCAGGATCCCATGGTCCCACATCGGCGGGCTGCCAGACGACCGGCGAGTTGCTGAAGGATTTCTTGGCCAGCACCTTCTTGTGCATGTTCTCGATATTGCCGCCGGCAAAAACGATGTTCGTCTTGGTGTTATGGCGGTAGTCCACGTCGTCCATCGTCTGTCTCCATCGCCCCTTGAACGACAGGACATCTCCGCCGACATCGGCGTCAAAAAGCAGCACGGTGGCCAACGGACTCTTGAGCGTGTCGAGTTTCCGGAACGGCGGCTTCAGGTAATAGGGACTCAACCAGTTCGTCTCAGCGAGCTTGCTGTTCATGCGATAGCCCTCGGAGCTGTTCGGGGCATCGCGGGCAACCGTGGGGCACAGCTTGACTCCCACGTTCTTCTTGTCGGTCTTGAGGTACTTATCCACCGCATCATACCAGCAGAGATAGTCTTTTCGTTCCTTGTATATCTCTGAAGGGAGGAGGTTCTCCTTCACCCGGTCCTCGAACGGCAGGAAACCGCCGTGAGCACTGGCATACATCAGCATGGCCTTCGAAAGCTCGGTGAAATTGGTCCGACAGAGGACGGAGCGGACGTTCTCACGACTGGTGGCCAGGCTGGGGATGATAATGCTGACCAGGAGCGTAATGATGGCGACCACGACCATGAGCTCGATCAGGGTGAAGGCCCGTCCTCCCGGACGGCGCGAGCCGAGGACCGACTGTGCCCGCCGAGGGGATACACGACTTGCTTCAAGGGAACGGATAGCCGAACCCACGAGACAACATGTGGTCACAATATCGGCCTCCCAGCGTCGGAATAACAAGAGAATCCCTCGCCCCGCGAGACGATGGCACATCACTCGATATTAACCCTTGATGAGGCTCAGGTCAAGAACGAGTGAGACGACTTCGTTACCCCAAAAAGGCCCCGCCCGGGCCCCGTCGGAGGATTCCCCACGGGAACCGAGTCCGGTGTCGGCCGGCGGCGACCCGGCCAATCCCTTACCCAGGTCAGGACGAGGCCGATCGCACCGGAACGACCCGCTTCAACGCGGTTCGTGAGTCCATAACGACTCCCCTGGTCGTTGAAAGGTCCGCCGATTTCCCCCCTCGGGGGGTGGAAAACTGCCTATCTTCACAACACGCTGATGGCGTCCCAAGGGCTACCCGGCTGGCTGAACGGCTACGCAAGCGTCTGGAGTTGGGCACCCAACCAGCCTCCATGAGCTTAGGTCCTCCGGACGCTGCTCCCGTAAGCCTGCCCGAGACGAGGCTTCACCCGGCCGAGAACCAGGAGAGCCACGCCGAGAAACAGACCGACAACGGTGCCGGCCAGGAGCTGCCTGAACACGGCGACCATGCCCGAAACGTCTTGAGCCGCAACCAGTAAGCTCTGAAATGCGATCGAACGGCCTCGCAAGTAGACATGGAGCGAAGGAGCACCCACCGCCAGAAGAAGGAGCTTCAACCGGAACCAGCGCATCCGGGCCATTGGCCCGACCATGGATGCCGTTAGCAGGACACCCACGACGGTCGCGCCAAGGAAGCCCGGAACAATCAGCCAGGCGTACGCCCGATGGACTGTCCTGCCGACCTGCCGCCAGCCCTCGGCGTCTCCGGGAAGACCAGCCTGGAAGACGACCACCAGAAGAGCCATCAGCCCGCCAACGTATGCGGCCACGCACAAGAGTTTGGCCACGATCAGGTAGGGGCGGAATCCTCGCCCCCATCGCCGCCCGTGGACATTGCGTGGCCCCGAGTGTTGGCTGTCGCCCATGCTCGTACCCTGACAGAATCAGGACATCGTCCGACAGGGACCATTCTGCGTGCGAACCAGCCATGGTGCAATGCCCTCGACCAACCCGCCCAGGCAGACACCCCCTACAATCCCCGAAACTCCGGAGGGACCGAAGGCCAATGAATCCTGATCATCCCGTCGATCTAGACTCGCTGAACCGACAGTTGGGGACACGCACGGCATTGGAGATCATCGACTGGGCCGTGGGTCAATACGGAGACAACTTGGCCGTATCCTCGTCCTTTGGCGCGGACAGCACGGTGATGCTCCATTTGGCCACCCGCGTGAAACCCGACATCAAGATCATCACCGTCGACACGGGCTTTCTTTTCCCTGAAACGGTCCTGTTTCGCGATGAGCTTGCCCGACGGCTGAGTCTCAATCTGCACATCTACCGGCCGGCGCTGACCGCGACCGACTTCCTGATCGAGCACGGACGGATGTGGCGATCAAACCCCGACGCCTGCTGCGCGTTCAACAAACGCGAGCCTTTCGACCGTGCCAAGCGCGAACTGAAACTCGCGGCCTGGATAACCGGCATTCGACGAGATCAATCCCTGAGTCGTAGAACAACGCCGATCATTCAGGGCGATCACATCGGCCTGGTCAAGCTTTGCCCGATCGCGGGTTGGACCGGCGGTGACATCCACTACTACCTCCTGGAGAACGACCTGCCCTACCACCCGCTTCGAGAGCATGGTTACCCGAGCATCGGCTGCCGTCCGGAGGCAGGCTTCTGCACCAGTCAGGTTGGGCCGGGCGAGAATCCCCGCTCCGGCCGCTGGGTCGGCTTCGACAAGACGGAGTGCGGCCTGCACGTGCACGATCAGGGCAGCGGCATCTGACGCACATAAAGCTTGACGAAAGCATGCATTACACCTCATTCCCGCGCCGCGATTCAGCTGCCGAGAACCGTGGAGAGCATCGCCGAGATGGGACGGTGGAACCGGACGTTCGGGAGCGCATCGGTATGGATCAGGGACGCGTCGATACCGTCTCGGCTGATGGTGGAGACCCCGCTGTTCAGACAGTGCGACTGAACTGCTGAGAGGTGAGGTCAAGTCGACCCCGAGTATTGGTCAGTGTGACTTGAAGAAGCGGGACCCGCTGGTGGAAACGGGCGGGGCGAGCCTGCTTCGCCGTTTGGCTGTCGACCGCCGCCCGGATAGGATCCCGTTCGGGACGGATTTGCACGCCCTGCCGGCGGCCGCGTTGTGGCGGAGTTGAAACTCTAACCGTCGGGGGCTGTAGTCCTTATGGCACTTGTTGGCGAGACACCAGGTGGGAGCGAGCCAGGACAACCCGAGCGACGCCGACTTGGTGCGGACCGTGTTCGAGGGCAACCGAGGAGCCTATGGCACGCTGGTTGAACGGCATCTTCGGAGTGTCTTCGCGGTTGCGGCTCGGATCCTGGGCAACTCGGCCGAGGCCGAGGATGTGGCCCAGGAGACGTTTCTCCGGGCGCTGGAGCGGTTGTACTTGTACGACCTTGAGCAGCCGTTCCGCAATTGGCTGTTCAAGATCGCCACGAACCTAGCGTTGAACAAGCTCCGAGCCCACAAGCGGGAGCGCATCCTGCACCTCAGGGCGGCGGAAAACCGTCGAAGCGAGGGTGGGGCGGTCGACTTGGATGTGCCGAGCCCGGGGCAATGGCGATACTGGCTGGAGCAGCTTGATGAACCTCAGCGGGCGGCCATTGTGTTGTTTCATTTTCACGACATGCCCTACACGGAGATTGCGGAGGTGCTGGACGTGCCGGTCAACACGGTCCGCACGCATCTGCATCGGGGCCGGAGGCGACTGCGCGATCTGATGATGCATTGTCAGGTACCGGAGAACGGGACATGGGATATCGCGACACCGAGCAGTTGATCGAAGCCTACCTGGACGGCGAGCTGTCCGTGGAACAGGCTGCGGAGGTTGAGAGTCTGGTGCGCGGAAACGCGGAACTGCGCCGTCAGTATGGCCCGGTGATCCGGCTGCTCCGTTCGCCGGAACCGGTCGCGATGCCGGATGATCTGACCGAGCGAGTGCTCAGTTCGATTCAGGGACATATACTCAGGGAGAAGGCTATTCCGGTCTGCCCGGGGCGGCCCACCCTTCGGGGCTACCGCGTCTGGCTGCCCTGGGCACCGGCTTTAGCGGCTTCGTTTCTCCTGTTCATGGCCGGCTGGTTTGGCTCACAACTGACCAGCCGCTCATCGACGCAGCGGGTGGACCCGAAACCGAATCTGGTTCCCCAGGTGAGCGTGGTAGCCAGCCCTCTGCTGCTGAACAGCCTGGCCCAGAGCCTGACGGCGAGCGGGCCGGCCAATCCGGCGGCCTTTGTCATGCAGGGGGCAGCTATGGAAGTCATTGCAGCTGCTTCGCTGGAGACCGCCGAGGACTTGGCCGTCGTTCCCGTTCGACAGACGCCTCGACGGTTGCGAGGTGCCAGCCGTTCCGAGGATCGGTCCTCCGAGCCCACGGACGGACCTCGACTGCCGGTGTTCGTCCCGATTCAGCGGCTATGAGAGGGAGAGGCCCGACATGACAGCTCAAGTGTTCAGCATTGGTCGACGACGCGGGCTTACCCGGTTGTTCCGCAGTCGGTTCGTCGGCCCGGGTGCGTTCCTCACGGGCGGCCACGTCGGTGCGGTCCGGCGATGGACGATACCTGTCGCCGCATGGACGGCTTGTCTGTTGTCATTCATCGTGTCCGTGCACGGGCAGAGCACAACCGATCCGGTCGAGCGTTCCATGCAATTCATCGAGCAGTCGATGAAAGCGACCGACCTGTTCAACGAAGGGAAAGTGAAAGAAGCCTTGGCCGTTTTCACGAAGCTGCTGGAAACGAGCCCGGACCTGGACGAGGACGGCTACGTAGCCCTCTCGGTCGGCGACTGTCTGGCCGTTCTTGATCGCCGGGAGGGTGCCAGGGCGGCCTATGAGGCCGCGCAAGCCGCACACTCCGACCTGGCCGGCGCAGTGGACGATCGGCTCATCGAACTGGAGTTGGCCGGCAACGTGAGTGACTCGCTGCTCGACCGGCTGCGGTTCGCAGCGACAGGCCGGAGCGAGAAGCGTTTCGTAGCCGCGTGGCAATTAGGTCGGGCACTTCAGAAGCGGGTTCAGGCCCTGCTCATTGAAGCGGCGAGCGCGTTTCGGATGGCTGCTCAACTCGATTCGCCCATCCCCAAGACCGACTGGCAGGCTGACCATCTGGTGGACCTCGACGACTTGAATGAGCAGCTGACCGGAGTGATCGAGAGGGTCGAGAGACGGTGGGCCGAGTTGCGGCGATATCTCTCGGGCCGGCAAGGCACCGGCGAACAGCTGCCGATGCAGCCGTCCAGCACCCAGAATCGGCAGTACGAATGCACGCTCAGGATTGCCGGCGGCGAGCAGGTTGTCCTCCGCGGGTCGCAGGACCGGACGGACGGTGGGCCGCGCTTCACCGCCAACGGGAAGCCCATCCAGTTGAACGAAGGCCAGGCTGATTCCATCCGCCGTTACCAGGAGCGCATCGACCATATTCTGCTGGAGGCCGCGAACAGGAGGTCCGCCGACCAAGGAGAGCATCATGAGTAAGCCGTGGGGACTTGCCGGCTTCGGGATCATCGCCTTCATCTCGACGGTGGCCGCGCTGGCCGAGGATTCGGCCCAGAGCGTGGTGTTCCGCTATCAATCCAGGCCGGGCGAAGTCGTCCGCCAGCGAATCGTCCTGCAAACGGTGGGTTCCGCCCGGATGGGCCCCAGCGAGATCAAGACCGGTCAATCGACCACCAACGAGCTCAAGAGCGAGACAAAGAAAGTCAACGCGGACGGCTCGACGGAAGTCGAGGTCACGTTGGTCAACGTCAGTATGAGTATCACCGGCAACGGGCGTCGCATGGAATTCAACTCCAAGACGTTTGACCCGGCCAAGGAGCACGACAGGGACCTGCGTTACCTGGGGCGGTTCTTCTCCGCCCTGGCTGGCACGAAGTTCACCATGGAGTCCAGTCCGGAGGGAAAGCCCACCAAGGTGTCCGGTCTTCACGACATCATCCAGAAAGCCATCGATGAAGTCAGAAAGGACATCGAGAAAGAGAAGGGCCGGTTCTTCGTTTCGCAGATCCTCGAGCAGGTCGCCTCGATGTTCGACGACGAGAGCGTTGGGCGCCAGATGCAGTCCTATTACCGGATGGTCCCGGAGAAACCAGGCCCGGTCCGAGTCGGCGAGACCTGGCAGAACCGATGGATCATGGACATGCCCACGCTCAATGCCAAGTGCGAGGCGAAGGGTGAGTACGAGCTGTTGGGCGTCGAGACGTTCCGCGGACGCCCGTGCGCCAAGATCCGTCTCAAGGAAACGCTCCGCCTGGCCCCTGAGCCAGAAAGGACCGACAACGAGAAGGCGAAGAAACCCAGGAACGCCGGTCTGCTGGGCAGCCTCATGGAGCAGATGGATTACACCATGACCACCAGCGGGGGCGAGGGAATCGCTTATTGGGACTATCAGGCTGGCGTGCTCGTCCAACTGCGCCAGACGCAGAAGATGACCATCGAGGCCCGGATCAAGCAGGGCCCGGCCACGGTTGTCGCCGGCGCGTCCGGGCTGGGAACGCTCACCCAGAAGCTGAACACGTCGGTCCGTGTCGACCTGATCGAGGGCGACGAGGCGACGACCACCGGCGCGAGCGAATCACGGCCCGGCGATTCCGCCGAGAAGGCCCCATAACCTCGCGATCGACAATCGTCCCGTGGCGTGCTGAAGGCGCGATTACTGGTGTTCCGCGCTTTCCCACCGTCGTTTCTTGACTTCCGGTCGCAGCCCCCGAATGATCTACTGTCTCTGACGAATCTCTCTGATCCAAAAGGGCCGGCTTCAGGAAGGAGCCGGCCCTTCTCTCTTTTCTGGAATGTGCCCTGCCGTCCCGACGCGACTCCCCAGCCGATGCCGGAGGAAGGGGCCCAGTGCGGTGACCACGACACCGAACATGACGAGCTGCCAGGGCGGTGAACCCGGCCGCACAACATCGCCCGCGTCACCGGCCATACGGGTCCGACCCGTTTCCAGGGAGGCACCGTTGAGCAGGATCCTCAGCATGCGCGTGGTCGTCTCTCTCAGTTGCCGGACAGAGCCGCGGTGGCCGACAGGGATGCGGCTACTTGCGCTTGGCTGCAATCCACTTCTTGAGCTTGGCCAGCGGCCAGGTGTTGACCACATCCTCGGCCGTGGCCCAGCCTCGGCGGGCGGTCACGATGCCGAGCATGAGCTGGTCGAGCTGATTGGTATCGTGGGCATCGGTGTCGATGCACAAACGGCAGCCGGCTTCGATCGCCTGGCGGATGTGGACATCCTTGAGGTCCAATCGCTGCCAGGAGGCGCTGACCTCCATCGCGGTTCCGGTCTTGGCCGCGGCCTTGAACAACGCCTCCCAGTCCAGATCCATCGCATCGCGGCGACCGAGCAGCCGGCCGGAGGGATGACCGATCACATTGACGTATGGGTTTTCCATGGCCGCGATGGTGCGGGCGGTGACTCTGGCGCGATCCTGGCCCTGGGCAGCGTGAATGCTGGCGATCACCCAATCGAGCTGGGCGAGCAGCTCGTCAGGGTAGTCAAGTGCGCCGTCGGAGAGGATATCACACTCGATACCCGCTAGAACGGTGATTTCTTCCACCTTGCCGTCGGCGGCACGGATCCGCTTGATGTGCCGCTTGAGATCCTCGATCGACAGGCCGCCGGCGATGGCCGAGCTTCGCGAGTGCTCGGTGACGGCAATGTAGCTGTAGCCGCGCTCCTTGGCTGCCTTGGCCATCTCCTCGATGCTGTTCCGGCCGTCGCTGGCGGTGGTGTGCATGTGCAGGTCGCCGCGGATGTCGGTCAGCTCGATCAACTTGGGCAGTTCTCGCTCCAGCTCGCCGCGGTCCTCGCGAAGCTCGGGGGGGATGAACGGCAGACCGAGCTTGGCATAGATCTCCGCCTCTTCCTTGCCCGCAATCAGCTTCTCGCCCTTGAACAGGCCATACTCGTTGAGCTTGCAGCCCTTCTTGATGGCGATCTCGCGAAGCCGGACGTTGTGTTCCTTCGAGCCGGTGAAATACTGCAGGGCAGCGCCGAAGGACTCGGCCGGTAGGACCCGTAGATCGACCTGAATGTCTCCTCCTTCCGGACTGGCGACCAGGATCGACGCCTTGGTATCGCCAGACGCCCGGACGCCGCTGACCTCGGGCAGCTTGCTGAACGCGTCGATGACGGCTTGGCCGTCGGCCGCCTCGCAGAGCAGGTCGATGTCGCCGAGGGTCTCGCGCCCGCGGCGCAGCGAGCCGGCCGGGATGACCCGTTTCACGCCTGGCAAAGCGGCGACCCGACTCCGAAGCGATTCGGCGATCGCATACCCGACGCCCAGCGGTGTTCGCCCGGCCGAGCGGGCCAGAAACCCGATGCCCTCCTGGATCTTGGCGACGCTCTTGGCCCCGAAGCCGGACAACTGCTCGACTTTGCCCGCGGCGATGGCCACCTGCAGGTCTTCGATACTCCCAACGCCCAACTCGTGGTAAAGGGCGCCGACCTTCTTGGGCCCGAGGCCGGGGATGCTCATCACTTTCAGGAGGCCGGCGGGCAACGAGGCCATCAGCTCTTCGTGGAGCGTGATCCGCCCCTCGGCCAGGAACTGGCGAATGCGCTCGGCCGTACTCTTGCCGATCCCCGGCACGGTCTCCAGCTCATCGCGTTCGGCCAGTGCCGCGACGTCCTCGGTCAGGTCGTCGATGGCCCTGGCCGCCCGGCGGTAGGAGTTGATCCGGAAGCGATCCTCCCCTTTGATCTCCAGGAGATCTGCTATCTGCTCGAATCGCTTGACAAGTTCCGCATTGACCATGAGTTACCGCTCACAGGGGTTTCATTGACACTGCCACACCGGCGGCCCTATTATACCCCCTCGTAGGCAGGAGGGGGTCCTTTAGCAGGCATCGGTCTCGATGACATTGACTCTCGCGGAACTGGCGGCCTTCATCACTTCCCAAGGCATTCCCTGCACGGTGGACGGCGATGCGTCTGTGCCCATCCGGGCCGTAGCCACGCTTGAGGAGGCGGGGGAGGGTCAGGTCAGCTTTCTGTCGAACCCGAAATACGAGGGGCAGCTGGCCACCACCCGGGCGGCGGCGGTCTTTGTCAAACCCGAGGTTGCGGCCCAGCAGAAGATGACCCTGGTTCGCACGCCTGACCCGTACGCGGCGGTGACGGCCGCCATTGTGCGTCTGCACGGCTACCGGCGGCATCCGCAGTGGGGTCTCTCCGACCGAGCCGCGATCGCCAAGACAGCCCAGGTTGGGGCCAAGGCGAACATCGGCCCTGGCGTCTACATCGCCGAGAACGTCATCCTCGGGGACAACGCAACGGTCTACCCGGGAGTCTACATCGCCCAAGGTTGTCGGATCGGGCGCGATGTCACCCTGTACCCCAACGTTGTCATCTATGACGGCTGCGTGCTGGGCGACCGAGTGACCATTCACGCCGGCTCGGTCATCGGCGAAGACGGGCTGGGCTACGCACCCGTTGGCGAGAAGTGGGTCAAGATACCGCAGATCGGCAGTGTCATCATCGGGGATGACGTGGAGATCGGGGCGAACTGCACCATTGACCGGGCCACGCTGGGCAATACGGCGATCGGCAGCGGGACCAAGTTCAGCAATCTGGTCGCGATCGGACACGGCACGCGGATCGGCGAGGACTGCATGTTCGTGGCCCAAGTGGGCGTGGCCGGCTCGGTTCAGGTCGGGCGTCATGTGACCATGGCCGGCCAGGCAGGCATCGTCGGGCACATCACGATTGGCGATCACGCCACGGTCGGAGCCAAGGCGGGGGTAACCAACTCGGTGGAACCGGGCGTCACCGTGCTGGGTCAGCCGGCCGTGCCGATCAAGGACTGCCGCCGGCAGATAGCCATTGTGCAGCGGCTGCCGGAGATCAAGAATGAGATTCGCCGTCTTCGCCAGGACATCGACCGCCTTCGCGAACAGATCCAGAACGACGTTGAGCCGCCCCCCTGAGACCCGCCATGAACCAGACCAGCGTCAACCCGCTCGGACTCATTGCCGGGGCCGGCCGCTTCCCGTTCCTGGTGGCCGAGGGTGCCCGGCGCCAGGGCCGCCCGGTGATCGCCGTCGGTCTTCGAGGTCTGGCGGATCCGCAATTGGCCCGGACCGTAGATCGCTTATACTGGTCGGGCGTGGTGCGGCTGGGCCGGTGGATCCGGGTGTTCCGCCGTTGCGGCGTGCGTGAAGCGATCATGGCGGGCTCGGTTCGCAAGTCGGAGATGTACGGGCGGTTCCGGCTGATTCGCTTTCTCCCGGATTGGACCAGCTTCAAGCTGTGGTTCTTCGAGGTAGCCGACCGGCGAAACGACACCATACTTCGGGCCGCGGCGGAGTGCATGCAGCGAAGGGGTGTGACCTTGGTCGATTCCGTCCAATACTGCCGCGAACACCTTTTGCCCCCGGGCGTCCTGACCAGGCGACAGCCGTCGCCCGCCCAGGACAAGGACATGGCGTTCGGCTGGGCGATCGCCAAGGAGATGGGTCGGCTCGACATCGGGCAGTCGATCGCGGTGAAAGAACAGGAAGTCATCGCGGTCGAGGCGATCGAGGGGACCGATCGCATGATCGAGCGGGCCGGGCAGCTCTGCCGGCACGGCGGATGGATGCTGATCAAGGTGGCCAAGCCGGACCAGGATCCGCGTTTCGATGTTCCGACCGTCGGGCCGGACACCGTCGCCAATCTGCATCGCCACGGCGGACGGGCGTTGATCTTCGAGGCGGGACACACCCTGGTCATCGATCGGGAGAGGTTGGTTGAGGCCGCCGACCAGCTGGGCATCGTCGTGGTCGCCCATGAGCCGTAACGAGGACGACATGGCCAAGCAGCTCACTGACGAGACGATCGCGACCGCCGAGAATCTCTTTCGCGAGTACCTGCGTGACCGGGGCTTGAAGTACACGCACGAGCGAAAGACCGTGCTCCGCGAGGTGTTGGGCAACCCGGACCACTTTGAAGCCGAGCAACTCCTGGTCGATCTTCGCCAAGCCGGCCGGCGGGTCGCCAAGGCCACGATCTACCGCACGCTGCCGTTGCTGGTCAACTGCGGCATTCTCAAGCAGGTCCAGTTTGGCGACAAGCTGACCCGCTACGAGCACACCTTTGGCCAGAACGCTCACGATCACATGGTCTGCGGACACTGCCACAAGATCATCGAGTTCAGCAGCGAGGACGTGGTCAGGCTGCGCACGGTGCTGGCCTCGCGGTTCCGTTTCCATGCCTTGAGCCACCGGTTCCAGATCAGCGGCCTCTGCTGGGAGTGTGTTCAAGCGGCCCCGGCCGGCGAGCGGCCTTTCGTGCCCACCGATGATGCGGCTCCCCGAAGGCGGTAGGCGAGCTCACGGCGCCCGGACGCGGCGTGACGCGCCGCGCGTTCCACACAAGAAGAAACCCGGCAAGATCGTGTGCCGGGTTCCAGGTGTCTCCATTTGTCGTGGCCGCCTGACCTTCTCAGGACAGTCAGGCTTTGGCCGCGTTCGCGGTCATGGCGACCAGCTTGTCGAAGGCTGCGGCGTCGGTAATCGCGAGTTCGCTGAGCATCTTGCGGTTCAGGCCGATAGACAGCTTGCGCAGACCGGCCATGAACCTGGAGTAGCTCATTCCCCGGGCGCGGCAAGCCGCGGTGATGCGGGTGATCCACAGGGAGCGGAAGTCCCGCTTCTTCAGGCGGCGATCGCGATAGGAGTTGATCCCAGCGCGGGTCACCGCGAAGATCATGATTCGTGTCAGCTTGCTGTGGGCGGCGCGATAGCCCTTGGTGGCGGTCCGAAGCCGCCGAACCTTTCTCGCCCTGACAGCACCAGAGGTCCCGCGTGGCATGTGGTTCTCCTCGTTTCCTTCCCCGGCCAGGCCGGGCATTCGTCAACTCGTCAGCTGCTCGCCCGGGTCGCCTAAACCCCCAGAGCCTCGATGACCTTCTTCGCATCTCCAGGGGCCATGACTCGGCTCTGACGAAGCTTCCGCAAGCGCTTGGCCGAACGACCGCTGAGCAGATGCCCGCGGAACGACTGCTTACGCCTGACCTTACCCTTGGCGGTGATCTTGACTCTCTTCTGCAACCCCTTGTGCGTCTTGCGTCTATGAGCACATCTGGCCATGAATCATCTCGCTATGTCGCTGGTCAACCTCGTCCCCGCGGTCCCGCCGGGGACGTCCTTCACTGCCTCCGCGGTCGCGCGGGGAGCATCATTCGACGGAAAACCCCGACCTCAGCGGCCGGGGCGTCCATAGAACCACGTATTCTACCAAGCCAGAGGGGCAAAGCAAGTCCGGCAGCCCAGCTTAGTGGCGAATCCCGAAACCGCGGAACTCCCCGGTCCCCGGGCTCTCGGCCGACTGCCGGCCGCGAATGTACTCGGCCATGGTCTCATCCAGGTCCGCCAAGAAGGCGCCCACCTCGGCCGGTAGACCCTCCACGACGACCTCGACCCGTCCGTCCGATAAATTCCGAACGAATCCACCGACCTCGTAGCGCCGGGCCAGCCGCTCGGTCGTGTACCGGAAGCCCACGCCCTGGACGTGACCCGAGTAGTGCACGGTTTTGCGGTATCGAGCCGGTTCGAGAGCCATGAAGCCATCTCCGGAGGTGGCGCAGCCCCAGCCCGCCGTCCCGCGGATCCCGTCGAGCGCCACGCCTCGCCGGCCGGCGGTCTTGCCGTCGGTTGACCAGCTTCCGGAGCCGGCCGCGGCCTACCCCTCGCCGCCGAAGCCGCCGGGACTTCCCATCCCAGGAGCGGCGGGCGGCGTCGCGTTGTCAGCAGGGGCGTTGGCGCTCTTCTCGAAATCACGGATCTTCTGCTCGAACTTCACCGCCTGATCGCCCTTGAGCAGGAAGACCTGCTTCGTGCCACCGAGCGTGGCGTAGCGGCTCTTGTCAGCATCCGCCGCCGGGCCGTTTGCCGAGAGGAGCAGCTCGGTCTTCTGGCCGCTCTTGAGCGCGAAATTCACCCCATCGACGTCCTCGGCGGCCAAGCCATACGTGCCGAGATCGTCGGCCGCATATTCCACGAACCGGTGCGTTCGCATCTCGCGGAAGGCGTTCAGAACGTCGGTGACCTTCTTGCTGTCGATCGGCAGCACGGGATCCTCAACGTACTTCCAGTTCTCGCCGTCCTTGCGGAGCGTGATCTGGGCGGCTTTCGTCTTGAACGCCAGCTCGGTGACTTCATCGACCGTGAACTTGGCGATCTGGCGGTTCCGCATCTCTGCGGTGACGTCCTCGAAGACCTTGGCTTCAAGCTCGTAGACGGTGTCGTGGTCGGCCACACAGGCATAGGTCACGCCGTCCTTCTGGGCGAGCTGCAGCCGATACACGATCGGCGCCGGTGCGGGCGGAGGGAGGGCGACTGCGGGGGCGGAAGCCGCCGCGGGCCTGCCCGCCAGCTTCTCGGCCAGGAGATCCTTGAGCATCTCCGTGGCAAGCCTGTTCTCGTTTGGATTGGTCTTCTGGTACTCGAGCAGATCCTTGATGACCTTGATTTCCTGTGCCAGGTCGGACTTCTTGCCTGCGGCAGGCTGAGTGGCGGCCGGTTGGCTGCCGGCCTTGGCCGCGAGCAGGTCCTTCAACAACTGGGTTACGGCGGGATTTTCGTCGGGATTCGTCTTCTGATACTCGAGCAACAGCTTGTAGATCTCCGCGTCGCGCTGATCCCGAGACAGCTGGGTGGTTGCCTGAGGCTGGCTCGCGGCCTGCCCGCTCTTCTTGGCCAGCATTTCCTGAAGCATCTTCGTGGCCAACGGGTTCTCTTGAGGATTGGTCTTCTGGAACTCGAGGAGCTCCTTCAGGACCTTCGTGTCGCGGTCCTCGCCGGTCGCCGGTTTGCTGGCCGGACGGCTGCTTGCCGTGGCGGCCGTGGCGGCCGGGGCGTTGCCCGAGGCCATCACCGCGGATTCCTCTTCGGTCGCCGCGACGGGCTTGGTCGCCGGTGGAGTAGAAACCACAGGCGGAGCGGCCGGCGCCGTCGCCTGGGTCGCGGGCGGGAGCGGATGCACATGCACGGCGAGGGCGACTTCGGGGTCGTCGAGTCCGTACTTGGCCTTGTCGCCGACGGCCACCACCTTCTTGGCGGACAGACTGGAGACGTCCTGCAACAGGTTTCGGACCGCGTCGGCGTCGGCCTCGGCAGGAACTGGTGATCGCATCCGCCAGGTCCGGTCGCTGTCGGTGCGGGTCAGCTCGATGGGCTTACCGCCCTTTCGGGTCAGCTCGATCTTGCGGACTCGCTCGCGGTCGAACGTCAGTACCGACCGATTGCGATAGGACACGCCGCCCTGCAACAGTTGGGCAATGGTATCCTCGGGCACCGCGGCCACCC
This sequence comes from Planctomycetota bacterium, assembly GCA_022711465.1. Taxonomy (GTDB): domain Bacteria; phylum Planctomycetota; class Phycisphaerae; order UBA1845; family PWPN01; genus JAGNEZ01. The sequence continues at coordinate 52,647 of JAKLEZ010000025.1, read as the reverse complement.
CGTCCTCGGCGGCGTTGCGGACGTAGACCATCCGCCCGCTGGTGCTGGCCGGCCCGACCAGCATGGTCACTGGGTTGGGCTCGCCGGCCAGCGTCAACGTGATCCTGGCCCGCGGCTTGCTCCAATCCACATCGATCGGGGTCGTGGACGGGTCGACGAAGGAGGTCGCCTTGAGATCGCGAACGGTCTTGATCAGATCTGCGACCAGAGTGAAGTCGGCCTCGGTCTTGTCCGCGAAGAACCACTTCTCGGACTCCTTGGTCAGGTCCAACGGGCCGCCCGGAGTCTCGGACTGGATCCGGGTGACCTTGGTGCTGTCTACCACGGCGATCGTCTTGTCGCGCAGGTTGCCGGCCTCGGGGGCCATGGTGTCGATGGACGTTTTGCGCAGGGAGAACACCCAGGGTGCGGAATCCAGGCGAGCGAAGAACGACTCGTTCTTGGTGTCGGTGGGTCCGCCGATCATAACCACGTAGGTCTTGGCCTCGATGGATGGCTGGGTATCCGCCGGCTTGGTGTTGGCATCGCCGGGCTTGGCCTTGGCCGGAATCTCGCGCTTGGTCTCGAGGGTGATCTTGAGCCGGGGCTTCTCCAGGCCGTACAGCTTGTAGGAGGTCGGAGCATCATCCTTGAAGGCGTCGGCAGAAAGGCTTGACAGCGGGCGGATGAAGTTCTCCACCGCGGTCTTATCGGCCCGTCCGCGGTACGGCTTCTCCATCATCCACTTGCCGCCTTCGCCCTTGACCAGCTCGAAGTTCTGCAAGCCCTCGACCTGGACCCGCTCGACCTTGTCCATCAGGAAGTTGAGGACGCGCTTCTCGCGCAGATCGTCGAGTTTCTTGTTCAGGCTGTAGCTCGGGTCGTCCTTGGATACCAGGATCTTGTCCGAGCCAGCCACTTGGACGTAGAACCCGACACCAGTCGGCTGCCGCTCACCGACCAGCACCTCGCCGATCGGCTTCCCCGCCTTGATCAGCTTGACCACGGTCGAGGGCTCCTTGAGGCCGGAGATCTTGTCGCTGGGCCGTTGCGGGTCCTTGGGACCGAACTCCTTGACGCACTTCATTTCGGCGACGGCCCGGATCACGCCTTCGACGTCATATTTGCGGGCGGGGGCCTTGATCGGCGCCTCGAGATTCCATTCTTCGCCGGCGGCCTCTTTGACCATGGCAATCGTCGGCTCGCCCTTGCGGGTCAGCTCGACGCGATCGATGCCTTCCGGCTTGGGATCGAAGAGGGTCTTCTCGACCGTTTCCTTCGCTGCCGGCGCCGGGGCCTGCCCGGGTCTCTCGACGAGGAAGACATACAATCCGATCGCGAGGCATACCACCAGGAGTACAACTGTCGTCTTGATATTCATGGCTGATCACTTTCTCCGAACCATCATGACCACCCCGCCCACGGCCAATACGACGGCGGCCCAACCGAAGCTGACCACCTTGACCGTCGCACTCTTCGCATCGGACAACTGCTCGACGCGAGGAACGACGGCGGGGCCCGCGGCAATCAGCTCCGGACGGTCCACCAGCCAGTACAGGGCATTGGCCAGCAACTCCACGTTTTCGGTAGGCGGCGGATCGGTCATCAACCGCGTTCCCTTGCCGCCGAACCGGACGACCCGACGCTCGAGGTACTGATCGCTGATCGCCAGGCCCGAGCCGAGCACCACGATCTTGCTCTTGGTCTTGCTGTTCTCGGCGGCGACAGAGACCGAGAATGGCGGCGCGAGGGCATCGTCACCACGGGTGAACGCACCCTCGCTCGATCCGCTCTGCAGGGCGGCCACGATGCGATCGACGTCTTTCTCCGCCCAGATGTTGGTCGTCCCCTTAGGCACCTCCAGAATAGGCGTCACGGCGACACCGTCCGGCAGCTTGTCGGCTGCCAGGACCGGGCATACGTCGTTCATGAGCATCCGCCGGGCCCGCAGCGGGCGGCCGATCGGCTGATCCTTGTTGAAGTCGCTCAACTGCATGTACCACCACTGAACGATGTCAATGCCGTAGTAACCGGGCTTCTGACGATCGACCTCGCCGCGAATCACGCGGTGCTCGGTGTCCACGTTGATGCCCCAGTCCTTCTCCAGGATCGGACCCCATCCGTACTCGCTCTTTGGCGCCGGGCCGAACATGCTCGCCGGGGACGGCATCCACATGGCCAGGAAGATGGCCCGGCCGTCGGCTGCGAGGACCTTGCGGGCCGCCTCAGCATGCTTGGGCTCGAAGGTCGGCTGGTTTTGTTGCTGCCGCATGAACGGCGGCGGGGCCGACGGCGGGGGGAGAAATACGAAGACCTGGGGCACATCCTTCTCGCCCTCGGGCTTCTTGTCGACCGCGCCCTCGGCGGCCAGGTTCCACTCGGTCACCTTGAACTGCATCCGTTCCAGCCGCTCGCGAAGCTTGCGGATTGCCTCGAGGGGCAGCGGTCCGGTCATCGGCCGCTGGAACTGCCGCATCTGTGGCGGGACCTCCTGCTCGAAGGTCACCAGGACCACTTCGCCGACCGACTTCTTGGCGGTCTGCATCGAGAAGATCGCACTCCCGATCGCGCTGTCGCCGTCGAAAACCCGCTCCGGCGGACTGTCCTTGTCCCGAAGGCGCATGCCGCTCATCGGGTCGGCGATCGGGTAGACCTCGTCGAAGGTCACGACCCGCACCGAATCCTTGTTCTCGACCACGACGATGTTCTCCTGCTGCAGCCGCTTGGCGATCTCGTCGAGCTCGAGCTTGGGCAGGGCCGCGATCTTGGTGGCCAGTTCGTTGATCCTCGTCAGGGCGTCCTTGAACAGTTCGCCGCCCGCAGCCTTAGCCAGGAAATCCTTGGAGGGCTGGTCAATCCTGGCTCCCTGGTCGAGAATCTCGGTGATCGCCTGATTCCAGTAGGCCACGTTCGCAGCCATGTCGTCGGCGATCTTCCGAGCGTTGCGGACAGCTCCCTGGAGCTGGTCCACCGCCACATCCTCCCGCTGCAGGAGCCGACGGAATTGCTGGACGCTGGTGCTCGCCTGGTTGGCGGTAATCGCCAGGAGGTCCGGCAGGTCCATCACCATGAGGCCCTGCTGAACCTGGATCTGCCATTTCTCGTGCGAGCGGATCGCCTTGTTCTCCTCAACAAAGGCGGCGACCCGAGTCCGCTCGTCACCCATGTACTGGGCCAGGGCCCCCGCGGCCTTGGCGAAACTCTGAAGCACCGGCTTGGGGTCGGCAGGCACCTCCGTGTCCTTCGGGCTGCCGACCAGCTTGACCAGTTCCGCGGCCTGGGTGTTCATCTGAGCGAGCTTCTCGCGGGTCAGCTTGACAAACGGCTCCTCGGGATTGGCCAGCAGCTTGGCCAGCTTGTCCATCTCCTTGGACCAGTTCTGAATCTCATCCAGATGGTTCTTGAGGGTGTCGTTGAAACTCTTGATCTTGTCGTTCGCCTCCTGGTAACGGGGCATGCCCTCGCCCTGGACCGACTTGTCCACTTCCTTGCGGACCTCCACCACGCTCTCGACATCCTTGCTCAGGATGGCGGCGATGTTGGCCACAGGCGAGAACTGCGTCAGCCAGGCCCCTTCCTTCTCCAGCAGGCCCTTGATTTCCGCCTGCTGAGGCCTGAGGATCCCCCCAAGCTTGTCCCACAGTTCGCGGGCGCTGGTAATGACGCCCTGATACTCGGTCGCCGCGGAACCGAACTTGGTTTCCACGCGCTTGCGAAGGCCGGCCTGATCGTCGCCGCTGATGACGTGCTCCACCGAGACCGACCGCTTGTACTGGCGCACCTCCTCACAGTAGTCCTGGAGCTTGGGCAGGAAATCCTTGCGCGAGGATTCCGGACTGTTCGACGCGTACACCGACGTGATCCGCAGGTCGTCCCCGGCCTTGTCCAAGATCATCTTGGTCCGATCGGAAACCCGGTAGCCGGAAATACCGCCGGTCAGATCCGCCCGCTTATTGTGCCGGTGGGCGATCCAGTTGATCCCAACCAGGATGGCCGCGGCCAGGACGACCGTCAGGGCCACGTTGAAACCGAAAAGGAACCGGCGACCGACCGCACTCGCGGCTCTGTTGTCGTTCTTTACCGCCATCGTCGAGACTCCATCACTTTCGTCGCCAGGAACAGGAAGAAGACAATACCAGACAGGAAGAACAGGACGCTCTTGGTGTCAACGATGCCCTTGCCGAAATCGGCGTAGTGCCAGAGGACGTTCATTCCCGCACACGCTTGACGCAGCCAGACCCAGGGAGCGTACTCCGCGAGATAGTCGACCACAAAGGTGAAGACCGCCAGGATGCTCACTGAGAGGATCGCGGCCAGGAGTTGATGCCGCGTGCAGCTGCTGGCAAAGATACCCACGGCAATGAACAGGCCGCCCAGCAGAACCATGCCCAGGTACCCGACCAGGATGACCGTGCCCACCGGCTTCTGCGAGGCCAGCAGGATGACGTGAAGCACGGTTGTGGCCAAGAGGGCCACGTAGAACGCCAGGGCTCCGAGGAACTTACCCACCACCACCGACGTCTCCGAGACCGGCGCGGTCATCAGCGTTTCGATCGTCCCGCTGGCGAAGTCGTCCGCGATCGAGCGCATGGTCAACAGAGGCAGGGCGAATACCAGCACCCCGGCCATCCGCTCGAACAGCGTCCGCAGGCTTGCCTCCTGACCGGGCACCAACGTCTCGGTCACGAAGAAGTGCCCGACCAGCGCCAGGAAGATCGCGCCCACCACATAGGCGATCGGCTGGTAGAACAGCGAAGCCAGCTCACGCTGGGTGATCGCGGTGATCGCGGCCATGCCGCCGCCGCCCAATAGCCCCGGGGCACCCGCGCCCGGAGCGCTGCCCGAAACCTGTCCTTGTGACTGTGATTCTTCTGCCGACATTGTTGCTCGTCCCTCTAAACCCGCTTCGTGAACGACATCTCGGTTATCAGATACGAAAGAGTGTGCGGCCAACCAACCGCCGCCAGGCCCGACCCACCGAAGAGGACCGGCTCAACCCGCCGCCTTGCGACCGGCCGTTTCGGCGGTGATCCGGGTGAAGTACTCTTCCAGACTGCCCGTCTCCAGCCGTAACTCGCGAAGTCCCCAGCGGTTCTGCATCGCCAGGCTGGCGATTTCCTCGCGGACGTCCTGGCCGTCGCCACTCTCGATCCGCAGCCGGTTCCAGCCCTGGTGAGCGGTGGCCTCGACCTTGCGAACGCCGCCAATCTTCCGCACGGCGTTCTCGATCTCGTGCAGCGGGCCGCGAATCTCGGCCATCAGACGGGAGGCCCCCACGATCTGATCGTGCAACTGACTGATCTGGCCGCTGGCCCGTACCATGCCCCCAGCGATAATGATCATCCGTGCGCAAACGACCTCGACCTCGGACAAGATGTGCGAGCTGAGGATGATCGTGTGCCGCTTGGCCAAGTCGGTAATCAGCCGACGGGTCTCCCGGATCTGGTTGGGATCGAGACCGATGGTCGGCTCGTCCAGGACCAGCACCTCCGGATCGTGGAGCATGGCATCGGCCAGGCCGACACGCTGCTTCATCCCCTTGGACAACTGGCGAATCGGCCGGTTGATGAAGTCGCCCAGCCAGCAGCGCTCGGTCACCCGGCGAATGGCGGCTTCCCGCTGGCTCCGGTCCATGCCGTGGAGCTTGCCCCGGAAGGTCAGATACTCGTTGACCCGCATCTCCGGGTACAGCGGATTGCTCTCCGGCAGGTAGCCGATCCGGCGTCGCACGTCGATCGACTGGGTGAAGACGTCGAAGCCCGCCACGGTGGCCGTCCCGCTGGTCGCTGGCTGGTAGCACGTCAGGATCCGCAGGGTGGTACTCTTGCCGGCGCCGTTGGGACCCAGGAAGCCGACGATCTCGCCCTTCTGCACCGTGAAGGAGATGTTGTCGACGGCCAGAAACGACCCGTAATACTTGGTGAGGTTCTTGACTTCGATCATGTCTGCCAACCTAAAACATTGCCTACAAAAGACTTATTGTGATTAAGCCCGATCGATAGCGTGAACCGTCCGTGCCGGCCGGTCTTGAATCGGTACGTCGACCGGTCGACCAAGGTTCGCAACGGCGTTCGGGCTCCGCTGCCTGCCCCCCGATGCCAGGAGGGATCTTCCCCGAATCGCAGGCGGTTTCTGATAGCAGAGCCCATCGCAGGTGTCAAGACCCGATGTGGCAAACCGCGGGGGCGGCGGGGGCGTCCCGAGCAAGCCCAAGGGCCGCAAGATGTATCCCTTCCTTTCGACCGGAGCCGCGGCCAGCGATCGCCACGCGGTGCCCCGGATCCTGCTGTCTGGCAAGCCAGGGGGTAAGCGGTCTGGGCGGCGACTGTCCGACGGCCCAGGCCAGGTCCATCCCAACAGCCCTGCAAAGGGTCAGCTCGCCGCAAGCTGTCAGGCGGGGGCACGGCCCGACATCGTCAACGGTTTCCTGGAGTGGTGGGTGTCGCAGGGGGTGATATGCCGCCGGACGGGGACCCGGAAGAGGCTCCGTCCGGGGGAGCAAGCCGGAGCGCCTCGAACCGGGCGGACCATTCCGAGCCGAAGCGGTCGGGAACCGCCTGGGTGAGTTTGTCGAGCAGGGCTGCGGCCGCTTGGCGATCCTCGCGACTCAATTGCTGCAGGTACTCGAGCAAGCGGCCGGCGATCAGCCTGCGGATCTCGGGAATCCTGGCCTTGCCGGCCAGGGTGATGACCGGATCGGGGGCGGCGTTCTTGAGGCAGCCGTCCATCATCTTGGTGACGATGCGGGAATGATCGGCCAACTGCACGGCCGGTAGCACGACCGTGGCACGTGTCCAGGCGGCAGCCGCCTCCTCGATCTGGTTGCTGGCGAACAGGGCATCACCGAGCTGGTCGCGCACCTGGGCCAGACGGCGGGCGTCGGCAGCCCGGGTGCCGGTCTGCGTCTCCAGCTTGGTCAGCAGTTCGACTCTTCGGCCAAGCTCCTTGGCGTCGGTTCCCGGCCAGGAGGCCAGGGCCACTTCCTGATCCGCCGGCTGGAGTCGCTGAAAGACCTGCTGATAGGCCTCCCACGCCCGGGACTGAACGGCGGCGGAGGACTCGTTCTTCAGATCCATGCGGCTGCGCAGGATGTCCAGGAGATTCGGCTGATCGCCGAGCGCACCCAGGGCTTCGGCCGCGACCTCGCGAACACCGGCGTTGGCATCCGTGCCCAGCGTATCGATAATCAGCCGGAGATAAGCCCGGTCGCCGATCCGCCCGAGGCCGCGGACCGCCGCCTGCCGAATCGCCGCCTCCGGATCGGCGGGCTGAAGACTGCCAACCAGAATCGAACCGAACTTAGGGTCGGCGATATCGGACATGGCCTCGAACAGATCGACGCGGAGTTGGGGGGCGGTGATCGGCTGCCGGATCCGAGCGCCGATGGCCTCGACCACGATGGAGAGCTTCAGCGACGCTCTCCCTTTACCTCTCTCGCACAGTCGGCCGAGGGCGTCGGCCGCCGCCGCGGCCACGTACTCCGATGTGTCGTGCAGCCCGGCGACGCAATCGTCGATGGAGTCCGGATCGGCTAGTTTGCCCAGGGCCTTGTAGATCTCCTCGCGGACGGCTGGGGCATCCTCCTGCTTGAGCATGGCTCGAACCAGGGGGACATCTTCGAGCAAACCGAGGTCGCGCACGACCATGACCACCTTCTGCCGAACGATCTCGTCCGAGTCCCGGCCCATTCCGCGAATGACCTCGAGGACCTCGGCGGTGGGCTTGGTCCCCTTCCGCCGGAGGGCCTCGTGAATAATGTCGAGGGCTTTGAATCGCTCGATGGCCAGCTCGGACTTCAGCCACTCGCCTAGCCAGGCGATGCGCTTGGTCTCGTCGGTGGTCTCTTCATACAGGGCGTCCATGAGCTTCTTGAGGTGCGCTTGGGTGAGACTCCACTGCTGTTCGCGGCGATACGCGTCGAGGTGGGCGATCACCTTGGGGTCCGTGTAGGTCTCCAAGGCAGCCGCGGCCGCCTTACGCAAATCGACAACCTCACTGCCCAGCAGCTGCTGCAAGGCGGGCACGAACTCGGGAGCCTGGGGCTTGACCAGGACCACCGCCTCGCAGACCGCCAGCTTGGCGGCACCGTTGTTCTCCGTGGCGAGCAGGGCGGCCAGCGACTTGACCCCCTCGGCCGTCCTGGTCCGGAGAATGGTCGTCGCCGCTTCTCGCCGGGTCTTGGCGTCGCTCTGCCCGGCGACTTTCACAAGCTCGGTGGCAACCAGTTCGGAGGAGGTCACGGGCACGGGTCGGGTGGCAGGGGCGGAAGCCGTGACGTCGATCGCGGCGCACCGGTCGGTGCCGGCCATGGTCTCGGCCGCCACGGCCGAGATGAGCGTCAGGAGAATGGATGCACTTGCTCCACGACGCCGACGTGGAAACGACGGCGGCTGGTGTTGAGCCAGTCGCGTTCGGTTCGAGCGCACCATGGACTCCAGCTTTCTTGGCGGCGGCGGTCCTCGCGGCGGGAAGACCTCGCGATTGTCTTCTTTCTAACCCTTCTCGGGCTTCTCTGCAAGGGGCATCGATCGTTTGCGGCCCCCATCGCCCAGAGCTACAATTCAGGGTTTGGCCATAAGTCACCGGGAACGCGTCCTGAGACCTCGAGGACCGACCGCCGGCCGGCGAGCGGCCATCGAAGCGGGCACCCGACAAGGCATGCTCGTCGGGGCCCGGTGGTGCTCACGACGCTCCCTGAAAGGACCCACCATGGGACAGACCCTGACCGAGAAAATCCTCGCCAAGCACGCAGGCAAACCGTCCGTCCGGGCCGGCGACAACATCTGGGTGAGCGTGGACATCCTCATGACCCATGACGTCTGCGGGCCGGGCACGATCGGGGTGTTCAAGGAAAACTTCGGCCCCGCCGCCCGGGTCTGGGACCCGGAGCGGGTCATCATCATCCCCGACCACTACATCTTCACGGCCGATAAGATGGCCCATCGCAATATTGACATCCTGCGGGCCTTCGTTCGCGAGCAGGGCATCAAGTACTACTACGATCCCGACTTCATCCAGGGCGAGGGGATGCCCAGCCCCTACAAGGACCCGACCCAGACCAGCTACAAGGGCGTTTGCCACAAAACCCTGCCAGAGGAAGGTCACGTTCGACCGGGCGAGATCCTGCTGGGCACGGACAGTCACACTTGCACGGCCGGGGCGTTCGGACAGTTCGCCACCGGGATCGGGAATACCGACGCCGGGTTCGTGCTGGGCACCGGCAAGCTGTGGCTGAAGGTCCCGCCAACCATGAAATTCGTTTTCCACGGGCAGATCCCGCCCTATCTGACCGCCAAGGACCTCATTCTGGCGGTGATCGGCCGTATTTCGGTCAGCGGGGCGACCTACAAGGCCATGCACTTCACCGGCGAGGGCATCGCCAGCCTGACGCTCGAGGACCGCATGACCCTGACCAACATGGCCATCGAGGCCGGCGGCAAGAATGGGGTCTGCGACGTGGACGAGAAGACCCTCCGCTACGTGAAAGCTCGTTCCAACCGGGCTCGCTGGGAGGTCTTCACCGACGACGCCGATGCCAAGTTCGACGCCGTTCACGCGTGGGATCTGGCCCATCTCGAGCCGCTGGTGGCCAAGCCGCATTCGCCGGACAACATCGAAACGGCTCGCAACTGCCAGGGGACCCGGATCGACCGGGCGTACCTGGGTTCCTGCACCGGCGGCAAGATCACGGACATGATCTTCGCGGCGGCCGTTCTCAACGGGCGGCAGGTGAGCGTCCCGACCTTCGTCGTACCGGGTTCGACCGAGGTGCACGCGGACATGCTGCGACTCAATATTCGAGGTGAGACCAGGGCCAATGGCGAGAAGTCGGTCATGGACGTTCTCAAGGATGCCGGCTGCACGATCGGCCCGTCGGGCTGCGCCGCGTGCCTGGGCGGTCCGGCCGACACCTTCGGCCGCCTGAACCAGCCGATGGCCTGCATCAGTACGACCAACCGCAATTTCCCCGGCCGCATGGGTCACCGGGATGCGGGGGTCTACTTGGCTTCGCCGCTGACCGTGGCGGCCAGCGCCGTGACCGGGCGGGTGACCGACCCGCGCGACTACATCAGCGCGCCGATCCCGACCGGCACGGCCGGTGTGGTGTGAAGGGAGCAGACCGAGAGAGGCGCCATGCCGCGGTCGTGTACATCTCTGGCGGGAAATGGCCTGTTCCGAACGTGGCGACCGGCCGGTGGAGATGCTATACTTGGATTACCCAAGGGGGCGATTTGGGCTCGACCGGGCAGTATGAGGTCGAGGTGGCGTGTCCAGGTTGTCAGGTGGCCTGGTTAAACTCCTGACACAAACACAAGTGCCAACGCTAACCCGTTGCGCATGGCTGCTTAAATAGCAGCCCGTCCTGGCGGAGATGTCTGCTATCCGGCAGGGCGACGACAGCAGGCTCGCTCATGAGGGTAGGCGCCGTGACACATGAGTCAGAATACCACGACGCTGGGCCGGTCGAAGCCTGTCGCTGGGCGCCGGGCGGCCGAGAACAAATCAGACGACTACACACGTAGAAGCCTCTTCTGAAATGTCACGGGACGCGGGTTCGATTCCCGCCGCCTCCAGTTACCTCCTGCGAGATCCTGCGTTTGGATGCGGTTTTCCGCGACTTCCTCGGGGGTGGCCCCGGGGAGTTGCGGGATACTGCGAGGTCCAGCGGTCGGGTACTGTGCCGCAAAATGTGCCGCGCCCTTGGCTACCCGGTCAGACAGCTCGTCAGGCACCCGTTCAGCGAATCCGGCGTTCGTGACGATCGAGGAGCAACAGGTGCCGGCTCATCCTGCTGCATTGCCTCCGACTTTCGAACTGGCCTTGCCGGCTACCACTCACGAAGATTGTGAGTACCTGGTGGTCCGCAGCTCAGCGGGGGCCAACGCCATTGCCCTTGTCACCGTCGAAAACGGCGCCGTTGACCTGCAGTATGGAACCGGGGAGATCGGCAAAGGCCAGCAGTTGCAGGTTGTTGGGCGATTCACGCGGGCGAGCTATCGGCCCGCGGTGCAGGTCAACCTTCCGGATTCCCAGGCGCGCTCGCGGGCCTGTCCGGAGTCGTCGCGTCTTGTCGCAAGCCCCAAGCCGGTCATCCGGCCCCCGAAACGCCCTGGTAAGCCTGGATGATTGCCCAGGCGGCCTCGTCGCAGGTCTTCCCGGCAACCTCCCCGCCCTGGTTGCAGGCCGCGAGCACCGCAAAACCTCGCCGCGGGGCGATCCAGGTCACGGCAAACCACATGGTGTTGCTGCCCGCATGTGTCAGGACGGCCCCTCCGCCCCAGGGTCGGTCTGTGACAACCCAGCCCATGGCATACATGTCCGGACCGATCGAGCCTTCAGGTGGGGTGTGCAACCGCGACAGGCTTGTGGGCTGGAGTAGCCCGCTCGGCGGCGATTGAGCGTTCAGGTGCAGTGAGATGTACTTCGCCCAGTCGCCGATGGAGCAGTGGACCCTGCCAGCGGGCGCGATGGCCACGGGATTGTCCGCATCGGGACCCGGCTCGACAGGATTGCCCTGCGAAGTGTGGCCACGCGGTTCGTCGACCGAACCCGTTGTTCCAGGGGCACCGAAGCCTGCGCTTTGCATGTCCAGCGGTTTGAACAAACGCTCCCGGATGAGTTCTTCCCATGCCCGACCGGTCACGCTCTCCGCCATGTGGCCTGCGATCGCGAAGCCTGCGTTCGAGTAGATTGAACGTGTTCCCGGCGGGGCTACCGGCGGGTATGCCACGACCTTCGCCAGGAGAAGATCTCTTGCGCCCACCGGGGGGCCTTCGTACGCCCAGAGCTGGCCCCACAACCCATCAAATTGGAGCTCGGCAGGGCAGCCGCCGCGGTGCGTCAGCAACTGCGCAAGCGTCACCGTACGATACTCGGGCCGTGTCTTCCCTTCGAGCCCCGCAAAAACCTCGCCGATTGTCGACTGCCATGAGAGCCGCTCCTCCTCCACAAGCATTGCGCAGAGTGTGGCGGTCATCGACTTCGTACAGGAGCCCAGATGAAACCGGTCGTTCGCGGTGACCGGATACGCATCGCCCCGTCGGCGCACGCCGGAAGCGCCGATGCCGATCGTCCGGTGGCCTTCGATGATCGCGGCGACCATGCCTGGGACCTTCCGCTGCGCATCGATGCGATCGAGTATGGCGGATACGTCCACTTTGTGCTCCGTTCCTGCCCTGTGAGTCTCAGGTAACCGCCTTGGGTTCTGCGGGCTGGACCCGAGCAGAAGTGGCGATCACGAACACGTTGAGCGTCGCCGCGACGAAACGGGTGATGGCAAGCGATGCCATTCGCTCGGTCAACCGAGATCACGTCCACCCGGCTACGCCGCCGGACAGTGTTCTGCTATTCTATCAGCGCCCCCTGTTGGTACTCCAACTGGCCGGCTATTCGGGCAATGAACGGTCGCGGGCGAGCTGACTCCGACTGGGCCCACCCCACACGCGAAGTCGGCGGATGCAGGCCCGTGGCCTCAATCGCCAGCAGGTTCTCGATGGCGCGTTTCATCGCCATCCTGCAGAACCTCATGAATGGCCACGGTTCAATCTGCCCTTCGCTCAACCCACACGTTGGCGTTGTGTTCCCTCAACTGTTCTCGAAACGAGAGCTTGGCCACGAGCACCTGCCGTGGCTCGTCCCCGCCAGACCGCTTGTACCAACTGCATATGCCGCACCGAGGCCGGCCGCAGTCGAAGGGGTGAAGTGTCCGGCAGCGGCCGAGCAGTCTGGCGGCGCGCCGACGCTTCAGCGTCTCTCGGTCTTCGTCTGACATCCCGGCGCGAGAGGGAACCTCCGAGAAGCGCTTCCCGGGCAGCCCGGGAAGCATGCGCGCCCACACAAGGACTCTATGGCGTCGGAGTATCACCGCTCTTGTCCGTCGTCTCCGCTCCGCCCTAGACATCGCGCTCTCCTGACCGGCGATCCAGATGAAACCCGAGAGCATGGAGGTGGCGGCATCGAAGCCGCGTCCGGTACGCGCTCTGGCGATGGTTTCGGGACTCTGTGGGCCTTTCGTCCCATCGCTACCTGAGGTATCGCACGTCCGTCGAGCCCTGTTCACCCCCGCTGGCCGCCAATACCGCCGTGTCGCGAGTCGGCCGAATCGTCCTGGCCGGGTTGACCTTCGATCGTCATACTGGTTGTGTCGCCCGGGTCGGCCCTACCCTCCTGTGCTCCGTGAACCGTTCACCACCTGTCGGCACCTCGCTTCAGCACGCGGAGTAGCGGATTGTGCCTCCGCGCAGGCGAGTCAGCCTTCAACCGCTTCTCCTCCGCTTCCTCGAGCTCTTTCCTCCGAGCCCACTCTGCCGCCTTGATCTTCTGGTGAGCCAGCAGAGACTCATAGGTCCATCGGCCATGCGAAGAAACACGGACTCTCTTCCTCTTGTGCACCAGCCTGCGATTCTCGGCCTGGTACCGCCGATGCGCCGGCTTGTTCGCTCGTTTGCCTATACCTGCCATCTCTGTCTTCTCCCGAAGGGGTGGGCGACGATCGCCAACGCGGAGAGCGGATTTGCAGGCCACGCGCCAGAGCACTGTACTTGGGCCGAATAGCGCATAAGTCATTAACCAGTAAAAGTTTATAATTGCACAACTACCCCAGGCGGTACCGAACGGTTGAGAAAAACAGGCGGACGCCTTAATCTATTGAGTATGTCATTATCCCATCGGATATGAACTCATGAAGACGGTCATCATCGGCATGTTGGCCACGGAGAAGGACGCAGGCCATGGTCACCGGCGATGGGCAAGGTGGCGGCCTACGGTGGCGCTTTGCCGGCAGCCGGACCTGCCCGTGGCTCGGTTGGAGTTGCTGCACGAACCCCGGTTCAGGGGATTGGCTGAACAGGTGAGCGAAGACATCCGGAGCGTTTCGCCTTCGACCACTGTTCGCCTGTTCCCGCTGGAGCGGGTGGACCCCTGGGATTTCGGAGAGGCGTACGCCGCTCTGCGTCAGTTCGCACGCCATTACCCGTTCAACGCGGAAGAGGAGGAGTACCTGATCCACGTGAACGCCGGTACGCACGTAGCCCGTATTTGCATGTTCCTGCTGACCGAGTCGCGGCACTTCCCGGGTCGCCTGATCCAGTCGATTTCACCAGCGCGAAGCGACCGCAAGAGTCTCGGAGCGTACCGCATCATCGATCTTGACCTTTCCAGGTACGATCCGATTGTCGCCCGATTCCAGGAAGAGCAACTGGACGCGGTGTCCTTTCTCAAGTCGGGCATCCAGACCCGAAACGCGGATTTCAACCGCTTGATCGAACAAGTCGAGAAAGTCGCTGTGGCCTCAAGAAGGGCCATTTTGCTGACTGGTCCGACAGGCTCCGGAAAATCGCGGCTTGCCCGGCGTATCTTCGAGCTGAAGAAGACCCGCCGCCTCGTCACCGGGTCATTCGTAGAGGTGAACTGCGCCACGCTACGCGGAGATGCGGCCATGTCGGCGTTGTTTGGCCACGTCAAGGGCGCATTCACCGGCGCGCTGCAGGCCCGCCCGGGACTGCTCCAAGCCGCGGACAAGGGCGTTCTGTTTCTGGATGAGATCGGCGAACTGGGCACGGACGAACAGGCCATGCTCCTTCGGGCCCTGGAAGACAAGACGTTCCTGCCCGTCGGCTCGGACGAGGAGGTCAGGAGTGACTTCCAGCTGATCGCCGGGACGAATCGGGACCTCGCCGCCGCAGTTCGCCCCGGCCGGTTTCGCGACGATCTGCTGGCCCGCATCAATCTCTGGACGTTCCGATTACCCGGCTTGGGCCAGCGCCCGGAGGACATCGAACCCAACCTGCATTACGAGCTGGAGCAGTTCGGCCACGTGGAGGGCCGGCGTGTGCGATTTGCCAGGGAAGCGTGGGGCACCTTTCTCAGGTTCGCCGTGTCGCCGGATGCCGCCTGGTCCGGCAACTTCAGAGACTTGAATGGGGCGATCGTACGCATGGCCACGCTGGCGGTGGGCGGGCGGATCACCCTCGAACTCGTTCATCAGGAGATCGCCCGACTGCGCACGGCTTGGCGCACGGAGGACAACATGCGAAAGGACAGCCTGACCGAGCGTTTTCTGGGGCCGACTCGCACGGGGGAACTGGACCACTTCGATCGCACGCAGCTTGAGGAGGTCCTGCGGGTATGTCTCCGTGCGAAGTCGCTCTCCGAGGCCGGCCGGATCCTGTTCGCCCACTCTCGAAAACGGAAGAAAAGCGGGAACGACGCGAGTCGGCTTCAGAAGTACCTCGCCCGTTTCGGGATCAGGTATGCAGACATATGGGCACCGTCGCCCGTGGACTCCGCACCGAGTGACTTTCCTGCTATTCAGGCCTGAGCATGCGGGCCAAGACCGCCGTGCCCTTCTCCGTCACCACCAGGCGACTGCATGTGAATACATCACCGGAGCACTCTGCCGAGAACTCCTGGCGTGTCTGTCTGGCGTTTCTCAACCTCAGTTGGCAGGCGGGCTGAGGACAGCGGAAGGTGGCGTGCAGATCCCCGCGCAGATCGCATGCTGATTCCAAACGCCATTCGCGACACGGCCTACGGCAACACCGAACCACCGGCGCGAATCGAGTTCCGTCCATCGGGCTCCGGGCCGCAGTAGCGTTTCTTCCCGGCCGAGGTGGATCACTTGCCGGCGTTTCCCGCGGCAGCGCCGGGGACGGGGCCGCTCGCCCGCAAGGCCCGCAGCGCCGCCTCATGTCCCCAGCGGGTGTGCGCCCAGAGGTACTGCGTCGGATCACGCACGATGATGCGCTCCAGGCCACGCAGGTAACGGTTGGTGATGTACGCAACCGAATCCTCCTCGTCCCGCCAGTCGGTGTGATCGATGACGTCCTCGACGATGATCTCGAACTGGAACGTCCCCAGGCGACGAATGCCGGCCACAACCACGTCCGCCTCGTACCGCCAAGCGAACAGGCCAACCGACCTCATAACCCGGGTGGGCAAACCGAGGAAGGTGGCCTCCATGCCCCGCCGGTCGGCGTAGTGGTCCGCCACCAGGGCAATCGAACCGCCCGCTTGAAGGGCAGCGGCCAAGCGATCGGCCCCGCGCTCAACCTCAACCAGCTCGCACCCGCCGCGAGCGCGAATCCGTCGCCGGTAGGCATCGAAGGCCGCATTGGCATGCCGGCGGTAGACGGCCGCAGCCCGAATGCCGTTGAAGCCCAGGAAGACGGGCAGCAGGTCGAACGGCCCATAATAGCTGCTGAGCAGGATGACCGGCTGACCACGCCGCTGGAGGGCCAGCATCCGAGCCAGGTGAGGCTCGGGTACTAGGCCGCCGTACCGCTCGTACGTCCCCGCGTGCAGAAGCCGATCGGCCAACACGAGATCAGTGAGATCCCAAACCCGGTGAACGAAGGCCCTTTCGGCGACACGGGTTACGGCGCTTGCGGGGATCAGGCCGGCCAGGGCGGCTGCACACTGAGCCTCGCTCAGCTGCCGGAGTGGCGTCAGCAGCCGGTACAGAAGCCGGGCCAGCAATCCCGTGACCGCGTAGGCCACCCGCGGACCGAGAATGCTGAACCAGACGCCGAGCATCCGCCGGTGCAGGTCGTTCAACCAAAGCACCGCCCGAACCCACCACTTCGCGCCGCTATCCCCATGGTTCACAGGCATGACCCGGTGCCTTCCCCCAGGCGTTCGATTCCCCTGGTTTCGATCTCGTGAGCTTTCGGCTTTTCATCCTTTCTCGAGACAACTTCTTTGCCTCTCGTTCGTTGAATAGGTATATTTACAGGCGCGGGGTCGTAAAGGCCATTTCCCCGCGATCATCCTTGAAGACCTCGGCTTTGAGCGACGAGGAGGGTGGAGATGTTCTCGCGGCTTGGGGTACTGGCGTCCACGGTTTTCTGCACCGCCCTCACGGTCGCCTCCGCGAGCGGGCAGTCGACCAGGTGCCAGACCGACCAGGACTGTGCCGGCCAGGAGTACTGCCAGCATGAAACCGGCGACTGCAGCGGCCAGGGTATCTGCGTGGCCCGTCCCGAGGCGTGCCCCCCGGATGACGATCCGATCTGCGGCTGCGATGGCCGGACCTACGCCAACCCCTGCAGCGCTGCCCAGGCCGGCGTGAGCGTGGCCGCCAAGGGCATCTGTGCCGACCAACCACCGTCCATCATCCGGGCGGTGTCTCGACGGTCTCAGGGTTACATCGCGACAGCCGATATTGACCTGCTTCACCCGCTGTCCGGAGCGATTCTGGCCGCCGAATGCCGGCTTGGCGGCCCCACCCAGATCGTGGTCACCTTCGACCGGGCCGTTCAACTCGCCGTCAGTCCGGAATGGGCGGTCCGCCTGGCCGGCACGGCGGCCAGCAATGGGCGAGTCACGTCCGCGACCGCGAACGGCGCCGAGCTCACCATTGACATCGCCGAAGCCCCCGAAGCCGCCCGGTTGAGCCTCACTTTCCCCGGTATCGTGGATGAAGCCGACCGCGTCGTGCAGGACGTTCTGAACTTCGGGGTACTGGTCGGCGATGTGAACGGTGACGGCCTGATCAGCATTCTCGACCTGCTCGCCGTCCGCAACGGGCTCAATCAGCCGACTTCAGCCAACAACGTCCGCATCGACGTGAGTGCTGATGGAACCATCAACCTCCTCGACATGCTGACCATCCGCAACCACCTCAACCTGATCGTTCCGCGGATGCCGGTGCTCAAGGCGTACAGCAACAGCGGGTGCCTGGCGAGAGCCTCTGCCAAGAGAAGTACGGCGGCCACCAACAGCCTGTGCGGCGATGATGAGATCACCGTCACCGTGGAAGGTAACACCCTGAGGGTGGTCCACAAGAACGCGACGTACAACTGCTGTCTGACCGAAATCCGCACTACGCTCACCGTGGTCGGCCGAACACTGCGGCTGGCCGAGACGGAGTACGTTCCTGCCCCATGCAAGTGCCTGTGTTGCTACGAGTCCTGCTCGACGATTGCCAACCTGGCTCCCGGAACCTACACCGTCGAGCTCTTCTGGCGGGATGACGAAACGCAAGGCCCGCGCTGTCTCTCTCAGGAAACCATCATCCCGTAGGCGTCCCTCCCGCCAAGCATGCCCGTGGCACCAGGCCGTCCGCGGCGCGAGTCTGCGTTCTCCGCCGCGCGATGGCGGTCATCGGACATGGCGTTCAGCTCGGACCCCTGGCCGCTCGCACGCGTTTCAGGAATTCCTCGGCCGTTGCCTTGATGGCCGCGAAGTCGCGGTTCTTGAGCGCTGCCTTGGTGACCAGGGAGGACCCGACGCCGACGGCCGCCGAACCAGCCTTGATGAAATCGGCCACGGTCTCCAGCGTGACGCCGCCAGTGGGGATGAGCTTGATCTGTGGGAACGGCCCGCGCAGGTCGCGGATGAACGTCGTCCCGAGCGATGTGGTGGGGAAGACCTTGACCATGTCGGCTCCGGCTTGCCAGGCCCGGACGATCTCGGTCGGGGTCATGGCCCCGGGGAAGACCGGCACTCCCTCCCGCCGGCAGAGCTCGATCGTCGGCAGGTCGGTGATCGGCGCGACCACGAACTGGGCCCCCGCCAGAATAGCGGCGTTGGCTGTAGGCCCGTCCAGCACGGTTCCGACACCGATCGCCGCCGAGTCGCCGCACGCCTGGCGAGCGTTGCGGATGACCTCGAGGGCGTTCGGCGTGGTCATGGTCACCTCGATACAGGTGATCCCTCCGGCCCGGAGCGCCTCGACCACATCGATGAGCTGCTCGCTGCCCGACGCCCGGATGATCGCCACCACGCCTGCGCTCTCGATCTGCTGAAGGATGTCGATCCTGGTCATGACTCGCTGCTCCTGTCCGGGTTCGGTTTCAGATTCCGATGGAGTCCGGCCTCCCGGCCGAGTCCACATCATAGCGGCCCGGTCGGGGCGGCCGCCAGGGGTCCTCCAACGCCGGTGGGAGATCATCTTGGGCATGCTGACCACGACCTGTGTCAGCCGGCATGTGGTCGCCGGCATCCTCGGCGGCTCTTTCCGCCAGCTCAGCGAGAGCGCTTGGCCTCGCCCCTTCTGGATGCCGACGTCTTCGGCGGTTCGTCCGGTGATACGCCGATCTGGTCGCTTGTCTTGGGGGCCTTTAACCCGCGGGCCTCAGCCTCGGCCGGGGAACTGAACCAGCGGAGGTTCAACCGGCCAGCCTGACGGGCGTAGGATGAGTTTGGCTCGTGGTAGGTTCTTCCTCTGGGCGTGGCAATGACCGGATGGGTGCTCGGCGGGCCGACGGACCGGGTCAGAAACTCGATCATCGTCTTGTCGATGTCCGCGACCTTATCCAACATCTTGGTTCCGTGCAGGCCTTTCTCTCCCAGGGCGGGCTGGTCGGGAAACACCTTCACCGTCACGTGCTGGCCGGCGGCTTGGGCCAGTCGGTCGGCGGCGGCTCGCTCCCCCTCGGCCGCGATCATGAGGATCGGACGGTTGGCGCACTTCTCGATGTGAGCCATGGAGTCCAGGGCGAGATAGGCCGTACCCGGCGTCAGGCAGGCGACCGCATCGACGGACTTGTCGCGCCCGGCATAGTCCAGCGCCACGCTGCAGCCGACGCTGGCACCCACGAGTACGAACCGGGCGGCATCCACCCCCGGCTGGTCACGGAGCCACAGATAGGCGGCGGCCACGTCACGGTGCATGCTCTTGAAGAGGTCCGGATCCCGCTGGCGGACGCGTTCCGCCAGCTGCAGTCTGGCCGGGGCGTTGCTCTCCCCATGGCCACGGAGGTCGATGGCCAGCACGGCAAAACCGGCCCGCCTCAGAGGTCCGATCAGTGGGGTGAACGCGGATCGGTCGGATTGATACATGTGCAACAGGATGGCCATGGGCGCGAGCTTCTCGCCGCTGCGGAGTAGTGGCTCGGCATAAGCGCCCACGATCAGGACCTCGTCCTCGGTGGTGAACGTGACCCTCTTCAGGGTGCCCGGTGATCCCGTCCTGGCCGGAGCGCTGGCGGCGGTTTGACTTCGTTTGGCAGGGCCCGCTCGCTCGGCCGACGCGGCTTGATTCGAGTACTCGGCCCCATCGCCGGTACCGGGGGCGATCCCGCGGTGCACCGACTGGGCCAGGAGTGGTCCGCCCCAGCACATCAATGCGAGACAGACAGACCGCGCGAGGAAGGACATCTTCAATCCTCCAGCGAGATGACGAGAATGACCCAGGCTCGCGCCACCGGCTCACCCAGGAAGCGGCACGTCCGCGACGGTACCTGAGGAGAGGCTATCCCGCAAGACGGAGGCCGGGCCCACACCCGATCACCCGCTCCGAAGACTCTCTTCCCGGCACCTCAGCCGGCTCCCTCACCGCCCCGGCTGTGGCCAGTCTGCCCGCAGGAACCGCCCGTTGCGGCTGATCACCTTGCCGTCGGCCTCGATCGTGCCACCCTGGCGAAGGTCGCAAACCATGTCCCAGTGCAGCCCGCTGTCGTTCTTGGCACCGGTCTCGGGGTAGGCCGCGCCGACCGCCGCATGGAAGGTGCCCCCGATCTTCTCGTCGAACAACGTGTTCTTGGTGTACTCCTGGATGGCGTAGTTGGTGCCGATGGCAATCTCGCCGAGGATCCTGGCACCCTTGTCCTGATCGAGCATCTGGATGAGGAAGTCCTCGCCCTTGGTGGCGGACGCGCTCACGACCTTTCCGGCCTTGAACTTCAAACGGATGTCGTGGGCCTCCCGACCGCCGTGGACCGCGGGAAAGCTGAAGAACACGACCCCCTCGGTGGCATCCTCGATCGGGCCGGTGAAGACCTCGCCGTCAGGGAAGTTCTCGTGGCCGTCGCAGCTGATCCACCGCCGCCCGCGGACGCCCACGGTCAGGTCGGTGCCCTGCGGCGCGCGGAACCGCATCTCCCGGCAGCCATCCAGGTAGTCGGCAACTCTCTTCTGGCGGACGCTGAACTTCCGCCACAAGGCGGCCGGATCGGGCGCCTCGAGCAGCCCGGCGCTGTAAACGAAGTCCTCGTACTCGGCCAGCGACCGCTCGGCATCCTGGGCGGCGGCCTGGCACGGGAACTGCGTCCCGGTCCAGCGGAGCTTGTCTCCGCCCTTCAGCGACGCCCGGTACAGAAACCGCTTCACGATCGGCTTGCGGGCCTGGCTGACAATCGCCTGCTTCTTCGGATCGACCCGGGTCAGCGACTTGGTGTTCTCGTCCGCCCAGAGGCCGATCGAGCAGTCGATGGTCTCAACCTCGCGGACCGCCAGCGGGCTGATGTAGCGGAGCTGGGCCGGCGAGGCCGACTGATAGAAGATGTCCGTGCACTCGTCGTCGACGATGCGCAGCAACGGATGCCCGCCTGCCTTGAGCACCTCGCGGTAGACGGCTCGAACCAGGGGCATCGCGGTCACCGGGCTCGAGATCCGGACCACGTCCTCGCGCCGGACGGCCACGGAGTAATGGACCAGAACGTGGGCGAGTTTGTCGATTCTTGGGTCTCTCATGGGCGCAGGGTACACGACCAGCAGCGCCCCCTCAAGGCCCAGGGACCGATAACTGCGATCATTCCAGCTGCCCGCCGTTTCGGACGATACATACTCGCCTCGTAACGATCATGGAGGTCCCACGGTGCAGGAACGACTCTCACAAAGCCAGCAGGTCTTCTATATCGGCCTGGCCCTCATGCTCGGCACCGCCGTCCTTTCCGCCACCCTCTGGCCGGCGGCCGGCACAGGCACGATCATCGGCGTCGCCGCCGGTGCCGCCCTCGCCCTGGCAGGTCGCCTCTGGCATCGTCAGGTTCTCCGGTCAGCCCATCACCGCACGCTGCTCTAGGTCGGGTGCCCGCTTCCAGCAGCAGTCCTGCTATTCTGCCGCAGCCAGATCGTGGCGGAGGATGTACTCGCAGTTGATCACCTTCTCGATGAGGTCCACGGGTAGATAGAAGTAGTGGTTGGAGGCCTCATAGCCGATGCGCGAGTCCTGGCAGGTCAGGGTGAAGAGCCGGCGGGCCAGGGTGATCTCGTCTTGGACCAGCTGTCGCAGCCGCTCGATGGTGTCGCCGCGCTCGCCGGCCGCCGACTGGAGGCCATCGCGGGCGATGACAAACCAGGTCTGGTTGGCCACCGTCTGGAAGTGGATCTGAGCGGCCTCGGCGAAGCGGACCTCGGCCTGGGCGTTGCGGGTCTGGTCCGGCGGGGCCATTCCGGCCGCCCGACGGTGCTCGGCAAGGCCCTGGTAGAAGCCCGCGGCCACACGGGCCATCTGGGCGGCGAAGACCTCGGGCGGATAGGGTCCCCGCCAGGTGTTCACGTCATCGTAAGGAATGCCGACCATCGTTGCCCGGTAGCCGGTGGGCTTGGCGTAGAGCAAGTTGGCCGGTCCCTGGTGGACCGGGCAGTGGTAAATGACGCTGCCGTCGAAGGGATAGTCGAGGTAGGCCTTGCTGAATGCGGTCCAAGCCTTGCGTGCGTGAGGGGCACCCTGGGAGCCGAAGCGTTCGCGGGCCAGGGCGTCGAGCACGGCCTCCGCGGTCGGCGGCGGGGTCTGACTGAATCGGCGGGCGATCTCCAGGTTCGGCGAGGGATAGCCGCCCAGCGACCAACTGAGCAGGAAGCCGTTCACGCCGGCACCGGCCAGGTTGGCACAATGCTCCGCCACCTGGTCCATCACTGGAACGTAGGGCACGGCGGCCATCTCCCAGGTGTTGTTGATCTGCATCTTGGCCGCGGTCTTGAGGCCCTGCTCCTGGGCCAGCTTCCAGTGCCGGGTCGCCCGGGGGCCGGGGCCGACTACCGACAGCGAGTACTCGCCCACGCGGTGCTTCACGCCCCCACGCGTGAACTCCTTGGACCACTCGCTGACCGACATGAACCAGACTGACTTCGGCAGCCGGGCGAGGATGTCTGCGGCCCAGGCGTCCGGCCAGCCCCAGTCCCAGACGATGACCTTGGCGTTCGGGTTGCCCCGGTGCACGCCGGCTTCGATCACGGCGTTGACCTCGGCAGTGATCTCAGCGGGCGACCGCTCCTTGCAGCGGGGGCATCGGGCAGACTGGAAGTGCGACGCACAGTGGGTCAGGTTCTCCGAGGCGGAGATTGTGAAGACGCCACCCAGGCCGGGCACCTGCTCGAAGACGTGCGCGAGGGCGTCGCTGAGCCAGGCCCGAACCTCGGGCACCGAGGTACACAGGGTGAAGTACTCACCCTCACCCACACCCTTGAGACTCGGATGCCTGTCGAAGAAGCCGGCCGGCATGGCCCGCGGCTCGTTCATGTACAGGTAGATCTTGATGCCATACTTGTCCGCACGCTCGACCAGCCTGCGGAGGTTGGCCAGCCGCGCCTCGTGGCCTTCACCAAACTCGGGGAACATCTTGCTGGGGGCCAGTTGCCGAAGCACGGTGTGAATCCAGACGCCGTTGACGCCCAGGCTCCCGAGTCGTTGAAGCAGGCCTTCGGGGAAGGTGTCGAGTTTGGAGTCCATCAGCAGGTCGCCGAACAGCGCGAAGTAGGGATAGATGAACCGCAGGCCGGTTTGCGGCGATCCGGTGGGAGAGGCCGGCATTCCCGCAGCTGGGTCGAGCTTGCTCAACTCCTCAATGAAACTGAATCGTGGCTCGGCGGGGGTGGAGAGTTCCTTGGCGAAGACATCGCCGAGGGTCTGCCGGATCTCGGCCGCCCGCCTTCTCGCGGCGTTGCTGGGTGGCGCGTACTTGAGCGGCTCGCAGGCCGGCTTCGGACCCAACTTGACGAAAAGGAAATCATCCTCGCGAAGCCGGACCGCCATCTCTTCGGCAGAGATGTTCAGCAAGGTCAGGAGCTGTTCACTGGGCAGCAGGTGCCAGTTACGCCGCAATACCGTGATGTAGATCCGGGACTCAGGCACGGGCGGCAGGGTGGGCGACTCCGGCAAGCCCATCGAGACGGCGATCTCGCGCACCCTGTCCGCGCTGGTGTCGAGGACCTTGGCCAGCCGCTCGGGGGAAACAACCGTCCAGTTTCGCCAGATGAAGGTGTACAACCGGTCCGGAAAGTGGGGGACATCGAGCGCCCGGGGGCCGCTCTCGGCACGGCTCACGCCGCACATCGCCCCCAACCACACGCCGAACCCGTACGCTGCGATCCTGACCAGAGGAATTCGCGCGGGCATGATTTGCGCCTCCTTGGAAGAAGATGAACGGGATCACGACTCGCCCTTGCCGGGCATCAAGACAACCTTGAGAACCCCTTCCACCCGATCGGCGAACGCGAGCTTCACCTTGCGGCGGACGTCGGCAGGGATGTCGGCCAGGTCCTTGCGATTGCCGGCCGGCAGAACGACTTGGCGGATTCCGGCCCGGTGGGCGGCGATGACCTTTTCTTTGAGGCCCCCGATCGGCAGGACCCGACCGGTCAGGGTGATCTCTCCAGTCAGGGCCACGTCCGAGCGGCAGGGTCGGCCGGTGAAGAGCGAAACCATGGCGCTGAGCATGGCCACACCGGCCGACGGGCCGTCCTTGGGAATTGCCCCGGCGGGCACATGGACGTGCACGTCGCACTTGGCAAGCCGGTCGGGTTCGATCCTCAGCCTGGCGGCGGAGCTGCGCAGGATGCTGTAGGCCGCCTGGGCGGATTCCTTCATGACCTCGCCCAGCTGGCCGGTCAGGGTCAGCTTGCCTTGTCCGGGCATATCCATGGCTTCTATAAAGAGTATTTCACCTCCTGTTGGAGTATAAGCCAGGCCGATGGCGATGCCGGGCACCTGCGACTGCCGGGTGGCCTCGCTTTCGAAGCGAGGCGCCCCGAGGAACCGCTCGACCGTCTCCGTGGTGAGCCGGACCGGCTGGCGACGACCGCGGGCCACGCGTGCGGCCACCGCTCGGCAGATGGCCGCAATTTGACGTTCCAGGTTGCGAACGCCGGCCTCGCGGGTGTACTGGGTTGCCAGCAGATCGAGCGAGCCATTGTCAAAGCCGATCAACCTGGCGTTGAGCCCGTTCTCCTGTCGCTGCCGCGGGACCAGGTACTTGCGAGCGATGCACAGCTTCTCCCGGATGGTGTAGCCGGAGAGCTCGAGCGTCTCCATGCGATCGCGGAGCGGCGCGGGGATCGGGTCGTTGTAGTTGGCCGTGGCAATGAACATGACCTTGGAGAGATCAAACGGCACATCGATGTAGTTGTCGGTGAAACTGTGGTTCTGGGCCGGGTCGAGAATCTCAAGCAGGGCGCTGGCCGGGTCACCGCGGAAATCCTGGCCGATCTTGTCCACCTCGTCGAGCATGAAGACCGGGTTGTTGGAGCCGAGCTTGCGGATCTCCTGCAGAATTCGACCGGGCATGGCCCCGATGTAGGTGCGACGGTGACCGCGAAGCTGGGCCTCGTCGTGCATTCCGCCGAGTGACATGCGCACGAACTTGCGGCCGAGGGCCCGAGCGATCGACTGGCCGAGCGAGGTCTTACCGACACCTGGCGGCCCCAGAAAGCAGAGGATGGGCCCGCGGCCCTCGGGCTTGAGCTTGCGCACCGCGAGAAACTCGAGGATGCGCTGCTTGACCTTCTCCAAACCGTAGTGGTCGGCATCCAGGATCCTGGCCGCCCGACGCAGGTCGAGCCGGTCCTCCGTGCTCAGCGCCCAGGGCAGATCGCACAGCCAGGTCACGTAATCGAGGGCGACGGAGTACTCCGGCGACGCCTGGGGAATGCGGACCATGCGGTTGAGTTCCCGCTCCGCCTCCTCGCGGGCGGCGTCCGGCATCTTGGCGGCCTTGATCCGTTCGCGGAGCCGATCCAGCTCCGCGGACCGGCCGTCGCCCTCGCCCAGCTCCTTCTGAATCGCCTTGAGCTGCTCCTGCAGGTAGTACTCACGCTGCGACTTGTCGATCTGTTGGCGGACCTGGGTCTGGATCTTGTTGGACAGCTCGAGGAGCTGGACCTGCTCGGCCAGGGCGGTGTTGATCTTGCGAAGCCGATCACCCACATCAAAAGTCTCAAGCAACTCCTGCCGATTGATCAGCCCGACAGAGAGATTGGCGGCCAGAAAATCGGCCACACCACCGGGCGAGTCGATGTTGTCGAGGATGATGCGGGCCTCGTCGGGCACGTTGGGCGACAGTTCAAAGATGCGGTAGGCGGCCTGGCGGGCGGTGTGAACCAGGGCATCCAACTCCGGCGTCTTGCCCGCCGGGTCGTCGTGGGTCTGGACCTGGGCGAGCAGGAAAGGCTCGGTCTGCACCAGCTCCACCAGACCGAACCGGGTCAGCCCGTGAACAATGATGCTCAGCGTACCGTCGGGAAGACTGAGCACTTTGAGAATCGCGCAGGCCGTCCCGACACGGTAAAGATCGTCAATGCCCGGATCCTCGGTCTCCTTGCGGCGCTGGGCAATGACCCCGATCATTTTGTCGCCCGCACTCGCCTGCTCAATCAGACGCTTGGATTTGTCGCGGCCGATACTCAACGGCATGATCGTGCCGGGGTAAGCAACCGAATCGCGGATGGGAAGAATGGGCAGAACACCCGGGATCCGCTCCTTCTGATCAGCGGTGGCGGCGGCGTCTGAGGGCTTGTCCTCCTCATGTCGCCCGGCCGGAGCGGTCTTCGGCGTCGCGGAGAGCGATACCGATGCCCTGTCTCTCTCCTCGGCAGGCGGAGTGGACAAGACCGGCTCCCGACGCTTCGGCTTCTCGTTGTCGTTCTCGCCCATGTCTTGGCCCGAGCAGGTTCAACGTGTCCACTTCGGCTCGCGATCCTACTCTATCATTCCGCCGCAAGAGGGTCAAAGCACTCGCCCTCGCAGGCCGGCTTCACGACAGGGGCTCACCCTGCGGATTTCAGCCCGCGACCGATCTTTTGGTATTCGCCGAGCAGTCGATCGAAATCCGGCGGTGCCGACAGGGCGATGGGGACACGGCGAGGGACATGCAGCCGGTCGTATTCCCCGTTAAGGGTGGCGACATCCTCGTCCACCCGGGGCAGCGACCAGCGAGGACGAGCGTAAATGTATCGAACCGGTTGCCCTTCTCGATTCAGAGTGCAGACGAGATCGAAGCCGCTCAGCCGACCGGCGGCCGCCAGATGTCGAGGCTCCACGATGAGCACATCGACTCGCGGGCCCAGCGCCGCGATCAGCGGCTCGAACATGCTCGATCGCAGATCATAGCTCGCCAGTACCCCCCGGCCCAGGTAGTACTCCGCCACCGGGGCTTCCATGCCGCCGTTGTCGTGCAGGCTCATGATGACGCAGTCCGAGGGAACGTGTTTGCGAACATACGCCCCGGTAGCCTTGATTCCCGTGTCCGGCCGCACGTTTCCCCAGCCCGTCTTGACCCCCGTCAGGCGAGTGAGCTTCCCACCCAACAGACATTCGTCGGCGGTACCCACCCCGAGCCAGGCCACCACCAGACCTGCCACCAGCGGAGCCGCTACCCGAGGGGCGAGGCCGGCACCCAGGTGCCTGAGCACACGCCAGAGCAGCACACCTCCCAACATGCCCGCACAGTAGATGACCTCGATGAAGTAGGACCCCAGGTAACTCGCGAGATAGCCCAATGCACGCCAGTCCGTCAGGATGACCAGCGGGAAGGCGGCCGCGAGAGCCCAGATCGACAAAAGCCCCATTCTCCTCGAACCGGGACGCCTCAGTTGAATACATCCCCAAATCAGCCCGGCGGCCGCGATCACGCCGAACACGTAGCCGAATTGCGCACGCCACAGGGTGGGAAGATCCAGCACCTGGCGGAGCTGCCCGAACAACGCGCCGTGGTTCTGCTTGTGGATCAGACGCCCTAGCTGCCCGCCGCCGGTCCAATGCCAGCTCAGGAAAATCACCGCCAGGGCAGCCAGGCACGGCAATGCGAAGCCCGGCATGAAGGCCCCAAGGCATCCGCTGTTCCGCAGTCGTCCCGACACAGACTCGTTGCCCCGCCGTGGCCCGGTCGTGCGATCGACGATCGCAGCAACCCAGATGACCAGCAACACGAGAGGCAATCCCACCGCGAAGACGTTGCTCAGACAGTGCAGAAAGAGCCCGATCCCGGCCACCGCGAGCTGAGGGGGGTGATGGTCATCCAGCCAGGCGATGGTCGCCCACAGCGCAACCGTACCAGTGAACAACCAGGTGGTCAGATAGCCCCATGCGTAGTGGCCGTCCGAGACCAGCGTGGGCAACAGGGCCACACACAACGTCGTGAAGGAAGCCTCCCCGCGCCCGGCCCCCAGCCGCCTGAGCAGCGGATAGCTGACCAGGACCTGGGCCAGGCTCAACAGGGCTACAGGGAATCGGCAAGCCGCCTCACTTGAAGGAATACCCAAGCAGTTGAATGCCGTGGAGAAGACACGCTCCACAACCGGCAGCGTGGGACCGTAGTCGTGGGCCAACATCCATCGCAGTCCGAAACTGTGATGGATCATTCGGGCCATGGCACACTGGTCCGAACTCTCGAAAGCGGCCCCCAGGTTCCAGAATCGCATCATGCCGGCGACCATGCCGATCGCGACACCAACGAGCAGATGCCACCCCCGGATTCCAGCTGCTGGAAGAACCGGCACAGGTACGCGCACCTCGCCGCTGAGAACGTCCAGAGAAGTGGAGGTGGTGGCGGTCATACCCTTGTTTCTCAAGAAGAGCGCGGGCAGACACGGCTCCCATCAACGACCCGTGCGGTTGAGGCCGCGAGCCTGCCTCCCGCCCCCTTCATCCGCAGCCATACGTTGCCTCCGCCGGCGCTCCGATTTCGCCATGGCTGGGCTCCTGAAAACACCGACCGGTCGAAAGTGGAACGTCGCACAGTCGCACTTGTCCGATCGAGACCCTTCTGCCCTTCTCCAAGCCGGTATCCGCCACGACAACAAGCCATCGCACCGGCGACCGCAATGGTGTTTCAACTGAGGTTATCGGCTGTAGAACCTCTCATCTTCATCAACGGCCGGGCGGCCGCGAGCCGCTTTCCAGCCCGGTGCGACGGCGATCAGACTGATCCCGTTCCCAGGAGCGACCAGGTCCGGCCGGGGCGGCATGGTCCGAGCAAGATCGAGAACGGTCCGGATCCAAGGACGAGCGGGCAAGGCCGGACATCCTGAGATGAAGGCCGGGGCTCGCCGGAGATCGCGAAGATACCTACACTTAGCGAGACCTGTCTGGGACCTGCCGGACTCGCGGGTGGCTGAAAGGTCACTACCGGCCAGTGAACCCGGGGCAAGGAGCGCGCCGAGTGACGGAGAGTCGCCCGGTCTGAAGGACGCACGTTCGATGGATACGCCCGCAGAACCGATGGCTGGCTCGCCCTTGGAGTCGGCTCACCCGCCAAGCCACACCAACCGGCTCATTGGGGCCACGAGTCCCTATCTGCTACAGCACGCCCACAATCCGGTGGACTGGTATCCGTGGGGATCGGAGGCCTTCGAGAAGGCGATCCGCGAAGACAAGCCCATCTTCCTGAGCATCGGCTATGCCGCCTGCCACTGGTGCCATGTCATGGAGCGGGAGAGCTTCGAGGACGAGAAGATCGCTGAGATCCTGAACCGTCACTTCGTGGCCGTCAAGGTCGATCGAGAGGAGCGGCCGGATCTCGATGACATCTACATGAACGCCACCGTGCTCTACAACCGCGGGCAGGGCGGCTGGCCGATGAGCGTGTTCCTCACGCCGGACAAGAAGCCCTTCTTCGCCGGCACGTACTTTCCTCCGGACAACCGGTATGGACGGCCGGGTTTCGTTCAGGTTCTCCAAACCGTAGCAAGATTCTGGAAAGAAGATCGGCCGAGAGTGCGGTCCTCCGCCGATGCCCTGGCCGATGCGGTGGCACGGTTCAGCGCTTTGTCCGCCGGAGGAGGCGAGCTGCCTTCGGACATCCTGACCCAGACCGCCGATCAGCTCGCCCGGGTGTTCGATCCGGTCACGGGGGGTATCGCCAGCGAAGCCAACAAGTTCCCGCCGTCGATGGCCATGGGGATCATGCTCCGCGAATACCACCGGGCCCTCGAATCCGGCCGGCCTCGCCGCGAATGGCTCGACCTCGTTGAGCTGACGCTGCACCACATGGGCCACGGCGGCATTTACGACCACCTCGGCGGCGGGATCGCCCGCTACAGTACCGATCCCTACTGGCTGGTACCCCATTTCGAGAAGATGCTCTACGACCAAGCCCTGGTCAGCGGAATCTACCTCGAGGCATTTCAGGTGACGAGGAAGGCGTGGTACGCCCAGTTGGCCGCGGACCTCCTGGACTACGTGCTGACCGATCTGCGATCACCGGAAGGCGGCTTCTACTCCAGCCGCGATGCGGACAGTGAGGGTGACGAGGGCCGGTACTATGTCTGGACCAAGCCGGAGGTGATGGCCGTCCTCGGAAACCAGGCCGGCGAGCTGTTTTGCGACTTCTATGATGTAACCGACCAGGGCAACTGGGAGGGACGCAGTATTCTCAACGTCCAGCACAGCGAGGAGACGGTCGCCAGGTTGCACGGCCTCGAGGTGGAGACGCTCAAGAACATCCTCGCGGACGCACGGGCCCGACTGCTCGCCGCTCGCGGTCGCCGGGTGCCGCCCGCGCTCGACGACAAGATCCTGACCAGCTGGAACGGCCTCATGATCGCATCCCTGGCCCGGGGTGGCCGGATTCTCGGGGAGCGCCGTTACACCGCGGCGGCGGCTCAAGCAGCCGACTTCATCCTGACTTCGATGGGCGAGAACGGGCGGCTGATGAGAACCTGTCGCAAGGGCACCACTCACACCGGCGGGTATCTGGACGATTACGCCTTCTTCATCGAGGGGCTGCTCGAGCTGTACGAGAGCACCTTCGAGAAGCGCTGGCTGGAGGAGACGGTTCGCCTGGTCGACCTGATGATCGACCATTTCTGGGATGACACCGACGGGGCCTTCTTCTACACCGCCGATGATGCCGAGAGGCTGATCGTGCGCTCCAAGGACAGCCGGGACCATGCGATCCCTTCAGGCAACTCGGTGGCCCTGATGAATCTCTTGAGGCTCGCGGCTCTGCTGGACCGCCGGGACTTGCGGGTCAGGGCGGATCGCACCATCCGGGCCTTCGCGGGCGCCGTGGCCGAGTCCCCGCTGAGCTTCACGCGGTTCCTGGCCGGCGTGGCCGCCGCCGGCTCCGCCCCCTCCGAGGTCGCCATCGTCGGGAGCCCGGATCAGATGGAAACCCGGTCGCTGATCCACGCGGTTCACGAGGTCTACGATCCCTGGCGGATCGTCGCGTTATTGGACCCTGAGGATCCGGACGCGGCCGCATGGCAAAACCGGATTCCCCTGTTGCAGGGCAAAACGCGGATCCAGGGACGCGGGGCGGTCTACGTCTGCCGCAACCACACCTGCCGCCGGCCGGCCACCGACGTCGAAACCCTGAGGAACGAGCTCCAGATCGGAGCCAGGTCGCCCGACGCTGCAGGCTGACCCCGGCCATGTCCCCACGGCGATCCCGGCCGGACCAGATCCCCCGTTCTCCCTATCCGCGGTCACAGCCCGTGCGAACCAGACCCCATGCGACGCACGGCGTCGCCATCGCAACAGGCCGGCCGGAGGGGTATCATATGAGCCGTCAGGGTGCTCCTGCGTGGGGTGGTCATGATGCGGTCACTCGGTTCTGACAAGCCGGCCGGCTTTCGAATGCCTCAGGGGGTGAGAGCCTGGACCCAGGCCCTGCTGCAGGCCATTCCGGACATGCTGTTCCGGATCACCCGGGAGGGGGTGACCCTGGACTTCAAACCGGCCATGGACTTCCCGCCGCTGGTTGCCGAGGAGGAGTTCCTGGGCAAACCGCTCGGCAGTGTACTGCCGCCGCCGCTTGCCGCTCTCCTGACGGAAACGACCGAGAAGGCCTTCAGTACCCGGCAATTGCAGATCATCGAATACGAAATGGAAATCGCGGGGCGGACGCGGGCGTACGAGGCCCGGATGATGGCATCGTCGCCACTCGAGGCCCTGCTGGTCGTCCGCGACATCACCGAACGCAAACAGACCGAAGAGAGACTCCGGGCAACCGACGAACAGCAACGTCGCCTGACAGAGCGCCTCATGACCCTCTACGAGGTCAACAACTCACTGAGCCGCGCCGAGACGCTGGAGGATCTCCTGCGACAGGCGGTCGTTCTGGGCCGGTCCCGGCTCGGCTTCGATCGGATGAGCGTCTGGCTGACCGGCCCCGATGGGTCGTATCTGGAGGGCACGTTTGGCACCGACGAGCAGGGTCGCCCGCGCGACGAACGCGGTTGCCGCATCCGCACTAACCCCCCCATCGCCGAGAGCCTCAAGCCCCATGCGCCCAGCTCCGCGGTCCGGAAGGAAGGTGCGGATCTCCACAATCACCACCTTGCGGTGGTCGGGCGGGGATCGAGCGCCTGGGTGCCGATCTGGGACGGACAGAACAACATCGGACTGCTGATGATCGACAATCTGATCCATGGGCAACCGATCACCGACGAGGACTGCAGACTCCTCTGTCTGTACGCCTCGATGCTCGGCCACCTGTATGCCCGCAAGCAAATGGAGCAGGAGCTTCGCAGGAGCGAGCAGCGGTATCGCCTCCTGGCGGATCACTGCTCCGATACCATCACAGTGCACACGGCGGACAACACCTTGAGCTACGTGTCCCCCGCCGTCCGAGGCCTCCTGGGATACGAGCCGGAAGAAGTCCTGGGCAGCTGTGGTTTCGATTTCATCCACCCGGACGACGTCGAGCGGATCGCGACCGAGATCCGGGACTTGATCGATGGCAAGATCGCGACCGTGTCCGTCGAGTACCGGCTCCGCCGCCGCGACGGCCGCTATGTCTGGGTGGAGAGCCAGGGCCGTCTGCTCGGAGAGACGCAGGTGCCCGGGTGGAACGGGATCCTCAACGTGACCCGGGACACCACCGCGCGCAAGTCGGCCGAGGCTCAACGGTTGGGGCACCTGGAGCAGATCCGCCAGCTAACCGCGGATACCGGCAAGACCCTGGAGCGGGAGCGGGCCCGGATCTCCCGGGAACTGCACGACGAACTGGGCGGACTGCTCACCGCCCTGAACATGAACCTGGCGTGGCTTGGAGATAGGGAATTCTCTGATCAATCCGGGATCAGGACCCATTTGGCCGAGGCCCGAGAGTATGTGCGCCAGATCACCGCCAGCGTGCGGCATCTGTCCAAGAGTCTTCGGCCACCGGTTCTGGATCACCAGGGTCTGGTGGCGGCGGTGCGATCCTATGCGGCGGATTTCCAGGAGCGGACCGGCGTGCATTGCGAGGTTTCGGCCAGCCCCGACGATCTCTCGGTGAACGACCCGGCGGCGACGGTGGTCTTTCGGGTGGTCCAGGAGGCTTTGACCAACGTGGCCCGACATGCCGGGACACGGTGGTGTGAGGTGTCTCTGGAGGAGGCGAGCGGCGAACTGACCGTCCGCATCCAGGACTACGGGGTGGGCGCTGTCCCCGATGCTCTGGCAGGTAAGCAGTCTCTGGGTATAATAGGCATGAGAGAGCGCGTGGCTCTGCTCAATGGTAGCTTGCATATCGAGAGCGAGCCTGGTTCCGGGTTCTGTGTGACCGCCCGGCTGCCCCTGCAGGATCATGTGGAAAGAGAGAGGACTTCATGATCAAGATTCTGGTTGTGGACGATCATCAGCTCGTTCGGGCCGGTTTGAAGCGCATGCTCGAGGAACAGAAGGACTTCCAGATTGTTGGCGAAGCCAGTAATGGGAAGGACGCGCTGGAAGCGATCGACCACCTCCAGCCTGATGTCGTTCTCCTGGACATCGCCATGCCCGAGATGGACGGCATGGAGACCATGAGCGCTCTCGTCAAGCAGCGGAGCAAGCCGCCGAAAGTTGTCATGCTGACCATGCACGATGATGAGCACTATGCCGCCCGACTGCTGCGCATGGGCGCCGGGGGCTACGTCACCAAAGACACCGCCCCGGCCGAGCTGGTCAACGCGATCCGCACCGTCTACGCCGGGAACCGGTTCATCTCATCCTCGCTCCGCGACTCGATGGCCATCCGGTTTGTCGAGGGCGGGGTCCGCGATCCCCTCGAAGCCTGCTCCAACCGCGAATTCCAGGTGCTCCGCCACCTGGCGTCGGGGCGGACCAATCGGGAGATCGCCGCGGAGCTCGGCGTCAGCGTCAAGACCATCGACGCCCACCGCCTCAACCTCCTGGCCAAACTGGGCATCCGTAACAACGCCGAGCTGACCCGTTTCGCCATCCAGCACGGCATCGTGAAAAGCTAGCCGGATCTTCACTCGGACGCCGGCGTTTGCCGAGCAGACATGCTCCGGTTCGTCGCCGCACCGTGGGCCCTTCGGACACCCCGAAAACCAACCGCCGTCGGGTCGGGGTCCGGGGTACCGATCGGGAGTTCTCCCCGTCGCGGCTCTTGGCATGTCCCCTCGGGCCGGTTCCTTTGAAAAGCCCCCAGGTGCGGCTACACTGCTGACGTTCTGCTTGCCCACCGATCGGTTCGGAGCTCGCATGAGGGCGCTCGGCATCATCATCGTGGCCCTGGCCGCGGCGGTCCTCGTCGCAAGCTGGCTGCAGCGCGCCGGCTCCACCGGCGAGGACGGCTTCACCTTCCTGCCGGTCAGGGAGCTGCATGTCACCGGAGCGGGGAACACGCTGACGGCCGTGGCTCGGCAAGTCAACAACCCCAACCTGTTCTCCTACGACCCGGCCACGCGGATCGCAGTCGCCCATGCGACGCTGATCGTCGAGGGCGAGCTCCTGATCGGCCGACCGGACACCGCCGGCCCCAAGGAAGTCCTTGAACTGGCGACCGAGGTCTGTGGCGATCTGAGAATCGAGGTCCGGTCGAGCGGTACACTGCAGATCCACCGGGGCGCGATCCGGACCGTGAGCCAAGTCCTGAGTACGGCGGCTTGCTCGCGGGGTTTCGCCCTCTTCGTGGACGGGAAGCTGGACATGGATCATGGCTCGATCAGTTACATGTCCGGTAGTACCAGCCAGTGCCTGCGCGGAAAGGCCCGGGCGACGATCCGTGACTCCTCCTTCTCATACTGCGACGGGAGTGCCCTGAGCTGCGTCAACGTCGATGGCCAGCGGGTGGCGATCGAGCGAAGCGAGATCCTCAGCAGCGGCAACTGGGGCCTGGTGGTCCAGGGCTGTGGAGGCGCGCCCCTGGAAGTTCGCGATTCCGTGCTTGAGGCTCAGCTCGGAGCGGTCTTCATGACCGGCCAGTCGCCCGCCGCCCGCCTGGTAGACTGCACCTTCGATCCGGCCAAGATCCTGTTCAACGGTCCCGACGGGGGGGTGGAAGTGGCCTGGACTCGCCGTTTCCGTGTGGTCGGGGCCAGGGACAACCAGCCAAAACCGGGCTTGTGCGTTCAGGCCCGGGGAACGGCCGGACCTTCGCCCGCAGGAACGATCGAGACCCGCACCGGCGCCGACGGCGTGGCCGAACTCACACTGATCGAGTCGACCGTTCGCCCCGGCATCAAGGAAGACAGCACTGCACGGTCCACGCCGCGGGCGTACCGGCTGGCCGTGATCGGCGACGACGCCGGTGAACTGGCCACGATGGCCAACTATGTCCCGCGAGGCAAAGACAGGGAACCGGTGACGATCACGGTCCCCTGACTGCGCAGGGACAGCGTGAGCGAGGAAGAGCGCATGGTCAGCAACCGCAGCCGAACGAGAGGGTGCCCGGCGGCATGGGTCATCGCCGTCCTGTGCCCGATGTCGATCCTCGCCTGCTGCTGCGACTCCAAGCCGGACAAGCCCCAGCTGCGCGTGTTTGTGGCCGACAGTCTGTTCCGCCCGTTCAACGCTCTGGGCAAGGCCTTCGAGAAGACTCACCCTGTGGAGTTGGTCCAGATTCCTTCCGGCAGTGTGCTGGCGGCCAGGAAGATCCGTGAAAACAGCGATCAGGCGGACGTTCTGGCGGTCGCCGATTGCTTCGTGATCGACAAACTCCTGCGGCCTCAGTTTGCCGACTGGTACGTCTGCTTCGCCACCAACGAGATCGGCATTGTCTATACCGACGCCAGCAAAGGAGCGGCCGAACTGACCACCAGCAAGTGGTGGGAGATCCTCGGGCGCGAAGGCGTCAGGGTGGCCGCAGCCAACCCTTACCATGATCCGTGCGGCTACTGGACTGAGTTGTGCTGGAAGCTGGCCGACCGCCACTACCCACCCGAACAGGGCGGAGGCCGGATTGCCGACCGGATGCGGACCCAATGCGGCGAGGGGGCCGACCGGCGCAGCGATTCAGAGCAGCTGCTGCAACTGGTGGAAGCCGCCGGAGGTGTCGACTACGCGTTCGTCTACCGTTCCCAGGCCTTGCAGCACAATCTGGCCTTCCATCGGCTTCCTCCGGAGATCAACCTCGGCGACGTGAGTCGTGTCGACCTCTACCACCAAGTGGAGATCGAGTGGCCCGCCCGCGCGGGCAGCACTGGCTTCAAGAAGCAAGGTGACCTGATCTGTTACGCGATCACCGTGCCGCGTAACGCCCGGCGGCCGGACCTCGGCATCGCCTACATCGAGTTTCTGCTCACTGCGGAGGGCAGGTCTCTGATCGCCGCCCAGCATCTCAACGCTCTGGATCACCCCTGGACCAGCGATCCGGACCGGGTACCGGGCTCGATCCGCTCCAGCGTGATCGCGCTCGACACGCCCGCTGCCATTGTCCCTGCGACGACCTCCGCCCCGGGGGAACACCATGCCCGGTGACCTGAGCCAGGCCTCTTCTGCGCCGGCGACCTCTGCCGGGCCGGCTTCGCCGTTGACCGGTGCCGGCATCGTCCGGGGACTGCGGCTGATGCTGATCGCCGGAGCCTTGCTGGCGGGGGCACATGCCGGGGTGGCGAAAGCGTGGCCACCGCTCACCGGACAGCACCTGAAACCGGCCATCAGCCTCGCCCTGTATGTGGCCAACCTGTTTCTGATCGCGAGTCTGCTCCTGGGTATTCGGCCGCCCTGGCGGTGGGTGCTTGCCGGCCACGCTGTCGGCTATGCAGTCATGGTCTGGTTGCTCTGGCCGTTGCTGCGGGTCATGGACGAGAACGTCCTGTTGCTGGTTCTGGCAACTCTCGTGTACGGCGGACTGGTCCGCCGCCCGCGGCTGCTGGGTTACCTGTTCATCTACCTGCTGTGCCTGCGATTCCTGCCGGCGTACCTGTATCCGGTATTCCTCCTGGTTTCGCTTCTGTACATGACTGTGCCGCCGTTTGCCCGAGCCGCGGCCCGGGATCATGAACGGTTCATGCCCCTATGCCACCTGGCGGGCTTGATCCTCCTGGCGGCCCTGCTCGTGCCGGTCACTTACTTCTGCACCCAGAGCACGCCCCAAGACATCGATCAGCGATTCCGCGAGCCCGAAGTACTGTCCGCCATGGGCGTGAGCCTCAGAACATCCGCCCTGGCAACGCTGATTGTGCTGGTGCTGGGCGTTCCGTTGGCCTACGCCGTGGTGCGCCGGTCGTTTCCCGGCCGGGGACTGATCGACACCCTGATCGATCTGCCGATCGTGGTGCCGGCGCCGATCGCGGGCATCGCCCTGCTTGCTTTTCTGGGTCCGAAATCACCGCTCGGCGAGTTCCTGGAAAGCCAAGTTGGCCTTCGCTTCTTCGACAGCGAGTGGGGCATCATTGCCGCCCAGGTCTTCGTCGCCTCTCCGTTCCTGATCCGGGCCAGCATGGTTGCCTTTGCGGCCGTGGACGTGCGATACGAGAACGTCGCCCGCACGCTGGGCAGCACCACGGCGTCGGCGTTCGTGCGGATCACACTACCGATGTCGATGCGCGGCATCCTCATCGGCGTGATTCTGACCTGGTTCCGGGCGATGGCTGAGTTCGGGGCCCTGCAAATCATGGCCAACCGTCCGCGGACCGTGCCTATCCTGGCGTATGAGCGGTTTGTCGAGTTCCAGCAGGCCGAGGCCCAGTCGGTGGGCGTGATGGTCTTGCTGCTGTCCTTGGGCGTGGTGGTGGGCATGTGGATCATTCGGGCCATGCCCACAATCCTTGGCCGTTCGATAGGAGCCTCCGATGCTACGCGTTGAAGGGCTCCGCCACCGTGCCGGCTCGTTCCACCTGCGGATCGACACATGGACCATCGAACCGGGCCGGTACCTCGCCCTGGTCGGCCCCAGCGGGGCGGGCAAGACCATGTTCCTCGAAACCGTGGCCGGCCTGCACCGGGCAGAGACAGGGCGGATCTGGATTGACGGACGAGACATGACCCACCGGCCGCCCGAGGAGCGCGGCATTGGCTTCGTCTACCAGGATTGCTGGCTCTTCCCCCATCTGACCGTTCGCGAGAACATCGACTTCGGGCGGCGGTATCATCCTGCGTCCTCCACCGCCAGGGTCCAAAAGACCGAGGATCTGGCCGACATGCTGCACATTCGCGGCTTGCTCGACCGTCGGCCGACGACGCTCAGCGGCGGCGAGCGGCAGCGCGTGGCCTTGGCCCGGGCGCTTGCCATCCAACCTCGCCTGCTCTTCCTCGACGAGCCGCTGGGGCCGCTCGATCCGGTGACCCGTGAACGCGTGGCCGCCGAGCTCCGCAGTTGCCATCGGATGCTGAATATGACCACCATCCACGTCACTCACGACCACGCGGAGGCCCGCATGATGGGCGACGCGACCGCAGTCATTCTGGACGGCCGCCTCGAGCAGACCGGACCGACCGAAGACGTCTTCCGACGACCGCGCACGCCGCGCCTGGCAGCCTTCCTGGGCTGCGAGAACGTCTTCGAGACCACGGCGGAGGCCGGCAGCCGGCAAGGGGTGATTCGAATCCGTCCGGGAGGCTGCGTGACCCAGGTGCCCGTCACCGCAACCGGCAGGGTGGCGGTATGCGTTCGCCCCGAGGAGGTCCTGGTGGACGTCGCCGACCCCCGAGTTTCACGTGGATCGTGGCTATCCGGCACCGTGGCCGAGGTCTCGCAACGCGGGCCGTTGATTCGGCTGGTCGTCGACGTTCAGGGCTTCCGTTGGGTGAGTCTGATGGGCTGCTCCCATCATTCAGGCTCGCGCTTCGTACCCGGCGAAGGGGTGACGCTGCGCGTTCCTGACGAAGCTTGGCATCTGATCCCTCTGGAGTGATGCGCGTGGAACCGCGCGGACCGATCCGTTTCAAGTACCTCGATGAACCGCTGGTCCCGGTGGCCGGAACGGTGGATCTGGCCCCTTTCCTGATCATGGTCGGCCTGCTGGCCCTTGGAGCGATCTTCATGCGCCTGGGCCGCGACCCGCGCAGGCAGTGGCTGCGACGGGTAACACAGTTGGCGGCTGCGGCCGCCTTCGTCATCGGCTTGCACCCGTGCGCTTGCCTGGTCCGCGACCTGCTTCGCGGCCTTCGCTGGGTCAACCTCGACACGGTACAGGCCTTCCAGTTGATGATGCTGATCGTTCCCGTGGCCGTCTTCGCCCTCATGTGGGGGCGGGTCTTCTGCGGCTGGGTCTGCCCGATCGGTTTCATCCAGGAACTGGCCGCCAAGTCCACCTCCTGGATGCGCCTCCTTCCCGGCGGCAAGACGGCCGCCAGGATTCGGTTCGTGCTGGCCCTGGTGCTTCTGACCGGTACGGTCACGGCGTATTCATTCATCCGCACGGAGAACGAGCCGGTATTGCAGGGTCTGGCCGCCGGCTACCTGATCGCGCTGGCCATGCTCATCATGCTCAGCGTCTCCGACCGGCAATGGGAGAAACGACTGCGCAAGGTCCGCTACCTGGCCCTGTCGGCGTTCGTGTTCGCGACCGTGGTAGGCGTGTATCTGAACGCGGCCTTCTGCGTCCTCTTCACCAACGACTGGCGGGCCTCGCCGGTCCTGCTGCTGGCCGGAGTACTTTTCGCATCCCTGGTCCTCTCGCAGGCGTGGTGCCGCTTTCTCTGCCCGGAGGGCGCACTGCTCGGCCTGCTGACCCGGTTCAGCGGCACGCGGATCCGGCTGGACAGCGGAAGATGCTCGGCCTGCAACGCGTGCGGTGCAGCCTGTCCGGTCGAGGCGATCGAAGTCGGTCAGGTGGACGAGCTGTCATGCCTCTATTGCTGCAAGTGCGTCGACGCGTGCCCGACCAACGCTCTGGGGATGGGCCCCGAACCGGATGCCACGCCGCGTTCGAAGCCAGTGCCCGCGGTCCAATCCTTCACCCAGAGCGGCTCGGCACCGTCTTGCTCTCGCCCTTCACACGAAGTAACCCAGGGAGGCTCTCCGTGAACAAGCCCCGCCTTCCGGCAGCTCAGCCTGGAGGTCGTCGCCGAGTCCTTTGCTCGGCCATCTTCGCTGCTCCCTGTGTTCTCTTGACCGCTATCGGCTGCCAGGAGTCGCTGCCACCCCCGGAGCGTCCACTCTCGCCGGACGAGCGCCGCCAATTCGACGAGCCGCTGCAGTTCTCAGCCTGGCAGGAGCCCGGCGGCTGGCCGCAATTCGGCCACGACCCGCTCCACTCCGGCCGGTCAGACGTCGACCTGCAATCGCCCCACCTCGAGGCCGCCTGGCAATTCCGCCCCACCGATCACGTCTGGCCGTACCAGCCCGAATACTGCGCCTGGTCCAGCCCGGTGGCAGGTACGGTGACCGGCCGGCCGCTCATCATCGCCGGATACTACGATCGCAACGTCTACGCGATCGACGCGCGCACCGGCCAGAAAGCCTGGGAGTTCCGAC
This sequence comes from Planctomycetota bacterium, assembly GCA_022711465.1. GTDB lineage: Bacteria > Planctomycetota > Phycisphaerae > UBA1845 > PWPN01 > JAGNEZ01. Next base: position 12,154 of record JAKLEZ010000025.1, on the reverse strand, counting down.
CGGGAGCCTGTGTCTTCGCCTCACCGGCCCTGGGCGAAGCTGGCGGCCGAGCGATGGTCTTTGTCGCATCGGTCAACCGCTCCATCTACGGACTCGACGCGGTTACCGGGAACAAGTGCTGGGAGTTCCCGACAGCCTCGTGGTCTTTCACCCAGGCGGCCAGTTTCATGTCCTCCCCGACACTGGTCCGCGACGGCGAGGTCGAGATCCTGCTGCTCGGGGCCTGGAATGCCGACCGCTCGTCGAGCCGTAACATCCAGGACGGCGAGGTCCTCGCCCTGCGGGCCGCCCGTGGCACGCTCCTCTGGCGGAAGCGGCTCGGCAGTGCCCGGGTCACCTCCCCGGTCGTCGCCAAGCTGGGTGGCGAGTTCACGGTCTTCGTGGCCACGCATACCGGCATGATCCACGCCCTTCGTCTCCAGGACGGGCGGGAAATCTGGCAGGCCGTTCTGAACGAGGAACTCCGTTCCTCGCCCAGCGTGGTGAACGTGGAGGGCCTCGCCCGGTTGTTTGTCGGCACTCGCTTCCACACCCTGCTCGGTTTGGACTGCCAGTGGGGCGCACGACGGGTCCGTGCCCAGGCGGGCTACTGGATCGATGCGACACCCAGCTGGTTCAGGACCCACAATGGGACAACCGCAGTGGTCGCCGGATCCCACGACCAGCGCATCCATGCCTGGTCGGCAGCCAGCGGGCTTCATCTGTGGTCGGCCAAGACAGGCAACTACGCCTATTCGTCGACCGCTCTGGCCCGCTTGGCGGGCAGACCTGTGACTCTGACCATGTCCTGGGACGAACATGTCTACCTGCTCGACGGTGAGACGGGGGATGGGATATGGAAGGCGAAGAGTGGACCGCTCCTCTGGTCACACGTGTTTCAGGGGGACAGCCTCTGGGCGTCACCGATCGTGGCCAAGATGGCCGAGCGACCGATGATCCTTGTGCCGGCCTGCGACGGTGTGCTGTACGCCTTCCAGCCACGCGGATCGGCGCCCTCCAAATCATCCTATCAGACCCCGGCGACAGGCGAACACCCAGACCCTTAGGGAGTCTTCCCGAGCTTGCCTCGACCGACGAAGGCTTGGTACAATCAAGGGTGAGCCGCGATAGGACGGCAGTACCTGCCCCGGTTGCCGAACTCACGTCCTCGTTCGGTTCCTGGGCTCGTCCGGACGTTTCCATGCGGGTCGGCATCGCCGGCCATCGGGGACCCTGTCACGAGAAGAGGAGAGTCCATGACTGCCAAGCCCCTCTGCTATGACCGTGTGCGCGGGTTCACACTCATCGAGATTCTCGTTGTGGTGGCAATCATCGCCCTGCTGATCGCCGTCCTGCTGCCAAGCCTGCGCAACGCCCGCGAGCAGGGCCGAGCGGTGAGTTGCGGCACACGCCTCGACCAGATCTTCAAGGCCACGTTCATGTACACCCAGGGCAACGGCGATCGGCTGCCCTACTACGGCTGGAGAGACGGCCGGCCCGCGGGCGCAGAATGGTGGCCCACGCAGATCGCCAAGTCCCTCGGCAATCAACTCGATGCCTTCGTGTGCCCTTCAGATCTGCAACCTTACACGGTCGAGGTCGTCTATCGCCGAGGCCAGATCAGCATGAAGAAGGCCGGCGATCCGAGAGCGTTCATGCTGGATGTCACCTACCGCGGCTCCTGCGACGCGCTCGAGTACTACACCGGGGGATACCGCGGCCGGCTGCTCACCTCCTGGAAGCGACCTTACCTCTCGCTGCTGCTGGTCGAAGCGGATACCAACGCCACCGAGCCCGGCCGCGAGTGCTTCCGCTTCAAGGACGACCTCAAGTACGTCGCCACGCCCACATACATCCGCGCCAACCCGCAGTTCCGTTCATGGCTGCGACATGGCGGCAAAACCAATATCCTCTTCATGGATGGCCACATCAGTCGTCACACACCCAAGCAGGTGGTCGAGATGGCGGCACGGCAGGAGCACTTCCTCGACTAGGACGGCCGCAAGCGCTAGTCCGAGGTTCAACACCAGTCCAGAGCGGCCGGAAAGGAAACCCCTCAAACGTGTCCAAGGTCAGCCCACCTCGCAGGAAACAACAGGCCGAGACGTCGTCGGCGCCTCGCCGGATCTTGGCAGCTACGGTGATTCTGGCTCTGGCGGGCGGGGCATGGTGGCTGCTCACTCCTTCCGCAACCGCTCTGCTCGACTCCAGGGAACTCACTCCGAAACAGATGCGGCTGATCGCCACGGAACTGCTCGTTCACAGCAACACCAAGATCCGTGAACAGGGCAGCCAGAAACTCTGCGAACAAGGCTCCAAGGCAGTCCCCATCCTCACTGACGTCTGCTTGACCCACCCCGACGGCAAGGTGCGTCGAGCGGTCCTGCTTGTCCTCCAGAGCTTGAACGTGGAGGCCGCCGTGGCGGTCCTTGAGAAGCTGGTGGTTGACCCGGACACGGGAATCCGCCGGGTGGCGGCCAACACCGCCGTCACACTGGACCATCCTCGGTCAATCGACATCTTGAAGAAGGCGATGACCGACCAGGACGAAGGCGTGCGCCTGATCGCGACCGGTGGCTTGGGCCAGAAGAACGCTCCGGACTCCGTGGGCGCGCTGGAAAGCGCCCTCAACGACAAGAACGTCACCATCCGTCGCCATGCGGCCAGGTCGCTGAACAACCTCACCGGCCGGGACTACCGCGATCGCGTGAAGGCCGGCCAGTAGGTCATCGATCTCCTCCCCCGGGGCGTCGGTCACCGGCCGGCGGCCGTCGTCGGGGCCGCGGGGGCTTGCCGCAGCCATGGGCGGAACTCGACCTCGCCCCATCCCGGGTTGACGCCGCGACCTTGAATCTGCCTGGCAACGTCGGCTTCCCGGTCTGAACCCCACCAGTTGCCCTTGGCCTGCACGGGCCCCGTACCTTCGTTCCGCAATCCGCATTCGCTGTTGCCAACGAACTGATTGCCCTCCAGCTTTCTGGGTTGGGCATTCTGGAGCAGCAGGCCCGGACCGGTGTTTCCGAGCAGGATGTTGCCGGTGACCGAGGGCGAGCAGTCCAGGGTCAGCTTGACGCCGAACCCCACGTTCTCCTCGATCCGGTTGTCCGCGATCTCGCCGCCACAGCGTACTTCCGCTCGGATCCCCCCCCCGCAGTTCGCCGAGATGATGTTCCCCCTGAGCGCCGCCATCCATCGTTCCTTGAGCCGCACCCCTGCGGCCGCGTTGCCCCGAATCCGTGAGTTCAGGACAACCGGGCAGGCTCCCTCGATCGCAAAAACCCCGTGCCGCGCGTTGCCCAGGATCTGGCACCCCTCGATGGTCGGTCGGCATCCGCCGCGTACCCAGATCCCGTCCATGCCGCAATGCTCGATCCGAGTGTCCTTGATCGTCGATTCGTCCGAGACTTCCCGGAGGATGAGCCCCCCAGTGACCAGCCCCACGATCTGACAGTCGATCATCCGCAGCACGGCGCCCCGTTCGCACTCCGCACCCTGACGGTAGCCGCCGACAATCTGCGATCGCAGCAGGGTCAGCTGGGCGTTCCGCTCAACCAGGAGACTGACTCTCCCGCCGCGATCGATCCGACAGCCCTCCACGGCCGCTTTCCCGGATCGGACCGCCAGGGGCACGTCCGCGCCCACAATTCGGCATCCCGTCAACCGCGATTCACCGGCCGCATCAGCCCCGGCCAGATCGATCCCCGCCCACCAGTCGCGGGTCGGATCATCACCGAGCGGCATCAACTCGACGGGCTTGTCCGCCGTGCCGGCAATCTCCAACGCCCCTTTGACCTGAAAACCTCCGCAAACGCCAAAACGCACTCTGGCTCCCGCTTCGATCTTCAACGTTTGATCGGGCGCGATCGTCAACGGCTTGGTCACCAGGTAGGGAACAGGGCCTGCCTTCCATGTGTTCTGACCGGCGGCCAGCTTCTCCACCAGGAGCGCCTCCTTGTCCGCCACCAACCTGGCCACGATCGGCTGCTGCAACCTGGCCACCTGCTCGACCAGCTCGGCGGTGTCGCGGCTGGCCCTTCGTCCCTTGAAGTCCTCGGTCCCAGGATAGTCCTCGATGATCCGGGCCATGGCCGCTCGGACCAGCCCAAGCTGGCCCGTCCGCTTGTACACCTCGATCATCGTTCCGAGCGTGTCTTCGCAGACCAGAGGTGTTGACTCGGCATGGACAACCATCAGCTCCTCGAGCAGCTTGACCGCTGACTCGGTTTCGCCGGCCAGGCTGAGCGCGTCCGCCTTCGCGATCTTGGCTGCCGGCTCGATCTCCTCGATCCTGCACGTGGCCAGAATGCGATCGAATCGAGCCTGAGCCTCCTTGTATCGCTTCAGGCCAGCCAAGGCCGAAGCGGCCTGGATTTCCGCATCCCAGGCGTAGCGCGTCCCCGGCGACGCCCGAATGACCTCTTCAAAAACAACCAGTGCCTCGGCATGCTTGTCCTCACCGGCCAGGGCCTTGCCGTCACACAACTTGCGGAATGCAGCCATCGCCGCTGCGGCCTGGCTGTCCATGTTGAGAATCGGCTCGTCCTGCGGCTCGCTCCGGGCCTCATCGCGCGGCTCGCCCCGACCCTCATCCTGAGCCACGTCCCGAGGCGAGTCGGTCGGTCTCGAGCGGGCTGGATGCGCGTTCCTCTGCCATACCAGGTAGACCGCCGTTCCGCCGACCAGTAAGCCCACGATGATGACGAGCCTCACCAAACGGCCGAAACTGGCGGACATGAATCACTGCCTTTCTGACAGACCTGCAGGGCGATCTCCATTCTCGCGGATATCAGACTCGGCCCCCGTTGAGAACGCAAGAGGGCGTCGCAGAATTCCAGGCCCTTGCACTTGTCGCCGGCGGTCCGCACAATATGGGCACGACCCGCTTCTCCAGTACCCGTCGGCGCGCCGACGATGAGAAAGCCGGGCGGTCGGGATTGTTCGCTTCTCCATTCTGAGGTGCCCGCATGGCCACACAACACCGCCATCCAACCGGCCTCGACGCCCATCAGCCATCCAACCGCAAGCCCTCGGGAGGATCTTCCCTCACCCGGCGCGAGATGCTGAAACGCACCCTGCTGACCGGCGGGGCGGTCGCGGCACCCTGCATCGTTCCCGGCTCGGTGCTCGGTCTGAACGGGACCGTGCCACCCAGCGAGCGAATCCTGCTGGGGGGCATCGGCATCGGTGGCCGCGGCTCGTTTGTACTCCAGTGGATGCTGCCCGAGAAAGACGTTCAGTTCGTCGCCGTCTGCGATGCCCAGAGGAGCCGGCGCGAGGGCGTCAAGCAGATGGTGGACCAGCACTACGCAAACAAGGACTGCAAGGTCTACGGCGACATGCGCGAGTTCTTGGCCAGCCGCACGGATATCGACGCCGTGCTCATCGCCACCGGCGATCGCTGGCACGCAACGGCGGCGGTCATGGCCATGCGGGCCGGCAAGGACGTCTACAGCGAGAAGCCCTCGTGCATGACCATCGCCCAAGGCCAGGCGGTCGTGGATACGGCGAAGCGCTACGGTCGCGTCTACCAGACCGGGACCCAGCGCCTCAGCGAAGCGAACTTCGTGTGGTGCATCGAGGCGGCCAAGAGCGGCAAGCTCGGAAAGGTCCACACCGCCCGGGCCCAGATCTCCGGCGGAGAGGCCGAACTGAGCCACGACTGGCTGCCGGCCGAACCGGAGCCGACCAAAGACGAAGTCGACTGGGACCTCTGGCTGGGCCCGTGCCCGTGGCGACCCTACAACTCAACCTATGTCAAGGGCGGCTGGCGCGGCCACTACGATTTCCACACCAGCTGCATCGGCGAATGGGGCGCCCACACCTTCGCCCAGGCCCAGGCCGGCCTGGACATGCTCGACACCTCGCCGGTCGAATACGAATACGTGAACAACCGAACGGGCGACGGCATGGTCACCCGCTTCGCCAACGGCGCGAAGATGATCCTGCACCAAGGAGGCTATTGGAAGGGCCCCTGTGGCATGCGGTTCGAGGGGCCGGAAGGATGGGTCTCCGCCGCCGACTGGGACCCCAAGCCCGTGGTCTCGAATCCCGCCCTGCTGGCCGACTTCGACAAGGTCGTCGCCGACTACATCGCCCGCACCGGCCGTCCCATGAACCACGTTCGCGACTTCTTCAACTGCGTGAAGTCCCGGCAACCGACGGTCGCCAGCCCGGAGGTCATGCACCATTCGATGTCCACCGTCCATGCCGCGAACATCTGCATGTGGCTGAAGCGCAATATGAGATATGACCCCGCCAAGCAGGAATTCGCCGGCGATGCCGAGGCCAATCGACTTCGGACGCGGGCGATGCGGGCACCGTGGATGATCTGAGAACCAGCTCCAGCAAGGAGAGAAGACGCCATGTCACCAATGCACATCTGTGGACTGCTTCTGACGGCCACGGTGATGACGCAGGCCATCCCGGCTTTCGGCCAGGCGGACCCGAATGCGGCCCAAGCCCGGGAAGAGAAGCTCATTGCGGTACTGAAGTCGGATGCTCCGCACAAGGAGAAGGCCGATGCCTGCCGCTCGCTCGCGGTCATCGGCACCAAGGCATGCGTGCCCGCTCTGGCCGGTCTGCTGGCCGATGAGCACCTGTCCCACATGGCCCGCTATGCGCTGGAGCCCATCACGGACGCCTCGGTGGACGAATGCCTTCGCGACGCCTTGGGCACGCTCAAAGGGCGGCAACTGGTTGGCGTGATCGGCAGCATCGGCGTCCGCCGCGATGCCAAGGCGGTCGACGCCCTGGCCGAACTGTTGACCAAGGGCCGGCCGGGCCCGGTCCAGGCCGCCGCACGGGCACTGGGATGCATCGGGAACGAGACCGCGGTCAAGGCCCTGCAGGGCGCCGTCGAGAAGGCCCCCCCTGTTCGCCAACTGGCGATCTGCGAGGGCCTGCTGCGCTGCGCCGAGCGGCTGGCCGCCGACAACCGCGGCGACGCGGCGGTCGCCATCTACGACCAACTTCGCGGAATGAACCGCGTTGCCCATCAGGTCCGCACCGCGGCGGTGCGCGGCGCCATCCTGACCCGCAGGCAAGCGGGCGCTGCGCTGCTCAAGGAGTATCTGGCCAACTCCGATTTCACCCTGTTCTCCGCCGCCTGCCGGGCCAGTCGGGAAATGCCCGGAACGGAGACAACCTCGGCCCTAGCCTCCGCCCTGGCGAACCTCCCAGCCGACAACCAGATCCTGGTCATGCAGACGCTTGGTCTGCGAGCAGACCCGACCGCCGTCCCGGCTCTCGCGAACGCCGCCAAGAGCGGCGACAAGGCCGTCAGGCTGGTAGCGATCAGGTCACTGGCCAAGGTCGGACACGCGTCGGCCGCCCCTGTGCTCGAGGCACTGACCACGGACTCGGACGCCGATCTCTCCAAAGCCGCAAAGGAAAGCCTAGCCAGCCTGCCCAAGCCCTAGCCCCGTCTCAGGAGGTGTGGCCCCGGCGTCTCGCCAGTGGACCACCGGGCGCGGCATACTCGGATAAGATCTACCGCCGAAGTGTGTACGGCAGGTTGGTTCATCCTGCCGGGGCGATCTGGGGTTGCGTGTCTGCCGAAGTACCGGCCGATCTCTTTCCGATCACCTTGTACAGCGCGAGCATCGCTGCCGCAAGCAGGAACTGGATACCCAGGCCGGGTATGGGGTTGAATACCCAGTCGCGGTAGTCCCCCGCTTCAGCGTAGCCGGCCAGCAGTGTGCCGATCGGGCTGATGCCAGAGATGAACGTAGTCACCGCCGGCTCGACTTGAAGTATCCCCCGGCCGGTCTGGTAGTTGTACCGCAGGACCTGATAGCGCGTCAGATCGACCAGCAGGGGCAGTAACCAGATCGTGACGATCCATACCAGGGTGATGATGAGGGCGCTCTTGCCTTGGCGATAGCAGGCGGCCATCAGGTACCCGATGCCGATCAGCGAAGCCAGGGGCACGAGCATCACCGCGACACTGCCCGCTGGGGCCGCAACCCTCCATGCACCGGGATAGACCGTCCCGCAGGGCAGGAACAGGATCAACAGGCTCGCGACCGCCACCACGACCATGATCGCAACCGGCCGTCGAGGCAGGTCCGGATCGCCGAGAACCCGGCGGCGCTCCCATCGGCTGTGCAGCCAGGCAACGCTCGAGATCGGCACGATCGCCGCCAGGATGGCCACCAGGATGGACGCAATCAGCTGCATCAGCCCGGCCTCGCGCGTCCATCGCGGCAAGACGGCAAAACCGATGTTGCCCCAGTAGGAAATACCCATGATCGAAAGGACCACCCACAAGGCGACCAGCCCCAGGCCCCAGTACGGTCCGAACGCCGGAATGTCGTTCCGCCGGTACTTGCGGCCAGCACCCACTAGACAGAATATGACCAGCAGGGCCTGAGTGAAGAGCGATACCATGTACTCGGCCCCCCAGCGGAAGCCCCCACTGCTGATCCCGAAGATCGTCTTTCCAATCATCGGACCCATCAGAACGCTGATCCCGGGCAGAAGTTGGAAGGCGACACCCTGACTGAATGTAGCCACGATCACCAGAACCAGGATCAATGCAAAGGCACTCTTGGACACCAGCGACAGGAACGCGATCACCACCCAGCTGGTCAATGCGAAGAAGAGCAGGACCGCGTTGGCCATCACCCAATCGGCGATCGACAGACTCGCTGCGGCAGTCGCGATCATGCCCAGGGAGACATTGGCCAATGCGACAGTGATGCTCTGGGCCGAGCAGCCGATGACATAGCCCGCCACGGCCTTGACCCCGGAAACGGGCATCAAGCGATGGGACTCGATCAACTGGCTGTCGATGTCCTTGCGGATGGCCGTCCGGACACTTGAACCGGCCACGAGCATTAAGGTGCCGCACTGCAGGGCCATCAGACCGATGGTCCAGCCGTACATGATGTTCTTGATTTCCTTGGGCTCGATCTGCACGGTCAAAAACATGAGCATGCCGATGAGGGCAACGTAGCCGGCGCCGACGATAAGCGCGTTCTTCCACCCCCCGCGCAGCCGGAATTGCACCCAGGCGATGGCGTTGTCAACTCCCAATCCAACCGGCTGTTCGGCCATGGCTTCAGTCCACCTGTTGAATCCCAGTCCGCAGATAGGCTTCCTCGAGGTCCGGCCGGTGAGGAGCGAACGCCGCCACCGGCAGATTCCGCTTGACCATCTGGGCGAGCAGCTCGGCGGCATCGTCCCGCTCGTTGCTGTATTCCAGCGTGATCCGGTCGCGATCCACGCTGAACTCCGTGATGCCGTCCAGGTCGCTGAGCATGGCGCGAAGCTCAGCCTCGGGGATTGGCCGGGTGAGTACGATGGTGTACCGGCAACGCCGCGCGTTGCCGCTGGCCGAGGCGATCTCGGCCACCGTGCCAAACTGCAGCAGCGTTCCGCGGGCCATGATGCCGATGTGGGTGCAGTACTCGTTGAGATCCGCGAGAATGTGCGACGACACGATGATCGCCTTGCCCTGGTCGCGAAGGCTGCAGAGCAGGCGGCGGAACTGCACCCGGCCGGCGGGGTCGAGGCCGGCGGCCGGCTCGTCGAGCAGGACCACGTTGGGATTCGGCAGCAGCGTGCGGGCAATGCCGATCCGCTGACGCATGCCTCGAGACAGGGCTCTGATCTTCTGGTCGGCCTTCTCGGTGAGCCAGACCTGTTCGAGCCAGAAGGCAATCCGGGTCTCGATGTCCTCCGCATCGAGGTTGTACCCTTGGCCGATGAACCGCAGGAAGTCGCGAACGGTCAGGCCCTCGTAGACCGGCGGGTTGTCCGGCGTAAACCCGATTTCGCGTGCGGCCTCGATCGCCCAGGGGGTCAGCTTCCTGCCCATGATGTGCACCATCCCGGCGTCGAGCGGCTGGATACCGCCGATCGCTCGCAGGAGGGTGGTCTTGCCGGCACCGTTCGGCCCGATCAGACCCATCAGCTGTCCGGGACACAGCTCAAACGACACGTCGCGAACCGCAACCAGCGATCCGAACTGCACCCGCACCCGTTGGAGGGCAAGCAGGGCTTCGCCGTCCTGAAAGTTCCCAGACATCAGCAGTGCAGACTACCCGGCGGCCGGCTGGACGGCAAGGAGACGACCCGGCCCTGCCGGGAAGTTGAGAGGCGACAACGGAGGAGGGCGCAGGACAGGCGATTCTTGCCGAGGACGAGGTTCGCCTGCCGGATCAAGCCCGGCACCGCGACCTGTGGCCCTTTCTCATCACTTGCCACCGGTCGGCTCGGAAATGCGGCTCTTGTATCCGGCCAGCTTCGGCTCGAAGTCCGGCCCGCCCTCCTGCAGGTACTGGATCTTCTCACGGCGTGCGATGCGTTCAAACTCGCCGACGACCTTCGCGTACCCGTCTCCGACAAACTCAGGGCCGCGAACGCACTGCACATACAGGATCGGCAACTCCGCACGCTCGACGCGTCGCACCATTCGCTCATCGCCCTTGGCCAGGGCTTTCGCTTTCGCCAGTATTTCGCTCGCCTTGGTCACAAACGCTTTCGTGATGAATGGTGCATCCATCGAGTAGCGAATCCCGCCCGCCGGCGACTCCATCTCCTTTGCGTGCTCCGCCATGGCCTGCCCCAGGAGAGCGTCGTACTCCGCCATCGCCGGGGCGGCCGGGCCGTAGTGCCCCCAAATGAAGTCCTCCGCCAGAGCCTTCTCGTCCCGCGACGGCTCCCACAACAGCTTGCTCGCCACCCAGCACTTGAGTTCGTCCTGCTCGGCCGGGCCCTGGTAGCCCCCCTGGAGCATGACCCCTTCGGCGTGGTTCTTCACCCAGAAGCGGACGTTGGCCGCGATCACGTCCAGGTTCGGCATCGGAGCGAGGTAATGGCTGAAGTTGACGTTGTAGTCCCAGATGGAAATGCGATCGTGTGCCGCACTCCACGCGCTCGCCAGCCTGGCCACGTCGCAGCGCTCGGCCGGCGTGAACGGATGCGACCATGAGCCCACCGCGTCATTGCATAGCCGAATGACGACGTTCTTCCGTGGGCGAACCGTTTTGGGAACCTGGATCGTCTCCAGGTAGGCCAGCGTATCGATGACGACTTCCGGATACTCCTTCTCGATCGCCTCGGCCACGCGATTTACCAGGAAAAGCTGGTTGGCCATGTCCGATCCCTCGGATTCGCGCAGCTTGAGGCATCGTTCGCAGTGGCAAACCTCGGTGCTGTCGTTTTTCGAGACGCTGAGGATCTCGGTGTGCGGTTTGTCCTTCAGTATTTGCCGCACGTACGCGATGGCGACATCCACCGCGCCGGGCTCGGTCGCACAGAGTTGGTTCGTGGACCGGCCGCCGTCCGCCGTCTTCGCGAAATACTCCGGGTGGTCCTTGAAGTATTTGTCCGGCGGGACCATCTGCGCGGCGGTATGGACGAACATGCCGCCGTAATCCACGTGACCGCCGTGTTCCTCCGAAACCGCGGCGTTCGGAGCGTTTGTACGGTTGCGCAACGACCAGACGGGGTCGAAAGCGCAGGCATAAAACGGGTCCCGGATCTTGAGTTTCGGAATGAAGCGGCGCCCGACGGGGGCAACGACCAGCGTGCCGCTCTTCGGCAGTCGGATCGAGTCGTTGGTGTAGAACCGGCAGCCGAGGTCTTCCTCGAGCAGCGCGTAGACCGCGTTGATCGCACCACGTGACTTGCCGCCGGTCAGAACGATCCGCTCCCCGTCGACCGCGATGGCGTAGCCCTCATCGCCCAGTGCACGGTCGGTGCGGATCGCGAAGCCTCTCGACCTGGCATCGCCCAAAGTAATCTCGAGCGTCGCCCCGGTCATCTCCTTGATCCACTGCTGAAGGTCGGCGGCGGCTTTCTTCTCCGGGCCCGTGGCTTTCTCCGGGCACTGAATGACGCCGACCGCCTTTCCAGCCTCGACCACCTTCACCTTGCCCGCCGGCTCACCCGCCGGCTTGAGGGTGTTGCGCCATTCGGCCTGTGCAATGCCACAATACACCGCGGCCACCAGCACGATACCATTCTGCGTGGATGTTCTCATGATGACAGCCTGTACCGGCTCGGACAATGTGTCAATGGCCCGTGCTCCGCTCTCTGATGCCCCAGCGATTCCGCAACTGACTCTTTCCTGCACACGTAACCCCAGCTCATGACAAGCATTGATGGACTCGGCAGGGGTGCCGAGCAGATTCGCATTCATTTTGGGCTTGACAAACCGGCCGGTGTC
>JAKLEZ010000024.1 GCA_022711465.1 Planctomycetota bacterium | reverse complement strand
TTTCCTCATCCGTGAGCGTCACGATATACTGCTTGATCATCGTTGGCCTCCTTGCCATGCACCTGCGATATGCATCGGAAAGGGGGACCAGGATCATCCAGCAAATCACGCGTGTCGGAGCACTAGGCCGGCCCCCCTCAAAGCCGCAACCACTTGAAAGGGCGACCGCCAACAGACAACACGTTGCCGAGAAGCCTGCGACCACCCCCACGGGCGATCATAAGTCCTTGGTGCATAACGGAAAGTATCATTCGATGGTGGAGGGAACGCCCCCTCCTGGTCTGTTTGCGGCCATCAGTTAGGTCGCCGTTAGCGTCTTGACCCACCAGCCTCCCCGTAAGGACTGACAGAGACTCAAGAACGACTACGTGCAAGACCGTTAGAATCCCGGGCAACCGACGTGCTCGCCGCTCGAACGGCACGAGGCAAGGCGCGGGCGATGGCCAGCAAAGAATAATTCGATGCCATCGAGAAAGGAACTATGGCTGCTATGAAACGAAGTACCACGATGAAGATGACAAGGACCGGCAATCGAAGCAGATACAGCCGGCACGGAGCCCTGCTGGTGCTGTGCTGGACATTCGTCGGCGCATCCGGCGCCGAACAAAGCCAGGTGCAAACCGGCGACCTGCGTGTGACCTACGAGGCATGGACCGGCGTACCCGCTGATATCGAGACGGGGCCGAAGCGCTGGCTTAAGGCCCCCGCCACGCTGAGCATCCGGCGCGAAACGGGCGGGACCTCAGTTGCTCCGGTCGGCTTGGCCGAGGCCCAGGCATCGCTGCTGCCCCTCGGCCTGACCCTGTCTTCACGCTGGTCGCGGGAGAAGGAGTGGTTGGCGTGGGATCTCGAGTTCACCGGCCAAGAGCCGCGCTCCGGCCACGAGGTCATCCTCGAACTGCCGGTGTTGTCGTCGACCTTGCGCATCTTCACGCCGACCGACCAAGGGGTCGCGGACCTGTCCATGCTGCCCACCTGCAGGCCGCCCTCCTACGGCGTTTACGACGAGCACTACGGCCGGACCTACGTCCTGCCTCTGGTCAGCGTGTTTGACCCGGCAGAGGATCGGGCCCTCACCGTCGCCCTGCCCGCCGATGCTCTGATCCCCCACCTCCAGGTCGAGTGGCCCGACGCCCGCACCCTCCGCCTGACCCTCGGACATCGTGGCATGGGCGGCGGCAAGCCATCGCCGCTGCGCCTTCTGTTCGCCACCCACCAGGCGGACTACCGCGCCGCCATGGCCGCATACATCGCCCGGTATCCGGCCTACTTCGAGCCCCCCCTGCCGCGCGATTGTGATCTGGAGGGTGCCTTCTGGTACCACCACATCCAGGATCATCCCGACTTCAAGGAGATGGAACGTCAGAACGTGCGCTACATCTGGTCGTCATTCTGGTTCACCTATCTCGGCGAGTTTCTGCCCGTCGAGAAAGAGTGGTTCCCCTACACCTACGCCAAGTGGTGGAAGCTGGGCGAGACCATGAGCGACGTGAAGATCAATGATTTCATCCGCGACATGCGCCGGAACCGCATTGGCACCTTCGCCTACTTCAACGTCACTGAATACGGTGGGAACGGGGGCAAAGGGGGTGACAGCACCCAGGCGTCACGCGAGCTCCAGGAGCGATTCGCCAATGCCCTGGTCAAGCGCGAGAATCACGCGCCTATCCGCACCTGGGAAGGCGCCATGGTCATGAACCCCCGCCGTCAATATGCCCTCTTTCCCTTCCTGCAGGAGCAGGTCCGCCGCCACATCGAACGGCTGCCGGACTTCGCGGGCTTCGCCATCGATCGGCTTGACTGGGCCAGCCGGTACGACTACGCCCACGACGACGGTCTGTCCATGATCGGGGATCGATCGGTCGACAACATGGCCGGGACTGTGGCCGAGGCCGTGCAAGAGGTGTGCCGGCTCTGCCACGCGGCCGGCAAACGGGTGCTCGTCAACCAGTTCTACCGCGTGGAGATCATGCGTGACGTCGACGGCACCTGCAATGAATGCGATATGCTCACCCAGAGCTACCTGACACCGCTCCGTCCGGCGGCCGCGTGGCATACGGCGGGCGGCGGCGGCGACTATGTGGGCCGGCGCGATCTGACCTTCGTCGAGGCCCATCTCAAGCAGCGGCTGCAGATCGCACTGCTGCCGCAGATGATTGCCCATCGGTTTCCCATCTCTCAGCAGCCTGCGGATGAGCGTGCCGCCGACCTCATGGAACTGTTCACCCCGCTCTTCAGGGCTTTCGCCGGAAAGCGGCAGGTGTTGAAGCCGCACTGCGTGGCTGTCGGCGGCGCCAACGACGTGAGTCTTTTCACGGATGCCCACGGCCGCTACGTGGTGCCAGTGACGTCCCGAACCTGCTTCCTGACTCGCGGCGATCGCGCCATGAGACCGGTGCAGGTGACCATCACTACGCCGGATGCCGGGCAGTTGACCTGGGCTCGGATCATTCCCTTGGGCGGCCGTCCGAGCATGGTGACCGTTCAGGCCGACAGCGGCAAGGCCGTGGTAACCGTGCCCGATCACGCCGCAGCCACCATCGTGGTCATGGGCCGGGGCGACGCGCCGAAGCCGACGGAGGACGACAGTCTCCGCCTTGTCGCCCTGCGAGACGCGCAGTTCCCCGCGGCCAGGCACATGATGGAACCTGCGACCGAGGCCCCGGCTAGCGCCGTCACCGAGGCGGTGCTCAGCCTTGACGGCGCCATGCTCTATCCGGGGACCTTCTCCGTGCTGCTCAATGACACGCCGGTCGGAGAACTTAGGGAGAACGTGGGCGTCTTTTCCTGCTCACTGCAGGACACGGCCGGCCCGGTGGTGCGCATTCGGGCGGGGGCCAGCGGATTCTGGTACCTGCCCAGGCACGTCTGCCTGAGTGCTCGGACCGCGGACGGCAGCCGGCAGTTTGCCGCTTGGCGGCTTGGGGCAGCGGAGGATCCAGGCAGTTCCTGCCGGGAACTGATCCTCCCGCTCATCTGGGTGCGGCACATCGGCGCCACGGCCGCATGGCAGGCGGTGGATACGGAGCGGGGCGGGGACTGGCTCAAGACGTTCGGCTCCACGGCGGCCTGGGTGGCCGGCACGCCCTCCGTCGATCAGGCCCAGCAGGGCGGATTCACGCTGAACATGGGTCGAGGCACGAAATTCATCTGGGCGGCCGCCACCGATGATCCCCGGGCGCCCGGCGTCGATGGCCGGAAGCGGACCGCGGCCTGCTGGTTCGACACACGGGAAATCGACGGCGACATCGCCACCCTCGGCAGTCAGCCCTATCGACTCACCCTCTATCTGGTGGATTTCGACCGTAGACAGCGCGCCGCGGAGATATCGCTGGCCGGTTCCCTGGGAGAACCGCTGGATGCGCGCCAGGTGACCACCGAGCAGATGGCGAAGGGTGCCTACCTCACCTGGACGGTCACAGGACCGGTTCGTTTCCGGATCCGCAATGCGGGGGCCGAGAACACGGTCTTGTCGGGAGTATTCATCGATCCATGAGGCCACGGTCAATGCCAGCGATGTGGGACCACGCACCCTCGACCCTCGGTCACGTCCCCCCGGGGGCGGCTGCCCGACGCGCCGGCTTCCAGCCCTGCGTTCGCCAACAGCTCTGTTGGGCTCCTGGCCAGGCCTGCACCTGCAGGAGGCTGCTCGATCCCCGGAAGCAGTCTCGGCTTCTGAACACGATCCGCCGTCCACCCTGGCTGAAAGCCGTCCTGGCCTACCGATGAGGGTTGCGGCGGTCGATTCACGACAGGCTCACGTTGCCACCAGGGTGGTTTGGCAAGCCGAGCGGCTGCGGCGGGCGGTTGAGAGCGATGGAATACGCTCGATCGCCCAGTCGATCTCCTCGCCGCTCGTGATATCGATCATCGGGATACGGGCTTTCTCCAGGCCCGGGTACACTTCGATCGGACCGCGTTTGAGCCGCCGCGCCCATGCCAGCAGTCTGGGAATGGTGAGAACGAGCCCGATCTGTCCAATGAGCTGGAAAACCACCCGCTTCGGTCCTAGCGGGCTCCTGCGCATGTTCAGAAATGCGCGCAGGGTGTTCCACGGGTTGTAGAAGACGGCATAGGCCTGCAGGATGTTGATCTGCTGTCGCCATGGCCGGGCGTGCCTGGAGGCGAGCACGTGATTGCCGTCCTGATACGCCTGCGGAATGTCTCGATGTCCGACCCGCTTGAAGATCATCCCAATCTCGGCCGCAGGCTCGATATCGCGTGTCCCGACGGCGGGCCCCAGATAAGTGCATTGGTAGGACACGGCTCCTTGATCGAAGAGGTAGCGGGCCTGATCGAGCAGTCCCGACAGATCGCCGTTTCTGGAGCGCAGCGGCTGGGCATCGTTATGGATCATCATCGTCATCGGTTCGATATCCAGCTGGTGCAGCAGGGTGAAAAGCTCAGCGGTCTTGTTGGCGGTCTGACCCTTGTTCACCAATGCCGCGGTGATATCCTCAATACCAAACCAGATGGCGGCCAGACCTCCCGCGCGGGCCAGCGGAAGCAGGTCGCGGTTTCTGTACACGTCGAACTCGGTAGCCTCCGTATTGAACCGGATGCGCGCGGACAGCGGCTGTCCGGCGATGCGCGTCCGGGCAAGTTCAGTCATGAGGTCGATCACAGTCTGGCGGTCGTTGAAGAAGTTGTCGTCGGTGCTGAAAAAGACGGTGATGCCGAAGTGCTCATGGATGTGGGTGATTTCCGCGGCTAACCGCTTGGGACTCTTGTGCCGCCATGTGCGTTGGTTCGCAGCAGGGATGCAACAGTAGGGGCAGTTGAAGCGGCAGCCTTGGGTGGAGATGACGGAGGCAACGGTTGAAAGCCTGCCGACCTGCTTGGGGGTGCACGGTTCGGCGGAGGTCATTCGGCGACGGTGCGGCGGCTCAAGCATTCGATAACCTGCATCGGGCATGGGCAGTTCGTCCAGGTCGCGCAGGAGCCGCTGCACGCCGGTATTCACGGCCACGGTCTTCTCCAGAGATGCATCCGGGGAGAGGTAGACAAGCCCCGGCACCTTCGCCAGCACACCGTCGAGCCTGCCCCTTTCATAGGCCTCGCGCGGGGTCTCGCCGTCGTGACGATCTGCGAGAACGGTGTGCAACAGGTCCAGGAGCACGAATGCCTCGCCAGTCACCACACAATCGGCGCCGATGCCCGGCTGGGGACCGAGCTCGAAAAAGTCGGTCGGTTCATAAGTGGCCTTCGGGCCCCCGACCAGGATGAGGGGGCGATCGTTGCCCATTTGGCAGGCGTCACGAACCAGCGCGTACGCACACTCGGCATGCACCTGCATGGACGACACCATCAGGATATCGAGCGGCCGGCCGTTCAGCCGCATCAGGCTGGGAAGGACCCGGGGAGACCACTGCTGCAAGACGATGCGAAGGTTGGCGAAGCCTGCAGCCTCCAGCACATCTCCAAGGAGGCGGACGGAGGCAGGGGCCATGCGTTTGTCAGCGTACCAAAACGGGAGCATGTGCGTACGGAAATCGAATGCGTAGAAGATCCCGACAGCCAGGTCGCGCGTATCGGTAAGCTTGCGAAGAGCATCAATCTTGCCCTGAAAGGCGCCGTCCGGCAGGTACACGTCACCGCGTTCGCGGCGCGGTAGTTCCATAGTGCCTCCTTGCACTCAGCACAGTTTCAGTCTTGGCCCCGCGACAGTGTCGCGCACATCGAGCGTGGCATCCGTCATCGCTCGTGACACCACTTCATCGAGGAGCAGCAAGATCTTGCCATCGTGAACAATGGCCGTGTCGTTGGGGTAGGCGCGATCCACGGAGAGCTTCCAGCCGCCTGGCTTGCGCGTGAATCTCATCGCCTCGTCCTCGCCGGCTCTTTTGCGTGCGAGCTTCCGCGTCAAGCGCTCGCATGCGGCAGGCGTTACGGTCAGCATTGGACCATCCTCCAGCACAGTATTCAGTTGCAGAATACACACTCCTTCACGAGAAGGAGACCGCTGCTTCAGCGATTTGCCGCCCCGCGTTGAACCGGACTCGCCCATCTGGTCATTACCGGAGGCCGCGAGCGGGTCGCAACACCGCGGGCAAAAAAAGCCGACGTGGTGGAACATCGCGAGGTGTCCAGCCACGTCGGCTTACTCTTCAACGGGCCGCCCGGTCATCCCCGGCTTGCCCTTCATCCAGTCATCCGACGACTGCAAATCAGATCATCATCGGAACCATCTCGGCTCCAACAGGACATGAGTATACGGATCTGCACGGAGAAAGCAAGAGAATTCGGCTTGTGCATGTCCCCGCGCATCGGATACCATGTTTCGCGACTCACCAGGAGCCCGATGAGTTTTCCTGTGGCCGTGTGCAGGGTGTTCCGGTTGTGAGCCCGCAACGGAAGAGCAAGACGCGTTCGAGGTCCAGAATGAAAACGCAAGGCGAGATCGAAGCCGCGATATGCGATGGAATCAGCCGCTTCGAGCAGGAATACATGGGCCGGGGGCCCAGAGAGATCCGCACGCACCTCATCAACGATCTTCTTGTCGTTCGTCTTCAGGGGGTTTTGACCGCGGCCGAGCAGCAACTGGCTAAGTCGCTCCCGGCCGAGAAGGGCAGGGACCTGCTCAAACAGGTCCGGATCCAGTTGATCGAGACGGCGCGGCCGGTGCTGGAGGCGATGGTCCAGGAGGTCACCGGCGTGAAGGTCGTGAGCCTGCACCGAGACATCAGCACGGTAACCGGAGAGGAGGTCGTGCTCCTCACCCTGACCGAATCGCCCATCTTCCGCGAACTTAAAAAGAAGTAATGTGATCTATAAATTACCTTCAGATTCTACGGGACTATCTGAAACCGAAAGGCCGCTGCCGTAGTTTCTTCAATTCAAGCGGGTGCCGGATCAGCAGCGCCGGCCGCCACTACCGCCGCAGGCGCTACGACCGCCGCTGCTGCGGGTCGTACGGGGCTTGGCTTCATTGACCTTCAAGGCACGTCCGCCTTGGTTCTGGCCGTCGAGAGCCGAGATGGCCGCCTGAACCTCTTGATCCGAACCCATTTCGACGAAACCGAGACCCTCGCTTCCGCCAGTCGTACGAGCCACGATCACTCCCGCACTCTGGACCATTCCGTGCCTACGGCGTCACGCCCAGTTCAGGATCGAGCCTGGGTCGGGCTTTCGCGGGTCCACGAACTGCCGGTTGTCGTTCCCCAGGAGGCCAGAGCCCGCGGAAGCGTGCGAGAACACTCTCGCTGCTCAGCAGCACGCACCACCCAACGCCCTGACCGCTCCCCATCACCAGGAAGACATAGCTCTGCTTGTGCTGCCTGCCCGCGTCCGGCCGGAAGCCGCGGCGGCTCAATGGTTCCTCATCCAGATGATGCCGATCAGCACGGCCACCTGGACGACGGCAATCGTCCAGAACACCCGCCGGAACGCCCAGTCGCGGGTCTTGTGTCGGAACAGCTGTTGGGCGACCAACGCCCCGGGAGTGCCGCCTGCCGCTGCCAGCAGGTGCAGCACGGACTCGCGAACGCGACGCCCCCCGGTGCGAGCCATGGCCTTGTCGTATCCATAGCACGCGAATGTGGCGCAGTTCACACCCACCAAGTACACCTGCAAGACAATCACTCTCTGCTCCCCCACACTTCGCCGATGTCAGGGCTCGGGTCCCTGCCGCGAGACAGATTTCGCCGCGCCCTAGCCAGCTGCCGGTTCAACACGTCGACGTCATCCTACGGGAACGCCTGCCGGTGGACAATCACCACGACGACGGGCGGAAGGCCGCAGCCCGCCAGGAAGCCGAGGCGTCGGGCAGGGCCCCGGCGGCGATCTCGTTCGTCAATCGGGAACACCCCCTGGGGCGAAGGCAGGAGCCCGGAATCAGGGCCAATCCGGTACCGCCCGAGCGGAGGTATCGGAAAAGCCGGAAGATCGCTTGACACGGCCGCGTCCGGCAACGAAACTCGGTTCCGTCAGGTTGCCCTCGTCGGGTCCGGGTAGCCATGATCGAGTATACGGACCCCCTTCCCATGAATTGGAACCCGGCCATGAAGAACACGACACACTCGGTTTCGTCTCGCCGTCAGTTCTTGAAGAACACCGGTTGTCTGGCAACTGCTTCCGCTCTGACCGGCGTGGTTGTACCCCCGGCTTACGCCGCAGGCAGCGACCAGATCCAGGTGGCCCTCATCGGCTGTGGCGGCCGCGGCAGGGGAGCCGCTGCCAACGCCCTGTCGACCCGGAGCGGTCCAATCAAGCTTGTGGCCATGGCGGACATTTCCGCCGATCGGCTCAAGGGCAGTTACCAGAACCTGCACGGCAACGAGGGGCTGCGCAGCAGCGTAGACGTGCCGGCCGACCGCCAGTTTCTCGGGTTCGACGCCTACAAGAAAGCGATGGACTGCCTCAAGCCGGGAGATGTAGCCATCTTTGCGACTCCACCGGCTTTCCGCTGGGTTCACTTCACCTATGCGATCGAGAAGAGCCTGAACGTCTTCATGGAGAAGCCGGTCACAGTCGACGGCCCCACGTCCAAGCGCATGTTCGCACTGAGCGAGGCAGCAACCAGAAAGAACCTTAAGGTGGGAGTGGGGCTGATGTCCCGGCACAGCCGGGCGCTGGCGCAACTGGCCAAGCGCGTGCACGACGGCGAGATAGGAGACATCATTCTGCAGCGCGGATATCGCATGCACGGTCCAATTGGCTACTTCTCGTCGCCGCCCAAGCCCGCGGGAGTCAGTGAGCTGCTCTACCAGGTCCAGCGCTTCCACAGTTTCCTCTGGGCCGGCGGCGGCAACTACAGCGACTTCTACATCCACATCATTGACCACCTTGGATGGATGAAGAACGCGTGGCCGGTCAAGGCCCGGGCGCTCGGCGGTCGCCACTACCGCCAGAGTTCCGAGGGCGTCACCTGCGTCGATCAGAACCTGGACACCTACGCGGTGGAATACACCTATGCCGACGGCACCAAGTTCGATTTCGACGGGCGTTGCATGAACGGCTGCAGCGACATCTACGCGAGCTATCTCCACGGCAGCAAGGGTTCAGCGATCGTCTCCAGCGGCGGTGATTGCGGCATGCCCTCCAGCCTCTACAAGGGTCAGCGTATGGAGGCCGCGGACAAGATCTGGGAGTCCAAGGTCCAGGACGGCGAGGGAGATCCCTATCAGAACGAATGGAACGATCTCATCGACGCCATCCGCAACGACAGACCGTACAGCGAAACGAAACGTGGCGTGGAAGCCAGCTTGGTGACTTCCATGGGTCGCATGGCCGCTCACACCGGCCAGGAGATCACCTTTGAGCAGATCCTCAACTCCGACCACGAGTTCGCTCCCGGCCTCGACCAACTGACCATGGATTCGCCGGCGCCACTGAAGGCCGGCCCGGACGGAAGATACCCCGTTCCCCAGCCGGGGATCACCAAAGCCCGGGAGTATTGAGGCTGGCCGGACTCGAGAGCAGCGGGTTCCCCGTGAAGGGGATGGGAGGATGGCCGCACCTGGCCGTGGTTTCCCGTCGGTTCGCAGGACGGCCTCCGGGAAACCACGGGCCGGGGACGAGCCAAGTTCGGTTGCTGCACATCGACGCATTCCGAAGCAGGCCGGTTGTGCCGCGGCAGGTGACAGGGGCAAGATGGCCTGGCGGCCGGAAGACGGCTTGGTAGACCGGAGCCTCCGCGGCCGCACCAGGGCCCTGATCGGCGGTCTCGACGGACGAGCCCCCCGAGAGTATGCTCACCAGGCAGCCACGGGCACACTGGAGAAGACTGAGTCGGTGTGCCTGAAATACTGACACGCGGAAGACCTGAGGATGCGCAGGTTCGCTCTCTGCGTCAACGACCCCGAAGGCGAGTGCCAGGAGTCCCAGTCATGGCGGGCTTCGGTGTCCAAGAATCCACCGCCCAGGGAGCTCAACTCCATGAGGCAGCGCGCCCCCCGGGCCAACGAATCCCTCCCTTCCCGATTCGATCGCTCATCGCCTGTCTGGCGGTCACAGCTCTGCTCTTCGCCGCTCTGGCCTGGCACTTGTGGACCTCCTATCGTGGCGTTCAGAAGACGCTGGAAGAGGATTTCAGCATCCAGCGACTGAGCGGCGTGGTCGTCCATCTCGATGAGGTTCTGACCATGTCCGCCCGCATGGCCGCCGCCACGGGCGATCCGGAGTGGGAGAGGCGCTATCGGGTCTATGAACCTCAACTGGACGCCGCCCTCAAGGACGTGATGCACCTGGCTTCCGAGGCCCTCATGAGGGACGCAGTAGGCCGAACGAACGCCGCGAACCTCAGACTGATCGAGATGGAGAACAAGGCCTTCTCCCTGGTGCGCGACGGCCGCCGCGACGAAGCCACGGCCGTCTTGACCGGCCCGGAGTACGAGGGCCAGAAACAGAACTACTCCCAGGGCATGAAGGAAATCACCGCTGTCCTGCAGGATCGTGCTGCGGCCAGCCTCCACGACCGACGCCACGGGCTATACCTGGCTTTCGTGGTCGGGCTGGCCACCCTGATCATCGTGGTGGTGATCTGGGTCACTGTGCTGCGCGGCGTGAGGCGACACGTAGCCGAGCGTAGGCGGGCGGAGCGGGAATTGGAGAGACACCGCGAGCATCTGGCAGAACTGGTCGCGGAACGGACGACGCAACTGACCGTCGCCAACGAGGGGTTGGCGAGACACGCGCGGGATCTGGCTCAGGCCGAGGCCCGGTACCGAGACCTTTTCGAGAACGCTCCAGATCTCATGGCCGTACTTGAAGCACCCACCGGACAGGTGCTGGAATGCAATACCACCCTCGCCGGCGCCTTGGGGCTGTGCAAGGACGACATCGTGGGGCGCCCGTTCCTGGACCTCTACACCCCGGAGTGCCGGGCTCCGGCGGCGGAGACGTTTGCGGCCTTTGTGCAGACGGGCCACGTGTCCAACGCGGAGCGGACGCTGCGCCGGGCCGACGGGAGCCTCCTGGAGGTTCTGGTGCAGGCCTCGCCCATCCGGGACGGCTCCGGCAGGATCATCGCCGGCCGCTGCACGTGGCGAGACGTCACCCGTCTCAAGCAGGCGGAGCGCGAGGTGGCGAGGCAGGTCGCGGCGCTGGCCCGGTCCAACGCTGAGCTGGAAGAGTTCGCTTACGTGGCATCGCACGATCTCCAGGAGCCGCTGCGCAAGATCCTGGCCTTCGGCGACCGGCTGAAGGCTACCTGTGCCGAGGGCCTGCCGGGTCAGGGGCCCGACTACATGGAGCGCATGCTCAATGCCGCTCGGCGCATGCAGACCCTGATTGATGATCTCCTGACCTTCTCGCGGGTGACAACCCAGGCCCGGCCGCACGTATCCGTCGACCTGAACGAGGTCCTGGGCGAAGTTCTGTCCGACCTCGAGGTGCGCATCGAGCAGTCTGAAGCCCAAGTGGAAGTGAGTGCCCTTCCGACCGTCCAGGCCGATCCGACCCAGATGCGGCAGCTGTTCCAGAACCTGGTCGGCAACGCCCTCAAGTTCCGCCGGAGGGAGGTGAGCCCGCGAATCCGGATCCGGGCCGAGTCGGTCGGTGCCATGTCCCGAATCAGTGTGGAGGACAACGGCATCGGTTTCGAGGAGAAGTACGCCGAGCGGATTTTCGGCATCTTCCAGCGACTGCACGGACGGGGCGAATACGAGGGAACGGGAATCGGCCTAGCGGTCTGCCAGAAGATCGCCAAGCGCCACGGCGGGGAGATCGTCGCCCGAGGCGCGCCCGGCCGCGGCGCGACCTTCATCGTGTCGCTTCCGATCGAGCACGGAGGAAGTACGACATGAGTACGGGAGCCAAACCCATTTCGATCCTGATGGCCGAAGACGATCCCGAGGACATCATGCTGGTTCGAGACGCCCTGGCGGAGGCGCGATTGTCCAACGACCTGCGGTGCGTGTCCGACGGCGAAGAGCTGATGGACTATCTCAAACGCCGGGGGAAGTACGCCGACCCGCAGACGGCACCTCGCCCGGGCATCATCCTCCTGGACCTGAATATGCCGAAAAAGGACGGCCGCGAAACCCTCAAAGAAATCAAGAACGATCCCGCCCTTCGAGCCATTCCGGTCATCGTGCTCACCACATCCCACGCGGAAGAGGACATCATCCGCAGCTACGGCACGGGAGCCAATTCCTACATCACCAAACCCGTGACGTTCGACAAGCTGGTCGAGATCGTACGCTTTATCGGCCGGTACTGGTTCGAGATCGTCGCACTGCCATCCGAAGGAGAGCTGAACGATCATGGTCCGACGTGACTGGAAGGTGCTGCTGGTCGACGATGACCCGGATGATCACGTTCTCATCCGCGACATCGTGCAGGCGATGGGTTGTGCTTTTGACTGGGCGGACCGGTATGAGCGCGGCCTCGAGCGAATTGCGCAGCGGCCATACGACGTATGCCTTATCGATTACCGCCTGGGCGACCGCGACGGACTCGAATTCATCCGCGAAGTCCTCGCCCGGGGCTACCAGGCGCCGATGATCCTGCTGACCGGCCAGGGCGATCTGCTCATCGACATGAAGGCGATGGAGGCCGGGGCTGTCGACTACCTGGAAAAGGGCCGTGTTGACCTGGCCCTCCTCGAACGATCGATCCGTTACGCGATTGACCGCAAGCAGACTGAAGCCGTTCTGGCCAATCGGGCGAAGGAACTCGCCTATACGAACGCGACGATCAGGGAGTTTGCGGACGTGGCCGCCGTCGAGCTCCGGGCCCCGCTCCAGGAAATCACAGAAACTCTGCACGACCTGCAGTCCCGGTACCGAGAACAGCTGGCCCCGGAGGCCAACACTGTCCTCACCCGGGGAATCGAAGCTGCGGAACGCATGAGGAGACTGGTCGACGAGCTCACCGTGCTGTCGGGCGCGGCGGCCGAAGAGGTGACCCCGCGATTGCCCGAAGAATAGGCAGGCCAGGGAGAACGACAGGAAATCGCACCCTCCTTGCCGCCTCGACGATGACGGCGTCGATCGAAAGCAGTCATCATGACAGATCAAACGAGCGAGACCCAGATCCGCCGGCTGGCCGTGACCCGAAGACTCGTGACTCAGCGGGAGCTTGACGCCTGCCTGCAGAAGCAACACGAGCTGGCCCGCGGCGCCACCCATATCAGCCTGGCGGAGGTGATGCTCAAGGCTGGACTGCTGACCCGTCGTCAATTGCAGCGTCTGGGTACGGAGCGGGAGGAACCGATCGCGGACGAATCTCGGTTCTTTCCCGGCTACCAAGTTCTCGCCAGGCTCGGAGCCGGGGCCACCGCCAGGGTGTTCAAGGCCAGGCAGTTGAGCCTCGATCGCATCGTGGCAATCAAGGTCCTGACCCGGAAGCTGGCCGACAAGCCGGAGTTCGTTGAGCGTTTCCACGAGGAGGGACGCGCGGCGGCCAAGCTGAGCCACCCGAACATCGTGCAGGTCATCGATGTCGACACCACGGAAGGCTACCATTACCTTGTTCTGGAGTACATTGACGGCAAATCGGTGGGAGAGGAGTTGGCGGCCGGGAAGGTCTACGCCGAGAGAGAGGCGCTCGAGATCGTCATCCAGGTGGCCCGCGCCCTGGAGCATGCGGCGGCTCGTGGTTTTGTCCACCGGGACGTCAAGCCGTCAAACATCATGCTGACGAAGGACCGCGCGGCCAAGCTGGCGGATCTTGGCCTTGCCCGGCGCACGACGGATGTCAAGGCGGCAACGGCCGAACTGGGCCGAGTCTACGGTACGCCCGACTACATCAGCCCGGAGCAGATACGCGCGAACAGCGACATCGACTTCCGCGCAGACATCTACTGCCTGGGCGCCACCTTCTACCACATGATCACCGGACGCGTGCCTTTTGATGGACCTGTACCCGCCACGATCATGCGCAAGCACCTCCACGCGCGATTGGTGCCGCCGGACCACGTGCGACCTTCCCTGTCCACGGGAGTCGGGGAGGTCATAGAGACCATGATGGCCAAGGATCGAGCGGACCGATATGCCACGCTGAGTGCCCTGATTCAGGATCTCGAGGCCCTGGCTCGAGGCGACCCTCCCGTGCACGCCCAAACCCACGACAAATCCAAGTTGCTGATCCGGCTGGATGAGACGGGCGAGCGGGTCCCCGACAACCGTCCGACCGCCGGCCAGGACCAGGAAATGTCGCCTTCCTCAATCCCGCTCACCTGGTTCCTGGTGGTCGTCATTGCCGGCGGCGTTTCGCTGGTCCTGAACGTGATTCAGTGCGTCGCCCGTTAGGCCGCCTTCGGCCCTGGGCGCGAAGCCGATCTATGGCACGGGCATCGATGGGTGCCAGAAACTGAGCGATGAACCGCCAGGCCTCCACCTTGCGAGCCGCCCAGTCCGCGTAGTCTGCAGGCGTAGCAGGCGCGGGAGGCGGAGCTTCACCGAAGAACACGGCCTGTTCGGTCAGCTCCTCGTACGACCGGCGCCCGGTACGGAGCTCCTCGGCCGGCACGGCAAAGGCCACGAGCTCCCACGCGGGAACCCTGCCAACCAGGTCGCACGGGCCGTAAGTGTGCCCGTGAATCCGCAACCGGGTCTGTCCGCGACCCGGCAGATCCGGATCGAAAAACAGCTCGGCAAGGTCGTCGTGGATCTTGATGCGGCGGGTAATCCTGGCCACGTGCCTTCTCCTCCCCGGTCCCCACCACCACCAACCACCGGGTACAGACAACCTATCATCCTGGTCGGCGACGTCAAGAGCCCGTGAGTGCTGCTCCTGACCCCTGCCTTGCCATGCAAAAGTGGTTCGAGAGCCCCCTCCTCCCCCGGCCAAAGACACACGCCGAGCCGGACACCCGGCTCGACGCACCACCCGGCGGCCACGCGCCCACTCCGGGGCGATCCCGTGGCCTCTTGAAGCAGACGATGCTCCGCAGAGCGGTTTGCGTCCATGCTCGGCCTCCTGCTTGCCAGCCGGGCACCCTGGCTCATGTCGACATCGGCCCCCACGCTCCCCGAGCGATCCAGCACGTCCCAGGAGAACATCCGCGACGAGAATACAGGCAAAGCCACACTGCTAGGGAGAAAGAGGGCATACCTTCTCCCCACTCGCGACGCGCCGCCGTCGACTACACGTACTCGATGGTTGCCGGCGGTTTCGGCGTCAGGTCATACAGGCAGCGGTTCACTCCCGGGATGGCCGTGATGCGCTCGCAGATCCGCGTCAACCTCTCCCAGCCAAGACGCGTCACCGCCGCTTCGCGAGCGTCCCTGCTCTCCACGCATCGCACCACGACGATGTGCCCGTACTCCCTCTTGTTGTTGCGGATGCCCGTCGCTCGATCGTTCAGCAGCACGGCCAGGTATTGGAACGCCCCGCAATCGGCAAGCTCCTCTTCCACGATGGCCGTCGCCGCTTGCACGACGTCGAGGCGTTCGCGTGTAACCTCTCCCACGATTCGCGCTGCCAGCGCAGGGCCGGGAAACGGCATCCGTTGCCAGATTCCCGGCGGAAGACCCAGAACCTTGGCCACTTCGCGAACGTCGTCCTTCCGAAGTGTCTTGAGCGGTTCGAGCACCGCGTATCCGTAGGCCCGTTCCGTGGAAATCCCCAGCTGCTCGAGAATGTTGTGCTGGCGCTTGATGCCCGCCACGGTTTCTTCAATGTCCGTGAGAATCGTGCCGTGCAAGAGGAATTTCGCCCCCAATTCCTTGACGAGGCGGGAAAACACCTTCGAGTAGAAAGTACTCGTGATGGCCTCACGCTTTGCCTCCGGGTCCGTGAGGCCCGCCAGGGCCGCCAGGAACTCCTCACGGGCGTTCACGGATTCGACGGGAACTCCGATATCCCGAAAGGTCTTGAGGACTCGTTCAGGCTCGCCTCGACGCATCAGGGCGTTATCGACGAAGACGGTCTTCAGCCGATTGCCCAGCGCCCGATGCCCCAGCACCGTGACGACGGAACTGTCCACACCGCCGCTCAAAGCGTTGATCGCAATCGCCGATCCTACGGTTGCCTTGATCTCACTAAGCCTATCCTCAACAAACTTCCGGTAATCCATGGCCACTCCTGTCAGGGTATTGTCTCCGCTCGGCGTCTGCCGAGCCGCCGCCATCCAGTCTCTTCTCCCTTTCCGGGCGGAACGTCTCTGCGGTGAACGTCGCGGTCAGCCGATCGTCGCCCCGATCCACCAACCACGACGCGAATACTACCACAGGCCGGCCGGGAAAGCGCATACGCCCAGCAGGAGTCAACAGCGGTGAGCATCGTGCAAGCAAGCGGCCCAGCCGCTAAGCGGAACCTGTCGACCACAGGAACCCGGCGTCGTCCTCATCTTGGGTCGGATCAAGCACCGACAAGCTCACAAGTGAGCGCCGCCAGCGGCAGCGTGTGACCACATCCGGAGCCGTCACCCGCAGGACAGAATCAGCCGAACTTGTTGCCGGACAATGCGTTAGGAGAACCCAGCGGGCTTCTGTTCGACCCGGCGAGATCACGCCAAACAGCACGCGGGGCAGCTGCGCGTGGCGTCGCTGAAGCCGCAGAGCCGGTTCGGACGTACCCGCCGGCAGCCGGTCACCCGGCGATGTCGCCCGGACACGCAGCGTCTCCAGATGGGCCAAGAAGGGCCGGCGGATGAGCGTGCGGCGAACAGGATTGACCGACCGCTCCATCCGGTCCAGTGCCGGCTACTCCTCTGGCAGGCGTTGACCCTTGGTCTCGGGAGCCCAGATCAACACCACCAGTCCAACGAAGTAAACGGTGCTCACAACCACGGCACCAACGCGGAAGGGATGCTCGAACTGCAGCGCGGCCAGCCATTCGCGAATCTGGTTGCTCGACAGCATCACGATCGCCGCCGACAGGCGGGCAACGTTGTAGCCGAAGGCGGTACCCGTCGAACGCAGTCGCGTGGGAAAGATCTCAGGGAAGTAGACCACGAAGCCGCCCATGATGCTCAGACTGAAGAAGCCCATGATCGGCAGCACGATATAGGCCTTCAAGCCCGAGTCGAGGGTCAGAAAGACGTAGGTGATCAGAACAAATGAGATGATGAACGCCCCGCCAAAAGTCCTCCGCCGGCCGATGCGATTGGCCACCGGGGCAAAGCTCAGAATACCCAGAAAGCCACCGATATCCTGGAACAGGTTGCCGAGGAACCTGGTCTGGCTGATTCTCGCCGCCATGGCCGCCTGCTCGGCGGCGGGCAGATTCTCGATGCCGCCCGCGGGCATCAGGGCGTACGTGATCAGTTCAGGTGACCAGAACGCGACGCCCCAAACACCGACGATACCCGCCGTGGCCATGGTCACCGCAACAATCGTGTTGGTTCGCCAGCGGCGATCGCGGAACATGCTGCCCAGGTCACCGAGCTGACGTTCTAGGTTCTCCCCGGCGGTCTGTCGAGCCTTCTGCCACCTCTCGGATTCCTTAAGCGTCTGTAGAACCAGGACCACCAGCAGGGCCGGCAGCGCCCCGACGAAGAACGCGAGTCGCCATCCAGGTATGCCCCCGCTGCCAGACAGTCCGGCCAGATACAGCCTGCCTGGATCAAAGACCCGTGAGCCGATGGCCAGGCCGATCATGTTTCCCAGCACCGACAGCGCCGAGAACAGACCCAGGCAGGTGGAGCGGGAGTGATCAGGCATGGTTTCGGCGATGAGCGTGGCGGCAGCCGCAAACGCTCCGCCAATGCCACCTCCCATCAGGAATCGGTAGAGACAGAAATCCCACCCCGTCGTTGCCAGGCCGCAAAGACCGGTGAACAGGGAATAGACCAGGATCGATGCCGACAACGTTCTGACGCGCCCCCAGCGGTCGCCTACCACGCCGAAGAACAGACCGCCGACCGCCCAGCCAATCATGGTGGCCGCGGTGGCATAGGTTCCGTAGTCGACCACCAGGGCGTTCTTCTCGGGCAAGTTGAGCAGTTGCGACAACGCAGGCGATCGAACCATGGTGAATAGCCGCTGGTCCATGCAGTCGAACAACCAGGCCATCGCTCCAACAACAAAGACCCACCACTGATACGCAGTGACACCCTGATACCACGCCAGCCTGGGCAATCCGTCCATCTCCCGGCCCAATCGATCATCCATCGCGAGTCTCCCGCGAAAGGTCTCAACGCCCGGGCCCCATCTCGGGGCCGCACCCAAGGCTTCAAGAGGGCGAGGACTTCGCTCTCACCCGACATACCGCCGCCACAACCGTCCAGCCTGCTCCGGTCCATCCACACAAGTCATCACCGCCAGTCCCTCCATCGGCAGCCGGGTGAAGATCCGGTCCAAGTCGTTGTCGCCGAGGTGCCCCCAGATCAAGAGCGGCTTGCGAGCGAGAATCCTGCGGTGCACCGGCTCCAGTGCCGCGACATCCGGCCCGCCCTCATCCACGTGCAATTCCAGGGCCGTGAAGGGCATGTCGATGTAGGAATCCGTCGGCACGAACGCGGTCGGGTGCTGGTGCATGATACAGCCGGCGAAGGACTCGGCGATCCGCTGATCGTGCCGGCGGATGAACCTATCGTACAAACCAGGGGACAGCAGGGCGGCCGCGTCCTCCTGGTGCCATATGGTACCCACGGGAGCCCAAATGTGGTAATAGAAGGAGCCGACACCACCGTGAAACGGCGGCACATGCTCGAGCTGCATCCGGCCGCAGGCAATCCAGAAATCGGTGAGCCGGCGGCCGATCTCGATGATCTCATCCGGACGATCCATCATGGCGTAAATGAAACCGGCGCCGCCGTAGAGAGCCGAGAGCAGATCGGCAATGCCTCTCATCCGCGTAGTGCCAATCGGCCATCGCCCGGCGCTCCGCACGGCCAAGCGATCGATGAACTCCACGAGTTTGCGCATCCAGGGAGCGGAGGCATCGAACTGGGGAACGCTATCCGGTCCGTTGAAGCCCACCGGCGGCTCGGACCGGATAGAACCCGTACCGTGATCGGCGATAATCGGGCAGCCCACGGCGGCTTCCAGCCATGGGATGCCCCAATAAGCTGTAGCGCTCCAGATGAAGTCGCCCCCGCAAGCCTCATGTTCGGCATACAGCCGATCGCAGTCATGGAGATACGGCCCGACATCGACGTCCTCCGGCGTCAGCGGCCGGCCGCCGGGCAGAGACCGCGCCGCCGAGTAACGCAGGAGGGGATACTCGCTGCCAACGTAAAAGCCGAACAACGGCCGGTCGTTCGCCCGGACGTAAAACCGGCGAAATCGTTCAACACGATCTTCGATCGGCAGTACCGGCGCCCCACGCGGCACCTCGTCCCTCGCCAGCGAACACTCGGCAGGCATCGTGTTCACCTTCCCGCAGCTCCCAGGCTTGCCCTCGCGCCTTCATCGAGAAACACGTTATCCAAGCCGAGGGCGATCAGCGTGTAGCCTTCATCAATCGCCTTGCGAACGTTCTGCTCGTTCGGCCGGACAATGTGCGTGCCGGCGGCCATCCGGTGACTCCTGCAGGCAGCACGGTAGGTGTCGAGGGCGGCGACCATCTGCGGATGATCGAGCTGGCCGGTGATCCCCATCGAACCGCTCAAATCGAGCGGCCCGATGAATACCCCATCCACGCCTGGCACTCCGAGGATCACATCGATGTTCGCGATCGCGTCCCGGTGCTCGATCTGCATCACCATGGCGATCTCATCGTTGGCCGAGGCGATGTACTCGCTGAAGTCCATTCCATGCATGCTGGCCCGGCTGTATCCATAACCGCGGGCCCCGCGGGGCGGGTACTTGCTCTCGCGGATGGCGGCCTCGGCTTCCCCAGCGGTCTTGACCATGGGGATGATGATCCCGCGAGCTCCGGCATCCAGCGTGCGATGGATCCACACCGGATCATTGAGCGGCAACCTCGCCACCGGCACACAGTCGAAACCATCAAGGGTACGGAAGATGTCCGCCGTCGTCTCCAGATCGATCGCCCCGTGCTCCAAGTCAACGCAAACCCAGTCGAATCCGGCCCGGGCGAAGATCTCGGCACAGGCCGGATGGCCGATCTGCATCCACGCTCCAAGGCACAGCTTGCGTTCGAGTAGCGCCTGACGCAGCTTGTTCTTCACGGTCACCTCCCTCGGATCACCGCCGGGTTGAGCGGATCCATCTCGCCGACCCGGCCGGCTTCGGCCAAATGGATGTTCCCCAGAGCCCTCTCACGAGGGTGTTCAAACGCACTCCAGGCCCACTACGCCAGCCAGGCGTCGGGCGTGAGCGCTAATGATGGCGTCCAGAGCGGCATCCTGCGGCAGGAACACGCCGTTGCCGTCATCCCATGAAGCCGTAGCGTCATCGAGGATCATCCACAGGGCGGTACCCGCCAATGGTCCCCCGCTGCTCACCGACGCTTCACACGAAGCGTAGTAGAGATCCTGGAAAAACCGTTCGCGAACGGTGGTCGGCCCTCCGGAAGGGCCTGTGCCGTGGTTGTCGCGCGGAACGCCAAACTCGTCAACCATCAGCGGCTTGCCCAGCACATCGTGGGCATGGTCGATGCGCTGCTGGAGAAACTGCCGGGCCTTGGCCATCGCCCATGTCGTGTGGCCGACCGGATCCCAGCCCCAGTTCTGGGGCCAGATGTGACAGCTGGCGTAGTCCACGGACGGATGCAGGTGGTTGTCGATGAAGTCCTGTCCGCACGCACACATCCAAAGGTCCGTATTGCATTCGGCATGGCCTGTATTGTAGAAGCCCTCGATGCCAGTGCTTACCATGTGGTTCGGATCGATGCTCTTGATGTACGCGCTCATCTCGCCGATCCAGTCGTTGAGGGCTCCGGCCAGGTTCCAGCTCGAACGGGCCTCGTTCGCCAATTGCCATGAGAAGATCGTCGGTTCGTCGCGGTACATCCGGCCGTTGACCGTGTTCACGCGATGAACGAGGAGGGCGATGAAGTCCTTGAACCAGCCGCGGATGGTCGGGTCGGTGTAGAACGCGTCGTGGCGAACCCAGCCGTACCGCCAGACCGTGTAGCGGTTCATACCGCCGTAGTCATCCCAGTTGTTGACCAGCGTGAGCACCACCCGGATGCCGCGGGCATCGGCGGCCGCCAGGGTCTGATCCAGGGCCATCAGCGTGGCCGTGTCAATGAAGTCGATCGGGCGCTCCTTCCGACCGAGCCGCCGATGGGGCGCACGCTGCAGGCAGCCGCCCTCCTCGACCTCGTCCTGGAACGCCCAAATCCGCAGCAGGGTCATCGAGCGAGCCTGCATCTCATCGAGTATCTCGTCCGCCCCGGCATGACCGGTCCGGCGATGGATCATCTGGTAGTAGCTGTTGGCACCGGCGACATGAATCCGCTGCCCGTTGAGCAGGAAATGCCGGCCGTCGCGCCGGACAAAGCCGCGGTTCTCGGCCACGAACTCAGCTGAGTTGCTGCTCGATGCTGCCATGACCTGCGCCGTTCCCACGAGGGACGGAGTGATCCGGCGGGCACCTCACGCGAGGCGTCTCCTCACCCACCGTCCCTCCCAGCCGGAGTCGCCACCCGAGGTGGCACCTCCCCCGGCAGACGGACCTCCCCCCGTCCCAGGTCACCAGCCTACCGACATCGCGAGTCCAATGCACCTCGGTGCCACACTTCAGGGGCCGCCACCCCGACACGGCGGGCCGAAACACGGCCCATCGCAACTGGCTGCCGCGGCCACGTCGGAGACCGGATGCCTCCTCTCCAGGAAACCGAAGGTCGAACTGACCCGAGCCAGGCATGTGACAAGGTGAACGCCCCTGTGACCCAAGCGCCGGTCCGCCCCGCCGACCCGAGGACAAGACCGGTCACCACTCGACCACCTCGCGGCCGGCCCCAAGTACGCCAGGTCCAGAGCACCACCAGGACACCAGAGGTGGATCAGCGCGCCCCCCGCTCACGGGTCATGGGTACGAACGAAACTGGGATGATCCGCTGCTCGTGACGGCCGCCGTCGGCCCGCTTAGTCAGGAGGATCAGCTGCTGGACATGACCGGCTTCGCCCAAGGGCATGACCAGACGACCTCCGGCCTTGAGCTGTTGCCAGAGCGGAGCGGGCACCTCTGGCGCGGCACAAGTGATCATGATCGCGTCAAACGGCGCCGCTTCGGGCCAGCCCTTGTACCCGTCCCCCGCGCGGCATCTGACTTCCTCGTAACCCTGCTCAAGCAGTGTTCGCCGAGCTCTCTCGGCCAAAGGCTCAACAATCTCAATCGTGTAGACCCCCGATGTGAGGTGAGCCAAGACGGCCGCCTGATAGCCCGAACCGGTGCCGACTTCCAGAACACGTTCGCCGGAGCGCAACCCGATGGCTTCCGTCATGAGGGCAACAATGTAGGGTTGCGAGATGGTCTGCTCATGGCCGATGGGTAAGGGCCCGTCATGATAGGCGGACCGGCGCATCGATTCTGGGATGAACAGATGGCGAGGGACGATCCGCATCGCCTGCAGCACCCGTTCATCGCGAATGGCCTCTCGACCGTCAACGGGCTGCCGCAACTGCGAATCCACCATTTCGGCCCGCTCGCGGACCCGCTCGGCCGATCCCGGCGGCGGCTTTCGAGCCGTGGCTCCCTGATCGAGGGCCGGAGCCGTGCAGGGAGCAGAACCGACCTCGGTAGACGTTGAGGATCCCGAACGGGATCGAGACGGATCGGGCCTTTCCCGGCAGGCGGTGCTCAGTACGATCAACAACCCACATGCAGCCCATGTGCGTCGGGACCTCGCTCGATCCAATCGGTTTCTTGTGATGATGCCGCTTCCGGGGAAGGCTTTGCACATGATGGCACCTTGCCAGATGAGACCCGCTGATCTCATTCTAGGGAGTTGCGGCCTGGACTGCTACACCACCGGTCGCCTGCCGGATGCCTGCGGCCGGCCGTACCCCGACGCATCCCGAGATGCTCCAGGATACCCGGATCCACGCCCTGGCTTTGGCATGGCGAGCGGCTCTTCCTTCCGTGCTGCACCGGCCCGCAGCTGGTTCCCCAACGACGTGCCTTGAAGCCCGGCCCGGCCTCGCCGTCGCGATGCCTGTACAGACCCCGCGCCGAATACGCGGCTCGCCGATTCGGTCACCCGCGCGGAGGGCCCCGGCGTGGCCCCGATGGCATAAGCGATGGACGCTCCGCCACTTAGCGTGCGGCACGGACCGGGCGGCAGGCGCCGCCAAGATAACGGCAAAAACCTGTTGACAGGTTCGCAATCGCCTGATATCTTAATGCAAAAGCGGTTTAGCAGAATGCCGTGCTCATCTTCAAGGCTGACCGATGATGGGAAGTGAGTCCTGGCGTGCGGAAACCTGATTCCAAGTCTGTCACTTCTGAGCAGATTGCCAGCAAGCTGAAGCTCTCCCCGACCACCGTTTCACTGGTGCTCAACGGCCGGGGGCAGGCTCATCGCATTTCGGACCGAACCGCGCGACGCGTGCTGGCGACCGCCCGCAGGATGAACTACCGCCCAAACCCGATCGCCCGGCAACTCGCCGGCAAGCGAAGCAACGCCGTGGGTGTGCTCATCAATACCGAGGCGGTGGTTGACGTTCGCATCATTCAGTGGATGGAACGACGGGCGGCCGACCGCGGAATCCGTTTCATTGTCGGTCACGCCATCGGATCGCGCGAGCGCGTTCGCGACTACCTTGACGATTTTCGGGCCCGCGGCGTGGACGGCGTGATCAGCGTTTTCCACAACCACCCGGACTACGCCGCATTCGTCCAGCCCGCGCTGGCCCGGTTCGGGAACGTCGTGTACTACGAGAAACCCGGGGTGCTCAGACGGACCCAGGCGGAACGGGCCTGTTATGTGGAGGCGGATTTCCGAGAAGTGGGTCGAGTGGGCGTCAGGCACCTGCTTGAAAGGGGCCGCCGGCGGATCGGCCTGGTCATGAGCAACCTGGTGTTTCCCTACGCCGTCCAGCGACACGAATCCTACCGGGAGTCGCTGGCCGCGGCAGGACTCGACTACGATGAGCGGCTGGTGTGGGTGCTCGGCGAGCGAACCGCTGCCGGGTGGATGGATGCGTTCACCCCCGACTTGGCCCAGGCAGCCGTGGACCACCTCGTGCTCGACCAGAAAGTCGACGGAATTGTGGCCGTCAACGACGCCTACGCTGCCCGAATCATGGCCGCCCTCCGCCATCGCGGCCGACGCGTGCCCGAGGACGTCGCCGTCGTGGGCTGTGACAATCTGGACATCAGCACGCTGGTCGATCCGCCCCTGACGACGATTGACCTTCGCGTGGAGGAACTGGCTCGAGCGATGACCTCACTGCTGTTTGAACTGCTGGATGAAGGTACGGTGCCCGCGGATCGCCGGGCGGTCGTGATCCCGCCCCAGCTGGTGGTTCGGGCTTCGAGTTAGCGTATCGGATAGCGTCTGTCCGTCACAATTGGCCATTGAGGAGGATTGCACATGTCTGGAAAGAACTTTTGGGTGGCTCTGGCTGTCGTCACACTGGCCACGGCCTGCCCGGCGCTGCGGTCGTACGCCGGGGAACTCGAACAGCGGTCGAACCCGGTTCCCAATGGTTCGATCGTCATTGACGGAGCGTTTACCGACTGGGCGGAGGTCGTGCCGTTTTCTCCCGATCCGGCGGGCGACGCCGTCGCCGGCTCCAACGACTGGGTCCAGGCCTGGATGGCCCACGACGACACCCACCTCTTCTTCCGGTTCGAGCGGGCGGCGGGCAGCCTACCATTGACTGATGCCGGCTATCGCGTCGTCCTGGACACCGACGAGGACATCGCCACCGGCAGGAACCTGCTCGGGAGCCTGAATCTCTCGGTCGGCGGCGAGTTCACTTCAAACAGCGCCTTGAGCGTCAATCGGTGGCCGCCGGGGGCATCCACCTGCACCTCCGGCCTGGGTGGTTTCACGTTCGTCGCCACCTCAGTGCAGTCGCCGTCGGTCTTCGAGGCCCGCGTTCTGCGCTCCGCGCTGACCACCGACTACACCAACGCCGCCGCACCGCCTGCGACCGAGTTTCGCTTCGTGTGCTACGGCTATACGGGCGACCTATTCACGGACGTTTACCCCGACGGAGGCTACGCGGGCGGTACGGACTACTTCCACTACTCCACCACCGGGGCGATACCGCCGGACAGCCGGCCGACCGGGATGGTCGAGTCGTTTTCCAACCCGGTGGCCTCCGGGGCCATCACCATTGACGGCGATTTGTCGGAATGGGCGAGCGTCGCACCCTACCCGGACGATCCGACGGGTGACGGCGGTCGCGATTTCAAGCAGATTGCCATCGCCCACGACGATACTTACTACTACTTCAGCCTGGAGGCAGCGGCGGACAGCCCCAACGGACTTGATGACGGGACCGGCTGGTTCTGGATCATGATTGACACGAATCCGGCCGTTGCCCAGTGGACGGGCTGGAATTCCACGAACAGCACGGACTACATCTTCCAGGGCCCGTTGATCGGCAGCTGGGGCACCTCCTGGGATCAAGTCGCCTTCCCCCCAAGTCCCCTCGCCGTCGAGGGAGCGGTCCTGCGATCCGACATGGGAGATCCCGCCGCGATGAATCTGGTATTCGTGGGCGAGAACGGCCCGGACTTCTACCCCGACGGAGCTTTCAATGCGGACTATTTCCGCTACACCGTGCATCCCCCAAGTCCGACCGGCGGCGACCCGGTGGAGGTTTACACGCTGAGCAACAAGGTGTCCAACGGGGCGATCAGCATCGACGGCGATTTCTCCGACTGGTCCAGCCTCACCTTCTTCCCGGACGACACGGCTGGCGACGGCGGCCTGGCCCAGGACTGGCTGCGGGCCTCCATCGCCCACGACGATAACAACCTCTATCTCATGGTTGAGAGGACCCCGGAGAGCACGGAGTTCCAGGGAGGTCTGGGGCAGGGCTACTGGATCATCCTGGACACCGACCGTGACAAGGCGACCGGCTTCACCGGCTTCGGTGCGCGGAGCTTCTCAATCGGCGGCGAATACAACTGGGGCGGACTTGCGTCCAATGCCTGGAGCAGCAATGGCTGCTACGATCACAACGTGCCTATGGCGATGCCGCCGCAAGACTATGAGGAATTCTCCTTTCCGCGCTCGACATTCATCAACCCGGACAACTTCACCTTTATCTTCGAGGGCGAAACCTCCCACGACTACTACCCGGACAGCGCCGGCACGGAGGGGAAGGTGCTGCACTACTACACGGGGGCCCTGCCGGACCCGCTGCCGGGCAATATCGCCGAGTCGAGGTCCAACCCGGTGGCCGACGGGACCATGCGCGTGGACGGCCAGCTGGCCGACTGGACGAACGCCACGCCCTACACCGCAGACCCGATCGGCGATGCCCCCGCGGCCAGCGAGGACTGGGTGCAGGTATGGGTCGCTCATGACAGCGCCAACTTCTACTTCCTGGTAAAGCGGGCGCCGGGCAGTCTCCCCTTTACGGCACTTGGCTACTGGACCGTGATCGACACGGACTTCGATCCTGCGACCGGGCAGAAGGGCGCATGGGCGCCGGCCGTCATCGGTGCCGAGATTAACACCAACGGGACCCAGGGCCACAACCTCTGGGCTGCCGATGCCGGTGGCGGATTGGTCGCCGGTGGTCTGCCCCTGCCGGCAGCAGCCACAGGCCCCATTCAGACCTCGATCGAGTCGTCGATCCCGCTGTCCGAGCTGGGTAACCCAACCCGGTTCCGGGTCATCTACGTCGGTGAGAACTCCGGCGACTACTATCCGGAAGAGGCTAACGCCGACAAGACGTTCCTGTACACGTTCCGGCCATGTCATAAGCCGTTCGCCGACGCGGACGGAGACGGCGACGTGGACCAGGCTGACTTCGGTGCGTGGCAGCTCTGCTTCAGCGGCAACGGCACCGCGGCCGTCGACAGCTGTCTCTGCTTCGACCGCGACTACGGCGACCAGGGTGACGGCGATGTCGACGGCTCCGACCTGCTCGCATTCGTGAACTGCTTCAGCGGGCCGATGGTCCCGGCCAGCGCGGAGTGCGAGGAGTAGACACCACGGACCGAGAGCCGCGCCGGCGGGCCACCTTCGATTCTCCCCGCCGGCGCGGCCGGAGTATACACCCATGACGGCGCGCAATCTGCCCAGGTATGCCATCGTGGGGGGAGTCATCATCGCCGCTGCCGTGGCGGGCTTCTACGCGACCTGCAGTCGGAGCGATTTCGGGTCCTCGTCTCCCGCGGCCAAGTGGGAACAGAGGGAGAACTGGCGGCGGATCAGGCCGGGCATGACCCAGCAGCAGGTGCGTGACATTCTCGGTGAACCGACCGCCAGCGCCAGTGACCTGGCGTTCACGCGATGGACATATGGAGAAGGAGCCGGAAGCGGCAAGATGGTTTTCGCAGGCGGCATGCTCCGGGATTGGACGTCGCCCAAGTAGGCCGGTCCGGTTGAATCACCCGCCGGCCGCGGGCCGCAAGCGGGCGTCGCCTCTGTCCCGGCGGGCCCCGACACGGGGCCGATGTGCCAGCGTGGAGCGGATGGTAGCCGGATGGAGCAGGTCTCCAAGCCTGCCTCGACGGAAAGGGAAAGATGACAAGGAGATGCGGCCATGAATCGCTCAAGAGCGTTCACGCTGATCGAAGTACTGGTCGTGGTGGCCATCATCGCCCTCCTGCTGGCCATCCTGATGCCGTCCCTCAGCCGTGTCCGGCAGCAGTCGATCTCGGCCACCTGCCTGAGCAGCCACCACCAGATCGGCGTTGCCCTGACCATGTATGCGAACCGCAACCGAGGCTATCTGCCTCCCCAGAATACCGACCTTATCGAGTGGGTGCCGGACCCTACGCGACTCGCGTTCGAGAAGGAACTGGGCAGGAACAACTACCACAAAGTCCTGTTCTGCCCCAACGACGACATCATGCGCGACCCGGAAGTCGAGAAGCGACCCCCTTGGCCGCCCGGCCACGTGTATGGCACGACGGTATACCGCATCGGTTACTACTATCTGGGCAACCCGACGTGGCGGAACCCCGCCAATCCGTCGGATGCGTCGCCCTCGGCTGACGTCATGTGGCTGGATGTCAACCGCAACGGGAAGAACCGGGACGAGTATATCTGCAAGATCGACGAGAAGAACGCGGAGCAGGTGGTGGTCATGACCTGCCGGATCATCCCCCAAGGCCCGCGCGAGGGGTGGCTGTTCCGCCATCCGCTGGACGACAAGAAGGGCTGGTCTAACGTTTCGTGCGGCGACGGCCACGCCGAGGTCCGAACACACTCCAAGGTCAAGGTCCGCTGGCATTCACCGTACCCCGTCGGATGGTGATCGCTGCGTCGACCACAAGGGGACGAGACTCGACATGATCGCGTCGAACTGGAGTACCATTACGGCTGTGGCCGCGGTGTCGATCGTCGCCGGCCTCCCCCGGCCGGCCGTCGCAGATCAGGTGTTCCCTTCCGCGACCGATGCCTCGGGGGTGGCCATCGGACAGACCTCCTCGCGTCCAGAGGAATCGCCCGGCCAACTTCGGGGATCCCCCGATCGGGGCAAGACCTACCCGAGAGGCGCGAAAAACCTGCCCGGCCGCCAAGTCAAGGTGTCCGCTATCGCCATCGGCACCGGTGGCGAGCACGACCAAAAACTGAAGCTGGCCCTTGAGCATCTGCAGACCGCGGGTAGTCTCGGGGTGGACATCGCCTGCCTCCCTGAGGAATTCGCGGGCAGTCAGGCCGAGCCAGTCTCCGGGCCAACGACCCTCACAGTCGCGGAATTGGCCCGCAAACACCATATGTACGTGATCTGCCCCATTCGCGAGCAAGCAGAGCAGGGCAGGCAGTACAACACCGCCGTGCTCATCGACCGCCAGGGCAGGGTGGCAGGCTACTACCGCAAGGTCTTCGTGTTCTGGGGCGAGGGTCTCAACCTCAGCGAGGAGGGTGTCAAGGTCTTCGACACGGACTTCGGGCGAATCAGCATCCTCACCTGCTTCGACGCCAACTTCGCCGAGCTGTGGCAGGACGCCGATCAGCGCGGAGCCGAGATCGTGTTCTGGCCCAGCGCCTACGGCGGCGGCATGCCACTGAATGGCTATGCCATGTGCCACAACTACTGCATCGTCCCGGTCGGCCGCGGCAATATCATCGATGCCACCGGCCGGACCATTGAAGCCGTGGAGCAGCCATGCCCCGGCCAATTCGTGGCCACCCTCGACCTGGACCGCACCATCGTGCACAAGAACTTCACCGGCACGAAGGTGGCCCAGCTACTGAGAGAACACAAGGGCGAAGTCGAGATGAAGGATTGTGAGCTGGAAGGTTGGTATATGCTCTGGTCCGTCAAGCCGGGTGTGCGAGTCAGGGACCTGTGCCGGCAATACGAGATCGAGATCTTGCGCGACTACCGGCACCGCAGCCGGGCCCAGATCAACCAGACGCGAAAAGACAAGGGGAAGATCTGACCAACCACACGCAGATCCGCGGCGATCTGTAGCCACAGCCGCGCGACGCATCGAAGCGTCAATGGGGAGAACGGTGTATGCTCGCCGGGTTTGCCTCGATCGATATCACGCCCCCCGCAGGCGCGGTTCTCAACGGCTTCATCGCTCGCACCTCCGCGAGCACGGGTATCGACACTCCACTGAGCGCCCGAGCCCTGGTCCTCGATGACGAGCCGACCCGGGCAGCCCTCGTCAGTTTCGATCTGCTGGCCCTCTCGCCCGCTCTTGCCGACCGGCTGGTGGCGAAGCTCGGCAGCCTTCTGGATATTCCATCTGATCAGGTCGTCCTTGCCTCTACCCATACCCATTCCGGGCCCATGACTGCCCGGCTGCGGGGGATCGGCGACGAGGACGCCCCCTATCTCGCCCGACTGGAGCGGGCAGCCATGCTTGCGGCTCAGGGAGCTCTCGCGGATCTCCAGCCTGTTCAGGCATCCTGGGGCAGTGCGTCGGTCAAGCTCGCGCACAACCGGCGTCAGGAGACCTTGGGCCCCGAAGGCCTCAGCGTCATCCTGGGACGGAACCCGACCGGACCCACGGAGACCGCCGTTCGCGTGCTGAGCCTCCGCGGCGTCAACCGCTCCATTCTGCTCTTCCACCATGCGTGCCATCCTTACTGCCTGGGCGGCGACAGCACCCTCATCAGCGCCGATTTCTGGGGGTACGCGGCCGAGGCCCTGACGGCCCAAGGACACGCCTGCATCTACCTGAACGGCTGCTGCGGCGATCTCTCACCGGAACTGGCTTTCGGGGGTCCCGAGGCCGCGCGTGCAACCGGGCAGCTGCTCGCCGAGGCCGTCCTCCGGGGCCTTCGAGCTTCCCGACAATCCCACCGCGACACGCTGGCGGTGCAGTCGCACCGGTTCAGCTTGCATTACGACAGGATGCCACCCATTCAGCAGATCAAGGCCGAGCTCGGTCGCGCTGACAAGACAGTCCGGGACAGCGAGCGGGACAACCCCGTGGTCGTCGAGAAGGTGCGGAGGGCCTGGCGAGAATGGCTCGCCGAGCTGGAGGCGGTCCTCTCCTCGAATGGGCAACTTCCACCTCTCCCGGTTCGTATCTCGATTCTACGGGTGGGCGACGGGGCCATCGTGGCCTTGCCGGGGGAGGTATTCTACGAGTCCGGCCGCGACCTGGCTGCCTGCCTGAAGGCCGAACCGGTCTGTGTGGCCGGCTACTGCCACGGCTACATCGGGTATGTCCCCACGCCCGAGTCATTCCCGCTGGGAGGATACGAGGTGGAGGAGGCTCACCGCTACATCGGCCTGTGGCGGGTCAGTCCCCAGACCACATCGCTCATCAGAGACCAGGTGCTGAGCCTGTGGAACTCGTGCGGAGGCGCTATTCATGAGCAGGGCTGCGTGACCGGGAGAACCTGAGGCGGTCTTATCACCCCACGCCCCCGGATCCTCGGCCCGTCAACCAGGAACCTGCCTTGAACGCCGGTTCCGGAGAACACCAGGCATGGCCACGAGGAAGTATGAGGAACTGCCCATATGAAAGGAATTCAATCATGACGCCACGCGGCTCGACACTCGCCTTGATGTCCATTGCCTTGGCCATGCCCGCCACGGCGGCCGACCTGCCCGTGAACCTGCCCTTGGTGGAGTCGTTTCGGGCGCCGGCCCTCGACCCGGCGTGGAGGGTGGACACCTCCAAGGACAACTTGATCTCGGTCAAAGACGACTCCCTGGAAATCAAGGCTGCCGAACACACCTTCGCCCACATCCAGCGGCCGCTGGGTGTCGATCACATTCGCGCCTCGTGCGCTATCCAAGCGAGCTCCGGCGTGAGTTGGGCCACCTCGCTGTTCCTCTACTGGAGAGCCGGCGACTGGTGCCAGATGAGCGTCATCTCACGCAACGGCGGTTCCTACTACGTGTGCCTGACTGCCAACGGCCAACGCACCGAGCAGGATCTGAGCCGCTGCCGGCTCACTGACTTTCAGAAAGTGGCCATCGAGCTGGGCGACGATTGCATCCGGTTCATGTCCAGCACGGACGGGATGACGTGGGCCAACGAGCTGTTCGTCGCACGCCCGGCAGAGCTGAGGGGTCCCCCCGCCCTGCTGGTCATCGGCAAGGGTTTCGGTACCGACGCAAACTCGCCCGACCTCAACGGCGACTATGGCGAACGGGGGCCGGTCGGTGTCTCACGAGTTCGCGACGTCCGCGTGGAGAAGACCGAGCCGGCGCGGATGAAGATCACCGCGGCGGAGCGCCGCGAGCGGGAGCTCGCCAGCCAGGACCCCCTCGGCCGTCAGATTCTCGAATCGGGCCGGGAGCCGTCGTACGAGGCGGTGGCGGCGCTTCTGCCGCCCCTGCTCAAGCCGCGGGAAGCGGTGGGTGCCAAGGAAGGCCGTTACGAGGTCGGCGTCCAGTATGAGGGAACGATCCAACTCGATACCGGCTCGGACGGCTGGGAGCAGAATGGCCCGACGGCTTGGTTCGAGTTCGGCAGTCCGCCGGTGCGATTCGGCGCGACCGGCTGCACCAAGCGACTCGTGGAGGGGCACTTGCCTGTCGTCGTCTGTGAGTCCAGGCAGGACGGCCTCACCTTCGAGCAGACCGTGCTGGGCTGGTCGGAGGGGATGAAGCCCGACGCCGACCTGTGGGCTTACGTCCGGCTGACCGTCACCAACCCGGGGGCTGCCGCGAGGACCGTTCCCGTCGCGTTCAAGTCCAAACCCGAGACGATCAGTAAGCTGGATCCGGTTCCCGTCCAGATCCCCGCCGGTGGCAAGGCAGAGGTGTGCTTCCGTGTCTCGTCACCGGCCAGGGATGCCGGCGCCGCCCGCGTCGAAGCCGCGGAGTTCTCCCGCCGCTTGAACGAAGTCGCCGCCTACTGGGACAAGGTGGTCAATACAGGGATGCAGGTGACCACTCCCGAGCGGAGGGTGAACGACGCTTGGCGAGCGTGGCTAGCCTACAACTTCATCAACGTGGACAAGATCGGCGACGTTTATCAGCCCCATGACGGGGCCGGGTTCTACGAGGCCATCTTCGGCTACAGCGAGGTGCTCTACGCCCACGCCCTGGACCTGTGGGGCTTCCACGACGAAGCCCGCCGGTACCTCGAGAGCATGTTCGCCTTCCTCAAGCCGGACGGCCTGTTCGCGATCAACTACGGGTTGCCGGACCACGGCGGCCTGCTCTTCGCCTTGGCCGAGCACTACCGGCTCACCGCCGACAAGGAGTGGCTCCGCGGAGTGGCCCCGCGCATGCTGAAAATGTGCGACTGGACCATCGCCCGCCGGCGGGACATCACCGGCCAAGGAGCCGACAGACAATCCGTCACCTATGGCCTGATCAAGTTCCGACCCTACTGCGACTACAATGTCGAGACTTACAACTATTACGCCAACGCATACTGCTGCGTCGGCCTCGAGCATGCTGCGGCCGTGCTGGCCGACGCCGACCTCGCCGACGACGCGGCTCGAATCGCTGGCGCGGCGGCCGCCTACCGGAAGGACATCCTCGCTTCGATGGACCGGGCGATCATCGAAC
Source organism: Planctomycetota bacterium (assembly GCA_022711465.1). Taxonomy (GTDB): domain Bacteria; phylum Planctomycetota; class Phycisphaerae; order UBA1845; family PWPN01; genus JAGNEZ01. The sequence continues at coordinate 66,191 of JAKLEZ010000024.1, read as the reverse complement.
GCGACGGGATGAGATTGCTGCCGATGGAACCGGACACCCACCGGCTGCTGAAGGACAGCCATGACGAGTGTGGCGACTACTACGGCCTGGTCGCCTCGATGTTCCTCGAGAGTGAGTTCCTGCCGCCGGACGACCCGCGAGCTGCATTGGTCGTTAGGGGTCTCGAGGAGCGCAAGGGCCTGATCCTGGGCATGTGCGAGTTCAACGACGGCGTTGACCACGCTTACACATACGGGTACTGGCTCAATTGCCTGCAGCGTGGCGAAGTGGATCGCGTGCTCCTGGGTCTCTACGGTTCCCTTGCCTATGGCATGGGCCGCGAGACGTACTGCGGCGTGGAGGTGACGTATCTCAAGAGCGGCGAGCCGACCCCGACCATGCCCCACCTGTACTCCGGCACGCAGCAGCTGCGGATCCTGCGCATGATGCTGCTCCGCGAAGAAGGCGACGAGGTGCTCATCAGCCCCGCGATTCCGAAAGCCTGGTTGACGAACGGTAAGCGGATCGAGGTTCGCCACGCCGCGACGAAGTACGGGCCGGTCTCGTTCGTGATCGAATCCGCAGTCGATATCGGCCGCATCGACGTGGCGATCGAGCCGCCGAGCCGCCGGGTCCCGGCCCGGATCCAGCTTCACTTGAGCCATCCGACCGGCAAGCGGATCACAAAAGCGACCGTCAATGGACATCCGGCCGCGGACGTAAGGGGTAACCTGATCATGATCCGCCCGGAGAAGGAACCCCTGAAGATCCAGGTGAGCTATTAGGCCGGGATGCCGGCCACCCGAAGTCTCTGTATGCGCGTACATCCTTGGAGGCGGGACGTGCCCGCTCTCCAGTCTTGGCGAGTACTGCGATGTGTCCAATGAGCAGACTGCTGACGCTTGTGATCCTCCTCGAAGGTAATACCATGGCGGGAGAAATCGCCCGCCGGAGCAATCCCGTTGCGGAACAGGCCATAGCTATTGACGGGAGGTTCGACGATTGGATAAGCGTAAGCGCTTTTCCACCCGATCCGGCTGGTGATGTTCCCGCGGGCACGCAGGACTGGGTCGAAGTCCGGGTTGCCCACAGCGAAACGACACTGTTCATCCTTGCCAAGCGGGCCCCCGGCAGCGTGAGTTTCTCCTCGGCTCTCGGTACCAACGGAACCACCGGCGGTTACGGTTATTGGATCATCCTGGACACAGACCTGAAGCGATCAACCGGACTCAAGACCGCCAGCGGCCGAGTGTTCAGCATCGGGGGAGAGTTCAACTTCGGCGGGGCCCTGGCCCTCAATCGGTGGGCGCCGACCGGCGGTTTTCTGGGCCCGTTGGAGTATCAGCGCGTCGAATCAGGGACCACGATGGAGCTCTCCGTGCCACTGGCGACGCTGGGCAATCCGAACGCCTTCAACCTGATCCTGGTGGCCGAAAGCCCCGGCGACTATGACCCGGACGGCGGGACTCAGGCGGACTACTTCCTGTACACCCTTCGGGACGTACCCCCCCCGCAGACCGGAGAAGTCGCCGTCGGCTCAAACCCTCTCTCCCACGACACCATCAGACTCGATGGCCAGCTGGCCGACTGGGCGGGGGTTACGCCTTTCCCGGCCGATGCGGCCGGCGACGTGTCCGGCGGGCAGGACTACGTACAGGCCTGGATCGCCCACGACAACCTCACCTTGTACTTCCGGCTTCAACGAACACCTCCGTCACCCTCCTTCGACGCCACTCCCGGCTACTGGGTACTTTGCGATACAGACTGCACTTCATCCACCGGCCTGATCTCCGCAAGCGCTCGCGTCTTCTCCCTCGGGGCAGAGTATAACCTGGCCGGCGTGAAGGAGTTCAACACCTGGGCCGCGGAAGGCTGCCATCTGGGCACCACTCATCCGTACAGCTATGCCGTCTCGCCCGATGGCCTGGATCTCGAGATCGCCCTGCCCTGGTCGGCCATGAGGTGGGCCCGGCAGTTTCGGGTGATCTTCGTCGGCGAGGACTCCGGCGACTATTACCCGGATGGGGGCGACGAAGCAGCGTGGTTCAGATACACGACGCTGACCTGCCATACGCCGTATGCGGACAGCGATGGCGACAGCGACGTCGATCAGGAGGATTTCGGGATCTTCCAGACGTGCCTCGGGCCGGCCTCCTCGACGACGCCTCTGCCGAACACGTGCGCCTGCTTCGATCGAAACGCAGACAACTCGATCGACCTGCTGGACTTCGCCCTCTTCCAGGTTTGCGTCAGTGGCTCGACCGTGCCCGCGGATCCGAGATGCGAGCAGCCTGACTCGCCGATCGGCGATTTCTTCAACCACTTCGTACAGCTCCCTGAAACCCCCGGAATCTTCCCTCAGCCTCTGCCTCCGGGAGCCGATCCGGGCTTCGCCATTCGCGGAATCAAGGGCTGGAACTGGACGGCGGATCAGTACCTGAGGGCCGTGCCTTATCTGGCCCAGGGGAAAATGAACTTCCTGATGAACTGCTATCTGTCCATCTTCGCCGTGCAGGGCGGCAACAATTGGTGGCTGCCGCTGCCTCCATCCGCGAAGACCGCCTACCAGCAGGTGATCTCCGCATGCCGACAGAACAGTATCGAGTTCTGTTTCTGCATCCACCCCCAGTTGGGCTCGTCACGCCCGCTGGATCCGACCAGCGATTCCGATTTCGAGCAACTCTGGTCGCATTACGCCTGGGCCCAGTCGGTCGGCGTGCGCTGGTTCTGCGTTTCCCTCGACGACATCGGCGGAGTACCCATCGTCGGGGCCCAGCACGCGGCACTGGTCAACAAGCTGCTTGCACGCCTGCGACTCGCCGATCCCGATGCCCAGATGGTCTTCTGTCCAACCTACTACTGGGGCGACGGCTCGGTCGGCCACGACTACCTGACCGAGTTGGGCACCAACCTCGGCACTGACGTGTACCTGTTCTGGACCGGAGACGCCGTGGTGACGCCGAAACTCACCAAGACCGCAGCCGACAGCTACAAGGCGGTGGTCCGACATCGGCTGATTCTCTGGGACAACTACCCGGTCAACGATGGAAACCAGACACTTCACCTCGGCCCGGTGATCGGACGCGACCCCGGACTCTGCCAGGTTCTTGACGGATACATGAGCAACCCCCTCTGCCCCCAGGATCAGGCGAATCGCATTCCGATGCTCACGTGTGCTGACTACGCCTTCAACCCCACGGCATATGACCCCTACCGGTCTGTTGGTGAAGTCATCGCCCTCCTGGCCGCGACGCCGGCCGGGCGAATGGTCCTCAAGGACCTCGTCGAGGCCTACCCGGGTATGGTCGGATTCAGGTGCGGCACTTTCAGCACGAGCCACAACCCAGTTCGGCAGAAGTACACACGCCTGGCCACGAACTTGCCTGTCGCCGGGGCATACCTTCAATACTTGCGCGATCTGTCCACACGCCTGGGTCAGGAGTTCCCGACCGCCTTCCACGACGCGAAGGCGACCCTGGACCTGGACATCCAGTGGGTGACGCAAGAGTATGCGGCGGACGGAGGCGAGACTGCTCCCGCGGCGAGCGGACTACCGGAATCGCAGTGAATACAGATCCGCGTCCTTCATCACGAACCGCAATCGCACCGGCTCGCCAGCGAGCATGCTGACATCCGACTTGCCTTTCCAGGTCATGACACGCTCCAGGTCATCGCCGATGACCTCGTCGGCGTCGGTCAGGGAGAATCCAGGCATCGCCTTGCCGGCCTCGCTCTGGATTTCTACCCGAACACCACCGACCGCGGAGGTGGACACGTTCACGATCAGTTCCTTGCCGGTGAACGTCAGAGGCTTGGTCACCATCTCACCCCCGCGGTATGAAGCACTGACCGAGGCAAAGCCATCGGTGCGCAGGGTCATGCGTTCGATGCAGGCCGACGGCTGGCCGTAGTGTCGCTGAATGTAGATCGACATCTCGCCCGGCCCGGTCGGAACAACGCCAAGAGCCGGGTAGTTGGCCCGCGCCACCCAGTTGCGCAGGTCGCGGCCGGGACGAATGAAACTCTCCAGGAAAGTCCGGTCGTACCACTTGCCACCGCGGCTGGTGAGCAGGACGGCATCAGACGTGTCTTCCTTGAGGCCGTCATAGTTGCCCTTGCTCTCCAAGTCGAGGCTCTTGACCTGCTCGTCGGTCAGCGCCCGGCGGCCAGGATTGAAGCGAGCGGCCACCGAGACATAGAGGTGCGGAGCCCGAAAATACGGATGCGTTTGATTGGTGTAGAGGTGCTCGGGCGGCGTGTCGCCATAGTCCATGTCCACCGGAGCGGTCCAGTGGAGAAAATCCTTGGAGGTCGTGCGACTGATCCAGCGCCGCTCACGTCGCCAGGTGCGGTAATAGCACAGGTAGAGCTGCTCGGAAGGCGACCAGAAGGCCACGTTCTGGGAATCGAACTCGCCGCGGGTGATGAGTGCCTTCGGCGCCACCGGCTTCCAGTGGATGCCGTCGCCGGAGACGAAACCGAACAAACCTCCGGAACCTGTGCCGCCGACCGCCTTGAATCGTTCGGCCTCGGGCACGCCCGGGCGAGCGTCAATGAACGGGCAGAAGTTGTGGGTCACGGTCTTCGGCTCGGTGAGAATGACATTATTGTGGCGTGTGCCGGCGACCTCGAGCAGTCCCAGATCCGGCCGCGTCCAGGTGACACCGTCCCTGCTCTCGGCATAGCAGGCAACCTCCTGGGCCTCGGAGCTGGCATCGGCCTGGCTGGTCGTGGGCCGTCCACGGTAGTACATGCGGTACAGGTCGGCGTCCTTGATGACCGTCACATACCCGCTGACAATGCCCTCCCAAGGCCTGTCGAAATGGAACACGACGCCGGCGGACTGAGGATGGTGAAGGCGGAGCTCAGTGCCTTCCAGCCTCTCGATCAGAAAACGGTCCACGAACAGCTCCAGACGCGATCCGATGCTGCAGGTGCGGGGTAAGGCGTTTGCCTCCATCGGTATCGCGGCACGGGCGGGGCGCACCGGCCAGGTGCCGCTCCGACCTGCATCCACGAAAGCCCGTGCACCGTTCTTGGCCAGGGTGCCGATTTCGCTTGAGGTCAGCGCTCGCCGCAGGACGAGCACATCATCGACCGAACCGGTGAATTGCTCGTTGACCACTCCACCCAGGTCCTCCCCGATCCGCATGTTAGTCCCCAGCAGAACCGGACCGGCGGGTACTTCGCCACGCCCGACCTCCCCGCCGTCGAGATACAGAACGGTCTCGCCGTCCGAATAGGTCAGTGCAACATGGTGATAGCGGCCGGCGTCAAACGAGCCCGTTCCAGACTGCACCTCCCCGCCATTGATCACCCCCCGCAGGCCGGCGATGGTCTTGCCGCTAGGGTCGATGTCAAAAATGAGTTCGCTGGTCCACGGCGGCCCGCTGCCTCGATAGTTGCTGAACAACCTCGCGAAACCGGGAGCCGCCGGCTTGACCATCGCGGCCAGCGTGAAGGACGTACCCAACTGGTTGGTGCCGGGCAGTTCGATGGTGCTCAGTTCGGTGACCGTCTCGGGAATACGAAAGCCGGCTTCACCAAAGGCAGCTTGCGTCGGGCCGCTGTCCACTCCGGCAAGGCCGCGAACCCGGCCGTCCTGCGATCCATCGGCACGCAGATGATCCTTGACGGCCTGTCCCTTGTCGCCCTCGAAAGTGTACAGAATACCATGGTCGGGCCGAGCAACCTGGAGGTTCTCTCCGGCGCAGAAGGAGTACAGCGACGCATCCTGAAGCACGAATCGCAGTTGTATCGCACCCTGCCCATCCGGCAGGTGGTTCGAACCCTTCCACGTGACCTCCTGGTCGACACTGTCAGTGGTCAACGAATCGCACTCCTGGCGAGAGTAGCCGGCCAACGGCCGACCCTGGCCGTCGACAATCTCGACCTTGAGGGAGCCGCGCACGGCACGGTAGTTCACGCGCAGGGGACCCCGTACGCCGACCAGCGGGTGCGTTGTCACCGTACCGGCGTTCGCGCCGGCGTCGAGCGACGCGAAGCCGTCCTTGCGGAGCACCGCCAGGCCGATCGCTCCTCTGCCGTCGGCGCCGTGGGTGACGTCGAAGCCGCCATAGTAGAGCCTGACCTTGTCACCCTCAACCAGCGGGTGGTTGGGTGTGAAGACCATGCCGCAATCCCAGGCCCCTTTGGGTCCGGTCGGCAAGACCGGCGTCCGCGGTTCGTCCTGGCGGGTCCAGTTCACGCCGTCGCGGCTGGTGACCATCTCCACGAAGATCGGACCATCGTTATCGCCGTCGGTGATCCGAAAAACCCAAAGGAAACCGAGGTACATGGACTCGTAGGCAAACGCACTCAGGCCATAGAAGTCAGTGTGTTGCCCGGGGCTCTTCACCCAGCGATCGTCAAACTCATCGGGCACGAGCACAAGCCGGGCAAGCGGCCAGGAGTCGAACACGTTCGTCTCGGAGAAACCCACGCATCGCCGGCGGTAACCGCGGACTTCGGTGAACTTCTTCGGGTACCCAATGTAACGCCCGTTAAACGGATCCCAGGTGAAGTTGCCCACGTCGCCGGGATCGCGCAGGACGGGATAACGCGGCACATCCGTCCAGCGAATGCCGTCGGGGGAGCAGGCTCCGAGGTACCCGCTGACCGTGTACTTCGGCGGCGTGCGGCCGTACTCGTAGGTGACGAGCTTGTACTGCCGCAGCGGGTCGGGGTCGGCCGGCGTGTGAATGACCTGCGGCGAGTGATCCTCGTGGGAACGCTTCAGGAACAGGTTGTTCTTGGCCGAACCCTTGTAGTCCACCAGGCCAAGCTCGGGCTTCTCCCATTTCAAACCGTCGGAGCTGGTCGCATACAGCTTGCGGTATTCCCCCTCCGCCCAGGAATGATACCACATGCGGTAGCCGGGGCCCTTCTCCGCAGGCAGCACCGTCCCGTAGAGATAGACGACCGAGCCCTCCCACGGTCGATCGGCGGCCAGGACCGGGTTGGCCGCGTACTTCTCGAAGGCATGCCAAGTCTTCTGAAGACCCGACTTCTCGGCAACAAGCCAGTCGTCGATGAACAACTGCCACGGACCGCTCAGGTCGTTCAATGAGCGGGAGACCAGCTCCGCGAACACGCCATGCGCGCTGAGAAGCAGCCCCGCAGCGAAACCGAGCCCGATTCGCCGAATACGTGTCGGATTCATCCCTTGAATCACCTCATCGATCGCAGTTTGGATCGGCGGGGATTCCGTCCCCGCTCATGCACGCCAGAAAGATCGCCAGATCGGCCGCGTCCACGTCGGCATCGTCATCCAGACGCGCCGGGGCGCAGGCCAGGTCGGTCTGCGCAGTGTCCGCGCCGGTCATACAGGTTTGGAACGTACCGAAGTCGGACTGGTCAACATCGCCATCGCCGTCGAAATCCGGGAGGTTCGAGAGATCATACAGCCGGGCGATACCTAGCGTGGCCGCGGCCGCAATCTCGCTCGCCGAAAGAACTCGCTTGATGACAACGATGTCGTCGGCGTTGCCGCGAAACTGAGTGGACTGGATCTGGCTCTGACCCTGGCTCGATCCGCTGCCGCCGACCCGTACGCTGAAGTTGTCGAGCAGAATGCTCTCGCCGGGCTGGAAGCCCCACGCATAGAACTGGCTGCCCCGCAAATCGTCCAGAGCGGGCGTGTACCAGCCGGGTTCGGTGACGTAGCCGTACTGGAAATGCCGGCCGGCCAAACATCCGCTCGCACCCGCGCCCAGGCCGGTGAGTTGCGTTACGGTCACGCCTACCGTCTGGCTGCTTGGGTACAGCGTCGAGCTGATCCGGAACCAGCTGCCAACCAGCTGGTCGGCAGGAGCTTTGAACACGCTGACCCAGCCGGTGCCGTCCTCGTAGTAATTGAACCCGGCCGCAAGCGTCGAGGTGTCCGCCAAGTACAGGTAGAGCAGCACAGGCCAGCCGTACGCCCCGTTCACCGTGCCGCCCCACTCGGCTCGATAGACGAACGGGCTCATGCCCACCCAGTTGCCGCGACTGACCGCCTTGAAGTCGAATGACACGGTGACGGGACTGGCCCCGTCCGAGGCGAAGCCCCACGGACGAATCAGTTGGCAGTCCGAACCGTCGCCCTGCCAGTTCAAGCCGTTCGGCGCGGACACGGCGTCGGAATCCGCGACCGCGACCGTGCCGGCCGCCCCTCCGAACCACTTGGCCACGCTTTGCCAGCCGGCAGCCGATCCCAAAGCATCGCTGTCGAAAGCCTGGTTCAAGATCGGAGCACCCTCGGTGTCCTGCCCGAAGCGGAGATTCCGCGTCAGCCACACCGCCCCCGCCGGCACCGTGCCGGCGCCTACCGAATCACCGTCGAGATACAGACTCACGGCTCCGTCATTGTAGGTCATGGCCAGATGGTGATAGGCGCCGTCAGCGAAAGCCCATTGCTGGGATTGGATCGACATTCCCTGGACTATGCAGCGCAAACCCGTGATGGCTGTCCCCGTCGGGTCGAAATCGAAAATCAGATCGTTCGACGAGGCGGAGCCACTGCCAAGATAGGAGCTGAACAACCGGGTCAGGCGATTGTCGGCTGGTTTGACCATGGCGGCCAACGTGAACTGCCGACCGAGGTCGAATGTGCGCTCGATCTCGATTGTGTCCACCGCTGATCCGTCGCCGGCAAAGGCCGCTGATGAGTTGCCGAACGCCGATCGGGCTCGATCGGCAACCACCAAGACCGAGCCTTGGAACTCGGCAGCCTGTACGCCGTCGGTGGTGAGCTTGTCGGCGGCGGTGGTCCCGCTGTCACCCTCGAAGGTGTAGATGGCCCCCGGTCCGGCATCAGCGGCCTCGATCGCATCACCGGCTCGGAACGAATACAGCGATGCGTTCTTGAAGACGAACCGCAGACGAATCGGTTCAACGGCCGGCAGTGTGCTCACCAGACCCCAGGTCACGGTTCGATCGACGCTGTCGGTCTGAATGAGGTTACAGCTCGCCTGGTTGTAGCCCGGAATCACCTGATTGTTCTGATCGAGCACTTCGACTGCAAGCCAACCTCCAGAGGCGTTGCAGTTGACGTGGAGCTGGCCGGAAGCATTCCTCAGCTCGCACGTCGTGACGGTGCCGATCGCGCTGTCTGCATCAAGCGAAGCGAAGCCGTCCTTTCGGAGAGTGGCCAGGCCGATCGCCCCCCCTCCGCCGCCGGCGTTGTGAGTGATGTTCCATCCCCCGTAGTAAAGCTTGATCGTGCCGTTCTCGACCAGCGGGTGATTGGGCGTGAAGATCATACCGCTGTCCCAGGCACCCTCCGGACCGAGCGGGAGAATCGGCGTCCGCGGCTGCTCCTGACGAAGCCAGGTCACGCCGTCGTGACTGGTGACCAGCTCAACGAAGATCGGGCCGTCGTTGTCGCCGTCGGCGATGCGGAAAACCCACAGGAAACCGATGTACATCGACTCGTACACAAAACCGCTGAGTCCGTAGAAATCCGTGTGCTGACCCCCTTCGGTCACCCAACGATCGTCGTATTCGTCGGGCACCAGGCACATCTGTGAGACCGGCCATTGCTCGAACACGGTGGTCGCGGAGCGGCCGACACACCGTCGCCGAAAACCACGCACATCCGCGAACTTCTTGGGGAACCCCACGTATCGCCGGGTCAGCGGATCCCAGACAAAGTTGCCGACGTCGCCGGGATCCGGCAGTACCGGGTTGGCCGGCGCCGCGGTGAAGTGGATCCCGTCCGACGACCAGGCCCCCCAGTAGCCGCTGACCGTGTGATCCGGGGGCGTGCGGCCGTAGTCGAAGTTGACCATCTTGTAGCGGCGCGCGGAATCGGACTCCCAGGGCGTGTGGATGATCTGGGGCGTGTGGTCCTCGGTCGTGCGGCGAAGGAAGATGTTGTTGGCGGTGGAACCGTTGTAGCTGACCAGGCTGAGGTCCGGCTTCTGCCACGCCAGGCCGTCTGAGCTCACCGCGTACAGCATCCGGTACGTGCTGGCGGCGTAATCGTAGCAGTGGTACCACATGCGGTAGCCGGAGCCGCTCTCGGCAGGAAGCACGGTACCGTAAAGGTACACGTTATTCGACTCCCAGGGCCGGTCGGCCACCATGACCGGCCCTGGGAGCTTCTGGAAAGCGTGATACGAGCGGGTGACGTTCTGCTTACGGGCAACGAGGTAATCGTCGGCGAACAACTGCCACGACCCGCTCAGGTCACCAAGCTGCCGGGCAGCGCGGGCTTCATCCGGCGACGAGATCAACAACAAGCCCAGAGCCAGACCGAGCCATGCAACCGCCCTGTCGCCCATGTGCTGCACGAACACCCCCCTGCAAGAGAAAACCGAGAGTCCTCACCGGCTCCGCCGCCGGCCGATCAAAGCAAGGCCACCCAGACCGAGCAGAGCCAGTGAAGCGGGCTCGGGCACAACCACTCTCAGATTGTCGATCAGGAGCTCGCCACCGCTGAATGAAGCAGACGCAGGGTTGAAGATCACCAGGCCGCGCAGAGCGTCCATGGCTCCACCGTAATAGTCGGAAGCCACGCCGTACTGGAATTGCGCACCCGTGACGCTGCCGGTCGCACCGGCCGAGGGACCGGTCAGCAGGGTCACGGCGACATCGGCCGTGCGAGCGACCGGATGCACCGTGCCGGACCAGTGAATCCACTGTCCTCGGAGGTCGCCGACGACCGTGCTGTCCAGCATCGTGATCGAACCGGCGTTCTCGTCATAGTAGCTGAAGATGTTCTCGACGGTCAGGTTGGTGTTGACCGGCCAGCCGAAGCCGCCGGAACCCCCCGTATCACCGCCCCAGACCGAGGAGTTGTACGCGAACGGGCTGACGGCGATATTGTCGCCGTAGTTGCTCACCTTCATATCGAACGACACGGTGATGTCCTGGACACCGTCCGAGGAGAGCCCACCATAGTCTCGCCAGACGAAGAAACCGGTCCCGTTCGGATCCGTCACACTGAGACTGTTCGACGGGGATACGGAATCCGTGCTGGTCACCGCCGCGACCGCGCCCGGCGTCGGATCGAACCAACGCTGCCCGCCGCTCCAGCCGGCTGCCGAACCGACCGCGTCGCTCTCGAAGCTCTGCGAGAAGGTCTGCCCGAAGGCCACGCCAGCCAGGACACCCATCACGCCGCACACCCACACCAGAGTTGTTCTTGCTCTCATGTCTCTCTCCCGCTTTCCGGACCGGCTCGACCGGTCCCTCCTCAACATGCGACAGCCGTCTTTCCACCGGCCACGCGCCGGCAAGCGGTGTCGCTCGGCACCATCGATCAGTCTGCACAAGACGGGTCCGCCTGGATCGCCGGACCGCTGAAGCACGCGCTGAACTTGTTCAGGTCGACCCCTCCAATCGCATTGTCCTTGTTCCAGTCCAGACACTTGCACGCGTCAGCAACTCCACCCTCGGCACCGGTGAAACACGCCTGCAAAATGCCAAAGTCCACCTGGTCCACGTCGCTGTCACCATCGGCATCGGCAAACGGCCGCGGGCATCCGCCGAGAACCTCCACGGTCACGTTATCGACCAATACCTCGCTGACCGCGGCACCGCTCGACTGGAAGATGTCGATGCCATGGTAGTTGGCGATGTCGGCATCGAGCGGATTCTCGCCGGGCGCGGTCTGGTAACTGCCGACGATGTGCGCCGACAGAGGCGCCGGCGTCATCAGACGAGTAAGGGTCAGGTCCACCGTTCTGGCGCCGACATCGATAATCGCCTCATAGTGGAACCACTGGCCAATGATCTCGGCCGTGTCGGCAACGGGCATGAAGTTCTCCCAGTTCCCGTTGTTCAGGTAGTTCATCCCGATGCTGAGACCGTCGCCGGAGTCAGGATCGAATCGCATGGCAAACAGGTTGAGATTGAGCGCGCCATTCGGGTCCCAACCGGAGACGATGAACGACAGGCCGCTCACCGAGTGCTGCACGATCTTGAAGTCATAGGCCACACGCAGCTTGCCCGTCGCGGCACTGGGCAGCGGCTCCCATCGCCGGACGAGTGCGCTGCGCCCGTCCCCTGCCGGCTCAAGCCAGTGCAGACTCCTCGATCCGCCGTCATTCGGACTGGCTTCGGTATCGATGACCGTAACCGTCGAGCCACCGCAAGCCGACGAGGTGATGGTCGGATAGCCGGTCTCCCAGCCCGCGGCCGCACCCACCGTGTCACTCTCAAAGCCTTGGCTCAACGGCAATGCCGCGAGCCCGCCGCCGGCGACCACACTCAGATCGAAGTCGCCGGAAGTGCCGCTCTCTCCGGATACCCGGATGATGTACGTGGTTGAAGCGGTCAGCGACAGGACAAGCGAAGCACCGGCTGAGCCGCTGGTGCAGGCCAACTCGTTGCCGAGGGCCGCCGGGCAGCCCGAGTGGATCGAGAGGACCGGCGTGAACGCACTCTTCGGGCAAACGCCGATTGTGTAAGTGCCCGTGGCTGCCGGCGTGAACGCGTAGAAGACGTCCGGGCTGCTGCCCGAGCTGCCGCACGAAGCATCACCGTCGACCGCCGCCATCATCGTGGTACCCGACACCGTGCCCTCCGTGATCGTCGTCGCCGACTCGCAGGTGTCGTTCAGAATCGGAGCGAAGCAGAACAGATCCAGCCCGAAGAAACCGGACTGTCCATCGACGCCTGCCACCCGAATCAGGTAGCTCGTTGACTCGACGACCGGCACGGACAAGCACGGCTGGAACTGGTCACACAAACCGGTGGCACAGCCTTGGGCACAGCCGGAAGCCAACTGGTTGGCGGCCGTCCCCGGACAAGTGTCCGAATGCACCGAAATGACCACGTCGAAACCGGAGCCGCAGCCTTTGATGATCAGATCACCGGTGCAGGTGGCCGTGTACCGGTACCAGACGTCCGGGCTGCCCGAAGTGTTGCCGCAGGACGCGTCGCCGTCCTGCGTCGCGCCCAGCGTCCGCCCGTAGGTCTTGCCGTTGCCGATCGTCAGGACGTCGGCACACAGGTCGTTCACCGGCAGGGTCGGCGTCGCGGGAGGCCCGACTCGCACATCGTAGTTGTCGATCAGGACCTGATCGTCCGGCCCAAAGGTGGAACCGCCCGGGGTGAAGAAAACCGAGCCACGAATCTCGTCCATCGCCTGGCCATAGTAGTCGTTGGCCACGTCCCACTGGAAATCCTTGCCAATGACGCCGCCGGAGGTCCCAGCCGCCGGACCAGTCATGACTTCGACGACCACGTCCGCCTTGCGGGTCGCGGGATAGAGCGTTCCTTCCCAGCGGATCCACTGCCCGTTGAGGTCGGCTCGGTCCTTCGCGAACATGGTGATCGAGCCCGCGACCGCATCAACGTAGCTGAAGAGCCCGGTGGGCTCGTAGTTGGTGTTGACCGGCCAGCCGAATGCATCAGCGTGCGGCGTACCCGCCGCGCCCCACAACACCTTGTTGAAGGCGAACGGACTGAACGCGATGTTCTCAGCGTAGTTGTTGACCTTGAAATCGAAGGACACGCTGATTGGATCGGTACCGTTGGACGACACCGTCTCGTACGCCCGCCAGGCCATCATGTTCGTACCGCTGCCGGTGACCATCAAACTGCGCGGAAAGGAGACGAAATCGGTGTCGGTGACCGCCACCGTCGCACCCGGAGTCGGGTCAAACCACCGCTGCCCGCCAAACCAGCAGGCCGCCGAACCCACCTCATTGGTATCGAAATTCTGCGGAAAACCCGGGCATTCCGATTCGCAGACCACGCTCGCATTCAGGGTAAACGCCCCGCTCGCCCCGCCCTTGCCGGCCACACGCACCAGGTATCGCGTCCCGTTGGTCACCGCGACGGTCACGCACGACGCCGTCCCGCCGCAGGGCGTGCCCGGGCAGTCGTCGCTGCATCCGCCGGCCAACTGAGTGGCGGCCGTGCCCGGACAACCGTCGGCGTGAACCGAGACCACGGTATCGAAGTCGGAACCGCAACTGTCGATGGTGAGTTGTCCGTTACACGTGGCCGTGTAAACGTACCACACATCCGGGCCACTGTCCGAGCTGCCGCAAGAGGCGGTGCCGTCGGGAGTCGCCCCCGCGGTGCTCCCGGCGATCAGGCCGTCGCCGAGCGAAAAGGCGTTGGTGCAGGTGTCATTGGTGCCCTGGCTCACGGCGGCGTCGAAGAGGATCGGGTTGCTTCCCGCGGCGCTGTTGGCGAAGAACTGGACATAGCCAATGCCCACATCGGAGCTGCGGGCGTTCAGACCCATGGTCATGGATGCGCCGTCGACGGTCGCCGTGAACTGACCCGAGCCGACGGTGTATTCAATCACCCAGTGCTGCCAGACACCGTAGGCGACCGGGACGCCGCTCGTCGAGTAGGCAGACCCACCCTCGCAGTAACGGAGCTGATCACCGATGATCGCGGTGTGGATGGGCGAGTTGTCGGCTCCCACCGTTGTACCCGAGGTGTCGTACCAAACCATCTGATACCAGGCTTCCTGACCCTGAGCGGCCGGGGGCAGGAAAACCATGGTGTCCAAGCGGATGACCGTGCCGGTCCCGCTACCGACGGGGTTCAACTTGTGCAGGATAGGGCTGTCGGCGTTGAACATCGCGAGGAACTGACTGCCCTGATAAGCCCCGGGAGGAGTGACTTCCTGCACCGTCCCGCCGCGGACCGTCCACGTGCCGATATTGGCCACCGGCGGCAAGCCCAAGACATCGGGCGCCTCATAGTCGTCAAAGAGGGAAGTGACCCCGTTCACCGTGATCTGCGTGGCCCACGAGGCTGACCCAAGACACAGGATTGCGCCCAGTACCACCCCCGCGGAAATAAGGTATCGTCTCATCTTCCAACCTCCAGAACCGCAAGAGAGCCCCAAGCCACACGAGACGGCCCGGTGCTCTTCTAACCCGCCGCCGGCCGCTGGGCACCCGTGGCCCGCGGCAGCGTCGATTCTCGTTCAACCAGCGTGGACCGGATGATCTCCCGCGGAGCAGCTTTGGACCGCCCACCCATCGATTCGGCCAGCATCTCCGCGCATCGGCGGCCCAGTTCAACCAGCGAATAGGGCCCGATCGAGGTGATCGCCGGATAGGCGAAGGAATACATCGGATGATGATGTAACGCGACGACCTGCACTCGCTCGGGGATGGGTATGCGACGCCGGGCGGCGGCCTGCAGGGCCAGCATCGCAAACTCCGGTTGAACCGCCAGGATGCCCACGGGACCGTCGCTTTGATCAAGCAACAGGTCAATCGCCCGGGCATAGTCGGCCATATCGGGCATGAGGTGGTAGTAGAACTCGGCGGCGCTGGGAATGTGAGCTCCCATGACCCTGGCCGCCTCCCGAACCCCTTCGACCAGGAAGACCTCAGCTCCAATAAGCTCCTGATGGCAGAGGGCCACCACCCGCCCCCTCCGGCACAACAGCTCGCCGGCCATCCGGCCAACGTTCACCATGTCCTCGTAAACGCACGGCAGACCCACTCCCGGCTCGACGTAGCCGGGCACCACACAGGGCAACTCGTAGGTGGCAAACAGCCGCTTGAACGCCGGGGGCATCCCCGCCAGAACATAACCTACCTCGCACGGCAACTCCGCGTTCTGGCGGATCAGCTGCTCCACCGGACCAAAACCCGCAGACAGATCAACATACAAGTAGTGAGGGGAACAACCCGGGAAAACCTGAAAAAGACCTTCCGAGATGGTGTTGACCGCCATCTCCGAACTGAGACGCACGCGCGAGGGACTCAGCCAGAAAACCCGGGTCGGCGGCTCCTGGCGAAGCTGGGCCTCGGCCAGACGAACCGCGTCGTGATTGATCCGCAACCGCCGGCCGCCGCCCCGGCTGGCCCACCCTTCGCTTTCAATCCGCTGCAGGGCTCGGTGAGCACTCACCACCCCCGCCCCGCTGGTCCGAGCCAGCTCACGGACCGACGGCAGTTCCTCGCCAGCCTTCAAACCGCCAGTCAGAACCTGCCGGCGAAGCCGACGAACCACCCGCATGGCCACCGGGCCAACGTCCAGAACGTCATTGAACCCTTCCTCTCGCCTCATCGAAACGCTCGCACCTGCCCCGAACCGCCACCCGCCACGCTACAGACCCGCCCACTCGCCCGCGCCACACATGCCTCCCTTCCCTGACGACCGGCCGCCTCGCCCCAGGGCGCGTTCCCACTCACTGTTCTACCCGCCATTACACCAGACCAGGGCTTCGCTGTCAAGCCTCTCTTCCCCGCCTCTCCAGAAAAAACCACATTTCGTGGCAAAGAAAGACCGGATATCGGTCGTTCACCTTCTTGACAAGATCGGAATAGGTCGATATTCTATCATAAGCGGCATAACATCCCAGCCGATGTTCGTGGGGCGTAGAGTCACCGCGGAGGATGCCACATGAGCGGGCGACATCTGCACAAGACCAGGGCCATAGCAGGATTCACGCTGATCGAGGTCCTCGTCGTCGTGGCGATCATCGCCCTACTCATCGCCGTCCTCATTCCTTCCCTGAGCCGCGCTCGCGAGCAAACCAAACAAGTCACCTGCGCATCCAACATGCACCAGCACCTCAACGCCTGCATCATGTACGGCCAGGACTACCGGGGACACCTGCCGAGAAACGCAACCCAGTACGCCAACAACGGGGCTTCCTGGTGGATCGACACCGTCCTGGCATCCTACGATCCCAGCGGTCGCGGCGTCTACGATCTCCGCGCGATCATGAAACGCTACATCGGAAACCAGATGGAGATCTTCAGCTGTCCCGCCAACGGAGGCCCGCGACTGGACGATCCCGCCAACATCGAAAAGGCTCTGTCTGCCGGCTACATGGGCGCCCAGGTCATGATGCTCTATAACTCGACCTGCGTGTTCCAGGGCACCTCGCTCGACAGACCGTGGGCTCCGAAACAGGAATGGACCGCCGGAGGCTCACCCTCCTCGGTCCCCATCGTCCAGGACGAGTACACCGCCAGCGGACCCGGCGTGACCAATCTCACCAAGTATGTCTTCAACCACGGCCGGTCGTCGGAACGAACCAACAACGCGGATATCCCCGCCTACACCAACTACTACACCTCGGCCTCCCAGGCCGCCTGCACCGGGGTGAACATGGGCTACCTCGATGGGCACACCAACTGGATCAAGAACACCCAACGGGGCGGCACCGGGGAATGGGTGCTCGGCGTCCACTGGAGCAGCTCCGCCCTGCGGATCGGCGGAAGCTCCTCCACATCCGGCGTGCCCCTGACCATCAAGGTCAGACGACTCACCCCGTGAGTCCCAGCTCCCGGCCAGATCCGTCCCAGACTTCGGCCTACCCGCTGTACTCCCACCACCGACGGCCACTGACCGGCCCCCGCTCACCCCCGGCCGGGCAACCCGTCCCCCCCAAGACCTCGCCGACCTTCATCGGGTACAATCCTCATCCGCAGGCATGCACGTCCGAGACCACCATCGGCAACCGCACGTCGCAAACCTGCGAGTCGGCCACGCACCATTTCCTGAAACGCCAGTCCGGGCGGGCACCGGCGGAACGGCGACGCGGCCAGTCCGAGCGAGGAGGAAAACGACCCTCATGACCCGTTGCACATCGACTGCTCTTGGAATGGCCGTGTCGCTGCTGGCCCAAGCCACCGGCAGCGCGCTGTTCGCTGACACGCCGGCCCCGGCTTCACAGTGGAACGGATTCACGCGGAAATCGTTCTCGATCGCCGACCGCCAGTGCTTCGTCACCGAGCCTCGGATAGCCGCGCCCGGCCGACCTTGGATTTGGCGCACGTCGTTCCCGGACTTCCACCCCGAGGTCGACCTGGAGTTGCTGCGAAGCGGCTGGCACGTCGGGTTCATCGACTGCGTGGACATGCTGGGTTGCGATTCGTCACTGGACCTGATGGATCGATTCTACGAGCAGGTCACCAGGCAGCGCGGCTTGAGCGTCCGACCCGCCTTGGAAGCCGTGAGCCGCGGCGGTTTGCACGCCTACCGCTATGCGGCACGGCGACCCGAGCGCATCGCCTGCATCTACGCGGACACGCCGGTGATGGATCTGAAGAGCTGGCCACGCCGGTGGCCGGGATCACGCAAAGAGTGGGAGGAGGCCCACCGCCACTACGGCTTCAAGTCGGAAAGCGAGGCCCTGGCTTTCAACGGCAATCCGCTGGACCTCCTGCCGAGACTGGCCGCCGCGAAGACCCCGCTGCGTCACGTCGTTTCCCTCAACGACCAAGTGGTACCGCCGGAGGAAAATACGCTGGAGGCGCGTCGACGGCTCCGAAAACTCGGGTGGGACGTGGAAATCGTCATCGTGCAGGAGGGAACGAAGGAGAGCAACGGACATCACTTCCCCCCGCCCGAGGCTTTCCAGTCGGCACGGTTCGTCATGCGACACAGCACAGTGTCGCCCAAGGGCGTCGAGTACTTCACCCTGCGCGACGGCTTGAACAACTCGCACCTCAGGTTCGAGCGGGACGGAACCGGCCGGATCGCGTTTCTGGGCGGCTCGATCACCGCCATGTCGGGCTGGCGCGAGGAGATGACCCGCTATCTGCAGAAGCGGTTCCCGCAAACCCGGTTCGACTTCATCAGCGCCGGCGTCCCCTCACTCGGATCCGTGCCCCATGCCTTCCGCCTGGAGCGCGATGTGCTCTCGCCCGGGCCAGTGGATCTGCTATTCGTCGAGGCCGCCGTCAATGACACAACCAACGTCCTTGAGCCCGCCTTGATGCTGCGCGGAATGGAAGGAATCGTCCGCCACGCCCGCATCGCCAACCCGCTGATGGACATCGTCCATCTACACTTCGTGATGCCCGAACACATCGCCGACTACAATTGCGGCCGCCAGCCGGCATCCATCGCTCAACATGAACGGGTGGCTGAGGCTTACGGCAACCCCTCGCTCAACCTCGCTCGAGAGGTTGCCGACCGCATCAACGCGCGCCAGTTCAGCTGGTCGGACGACTTCAAGGATCTCCACCCGGCACCGTTCGGCCACTGGGTGTACACGAACAGCATCACCCGGCTGCTGGATGCCGCCTACGGAATACCGGCGACCGGTCTAAGGGAACACAACCTGCCCGCAGAGCCGCTGGATCCGCAGAGCTTCTTCCGGGGACGGCTCGTCTCGCCCGAAAAAGCGAGAATCATCAGGGACTGCACACTCGTCCCGGATTGGACACCGGCGATCGCACGGGAAACACGCCCGGGTTATGTGCACGTGCCCGCGCTCGACGCCACGGTGCCGGGAGCCGAGTTCGAGTTCGAATTCGCCGGCACCGGCGCGGGCCTGCTGATCGGCGCGGGACCCGACGCCGGCATCATGGAAGTCGCGGTCGACGGCGGCCCCGGCCGGCGGTACGACACCTTCACATCCTGGAGCGAATCCCTTTACCTGCCCTGGGCCGTGATGTTCTCCGACAGACTCGAGCCCGGCCGCCATATCGCCCGGGTCCGCCTGACTGCCGAGCACAACCCGAAGAGCTCAGGCACCGGCCTTCATGTCTTCCAGCTTCTGGTGAACGGACCATGACAACTCCAACGCCCCCTTTCACGACCCGAAAAAAACCAACATCGAAGTCCTCCGCGGCGGTCTCAAGCTGCTGCGCGAAGCGGCCGGCCCGGACGTCTTCTTCTCCAGCTGCAATGTGAGTCAGAACATGCGCGCCCTGTCCGCCACGAGCCGCGTCGTCGGCCAGGATCCTTACGAGCTCCGAATTGCCGGAATCACCGACGGCGGGCAAGCCTGGGAACCCGTCGCCGCCACCATTTCCGCGGGCGACCAGACCGCCGGAGTCAGCGTGTCGCTGGAGAAAGCCACCGGGCTGGTCCGGGTCACCATCCAATCCCCGACCAGCCGGTCAGTTCGGTGGAACGTGAAGTTCGAGGGAAAACCGCTTCCGACATAGACCCTCACGAGGGCTCGTCCGGGACCTGCGAGGCACACCCGCCCGCCGGCAACGATCCGCCGGCCTGGCGACCGCCCCGCACCATGCCGGCGTCGCGGAGCATCAGGGTACCCAGGGCCCCCAGCAGGGCGACAACGGCGGCAAGCACAAACGCCAGGGAAAGCGATCCCGTGGCATCCGCCACGGCACCCGCAGCACTCGGACCCGCAGCCTGGCCAACGCCAAAAAAGAGGGTGACAAAACCCAGCCCGGCAGGCGCCAGCCTCGGGCCAAGCAAATCACCGCACGTGGCGGCCATGATCGCCGGGATGCTCCATGCCGAGAGCCCAAAAAGAACTGCAGAGAGGGTAAAGCCGGCCGGTGATGGCCACAACGCAAACAGGCCAAAGGCCACGGCGTGAATCAGATAAACGATGATCAGGGCCCCCTTGCGTCCGATGACATCCGAGACCCACCCCCAGACCAGCCCGCACAGCAGGCTCATCCAGCCCATCAGCATGAAAAGCCTGCCCGCCGACGCCGGGGTGTATTCACCCTCGGTAGTCAGGTACTTGGTGAAGAAGGTCATGTAGATGATGTACGAGAAACCAAAGGCAACGTAGATCAAGCCCACGTGCCAGACCGTCCCGGAACGATAGACCGTGCTCCACTGGAGTCCCTGGTGCACGGAGGAAGCCGGCTCCCCGCCTCCCGTCGATCCCAGCGGTCGCAGCCCAACCTCCGAGGGCCGATTACGCAAGGCGGCCAGCGACAGGATGGCCAACCCCAGCGTTGCCGCCGCGAACAGAAACCAGCAGACACGCCAGCCACTCTGGCCGTAACTGGCCAGCATGCGGGGCACAAGCGGGCCCAACACGATGATCGCAAACGAAGATCCCGTCACCCCGATCCCGGCGGCAAGGCCACGGCGACGTTGGGCAAACCATGCCGCCAGAAGACCCATCACCGGCACATTGCTGGCCCCGCTGCCTACCCCAGTCAGCGCCCGCCAGGCCATGGTGGCGGTGAAGCTGCCCGCCAAACCCGTCAGCAGCATGCCCAAGGCGGCCAGGGCCAAGCCGCCCGCAATCACCTTCCGGGGACCGTAGCGGCTGGCCAGGGCGCCACCTGCCACGGCCAGAGCCAGGTACCCCACGAGATTCGCGGTTGCCAGGCCGCCGGCCTGCGTGTTGTTCAGCCGCAACTCGGCCTGCATCTCCGGTAGCACCAGAGTGTACCCGAACCGGGCTAGGCCCAAGGACCCGAAAACCACCAGCGTCCCGACCACGAGGATGATCCAGGCGTAGTGGAAACGAGGGGGACGCGTCGGGGCCTCGATCGTCTGCATCCGGAGCGCTGGCATCTTGCGTTCTCACAGGGAGCCCAAGGCCCCCGCCTCCGAACCGACTGGGAAGGAGGCCGAGCATACCTCGACGCCGCTTCCCAGCAAAACCCCCCATAGCAATCAGGCAGACCCAGGTGCCAGGCCGGGCGCGGCCCTCACACCCCCCATCCAATCGGCGCCGTGCGGTCCGAACTGATGACGACGCTCTTGCGCTTGCAGTAGGCCAGCAGCCCTTCCATGCCCAGCTCGACGCCGGTACCACTCATTCGGTGCGGGGGAACGGGTATCTGGGGGTAGCCGACAAGCATGGTGTTGACCCAAACAATGCCCGTATCCATGGACTGGGCCACCCGCCCGGCCCGTTCTATGCTGCCGGACCACACCGAGCCGGAGAGACCGTACGCGACGCCGTTGGCGATATCGATCGCTTCATGTTCTTCGGAGAACCTAAAGACCGTCAAAACTGGTCCAAAGATCTCCTCTTGGGCCACGCGCATTGCGGGCTTGGCGTCGGCGAGAATCGTGGGCTGAAGCCAGAGCCCCTCCGCCAGGGCGCCACCCAGCGCCAGCTTCCGGCCGCCCGCAACAACACGGCAGCCCTCGTTCGCGGCCAGCTGCAGGTATTGCAGACCAACGTCGTACTGGGCACGGGTGATCATCGGCCCGATCTGGGTCGCAGGATCCTTCGGATCGCCGACCCTGATCCTCCGCAACTTGTCCGCCAGCAGGCGCTCAAACCGATCCGCGATGGACTGCTCCACCAGCAGCCGGGAGCAGGAAACGCAGAGCTGCCCGCAGTTGACGAACCCACTGACCAGGGCGGCGTTGGCCGCCCGCTCCAGATCGGCGTCGGCAAAAACGATGATGGCGTTCTTGCCACCACATTCGAGATTGACCGGTTTCATCTGATCCGCCGCTAGCTTCTGGATGCCCTGGCCGACGGCGGTCGAACCCGTGAAGGAAATCTTCTTGATCCTGGGATTCACGACCAGTTCGTTGCCGACCTTCGTGCCCGAACCGAGAACCACGTTGACTATGCCCGGAGGAATACCCGCCCGGGTGCAGAGCTTCGCGAACTCGACGGTCGCCAGGGGCGTCTCCACCGACGGCTTCAACACGATCGCATTGCCGGCAGCCAGAGCCGGGGCGACTTTCATGGCGGCGTTAACCAGTGGATAGTTCCACGGGAGAATGCCACCCACCAACCCATAGGGCTCCCACACGGTCAGGTGGAACCCGCCCGGCGTGTTCTTGGTCCTTCCCTCGATCTTGTCGGAAGCCCCCGCGTAGAAGCGAATGATGGCGGCAGTCAGCGGAAGCTCGCCGCCGCGAAGCTGGGAAATGGGCTTGCCCGTGTCGAGCAGCTCGAGCTCCACCAGCCGCTCGGCCTCCGCCTCGACCAGATCGGCCAGACGCAGCAACAGCCGGCCGCGATCCGCGGGCGACAGGCCTTGCCAGCCGGCCGAGCGAAAGGCGCCGTCGCCGGCCTCCACGATCTGTCGCACCGCGGCCGCATCACAACAGGCCTGCCGCGCGATCACCTGCCCGGTTGCAGGATTGACCACATCCACGTGCCCCCCACCCCCGTCGGCAAGCTCTTCACCGCGGACAACCGGACCTACGCGTTTCAAGCTCATGGCCTCGCTCCTTTCGGCAGAACCGGCGAGCAGGACGCGGCCCGCCACGATGAAACGCCCGGCCGGACCGCCCCCTCATCTTCGATGACGCGCTTGCCCACCCTGGCCCCGGACAACAGGTCGTGCCCGCCCCACGGCAGCCGCTCGAATACGCAAACCCCCCTTAGCTCGACCCCAACACGAGACGCCCCGGACACCAGACTAGGTCAGCCCTCCCGAGCCTTCGATCGGCCACAGGTCGACAATCCGGCCTCCATCGTGCACGTGAATCTGCCGGTACAGGTTGCAGGTGGTACACGCGTGGCTGGGCACCAACTCCACCGCGTCGCCCACCCGCCAGCCCGGAGCATCGTGAATGATGCAATGCTCCTCCGACATGAACGAAGGTACTCTCGCCCCTGGGCAGCCCTTGACCTGTGGAGGACCGAACTCGTGACCCACACCCTTCACCCCGACGTCCAGAACGGCCACCCCCGGCCTCGGCCGGCTGATGACCCGGGCAATAACCGACAGGGCCAGGCCAAACTCCGGCATGAGCCGCTGGTAAACGCAGTCCATGGTCGCGTAGGTGCCGGCCTGGATCTCGTCGACGCCCTCGATGACCCCGGTGATCGCATAGGTGGAGGTCGAGCCGCCGCTGATGACCCGAACCGGCAGGCCCGATCGCTCCAGAAGAGCCCGCGTGTCCAGGGCTTCCCGGAAGGCCTCGATCACGCGAACACGACGATCCTCGGGATCAGCCACGCTGACCAAGTGACCCTCGTAGGCCTGAAGGCCGTCGAACCGGACGCCCGGCAAGTCCGCCAGCCGGCCAGCCAGGGCCACGACCGGTTCGCCGGGCGGCAGCCCGCAACGCCCCATCCCAATGTCAATCTCGATGAGCACGCCCACGGTCGCGCCGGCGGCCGAGACAGCCCGCGAGAGAGCAACCGCCTGGTCGATGTGGTCAACGGCCAGCCGGAGATGAATGCGTCGGGCCAAATAGGCCAGCCGCTCCAGCTTGCGGTCTCCAACGACTTGGTTCGCAATCAGCACGTCGTCGATCCCCGCGCCCGCTAAAACCTCGGCCTCGGCCAGCTTGGCAACCGTCATCCCGACGGCCGAGCCCGCGGCCAACTGGCGACGGGCAATCTGCGTGCACTTGTGATTCTTGAAATGCGGACGAAGCTGCGCGGGCCGGCCGCGGAAAAAGGCCGCCATACGCTCGATGTTCCCCATCATCGCCGGCCCGTCGACGAGCAAGGCCGGGGTATCCAGATCCTGAATCGCTGTACCCGTCCGCGGGGCTGATGACACGATGCCTACCCTCCATGTGTCCGCGTCTCGGCAGCCATGAACTGCATCCGTGGCACCTGCTCGCATAACACGCCGCCATCGAGGATCAGGTGCTGGCCAGTCATGTAACCGGACGCTCGGGAAGCAAGGAACACCGCCGCACCGACGCAATCTTCCACCTGGCCAAAGCGGTGCTCGAGCGGAATGTGCTCCTTGTAGTACTCGAAGAACTCCTTCGGCAGGTCGAACTCGCCGGCAATCTCGGTCTCGATGATCCCCGGGGCAATCGTGTTGACCGTGATGCCGTGCCCACCCAGCTCGATGGCCAGACTCTGCGTGAGCAGCTCCATCGCCCCCTTCGAGGCATTGTAGTGAGCCAGGCCAGCCTCGGCGACAAAGCCGTTCTTGCTGGAGAGGTTGATGATCCGGCCTTTGACGCCGGCCGCAATCATGCGTTCAGCGATCCGCTGTGTCAGGAAGAACACGGCATCGAGGTTCACCGCCATCACCCGGCGCCAGTGCTCCGGAGTGATCTCGTTGAACGACTCGAGGTAGGCCATGCCCGCGTTGTTGACGAGAATCTCAATCCGGCCGCATTCTCGCCAGACGCGCTCCGCCAAGGCCGGCAATGCATCGAGCTCGGCCAGGTCCTGCTGGTAAGCCCATGCCCGCCGACCAAGGGCCCGAATCGCCGCCACAACCTCGCCGGCCTCCCGCTCGGCGGAGCGGTAAACAATGGCCACGTCGGCACCGTGCTCGGCAAAACCGATCGCAATGCCCCGGCCGATTCCGCGGCTCCCCCCAGTAACCAGGGCAATTCGTCCAGTGAGGTCAAAACGCGCCCCAGCGCTCACAGATGCACCTCTGCGAAATCGGAGACATCCTCCACTTCCCGCCCGGAGCACCAGACTCTGCGAATTCGCAGAGACGAGTCCCAGGCCACGACGTCGGCGGCAAGCCCCGCCCGAAGCAGGCCAACCCGATCCTGAAGACCCAGGCTTGCCGCCGGGTTCCCGGTTACGGTACGGATCGCCTGCTCCGGAGGCAAGCCGGTAAACCGGATGAAACTCCGCAGATGATCGGGCAGCAACAGAGCACTGCCACACAGCCAGCCGGTATCCGTCCGCCCAACGCCGCCTTGCTTGCTGAAAACGCGCCCGTCGTCGGAAGTGTAGCACCCGTCGGGGCACCCCGCACGCGTGACCGCATCAGTGACCAGACACACGGACTGAACTCCGCGACACCGCACCGTCAGGCGGACCATGACCGGATGCACGTGCGTGCCGTCGCAGATCAAGTGGATGAATCGGACCCGCTCGTCGAGCAACGCGGCATGCTCGAGCGTCGGCTGCTGAACTCCGGAATCGCCGATCCGGCCGGAGTTGTTGTCCCAGCAATGGCCCAACACGCTCGCACCGGCATCAATGCACGCATCAACACGCTCCACCGGGGCGTCGGAGTGAGCCATCGACACAACCTTGCCGGATTCACCCAGACGACGGACCGCGGCCGCGTCACCCTCCAGGCCGGGAGCAACGTTGATCATCGTGATCACCGGCCCCATCTCCAGCACCCGGGAAACATGCTCCAGCGAAGGGGAAAGAGCATATTCACGCAGGCTCGCCCCGGTCAAGTCCGGCTGCTGAAAGGGCCCTTCAAGATACAGACCCAGCACCCGAGCCGCCGGCCGGTCCTGGTCAATCATCGCTCGGCGAACGTTGCCGGCCACCCGCTGCATCGAGTCCCAGGAAAGCGTCCCAATGCAGAACTGGCAACTGGTGATGCCCAGCCGAAGATAGGCCTGGGCCAACTCGCCGGGATCGTCCCGCAGAATGCTCCGGTTGAAACCGCCGAGCACCATGAGGTCGATCAGTCCGGGCGACAGAGCCTGGCCGCCGAGATCCTCAACCCGCAGGCAACCGTGATAGCGACCGGGGCAGACGGAGACGATCTTGCCGGACTCGATGGCAAGATGCCCAGCCAGCGACGTTCCGTCCCCCATCCACAGCACGGCGTTGTCCAGGATCTGGGCGGTCATGGCCCCCTCTCCGCTTGCCGCACGACCGTCGCCAGGCACATCCCGGCAGGTGGCCGGTCATGGCCAGACTCCCCGCCAGGGGCGATTCGGACCCCCACCCACCGCCCGGACCCGACCCGGATCGGTAGAAGCCTTCGATCCTCCTCCAAGGGCCCAGAAAGCCGCTGCCGGTGACTCGACGAAAACGAGCCCAAGCGCCGCGAACGACCGGTGTGACAGAGCATGTTATCGATCCCGCACCACCGTGCCAAGCCGAACAACCGGAAAGCCCTGATCCTGACCGCAACTCAGATCGAAACGCCGCCGGCTTCCTTCGGACCTCCTTCCCCAAAACCACCCGTCTCCCTGGGAAAGGAGAAAGTTGTCACCAGCGCACCACGGCAACGAAGCACAGAACCAGCGGCGCCGCGGCAAGCAGCGTCCACCCGACCAGGAGCGGCCAGGAGCGGCCGCGGGTCGGAAAGAGACTGAACACGCAGCCCGCGACGATGCTGGCCATCAGCGAGGCCGGCGTGATCCACGTCCAGCTCAGGACCGCCCCCCCCGTCAGCTGGTCCCAGTAGCCGACCAGTACACCGGCGGCCAGCCCGTAAACCGCTCCCGAGAATGTCCCGAAGGCCGTGGCGAACGGCACGAACATGGCCATGAAGAACAGGCAGAAGAGTGGGGCAACAAACAGATTCGTCGTCTTGTTGGCCATCTCCACCAGATTGCCCGAAACACGTCCCATCAGAAGACTCAGGCCGATCGTGATCAGGCCGACGGCAACACTGATGTAACGCATCATGCGGAGGTGTCGCTCGGCCGCGGACTTCTGCTCGCGAAAGCGGTCGATGAGATCCACCGTGACCACGGAACAGCAGGAGTTGAAGCCCGCCGAGAGACTCGACATCGCCGCCGCCAGCAACCCGGCGATGACCAGCCCCCCGAGACCGGCAGGCAGGACGTTGACAATGAAGTAGGGAAAAAGATAGTCGGCGTTCGTGACCAGATTGTACTCCGCAGGCAGGGCGGCGGCGTGGCTGCGGAAGAAGGCCAGCAGGGCAAAGCCGAGAAAGGCCAACGCCAACGTCGTGAACACGTCGGCGCAGTTGTTGACCAGGAACGCACGCCGCGCCGACCGCGCGTCCCGTGTCGACAGATAACGTTGGATGGCCATCTGGTCAGAGCCGGCCGTGCAGACCCACCACACCACCGTGGTGATGACCATGCCCAGCACGGTCGCACGCACGTGCGGGTCGAAACTGAAGAAGGGCTGCACATCCCAGTTCGACGCCCACTCCGTAGGCCACCAGGATCGCACCCCACCCATCTCGTACGTCACGTAGAACACCGACACCACCGCTCCGCCCAGAAGAACAAGCGTCTGCACCGCGCCGGCGACAACCGACGCGCGCAGCCCGCCCGTCGAAGTGTACACGACCGTCACCAGGCTCATCCCTACGCCCAGGTAAAGAGCTGTCTCGGGAGCCAGCCCCAGCATGGCCACCATGGCTCTCGTCGAAGCGAAAATGATCAGGCCCATCCACACCAGCCGGGTGAGCAGAAAAATGATCGAGCCCAGCAGACGCACTTCGATGCCCAAAACGCTCTCCAGGATCTCGTAGGCGCTGGTGACCGGCAGCCGCATGATGTACGGGATCAGCAGATAACCCGTGACAACATAGATGATCGGAATGGCCGCAATGTAGGCCAGAAACACCGGCCCGTGCTTGATGATCTCACCGGGCACGGCGAGGTAGGAAATCGTGCTGATCAGTGTGGCAAACAGGGAGAGACCGACAGCCGAGGGATTCAGCTTCCGCCCGCCGAGAAGATAATCTTCGCTGGTCTTGGTCTTCCGGGAGGCCAGCCAGCCGATGGCCAGCATGCCGGCTCCGTATGCTCCGATCGCCAGCCAGTCCAGCAGGACAAGCCGGCGATGCTCAAGACGCTCCCCCTCGCCTGCGGCGAGAGGCGCGGAGGGCGAAGCCTGGGCCGTGGCGGCCGGAGAGGAGTCACGCGCTGCGGCCGGCACACTCTGAGCTATCACCGGCGCCGCAAGCAACACGAACAGGAAAGCGGCCCGCGCCGGCAGTGAACCGGACACGCCGGCCCAGGCTCGACAGACGGGGCCGCCGGCAGACTCGCCGGTGAACACCGACAAGGGGCTGGACGCAAGACCGGAAACAGGTGCAGAGGCCAACCCCGGCCTTGCCTGCGCGTGGGCCCTAGCCGCCAGCATTGACATCCTCCGCAGAGCTGGATAGCTTGTCCAATGGATTCGAGTCCTCTTGGCCAACCAAGTTGATCTGTCTGAGCGATCCCCGGCAACGCTACGGCAAGGGTGCGCGAGTGTCAAGACGGATCATGAGCGGCTCTTTGCCAGCTTCAAGAGGGATGGGCTCACACGGATCCCCGAACTCCGAGGTGCCCCATGGTTGAGAACTGGACGTACACGCCGGTCGATGGCGAGGTCTCCCAGGGGCTGCAGGCCTTCCTGCCACCCCGGATGTTCGATGTCCACGCTCATCTGTACCAGGTCGCCGACCTGGCCGCCCAGGGCGGCGTGATGACCGAGGGGCCTTCCCAGCTTACCTGGGAAACTTGGCGCCAGTGCCTGGATCGGCAGACTGGCCCCGGACGTTGCTGCGGCGGCCTCTTCTTCCCGGATCCCATGGTGCCGCCGGAACGCGTGGACGCCGTCAACAACTTCCTGATCGATCAGCTCAAGACCCACCCCAACAGCCGCGGCCTCATCGTCATCCACCCCGACTACCCTCGCGATCGCGTCCAGCACTATCTGGAAGTCCCGCAGATCGCCGGCTTCAAAGTCTATCACACGTTCAGCCGGAGCCAGCCTACGTTTGATGCCTCCATGGAGAGTTTCGTGCCTGAGTGGGCATGGCAGACGGCGAACGAGCGCGGCCTCGTCGTCATGCTGCACATGGTTCGCCGATTCGCCCTGGCCGACTCGGGAAACCAGTTGTACCTGCGGGACAGGTGCAGGCGGTACCCCGCAGCTCAGCTGGTCCTCGCCCACGCAGCTCGCGGCTTCCACGCACCCAATACGCGGCGCGGCCTGCCCGCGCTGAAGGGCCTGAATAACGTCTGGTTCGACACGTCTGCGGTCTGTGAACCCGATGCACTGGTTGCCATCCTCGAGGCGTTCGGCCCCCGAAGACTGATCTGGGGCAGCGACTTCCCCGTGTCGCAGACCCGCGGCAAGTGCGTGACGCTCGGCAGTGGATTCGCCTGGCTGCAGCCGGACACGGTGCAGTGGAATCGATGCACCGCCCACGGCTCGCCGACGCTGGTCGGGCTCGAGTCGCTCCTCGCCCTCCGCCAGGCGGCCGAGAACACCGGCCTGAACATCATCGACCTCCAGGACATCTTCCACGACAACGCAAGCCGCCTCCTGGCCATCAAACCCGCCTCGGGCACTGAAACACAGGATCTCTATCGACATGCCCGCGGGCGAATCCCCGGCGGAACACAGCTGCTCAGCAAGCGCCCGGAAATGCTCGCACCCGATCAATGGCCGGCTTACTTCCGCGAGGCCCGCGGATGCGAGGTCTGGGATCTCGACGGGCAACACTACTTCGATATGTCCACCAACGGGATCGGAAGCTGCTTGCTCGGCTTTCGCGATCCCGACGTGACTCGAGCCGTCAGGCGCCGCTTGATGCTCGGGGCCATGTCGACGCTCAACCCGCCGGAGGAAGTCGCCCTGGCCGACCGACTTTGCACCCTCCACCCCTGGGCGGAACAGGTTCGCTTCGGCCGCTCCGGCGGCGAGGCCATGGCGGTCGCCGTCCGCATCGCCCGGGCAACGACTCGGCGATCAGCAGTGGCCATCTGCGGCTACCACGGCTGGCACGACTGGTACCTGGCGGCCAACCTCGGCGAGACCGACGGCCTCCGGGGCCACCTGCTCCCCGGTCTCGACCCCGGAGGCGTACCGGCCGAACTGCGCGGAACAACCGTGACCTTCCGCTTCAACAGCCGAGAGGACTTCCAGGGCGTCCTCGATCGCTGCGGCCACAGACTCGCCGCCCTGGTCATGGAACCGAGCCGATTCCACCCTCCGGACAGCGGCTTCCTGGAGCTGGTCCGAGACGGCACCCATCGCTGCGGCGCTCTGCTCATCTTCGACGAGATCACGATCGGCTGGCGACTGTGCCTCGGAGGCGCTCATCTCAAGCTCGGGGTCCACCCGGACATGGCCGTCTTCGCCAAGGCACTGGGCAACGGCCACCCCATGGCCGCCATCATCGGCACCCCGAAAGCCATGGCCGGGGCCCATGAATCGTTCATCAGCAGTACCTACTGGACGGAAAGCATCGGCCCGGTCGCCACCCTTGCCACCCTCGACAAGCTCGCGGCTCACGACGTGCCTGCCCACATCGCCCGGATCGGCACCGCCGTCGTCACACACTGGCAGGCGCATGGTGCCCGCCACGGGCTGCCGATCGCAATGGATGGCGGGTACCCCTGCCTCGCGCATTTCCGCTTCGACCACCCGCTGGAACCGGAACTGCGCACGCTCTACACCCAGTGGATGCTCGAGCGCGGCTTCCTGGCTGGCTGCACCCTCTATCCAACGTTGGCCCACGATGACGAGGTGGTGGCCGCCTATGGGGCGGCGATCGACGAGGTGTTCGGAAGAATGGCCGAGGCACTCCAGGCAGACACCGTTCGGCGGCAACTGAAGGGCCCCGTGGCCCACAGCGGATTCAAGCGGCTGACCTGAACGCCTGCAAACGACTCGGCGAAGGAACAACGGCTCATGAGCAGAATGCAGATCCGCGTCTTGAGCGATGCTGAAATCGAATCGCTCCACGCCCGCACACTGGAGGTCTTTGAGCGAATCGGGATTCGGATCACACACGCCGAGACCCTGGCCAGGCTGGCCCGGAGAGGAGCTCGCGTCCATGAGGCCGCGGGCATCGTTCGTTTCGATCCCCGACTGATCCAGGAACTGCTGGCCCTGGCTCCGGCGGTGGCCAGGGAAACCGGCCTCAACGGGCGGCCGCTGGAGGTCGGTGGTGACAACCGCTACTACCTCTCTCTCATCCTCGACCCCTTCGTCATTCCATACCGCGGCGGCCCGAGGCCCCCAGTCCTCGAGGACGTCCGCCGTCACACCATCATCGGCGAGTCGCTGGACCGGGTGGCCTCCATGATGCGGATGCAGTTCCCCGTCACCGACGTGCCCGAGCCGGACAGCTACTACAAGACCATGGAGGTCTTCCTTGCTCACGCCACCAAGCACATCGCGGTTTATCCCACCTCGGAGAAGAACTGCCGGGATTGGATGGACGTGGCCGCAGTCATCGCCGATGCGGCGGGACTCGACACCCAGACCACTCCTCTGCTCAGCGTCGCCATGGCCGTGACCAGCCCCATGGTAATCCACAGCATGAACATCGAGATCATGAAGATGGCTATGGAGCGGTGCTACCCCATCATCTCGACGGTGTGTCCGATGGCGGGCATGACCTCGCCCTACTCGCGGGCCGGCACCCTGCTGGCAGCCAACGTGGAGGCCCTCGCGCCGGTCCTCATCACCCAGACCTGCAAGCCGGGCCATCCGGTACTCTACGGCATCGGCCCCTCGGTGGCGGACATGCGCACCGGGCGGGACCGCTACTACGGCGCCGAGAAGATGATCTTCAAGACCGCTGCAACCCAGCTGGGGCGATTCTACCACCTTCCCATCTCCGGAGAGGCCGGAGGAAGCCTTACCTGGCGACCAGACGTCCAGAACGGCGCCGAAAGCATGGCCTACCTGCTGGCGTCCGTCACCGGCGGCCAAAACGTCATCGGCGGCCTGGGCAGCTTGCATAACGCCAATGGCATGAGCGCCGAACAGATCATCATGCAGTGCGGCCTGATCGACATGGCCGAGTACCTGGCAGGCGGCCTCGACCTGGATGAGCAAAAGCTCGGCCTTCGATCGCTCGCCGAGGTGCAGCCCGGCGGAAACTTCCTGACCGACGATCTGACCGTGCGGCTGCTGCGCAGCGGCGAGTTCTTCGAGAGCCCCTATTTCGACCTGACCGGCGGATACTGCGACAACGCCCCGGGTATGTACGAAATCGCCCACCAGACCGCCGAACAACTCGTGAGCAGCTACCGGCCGACCGTTCCTTCAAAGGTCGTCGAGGCCGTCCAACGGTTCTTCGCCCACAAGTACCAGGACAAATCGCTGGCCGTGTAACCCCGACCCGGCCCCCGCCCCGGAGCGGAAGTCGTCCGATCAGCGAGAGCAGAACGGCTTGTCGATGTCGGCCGCCATCGCGGCGAATCCGTCCGGCGCTTCAGTACCGACCGTGACGCTCGACAAGATCACGCATGATGGCGATGCGGTCTTCCACCGCGCCCGGCGGTACCTGGTCCCCGGCGTTGGCTATCAGTCGAGGTCCCTGGCGTCTGAGCTCCAGCCAGTCGAGCACCGCCCGCCTGAAATCCTCGACCCTCGCCCCGGGCAGCCACAGGTTCGGCGACACGCCGCCGGAGAGAATGAAGTCCGGCCCGGCCTCCTCGCGGCACTGGGCAGGAGTCAGATCACCCATCGGCTTGGGTGTCACCGCGTCGGCGGCGTCGGCCCCGACATCACGAATCATCCGCAGCGCCCCGCGCAACCGCCCGTCGATGTGCACGGCCACACGCTTGCCCACCGCGTGCAGGCGTCGAATGGCCTCCACGTAATAACCCCGCGACCAGGCATCGAAAAAACGAGGTGGCTGCACGTCACCGGAGAAGTTGTCGCCCATCAGGACAACTTCGGCGGGTGACGTCGCAATCAGGTCAATCAGCGCCAGGTTGTTCTCATTGATCTGGTCGACAACGCGGTGCATCGTGACGGGCCAGTCCTCCGCCGCAAACATGGTCCCTTCGACCCCTTGCCAGTAGTGCAGCAACTGCCCCAGGGCGCTGTAGCCGGGGAGCATGTAGACAACGCCCAGATCGCCCACGGCATTCACCCACGCCTGGTAACGATCCCACCGTGGCGTATAGGCGCGGTGGGCCAGTGCATATCCCAGAATCTCGAGATCATGCTCGGTCTTGACGCCCCAGCCGCAGACCGCCCACGAGTAGGTCTGCTCGTACCAGCGGCGGGTCCGCTCGATACTGCCCAGCGGTGTGTCATACCTCCAGGTGATCTCGTTGCCGTCTGGGCTGCGCCTCACCGTGGCGGTGACATCCGGAGGGTACGCGATGCCGAAGAACGAACCCAGATTGGGCAGGTAGAAACCCACCCCCGCACGCCGGTGGTAGTCGATCAGCGCAGTTTCCGGGCACTCGTAGGCCCGGCTCAGGTCCCACGGCTGGTGATTCCGGTGATAGTACCAGTGGGACAGATCAAGCATGTAGGGCACGACATCCGGCCTCCGCCCCTCGTACACCGCACCTATGCGCTCCCGCAGCGTCATGGCCGCACCCGAGACCACCGAATGTCCGTCCGGTCGGCATGCGGACCGGCATAATACACCACCAGGACGTCACCGCCAGCCAGCGCACTTGTGGCCGGCAGACCAACCGAAAACGCACCCATCTCAGCCCACGAATCCTGCATCGATCCCTTCACCCGCGTCTGGGAATCCAGTCCGGTCTCGTGAATCGTCAGCCCCGAACCGGCCGGCCAGCTCCGCCCCCCGTCCTCGCTGCATGAGAGCTTGATCGCGGGCGGACCATCACGATGCACATACACCATCGCCAAACGCCCGTCTCCCAGTTCCACCGGCGCCGCGGGCTGGCCAGACACGCCCGTATCCCACAGATCCGACCACGTCCGGCCATGATCAATCGACAGCCGGGCGTGGATATTGAGGTAGACCGCCGCCTCGTTGTCGTAAGTCCAGAACAGATCCAGAATCCGCCCATCATCCAGCACCGCGGGACGCTGATCCCAATAGAACACCCGGTTGGCCGGGTCACCACTGGTGATCGCGTGCTCCGGCCAGGTCCTGCCCGAATCGCGGGAATACAGGAGCACCGAGCGATGCCGCCATACGCCACAGTCCTCGTATGGCTTGTTCAACTCGAACTGGCAGGCGAGATCGCCGTTGCCCAGACACAGAACCGGCCCGGTGATCGGCGTCGGCATGTGGAACGGAGCGGTGTCAACCAGAAGCGGCGACGACCAGTGACCACCCGCATCCTCGGACCACGACAGCAGAATCCGCGTATCCAGCAGTCCCTGGGTCTGCTCATTGAAGAAAGGACGCGACGGGTCCGAGTGATCAACCCAACACAGCACCGCCAGCAGACGATCCCCGCCCAGCGCGGTCAGGTACGCGGCCCGGAACAGCCCCGCACGGCCTTCGATCCTCGGCGGCGAACACAGCTCGCGGGGCTTGCACCAGGATCGACCCTCGTCATCTGACCAGGTGAGCAGAACATGCTGGCCCGCGGTCGCCAGCTTGGCCGGCGCCACCCGATACGTGCACAGCCAGCGCCCGGTCGGCAACACGCAGATGCCCGGAAAGGCGCAGCTCTGCCGGTCAGTGCCGAGCTCGGAAGCAGCAACCGTGCCTTCGTGACCGATGTGCATCTAACCTTCTTCCCGCGCGCCGCCCGAGACGCGCCCAAGTCTCTCTCCAAACCCCGCCCACACCCATTCAACCAGATCCCGAATCCGTCACCGTAGCTTACCCTGATCAGCGACTCGGCTTGGGGGGCGTTCTTCGCCCTCCTGCTCGCCCTGTTCCACTCGATGCATTTCTGGAGCCGCAGGGCCAGATCGCCCGCCAGCAACGACTCCGTGAAAGGCCCAGAGTAGACGAAGCCAGCCTTGACATCTTCCGGCCTGCCATCCTTGCAGGCCTTGACCTGCTCCACATCGTGGCCGATGGACCGCGGAATCGTCTTGGGCGGCACCTTGAACTCATTCCACCGGCGGACCGGTTAGAGGATGAACACGCCGGACCATCCGCCGCGGAGCATGGTGCCCTCCTCGCCTGCGAACAGAATGGCGCCCTCACCATGGTACCGAAAGCCACGCCGACATACGAGAGCCAACAAGGTTTGGACCCGCAGCCTCAGTCCCCCCCTCCGCCAGAGTGGTCGTCGTCGCCCGGCACCCGCTCGATCACCGTCAGCCATCGAAACAGGGCGTACTCGTCCGTGGACAGCGACAGAACCGAACCCGTGGCCTCGAACGCCGCCTCCACGGTGGATTCGCCCTGGGCGGCGGGCAACACCCCGTCCCCGCCGGCCGCACCTTTGAGCACAATGCTGACGTTGTGGAATGGGCTGACGCCGAAACGCAACTGGTAACGCCCAGGCTTCACCTTGAACCGGAACTCGCGCCCTTTGTCCAGTCGGCAGACCGTACCGGCGTCAGTGTAGTCCTTCCCGTCGGTCAGTGAACCCTCCTCCACGACCTTACCGTCGGCCACCGTCCAACTCCGAGCACCCAGGGCACAATCGACGCCGAAGACAGGATCCGGAACCGCCGCGTGGTACATCGCGCCGTCCGTCTGCACCGTTTAGCTGATTCGGCAGGCCGCGGCCGCATCCTGCTGATTCGCCAGCTCCAGCCGCCCGGTGACCTTCTGACCAGGCTCCATCCGGTCCACGGTCGTCAGACTCACCTCGACCGGCCTGACTTCGCCGTCCCCCGCAGCAGTGCTGGTGAGCCCGGCCAGCGCGACCGCCAACACCGCCACCGCGGTTGTCCATGCGTGCCTTCGTACCATTCCGATGCGCCGCCTCTCCGGCCGCTCATCACCGCACGACGCGGGAGCACCCGCGAGCCAGGCGTGCCCCCGAAGACAACAACAGATCGCCAGCTTGCGTTTCCACCGCGAATCGTGGCCCCGGTAGGCTATCCGCCGAGCCGGAGGCAATCAAACCGCTTGACCACCCACCCGGCGGCGGTCCGTGGTCAACTTGGCCTCGGGTCCATCAGCATGTATGCTGGGAGATGTGAGTTTCACCTGGAACGAGCTCGAGTATCTGGGCAACGCCAGGGACGAATGGCGGTTTCCAATCCCGCCCACCTGCCGCAAGTGCTCCTACATCCTGCACGGCCTGAAGCAGCACCGCTGCCCCGAGTGCGGAGCCACTTTCGATTGGCGGGAAGTACGCGGACGGGCCGCCAAAACATGGACCCACATGCTTCGGCTCCAGCATGCAAATAAGGACTCCAGGATGGGCCTGATGCTGGCCGGTGTCGGTTGGGCCGGGGCCCTGCTCTTCCGGTTGCCGGGAATCTCCGTGCTCTCCCCACTGGCCAACTTCGTCGCCTGCGTGGCCGGCCTCCTGGCTATCGTGCTCGGCTGCCAGGTCCTCAACATCCGCCGCATCCCCGCACCGATCCGCCCCCACATCAGCAATCCGCCGCCAAGCATCCGGCTGGGAGTGGCAGCCATGATCCTGGGGTTGTCCGTGTTGCTGGGAGCGCTCCTCATCCCGTGACCGTGACGGGCCGATGAGCCCGCAGCATCCGTGCAGCCTCCGCCAGTGATCCCTCCACGCAAGCCACGACACGCCATCAACGGTATCGGCCGGTGCAGAACCGGCAACCTGTTCGGCGTCTACCATGAATGCGGAATGCCCACCGCCCCTCGACCAAACGCCATGGAGCAACTCCGACCAGACTCGATCCCGCCCCATCTCGCCATTCTCCACTCTCCATTCTCCATCTCTCCTCGCCGCGCGGCATCACGACGAGGTTGAGATTCGCTCCCAAAGCGATTATGAACTCCTCTATGGCCGAGGGACTGGACCCGACCGAGCAGGCGACGTCGACCATCGTCGGGATCGACGAGGCCGGCTACGGCCCCTTGCTGGGGCCGCTGGTCGTGTCGGCCGCGGCTTTCGATGTGCCGGTGACCCTCATGCGCGCCTTGAAGGACCGGGCAGCCGGCCCGGATCTCTGGGGCCTGCTCCAGGCCAGCCTCACCGCCAGGCACCGCAAACGCGACCCGCGACTGGCCGTGTCCGACAGCAAGAAACTGCACGGCAAGAGCGACACACCGGCCGGCATCGCCCTTCTCGAACGGGCCGCACTCACATTCCTCATGCAACACGGGAAGGCGCCCGTGAGCCTCCGGGCCATGCTCCAGCTGGCCTGCCCGCACGTGGTCGCGATGCTCGGCCGGTACCCCTGGTATGCGGCGGAGGACATCGCCCTGCCGGTCGAGGTGACGGAAGACGACCTGGGCGTCCAGCGAAGCTCGGTCCAGCGCGATCTGGCCGCCGCTGGCATCCGCTTCCGCGGGGCGTGGGTCGAGGTCCTGCCCGAGGGTGACTACAACGACATGGTCGGCCGGACGCGGAATAAGGCCGTCGTCCTCTTCGCCCTGGCCACGCGGCTGATGCAGCGAATCGCCATCAACGTCGGTCCGCGCCCCCTGCGGATCTGGGTCGACCGCCAGGGCGGTCGCATCGGCTACGCCCGGCCACTCATGACCGCCTTCCAGGACGCAGAACTCGAAATCGTCGAAGAGTCGCCCGAGCGAAGCAGCTATCGGCTCAACCATCGACCGGCACCGTGGATGATCCGCTTCGTGCAGAAAGGCGAGACCCATCACATGCAGATCGCCCTGGCCAGCATCTTCAGCAAGTACGTCCGCGAACTGCTCATGATATGCTTCAACCGCTACTGGGCGCGACAGGTCCCCGATCTCAAGCCCACAGCCGGTTACTACGAAGACGGCCGCCGGTTCCTCGCCGACGCCGAGCAGGCCATCCGGCGGCTGGGCATCGATCGATCGCTGCTGGTGCGGGCGATGTAAGCGAGAGAGCATGGAGCTTGAAGGCGCGCCCATCCCCATCGACTTGAAGCTGTGCCCTCCGGGAGCAAAGGATTCTCCAGGGGCGGCCTCTCTCATTCCTCGCCTCTCACTTCTCCATTTCCAGGCGGCCCAGACGCCGGGCTCCAGGGTTGACACGGCTGGTGAGCAGGGCTAGAGTGGCCCCTGAAGTCGCAGGTCGGTTCGGTCCGGCGCGCTTGAGGCTCGTACAGGAGGCGGGGCGACATGCCCATCGAGAACTGGTCAGATGATGTCCTGCTCGTCGAGTTGAGCGACGATCCGCAGTTCACCGACGACATGACCGCCCTTCTGGAGACGGTGGAGAAGCGCAGCGACCTCGACGTCGTGCTCAACTTCCAGGAAGTCAACTTCCTGAACTCATCGAACATCGCCAAGCTGCTCAAACTCCGCAAGCTGCAGGTCAGCAGCAACCACCGCAAGCTCAAGCTGTGCGCCATCAACACCCACGTCTGGGGCGTGTTTCTGGTCACGGGCCTGGACAAGATCTTCGACGTTTACGACGACGTCGCCAGTGGCATGCTCAGCCTGCAGCTCAAGAACTGACCCCTCCGCTGCTCCAAAAAGAACCTCCGCCGCCGAGTACCCCCGCCACCGCGCGACAACGAGCGCACGCCGCACCGGTCGTGTCTGCCACGCCGGCTGCCCTGCCCCTCTTTCGAGCGGCGGATCCGCGAATACCAGATGTGAAGCGACCGGGGCCCGTCAACTCCCGGTGCTTGCTTCAGGCGTGGAGGCAAGAGC
The DNA here is from genome assembly GCA_022711465.1 of Planctomycetota bacterium. Taxonomy (GTDB): domain Bacteria; phylum Planctomycetota; class Phycisphaerae; order UBA1845; family PWPN01; genus JAGNEZ01. The sequence goes on along the minus strand of JAKLEZ010000024.1, from coordinate 27,609 downwards.
CTGGCTCTTCATCGGCCAGGGCTGGTCGGTCTCGATGCGGACGCGCATCAGCAGCAACGTGGCGCCCAGCTGGGCATCGACTTCCGGCCAGTCGTTCGGGTCTTCTCGGGCCCCCTCGTCGTCCTTCTCGTCCCTGGAATCCGGATCGTCGTCGGCCTTGTCCTCGATGTCCTCGTCCTCGCCGACGACCGGCTGGGTGGAGAGCACCCGGTCAAGTTCCTTCTCGGTCAGCTTGTCCTGACCGGTGCCTTTCAGGATGTCACTCTTGAGGCGGGCGCTGGCGATCTTGTACATCTCCTTGGGCACCAGATCGACCTCCACGTCCGGATCCACACCCCAGGTCTCGGAGTCCTCGTCGCGGTGCAGACAGCGCCCGTTGGGCAAGTAGTAGCGGGCGGTGGTCAGCTTGAGGAACGCCGAGCGGGTGGGACTCACCGGGAGAACCTGCTGCACGCTGCCCTTGCCAAAGCTCCGTTCTCCAACCAGCAGAGCGCGATGATGAACCTGCAAGGCTCCGGCCACGATCTCCGAGGCACTGGCGCTGCTCTCGTTGACCAGCAGGATCAGCGGGAAGTCGGCATAGTGCTCGCCTTCGGGCTCGGAGGTCGACATCTGCATGTCCTGGCCCTTCCGGTCGCGGGTCGACACGATCTGCTTGTCGCCATCGAGGAAAAGGTTGCTGACGTCGACCGCGGCCTTCAGCGTGCCCCCGGGATTGCCGCGGAGATCGAGGATCAGACCTCGCATCTTCTGCGCGCTGAGCGACTTCAGGGCGGCCTTGAGTTCACCCGGCGTCTCATCCGTGAAATTGGTCATGCGGAGGTAGCCGATCCGGTTCTCAGGATCGATCATGTACTTCCAGGAACCGTCAGGATTCCGCTGCTGGCCCTTGACCGTGTAAATCACGACCTCGGCCCGCTTGAGCTTGACGTCAAAGCGCTCATCCTTGCCGCCTTCGCCGGAACGCTTGATGGTCAGGGTCACGAGGCTATCCGGGGGCCCGGTGATCTCCTGCACCGCCCGGGTGATGCTCAGCGGAGCGGCCGGTTTGCCGTTGATGTGGGTGATCATGTCGCCCGGCCGAATGCCCGCCTGGTAGGCCGGCGTGTCCTCGAGCGGAGTCACCACCCGGATCGGTTCGCCGTGGCCCTTGCGGATCGAAATGCCCACCCCGTAGAACTTGCCCTGAGTGTGCTTGTTGAACTCCTCGGTGTCCGCCGGCCAGAGCATGTCACTGAACTGGTCGAGCGGCTTGAAGGAGCCGTGCACGAACTCGCGGATCACCACCGCCTGGGGAAACAGACCGATCTCGTTGTTGATCTCCAGCACCCGGTCGAACACCTCGATGATGTCCGTCAAGGACATCTTCGAGCGATTCTGAGCCCGGGCCAGGTGCGGCTGGATGCGATCCCGGAACTCCTGAACCTCATCCGTGTCCTTGAGCTTGTCAAATACCTTGACCAGCTTCGGCTCTTCGGTCATCCGCTGCATCTGCTGCAGGGCGTCAACCACCATCTGCTTGAAGTTCGGCTGCTCGCGATAGTCGGAGTGCACCCGCTTGAAGGCCTCCTTGGCCATCGACGGCACAATGTTGGCGACCGAGTTCTCCCAGTCGGAGTCCTTGGCATAGGCATACTCCAGACGGATGTGCTCCTGACACCGCTCGATGGCGTCACGGTAGCGCATCTCCAGCGGGAAGATCTCCTTCAAATACAGGTAGATCGTGGCCGCGTTCTGCCATTTGTGATCCTTCTCATACTCCTCCGCGGCCAGAATGGCACCGTCGATCAGCTCCTTGACGAAGGCGGCCCTGCGGAAGGCCTCCTTGTCGTCGGCGTTGGTGAACGCCCGGTGGCAGGTGGCCACCGCCCGCCGCCACTTCTTGTCCCTCATGTCCTCCTTGGTCCACGCCACGTACTGCTCGTAGTCCTTGAGCCGCCGCTCACGTCGCTCACCCTGAAGCTTGGTGAACGCCGTAACCCAGTCTTGAACACGCTTCAGGCGAAGGTCGGACACCCCGTCGGAGACCAACTGGTTGATCAGCCGGCCAGCCTCATCCCACTGACCCGACCCCACCATCGACAGGCCCTGCAGCCACTGCTTGCGCTGAGCCTCGCTCCCCGCCCAGTCGACCACCGCCGGTGATTCGGTGGCCGCCCACCCTGCTCCGGAAGCCAGCAAGACACACGCCACCCCAACCGCCGGGACCGATAATCCCCAGCTTGCCACAACCAGCAAGGCGTACATGCGACCCACGGCTTGGCTCTTTCGCAACAGGTACATCGAGACTCCCTTGGACTCAGCGTCAGGACCGAGGAGTGGTGTTTCCGCTCACCTGTAATACAGACTATTCGGCCAGACGTCGCAGGATTTTAAGCGTTTCCTGCTTCCTCAGACGAACGAAACCAGCCGGCGGGCGCGCCCCAACGGCTCGGAAGCCCCAAAACCAGCTACACGCACGCGTCACCTCTCACCCCGTTCGCGTGCCTAACGGTAACATATTGCCTCATGCAATCCAAGAACTCTACCCCAGCCTCCAGCGAACACACGGCCGGCGAAGACCGACTTCCTTCGACACCCCCTAGATATAGTACCGCAAAGCCGGACGTACCCCATATGTTGGGCGTGAGGCTTCCCTCGAGATTGGGCTTGAAATCCGCGGCCGTTTTTGGTAAGGTCATTCCTCACAGCCGGATATGGCCGGCTGGGGGGTCTTGTAGGGTTCCGCACCTTTGGCGCTGGCAGGCGGACGGAACCCGTGCGCAAAGGGCCCGCATGGCCGGCCCACAATGGGCAGGCCGTTAGGCAGGATACCGCTAGATGGCACAAACACTCTCCGTCAACTCCCGCATCGAAGCGCGGAAGCGCGCACCTGCGGCCATTCGAACGTACGAAGCGGCGATCAGTTTCCTCAATACGGCCACCGACTACGAGAAAATGGCTCGGGTCGGCTACAACACCACCACGTTCAATCTCTCCCGGATGAACCGGCTGCTGACCAGCCTGGGCAACCCGCACAAGAAGCTGCGAAGCGTACACATTGCCGGGACCAAGGGCAAGGGCTCGACGGCGGCCATGCTGTCCTCGATGCTGGCCAACGCGGGACTGAAGGTCGGCCTTTACACCTCGCCGCATCTCGTCGATCTCCGCGAGCGGATTCAGATCAACGGCGAGATGATCCCGGAGTCCGAGATGACTCGGCTGATCGCCCGGATCGCCCCGATCGTCCGCAAGCAGACCAAGGACGAGCCCACCTTCTTCGAGATCATGACCGCGGTTGCGTTTCAGTACTTCATCGACCAGGAGGTGGACATCGCGGTGATCGAGGCGGGACTCGGTGGGCGACTCGACTCGACCAACGTGCTGAAGCCTGAGGTCTGCGGGATCACCAGCATCAGCTACGACCACATGTCCCAACTCGGCGGGACGCTTGAAGCGATCGCCGAGGAGAAGGCCGGGATCTTCAAGCCCGGCGTACCGGTGGTCAGCAGCCCACAGCCCAAGGGCGTTCGCATGGTGCTGGCCAAGGCCGCCGAGAAGGTCAAGGCCCCCCTGCTGTTCACCGGCAAGGAGATCGAGTTCAGCTATCGGTTCGAGTCGTCGCGGGCACTTGGCCCCCACACCCGGGTGAGCCTGTCCACCGGCAACAGCCGGTTCGAGCATCTGGCCGTGCCCATGCCCGGCGACCACCAGGCCATCAACTGCGGGCTGGCCTTGAGCCTCATGGCCATTCTCAAGGAACGCGGTTTCCAGATCGACGACCAGAAGGCGATTCAGGGCCTGGCCAAGACCCGGCTGCCCGGCCGGATGGAGATCATTCACGAGCAGCCGCGCATTCTCATCGACGGCGCCCACAACGCGGCCAGCGTCGAGGCCCTGATGCGAGCCATCGGCCAGAACATCACTTACGATTCGATGGTGGTCATCTTCGGCTGCCGCTCCGACAAGGACGTCAACGGGATGCTCAACCACATCCAACTGGGTGCCGACAAGGTCATTTTCACCACGACGGGATCGCCGCGTTCCTGCGATCCGGCCGAACTCGCCGCCGAGTACATGGAGCGGAGCGGCAAGATGGCCCAGGTGGCCGAGCGGCTCGAGGACGCCCTCGAGATCGCCGAGCGGGCCGTCACCCGCGAGGACCTGATCTGCATCACCGGCTCCTTCTATCTGGCCGGCCTCGCCAAGCGCATCGCTGAGAAGCGGTACGGTAAGGGCAAGGAGTAATCGCAGTCTAACAACAAGCCTGATACGGCGAGCCACGAAGCAGACCGCCAAGATGGACGACCCGCGATGTCCAGGGTGGGCGTACCCGCACGAGCCTGAATCACGAACTTCCGCCCAGACGCCTCCGCGTTTCGGTGTCGGACCGCTATTCCCCACCGCTGTTCTTCTCGACATCGCTGTCGCTCATCTTGTCCTGGAACGGCCGTGTCCAACGTGGAGAGGGCCAGTGGACAGCGCGGCCGCGCACATCGAAGTTCCATCTCGCCGGCCCGACCCTAGACCTGCTTTGCAGGCAGGAACCGTTCTGCCGCTGTACGGGGATCGGGATCACTGATCACGGCAGAGCACACGCAGATGCACTTGCCCCCAGCGGCTCTCAACTGATCCACGTTGCCGAGGGTGATCCCGCCGATGGCCACAACCGGCATGGTGGTTTGATGCCCGGCCAGCTCGAGCAACGGTGGGCCGGGGACGTGATCCTGGGGCTTGGTCGTGGACGGGAACATCGGGCCGACGGCCACGTAGTCCGGACCTTCGGCAAGGGCGGCATGCAACTGCTCAGGGGTGTGGGTGCTCTTGCCGATCAGGCGGCGCGGCCCGACGATCCGCCGGGCATCGGCCACGGACATGTCCGTCTGGCCGATGTGGACGCCGTCGGCGTCGGAGAGAGCGGCTACATCCGGACGGTCATTCACGATGAAGATCGTTCCGTGCTCGCGGCAGAACGAAGCCAGGCGCCGTGCGCGCTGCACGAGCTCGCCGCTCTCGAGGTCCTTCTCGCGAAGCTGCAGGCAACCGGCGCCAGAGGCGACCACATCGGCGGCGGTATCGAACCAGTCCTTGCGGCAGAGCGATGCCGTCACGATCACGTAGAGCCGCACTCTGGCGAACCGACCGGATCGCTCGCCGCGAAGGAGCAGCTGCTGCTCGAGGGAATACGATCGGTAGCGCAGGGCCTCGACCGCGGCCGCCAGGTCGGTGTCCACCGTCTTGGCGTATTCCTCGATTGTCCGCAGGGCCTCGGGCAGACGCTTGGCGGCGGCGACGCAGACACTCTGGGCGTCATCGCGTTCGCGCTCGGCCGCGGTGGTGATCTGAGTTCCGACATCGCCGGGTGTATCACGGGCGACGAGCAGCTCCTCGGCCGGGAATCGCTTCAGAATCGCGGCCAGCTCATGCCGGAAACGCTTGAGACTCTCACAACCGGCCGGGTCGTCGAGCACGAACCGTGCATAGTCCTCCATCACCCGCAGGGCCTCGCGGGCCCGGTTGAAATTGGCATCGATGATTCGGGCGATGGAAGGAAGCATAGGGAGCCATCGGCTTTCAGCGGTCAGCTTTCAGCTTCTCAGCGATCGGCAGTCAGCCGGAAACCGAAAGCCGGCTTGTTGCCGCCTGATCTGTAGAATCCTCCAACTTGACGGATACGCGGCGATCAGGTCTCGTCGGCGTCGAGCAGGTGACCCATCTTCTCCCGCTTGGTCCGTAAGTAGGCGCGGTTGGCATCATTAGGCGGTATGCGGATCGGTATCTGCTCGACGACGTTGAGGCCGTAGACCGACAGTCGGCTGATCTTCTTGGGGTTGTTGGTCAACACGCGAATATTGCGCAGGCCGAGGTCGCGGATGATCTGGGCCCCGATGCCATAATCGCGCTTGTCGGCCGGAAAACCCAGTTCCTCGTTGGCCTCGACGGTGTCGAAGCCGTTCTCCTGCAGATGGTAGGCTCGGAGCTTGTTGTGCAGCCCGATACCTCGACCCTCCTGACGGAGGTATACGATCGCGCCCTTGCCGGCGGCCTGGATCATGGTCATGGCGTCGCGAAGCTGTTCGCCGCAGTCGCAGCGCTGCGAGCCGAATACGTCTCCGGTGAAGCACTCGGAGTGCACCCGCACGAGGATGGGATCGTGATGCTGGATCACCTGCCCCTGGTCGTCCGGTTCGCCGACGCTTCCGCAACACAGGGCGAGGTGCAGTTCGGGATCGACCAGCGACTTGTAGGCATGAAGCTTGAAGCGGCCGTACCGGGTGGGCATCTGCACCACCTCGACCCGTTGGATGAGCGATTCGCGCTGCTGGCGGTATTCGATGAGGTCGGCGTTGGTGCACATCCGGATGCCGTGCCGCTCGCAGAAACGGATCAGGTCGGGCACCCGGGCCATGGTCCCGTCGTCGTTCATGATTTCGATCAGGGCTCCGACCGGCTGCATTCCGGCCAGGCGAAGCAGATCGACCGTTCCTTCGGTCTGGCCGGCGCGGACCAGCACCCCGCCGTCGCGAGCCATCAGGGGGTTGATGTGCCCGGGCCGGGCGAAGTCATCGGCCATAGCTTCCAGGCAGGCCAGGCGTCGAATCGTGGTGCACCGGTCCTTGGCGGACACGCCGGTGGTCACGCCGAAACGACCCTGGGCATCGATGGTCACCGTGAAGGCGGTCTGGAGGGCCGCGGTGTTTTCGACCGCTTGTGGCTGTAAGTCGAGTTCTCGACATCGGTTGCGCGGCAAAGCCACACACAGCACCCCTCGGGCGTGGATCAACATGAAATTGACCATTTCCGGGGTGATGCACTCGGCGGCGCAGACCAAGTCTCCCTCGTTCTCGCGGTGCTCGTCGTCTACGAGAACGATGAACCGCCCGGCCTTCAGCTCGGCCAGGGCTTCAGCGATGGTGCAAAACGGCTTGCCCATGACGTTCCTTTCCGCCGCCCGCCCGTCCGGAGGCCCTCTATTGTACGCGGGGCGGCAACTGAACGTAAGCAGCGGACGTGCCCCCGGCCGCAGGTCGCCACGGGAGCGGTTTTCCCACCATTCTCGTTCTGACCAAACGAACCCATTCGGGACCTGCGGCTTGAAGCCGCTCTGGCCGCCTGCGAAACGAAGCCATGGGCGCTAGCGGTCTTGGCGCGGCCCGGGTCGTGTTGTGGGCTGATGAATAACACGACGGGTGTCCCGGAGAAGGTCTTCCGCTGAGGATCGATGGGAGTTTCCCCTGACTATTCCGCAAGCCCGGCGGAGGGAGAGGGCCGGCCTTGGCGGAGAGGGGGATGGAGGAACCGGTCCGCCAGTGGGAGCATCGGAGGTCAGCTACGGGTGGCCCACCGATGGCCCCTGGGGGCGCGGGACCACACGGCAGGCGACGAGGGAGAGTTCGTCGTCGTAGGAGGCAACGCGGGTGACGCGAGCGAACTGGCGGTCCCGATCCGGGGTGCGGAGTTCGATCTCCTCGTCGGGCGAGGGCTCGTTGGTCCGAGAAGCGATGAAAGACAAGTCGGCCGGTGAGCGATCGCTCAACCAGCCGGCGGCGTACCAGTCGCTTCCGATCCGCCGCCAGCGAATCCGGCCAACGGCATCCCGGCGAACGGTTTTGCGGCGATCACGATGGTCCGATCTTCGCTCGCGCATCACCAGTCCTTTCTGTCAGGATGAGCCGTGCGGACAGGTCTTCGGCTCGGCGGAGGCGTATTCGGCCGCGATCAGCCTCAGCAGGCCGGACAACGGGGCCACGCGGGTCACGGTCACCGGCCGATGCCAGCCGCGAATGTCCTGGCGCCGGCAGGGCACGATGCTTTCTCCCGGCGCGGGCAAATCGTTTGCCTCGACGACCAGGGCCACCCCATGGGCTGACCAGTCCACCAGCCAGCCGTGATGCGGTCGACGGTCGCCGGTTCGAGACCACCAGACCGCCCGACAGTCTGCGATCCGAGCCGACCGCCGCCGGCTGTCTTCGATTCTGGTGCCGTGCCGGCGGTCCCGTTTCATTTCTGTTCTCCCTTTCGAACCGCGTCCCTAGCTGCCCGGCGATTGGACCAGCGGAGCCGGCGAGGCTGAGGCGGCGGTCTCGCCCGGCGACAGCAGGCGGACAGCCGCATCGACCACATCCGGGTGAAACTGCCCCCCCCGCTCACGCTGGAGTTCGCGGATCGCATCCTGCGGCGACCTGGCAGGTTGATAGGACCGCCAGGAAGTCATGGCGTCATAGGCGTCGGCGGCCGCGAGGATCCGAGAACCGAGGGTAACCTCGTTCTTCCGCAGACCGCGATATCGACCGTTCGCGTCGTAGCGGCAGTGATGATGGCGAATGTGCTCGGTGGTGCCGTCTCCCATGCCCAGGCAGCCGCAGATGTCCGCCCCGATCACGGAATGCTGTTCACACAGCGCCCATTCCTCGCCGGAGAGCGCCGAGGGTTTGGCCAGAATGTCCTCAGGAATGATGAACTTGCCGAGGTCATGGGACAGGCCGGCGAGACGCAAGGCATCCGATCCCTTGGTGCTGAAACCCATTTCAACGCCGATCTGTCGAGCGAGGGTGGCCACCCGCGTGGAGTGGGCGAGGAGATGGTCACGCTGGGTCGGCCCCAGGGCGTCACCAGCCTTGGCCACCATGGTCTGAATCTGCTGCTGGAGGTCGCCGGCGGTCAGCACCTCATCGTCGTCGAGCAATCGCTCGAGGACCACCATGGCCCAACTGCAGACCCGGTCGCGACCGCGCGACTTGGCCATGTACAGGGCCTGATCCGCCCGGCCGACCAGTTCCTCGCGACTGAAGTTTGCCGGGGCCTCCGCGACCCCGATACTCACGGTCATCGGCACCGGGGTGCCCGACCAGGTGAGCCGAAGCTGACGAATCGTGCGACGAAGCTGGTCGGCCCACAGCCAGCAGGTCCCCAGCGACGTCCGGGGCATGACCACCAGGAACTCCTCTCCGCCCCACCGGCAGAGGATGTCATCCGGGCGGGCGCTGGCCCGCAGCACGCCACCGATTTCGCGGAGCACCATGTCGCCGCACAGGTGGCCGTAGGTGTCGTTCACGGCCTTGAATCGGTCCAGGTCGAGCATGACGCCGCAGACGGTGCCCCGGCGGTCGAAGTGGTGGCGTCGCCCGTTGAGGACGCGATGCAGGTAAAGCCGGTTGGACAGGCCGGTCAGCAGATCGCTCTCCGCCAGCTTGGCCAGCCGTTTGACGCGGCGTTCGATCTGACGCTGACGGTGCGCTCGCCTGCGTCTGCGGTCCAGAGCCACCTGGATGCGCCGCCAGAGGGTGTCTCCCTGAATGGCCTCGGACTTGGGGACGAAATCGGTGCTTCCCGAGCGCATGCTCTGGACCACGACCTGCTGCCCGAGGGAGCTCGACACCACGATCACCGGGCATTCGCATCCGCGTTCCGCGATCAAGGGCAGGAGCTGATCGGCCCGGTGATCGGGCAGGTTGAAGTCCAGCACCAGGCAATCGAACGATCGCTTGGCGATCAGACGGAGCAGATCCTCCCCGGAGGAAACCACGGACAGCTCGACCTCCTGACCGGTGCCGGTCAGGCTCAGCTCGAGCAGCCGCTGGTGATCCGGATTATCCTCGGCAATGAGTATTCTTGGCTTCCACATCCTGAGCCAGGTCCACCCTCAATTCGGCGAGCCTTCCGACCCTCACATCACTATCGGCTCGGGTCGACGCCTACTTGTGATGGCGGAAGGGCTCCACGAAGTCGGCACCCAAGCCCGGGATGCGATATCCGGACACGGGGAGCATGATCGGCGCATGGGCCGAGCGTCCCTCCGGTCCGACGTTCCGAAAAAGGCCCGCCGGGCACCTGCCCCTTCAGGCTCAAGCCACGATCGGCCGAAGGTATAGTCATGCTCACTTCGAATCGGCAGCCGTTTGGAATGCTGGCCCTTCTGATGGTCGGGACGTCGCTGCTGACCCTCATCACCACGGTCTACGTCCTATACACCGCGGGGGTCCACTGGCATCGCAACTGGCTCGCCGACGTGGTCCACAACCAGGTGAGCTTCATCGAAGTCATCGTTCAAGCCGAGCAGTCGCGTGCCGACGGGCTGTCAGACCGGGACTGGACGGCGGCCACGCTGGAGCAGATCCGGCAGGCTCAGATACGGTCCGAGGGCTTCGGCACGACCGGCGAGTGGGCCGTCGCCAGGCGGGAGGGGGACGTCATCCGCCTTCTTGTTCAGCAGCGGCGCCAGCTGGACTCGCCCCGGGCGGACGCGGTCCGAACCGTCCCGGGACACGGAACGCTGGCCGAACCCATGCAGCGCGCCGTGGACGGCGGTTCCGGCTGGCTCATCGGGCGGGACTACCGGGGGGTCCAGGTCCTGGCCGCGTATGCACCGATCAGAGGTACTGACTGGGGCATGGTTGCCAAGATGGACATGAGCGAAGTTCGGCGCCCCTTTATCCGAATTGGCCTCATCGCCGGTCTGACGACCTTGGGACTCGTCTTCCTGGCTTCGCTGCTGTTCACGCGTATCAGTTCGCCGATCGTCCAACACATGGAAGAAAGCACCGGGCGGATGCAGGCCATCCTGGAGGCCGCGGGTGATGGCATTCTCGGGCTTGACCAGGAGGGCCGCTTCACTTTCGTCAATCCGGCCGCCGCCCAGATGCTGGGCTGGCCGGCGGAGGAACTGATCGGCAAGCCCGGACACGCCACCGTCCATCATTCGCGAAGCGACGGCACGCCTTACCGCGTGGAGGACTGCGAGGTATGCGCGACCATCCGGGATGGTGTTGCTCGAAAGGAGCTGGAAGGCGCCTACTGGAGACGAAACGGAACGTGGTTCCCCGTGGAGCGCACGGTCACGGCCCTGCGCAGCGGCCAGGGCATCACCGGCCTGGTGGTCACCTTCAGGGACACCAGCCAACGCAAGAAGGCGGAGCTGGACCTTCAACTGGCCCAGTACGAACTGACCAAGCGCCACACGGAGATGGAGCAGTTCATCTACACCGTGTCCCACGATCTGAAGTCGCCGCTGGTCACCATGCAGGGATTCGCCAGTCATCTCCGGGCGGACCTGGTCCAGAAGCGCTTCGACCGGATGGAGGACTTCGTTCAGCGTATCAACCAGGCCGCGGATCGGATGAAGATGCTCATCGATGAGCTCCTGGAGCTCAGCCGCATCGGCAGATTCGTTGCCCCCTTCGAGCGCATCGCGGTCTCCGATTTGGTCCGAGAAATCGCCGACCGGTACCGGGACGAAATCGCCGCCAAGGGCATGACGGTGGTGATCGCGCCGGACATGCCGACCATCGCCGCGGACAAGAACCGCATGAACCAGGTGTTCGAGAATCTGATGGTCAATGCCCTGAAATACGCAGGCAACTCAGCGCAGCCGCGCGTCGAGATCGGAGCGCGGCAGGACGTCGGCGAGGCCCGCTTCTTCGTTCGGGACAACGGGCCCGGCATCGCCGCGGAGTACCATGAGAAGATCTTCCGTTTGTTCCAGCGCCTGGACTCACGCAGCGAAGGTACCGGGGTCGGCTTGGCAATCGTCAAACGGGTGATCGAGTTCCACGGGGGTCGGGTATGGGTCGAATCAAGTCCCGGCCAAGGAGCGACGTTCTGGCTATCGCTCCCTGACAGGAGTGGCCAGCAGGACGGAGCGGCGGCTCTTGGGCCAGGCCGAGTCGGCGAAGAGGAGTGCTTGCACACATGACGCCACGCCCCACGCGATTCCTACTCATCGAGGACGACGACGACCACGCCGAACTGATCCACATGGCCCTCGCGGAGAACCACGTAGTCAACAGACTGGACCGGTTGTCCGACGGCGCCGCGGCCGTCGACTATCTGCTGAACGGAGTCAAGAAAGGCCGAGAGCCGCGGCCGGACATCATCCTCCTCGACCTGAAGCTTCCCAAGGTGGACGGGCACGAGGTCCTGGTGCAGATCAAGCAGGACCCGTCGCTCAAGACCATCCCGGTGGTGGTGCTGACCACCTCCCAGGCCGAAGCGGACCGGCTCAAGGCTTATGCCAATCACGCCAACAGCTATTTGTCCAAGCCGATGGACTTCGACAAGTTTCACCAGATGATCAAGGACCTGGACCTGTACTGGTCGGTTTGGAACCAGCCGCCGCCCGGACTGTAACCGTAGCCCGGCTTTTCGCGGCCGATTATTGCTTCGGCCACGGCACGAACCCCGGATGGCTCGGTCACTGCTTTGGAGGCCAGGGGAGATCGGGTGACCCCGGGCCCGGGCCTGGCCTGGGCCCCGGCGGCGGGCTCAAGTACGAATCGATGGAACTTTCAAGATCCATTGAATGGTCGAGTCTGTTGAAGGAGGGGCGAGCAATCGGGCGTTGACCATGTCCTGGCCGGCCTGAGCGCGGGATTTGACTTGCCGGGCGGTGCGCGGATGATAGGGAGGCGTCGTGTTCGTGGTTGAACGGTTTTCATTGAGAGCTCATTCCGTCGGGCGCGGGACCGGCGTCGTGCCGGTTCGCTGACAGGCTGCAGGCCTGGGCGGCGCGGCAGGCGGAGAGGGACTCGAAGGTTGAGCAGGATGGCCAAACAAGCACCGACGGCGATTTCGCCCACGCGAGTCGAGGACTATCCGGAATGGTATCAGCAGGTGATCAAGGCGGCCGACCTGGCCGAAGCGTCCCCGGTTCGCGGGTGCATGGTCATCAAGCCTTGGGGCTACACTCTGTGGGAGAACATGCAGCGGGTGCTGGACGGCATGTTCAAGGACACCGGGCACCGTAACGCCTACTTCCCGCTATTCATTCCGATGAGCTTTCTCGAGAAGGAGGCGGCCCACGTCGAGGGGTTCGCCAAGGAATGTGCCGTGGTCACCCACCACCGGCTCGAGGCCGGCCGGGACGGCAAGTTGGTGCCGGCGGGTGAACTCGAGGAACCGCTGGTCGTCCGCCCGACGTCGGAGACGATCATCGGGGCGATGTTCGCCAAGTGGGTGCAGAGCTACCGCGACCTGCCCCTGCTCATCAATCAGTGGGCCAACGTCGTTCGCTGGGAAATGCGCACGCGCATGTTTCTTCGGACGACCGAGTTTCTCTGGCAGGAGGGTCACACGGCTCACGCCACCAGGGAAGAGGCCATGGAGGAGACCCTGCGGATGCTCGACGTCTACGCCGAGTTCGCCGAGGGCCACATGGCCATCCCGGTCATCAAGGGCGAGAAGACCGAGAGCGAGCGGTTCCCCGGAGCCGACATCACCTACTGCATCGAGGCGATGATGCAGGACTACAAAGCCCTGCAGGCGGGCACGTCGCACTTCCTGGGCCAGAACTTCGCCAAGGCTTCGGACATCAAGTTTCTGGATGACCAGGGCGAACTGGTCCATGCCTGGACCACCTCGTGGGGCGTGTCCACCCGGTTGATCGGGGCGATGATCATGACCCACGGCGACGATGACGGCTTGGTCCTGCCGCCGAGACTCGCCCCTGCCCACGTGGTCATCCTGCCGGTGATCCACAAGGAGGAGACCAAGGCCGAGGTGCTGGGCTACTGCGCCAGGCTGGCCGAGGAACTGCGGGCGGTCACCTACGAGGGCCGCCCGGTACAGGTCGAGATCGACACCCGCGAGCTGCGCGGCGGGGAGAAGACCTGGTCCTGGGTCAAGAAGGGCATTCCCATGCGCCTGGAGATCGGGCCGCGCGACATCGCCGAGGACTCGGTCTTCGTTGCCCGCCGCGACAAGACTGCGAAGGAACGGATCGGCCAGAAGCGGACCGAGTTCGTGGCCACCGTCACGCGCCAACTCGACGAGATCCAGCAGGTTCTGCTCGATCGGGCCCGCACGCTCCGGGACCAGCACACTCGGCGGATCAACTCCAAGGAGGAGTTCTACGCCTACTTCACGCCGAAGAACGCCGAGAAGCCTGAGCCGCACGGCGGGTTCGCCCTCTGCCACTGGAGCGGCGATCCGGCCGTCGAGGAGCAGGTCAAGAACGACCTCAACGTCACCATCCGGTGCATCCCGCTCGATGCGGAGCCCGAGGAAGGGAAGTGCGTGATCAGCGGCCAGCCCAGCAGGCGGCGGGTGATCTTCGGGAAATCATACTGATCGGGGGAACAGACCGCGGGCAGCGGCGTGTAATGGAGCGGGGGCCGTCTGGGACCCCGGAGGACGCCATGTCTGCTGATGGCCGTCGGTTGACCGTTCCGGCCGTATCCACTGGAATCGCCCTGCTCTTGACTCCGGCCCGCAGCCGGCCCACGCGCTCATCGGGATCATCGCCGCCGACCAGCCGTGGCATAGGATATCCCTGCCGCTGGGCTGCGACGAGGTGGCCAATCTACCCGGCCGACTGGGCGGCTGGGAAGGTCTGCCGTTCGGCGGCGGGTATTCTCACTTCTGCTTCCGCTGCAAGGACACCGACGAGTTCAACAGGGCCCTCAAGATCTTCGCCGCGATCCGGGCAGCGGGCCTTGAACTGGTCTTGCACGACGGACCGGGGACCGACCTGGCGATAATCAAGACCCGCAGGGCTGCGGGATCGCCCCGCCGATCACCCGCCACGCCTGCCGTGCTCTGATATCAGGACGTCGTCTACCGATTTCGCCATTTGCTCAAGATCGCCGCGGCTGTACTCCTGCCATGGCGGACGGTGCATCGAGTGTTCGAGGCTTCCGATAGCAGCCCTCGCGGCTATCCGCTATACTGACGACCGCCTTGGCCGGAGGCACGCCTCCGGGGGATCCGATCTCGCCGGGCAGCCGAGAGGATCGGCGCGATGATCTACCTCAATCTGGTGAACAACATCTCCCTGCTTGTCGCCCTGAGCGTGGTGCACAGTCTGATCATCCGCCGCTGGAAGCAGGACACGACCGCCTACCAGGTTGCATCCGGCCTGCTGTTTGGCGGCGCGTCCATCGTGGGCATGTGGGCCGCTCTCACCCTGACCCAGGGGATCATCTTCGACGGTCGATCGATCATGATCAGTATCGCCGGCCTGTTCGGTGGTCCGATCTCGGCAGGCATCGCGGCGGTCATGGCGGCCGCGTACCGCACCTCGCTTGGGGGCGGCGGGGTGGTCATGGGTGTCAGCGTCGCCATCGAATCCGCTGTCCTGGGGGTTGCATGGCACTACCTGCGCCGCCGCCACGCATGGGCTGCCCACCCGCTGTGTCTCTTGGGCTTCGGGATTCTGGTGCATATCGTGATGCTGGCCCTGACCAGCACCTTGCCAGCCGATCAGGCGGCGAGCGTGTTCCTTCAGATCGCCATCCCGGTCATCACCATCTACCCGGTGGCCACGGTGCTGGTGTGCATGCTGTTCCTCGACCAGGAGGCTCGTCTGCGGGCGGACAAGGCCCTGCGCGAGAGCGAGGAACGATACCGTCTGTTGTTTGAACGAGCCAACGACGCCATCTTCCTGGTTGAGAAGTCCACCGGCCGCTACCTCGACGCCAATCAGGCGGCGGAAGAGCTGATTGGCCGCTCCCGCACCCAGTTGCGAGAGTTGACCACGTTCGACCTGGCCCCGGAAGGCGCGGAGGACCGCCTGAAACAGGTATCCTCGGCGACACCGGCCTGCGAGCTGGGAGAAATCACATTTGTCCGACCCGACGGCAGCACCCGGGTCGCCTTGCTGAACGCGGTCTCCCTGAACGACCGAACGGTGTTTGGCATGGCCCGGGACATCACCGAGCGTATCCTGGCGGAGCGCGAACTGGCCGAGTACCGCGACCACCTTGAGGAGCTGGTCGAGGCGCGGACCCAGGAACTGATTGCGGTACGGGACCAGGCTCGGCGGGTCGAGCGGCTGGCCTCGCTGGGCACGCTCTCGGCGGGCATCGCCCACGAAATCAACAATCCGGTGGGCGGGATCCTGCTCACCGCCCAGTCCGCCCTGGCTGCGGGGAGGGTCCCCGACCACCTCATTCCGGTGCTCGACGACATTGTCAAGAACGCGGAGCGCTGCAAGACCATCGTTCAGAATTTCCGGCGGTTCGCACGGGCGGAGGAAACGGTCAAGACCCCCTGCAGTCTCAACAGCATCCTGCGCAACATCATTGCCCTGACACGCGAATACGCGGCCAAGAACCAGTGCGACATCAACATCATCCTGGAAGAACCCGCTCCCCTTCTGCGGCTGAACTCCACCGCCATGGAGCAGGTCGGCGTCAACCTGATCCGGAATGCCATCGAGGCCGGCGCCAGCCGCGTCACGATCCAGACCCTCCTGGGGACCGATACCGCGAGCTTCACCATTGAGGACAACGGCAGAGGCATCCCCGACGAAGACCTGCCACGACTCTTCGATCCGTTTTACACCACCCGGCAGTCGCAAGGGGGCATGGGGCTGGGCCTCAGCGTCGTGCATGGCATCATCCAGGACCACAACGGCACGATTCTGGTCACCAGCGAGCCGGGGAAAGGCACCGAATTCACCGTCACGATCCCCCTCGACAGCCAGGCGAAGGAGTCCCAATGACCCATGGTCAGGTGATGGAGGGCGCCCTGCCGCGATCCATGCTCGTGGCCGCGATCCTCGCCGCGGCGGTGAGCCCATGCTGCCAAAGAGAACTCATGCCCACACCAAACCTCTTTGCAGCGTCAGCAGCGGATCCCTTCGGCGATGTGCCCCCGGAGCTGCGGAACAACCGGGTTGACGTGCTGTATGGCACCGATCGCCGTCCGATCCGCGAGTCGGGGGGCGGCCTGGGATACGGCTATCAGCGATCCAAGTCGCTGGCGTTTGGCATCTGCACGATCCGGATCGGCCGTGATCTACCGTGGGAGGAGCTGGTTCGGCAAAGCCGGGCGAAGACCCGCTCGCTTCGCCTGCCGCTGTCGGTGGCCGAGATTCGTGAGACCGGGCGATTTCCCCCGACACCTGTGCCCGTGACCCAGGACCGGGATCGGTTCGTGGAGGACCCCGCCACCGTCCACGCCCAGCACCAGAACAGCCGGCGGCTGAGCGAGCTGCTTTCCGAGCAACTGAGGCGGACGCCGCGACACGAGGCCTTGCTCTACATTCACGGTTACAACAATGAGTTCCAGGACGGGGCCTTTGTCGCGGCCGGTTTCTGGCACTTCATGGGCCGCGCCGGCGTTCCGATCATCTACACCTGGCCCGCCGGATCGCCCTTCAGCATTCTGCGCGGCTATGCTCACGATCGCGAGTCGGGGGAGTTCACCATTTACCATCTCAAGCAGTTCCTGCGGGCCGTCGTGTCCTGCCCGGAACTGGAGAAGCTGCACGTCATCGCCCACAGCCGGGGAACCGACGTCTTCATGACCGCTCTGCGCGAGCTCCACATCGAGTTTGCCGCCGCCGGCAGAGAGACTCGGTCCGAGCTCAAGCTCGGCAACGTCATCCTGGCGGCGGCGGACCTGGACTGGGAGGTGGCCCAGGAACGAATCGCCGCCGAGCACGTGACGTTGGTTCCGGAGCGAATCACTGTCTACGTGTCTCAGTGGGATCGGGCCATCCGCATCGCCGACTGGATCTTCGGCAGCACCCAGCGCCTCGGGCAGCTGCGCGGCAGCGACTTGACGCCCGAGGAGTGCCAGGCCCTGGAGTCCCTGTCCCAAGCCCAGGTGATCGACGTCAGAGTGATCTCGAACTGGACCGGGCACGACTACTTCCACGCCAACCCCGCGGTCAGCTCAGACATCGTCCTTCTGCTCCGCGACAACCGCGGTGCGGGTGCAGAAAACGGGCGGCCTCTGTTCAAGCGGCTCGACAACTTCTGGGAAATCCGGGACGGCTATCCCGGCGGCACCCACCCGCAACCCGCCCACCCTTAGGAAGCACCGCCCCTCTCGCCTGGACGAACCGGCCGGTTTGATCACCACCGGTCGTTGCATATCCTCTCGGGAACGCCTACAATACCCCGCGATCAAGCCGTGTCTCCCTTCCCGCCTCCGTCACGGATCGTCGTCCTTCGCGGAAGCCGTGGGATACCGACACGGCCGGGAGGACCTATGGCTGCCGCCGCACGACTTCTCATCCACTCGATCCGCGACGTCACCGTGGTCAATATCGAGGACGCCTCCATCCTCGATCTTGCCCAGGTTGAAAGCCTCGGCCAGCAGTTGTACGAGCTGGTTGAAGACCGCAACTGCCGCAAGCTGATCCTCGACTTCACGAAGGTCAGGTTTCTCTCCTCCTCCGCCCTGGGCGTCCTGGTCAACCTGCAGAGGAAGACCAGCGAAATCAAGGGCACCCTGGTCATCTGCGCCCTTCGCAGCGAATTGATGAAAGTCTTCGAGATCACCAAGCTGAAGAAGCTGTTCACATTCTGCGACGACGAGACGGCCGCCTTGGCCGTCTTCAACGTGGTCATCGGCTGACTCCCGGCACCTTCCCTGGCGAGATCACCCCTCGCCTTCTCCGGTGGGACCAGCCCCCCTTCTCCGGTGGGACCAGCCCCCCTTCTCCGGTCGAACCACACCTGCCATTCCGGGTCAGACCATCCTTCGGCGTTCCCGGCGAGAGCTTCCCCTGCTGCACCGGGTGAGGCCTCGGCTTGCGCTCGCCACACGGGCTGCTGGGCATTCGGGCGGGCTTGCATGGGATGCCAACCCGTGGTAGCATTACCGCTAACGCGCGTTGGCTAAAGGAGAGGATCGGATGCCGACCCATCCCGCCCAGCGGATCACCGCCGAACAAATCGCCCGACAACTGGGCATCTCCCGAACCACGGTGTCGCTGGTTCTCAACGGCCGGGCGGTCTCGCATCGCATCTCGGCGGAGACGGCCAAGCGGGTCCTGGCGGCCGCCAAGGCCGCTCACTACCGCCCCAACATCATCGCCCGCCAACTGGCCGGCAAACGCAGTTGCGTGGTCGGCGTGCTGGTCAGCACGGTGGCTGTGCCGGATCCTCGCCTGCTTCAGCTGATGGAGACCATGGCCGCCGCCCGAGGCATCCGGTTCATCGTCGGCCACGCCGTGGGCACACGCGAGCGGGTGCTGGATTACCTGGACGACTTCCGGGCCCGGGGCGTCGATGGCGTCATCAGCATCTTCCACAACCACCCCGAGTACAGGAAGATCGTGGAGCCGGAGCTGCTGAGCTTCAAGAACGTGGTCTTCTACGAACGGCCGGGCGACTGTCCTGGGGCGGAGGCAGAGGGCCCCTGCTATGTGGAGGCTGACTTCCCGGCGGTGAGTCGGATCAGCGTCGAGCACCTGATCCAGCGCGGTCGGCGGCGCATCGGCCTGGTCCTCGCGAACGTGTCCTTTCCCTACGCTCTGCAGCGACGTTGGGCCCACCTGAAGACGCTGGTCAACGCAGGCTTGGCGGCGGATGAGGCCCTGGTCTGGATCCTGGATGAGCGGACGCCCGCGAAGTGGATGCAGCCCTTCACGCCCGAATTGGCCGCACGGGCGGTGGAGGATCTGGTCGTCGGCCAGGGCGCGGACGCGATCGCGGCGGTGAACGACCTGTACGCGGCCCGGCTCATGGCCGCCGTTCGGCGGAGCGGCCGCTGCGTGCCGGACGACGTCGCCATCGTGGGCTGCGACAACCTGGAGATCGGCACGCTGGTCGAGCCGCCGCTGACCACCGTCGATCTGAACGTCAAGGCCATCGCGCGGGCCATGGTGACCATGCTCCTTGAGCTGCTGGAGCACGGGACAGTGCCGCCCGATCGGCGGGCGGTGGTGATCGCCCCGGAGTTGGTAACGAGGGCCTCTACCTGAGCGGGGGCGGCGGATTGGCCATCCGCGCGATGAGCGGACCAAGGACCTCGCCGACCAACGGAGACGACAAGACGTGGATCGGTCCGCGACACGATAGAGCGAGGTTTTTCCACGAGGAGAAAGCGCATGCAGTCCACGAGACGACCGGCAGCAGTGGCAGCGATGATCCTGGCGATAGCGGCAGGCCACGTGCTCGCGGCAGACGAGAATACTCTGCGCGGCTACCCCGAACCGGTACCCGAGGATGCGTCGTTCGAAACCGTCATGGACAGCCAGCCCTTCCCGCGGATGAAGATCCCGGTGCCGATCATTGGTGCCAAGGTACACCCGGAAGAGGTTCATGTCACCCCGTCCGGCGAGCTGATCTTCCCTCGCCGCGGGCAGACGGAGGGGCCATGCGTGGCCATCCTCGTCGGTTCCCGACCGAGTGCTGACCAGGGCCCTGGCGAAACGAACCTGGCCCTGCCGCCGGTGGAGGCGGTCACGTCGAAGCTGGTGGCAGGATACATGCCGGGCGTCGAGCACACCTGGACGATGGATGATCTGCAGGTGCGGCAGGTGGCGTTTGCGACCCAGGGGGGCAAGTTCGAGTCAAGCACGGCCCAGGAGCCGCTCATCGCGATGATCCGCTACACGATTGCGAACCGGTCGGCGTCGCGGCGCGAGGTTGTCGCGGCGATTCTCTTCGGCGAGGCTTCTCCCGGCTTGAGCGTGAAGGCGGTGCCGCCGGTCCGGCCGGAGGCCCTGTCCTTCGAGGCTCCGTTCGTGCGGGATGCCAATGGCTCGACGGCGGCCTGCCTGCTGAGCCGGGATCTGAAGGTCTCGTTCAAGCCGCTGCCGAAGGGACCTGATCCGTCGCATTGCCTGCTGCTCAACGGTAAGGCGGAAATGGTCAAGAGCCCCGAGTACACCGTGGACATCGAGCGGCGAGGGGACGCAATCATGATCGGGCCGTGGCAGTCGCCCGGTGGTGCAGACGTCTACGTCGAGTCCTTTCGGGGACACTCGACGCCCGTGGCCGCAGATGTGGAGGTAGTCGGGCAGAACGGGAAGGCGGTACCCATCGGGACGTTCTACCGGACGGCATTTTCCACCGAGGTGCGGCCGGCGGCGGACTTCATCGCGCCGGGGCAGTGTTCGGCGGTATTACCGTGGGCTCGACTGGCAAAGGTACTGCCGGACGGCAGAAGCAAGCTTGTCACCCGATGCCACTATCCGGTGGGCGGCGGGCGGGCGGTGGTCGGCTCCTGGGAACCGCTGATTCACTTCGTTCGCCCGGGCGTGACGCCCCGGTTCCATAATTCCCAGCTCAACTATACTGATGAGAACCGACTGCGTGTCGAGATGTCGCTGCCCGCGGGCGAGTCCAAAACGATCGACCTGGCCATCCCGTACGACGCGCTCGCCCCCCAGGCCGCGGGCACGCTGGCGGCCCTGGGTTTCGACGACGAGTTGGCCGGCTTCCGGGCGTTCTGGGAGAAGGAGCTCCATCGCCGTGCCGAGTTTGTCATTCCCGAGGGTCGCATCCGTGACGCCTATCGGGCGTGCCTGGCCAACAATCTCCTCCTGACCGACCGTGATCCGAAGACCGGGGTGCTCATGCCGCACCCGGACGCGAACGTTTACGAGGCGGTCTGGTCCGGAGACAGCGGCGTCATCATCCAGGCGATGGACCGCATGGGCTACCACGAGGAAGCCGAGAGCATGCTCGACTATTTCCTAGCCAGGCAGGGCAGTGCCAAGCCGGAGGGCGACGTGCTCTCGGCCGAGGGCTTCTTCTGCGGCGATGTCGATCTGCGCTGGATGAACCAGAACGGTTTCATTCTCTGGGCGATGTCCGAGCACTACAAGCTCACGCGCGACGAAGCGTGGCTGCGGAAGGTGGCCCCGCAACTCATCAAGGGTTGCGACTGGATCATCCGCGAGCGGGCTCGAACCAAGGTCATGGAGAACGGCCGGAAGCCCAAGCACTACGGTCTGCTGCCCAAAGGGCGGCCATCCGACCTCTACATCTGGGACCACTGGTACTGGACGGACACCTACTCGTACATGGGTCTGCGGGGCACGGCCGAGGTATTGGCGGCCATCGGTCTGGAGAGCGAGGCCGGTCGACTCGCGGCGGAGGCGGATGACTACAAGGCCTGCATCGTCGACTCGGTCGAGCGTTCGACGGATCCCGCGATCAAGCCGCCGTTCGTACCACCGACTCCGTATCGCCCCGGGCCGCCGAGCTTCGATTTCTACAACGAGAACTGGTACACCATCTGCAGTCCGATCTACATGGTCGAGGCCGGCCTGCTCGATCCCCGCGGTGAGAAGGCCGCCGGGATCAACTACTGGCTCGAGAAGTACGGGCTGTACAGCGGCCTGCCCGCGTTCATGCCCGGCAACATCGATCCGTACTACGTCTACAACCAGTCGCTGTGCCAGCTCCTCCGCGGGGAGGCGGCCAAGTTCGCCTGGACGCTATACAGCATTGTCGCCTACGCCATGGGGCCGGGAACGTACTGCACCATCGAGGGCCACAATCTCGTGACCGGCCTCAACGGCGAGGCGTGGAGCGCGAATCGTCAGCCACACATGCACTCCAACAGCCGGTACCTGGATCTGGTGCGGATCGGGCTG
Organism: Planctomycetota bacterium; assembly: GCA_022711465.1. GTDB lineage: Bacteria > Planctomycetota > Phycisphaerae > UBA1845 > PWPN01 > JAGNEZ01. The sequence goes on along the minus strand of JAKLEZ010000024.1, from coordinate 5,351 downwards.
CTGCTGGAGGAAGGCGACGGGCTGCATCTGCTCGCCGGAGCACCGCGGGGCTGGCTGGCGGACGGGCAGCGCATCGAGGTCAGGCGTGCGCCGAGCTACTTTGGCGAAGTGAACTATACCGTTGCCTCGCGAGCGGCCACCGGGGAAGTGGTCTTCAGGATCGAGCCGACGCGGTGGCAGGCCGCCAATCTGGAGCTGCACGTTCGCCCCCCGACGCAATACGGCCGGATCCAGGCGGTGACGGTGAACGGCAAGGACTGGAAGGCGTTTGACGGCACGAGGGTGCATCTGGGCAAGCAGACCGCGGCGACGGAGGTGGTCTGCCGGCTGGGCAAGGGTTCCTGATCGACCAGGCGGGTGGTATGGGCATACTGGACTGGAGCATTGTCGTCGCCCTGGTGGTGGTTTCGATCGCCGCGGGCCTGCTGCTTTCTCGACGGTCCTCGAGACAGGGTGCGGAGGGCTATTTCACGGGCAACCGGAACCTGCCGTGGTGGGCGATCGCGATCTCCAACACCTCGACGTACCAGTCGGGCAACGGCGGTTTCGTCATGCTGCTGCTGGCGTTCGGCCTGACCGGCAACTGGCTGTGGTGGGGAGCGTGGATCTTCTGGATGCCGCTGGTGGCCCTGGTCTGGGCGCCGATGTGGCGGCGGATGCGGATTGTCACCACGGCGGAGCTGATCACGCTGCGTTACGGCGGGTCGCCCGCCCAATGGGCGCGCAAGGCCTACGCGGTGATGTGCTGCTTCGGTTTCTCCGTCCTGTTGATCGGATACATCACCGGCTTCTTCGCCAAGACCATTCACCCGCTGGTGCCCATGAGCGAGACCTCGATTCTGCTGCTCTTTGGCGGAACCACGGTGCTGTACACCATGTTCGGCGGGCTGCTGGGCGTGGTGGTGACGGAGATCCTGCACTTCGCCATCTTGCTCGGTGGGAGCTTCATCTTCTTTTTCATGGCGGTCGGCCAGCACGGCGGCTGGGGAGCGATTCTGGAGCGGATTGCCCAGGTCCGGCCGGAGGCCCTGCAGCAGACGCCGCCGACCTCGCAGATCCCGGTGATGATGCTGGTCATGCTGGTGCTCCAGGGGCTCTGTTTTGCAGGATCGCCGACCGCGGGCGAGGGCATGACCGCCCAGCGGTTCATGGCTGCCCGAAGCGAGCGGCACGCCATCGCGGGGCAGCTGTTCAACTGTCTGCTGGCCCTCACTGTCCGGACGCTTCCGCTGATCGGGATGGGGCTGGTGGCCATGTCGCTGTTCTGGACGGAGGGGCTGGTGAGGCAGGTGGGGCCCGCCCCGGCCGGGATGATTCTGCTCGAGCAGCCGGAGTATGCGTGGGGCGAGCTGATCAAGAGTTGCACACTGCCGCCCGGGTTTGTCGGTCTGCTGGTCGCCACCGAGGTGGCCGCGTACACATCGGCCCTGAGCTCACTGGTCAACTGGGGAAGCAGTTTCGTGGTCAACGACCTGTACGCGCCGATGCATCCCGGCCAGACGCCCAAGCACCAGGTGTGGGTGAGCCGGGTGACCACGCTGATTCTCTTCGTCGCCGCGGCGACGGTCGCGATCCTGTATGTCAAGGGCATGGTCGGCTGGTTCATGTTCATCAACTCGGCGATGGTGATGTTCCTGTTGCCGCTGGCCCTGTTTCGTTTCTTCTGGTGGCGGTTCAACGTGTGGGGCGAGTTGTCGGCCATTGTGCTGGGTCTGCCGCTTTCGATCCTGATCTGGTTCGTGCTCGACTTCCAGAACGAAGCGAAGTACCCGATGTGGCAGGGGCTGGGCCTGCTTTTCGTGCTGAGCTTCGTGGTGTTGACGGGGGTGACGCTGGCCACGCCGCCGGAGCGGCCGGAGACACTGGAGCGGTTCTATCGCCGCTGCCGGCCGCCCGGATTGTGGAAGCCGGTTCTGGACCGGATCGGGCGGCTGGACCGGGAGGGCCCGACGACCCGCCGGCTGGTGGTCGATTCGGCGTTGGGCATCCTGTGCTGCCTGGGGCTGGTGCTGGCCACCAACGCGGTCTTCGTGAACTCGTGGCCGCGGTTCGGGCTGGGCATGGCCCTGGCGATCGGGCTTGGCGGCTGGCTGGTGGTGAGGATGTTCGATTACGAGCGATGGTCGGATGCGCCGGGGGATTCCACCCCTGCCGCGTGAGCCACAGTTCTTTCCTCTTCGAAGATTGCTCAGGAGGACGTGCGATGAGATGCTCGAGGTTGGTGACCCGGTTTTTCCTTGCGGCGGGGCTGGTCTTTGCCGGCCGGGCGACAGCCGGTCCGGACATCGGGATTCAGTTGACGGGCGTAGATTTCGCCGGCGGGGCCCACGAGAAGTTCGGCGCGGACAAGTTCGGCGAGGCCCAGGTGAACTACGTTTATGCCAAACCGACGGGGGCCCACTCGTCGATGAAAGCCGCTTTCGATGTCGCCCGCGTGCCGGACGAACCGCAGTTTCTGCACCTCAAGGCGATGGACGACGATCAGCCGGAGGCTTGCCGGATCGAGATCCGCCTGAACGGCCGGCTGCTGCTGGAAGGCAGGAATCCGTTCCCGGCCGACCGATGGCAGGTGCACCGGATCGCCGTGCCGGCCGGCGTGCTTCGGAAAGGCGCCAACGAACTGGTCGTTGCCAACGTGGAGGAGAACGGCGCGGCGGGCATGCCGCCCTGGTTCATGGTGGCATCGTGCGGCATCGGTGGCGAGGCATTGGTGCTGCGGCGGGACCTGGCCCGAGACTTCTTCTTCACCCTGCCGAAGGAGAAACGCCCGCTGCCCGAGCCGTTGCCGGCCGGGGCCGAGCCGGGCTTCAAGATCCGCGGCATCAAGGGCTGGTTCTGGAAGCCGGAGCAGTATCTGGCCGAGATTCCGGTGCTGAAGCAGTACAAGATGAACTTCATGATGAACTGTTACGGCTCGATGTTCAGCAAGCCGGACAAGTGGGAGAACAACTGGTGGGAGCCGATGCCGGAGGACCGAAAGGAGGCCTACGGCAGGGTCATTCGAGCTTGCCGGGAGGCGGGCATCCAGTTCTGCTTCTCGAAGCACCCGCAGCTTTCCTCTTCGCGCCCGATTGATCCGACGAGGGTGGAGGATTTCGAGAAGCTCTGGCCGCACTTCGCGTGGGCTCAGGAAGCGGGGGCGGAGTGGTTCAATCTGCCGCTGGACGATGTGCACGTGATGAAGGGCGTGAAGATCGACGGTTCCGAGCACGCCCAGCTGATCAACCGGCTTTACGGGCGGCTGCTGGAGAAGGACAAGCGGGCCCAGTTCATCTTCTGCCCGACCTGGTACTGGGGCGACGGGAGCGGCGGACAGGAGCGAGCCTACCTGGAAGCGCTGGCCCGTGATCTGCATCCCGACGTGTACCTGTTCTGGACCGGCGACGCGGTGGTGGGGCAGATCACGCGCAAGGCGGCGGAGATCTACCGGGGATTTGCCAAACACCGGATCATCCTGTGGGACAACTACCCGGTGAACGACGGGGCCCCGACGCTCCACCTCGGCCCGGTCACCGGCCGGGAGCCTGATCTGAACGCGGTCATTGACGGGTACATGAGCAATCCGCTCTGTCCGCAGAACGAAGCCAACCGCATCCCCCTGCTGACCTGCGCCGACTACGCCTTCAATCCGGCGGCCTACGATCCCGAGCGGTCGATCGGGCAGGCCATTCTGCATCTGGCGGACACGGCCGAGCGGCAGCAGGTGCTCAAGGATCTGGTCGAGGCCTATCCCGGGATGCTCATATACAAACAGGGAACCGGCTTCAATCCGGTGCGGCATCAGTACACCCGGCTGGCGTCCGCTGCGCATTCGCGGTTCGCGGCCCAGGGTTTCATTCGTCAAGTCGAGGGCCTCTCCGCCCGGATGAAGCGGGCTTTTCCCGACCGGTTCGAGGACGCCCGCCGGACAGTGGACGCCGACGTGGACTGGATGAAACGTGCGTTCGCCGGTAAATATGGCGGGTGATCGTCTGACCTGAACCACCTGGCGGGCAAATCGCCCACGGAGGCTCTGATGACTGGTAACGGTTTCCGACTCTGGATCGTGTTGGCTTCGTTGGCCGCATGTGCACCGATGGCGCTGGCGGCGGAGGCCCCCTCTTACACCCGGACCGAGGATGTGGTCTATGGCCGCAAGTTCGGCACCGCGCTGACCCTTGACGTCTTCGCTCCCAAGCAGAAGGCCAACGGGGCGGCGGTGATCATGGTGGTCAGTGGCGGGTGGTTCTCGTCTCACGAGGCGATCAATGCCGGTGCGTTCCAGGAGTTGCTCAGGCGCGGCTACACGGTCTTCGCCGTCGTGCACGGCAGCCAACCGAGGTTCACCATTCCCGAGGTGATCGAAGACATGCATCGCTCGGTGCGTTTCATCCGGACCCACGCCAAGCGGTTCGGGATCGACCCGGACCGACTGGGTATCACCGGCGGCTCGGCGGGCGGGCACTTGTCGCTGATGATGGCCACAGCCGGGCGGCCGGGGAAACCTGAGGCCAAGGATCCGGTCGATCGGGCCTCGAGCCGGGTGCAGGCCATCGCCTGCTTCTTTCCCCCTACCGACTTCCTGAACTACGGGCAGGAAGGACGTGACGTATTCAAGGCCTTGGAGGCGGAGTTGAGGCCGTTCAATGCTCCGTTCGACTTCCACCAGTTCGATGAGGGGAGCCGGCGGTTCCTGCCGATTCAGGACCTCGAGAAACGCCGGCAGATCGCCCGAGAGATTTCACCGATCACCCATGTGACGCCGGACGACCCGCCGGCGCTCATCCTCCACGGCAACGCCGACAAGCTGGTACCCATCCAGCAGGCCGAGGTCCTTCAGCGCAGGTTCGAGGCATGCCGCGTGCCCTTCAAGCTGGTGGTCAGAGAGGGCGCCGGCCACGGCTGGCCGAGGCTGGGCGACGACATGGCCATCATCGCGGACTGGTTCGACACACATCTGAAGAAGCCGGCGGCGACGAACGAGGCGAAGTAGGCCCTTCGCTCGCTTGGGGTAGCGGTCGGCGGTTAGCAGTCGACGGGCAGCGGTCAGCGGTCAACAGTCGGCGAGACGGGGCTTGCCGCGGGCCGGGCGTGGAGGGAGCGGCGGGCCCCAATCGGCCAGGGGGAATGCCAGGGCGAGTGGTCCGCTGGCGGAAACCGTTCCGGAGCCCCGGACCGGGTGATGGGCCTTGAACGAGGGGACGACGGCTTCGATCCGGTCCGCCCTCGCGACAGCGGGTGACGTGCAGCGATTCCGCAACTGACTCTTTCCTGCACACGTAACCCCAGCTCATGACAAGCATTGATGGACTCGGCAGGGGTGCCGAGCAGATTCGCATTCATTTTGGGCTTGACAAACCGGCCGGTGTCTG
>JAKLEZ010000023.1 GCA_022711465.1 Planctomycetota bacterium | reverse complement strand
TCCACCCTGGCCTGATCTCGTTTACATCTCTTGTTCCGGCTCCAAAACACCCTCATGCTACAGGACGATGGAAGTCCGTGCAAACCACAATCCGGCAAGTCGGCGACGCTCACTGTGGCGTTATCGTCGCGAGCAGCGCGACCACGGAACGCGACTCGACTCGATACGTACCGCCTTGGATCGGCGGCGACATCCGCCAGTCGACGATGTCGTGCGGCGAATCCAGGGCCGTGTCCAGCCAGCGGCGCCATGGGTGTTCCTCGCTGCTGTCCACGGGCGGCAGCTCAAAGTCGAGCGGTTCCCAGTATGCGTTCAAAATCAGATGGAGGAGCAGGTTCTCCTGCCGCAGTTCGGCGCTGATCGCGATGCTGTGGGAGTTCTCACTCCAGTCCGGCCGGCCGACCTTTGTGCCGTGCCAGCCCCATCTCGCTTGTCCGAGAAGCTGATTGAGGCTCAGCCTCTGGTGCTCGTGTTCCACGTTCCTCAGCAGCCGCCTTGCGATGAGCAGTCGCACGAACCGGAGAACGTCGGCCCGCCTCGTTGTCAGCGACCAGTCGAACCAGTTGTTCTCGTCGTCATGACAATAGGCGTTGTTGTTGCCACCCTGCGTGCGCCGCACTTCGTCACCCATCAGGATCATCGGCACGCCCAGCGACAGCATGGTCACGGTGAGGAAGTTCTTCACCTGCCGGTTTCGAAGGCGTTCAACCGCCGGATCGTCCGTCGGCCCTTCGATGCCGCAGTTCCAGCTTCGGTTGTCGTCGGCGCCGTCGCGGTTGTTGTCATTGTTCGCCTCGTTGTGCTTCCGATCGTAGGAGACAAGATCGTTGAGCGTGAAACCGTCGTGAGAGGTGACGAAATTGATGCTCTGCTCGGGTTCGCGCTCCTTGTGGGCGTACACCTCGGGGCTGCCCAGCATCCGGTCCGCAAAGGGCTTCACCGAACAACGGTCGCCTCGGAAGAAGCTGCGGGCATCGTCGCGAAACCGGCCGTTCCATTCCTTCCAACTGTCACCGATGAAGCTACCTACCTGGTACAGGCCGGCCGCATCCCACGCCTCGGCGATGAACTTCGTGCCCGCCAGCATTGGGTCCGACTCGATGTCCCACAGCACTGGCGGGTTCGACATCACTTGGCCCGAGGGGTCCCGCGCGAGGATCGACGCCAGATCGAAGCGGAATCCGTCCACATGCATCTGCTCGACCCAATACCGCAGGCTGTCGACGATCATGCGGCGGACGATGGGATGGTTCGCGTTGAGTGTATTCCCACACCCGCTGTAATCGGCGTAGCGAGATCGGTCCTGCTCGAGGATGTAGTAGGTACTGTTGTCCAACCCGCGAAGGCTCAGCGTGGGTCCGGCGTGGTTGCCTTCCGACGTGTGGTTGAACACAACGTCGAGAATGACCTCGATGCCTGCCCGATGCAGGACCTTGACCATGTCACGGAACTCGTCCACCGCGCCGAGCGGATCGCGCCGTGAGCTGTAGGCCTGGTGAGGAGCGAAGAACGACACCGGCTGATAGCCCCAGTAGTTGATCAATCCCGGCGGCGCGTCCTGGGCATCAAACTGGAAGATGGGCAACAACTCAACTGCGGTAATGCCGAGTTGTTGGAGATAAGGGATCTTCGCGATCAAGCCGACGTAGGTGCCGCGAGTCTCTTCCGAAACGCCGGAACTGGGGTGACGGGTGAAACCGCGCACGTGCATTTCATAGATGACGGTGCGAGCGGATGGTCGCTGCAGCGGCCGATCCCCTTCCCAATTGTAGGCTCCTGGATCTACCACCACGCTCTTCATCGCCGTGGCAGCGTTGTCCTCCTTCCCGCGGGCTGCCTCACGACTGTAGTTACGCGGAACAACCACGCCACGGCCATAGGGATCCAGGAGCACCTTGGTCGAATCAAACCGCATCCCGCGCCTTGGATCGAACGGCCCGAAGGCTCGATAGCCGTAAACCTGTCCCGCGCGGAGGCCGGGCACGAACACATGCCAGTAATGATAGGTGCGGTTGGCCGCCGGATCCATGCGAACGACGCGCGCCGGTCGCCGGTCGCCAACGCCATCAAAGAGGAGCAGTTCGACTCCTCGGGCATGCCGGGAGAAGACGCTGAAATTGACTCCGGCCTCGGAGGGCGTGGCCCCGAGCGGCGTGCTCTTTCCCGGCGATGACTCGAGCGCAGCACCCGGCTTTCCACCCTCCCTTCTCGCCATTGCCGCTATCTTCGTCAAGTCGTTCTCCTCCGACTGAGTCTTATTGAGCGACGAACCTCAGGCGGGCAGCCCGATAGGCCTTCTCGGTGTCGGTTATCGAGTCCGACTTCCCGCGAAGGAAGGCCGCACCGCTCCCGACTGCATGCCTGTTTCGGATCCAGCAGTCCGAAGAGCTGGATCAGCTTGGCCACCAATCCCGTCCAGTCTGTCTGGTGACTCGCGCCCAACCCTGCGCCGTTGAGCGAACGGTACTTCGGCGGGTCGAGTATGCCCTCGTACCCACCGAAGAAACCGATGGGCTCCCACCCGCGCTTCGCGGCCGCCTTGGCCCCCGCTCGTGTGACCGCATTGAGACCGGGGCAATCCCCACCGCCGATGACGATGCCGATTCTCTGAGTCATCATCTTCTCCTCGCGCGCTGAGCCATCCAAGCACGCCGCAGAAACACCGTCAGTCCGCCGCGACTGATCAGAACTCCACCTTATACCGGGTGGTCAGCTCGATCCCCGTCTTCTCCAGGTCCGCCTTGATGTTCTTGAAGATCTCCTCGGCCTGGCTAAGGCTCTTGCCTCGCTTCTCCCGCAAGGCTTTCGCGCGTTCCTCGGGCGTTCCTGCTGTCCGGCCGTACATCTGGGTTATTCCTTCGGTCATGGCCCGTGCCGCGTCGTTCAACCGCGAGCTCACCTCGGCCGCACACTTCGTGAGAGCTGGATCGACGTTGAGAATGGGCAGTCGGCTGATCTCGCTCGCATCTCGCTTGATCCAGGTGGCCACGTCGGAGAGGACCCCACCTCGACCAGCTCGGGTGCCTTTCTCCAACTGCTCAACCGTCTCCTTCACTGTCTTGAAATACTGTTGCGAGGCCAAGGCCTGTGCTTCCTTCCCGCGGGCGCCGGACCTTGCGGCCGGGGACTGGCCGATCGCGTTCGGAACGGGAGGATCGACAACGCTGAGCAGGCGTCGAAGCCCTTCGGTGGACAACTTGCCCTCGAAAGAGACTTGCTTGCCCCGAGCGGCAACCTGCCAGTCCTCGAAGTCCTCAACGAGAGTTCCGGACCGTGAAAGCAACTCCAACAGAAGCGGCTTGGCCACGCTCGCCAGAGCGGTGGCATCGCGTTCGAAATCAACCACTCCCTTGCCGGTTGCCTCGGCCCCTATCGCGACGCGGAGAGTCACGCCCCGAATACCGCCGAGTACCTGACTGATCGCATCAAAGCTGTCGGTCTTGCCTTCCAGCGACGTGAACGTCTCGGATGCCAACCTCCTGCGAACTTTGCTCGCACTGGTAACATCCTGCAGGTCCATGGCCATCAGAACGGGTGTATCGGTCCCCGCGGCCAGAGCTGCGTTGTTCAGGTAGACCGATAGCCGACCAACTGATTCCCCGGGCTTCCTGGTGGCCCATTTCGACGCGAACTGTCGATTGGCCGGCCACACGGCCCCGAGCACCAATGGGTCGAGCTGGACGAAGTAGGCGTCGATCCGCGACCAGGCCACGGGAAGTCGGCCGAATTGATCGAGGTAGCCCCCTTCATTGGTGGCTATGGAATCCAGAGCCAGCGGCTTGGCCAAGTCCATCACCGACACCGCCCAGACCGTCCCCACATTGCTTGGGTCGATCTGGGCCGCCATCACAACGCGACTCGCATCTGGCGGTATCACCAATGGCTTGCGCTCATAAGCACTCGCCAATTTGGCTTTCCAGCCCTCGTTGACACCAAGCGGGCTGTCAAGCATCGCCGCAACGTCAATCAACACCAGCGCATTTGCATCGACCGGCAGCCGGCCAAGCAGACCTTTGAAGTCGGCCAAGGCAGGGCGGCTCAGCAGAAGGACAACACTCAACATGTAGCATGCCCTCGCGATCAAACGCACGAACGACATGGGGGTCTCCTCGTGAGTATGCGGGCGTCATTCAGTGGTAGAATGCCCGCTTCCCAATCTGATCAAACGCCACTTAACAACCGCGTGCTCTCCTCCTAAGTGTCTTTTCAGCAAACGGTTACGTATTCCAACTCCTGGACCTGACGGGTCGATTGATCGCCCTATAAGTAGTCCCTGATCGACCCGTTAAGCAGAGTCCTAACATACACCTAATACGCTGGCTGCCTTACGCCTGCAGAGGCTGGGTGCCCCACTCCGCCACTCGTGGAAGAACATGGCCCCCCCTTCGAAACAGCCCGTCGCGATCGCTGTCGAAGTGGTACAACTTCGCGACCTCAATACGCTTCGCCAGGAAGCTGCAGGCAAGGCATGCTACGACCATTCCGACCAGCGGTCCGATCCAGTAGACCCATCCCGCCTGCCACTGTCCGGAGATGATCGCCGGACCGAGGCTGCGGGCGGGATTGGTGCTGGTGCCCGATATCGGCGATTCCGCATACACCATGATCGCATAGAGAAAAGGAAACATTGCCGGGGTGAACGGGCGAATCCGCCTGAAGCCCAGGAACAGGGTCAATCCAGTGACCATGGCGAATGTGGTGATTACCTCGCCCAGCAAGACGGTCCGGATGGCGTAGCCTTCACCCGGCAGCGTGGCGCCGAATGCCACGCTCTGGCCCATCGAACCCCAGGCAAGAAGCGGCAGGCAGCCCAATGTCGCCCCGGCCAACTGCGCCAGGATGTAGCCTGCGACCGTCCGCGAATCGAGCTTGCGAAACAGCCAAAAACCCAGCGTGACAACCGGATTGATGTGCGCGCCGCTGATTGTCCCGACAGGTGATATCGCGATCAGTGCACCCGTCGTCCCGAAGAGAAAACCCGTGATCAGGCGCCTCAGCCCTTCACTGGGCAGAATCCGCGCGATCGGGCTGCCGGAGCCGAACATGACGATGACCAGCGACAGACCAACCAGCACCAGAAGAGCCGTACCGACCAGTTCGGAGAGCAATGGCCGCCAAGGTATGCTTTGACTTTTCGAATCTCTCATCGTCTGGGACCTTTTGTTCCGCCACAGGAGGCTGATCGCACCTGAGCGGGGGTCAGGCCTTAGAAAACTGAATGACAACCTTTATGTCTTCCGGGTTTCGGGCCAGGGCCTTCGCGAAGTCCTCCGGCTTGTCTCGCCTCGTGATCAGACGCGCCAACCACGACCGGTCCGCGCGGGCCAGGGCTTCCGCGCCCTTGTACCAGTGCCGTTTGTTGGCGTTGACGCTGCCGATCACGACATTGTTCTTCAGCACCGCCGAAGAGGCGACGTCAGCCGGGGGAATCTTGGGCATTGAGCCGCCATGCCCGACGCCCGTGAGACACACGACGCCGCTCGCCCCGATTTTGAGGATCGATTCGGAGATGACCTGTCCGACGCCCGTACATTCCAGGATGACGTCTGGCTCGAAGTCGATTTCGGCAACTCCGCAGCTGTGGTAGGTTGCACCGAGAGCACGCACAAGCTCGGGCTTGGGGCCCGTTTTAGTTCGGGCAAGGACGTGAACCTCCAACCCGAGTTGCCTGCCGAGCAGGGCGCCGAGCAGGCCGATCGGCCCCGCACCGGTCACGAGCACGGTTTTCGGCTCCCAAAAGGCACGCCGTCCCACCGCCAGCACGTGCTCCCAAGCCTTCGCGACAACCGTCGTGGGCTCAAGCAGCACGCCGAAAATCCCCAGAGCACGATCAACCTTGATTGCGTACTCCGGCTCGATCCTCCAGTGCTCCGACATGTAGCCATCGATTTGCTTGATGCCGCGCTCGGTATACTGGCCGTTTCGGCACATGTCCCACTCGCCCACGGCACAGTTCGGGCAGGGAACGGGATCAGGGCGGCGCACAATCCCCACAACCAGGTCGCCTTTCTTCAGTCCGCTGGCCGGTCCCGGGTCCAGCACCCGGCCGAGCGATTCATGGCCCAGCACGAGGCGCGTCTTGCCCGGAGGCGCCCAGCCGTACTTGCCGTCCGCAATCTCGATGTCGGTGCCGCAAACGCCGACGGCAACTGCCTCCACCAGCACGGAACCGTACTGGATGTCAGGCTCCGGGATGTCCTCCAGACGTGCCATCCCCGGTTTCTTAGGTTCTACCGTGACAGCCTTCATCTTGTGATCTCCTTCATTCTGGTTTCTGCTGTGATATCCTTGATTTAATGGCTTTCTCTTTTGGAGAATCGCCTTCGGACCTCTTTCCGACGACGACCGCCTTCTTGCCCTGCTCGAGAAGCTGGGCGGCATCAAGCGTTCCGAAGAGTTCAATGAGCGTCGCCACAAGGCCGGACCAGCCTGTCTGGTGGCTTGCGCCGATGCCGGCCCCGCTGTCCCCGTGGAAGTACTCGTGGAAGAGGATGCAATCGCGCCAGCAGGAGTCGGTCTGGAACTTCTCCAGGGTACCGAACACCGGCCGACGCCCTTTCGCGTCGCGAAGGAAGATGCTGATCAGGCGGGTCGAAATCTCGCGGGCGACCTCGAAGAGATTCATCTGCCGGCCCGAGCCGGTCGGGCACTCCACCTTGAAGGTATCGCCGTAGAAGCTGTAGAAGCTGAGAAGCGCCCGAACCAGGAGCATGTTCACCGGCATCCAGATTGGCCCACGCCAGTTGGAGTTGCCGCCGAACATCCCCGAGTCGGAATCGCCGGGCAGATAGCTCACCCGGTATTCCTGGCCCTGGGCATTGAACACATACGGGTGGTCGAGGTGGTATCGCGAAAGCGCCCGGATTCCGTAGGAGCCCAGGAACTCCTTCTCGTCGAGCATGCGGGCCAGGATCCGCCGCAGGCGATCCGGGCCGACCATCGCCATGAGGCCGCGGTCGGCGTGACCTCTGCCCGCGTAGAAACTCGTCAGCAGCGACGGCATGCGACGGCTCCGCTCGTTGAACAGATTCATCGCCGCCGGCGCTCGCTCGCGCATCCAGGGTTCGGTGACGCTCGTAGCACACAGCGGCAGCAGGCCCACAACCGATCGCACTTTCAGGCGGGTCGCACTCCCGTCGGGAAGCCTCAGCACGTCGTAGAAGAAGCCGTCCTCCTCATCCCACAGGCCGTCCGGGCCGACGTGATTGATGGCGTGGGCGATCCAGAGGATGTGGTCGATGAACTTGGCGGCGAGGTCGTCATAGCTCGGGTCGTGGACGGCGATTTCGACCGCCAACTCCAGCATGTTCTGACTGAAGAATGCCATCCAGGCCGTGCCGTCGGCCTGTTCGAGATGGCCCCCGGTCGGCAATGGCTTCGATCGGTCGAAGACCCCGATGTTATCCAGACCGAGGAAGCCGCCTTCGAAGACGTTTTTCCCGAACCGGTCCTTGCGGTTCACCCACCAGGTGAAGTTGGCCAGGAGCTTGCCGAACGAGCGCTTGAGAAAAGCGAGATCCCCCGCGCCCCGCTGGGCCTGTTCGTTCCGGTACAGCGCGAGCGTGGCCCAGGCATGCACCGGAGGGTTCACGTCGCTGAAGTTCCACTCGTAGGCCGGGATCTGCCCGCTCGGGTGGATGTACATCGGCCTGAGCATCAGGTCGAGTTGCTGTTTCGCGAAATCGATGTCGACCGCAGACAGCGCGATCGTATGGAAGGCCAGGTCCCATGCCGCGTACCACGGGTACTCCCACTTGTCGGGCATGGAGATGATGTCGTCGTTGACCATGTGTCTCCACTCATGGTTTCGTACGGAGCTGGTCGCGTTGGAGAAGGAGTCCGCCCCGTGGTCCTTGAGCCACGGGTCAACGTCGAACAGGTAATACTGCTTCGACCACAGCATGCCGGCGAGCGCCTGGCGCATCACCCGGGCTTCGTCTTCAGTTGCCTTGGCGGGGATGATGGTGCGATAAAACTCGTCCGCTTCGTTGCGGCAGTTCTCGAACATGCGGTCGAACCCGGCGAACGGGCCTTTCGAATCTCCGGGGATCGAGTCGGTGAGCCGAAGGCGCAACACGACCGTCTCTCCGGCTTTCACCTTCAGAGCATGATGCGCCGCCACTTTGGTGCCAGCGCCGGCCGGGTTCACCGCCTCCCGGCGACCATGGACAACGTAGTCGTTGATGCCGTCCTTCACATACGCGCCGACCTTCGCCTGCTTGAACAGGCGCTGGGTATTGGTCTCGTTTTCGGTAAAGAGGAGCGGTACATCCCCGTCCACGCACAGCCATCGCCGGCCGACTTCGGTGTGGGCGGCCTCGACGATTCTAATCCCCTTGCCTGCTTTGACCTGGCGCAACGTAGGTTTCGGCGTCTTGGGCGATCCCGTCCACGCGTTGCGGAACCAGAGGGTGGGCAGGACGTGCAGCATCGCCGCTGCCGGTCCCCGGTTGGTCAGCGTAATCCGGATGAGCACATCCTCAGGGGTGGCCTTGGCATACTCAACGCCGACGTTGAAATAGCGATCGTCCGCGAAGATGCCGGTGTCCAGCAACTCGTACTCGGGCTGCTGACGCGAGCGGCTCCTGTTCGTCTCCACCAGATCGTCGTACGGGTAGGCTCGATGCGGGTACTTGTAGAGCCATTTCATGTAGGAGTGCGTAGGCGTGGAGTCGAGGTAAAAGTAGTACTCCTTGACGTCCTCGCCATGGTTGCCCTCGGCGCCGGTCAAGCCGAAGAGCCTCTCCTTAAGGATCGGGTCGTTGCCGTTCCAGAGAGCAAGGGCAAAACAGAGTCGCTGTTTCTCGTCGGAGAACCCAGCCAGCCCGTCTTCACCCGAACGGTACGCGCGGGAGCGGGCGTGATCGTGGGGAAAGTAGCTCCAGGCGTCGCCGTCCTGGCTGTAATCCTCGCGGACCGTGCCCCACTGGCGTTCGCTCAGATAAGGTCCCCATTTTCGCCACGGGGCACCCTTTGCGACCTCAGCAAGGCGCTTCTGCTCTGCGTTTATCTGGGCCTTCGTCACTTCATGTCTCCATTGCGCTCTGCGGTGCTTCCGGGGTCGATTGAGGCAGCCAAGGTATCGACATCGCCAGCCATGAGAGAGCGAACGGCTGAATCGTCCAGATCCCTGGGCTGCCGACGGCATTGCCTCCACTGGCGACGGAAAGCGGTCGGTCGGTGAGTCCGGCGTGTTGACCGGTGAGCCTCCCTGCCATCTCGCCATGCCGCGCCAAGCAGACGATGGGTAATTCTTTACTCATGCTGGCTTTCCATCTGGGCAGCCGTCCGCACGGCCGCCGGTTGGGAAGCGCCGGCGAGACGACTGAACCAGGTCGCCCCAAGAAACGAGAAGGTCGCCTGCATCAGCACCCCGAGCGCGACCATGATGATCGCACGCTGGTCCACGTCAGGAAAGGCAAACAACGGTGCAAAGGCGGCCCCGAGATTGCGAGTGGCCATGCCCAGGGCCAAGACGCTCCTTTGACCCTGGGGCAGGCCAAAGCTGAGGAAATAGGGACCGGCCGTTGCCGCGGAGAAAAACAGGATCTGTGCCCCGATCGCATAACTGCCGACCGCTCCGACAAACCCTTTGCCGTATACGACCAGACACAGCACCAGCATCACAATCGTGGCGATCCCCGTCGTTCTCTTGACCAACGGGTGCAGCCGGGCAGCGAGGGACGCCGAGGCCCATTGAAGCACGATCCCGATCCCCAGGGGCACGAGCAAGAAGAACACAAGCGGCTTCGCGATGGTCCAGGCACTGGCGGTCAAACCCGTGACCATCACCGGGACCGCAAATGGCATGTACACAACCGTGACCACTGAGGCCAGCAGCATGAAGGCCGCCGCGTAGGCCATGTCGCCGCGGGCCTTGTCCACCATCGGTGGGAGGAACGGCGCGCACGGCGTCATCCCCAGCAGAACCAGGCCCATGGCGTACGGCGGCGCCAGCGGCACGACTTTTGAAAGCAAGTAGGCCAGGATGGGACAGAGCCCAAAACCCCACAGCACGCTCAGGACGACAAAACGCACATCTCGCAGGCCCCCAAGGGCCTCCCGAAGCTTGAGCCTGAGACCCATGTCCAGCAGGTTGCCCACCATGAAGAGCACCAGGGACACCTTCAGTGCGATTTCCAGAATCGCCATCATAGGCGAGTCCCTCCTACGTCGGCTGGCTGGCCGCTTCGCCCAAACGCTTCTTCGATGATCGCCCGCAGCCGCGCCAGTGATTCGGGCGTCGGAGGGTTGAAATCCCGCATTTCGTACACCCGGCCCAGGAACCCGTACTTGCTCTCGCCGAAGCGCATATAGGGCAGCAGTTCGCAATCAATCACGTTCTTGTAGGGCCTGATGAACGCCAGAACGGCACGGATGTGTTCTTCGTCGTCGTTCACGCCCGGGATGAGCGGGGTCCGGGCGACGAAGGTCTTCTCGGGAAACGTCTCGTAGGCTCGCTTGATGTTCTCGAGGATCCGCGTGTTATCCACGCCCGTCCACTTCTTGTGTCTCTCCGGAATGGTCAGCTTGTGGTCGTGGAGGACGACATCCACGTGCGGCAGCACTTTCTCCAGATGTGACCACGGCACGTTGAACGCAGTCTCGATCGCCGTGTTGATCCCACGCTCGTGGGCGCCGGCCAACAAACCCGCGGCGAAGTCCGCCTGGAGCAGGCATTCGCCGCCGCTGAGCGTGATGCCGCCGCCGGATTCGCGGTAGAAGCTGCTGTCCTGCTCGACCTCGTCGAGCACCTCATCCACGATCATCTCCTGGCCGAAGAGATAGAGCGCCTGGGGCGGACAGACCGCCACGCACTTGCCGCAGTTCGTGCAGAGGTCCCAGTTGATCCGGACCTTGACGTCGGAATCCACATTGAAGATAGCCGACTCCGGACACTCCTTGCGGCAGAAGCCACACTGGTCCTTGCCGATGCATTTACTGAGGTTGTAGGCCAGTTCTGGTTTGGGGTGGATGCTCTCGGGATTGCTGCACCACTTGCAGCGCAACGAGCAACCCTTGAGGAATACGGTGGTCCGCATTCCGGGGCCGTCGTGCGTCGAGAAATGCTGGATGTTCAGGACGATGCCCTTCGGAGCCGATGCCGTCATCGGAGAGTGTTCCATGGCGCCACCTCAATCTCCAAGAGCAATGCCCAGTGACCGCGCGATCTGGACGAACACGCTGTTGACGGGCACGGTCCGAACCTTGTTGATCGCCTCGGCCAAGGGCACGAATCTCAGTTCCGGCGGCTGGAAGGCCACCATCACGCCGCTTTGATTTTCGTTCAGGGCGCGCACCGCCGCGGCGCCGTAACCGAGCCCCAATTGCCGATCCACGGCCGTAGGCGGTCCGCCCCTGACGAGTGGGCCCAGGACGAGCGGGTAGGTCAACTGGTCGGTCAGCCGCTGAAGTTGAAGAGCCACTGCCTGAGCTGCGCGACCAGAGCCTTCAATGGCGTGCGAGCCTCTGTGGCTCGTGGCCCCCGGAGACAGCGAGGCCTTGAGTGATTTCGGCGCAACCGCCTCCGTCTGGGACTGCTGTTCGTCTTGCGGCACGGCGCCCTCGGCCACCACCACCAAACCGGAGGTCCGTCGCGCCTCGATCTTTTCCCTGAACTTCGTGGCCACCTTCCGAAGGTCGTAGGGGATCTCGGGGATCAGCACCGCATCGGCGCACACGGCGATGCTGGCCTGCAGGGCCAGCCATCCGGCGTGCTCTCCCAGGACTTCGACCACGCCGATCTTCCGCGCCGATTGCGCCGCTTGCCGGACGCGCTCGATCATGTCGACCGCAAAGCTCAACGCGCTGTTGAACCCGAGCGCCAGGTGCGTGGCGGCCACATCGTTTTCGACGGACGTCGGCACGCAGACGGTCCTGAGCCCTTGCCGGTGCAGCTTGAACAGGATGCTCAACGCCCGCGGGCCCACAACGGAAATCACCGCGTCAATCTTTTCGGCGTTGATCTTGGCGATCAGGTCGCCAGAGCGATCCACTTCCTGGACCTGGTTGTCCGCGTTCACCTGCCGGACGCGGAACGGATCCGTGCCCGCGGCGTTGCCCAGAATCGCTCCGCCACCCGTGGAGAGGTTATCAACACCCCGAAGAGTTATCTTGAACAGGCCGCCCTCGGAATAGCGATCCGGACCGAGCAGCCCATCAAACCCGTCGCGAATACCGACGACCTGCCAACCGAGTTCGTTTGCTGCGAGGACAACGCCGGTAAGGACGGTATTGAGCCCCGGGACGTAGCCGCCGCAGAGGTTTATGGCGATCCGTTTCGTTGGTGTTGTCATGGTCGTGCCTCTGTGGGTAAACCTTCCCACGGTCGCAGCGTCCAAGTCCGAACCAGAGCGCCCACGCCGCGAGGAGTTGACCTGCTATTGTCTGCCAGCGGCTTTTGCGGCGGCAGCGGCCTGGGCGTCAGCCATCCGCTTCCTGATTACGGGGCGCAGATCCTCGCCGAACCCGGCAAGCACGCCGCCGTCCACAGCCAGCATCTGGCCAGTAATCATGGCGGCGCGATCGCTGGCGAGGAAGCTCACAGCCTCGCCGATTTCTTCGATCGTGCAGAAACGTCCCAGAGGGACTAATCTCTTGACCGTCATTTCCCTATACTCGGGCGTTGTTCCCGCTTCCATCAGCGGCGTGTGAACACCGCCGGGGCAAACCGTGTTTACCGTAATGTTGGAATCAGCAAGCTCCCAGGCCAGGTGCTGGTTCAGGCCTGCCACGCCGTGTTTGGACACCGTGTATTCCACGCTTCCGAAGAAGGTCATTCTTATCGCTGCCGTGGAGCCGATGTTCACGATACGACCCTTGCCCTGCTTCATCATCTGCGGAATGACCGCCTGACAGCAGAGGAATACGCCTTTTAAGTTCACGCCCAACACCCGGTCCCACTGCTCCTCCGACAGGTCCTTCGCCAGACATGGATGACCTTCAGTTCCGGCGTTGTTTACCAGGATATCGATGGCCCCGAACTGTTTGACGGCCTCGGCAGCCATCGCGGTCACGTCGGCCTTCTTGCTGACGTCAGCCGCGACAGCGATGGCCTTTCCGCCCGAGGACACGATCTTCTTGACAACGTCCGTACATTCCTCCTTTTTTCTGGAGTTCACGACAATGTTGGCCCCCTCGCGCGCGAGCACCATCGCGATCCCTTCGCCGATGCCACGAGCGGACCCGGTTACGATTGCAGTCTTGCCTTGAAGTTCCATCGATTGTTCCTTTCCTGTCTCTGTATGCCGCTCCTTGTTACGCCCAGGGCGCGAGTGGAGCGGAGCTGCTCAACCAATACGTTCCTCAGTTCTCGCGATGATCTCCGCCTGCTGCATAGGCGAAAGATCAACGAAGTAAGCAGAATAGCCGGCGATGCGAACGATCAGGTTCCGGTACTTTTCAGGATCCTTCTGCGCCGCCAGCAGCGTTTCCTTGTTGATGATGTTGAACTGGATGTGCCAGTGCTTCAGGTCACACCAGGTGCGGATGATCTGCATCAGCCGCCGCGTTCCTTCTTCGCCCGCCACGTTGGCCGGGCTGAATTTCAGGTTGATGAGATCGCCGCCCTTCTCCCGATAGCTCAAGTTCCGCGCTCTGGCCATGGAGTTCAAGCTTACCGTGGGTCCCTTCACGTCCATGCCGTGAGAAGCGGAGATCCCTTCGGAAAGATACTCGCTCGCCTTTCTTCCGTTGGGCGTTGCCCACGTCACCTTTCCCATCGGAACATGGAACGTGATCGGTATCTGGCGGAGCAGGAAGGCCTGATCGTGGGGCTTGGGACGCTCGTGCAGAAACTTCAGCACGAACCTTTCCATCTCGAACCCGATGGCATCCACCCACTCGATGCCGTTGCCATACTTGGGGGCGTTCAGGCACATCTGCCGGATGGCTTCGTGCCCCTCCCAGTTGCTCTCGATTGCTGTCAGCAGCTGGTCCCACGTAACTTTCTTGGTGTCGAAGATGAGGTGCTTGACGGCGGCCAGACTGTCGATTGCGGTGGCCTTTCCGATCACCTCCAGACAGGAGTGGTCAATCGCGCCCGGGAAGTAGTCGCCGTGCGAGTGCAGGTCGCGGCACTCGGCCATTGCCAGGTCGTGCAGCATGGATGTCGCGGGCGCGGCGAAAAACTGTGGCTTCATCCGCAACGCAATGTACTGCTGGGTCAGTGCGTGCTGGATGAGGTGCCTCAATTGCGCGCAGAACGCCTTCCAGACATCCTCATAGCTGGTCCATGACCTGGGGTCGCCGGTCTGCACCCCGAACTGAAGGTCCTTGAACACTTTCAGCCTCCCGTTGCGGAACGTCATCTCGACGAGCGATCCGCAGTTGAAGCCGCCGTTGCCGGTGACGTTCGTCTCCCGGTTGATCAGGCGGTTCTCGCAGCAACCCGAGATGGTCCAGTCCAACGCCTCTTTGAGCGTGGCGCCGTTTGCGAGGTAGAAGGGGATGACCATCTCGTCGTTGAGCAGTTTCGGGAAGCCCTTGCCGTCCTTGACGACTTCCGCAACGTAATGCAGCAAGCGGTCCGGCGTGTTGGCGTGGATCCGGACGCACGGTTCGGGACAAGTGATCTGCAGCGCGCGGGTCGATTCGAGAATGAGGTACGTCAGGTCATTGGTCGCATCCAGGCCGTCCGGAGTCTGTCCGCCCAGGCAGATATCCTCGAACTTGGAGAACCCTTCCGTGCCCGCGGCCGCCACCGGGTTCAGCTTCAGCTCCACACACTGCGCCATCTGCAGCCAGACACAGTGCAGCAGCTCCGTGGCGGATTCCTTCGTGATTCGGCCCTCGGCCAGGTCCTCCTGGTAGAACGGCCACAGATACTGGTCCCACCGGCCTTGGCCCATGGCGCTCGAGGTCTGTTCGATGCGATTGAACATCTGGCCCCACCACTGTGCCTGGAGGGCTTCGCGGAAGGTGCGCGCCGCATTCTCGGGAACCCATTCGCACACTGCGGCGATTTCCTCCATCTCCTTCTTCCGCTGAGGATTCTTCTCCTTCGCGGCCAAGTCAGTGGCGAGCTTCGCATAACGCCTGGACCAGATCGTCATGGCATCGCAGGTGACGATGACGGCTTCTAGGAATGGCTTCTTATAGGCGATGTCACGGGGCTGGGAGATCGCGGCCAGCTTCGCCTGGGCCTCGTCTCGGATACCCTTGACGCCGCGAGTCAGGATCTTCGCGAAGTCCGGCGTCCAGTTCTGCGAGTGCCGCATGGGAGAGGTTGCCATAGCGACAACCGTCATCATGATCGTGTTCTTGGGGTCCGGGCCGTACATCATGAACCGCGTTTCCTCCGGCAGTGACCGGATGAAATTGGTCGCGTAGTCCCTGCCCGCCCAGTAGGGCGTGAGAACCTCGTTGATGATCTTCGCATCCTCATCCGTGACCGCGACTTCGCCGGGCTTTCCCTTGTTCTTGCGAAACATCTCCACCCCGGCGGGCATGACGGTGCCGTCGAGCTCGGGATAGACAATTCCCCACCGGCCCA
Source organism: Planctomycetota bacterium (assembly GCA_022711465.1). Lineage (GTDB taxonomy): Bacteria > Planctomycetota > Phycisphaerae > UBA1845 > PWPN01 > JAGNEZ01. Next base: position 85,659 of record JAKLEZ010000023.1, on the reverse strand, counting down.
GCCAGGTATTGGGCCGTCCGACGATGAGTTCATCGTCAAAGATCGTCACGGGCGACTTCTCGGCAAAGTGCTTCAGTGCCTTGGCCCAGCGCAATACCAGTGGCTGGTTCTCGGTCTCCTTGAACGATTCGGTGAACAGGACCGCGCGATCCAGGGCGACCCGGGGCGGGCCGTAGGCACGGATGGCCTCGTACATCCTGAGCACCCGGTCCGTGGCGGTTCCGTGGACGACCTTCTTTCCGTTCGCGATGGCGAGTTCCTGCGCTGAAAGCGTCTGTGCATCCGTCGTGGTCATTGTGCTTGCTCCTTGAAGAACGCCTGAGGCTCGTGGTGCCGCCGGGCCCGCGCCGCCGCAGCTAGCCCGTTGCTCCAATTCGGCGGGGCGACATCCGTCGCACACCCAACCGGCTATCCTTGGCGGGTTGGACGCCTCCGGAGCCCGCTTCCGTCTCAGCGGCCACCGCTATCGTCCCACCCCGGCTCGCGCCGCAGCGATGACTTCCATCCCTCGTGTCTCGCCGATCGCTTCAAACCGCACAACCGGGGGTTCCGAGGAAAGATCCAACACCGAAAGCAGAACTCTCAAGTCCTCCGCCCGAAGGCGTTCGTCAATGGCCGCCTGCGTCTCCCACTCCTCGACGTACACCAATGTGTTTTCATCCTCGACGTCCACGTAGGTCCCACACGCGATGCAGCCCTTCACCGCTCGCGTTGGCCCCACCAGGCGGAGGAGCGAATTCACAACACGGTCGCGGACCGCGGCCGGAATCCGAAGCTGTACCCGGAAAAGGATCATTGATCGGACCCCTGTTCTTGTGCCTCGATCCAGCAGAGGAGGCTTTCAGCTCGCTTGGCGATATACGCGCCGCCCAGCATCTGAGCAAGCGCCGTGCCACGGTCATCAACGCCACGCAAGCACACTTGAAGTGCTGTGGAGCCAGTCACTTGTAGAGGAATCGACTATCGGATAGGATGGGTACTGCCATCGGCCGCGCGCCCACATGTGGGCGCCGCCGTCCGAATACCGGCGCTTGTCGGCCTCGTGCGTATCAGAGTGCCGCCCGGACAAAGGCGCCTATTGAGGTGTGCGATGTCTGAACTCGCAAGTAAGCAGGCCGGGCCAGGCGACGATTCAGCCACATCCCAGGTCGGGGAATTCGAGAGGCTCGTGGGGGAACTGTCCAACGCGCTGGTAATGGCCCCGGCGGAGAGAATCGACGCTGAGATCTCCCAGTGGATGCGGCGGGGCGCAGAGTTCCTGGACTGCGAAGGGTCTTCAATCGCCCAGTTCTCTGAGGACGGCGTCTCGGCACGGCTGACGCACGTTTGGCTGGCACCGGGGCTCCCAGCCCTGCCTGATTCGCTGGGAAACCAGGAATGGCCCTGGATCTTCGAGGAAGTCAAAAAGGGTAGAACGGTCGCTTTTCTGTCTCTTGAGGAGCTGCCGTCCGAGGCCCGAATCGACGCACAAACCTATCTCGCCATCGGCGTGAGGTCCTGCATCACGGTACCGCTCGCCCGCGAGGGCAAGAGCTTTGGCGGGTTCACCATGGCCACGTTTTCGAAGGACCATGTCTGGCCCGATGACCTTGTTCGCCGAATCCGCTTGGTCGGCGAGTTGCTCGGGGGCGCCTTGGCACGGATGCGTGCCGACCGCGAGATTCGGCGGCATGTGGACCGCTTGGCGGAAGCCCAGCGCATCGCGCACCTGGGGAACTGGGAGTGGAACCTTCTGAACGACGAATTGAAGTGGTCGGAAGAGGTTTACAGGATCTTCGATGTGAATCCCCGGGAATTCAGTTCCAGCATGGATGAGTTCTGGCCATTCGTCCATCCTGACGACCTCGCGGCGGTCCGGCGGGAGGCACAACGCGCGACCGGGGGTCCCCGTGGCATCTTCACGGTCGATCACCGGATTGTGCGCCGCGATGGGTCCTGTCGAGTGGTCCGCGAACTGGCCATCCCGGAATTCGATCGAGACGGACGGGCCGTCCGACTGGCCGGAACCGTCCAGGACATTACCGAGATCCGCGCGGCCTACGAGGAGATTCGCCGGCTCAAGGACCAACTGGAAGCCGAGAACGTCTACCTGCGAGAGGAACTGACCAGCGTCACCGGGTATGGCGAGATCGTGGGCACCAGCGATGCCATCCGTCGAGTGATCGCCCAGGCCCAACAGGTCGCACCGACCGATTCCACCGTCCTGATCCTTGGCGAGACCGGCACCGGCAAGGAACTGCTCGCACACTTCATCCACGCTCAAAGCCTACGCAAGAGCCAACTTCTCATCACCACGAACCTCGCCGCCATACCAGCAACGCTCATCGAGAGCGAGCTGTTCGGGCGTGAGAAGGGAGCATTCACAGGTGCTTTGACCAAACAGATTGGCCGCTTCGAGGCGGCGGACGGTGGCACGATCTTCCTCGACGAGATCGGGGAGATGCCCGCGGAAACACAGGCCAAACTCCTGCGCGTGCTCCAGAGGGGCGAGTTTGAGCGGCTCGGCAGCTCAAAGACCATGCGAGTCAACGTCCGAGTGATCACGGCCACGAACCGGGACCTTGCGGCGGCTGTACGTGACGGCACCTTCCGGCAGGATCTGTACTACCGCCTGAATGTGTTTCCCGTCACGCTGCCTCCCCTGCGCGACCGACGGGAGGACATTCCCCAACTGGCTTGGGCGTTCATCAAGAATTTTGGAGAGAAGATGGGCAAGCCGATCAGGCACATCAAGCGCACCAGCATGGCCGCTCTTCAGGCGTACTCATGGCCCGGCAACATCCGCGAGCTGCGCAACGTGATCGAGAGGTCAATCATTCTTACCCGGGGGCAGGAGTTGAACGTAGCGTTGCCCGCATCGGCTGGCTCGTCGAAAAACGCAGAGGTGCAAATGCGCCAGGTCGAACGGCAGCACATCCAGCACATCCTGAAGACCACGGGAGGACGGATCCGAGGCAAGGGCGGCGCCGCCGAACTCCTGGGTCTCAAACCATCCACGCTCTACGGTCGAATGAAGAAACTGAGCATCCGGCGGGACGCGTAGCCGCGGCACCGGTTGACCACGAGCCGGCCCGCATCGCGTGTATGGCTGACCGTCCCGGAGCGACAGTAAGTCATGGGCAACACCGTGCCAGTGGCCTCAAGACGTCCAGTCTGCGTCGCCGCGTGCCATCTCGCGATGTACAATCAAGACCACTCGGCGTGGGCGCTGCCGAGCCTTTCAGAATGCATCGGGGCTGGTCGGAATCCCGGTTCGCGGTTCTCGCGGAGGGCCCTTCCTCAAGGTTTCGACGGTGCCGTTTCAGCTGGCAATTCCCTTGTCATTTGAGTGCCCGTTCCGTTGACCGGCTTGGCTTCCTTTCGCGAATCTGCCGAGCTGGAATACGGATCGGACTCGGCGTGGCTGCTGCTTCCCATTGCCGAAGATGATATGTCTCTGAGGTGTGTCAAGAACCGACACGCCGAAGCGATAGACGTCCCGTTGACGTTCGACCGATCCCACCAATCATTCCGAGCGGAAGCGGTGGATGACGACCACCAAAGCGCGATCCCGGCCGAGCTGCGGCGGCTCTGGGCCACGACGCCCGGCCTTGGGGGCGAGACATGACCGACACCGACGATCCAAAATCGCCGTTCTACGTTTTGCCGCCGATGCCCCTGCCGGCGAATCGTAGGCGACCGGCTGTCATCGGAATGTCGCCTGCGAGGCTGAAACGAAACCCAAGCAAAACCAAGGGTAGGTTTCAATTCCTGCGGAGGTTCTGGTTCTGCCCGGCGACGGCCGACCTGGGGCACGCCGAGCAAGCCGCGTGGCTCTACCTTTGGTTCTTGGCCGACAGCAGGGGCCGATGTCACCCGTCATTGAATCGGATCGGGATGCGAATGGGCTGCTCTCGGGTCTACGCCAAAAAAGTGATTGCCGGGTTGCGTCGCAAAGGGTATCTGGCGATTGTCGAGCGGGGTTCCAATTGCGGAGTCAACTGGGCAAACACATACCGTTTACGGTTGCCGCAGGGTGATTCCGATGGGTAACCGGAGTATCCAAAGTTGGGTAACTGGAGTATCCCCTAGCCATACCATGACCATTACGAGCGCGCCGCGCTTGACGGGGGGGCGGCTCGTCGACGAACCACCCAGCCGAAGCGACCGACGACCAGGCAATGGAGCGGATACCATCGGGGTCCGTAATACTTTGTATTACCAGCGAGAGTATTAGTGTCCGGAGTGCTACGCGCGTGCGCGGGTAGAAATTGACGCCCACGGATGGCAGACAGGTGAATTTATTTGACAACATGGCAATCCTGGGGTATAAGGACATCATGAACATATCTGAGGCATTGCGGAAGGCAATTACCGAGAGCGGCCGAAGTTATAACGAGCTGTCGATAGCGGCCGATACCGGGCGGGCACAACTCGGCCGGTTCATGAGCAACAAACGCGGCCTAAACCTGACGACCGCCGACCAGTTGGTTGAGGCCCTGGAGCTCGATGTTCGCTTGGTTCAAAGAAAGGCGGCACGTCATGGCTAGGCTGTTCAAGACCGCCAGAACGAATGACTGGTGCGGAAAGATCCGCCTTGAATCGTATTGTCATAGGAACGTGCGGCTATGCAGCGACAAGGCGGTGAGCGAAACCTGGCTGCGATTGCTGCAGAATGCGGTCGTCCGTCAGCGCGCAAACGAAGCACCGGACCCCGAGAAGTTGGCCGGAATCCCCCGTCGGTGTCTCGAAGCCCTGGGCTTAGTGTCGAAGGTGGCCGAGAGCCGGCGGAAGTCCTGGGCCGATCTGGTGGGCGAGTATGCCGATGAGATGGCTGGTAACCGCCGATCTGCGAAGTACGTCAAGAACGTGCGGGCAGGACTCCTAGCTGTGGGCTCGGCTTGCGGCTGGCGAACGATGGCCAGCATCAACCGACCCGGCTGGGCTCAATATGTGGCCGACCGGCAGAAGGTGACCGTTGACGAAGACGGCGAGGAGTCTCCACGGGCTTCAGCTCGGACGCTGAACAACGAGCTGGCCACGTTGAAGGGGTTCATGGCCTGGGGATTGGCCCGCCGACTCATCGACGCCGATCCGTTGGCGGGAGTGGCCAAGGTCGAGGAATCTGGAGATCGGCGGCGGGTACGGCGAGCCTTGACAGATGCCGAATTGGGCCGGCTGCTGGCCAACGCTGACGACATGGAAACATGTTACCGAACCTCTCTCGGGGCCGGTTTGCGGCTCCGCGAAGTGCGGGAGTTACAGTGGCGCGACGTTCGGATTGACGGGGAGGACAAGGCCCGCCCCCATTTACAGCTACGCCCCGAAGCAACCAAAGCCAAGCGGGCCGACATGCTGCCGATTGTCCACGATCTGGCGGAACGGTTGCGGGTGGCCCGCCCGCTGAACGCCGAGCCGACCGCCCGGGTATTCAAGCGGCGGCCGACTCTCGACATCTGGATGACCCATCTGAAGCGGGCCGGTATCGACTACACGGACTCGGAAGGCCGGATCGCAGGTTTTCACTCGTTGCGGGTGACTTACATCACCCACCTTCAGCGGGCCGGGCTGGCTCCTAGGGTCGTTATGGCTCTGGCCCGCCACACCGATTGGCGGCTGACTGGCGGGACGTACACGGATATGGGACTCCTCGATATCTTCGGGGCTGTTCGATCCCTGCCTACGTTCGAGATTCTGTCCCAGCAAGCGGCCGCTGATGGCACATACGGGACCTCGAGATCATGCGACCAAATATGCGACCAAACACGGTGCAAAACAGGCCCTCTCAGTTCCGCTCCAGACCATTGCGACACGACGGCGAGCGAGATTGACGAAGTGCAGAACGCCCCTGATTCTATTGGTTTTCCTGCGATTTCTAAGGGGAAAACAACCAGAAGTTAAAACCTCTCAAAAACCTCCCCGAGTCCGGATCAGGAGTAATCCTGCAACCGGAAAGCGATCTCCTGCGTGCAGAATTGCGGTTTCTGGCGGCATAATCTCCCCCGGACTGCATGCGGCCAGCGGTGGGATTCCACTGGTGCTGTCGTGCGATTCGATCGGCACGCTGACCAAGGCCGCGGGGTTCCTCGCCGAGTAACCGCCGATTATCCAGACGTGGTGGTAGCGGCTTTAACCGGCCCCGCAGTAACCTCCGGCGGTCCGCGATTGGTACAATGGAATCGTGGAGATCACCCGACCGGTCCTCGTTTTGAAGGCCGACGCCACGTCCGCTACGAGGGCAGGGGGCAGGAGGCTATCCATGCGGCACACCCAAGAAGCAAGAGAGTCCCCTCGCGCAAATCGACCGGTGTCCGCCTGTTTCACGGCCTCGCACTCATCTCAAGATCGTCACTCCAGATCAGAGGAGGAATATCATGGCTGCAACCTGGCTTGAGAATCGTCAGTTCCAGAATGCCTGCACCCACACGCGCTCCGAGGTAATCGCTCTACTGATACTCGTCGGAGTCCTACTGTGGCCCGCCAAGACGTCGGCGCAGTGCCCGGTCACCTGGGCGCAGTGGACGCCCGCAACCGCCCCGTCCGCGCGTGCCGCCGCCGTCGCGGCGTACGACAGCACCCGGGGCGTCGCGGTGCTCTTCGGTGGCTACACCGGCAGCAGCCTGGGCGAGACCTGGGAGTGGGACGGGGCTGACTGGACGCAACGAACACCCGCAACCGCACCCCCGGCGCGTAACGCCCACGCCATGGCGTACGACAGTGCCAGAGGCGTAACCGTGCTCTTCGGTGGCCGAGCCAGCGGTTTCTTCGGCGATACCTGGGAGTGGGATGGGACGAGCTGGACTCAGCGGACACCCGCAACCTCGCCATCGGCGCGTCAGTATCCCGTCATGGCGTACGACAGCGCCCGCGGAGTAACCGTGCTGTTCGGGGGAACGAATGCCTCGTGGAACCTGGTCAGCGACACCTGGGAATGGAACGGGACGAACTGGACGCAACGAACGCCCGCAACGTCGCCCTCGGCACGTCAGGCCCACGCCGCGGCGTACGACAGCGCCCGGGGCAAGACCGTGCTCTTCGGCGGCTTCGGCGGCGGCACACTAGGCGACACCTGGGAGTGGGATGGGACGAACTGGATGCAGCGGACGCCCGCCGCCGCCCCGGCGGCGCGTTACTATCACGCCATGACGTACGACGGCGCCCGTGGCGTAACCACGCTTTTCGGCGGCCAAGCGAGCGCCTACTTCGGCGATACCTGGGAGTGGAACGGAACGAACTGGACGCAACGGACGTTCGCCGCCGCCCCGTCGGCGCGTGCATACCACACCATGGTTTGGGGCGCTGGGGCCGGCACGATGCTCTTCGGTGGCTACGGCGCGAGGTATCTGGGCGATACCTGGCAGTACGGGCCCGTCGTACGAGTCGCGCAGCAACCGGTCAGCTGCACCGTTGTCAGCGGCGGCGATGCCGGATTCGGCATCACGGTCGTCAGCACGGCAAGCGATATCCCCATCTATCAGTGGCGCAAGGACGGCACGCCGATCCCCGGCAGCAGCGGGGCGAACAAGGCGTTCCTGCGAATCCCATCGGCCAAGCCCAGCGACGCAGGCTCATACGACTGCGTGGTGACCGCCGGTGCCTGCGCGTGGGTCAGTGCGCCCGCCGCATTGGCCGTCCTCGGCTACCGCGCCGACTTCGACGGCGATGCCGACGTGGACATGGATGACTTCGGTTTGTTCCAGCGGTGTTTTACTGGGCCAGCCATTCCGGCCAATCCCGCTTGCAGCGAGTGAGCTGCATTCATAGCGGGTGGGCAAATAATCGGCTCGATTTCCCGCACCCGGTCAGGGCAACATGGAAATCGTCTCATGCGGCTTCTCATCTGGGTTGTGGGTTCGAATCCCCCTCCCTTTTTCCCTACAACCCCTTACTCCTGGCCTGGTTACGACTTGGGTTGTAGTGGCCCGGTGCTTAGTCCGGGTCGGGAGTAATCCTACAACCAGAGAGCGACCTGCTGCATGCAAAATTGAGGTTTTGGGCTGCGTGATGCCCCCCGGACCCCATGTGGCACAACCACGGCAAGTCCCTGGCGGCTATCTGACGGTCGAGAACGTGGTCTTTCTGCGACGTACAGGGCGCTTCACGGCAAGACGATCATGATGGCTGGGCATGTCTGATAACCTCGCTGGCAACGTGTGGCAGCCTGACTTGCGAGTGCATCGCTCTCGTATCATCATGCATCGGGTAGGAACACAGCCCACAGGCATCGGAGCTTCCTAATGAACGGGGGCAGAGACGAGAGCAAACCGCTGAAGGATCAGTACGCCGAGATCGCCTCCAAGGGCCTTGCCTCATCGGCCAAGTCGCTCGGCTACTCGGAGGAGGAGATCAGGAACGTGCCCGAAGGGGCTGTCCGTATGGGATTGGGCTGCGGCAACCCCACCGCGCTGGCCCAGTTGCAGAAGGGCCAGACCGTTCTGGATTTGGGCTCGGGCGCGGGTCTGGATGCCTTCATCGCCGCGCAAAAGGTGGGTTCAGAAGGCAGGGTCATCGGCGTAGACATGACGCCGGAGATGGTGAGCAAGGCCAACGAGTTCGCCAGAGAAGGTGGTTACACCAACGTGGAGTTCAGGGTTAGCCGGATTGAACACCTGCCCATCGGTGAAGCGGCCATCGACGTTATCATCAGCAACTGCGTCATCAACCACGCGCCGGACAAGCCCAGCGTGTTCAAGGAGGCCCACAGAGTCTTACGGCGAGGCGGGTTGCTGCTCGTCTCCGATCTGGTGGTGGAAGGCGAGCTTCCGTTCCCTGAGAGTCCCGGCCTTGAAGTCTGGAAGGAGTGGCTGCGCGTGGCCTGCGGCAGAAGTGAGTATCTGGCCGCAGCACAAGAGGCGGGGTTCAGCACCATCACCGTGACCGAAGAAGGCCCGTACACCGGCCCGGCAGTCACGCCCGCGCTGGCGGGGAAGATTATCAGTCTCCAGTTGCGGTTGCAGAAGTAGACTGGTGCTGCCAGCCACAAGGGCCAGTACTACCGTAGGCGGTATCCGTCCGTGTCGGTCATCTGATCCTCAACTCGATCAAGTGGCACGGTTCCCTGCGGTTTCTGGCTGCATGATGTCCGCCTAACGGCATTCGCTGATCAGCTCGTTTACGGGATATCGCACGTCGCCCCGCACCCAGGGCGGGCTTGTGAGTGTCCGCGGACCGAATCGAAGGGAGCAATGGGGGCGCGGTACAATGGCCGGAACATGGCCCGGCGCAGCCGGGCAGCCCCTTGCAGGGGCGTTGTGGGTGCCTTGGCGTTACTGGCGATTTACTGGCGGTTGGCAGGGGTGGCCGCGCTCACAGAATAACGACTGGCTCACGATCTGCCCAGCCAATTGACGTCAGCGAGATTCCGCAACACGATCTCGTCCGCCAAGCGCGGCCGGCCAGCCGTTCAGTGGCACCGTGAGTTGATCGATCCTGCGCACAGGCGGGCCTTTGACTGCTGACTATGCGCCCCGTGCGCGGTAAGATGCTCTTCCAGGTGATGCGACCGCTGGCATGGCCGAATGCGCACCTTCCGCATCCGTAGACCCATTCGGAGGTGAGCCCATGAGCAGCGAGAGAATCCCCCGCCGTAGCTTTCTGAAGAACAGCACCTTGGCAGCGTCTTCCATCGCCCTCAGTTCCGCTGGAGTCGCCCGCGGCTTCCCGGCCAACGAGAAGGTGGTCCTCGGCGTGATCGGCATCCGTGGCCGGGGCCTGGGCCTCGCTCAGGGATTCTCCAAGAACGGCGCCGGCATCGCTTACCTATGCGACGTGGACAGCAACCTCTTCGCGGACCGGCTCAAATCCATCGCCTCCCTCCAAGGCAAGGCTCCCCAGGCGGTGAAGGACTACCGTGCCATTCTCGACGACGGCACCGTGGATGCTGTGGTCGTGGCCACTCCGGACCATTGGCACGCCCCGCCGACCATTCAGGCCTGCCAGTCGGGCAAGGACGTCTACGTGGAGAAGCCCGTTGCCCACAACGTCCGCGAAGGCCGGAAGATGATCGAGGCCGCCCGCAAGTACAAGCGAATCGTACAGGTCGGGACGCAGGCCCGATCCGGCCCCTATGTTCAGAGGGCCGCCGAGTATATTCGGAAGCGCGTACTTTGAGGAGTAATCAAGAATCCATGGGAAGGTTGTTGCACCTGCATCTACCCTACGAAGGTAAGGAGCGTGCTTCCATCGGCGGCAGGCCGGTCCGTGGCCACAGTGCAATCATTCGGCAAACGGCGTGTTCGCAACCTCCTGGATCCCATGGAGCTGTCGAAGGCTCTGCCCGGCGGGTATCTGGGAAACCTCGTTGTACGCTGTGCCAGCGATTTGCGGACACGCCTGTACTGGATGTCACGAGAGAGCCAAAGGAGCGGTGTGATGAACGATCTGCTGCATCGAATCCATTCGTTTCGTCTGTCCTTCTGTCTTGTCCTGGCCGGCCTGACCGCGACCATTTGCTTCGCGCGGGCGCTCGCGGCCGAACCCCCCCAAGCCCAGGATCCGACACGCCCCTTCGAGACGATCTGGCCGCCCAAGGGCCAGCCGGTCAAGTTGCCCGTCAACAAGGACACCTGGGTTTCGTCGATCGGCTCCGAGAGGATAGGCAACAACGGAGGGGCCTCGCAGCTGAAGCTCAAGGGCGAGCAGGAGCTGTCGATCATCGATGTCGATCCCGCGCCGCTGAAGGGCAAGATCATCACCGGCGCCCTGCTGCACGTGAAGTGCTCCTCGCCCAAGGAGCCCCTGCGCCGCGTGACGGTCTCGACGATCGCGGCCCCGTGGGTCGAAGGCAAGTCCAGCGGATACGTCGCCGAGGAAGGCGCCTCCTGCTGGAGCTTTGCCCAGTACAGCGCTACGGACAAGAAGGCGGTCTCCTGGACCTTCCCCGGCAGCCACGTGCTGGACGCGGGCTTCGGCCTGGGCAACACGATCTGGAAGTTTGCCGACGCCACCTCGCCGGATAAGCAGGGTTGGCAGACCATCGCCGTCGATTCGGACGTCGTCGCCGCCCGCGTGGCGGGCCTGTCCTACGGCTTCGGGCTGTGGGACGACGTCGGCAACGAGTGGTCCTACAAGGACAACAAGTTCACATTCATCCAGCACCTTAACCGCTTCATCTTCAGCAAGGACCAGAACGCCTCGTCGGCTCCGTGGCTGCAGGTCTGGACCGAAGGCACCGACACGGTCGCCCCAGACTCGATTGACGAGAAGGGCCTTGCGGTTGATGTCGAGGATTACCCGCCCGGCCAGGCGATGGTCACCTGGATCACGCCGGCCGACAAGGGCGGCACGAAGGCCCTGGGCTTCGACGTAACATACAAGGCCGGCCAGGGGCCGGCCAAGCCCATGCCGCGCTACCTGGTCCCCATGGCCGCAGCCGCGGGCCAGCCCGTGAAGATGCACATCCAGGACCTGCCCTTCAAGGCCGGTGAGCCGATTGAGCTGAGCATCGCCCCGGTCGACGCCGCGGGCAACAAGGGCAAGGTCCTGGTCAAGAAGATCGAGGTCTCAGCCAATCCGGCGGCCCTGGCCATCGAACCGGCCGACATCAAGCCCTTCGAGCCCTCGACGAACCTGCCCGAGGTCGGCGGGCTGAAGGTGGCGGTCCTGGACCTGATCGACAAGGTCGAGGCCCGGACGGGCAAGATGGTCCCGGAGCACGAGGACGGCTACAAGGGCGGCAACCACCTCTGGTCCTCCGAAAAGAGGATCATCCGCCTTCAGGCCGCCCGCAACGAGGCGATTGGCTTTGTGGTCAACCTCGAAGGCAAGACCCCCGCGGCCGGCCTGAAACTCGCCTTCCCGGAGGATTCCGGCCTTCGCGACAAGGTCTACAGGCTGGATTACGTCAAGACCGGCGCCGGCGCGATGCCCGACGCCGCGGTCCCGCTGACCGGCACGTTGCCCATCCCCAGCAACATCGACCCCGAGGCCGCCGACCAGACCAACGCCTGCCTGCTGGCCGAGATCTACGTACCGCACGCGGCCAAGGCCGGGCAGGTCAAGGGCACCCTGACAGTGACCTCCAGCCAGAACCTGCAGATCCCGATCGACCTGACGATCTGGGACTTCACGCTGCCGAACAAGCTGTCGTTCCTGCCGGAGATGAACGCCTACGGCACGGTCGGGCCGAATGCGGAGGGCCTGGCCTACTACCGCCTGGCCCACGAGCACCGCACGTGCATCAACAAGCTGCCGTATGGCTGGAACGGCAGTGCCTCGATCGCCCCCAAGTGGGACGGCAAGGCGCTGGACTTCACCGAATGGGACAAGCAGTACGCCCCCATCCTGTCGGGCGCGGCCTTTGCCAACCTGCCGCGCAAGGGCGAGCCGGTCGACGTGTTCTACCTACCGTTCAACGAGTCCTGGCCCATGAGCATCTGGGACAGCTTTCACAACAGCTACTGGCCAGAGGATGCCTTCACCCCGCAGTACCGCGAGGGCGTGCAGAAGGCCTACGCCCAGTTCGCCAAACACCTGGACCAGATGAAGTGGCACGACACCGAGTTCCAGTTCTTCCTAAACAACAAGGTGTATTACAAGGAGCAGGGGTCCGGTTGGAAGAACTCGGCCGCCCCCTGGATCTTCGATGAGCCGGTCAACACGCAGGACTTCTGGGCCCTGCGCTGGTACGGCCTGCTGTGGCACCAGGCGGTCGATTCGGTCAAGGGACAGGTCAAGGCGTGGTACCGCTGCGACATCAGCCGCAGCGACTTCGGCCGCAACGTCCTGTGGGACGTGATGGACGTGGACTACTTCGGGGGCAGCAGCGAGCAGAAGGCCCGCCAGAAGCACGATGAGCAGAACCTCTCGGTCCCGACGTACTTCTGCGAGTACGGCGGCGCCAACGACCCGGGAACCTCGAACATCGCCCCGGTCACCTGGTGCATCCTGGCCTGGTCGCGCGGCGCGATCGGCGTGCTGCCGTGGGACACCATGGGCAAGCAGGACTCCTGGTCCCGTGGCGAGCCGACCTGCCTGTTCTACCCGGCTCAAGGCGGCCCGGTTGCCTCCATCCGCCTGAAGGCCTTCTGCCGCGGCCAAGAGGACGTGGAGTACCTGACCCTCCTGGGCAGCGTCTACAACGCGCCGCCCTATGCGGTTGCCGCCGGCCTCGAGCAGACGATCGGCCTATCCGGCCGGGTGATCAAGCGGTCCGAAGAGGACGCCGGCATCATCCGCTTCGACAAGGTCAACCCGACCAGTCTCTGGCAGATGCGCTACCGCGTCGGCAAGATGGTCTCGGCCAAGAAGCCCGAGTACAAGCGGGCCCTGGTCAACCATGCCAGCCCGGCCATTGACCTGTCGAAGTTGCCGGACATCGGCCACGTGAAGGTCGCCCCGAAGGTCGAACCGGCCAGGCCGGAGTAGCATCGGGTATCCGTGGCTACTTATCTGTAATGCAAAACAGGTCGTGCTCGCCGCGGATGAAAAGGCGATTGCCAGCCCATACAGGCCGACCCGTTGGCCAGGGAATCGCCGGTCAGGATGACCGCCGGGAAGGCCGATCGTTCATTGAGAGGGGGTCACATGGCCGCGCGATCCCAGACCCAGATGGAATGCCTGCCGCTCTACCAGTTCCGCCGACTGAGCAGCGACGTGGAACGCAAGGCGGTCATCGCGGCGATTTCCGCGATGCTCTCAGCTGTTCCCCAACGTACTCGCGGAACGCCTCGTCGGCGGTCAGCCGCTCGGCCGCTTCAAGCCAGCGGCAGGCGGTCGCCCAATCCCCACAAATCGCCAGATCCCTGAGCCGGGGCGGCAGGTGCTGCATGAGGACCAGGGCCGCCTGGGCAACGCCCGACATAGTGTAGCGGTGCTCGTCGCACCAGCGCTTGAAGTCCTCGCGCACCGCCTTGTCGATGTTCGACAGCCCCGTCTTCGCGTTTCCTTTGCCATACGACTCAATTAACCGTGGCCCGGAGCCTTTAACGGACCCTCACTTTCCGCCTCCCGCCGAAAGGTATTTCAAGGTCCGCGATTTCACATTTGGGACCATATGTGAAGCAAATGACGCCCAACAACCCCATCCCCAGCGCAGAATCGACGGCCGAGCGGCCGCTTTCGTCAAATGTGAAACCTTCCCGAAAACGGCCGGAATACGAGCGGTTCGGCGAGCATATCCGTTACCTTACCGTAGAAGAATGGGGTCAGTTTCTCGACGCGATCGAGGACTACCGGCACAAGTTGATGATGCAGGTGATCTACGAGCTGGGCTGCCGGGTGGGCGAGTTCGTGCGTATCCAGTTGCGGCACCTGTCGTTTGGCCGAAACACGGTGTACATCCCCGCGGAGAACACCAAGACCCGCCAGCGTCGGGTCAGCCACTTGCCCGCCGGGCTGATGAACGAGATCAAGAGCCTGCTGCGTCGCGAGGGACGCATGGCCCAACGCAGCCTCCGCGTCCGGCGCGGCGACGAATACCTGTTCTTCCCTGGCCGGAGTGCCCGGCGCCGATACACCGAGAATCGGCTGCGGCAGATCTTCGCCCGTTACATCCGAGTCACCGGCCTGGACCGCGAATATGGCCGCGACCGCAAAGGCCGGGCCCTGCACGAACTGACCATCCACTCGCTGCGGCACAGTCACATCATGCACTACGTGCACGTGCACAAGCTGCCCCTGCCGATCGTTCAGCGCCAGGTCGGCCACAAGTCGCTGAAGGCCACCAGCGTCTACCTTCGCCCGTCCGACGAGGACGTCGGCCGCTCGTACGCCGAGGCCCGGAGCCACCCGGCGCCGAAGGCATCGGCACCGGCAGGTTTATAAACCCTGGAAGTGTCGTCTTTCTACAATGACAACACACAACTACATCGGACGCGAGACGGTAGACCTCCTGGAGCGCATCCTGGACCGGGTGGAGTCCATCGATAAGAACGTCGAGGACCTGCTTGATCACACGGACGGCCGCTTCGGCGACTTCACCTACCGGAACGGCTACGACGGCCAATTGAGTGACTGCGACGCTGACCAGTGAACCGCGAGGCATAGATATTTATAGCCCGGGCGCCTGGTTCGTTCATGCGAATCGACATCGCCCGGGCCTTGCGCGACCTGGACCAGTTGGTGGACCGGATCGCCGAGCTCGTGGAGTGGAGCAGGCTCTCCCAGCAGGAGCGCCGTTCGCCGCTGCCCAACTCCTTCGATCTCAACGACCACATCGACGAGGAGATGCTCGCCCTGCAGATCTGTTTCGCCGACGCAGAACTCAACATTCGTGATGTCCTGGCCCGCCCTGACCTGGAGGCGACCGAGGACCAGCGACGTCAGTGGCAGCAGCAGCTCGATCACATCCGCCGGCGAGTCGCGAACTGTCTGGCGACCGGCAGATTTAATAGGCCCTGATGGTTAACGCGTGCAGTGGAGTTTAGAGATCGCGGCCACTCAGGCGAACGACAGCGAGGCCGGTAGGTTTGTGAAGACGATACTTCGGAACGCGAATGTGGATGTGGTCGGGCATCTTTGGGCTCCTTGACCTGCGAGAAGTGGTAGTCTTGTGGTAGTACCACTTCTCTGGGGCTTCCAGAACCGCACCGCCCGACTCAGGCGGGTTCGCTAAATAGCGATCGGTAGGCTAGTTACGTTCACAGCGGGCGATCGGATTCGAACCGACGACGTCCAGCTTGGGAAAATCCGTTGGGATCCTCAGCCGATTTCCCAAAAGTCCTTGTGTAATCAGCACGTTAGCGATTTTGATTGGCTTTCGCAAGGTGTCGCATTTCGTCGCGTTTTTTCCCACGGTATCGCGGTATCGGAAGCGCAAAACGGTAGAGATTCGGTACGCCGATGACGTCCGGCTACGGCGTTGTGTGCTCGTGGGTTGTAGTGTTTCAGGCCAAGTGAGACATTCGGGGGGTTTGATATAGTGACGGCTTGTGGGTTGCCCCTGAGGGGAAACCATGGAGTGACGCCAGCCTCGGTTCGCTCTCGCCCACCATGTACTCCCGCTGATAGAGAGGGCCGGGGGATCTCAGTTGGCGCAGCTCGGGTCGACGGGCCTTGCGCTACCGCTGAAGCAACGCTGGAGGATGCCGAAGTCGGACTGATCCACGTCGTTGTCCCCATCGAAATCAGCCTGCGTACAGGTTGAGCCCCCGATGTGCGGGTTCCCATCGCCCGACATGCACGGCCGGAACAAAGCCAGGTCGTCGGCATCCACGTCGCCATCGCGGTCCAGGTTCGCAGGGACGTCGGGCACCAGGGCCATGCTGTTGCCGTTGTAGTGGTAGTTGATCGCGTGCGTGGGGGGCTGATCCACGACGCTCGCGAACCGCGTCCCGACGAGCGAATCGTACTGCACGAAGACGTAGGTGCTGGTCGGGTTCAGCGAACCCAGGCTCTCGAAATCCACTGTCGCTGCTGCGATGTTGAGTTGTCCCCCGACGTTGAGCAGATCGATCGACGAGGCACTGTACTCGACCTTCAGCAGGCCCGCGATGCTGGCATTGCCGCCGACATTCAACGATCCGATGCCGACGCTGGGCGAGACGGTACCACCGGCTTGGACAGTCAGCCCGCCGGCGATCGATCCGTTGACCAAGAGTGCGCCGCTCTGGACGATCGTATTACCGGTGTAGGTGCTGGTGCCGGAGAGCGTGAGCGTGCTGTTGCCGTCTTTCACTAATGACCCACCCACCCCGGAGATCGTGCCGGCGAATTGCGTGCTCCCCGACGGGCTACCGACGGTCAACTGCCCTGCGCCGAGCGTGACCGCCGACCCGGCTGGTCCGCTCAGAGAGGCGATTTGTTGCACCGTACCGTTCAGATCGAGCGTGGCCCCGCTTGCGATGGACACGTGGGTGGTCGTCGGCAGCGGGCCGACGCTCTGGCCCTGGAAGAGCGCGGTGACCTGGGCCGGGGACAGCGCTTGGCGGTAGAACTGCACCCTGTCGAGCAGACCGTTGTAGTTGACGGTACCGTCTGTGGGCACGGTGTTGGTCGAGACGCCCAGGCGAACGACCCAGCCGATGTCGGGGACTGAGAAGCTGCTGTTGCCCAGCGACAGCGGCTGCGCGGCGCCGTCAACGTAGATGGCGTAGTCGCCGCAGCTGTTAACGTAGGTCACCTGGTGCCAGGTGTTGTTGTTCACTGCTGTCGCGCTGGTGGAACCCTGGAAGAATCCGCCCGCCCAGCGTACGGCGCTGGGGATGCCGCCGCTGCCTTGGCCGGTACCGTCGCCGAGGTAGAAGATCGTATTGCCGTAGGACCAGCCGGCGCCGTCGCCCTTGGTGAGGATCGTGGCGCCGGGCGTGGTCGTCTTCACCCAGGCCGAAACCGTCCAATTGGCAGTATTGCCGAGGTCGACGATCCCGTTGTTGATATCCACCGACGCGCCATTGGCCAGGCTGACGGCGTTGCCGGATCGGCCGCCGGAAACGATCGCCGCGCCGTTGGCAAGTGTTCCGTTCATGGACGAGCCCCCGGTGCCGCCGTTAACGACCGTACTTCCGCTGACGTTGTCGAAGGAGTAGCTGGCGACGGCAACGGCGGGCGCCAGACGGAGCGTGCCGCTGCTGATTGTGGTGTTGCCGGTGTACGAATTGCCGCCGGTGAGGGTGAGCGCGTAACCACCGGTCTTGGTCAACGAACCGTTCCCGCCCATGTTCGCGAGCACCTTGATGTCACCATTGGCCGACTCGAATGTCGCGGTCGAGACGAGCGTGACTTTCCCGGCGAGCTGGAACAAGTCCTGCGGGAATTGGTCGTGGCGGACGGTCCCGCCGTTCACGGTGAGGTTCCTGAAGGTGACGACGCCGGTCGTGCCCCAACCGTTGTACAGCAGGCGGCCGCCCGGATTGACGGTGAGCGAATTGCCGACGAAGGTCCAGCTGTTGTATCCCTCGGGGGTACGCATTGAGAACGCGCCGGTCGCATAGGCGGCGTTCGGGTGTGCAAATGTGTTGTCGCTCCAAGTGCTGGCGTAGTTGAACCCCGAGGTCCCCTGGGCGTCGGGGGCCTTCAAAGTAACCGCCGTTGCCGCCCACGATGAGGGGTTTGCGGTGGAGCCGATTCCCATGTCGGCCCGCTGGGCATAGACGAGTGCCACCTGTCTTTGCTTGTTGATCTCCGCCCCTTCGCTGTCGTAGTTCAGGCCGTACGGCCAGAAGTGATTGGCGTCGCCCTGTAGTTGGGCTTCGAGGCCGTCGAACTGGTTGATCAGGGCTTCGCCGCGGGCGCCGTCCCAGGGATCGCCGTACGTGCCCGAGCCGAGGTAGTGCGCGAGCTCGTGCATCGTGACACGTTCGTTGGGATAAGTACCGCCGAAACCGATGCTGCCGAGGTAGCTCGCCTGCGCCGTCGGGATACCGGCGTTGTAATAGACGTAGACGGAGTGATTGCCAAAGTCGCCATAGGCGTTGTAGCGAGCCGTGGCCGACTGGATTGCGGCGACCGCGGCGTCACGGTGGGCGCCGTTCGGCCACCCACCCGGCTCCACGTAGTAACTGAGCGCCGCCCTGGCCTCTCCCGCCGAGGCGATCGCGGTGAGCAAGGCGACACCTATGAGTCTGACTCTGGCGGCCCCGGGCTGCGCGAGGCGGGGGTAAGGTGTAAGCAGAGAGAGAGACTCTAAGATCTGCATCCTTCGCCTCCGACAGCCCGGTTCCCGCCGCCGAAGCGCGCCTGGGCCGGTTTAGCGGTTCGTTATCGGCCCAGTGATCCTCCCCGGGCAATCCAGGCCCATTATACCATCGGTTGCGAGAGACTACTCCTGCCATACGCTCCACCCCCGCTCCGCCCTCAAACGGAGCGAAATCGGCTCAAGCCCAGGCCGACTTCGTGTGACACGCTCTCCACCCAGGGTACCGGTTGAACGCACGGAGAGCCTTCTGTCGAGGTAGTTCGACGGTACTCTCCGTAGAAACAGCTGCACGGACTGCGCGACTGAAACGACCCTGTTCACGACGACGCATCCGCCCTCGGAGCAGGCGTGGCTCTCGGTTATCGAGAGAGCCACGCCGGACGTGGTATCGTCTCGGAGAAACACCATGACCCATAAAACCTGTTACATGTCCTTCAGCAGCATCGTGAATTACACCAGGAAGACCGAACACGACCGCGAACATGCCAAGTCGCGCGGGGAACTGGTCGACACCGGCAAGACATTGCTCCACGACCTACTGAACAAGCCGGACTGGGTGCGGGACCGCGAATCCTTCCGGATATGGCGGCTGAGCCGAAGCTACCCGGACGTCCTTTTCCTGGGGCCGCAGCCGTTTCGTTGTCATCTTTGCGGTTGTACCGAGACCAAGAAGGTGTGCGGCATGGACGAGTGCGCCTGGTGCAAAGGCTACGGGCGCCGGATCAAACTGGACTGAGGCGGGACGGAACCGCACGAAACCGTGAGGGAGACCGCCTGCCTCGAGTCGAGCAGGCGTCCCCACCAAGATGGGGATTGCCGAGGTGAAAAACATGAACGGAAACAAACCAACCCACAAAGTGCAGTTCGGAAGCGTCAGCGTCGCGGTGTGGTCGAACGACATCGAGACCGGGAACGGGACGCGAACGGTCCAGCGCGTGACCGCCGAGCGACGTTACAAGGACAAGGACGGGACTTGGAAAAGCACCGGGAGCTTCTCGGCCACGACGGACTTGAACCGGTTGATCCTGGCGTTGCAGAAAGCACAGGAGTACGTGCTGATGAATCCGCCGCGCAAGGGCGAGGACGAAGGCGGCGACGAGAACGGGCTGCCATAGCTCGTCTTGACGGAGGTGAACGATAGGACCACGGATGAACGGGAACAGATCGACTGGGAGGAGTACCGGATAGAGAAGTACGCCGCGGACGCGATCACGGAAGGGGTTGACCCTGAACTGGTCGGCCAATGGCGATTGCGGCGGGTGAACGACACGAGGACGTAGGGCGACGGCCGGGCGGGTTTCCGCTCGGTCTTGGTCGCCGACGTGCCCAGTGTGAACGATGAACCAACGGGGCTTTCCGGGCAAAGTCGCCGGCGGTTCGAATCAGCGGGCGAACCGCCATCAGTGCGGGAGCCGGAGGGATGAACATGTGTGATGGACAAACAGCCGATATCGAAGAGCAGAGGATTGACGACGCCTTGCTGGAGGCGTTTCGTCGATGGAAGGCGTATATGTCGAGGGGACTCAAGGACGAGGAAATGCAATCCGTGGACTGGATTGAGGACTTCACGTCGGGTGCGTGGTTTCGACTGACGGAATTGCAGAGTTACGACTCAAGGAGAAGTTTGCGTCTTCCTTAGCGAGCAACACCGGGCGGAGCGATGGTGCACGGGGAAACGATGAAGGTGCGTCGGGCGGGACGGTGCCCGCTCCGGGCCGACGCAGACCCCTTATCGTAAAGCTATCGGGCCGGAACATTGACACCGGCCCGATAGCTTTATCGAGGGGTCCGCTCAGTGGCCCTTCGCTGACGGTGCCGCGGCTCTCGTTACCGTGAGAGAGCCGCCCGTTGAGAGGCGAGCTCCCAAGGTGAACAACATGACATACACAACATACGACGATGAGATCATCGAGGACGTGCCGGTCGGCGCACGCGTGATGGTGATCCGGCAGAGCGAGACGGCCAAGGACGATGATGACGTGGTCGGCTGGTCGGAGGTGCAGCGTCTGTTGTACGAGCGGGACTGGGGACCCATTCTGCGGTTACCGGCGACGGAGAATGACTTCTTCAGCGGCCGGCAGTGGGAGAACGGAGTTGATGTCTCCGCGTTCAACACGTACGACTTCCAGCGGCAGCGTGGGATCAACGTTCACCCGACGATCTCGGATCCGATCCGGCGTAAAATCACAATTTCACAGGAACTCACAGGATTTCACAAAAAAAGAACAAGTACCAAAAAGAAAAACTGCCACCACCAGTTCTCTTTCTGTGAGAAGACGAAGAAGAAGACATTGAATCACAGACTCTTCATCGATAGACTACCTTTCACCTGGCGCTACGTTTTTCGACCGCCCAGCGCCACGGTTTTCAACCGCCGCACACACCTGGCCCTGCTCGCCGAAAAAGGCTGCACCGGCCACAACATTCTCAGCGCCGCGGGCATTTCCATCGACGACATCCGCAAGACCATGGCCCGAGACGGCCTCCTTGGTGAAACCGGCCAGGCCAAGCCTGTTACTGCTGTTCTCCTCAAGCCCTGACCCGTTTACGAGTCGCTCAGGACACAACCAGCAGCCCCGTATGTCGGGTTCGCTTCGGAGTGGTCTGCCCCCGTGATATGCGTGGCACGAGTAAGTCTGCGGCTCCGCGAAGCCGTGAGTGGTCACCCTTACGATCCGGCGAGGGGGGATCATCCTCGACGATGTACTGGCACCTTCCGCAACCTCTCCACGATCAGGGCGTATGTCGTGTCCACCTTGTCGTTGAAGTCCTGCAAGGAAGCCATGGCGGCCATCTCCCAATCAGCGTAGGTCAGGTATCGTTGGAGCCCGGTGACCTGCCGCGCAACTGGCCCGAAGAGCTTGCAGGCCCGCTCCCACCCAAAGAGGAAACACATGCCGCCAACCACATCCCACGCCACCGCTTTCTTGTCATGGTAGTGAACGGGCTTGCCTCGTTCGTCTTGCGCCTCGACCTGCTGGCACCACCTGGTCTCCCTCTCGAACAGCGCCAGCAACTTGTCTTTCTCATCCTGCGTCATCGTCGGACAACCTCCAGGCCGCGATTCAACGATCCAGGTGGCAACCAGCCAAAACCAAAGAGGTAGTGACAAGGACAATGGCGGTTGGGCAGTTCAGGGCCACCAACGCTGGATACCTGAGTATACCGTCTATAGGACTGGGTTGGAATCCCCGGCGGCGGGCAGAATGTAGTGGCTGCCCCCTCGTGATGTTGGACGCCAATACCTGCGTTCCGGCAACATGCCACCGCTTGCCTTGATACGGCCCCGGCGGGATTCGAAGCCTGATTCACCAATGAAATAGGGCCACTCGTGTGGCCCCATGGTTTCGTAGTCTGGCAGGCCGCCGTTTAGTAACGGTGTCCGCCGCCACCATAACCACCGCGACCACCACCTCCACCGCCGTATGCACCCCGACCGCCGTGCCCACCGCCCCCGCCAAAGCCTCCTCCCCCCTCACTCGACTCGTCCGGAAACGCCGCGAATCCCAACCTGACCCACTTGCCAAGATCGAGCGGCTGAAACGTGATGTATCTGGCCCGCTTGATCACCCGGCCGATCGGATCCGCGACGGAGATCGCCATGAGCCCCTCGGAATAGTTCCAGGTGTTCGGGACTTCCTTCAACTCACACCGGCGACCAACACGCGCCCAGCCGCCGGCCCGACGGAAGGATTCCGCGCTCACAACCGCTTGTCAACCGAATAAGCTCTTCTTCGTCCCGCCGTTCAAGCGTGTCATGCGCGGCCGGTCCCGGGTCTGTGGGTGCGGCGGAGCAGCAGCGCGCCCCAGAGGAGCAGACCCACCGTAGCGGGTTCCGGGACTGGGGCCAGGTTCAGAGTGCCCCAGAGGTTTTCCTGATTCCAGGCGTCAATCGCGCTGTAGCTCGACCAGAAGATGTACCCTTGGAGCTGGATGCCGCTGTCGGCGTCGCAGAATTCGGCATTGAAGCCATAGCTGGAACCGGGAGTCAGAGGGGCCATGTTGTAGCCGGCCCGTCCGGCCATGAGGATGGACTCCTCAAAGGTGTAGAGGTAGCCGGGGCCGGGTTGGCTGAATTGGCACTTGGCCTGCCAGTACTGGCCATCGGGGGCGGAACGCAACGGGGCAAGACGGCGCTGGGGAGAGGTGCTGTTGTTGAAGTCAACATTCTCACCGTAGATGTTGCCATCGGTGCTGATGCCGAACTGCTCGTAACCGTAGCGGTTCTGAATCGGCGAACCGGGGATGTTGGCCTGCCGGGCGTTGGTTGAATCCAGGTAGAGATGAAGCGTGTCCTCCAAATAGGCCATGTTGCCCTGTGCCTGCGAATTGAGCGGCTCATAGGCATCGTCCCGCACTTCGGCCAAGATAAACAGATGGGTGCCGTCGTGCGCGGCCCAGAGGTCCACGCGGCAATCGTTTTCGCTACTGATCGTGCCGCAAATCGTGGTGCCGGTATTCGTGGCCGAGGTACCGGCGCGGCCATCGCCCTTATAGAACGAGATGCCCTGCTGCCTGGCCTTCACGGCCGTCCAATCGGCAGCGCTGCCATCAACGGTGATGGAACTGGTGACATAGGGAGCGGTGATCTGCGGATGGGCGGCGAATGCGGGTCCGCTTACAAGGGCTAGGCACAAGAACAAGGCTGCAAGACCACTGCGCGATGTTGCCATGGCTCACTCTCCCACAACCGGACATGTCCCACTTTACCTCGACCCGGCTACGCCGCCGGACCGTGTTCCGCTATTGTACCACCGCCCCTCCCCCCATTGCGCCCTGTGAATTGCGGGGTTCCAGGATGCACCGTAAACGTGCAGAAACCGACCTTAAGCCGACGAGGGGTGGGGGCTAGGCACGAGGGAGTACACCCCCGCAAGCCGAATATGGCACCGAATTCAGCCCCACCCCTGGGGAACGTAGTCAGAACTGAGGCCCAGCCACCTGCTATTCCTTCTCGCCGAGCTTCTGCTCGATCCTGTTGAGCTGGACTCGGAGGGCAGATACCTGTTGCGCCAATGCGGCGAGCCGGGGTTCTACTTGTTCGCGGACAACACGTTTCATGTTCAGACACGTTGCGATGGTCGTTCCCTTGGCAACCTTCGCTTGATCTGTCATATTCTCGCCATCACCGACCTTGTCTACGAACCAGCTGTAGATCCCGTCTTCGTCGATCTGCGGTCTTCCCCAGGTGCGAGATCGAACCGGTTTCCGCTGTTGTGTCGCAAGCCACACGATCCCGTCCTTCAATCCAAACACCGAATAGTACGCCTTCTGCTCCGCCATGTCATACCTCACTTCCGCAAGCCCGCTGTCACGGTTACCCACGTGGCTGGTTAGGGGCTACGTTGCCTCATCGCTTAGAAGGTCGTCGGCTTGGCCGACATCAGGGAGTCGGATGCGCTGTTGATCATGGCTGAACGCCCAAGCTGGGGAACCGCCTGTGAGATGTATCAAGCTCACCAGTGGGGCAAGATCGTCGTCACCGTGTGCAGCGGGCGCGTTGCTCCGTGGCTGTACTACCACTCGACGCGGGTTGTGGCTTCGCTTCAGGAGGCCATCGATGGGTTGAGGGGTTCCCAACTTGCCTCATTCACATCGGGCAACACTCATCATCACGGAGCGATGCGAAATCATGCCACGAAGACTTGAGCGGAACGAGTTCCTGGGGCGATGGCGCATCACCGAGATGGAGATGTGGGACCAGGACTACCTCGACATGGAGGTCAAGGCGTTCATCCTATTCGAGGGGAACGGAATCGGACAATTCCAGTTCGGCCTGGTTCGGGGATGCATCGATTACCGGCCCAGCGAACGTCACGGCAAGCCCGCCGTGGAATGGTCGTGGGAAAGCAGCGATGAGTGCGATCCTGCAATGGGAAGAGGGTGGGCCGTTCTGGAGACGCCCGAGATGCTGGCCGGTCGCATCTTCTTCCATCAGGGGGACGACTCGTCATTCAAGGCGAAGAGGATGTCTCCACCCAGACGAGCCCAGCCACGCCCTCGTCACCGAGTTATCAGCATCATCAGGGACAAACCTCGCAGGTAAGACTGCTTTCAAGAAGCAAGCTCCACCTGCTGCGTGCGACTCACGTCGGTTGACTTGCCGGGGGTGTGGTGCGTCCCCCTCCGGACCTGCCGTCCTGCCACTGGCCCTCGTGGACTCTGCCGTCCGGGGAAGTCATTTTGCCGAATCCGTGAGGCTGGCCGTCTTTCCATTCGCCATCGTATTTTGCGCCAAAGGCAGAAGTTGATACACCACGCCCGTTGGGCTTGTCGTTCTTCCACTCACCCTCGTAAACTCCACCGTCCGGCCACCGGAAAATACCCCGGCCAGAGCGTTGGCCATTCT
This sequence comes from Planctomycetota bacterium, assembly GCA_022711465.1. GTDB lineage: Bacteria > Planctomycetota > Phycisphaerae > UBA1845 > PWPN01 > JAGNEZ01. The sequence goes on along the minus strand of JAKLEZ010000023.1, from coordinate 60,757 downwards.
CATAGTCGCCTTCGTAATTCCCCTTCGGCCCCGTCGCAATGCCGTGCCCGTGAGGCTTGTCGTCACGCCACTCACCATCATATTTCGCACCGTCCGGGCTGACCTGCACGCCTTGGCCTTCTCGTTTTCCATTGACCCATGCCCCGCTGTATTTGCGGCCATCGGGCCATGTGCATGTCCCGATGCCGTTCGGCTTTCCATCGCGAATCGCACCCACGTAACGGCCGCCATTGGGCAACTGGCCATCAAAGTGGTTAGAGTCTGCTGGCGGGGGACTGACCTGCATACCGGCCGGGGACGAATTGGTCTCGGTCTCCCCGCTAGTAGGGTTCACGGGCGCGCTCGCCTGGGGAGTTGAAGTGGAAGGGCGGTGGACGTTGGAGCATGCCGAAACGCAGAGCACGAGGAACGACAACAACGGAACGAGTGCGAGTCGTGACATGTGGTGACTCCTTAAATGCGACGGTCCTTATTGTCCCCACTCCGCCGCCAGCCTGCAACTCGGGCTTTCTTGAGGATCAGCACGCAACCGCCGGTAAGCCGTGGCGGTTGGGCCACGTGCAACCGACGCCATCACGCAGCCAGAAACCGCAATTCTGCATGCAGGAGGTCGCTCTCTGGTTGTAGGATTACTCCTGACCCGGACAGGCAGTGTTAAATCCGACGCTTGATCTCCGGCTGCTCTATCCTGATCACGTTCCCGGCTGCCGAACCGCCAGAAAAGCGCCAGTAGCGGTTCCATGAATCTCTATGCGATCCGGAAAGAGCAGGATCATGCCGACGGCAATGCCCTTAAGTGCAAACATCCCAAGCTGCGATTGTCAAAGGTTGAGGCTGTTAACTGTCGGAGTCGCGGGAGCGAGACAACGGGGGCCGCTTGAGCTCGCCCTACCGGCATCCTGCCGGCTGGTCGGCGCCGTTGAAACAGCACTGGAACCCGCCGAAATCGACGGTGTCCACATCGCCGTCCCGATCGAAATCGGAGGAACGGCAATCGCCCAGAGCTGCCGCCGTGGCACCAGTCGTGCCAAGACAGGCCTGGAAGTGTCCGAAGTCGCCCTGGTCAACATCTTCGTCATAGTCGAAATCGCCGGGCGTATCGCACACGAAGTCAACATCATCGAGGTAGACGGTGAATGGTCCGACGCTGTCGACATACGAGAACGCCAGACATTCGAGGGTACCCTTGTTGCTGGCAGAGCTCAGGACGCTATCACCCGTGTATGCCACGATAGGGTCGCGCCGTGGATCGAAGATAAGGGTCTGCCAGACCCCCTCCATCGGCTCCACGAGGACGCCCTGCGGCGCGTCGCTGAGTTTCGTTGCCGCGCCGAGAAACTCTATGCTGCCGCTCGTTCCGCCGTCGCCGCCCAAGTCGGCGGTGGTACCGGTTTCGCGAATGCCCAGAGCCAGACGAAGGCGACCGCTGTCGAGGCGCAGGCGCAGACGGATGGGGCGATCCAGTTGCACGGTCGGGTTGGGAATGTTGGGAGCGTTCGACGTCGTGACGCGAGCCCATCGCTGCTTGGTGGCATCCACATATTGCCACTGAAGAACGTAGCACTTGTTGCCACTGAGCCCAGGGACCGCATCGGTGACCTGGGCGACATTTGGCGTCGTCGCCAGATGGGTGTATGTATTACTGCTCCGAGGAGTCTTGAACACAACCCTCGTGCCGTTGGCGTAGTCTTCGAAACCGGTCAGGTTGAACGTCGAGCAGGGCGGCTGCGCCTGCACCTGCACGGTCCAGGTTTCGTCGTCGGTTCCGGCGGTGCTGGATACTCGAACAGCGAACGTCACCGGACTTCCCGCATTGCAGGGCAGGGGTACCCACTGAACGCAGCCGGTGCCGCGATTGAGGCTTGTGCCGTCGGGCCCCTGAAGCAGAGTCCAGGACTCCGCGGTGCCCCGGCTCAATGTCAACTGGCGTGTATATGTCAGGTTTCGAGTCGCGAAATCGGGATTAGGGGTGACCGGCGCGATAAGAGGCGGCAGCAGGGAGCCGAGCGTGATGTCCTGACGTACCACCCCGCCCGCGGTCACCGAAACGCTCACCGGATCGGCCGGCTCGTACCCGATGTGTGAAACGGTCAAGGTGCAGGTGCCTGGCGGCACAAGCAGGAAAGAGTAGAGCCCGTCGCCGCTCGACAAGGCCTTATAGGTCGAGCCGGATCGCACAAGCTGTGCATCGACGATCGGCGTCCCCGAGGCATCCTTCACATATCCGTAGATGATGCCGGTGGTCGGACTGCTCTTCCAGGTCATGGCGGGCGTGGAGACGGGCTGCTGGTGGACGTTGGTCAGATAGTCGCTCCAGCCTGTGAACGAACTGTAGGAGAAGACGCTGGTACCCTGGGCGCCGCGCGTACGCGCCACGTCGACCTGGCCCAGGAGTCCGGCGACACCCTGTTCGGTGCTGTGACCGGCGACCACGTGCCGGCCCGCGCTTCCAGCCAGCCACGTCTGCAGCGTCGTATCCCATCCGGAGCCGGCCCCGCCAGCGTAGTACATCATGGGGACGAGTATGTCCATGCCGCCGGTCTGTGCCCACACAAGGGCGTCCTGGTAGACGCTGGACGGGGCGGTGTTCGGGTTGGAGAAGACCGCGGCGCTGACCTTGACCGCCGGTTTGACCGCCATCACCTGGGCGTAGATGTCGCGGACCATCCGGGTGATCTGGTCGGCCGTCCACGCGCCGAACTCCAGATTGTCGGGGTTGCTTTGCGGGCTTGCCTGTCGGGCCCGGCTGATCGGATCGTAGGAGTACATTGCGCCGGGCGTGCGGATGTAGTCGAAGTGAACGCCATCGACCTCGTAATCCTGCACAACGTGCATCACCTGCCGGCGCCAGTAGGCCTGGAAATCAGGGATGCCCGGGGCCATCCACACGTAGCCTCCGCTCCACTGTACCGGCGTACCTTGTGAACCGCAGATCAGCCAGTCGTGGTGATCCGGATCGGCGGCGTTGCAGTGGCTGTAGAACAGGTGGTTCGGGTTGGCGGGCAGGGTGTATCCGCCGGAACCGCGCCAGCAGGTTTGCGTATTGATGTACGCGTGGAACTCGATGCCGTTGGCATGAGCGGCGCTGAGCGCATAGGCAAGAGGGTTCCAGCCGGGATCCGCGCCGCCCACCAGGAGCGACCAGACCTCCTCCGGCGATGGGTACAGCGTGTCACACTGGCCTCGGATCTGAAAGAAGACGGCATTGAAGTTGTTGGCCTTCAGGTTCTCCATGACCGCATCGATCGTCGCTTTGCAGGTCGCCGGGTCGGTGTCGGGCCATTCGAATCGTGAGACCCACATGGCGCGGAACTCGGGGGTCTGGCCAAGTGAGCCGGCCGTGGGCAGAATCAGGCCGGCGGCAAACACGGCAATCCGAATGACTGATGCGGCTCTGGTCATCACAGTCACGAGAGCGGTCCGGGCCAACGGTCGGCGATACTCCGCGATGTCTCAAGTATACCATATCGGAACCTTCGCAGGCAGGCAGCCACGCGTCCGGGTTCTGTGCCCGGCGCCTGGTTCGTATCCGGCCCTGCGACAGTGCTCGCGGGCCGGACGTGTTCGAGGAGGAGTGGGAGCGGTCTCGGTTCTGGCCGAGTGCATGGAGACAGTCCGGGGGCAGGTTGATGGTCCGACGTTCAGGGCGTTTGAGCTGTACGTCCCTTGAGGAATGGCCGGTGGAGGAGGTCGCGGAGAATCTGGGTCTGACGGTCAACGCGGTGTGGATCGCCAAGTCGCGTGTTCTGGGACGGTTGCGGCAGGTCAGGTAAGAAATCGACGGCGACTCGTGAAAGGACCGATGGTCGTGGGTCAAAGGTACTTTTGCAGCGCGCGAGGACGAGGGAGTCTGCGCGATGTCAGGGTAGTGGACGTCACATCGCTTGCGGAGATGACCGCAAGGTCACGGAGGTTGAAGAGGAGAGGTGGGAGATGGGATGCCTCAGCAAACTGCATGCGACTGTTGTCGGAGCCCTTTCGTGTAATTCGGCCGAACGTGGCGGTCTGTTGGTCGACTTTCGTCGGCCGCACGCTTTCCGGCGCGTGGAAGCGTGCCGTACGATGATTCTGTTCCGTGACCACTCGCGCCGGGTGTGGTGAGTATGCCGGCAAGGGCCTGGATGCGCCGCCCGTCGGGCGGGTCGGTTATAATACCGCTGGAAGCAAGACGGCCTGCTCAGGCTGCGCCGGGGCGATATGTCGGCAATTCCGGGGATCAATGACAATGCGGGACGAGATCCTGGAGCGGCTGAAGCCGCTGGATGAGAAGGCGGTGGCAATGACGACCAAGTGTGTGACACTCCGAAGCCTCGCGCTCGCCTTCTCCGCGTTTCTGATCGCTCAAGCCGTGGCTGCGGAGCAACCGGCGACTCAACCTGCCGCTGCGACAGCCGCCGCCGCAACAGCACCTGCGCCGGCAAGCCCCGCGACCAAACCGGCGTCCAAGCCAGAAACGAAGCCATCGCCGCGGTCCCAACCGACGTCCGAGTCGAAGCCGGCCGCTACAGGGCCCGCAATAGACCCTGAAGCCAAAGCCAGGACCGACTACGATGCCGCCGAGAAAGCGGCCCGGGAGGCGGAATCGGCGGTCGTCCCGTTGAAGGACGCGATGCAGAAGGCCGACACGGCATACGCCAATGCGAGCAAGACGGCCAACGCGAAGCGTCAGCAGGCCACCGATGCGAAGAATCTGGCAGGCGATCCGGGCACGGCGGAGTTGAAGCAGGCCGAGGCCAACGTGCCCGACGCCGCCAAGGCCCTGACTGATGCGACCAACGCCAAGCCCGGTCTGGATAAGGCCCTGGCCGATGCCAAAGCCGCCGCGATGCCCCTGCAGCAGGCTTACGATGCGGCCGAGAAGGCAGCCAAGGAGGCAGAGGCCGCGGCCAAGGTTGCGTTGGAAGCGGCCAACAAACTCGACGACGAAGCCAAGAAGGCCACCGCCCAGGCGACCGCCTTGCGCAGATCCGCCGACGCCGCCAAGGCCACCCTGACCCGGGCACAGCAGAACGAGCAGCAGGCGACGGCTCAGGTTAACGCCGCCCCTCAGAAGCTGAAAGATGCAGAGGCTCAGAAGAAGGCGGCCGACGATGCCCTGGCCAGCGTGAAGAACCAGTTCGCGGCCGCAACGGCTGCTTTCAAAGCGGCTGATGAGGCCGCAGTGACTGCTGAAGCGAATGCGAAGGCGGTCTCTGAAGCGGAGAAGCAGCAGGCCGTGGCCGACGCTGTCGCCAAGCGCAAGGCCGTCGACGCGGCTAAGACCGCCATGACCCAGGCGCAGCAGAATGAGCAAGCGGCGCAGGCCCAGGCCGCTGCCGCCGCGAAGCGACTGGCGGACGCAGAGGCTCAGAAGAAGGCGGCCGACGGTGCCCTGGCAAACGCCAATAGCCAGGTGGCCGCTGACATCGGTGCTTATCAGTCGGCGGAGCAGACCGCTCAGGCGGCGGAGGCCGCTGCCAACGCGAGTTCCAGGGACGCTACGAAATCCCCGGAAGACAAGAAGAAGACCGCGGATGATGCCGAGGCGAAGCGTAAAGCAGCCGACACCGCACAGGCCGCCTTGGCCCAGGCACAGAAGAATCAGCAGCAGGCCCGGGTACAGGTCGGCGCGGCCGTGAAGAGCATGGCCGACGCTCCCGCGCGGAAGAAGGCGGCAGACGAGGCCCTGGCCGGTGCCAAGAACCAGGCGGCCGCCACCACGGCGGCTACCCAGCCGGCCGAGCAGGCCGCGCGGGGAGCGGAGGCGACGGCAAAAGCGATGGCCGAGCGTGCCGGCAGCTCGGAGGAGCAGAGGAAACAGGCCGCGGCCGATGCCACCGCGAAACGCAAGGCGGCCGACGCGGCGAAGGCGGCGCTCGCTCAACCTCAGACGGCCCAGCAAAACGCACAGAATCTCGCCAACGCCGTGGCGCAGAAGTTGGCTCGGGCGACGGCTCAGAAGAAACTGGCCGACACTGCTTTGGCGAACGCCAAGAACCAGATCACCGCCGCTACTGCGGCCTCGGAGGCTGCCGAGAAGGCGGCCCAGGATTCAGCGAAGGCCGCGGAGGAGAAGATTCAGGCGGCGACCCAGGCTGCTGCCAAACGCAGAGCAGCGGCAGATGCCGCAGCCGCGCTGGCCCAGGCACAGCAAGGCGAGCAGGCGGCACAGACTCAGGCTGCGGCCGCAGCGCAGAAACTGGCGGAAGCGGAAGCACAGAAGAAAGCCGCCGATGCAGCCGCGGCCAACGCCAAGAACCAGGTCTCCGCTGCCGCGGCTGCTACCCAGCCGGCTGAACAGGCTGCGTTGGTGGCGGAGAACAACGCGAAGGCGGTCTCTGAGGCAGACAAACAGCAGGCCGCGGCCGATGCCGACGCCAAGCGCAAGGTGGCCGGCGCAGCCAAGACCGCCTTGACCCAGGCACAGCAGAATGAGCAACAGGCCACGGCTCAGGCCGCCGCTGCCGCACAGAAGTTGGCGGGAGTGGAGCCGCAGAAGAAGGCCGCCGACGAGGCTTTGGCGAACGCCAACAAGCAGGTGGCTGCCGCCATCGGCGCCTATCAGACGGCAGAGCAAGCGGCCCAGGCGGCGGAGACTTCGGCCGACACGACCTCGAAGGATCCTGCGAAATCTCCGGAGGATAAGAAGAAGGCGGCGGACGACGCTGCGGCCAAACGCAAGGCAGCGGACGCGGCACAGACGGCGTTGACCCAGGCTCAGCAGAGCCAGCAACAAGCGCGGGTCAAGGTCAGCACCGCTGCCAAGGACTTGGCCGACGCCCCGGCGCAGAAGAAGGCCGCGGATGATGCCTTGGCAAGTGCCAAGAACCAGGTCTCTGCTGCCGCGGCCGCCACCCAGCCGGCCGAGAAGGCCGCCCAGGATACCGCGAAGATCGCAGAGGCAAAGAAGGCGGCGGCATCCGAAGCCGCAGCCAAGCGCAAAGCGGCGACCGATGCCGCGGCGGCCCTGGCTCAAGCGAAGCAGAGCGAGCAGGCGATGCAATCCCAGGCGGCGGCCGCCGCACGGAAACTCGCTGAAGCGGAGGCCCAGAAGAAAGCCGCCGACGCGGCTCTGGCCAACGCCAAGAACCAGGTGACTGCTGCCATGGCCGCGAACCAGGCGGCCCAGGAAGCGGGCAAGGAACCCGTTCGACTCGAGGCAGCCAGCAAACAGGCCGCGGCTGATGCAGCCGCCAAGCGTAAGGCGGCCGATGCGGCCAAGGCGGCTCTGACACCAGTCCAGCAGAAGTTGGACGAGGCGGCGGTGAAGGCCAACACCGTCGCGCAGGATTTGACCAGGGCCGAAGCACGGAAGAAGTCGGCCGAGGAAGGCCTGGAGAACCTCAAGAAGCGGATTGCCGCAGCCAAGCAGACGAACCAGGCGGACGAACAGGCGGCCAAGGAGGCGGAAGCCGCGGCCGTCCCGTTGAAGGCGGAAGCGGAGAAGACCCGGGCGGCGTATACGGCCGCTGTGAAGATCGCCGATGACCGGCGTGCTCTGGCCGATCAGGCCAAGGCGAATTTGTACCGACTGGTCGCCGCCAGGCAGGTGGCAAGTCTCACCGAAAGCCCCGAGCCGCCCAAGCCGACAAACCCCATCGATGACCTCGTGTTTGCGAAGTTGAAGGCGCTGGGCATCCAACCCGTCCTCTGCTCCGACGCGGTGTTCATCCGTCGCGCCTATCTGGACCTGACCGGCAAGCTGCCCAAGGCGGAAGAGGCGAAGGCGTTCATTCAGAGTCCCGACAAGAACAAGCGCGTCGATCTGATCGGCCGCCTCCTCGACCAGCCGGCGCACATCGACTATTGGGCCATGAAGTGGAGCGATATCCTGCGGGTCAAGGCGGAGTTCCCCGTCAAAGTCTGGCCCAACGCGGCTCAGGCGTATCACCGCTGGCTGTGGGAGGCGGTCGCCCAAAACAAGCCGTACGACCGGTTCGCCCGCGAATTGCTCACCTCAAACGGGAGCAACTTCCGCGTCGGCCCGGTCAACTTCTACCGCGCCATCCAGGACAGAACTCCGGAGGGCACGGCCGCGGTCGTCGGATTGGCGTTCATGGGCACTCGGGCCGTCCTCTGGCCGAAAGACCGTCTGGCCGGCATGGCTCCGTTTTTCTCGCAGGTCGGCTACAAGCCCACGAGCGAATGGAAAGAGGAGATCGTCTTCTGGGACCCGCTCAAGGCGGTCACCGTGCCCGGCAACACCGCGCCGGGTGTGGACGCCGTGGCCAAGGCTGTCACCGCGACCAACCAGATCCCTCAAGCGTTGGCCCAACCGCTGAGCGAAAACGGGCCGATTGTGGCCACCTTCCCGGACGGTACCAAGGCCACGATTCCGCCGGACCGCGATCCGCGGGAGGTCTTTGCCGACTGGCTGATCCGGCCGGAGAACCCCTGGTTTACGAAGAACATCGTCAACCGCACCTGGGCGTGGGCGATGGGGCGGGGCATCATCCACGAGCCGGACGATATTCGCGACGACAACCCGCCCAGCAATCCCGAACTCCTGGCCTATCTGGAGAAGGAACTGGTCGCTAATCACTATGACCTGAAGGCCCTGAAGCGGCTGATCTTCACTTCGACGACGTACCAGTTGTCTTCGGTGCCGAGGTTCAAGGGGCCGGAAGCAAGAGCCAACTTCGCCAGCTACCTGTTGCGACGCGTGGAGGCCGAGGTCTTGATCGACGCTTTGAACGAGATCACCGGCACCTCGGAGCTCTATACCAGCGCCGTCCCGGAGCCATTCACGTACATTCCGAACGACATGTCCGCGGTAGCACTGGCCGACGGGAGTATCACGAGTTCCTTCCTGACGATGTTCGGTCGTTCCTCGCGGTCCACGGGGATGGAGACTGAGCGCGTGAACGAGCTTGCCTCGACCCAGTGGCTGCACATGCTGAACTCGGCCTCGATCCAGAGCAAGCTTCAGAACGGCCCGAAACTCGCGGCGACGCTCTCGTCCAGCGACAAGACCAATGAGATTGCCGAGCGACTCTACCTGACGATTCTCTCGCGGCTTCCGACGGATGCCGACGTCAAGGCCGTGGAGGAATACGCCAAGACCGGAGTGACGAAAGGCCGCGATATGTGGATCGACGTGGCATGGGCGCTGATCAATAGTCCCGAGTTTCTGTTGAGGCATTGATGGGTATGGAGGAAGCGGGAAATGAAAAACGGACAATGAGAAATGAACAATGCAGAATGAGGAGAGGGAAGCATGACGGCCCGTTTTGCGTTTTTCATTTCCCGCTGTTCATTTTTCATTGCATCCCGAAACACGGGGTCTGCTGAAACGGTATGCGAGGTGGAAGGAAAAGGAGTAGTGAGACCATGACTGCGAGCCATCATCCAGGCAACCACGAGCAGATCTCCCGTCGTGAGGCCATGCGACGCGGTGTCTGTGGCGCAGCGGGCATGATCGCCGCCGGCAGCGTGGCATCCCGCGTGTTGGCCGCCCCAGCCGAGAAGACGCCGGAGCAGGTGGCCGCCGAACTGAAGAAGACCCGGGACGAAGCGGCCAAGGCCAAAGCAAAGGCCAAGAAGGTCCAGACGAAGTCGGTCATCCAGGTCTTCTTGTGGGGCGGCATGTCGCACAACGACACCTGGGATCCGAAGCCGGGCACGGGCTACGACTACCTGGGCGAGTTCGACAAGTTCATCCCCACCAATGTAAACGGGATCCAGCTCGGCGCGCTCTTACCCAATCTCGCCAAGCAGGCCGACAAGTATTCCCTCATTCGCAGCATGACCCACGGCAACAACGGCCACGAGACGGCGGCCTACCTGATGCAGACCGGGCACCTGCCGGGCGGCCGTCTGGCCTACCCGGCCGTGGGCGCGATCTTCACCTTCTTCAAGAAGGACCAATACAAGGGGCTGCTCCCGCCTTACGTCGTGATGCTGGAGGCGGCCGGGCGGTTTTCCGAGGAGGGTTTCCTCGGCCCCGCGTACAAGCCTTTCGCCACCGGCGGCGATCCCAACGCTCCCCGGTTTGAGGTTCAGGGAATCGTTAACCGGGGTATCGACGACGGGCGGCAGAAGGCCCGCCGCGAACTGGTAGATAAGGTCAATCTCTTCGGCTACGGCCTTGCTGACGTCCCGGAGATGGCCGCCGCCGAGACGGCCAGGCAGAACGCCTACGGGTTGATCCTGGGTAAGGGCCGGGAAGTATTCAACCTCGAGAGCGAGCCGACGGAACTCCGCGACCGCTATGGCCGCAACACGTTCGGGCAGGAATGCCTGGCGGCGAGGCGAATGGTCGAGGCGGGCGTGCCCTACATCACGATCAGCTTCCCCGGCGGATGGGACACGCACTCAAACCACTTCGCGACCATGAGGAATCAGTGTGCCAGTCTGGACCAAGGGCTCGCGACGCTGCTCGGGGACCTGAAAGACCGCGGCCTGCTCGAGAGCACCCTGGTCTGGTGTACCGGCGAGTTCGGCCGCACGCCTAAGGTGTCGTGGGAACCACCCTGGAACGGGGGGCGCCATCACCACGGGGATGTCTTTACCGTGCTGGTCGCCGGCGGCGGATTCGTGGGTGGCCGCGTCGTCGGCTCGTCCGACGAAAAGGGCGAGAAGGTCAAGGAGAGACCCGTCTATCCGGCGGACCTGCTGGGAAGCATGTATCTGTTGGCAGGCATCGACGCTTCGGCCAAGCTGCCCCATCCCTGGGGGCTGGACGCCTACGTGCTGGACACTGAGAACGAGGGCATGAAGGCGGCCGGGCTCTTGGAAGAACTCATGTGAGGAAGGAACGCGCACGATGAACAGGCTTCGATTCGCTATCCTTAGGCTCGCCGTGCTTGGAGCGATGGCCTCTTCGGCCTGGGCCCAGGGCCAGTACATCGGATACGTCTATCCGGCCGGGGGCCAGCAGGGGACCACGTTCCCGATCAGGATCGGTGGGCAGAGCCTCCAGCTTCCGGACAGCGTGATCGTGACCGGCGAGGGGGTCTCCTGCCGGCTAGTCGACTACTACCGGGTCCTGGACAACCAGGAAATGTCGTTCCTCAGTCAGCAACTGAACGAGTTGAAGAAGAAGGAGACGGTCCTCAGCGAGGACATGACTGCCAAGATGTCCTCCTTCGAGTTCCCCGCGCCTATCGGCCCGGATACCGGGACGAGCGCGGTTCAGTCGCTGATTTGCCCCATATGTGGTACGGCCAATCCGATCGACGCCACGGTCTGCAGCAAGTGCAATGCGAAGTTGGAGAAACCCAAGGACCCCAAGCCGGGCGAGAAGGAATCGAAAGACGCCCCGAAATCCGAGAAGGACGTAGCCAAGGAGAACCTCATCGACCGGATCCAGAGGCGGTTCACTGAAGACGAGCGGACTCCGGCCGTTCGCTCGCAGACCGAGCTTGTCTTTGTCGAGATCACGGTCGCACCCGACGCCAAGCCGGGCCGGCGTGAAATCAGGGTGATCACGAGGCTCGGCATCTCCAACCCGCTGCCTTTCTACGTGAGTCAAGTGCCCGAGGTCGCTCGCAAGCCGATGAAGATCTGCCAGCTCCCGGTGCTCGGCAAGGAGTCCCAGGCTCAGCGCAAGAGGCCCGTGGAAGAAGAGGAAGTGCGCGTCACGGTGCCGTGCACGATGAACGGCCAGATCGCCCCGGGCGAGACGAACCGGTACCGCTTCCAGGCGAGTAAGGGGCAGCGTCTGGTCATCTCCGCCAAAGCTCGGGATCTGGTGCCCTATGTCGCCGACGGAGTTCCCGGCTGGTTCCAGGCCGTGCTCCGTCTTTGCGATGCCAACGGCAAGGAACTGGCGTACGACGACGATTTCCGCTCCAACCCCGACCCGGTCATCTACTTCGAGGTCCCCGACGATGGCGAGTACGTTCTGACCATCAGGGAGGCCCTCTTTCGAGGCCGCGAGAGCTTCGTCTACCGCATCACCATCGGTGAGTTACCTTTCGTGACCAGTATCTTCCCGCTGGGCGGCCGCGTGGGCGAGCCGGTCAAGATCGAGATGGACGGCTGGAACCTGGACAAGGCCGCGTTGGCGCCGCCGCCCAAGGACGCGAAGCCGGGGTGTCATCTGCTGGCCGCCGCCAGCGGGGCATTCGTATCCAACTACGTGCCGTTCGCCCTGGACACGCTGCCCGAGTGCCTGGAGCAGGAAGCCAACGACGAGTCGGCCAAGGCTCAGAAAGTCAATCTTCCGGTCATCATCAACGGGCGAGCGGACCGTCCGGGTGACTGGGATGTCTTCGAGGTGGAAGGAAAGGCCGGTGAGACCATTGTCGTGGAAGTGACCGCACGCCACCTCGGGTCCCCGCTGGATTCCTTCCTCAAAGTCACAGGCCCGGATGGCAAGATCATCGCGATCAACGACGACCATTTCGACGCCGGGTCCGGGCTGAACACCGATCACGCCGATTCCTACCTCATGGTGAAACCGCCCGCCAACGGAAAGTACTTCGTTCACCTCGGCGACCGGCGGCGGCAGGCGGGGAAGGAGTATGCCTATCGACTCCGGATCAGCGCGCCGCAGCCCGATTTCGCGTTACGGGTGATCCCGTCCCGAGTCTGTATGGCTAGCAAGGGGGCGGCCGCAGTGACCGTATTTGCTTTACGCAAGGACGGATTCGACGGACCGATCCAACTGAACTTCAAGGGCCTGCCACAGGGGCTCGAATCGGCCGGCGCCGCGTTGGCGGCCAACCAGGAGACCGTGGGCGTGGGGATCAAGACCAGCCTTACGGCCGTGGAGAAGCCGGTCAACCTCACTCTTGTGGGAGTTGCGAAGATCGGGGACCGGGAAGTCGTCCACGACGCCGTGCCGGCCGAAGACAAGATGCAGGCTTTTCTATGGCGTCATATATTGCCCGCGGAGACCCTGCCGGCCCTGGTCTTCGATCCGTCGTACCAGGCACCAGCCGATCGCATGCGCCCGCCAATCCGTGAGGAGGACCGACCGAAGGGTGTGCAGCCCACGGTGACGCGGTCATCGGTCGAGTGGTATCTGAGACAGCTTGAGAACCTCTATCAGGACTGGTTCTTGACAGACGACTTCGTCAACCGCGAGATCGCGAACGTCGAAGCCCGTGTGATCAAGTAAGGATGCGGCGAACGCGGTCAGCGATCGTCCCCTTCGTATCTGTGAGAACCGGCCTCTCAGTTGGGCAGTGGCACTACAGCCATGAGGGAGTTCGCGGCGAGCAAGGTTCAACGGTGGTACTCTGCAACAAACCCGAGCGTGGTAAGACTGCTTCTAGATGCGAAGAAACGTGATCGAATGACGGTCAACCGAGTACCGAGGTGGCCAACGTTAGTAAGTATATGGCCCGGCTCAAGAGGCTGTTCGGCCGTGTTCCGGTTGCGGCGACGCTGGCAGCCATATCCGCCGGCTGACGAGTCTTGAAGCGAGGTAGCCCGATGGGGGAAGGGCCGCTAACGTATAGTGAGTGATTATTCGGCTGAAGGCGCATTTCCCGGAGATCATTCTGTAGCCAGGAGGATGACGGATGAACTCATGCATGGCAATCGCATCGGCTTGTGTGGTGGTAGGGCTTTTGGCAAGCACGGCGGTGGCGGTAAACATCGAGACCGTTCCGGTGGGCGATCCGGGCAACGCCGGGGAACTGTCGGGTTTAGGCGCCGGCGGCGACGGGCCGGATCGTATCTGCGGCTCGGTCGGCTACACGTACAGCATCGGCAAGTACGAAGTGACGGCTGGGCAGTACTGCGAGTTCTTGAACAAGGTCGCGACGACGGACTACGTACTCGTTGAAACGAAGAGAACCTATGTTGTTGGATGACGCTTTGGTCTCACGAGTTGTCTTTCACCCGCGTGCCGAGGAGGATGACTACTCGCCGCAGGGCAGACCCACCCAGACGCAGTGCGATGGGGCGGTCGTGTGCGGTTACCTGCATGAGGCTCACAAGAGCGACGGTCTCCTGCTCTTCTTCCACGGCAACGGGGAAATCGCCGCGGACTACGACTTTCTGAGCGGCATCTACGCGGCTTGCGGCCTCTCCTTCTGGGTGGTTGACTACCGGGGATACGGTTGAAGCACCGGTGCGCCTGCCTTCTCGCGCATGTTCGGCGACGCGGAGGCGGTACTCAATGACGTTCCGAGAATCGCGGAATGTGCGGGTCGGCAGTTCGGTCGCGTTTTCGTGATGGGCCGTTCGTTGGGCAGCGCGTCGGCCATTCATTTGGCGTCGAATTGCTCGGAATCGCTAGCCGGCCTCATCCTGGACAGTCCGTATGCAGACGGACTGCAGTTGATCCACCGGTTGGGCGGGCCGATGCTCGATAGACAATCGCTTCCAAATGGGGAGGACACCCGTGCCGCGGCCGACGTAGACGCCATCCCCGCCGCTGGCAGCCATGCGAAGGCCGTACACCTTGATGTTCCGGCAGCCGTGGAGCGACAGGCAATGCCGCCACTCTGCCTTCTCGTAAGGCGGTGCCTGGTAATCCGGCTTGCGCATGACCAGGGAGGCGCCGGGCCCCGTGAGCGTGATATTCTCCTTGTCTCGTGCGGTCAGCAAGGAATCCCCTTTGCCCCGGAAAGCCCCCTTGAGGGCCATGATGACCGCGCCTTCCTCGAATACTACCTCCTGATTGCTCTCCAGGAACAGCGGCTCCATGACCCATGGTTTGCCCAGGTTGGGGATAATGAGCTTCTTAGCCTCGGAGCGAATCGCAGCCTGCAGGGCGGCGGTGGAGTCTTGCTCATCAAAGCCCCACCAGGCGGCGCTGGCCGTGTCTCGGTGGCCCGCCAGCACCTGCTCGACCGCCCGCGGATCAGCTTCATGCTTCAGCCTTTCGAGACCGGTATCGGTCCCAGACGTGCAACCCGCCGCGAAAAGAACGCCCAAGGTGCACAGGACAGCGATTGAGGCTGCGGCGGTACCTGGTCTGCGACTGAACCGTTCGACTCCGTGGCTGGTCGTTTGGGCGCCCATCATGGTGAGTCCTCCCGGCGATCCGAGTCCTGGCCAGGGCCCGACGGTCAGATCGACCCGCGAAGTTGCCAAGACGAACGTGACGCCTCTTTGAATCTACCGCCCCTGATACTCCTTGCCAATCTGGTGACACGCTGCTGCCTGCTGGAGCTGAAACGTCACCGTGGGATCAAAAGAAGATCCGCAGGAATGGCATTGGCAGGTTAGCGATGCGAAAGCTGCGGTGGTAGCACGCTCGCACCGTGAAGCTGCTCAAGGATCGCATCGGCAAGGAGCAGCCGGTGAACAACATCACGCCGCTCGATGCTCGTCGCTTCCTGTCTTGGTACCGGGAGCGGTCGCGGAAGGACCAACCGATCGCTCCCGCGACCGTCAACAAGCTGCTCCGGGAGTGCCGGCGGATCTTTCGCGAGGCGGTCGAGTGCCGGCTGATTCGCGAGAACCCGTTCAACGGCATTCGGCAGGCGAAAGTGTCGCGCAACGAGTGGCACCACGTCACGCCCGAGGACTACCGGAAACTGATCGAAGCCGCGCCGTCGCTGAGGTGGCAAGGGATCATCGCGCTGGCCTACTGCTGTGGCCTTCGCTTGAGCGAGATCCTGAACCTGACCTGGCCGGACATCGACTTCGAGAAGGAGATGGTTCGGGTGGTCGCGAAGCGCGGCAAGACCGGCGCGGAGGACTGGACGCCGAAGGACATGCGGATCCTGCCCATGCCCCGGCCGGTCACGAACGTGCTGGCTCGGGTGCAGGCCGAGGCCGGCGACGGACAGGTCTACGTGTTCGTCATCGGCAAGGGTTCCAACGCAGGCCAGCGGATGAAGCGCCAGAACATCTCGCGGGATTTTCAGGCGATCCGTCGGCGGGCCGGCGTGGCCCGGTGCTGCGTGCACGACCTGCGGCGGGGTTACTGCACAAACCTGTCCAAGTCGGTGCCGATCCACGTGGTGCAGGAACTCGCCGGGCACAGCGACATCCGCACGACGCGGAGGTTCTACGTGCAGGTGGAGCCGGAGCTGCTGGAGGTGGCCCGCAAGGTCGTCGAGGAGGCGGTCTCCTGATGCGGCGCCCGAGTGACCAACTTTTGACCAACTCGGCCGAAAACGGCCGTTTTTCGGGTCCGAACGAAAAAGGCCAAGGTCGGCAAACCTTGGCCCCGCAAGCAGTTATCTTCACAGCGGGCGATCGGATTCGAACCGACGACGTCCAGCTTGGGAAGCTGGCATTCTACCACTGAATTACGCCCGCAAGTCTTTCAATTACAAGCACTTACGCAAACCAGCATGCCGGCTTAAGTAGTGCAGGCGCACTACTTAAGAACCGACAGCCGGTCATTATACCGCGTTTCTGGCGATTTGAAAGGGTCTTCGGCGACGACACCCAGCTCGAAAATCTGATACTCTGCAGGTGGCCGCCCGTACCCGTATTCGTTTCATCTTCAGTTACCCGTCTCCAGCGTCACCTTCTGTTGCTTGGCCAAGTAGCCTTGCAGCGCGCGGATGTGGTACGCCAGCTCAGTCTTCTTGCCCGGCGGACAGTTCGCGGTCATCTGGACCGTCTGGTAGTCGTGCAGCGTGGGCTCAAGCCGGCTCGCAAAGAACGTGTGGCCGCCGAACGAACGGCGAATCTCCACGTCGACCGGTTTGGTTCGGTAGTTGCGGATCCGCTCCACATAGCGGGTGTGGTCTTCCCAACCGACCAACGCGTCGTTCACCTCGATCTTGTGCTCGCCTTCCAGGCCGCGATAGATGTCCACTCCGCTGAGCTTGAACCAGAAGTTGTCCCGCCAGCACTTCAGCTTCACCCACTCGTGGATGACTTCCGGGTCCGGGCCGATGATCAGCTCGATGTTCTCCCCGATCGGCACGTACTTGATGCTCTGCTGCACCTTGAAACTCAGCCCCTCGTGGCCGTTGTCTCGGCAGACCCGGACGATGCCGTCCGGCAGCGGCGTCGTACCGAGCTTGGATTCCTTGTCGTTCTTGAGCAGGAACATCCGCACCATCTGCTCGCCGTACTCCGCCGGCCGGTAGCGGTACTGGATCTTGAAGGGGATCTCCTTTCCTTCGAACGACAGCATCCGCTTGCTCCAGCCATTCGGGATCGTCTCCGTGCCCTCGACCGTGTAGATGAAGTACTCGCCGAGACCCTCTTTGGCGATCTCCTTGCGCTGACCGAGTTTACCAAAGTCGGCGAGATCCACGGTTCCATATGCACCGAAGGCGCCGTTGATGAGGAGCATATGGGTGGCGTCGCGCTTGAGGTCGAGTACCTCCCCTTTGGTCAGTTGCCCGGCCTTCTCCGCGCCGTACCGCCGCTGGGCGAGCTCGGCGATCTTCTCCACCAGATTGATCGTTCCGACAACCAGCCGGACCTGGGCGTTCTCGTATTCTTCGCCCGAGCGATTGAATACGCGGACGTAGCCGGCGATGTTCATCTGCGTCTCCTCGGGATTCGTGATGCAGACGTAATCGGCCGACCACGTGAGACCGCTCGTGAAATACGTGATCTCGACGCCGGCCTCGCCGTCGACTTCGGACTGCACGTTCCAGCATAGCATCTGCGGCTTGTCATGCGGGTACGTCGTGTCCAGCAGTTCCAGCTTGTCGGCGTCCTTGGGGAAACGGATCTGAACCGAGGTCGGGTCGATCAACGTGTTGGCCCACGAGAACTGGAGAGGGTTGACGCCCTTCTTGAACGTGATCCGGCGCGTCTCGCGCACCAGCGTCAGGTCCTCGGCGTTATAGATCGTCAGTTGAACCGTCTCGCGCGTGGGGACGGTCGAAAGATCGATGTTCCGCCCAAGAACGGGCGAAGTCGACAGACACAAGCCAAGAACAACCCAGCGCATCATCAATCACCGGTCTCCAACGTCACGTTCTTCTGCTTCTCCAAATAGCCCTGAAGCGTCCGAATGTGATACGCCAGCTCAGTCTTCTTGCCCGGCGGACAGTTCGCGGTCATCTGGACCGTCTGGTAGTCGTGCAGCGTGGGCTCAAGCCGGCTCGCAAAGAACGTGTGGCCGCCGAACGAACGGCGAATCTCCACGTCGACCGGTTTGGTTCGGTAGTTGCGGATCCGCTCCACATAGCGGGTGTGGTCTTCCCAACCGACCAACGCGTCGTTCACCTCGATCTTGTGCTCGCCTTCCAGGCCGCGATAGATGTCCACTCCGCTGAGCTTGAACCAGAAGTTGTCCCGCCAGCACTTCAGCTTCACCCACTCGTGGATGACTTCCGGGTCCGGGCCGATGATCAGCTCGATGTTCTCCCCGATCGGCACGTACTTGATGCTCTGCTGCACCTTGAAACTCAGCCCCTCGTGGCCGTTGTCTCGGCAGACCCGGACGATGCCGTCCGGCAGCGGCGTCGTACCGAGCTTGGATTCCTTGTCGTTCTTGAGCAGGAACATCCGCACCATCTGCTCGCCGTACTCCGCCGGCCGGTAGCGGTACTGGATCTTGAAGGGGATCTCCTTTCCTTCGAACGACAGCATCCGCTTGCTCCAGCCATTCGGGATCGTCTCCGTGCCCTCGACCGTGTAGATGAAGTACTCGCCGAGGCCCTCCTTGGCGATCTCCTTAGGCTTGGAGGGAGCCGGCGCTGCAGCCGGGGCCAAGGTCGCGGTGAGGACGTCCCCGGCGGCCTTCACCCTGACCTGCCTCTGCTCGCCCTCCGCAAGCGATTCAACCGGTTTGCCGTACTGACGTTGGGCGAGTTCGGCGATCTTCTCGACGAGGTTGATCGTCCCGACGACCAGCCGGACCTGCGCGTTCTCATACTCCTCGCCCGAGCGGTTGAAGACCCGGACGTAGCCGGCGATGTTCATCTGGGTCTCGTCAGGGTTCGTGATGCAGACGTAATCGGCCGACCACGTGAGACCGCTCGTGAAATACGTGATCTCGACGCCGGCCTCGCCGTCCACCTCGGACTGCACGTTCCAGTACAGCATCTGCGGCTTGTCGTGCGGGTAGGTCGTGTCGAGCAATTCCAGCTTGTCGGCATCCTTGGGGAAGCGGAGTTGCACGGAGGTCGGGTCGATCAGTGTGTTGGCCCACGAGAACTGGAGCGGGTTGACCCCCTTCTTGAACGTCATCCGCCTCGTTTCCCGGACCAGCGTGAGATCCTCGGCGTTGTAGATGGTCAGTTGCACCGTGTCCCGTGTGGGCACGGTCGAGAGGTCGATATTGCGGGCGAGCGCGGGCACCGCGAGCGCTGCCACCATCGTGCATATCCATTGTCTTGTTGTCATTCGATCCTCACATATCGCAGGAAAAGACTCCCGTGTCACATAGGCGCGAAAGGAGGCTTCCGCATGACCAGAAGCGCGATGCTCTTCGTTCTCACGTGTCACGTCTCGCCTCTCACTTCGCCGTCACCATTCGTTCTTGATCAGCACGTGGAGCTCGTGGATGACTTTCTCGGCTTTGCCGTCGGCAGCCCGCGGCTGCAGAGGGATGTGGAAGATCACCTTGTCAAACGTGCCCTTTTCCTTGTCGAGCGTGTCGGCAAAGGTGGTCTCCTTGCCCAGCTCCCAGTCCACGTCTCGGTTGCTCTCGCCGCGGATCTCGTTGCGGATGTGGTGCAGCGACTCGCTCACGTCGAGAACGGCCGGCGAGTCCTTGAAGTTCTCGATCTCGTACTTGATGACCACGTCGTAGTTGTAGAGGTTGCCGCCCACGCGTTTCTGGTCGCGGCGTTCAATGGTGCGCTTAACGACGATGTCCTTGGCCAGGCCGAGGTAGAGCTTCATCTCATCGTCGATGGGGGTAAACCGGCCCCAGTCCTCGCCGACGAAGGCCGAGCCGCCCTTGCCGTCGTCCTGAAAAATACGGGCCTTGCCGGGCATCAGGGGGAACTGGCCGAGTTGGTGGGCCTTGTCGTTCTTGAGTACGTAGTGCATGGGGACGCGCAGTTGGTCCTTGCCGCGGTCGAGATAATCGAACTCGGCCGGGTTGCAGGTGTAGGTCTTCTGAACGGGGACGCCGGCGAACTTGGCGGAGAGGACCTGCTTGGTCTCGTTGATGCCGATCGGCCTGAGGAAGTGCTCGCCGAAGCCGGCCCACAGGCCGGCATCGCCGAACTCCTCGTTGGCCAAGTTGGTGAGGCGGACGTACTGGGTCAGCAGAAGCGTTTTCTCATCGTGCGAGGCGGTGGCCCGGTATTCGAAACTCTTGTTGAGCTGGCCGATGATGTAGCTGATGCGGACCTTGGCCGGACCGGACTCGGCGGCCGAGACCTGCCAGACCAGGGCATTCTCGTTGGGTGGATAGCTGACCGACAGCACCTTGACGTGTTCGGGATCAGTCAGGGCCCGGAACTGGATGCTGTCCTTGTCGATGGCGGTGTTGGCCCAGGCGAAATCCACTTGGTTGACGCCCTTAAGGAGGGGTACGACCCGCTCCTCTTCGACGAGCGTGACGTTGGGGTGGTCGAGCTGGATTTCCACTCGTTGCCGCTTGGGCAGGGTAATGAGCTTGATGCGGGCGAGGGCCTCGGGCGGGGTGGCCAGGCCGAGGGCGATCAAACCGGATAGAACAACCAGCCGTGCGTGACAGTGCGATTGCATGGGACGGGTCTCCTGGAAGACGGTCCTTTGACGACAATCATCCGACCCGGACGCAGCCGGGATCGCGATGGATCACCGCCTATCATCTCAATAGACGCCGGGGAAGGCGAAGAGTTCCCCGCTCAGGGACCCTCCCGGCGTACCAGTGCGGCAAACTGTTCGAGTCGATGGATGTTCGGCCTGGCGGGCTAGCTGCTCGAGGCAACTTCGGATCGTGGGCACATGCAGTTCCTTCAGATGGCTCACCAGGGCGGCCTTCTCATCATCGGTTCGCTTCATAAGGCCACCTCCCGGCCGCCGGTCATCAGGGTGTCGTAACCGGTCAGATCCACGGGCTCGACCGTCACCTGAGTGACCGACGGGATTTCCTGGCCGCGGCGGATCAGGGTCTCCGCGGCCTCGGAGCTGATGGGCTGCGTAGGCGACCAAATACGTTTGCCGGATCACGCTGAATTCTGATATAACAACGGTGATGTAGGCTGGTCGGCAGATACCTGGGTGTTTGGCAAAAGTTCGGAATTGAGCTTGCACTACTTAACGGGTCGATCCAGGACTACTTAGGACGATTCATCGACCCGACCTGATTCTGAAAACCGCGTTCTTGAGGCCGCCAGAGCGGTTTTTCGGAGGGCTAAGTAGTGCGGGATCGTCTTGGGAAGCTGGCATTCTACCACTGAATTACGCCCGCATAACTCTCTACACACCAAAGACTTATGCGCATCTACGCTTCGCTTGCACTACTTAAGCGAAACCGCCGTCTTGCACTACTTAAGCTCAATATGATACCCGGATGGCCTCTCAAAACAAGCCTGGCGGGCCGAAGAACGCGGTCGGAAGCGCGTTGAGTCGACGACACACAGCTCGAGAAACTGTCGCTCGATAGCCCGTCCATGTTGCTGGGGTGATGACAGATTCGGGCCGACGGCGAGGCAGTTGCCGCGCGCTCAGGCATACGTTGCAGTCCGCATGATTCGCGACCCAGGCTCCTGGACCCCGTCCAATTCGAGGCTCATGGCTTGGCTCTCCGCAAACCCTTGCGTCAGACGTCCGCCCGCCGGGGGAAGACCGGGGACACCCGTACTTTCCTCGGAGAACCGGAATGTCGCCTGTATGCTTCTCTCGCGAAGACCCGGATGTTACTTGCCGATCACGCGGCGGCACAGCGGCCTGCCCCGCCGATGGTGCGGAGCAGGCCGTCGCGGGTCGAGGACGTCTACCTTTGCTGCACCGCCCGAAGAGCATTGACGCGCCCGGCACCGTAGTAGTCGTCGTTGCCGGATTTGCCGAGGTCGTCGGCCGACTGCTTGAGAATCGCCCGGACTTGGGCAGGGGTGAGACTGCCGCCGTGGGCCTGGATCGCGAGCGCTGCCACCCCAGAAACGTGCGGGGCCGCCAAGCTGGTTCCGGAAGCGAAGTTCCAGATTCCCTTCTTTTCAAAAACTCCCGCGGGGCCGAAGTTGGTGCTCGTGCTGATGACCATGTTGAACACGAAAGCGGGCTGCGTGATGCCTCCCAGGGTCACCAGTTGACCAGGAAGGGCAAGATCGAGATTGCCGCCCGGCGCTGCCAGGTCGATCACCCGTTGGCCGTAGTCGGTGTACGGGGCCGGCCAATCCAGGTCCACGGTCGGGTCGAGGGCCCAGCAGTCCATGGGGGCCGTCGCTGCCACACCCGCTACGCCCGGCAAGTCGCGGGGGAAGAAAACGTACTTCCCAGCGCCGTCCCAATCCCGGCCACCGTTTCCTGCGCCGGCCACCAGGAGCGTCCCCTGTTGCTCGGCGAAGGCAACCGCCCTTATGGCGACGGACAAAGCGACATCGATGGTCGTCCCGCTTGGCGGGTCGTTCTTCAGCCAGTAAGAGGCAAAGCTCAGGTTGGCGATGTCCGCGTGCATCTGTGCGGCGTAGAGGATGCCTTCCACCATCCAGCTTACTCGGCTGCTATTAGTCAGCTCGGAGCCGACCTTAATGGCCACCAGTTCGGCGTCAGGGGCGACGCCGGTGGTGCCGAAGCCGTTGTCCGCCGCGGCGATGATCCCAGAGACGTGCGTGGCGTGGCTGAAGTCACCCCCAGGGCCTCCCGGAATGAACTCGACGGTTTCGCCGGGCACTACGCTGGTGCTCAGTTCCAGGTTGAGGTTCGGCGCCAGGTCCGGATGCGTGGTCATGATCCCGGTATCGACCACGGCCACGCGCACTCCTTTGCCGGTCGCCCCGAGCGCCCAGGCGGCCGGGGCCTGGATGGCCTGAAGTCCCCATTGAAGTCCCGTCAGATCAGCGCCCTTGGGTACGGGGTTGCCCGACCCGGAAGCAGTTTCGACTGGCATGGACTGCGTGTCGGCTTCGGGATAGGTGATCGGATCGGGAACGATTGACGTGACGCCCGCAATACTTGCAGCCTTGGCGGGAAACCCCGGGTCGGCCGAGGTCGCCACGGCCAGCCCGATCTGCGGAAAGACCTTCACGATCTGGCCGCCGGCCTGCTGCACGGCCTGCACCCGGCTTTCTGGAAAATCCTTGCCTGCGGCGACAACGAGGTACTGCTCCGCATGAGCCTGAGCGATGCTACTCAACAAGCTGGCTGCGAGGGCCAGCAAGGCTGACAGGGTAAAGCGTTTCATGGCGATCTCCTTAGCATTTATGGCTTGGCGCGAAACTCAAGAAATGGAATGACGATCAACTTCACTCGGCGAGCCCTAGTTCTCCAACTGCCCCAACACGAGCACGGCCTGGCCCGCACCGTTCTCCACCCATAGATCAATCGTGTACGCTCCGTAGTGGATCTCGCCGTCGAAGCGGCCCCTCGCATCGGTCGTGAAAGGGTATGCCGCCTCTTCGGCTGGACCGTCCGGCAACGAGGTGACGTGGACCACCCAGTACTGCTGCGCTGGCATCAGCCCTCGACAACTCACCGCCACCGATCGTGGAAGCGTGGCGTAGGTCTCAAACGTGCAGGTCCCGTTGGCGTGGGGCTCGGGGGAGTCTGCCGGCGGGACAAGCGTATAGGTGTAATGCTGCACTCTCGGCAGGGGCTTGCCGGCCCACAACGGCGTGGCGGCGAGAATCGCCCCCAGTGCCATCAGCAGCGCCACCCGTCCGACTCGTTTCCGGGTACTCATAGCCATCCTCCTTCATTCAAATCTGGTCCGCTGATAGAATGAAGAGGACATTCCCACGGGCGCGCGGACCTGCCGTCCGGAGGGATGCCGGCCGGGAAGGAACTGGGTTCGCGCCTTGGGCCTTTCCGGCCATTTTCTGATTACGTCTACGCAGTTCCAGCTGCGTCTACCGCACTGGATTCGGCGGTTCTGTGCCCCTCGAACCCGGCGCACTCAGCTCGTCGCGCAGTCGCTCCAGGTTGCGCGTCGTGCGGAGCGCGTCCGGGTGCTCCGGGCCGACCACACGCTTCTGCATGGCCAACGTTTCCTCAAGGAGTCTGCATGCGTCGGGCAGTTGGCCAAGTTCGCACAGTGAAAGAGCCAGGTTGTGCATCGACAGCAATGTGTTTGGGTGTTCGGGCCCGAGCACTCGCTTCTGGATGGCCATGGTTTCCTCCTGGAGCTTCCGCGCTTCGACGGGCATGCCGCGCACCCTGAGGTCATTAGCCACGTTGATCAGGATGCCCAGCGTGTTGGGGTCCTCAGGGGCGATAGCGCGCATTTCGTCACAAAGCTCTCGCGCCTCGTCCTTCTTGCCTTCGCACCAGAGCAGAATGGCCAGGTTACCCATCGAGCGCATGGTGTCGGAGTGGCTGGGGCCGAGGATTCGTTTCTGAATCTCCAAGTTCTTCTGATAGAGTCCGCACGCCTCCACGGATTTGCGCAGATCGACGAGCGTCACAGCGAGGTTGTGCCTGGAATACAGTGTCTGGGGGTGCTCAGGGCCAAGGACTTGTTCCTGGAGAGCGACCGTTTGTTCCAGAACCTTCCGTGATTCGTCCGGCTTGCCCAGCCTTCGCAGAACACTACCCAGGTTGTACATGGACTGGAGCGTCTGGGGATGCTCGGGGCCAAGGATGCGCTTCTGGGCAGCGAGGACCTGCTCATACAGCCTGCGGGCCTGGTCATGCTGCCCGAGGGATTCGAGCGTGATCGCCACGTAATTCATCGTATCCAGGGTGAGGGGATGTTCGGCGCCGTGGACGCGATTGTGGACAGCCAGAATCTCCTCACAGAGTTTGCGCGCCTCCTCGGGCTTCCCCGAGAGCCAGAGCGTGCGCGCCAGCCGCCCACATGTCGCCAGAGTACTCGAATGCTCCGGACCAAGGATGCGCCTCTCGAGATCGATCGTCTCCTCCAGCACCTTCCGCGCCTCGTCCAGCTTCCCCTCGTCAGTCAGGGCCGCGCCCAGACAACTCATGTACTTCAGGGTACGGGGATGCTCGGGGCCGAGGACGCGTTTCTGGATGGCCAGGATCTCTTCGTGGAGCCTACGTCCCTGTTCCCACTCATGACGGCTGAGCAGGATGTGGCCGAGTTGGTGCATGCTGTCCAGCACACTTGAATGTTCGGGGCCAAGGATGCGCTTCTGGATCGCAAGAGCCTCTTCGAGAAGCTTCTGAGCCTCAGCCGATTCGCCTAATGCCTGACGTGCGAGGGCCAGATGAACCATCGAGTCTAGCGTGTCGGGATGCTCAGGTCCGAGGATGCGTTTTCGCCCGGCGAGCACCTGCTCGAGAAGAATACGGGCCTGTTCGGAGTAGCCTTCGAGGCCGAGCACGATGCCCAGGCTGCACATGGAAGATAGGGTGTCGCGATGCTCCGAACCCAGGAGTTGGGTGCGGAGTTCCAACGCCCGGCGTGCGTGGCGCTTGGGCGCGCCATACTCGCCCAGCGTTGTATAGACCCTGCTCATCGCTTGGCGGATGGCGGCCTCCCGGAGAGGCTGGTCCCTGAAAGCGGTATCGATCGCCTTTTCCGCGTTCGCGAGGACCTCTTTGACGGTTACCTCCCGCCCCAGCGTCTTCTCCGGAGATGCCGAGCCGATGAGGTCGTTGACCAGGAAATCAGAGACGGCCTGGGCCTCTGCGGCAGCCCGCTCGGCCTCGAGCCTGGCTGCTGTCGCCTCATCGGCACGCAGGCGGGCTTCGCCTTGCGCCTGCGTCGCCCGTATGGCCTGCCAGGTGCTCACAATGCTCGCAAGCAGGAGAATCACCCCGACAACCGCGGCCGTCGTCAGCAGCGACCGGTTTCGCCGGGCGAACTTGCGGAAGCGGTACCCGGCCGAGGGCGGGCAGGCCGCCACGGGCTCGTCGGCAAGATAGTGTGCGACGTCGGCGGCCAATGCGTTGGCGGTCTCGTAGCGCCGGTTTCGCTCCTTCTCCAGCGCCTTCATCACGATCCAGTCCAGCTCGCCGTGGACCAGCGTGCTCAGCTTCCTGAGCTCGGTCTGCCGGTTGGACGCAACCGACGCCAGTGACTGGCTGGCGCTCAGGCGGAGACTGGGCTTTGGCGGCTCCTCCTCCCGGATAATCCGGAGCATCTCGTCGAAGGCGGCTGTGCGAAGCCGTTGGCGGTCGAAGGGCGTCTCGCCGGTCAGGAGTTCATATAACAGCACGCCAAGTGAGTAGATGTCGCTGCGCGTATCCACGTCGAGTTCGTTCAGCTTGGCCTGCTCGGGGCTCATGTATTCGATCGTGCCCACCACCTGCCCGAGCTGCGTGAACACCGTTCGCTCGGTCAATTGCTGGTTGATCGCCTTGGCCACGCCGAAGTCGATGATCTTGGGCACCGGGCGGTCGTCGTACTCGGCCACCAGCACGTTGGTCGGCTTGATGTCGCGATGGATGATCCCCTTCTGGTGAGCGTGCTGGACGGCATGGCAAACCGGTACGAACAGCTCCAGCCGCTCCCGGGGGGTCAGGTGATGCTCGTCGCAGTACCGGGTGATGGGAATCCCCTTGACCAGTTCCATGACGAAGTACGGCCGCCCCGACTGGGTCGTCCCCGCATCCAGCACGCGGGCGATGTTGGGGTGATCCATCAGGGCCAGGGCATGGCGCTCGGCATCGAAGCGAGCCATCACCTGCCTGGAGTCCATGCCCGGCTTGATGATCTTCAGCGCCACCCGCCGCTGAACCGGCTCGGTCTGCTCGGCCATGTAGACCACGCCCATGCCCCCGTCGCCGATCTGCTGCAGGAGCTTATAGGGGCCAATGGCCGTGTCGGGGCCTTCGGTAACGCCGTATTCCAGGGTGCAGTCAGCACCGAAATCGGCCGCATCATCAGGCAATCCAAGATCGATACGCGGGCTGTCCAAAAGGCTGTCATGCTGGTCATGAGCACGAAGAAGGGACTCGACCTGAGCTCGAAGCGCCTCCTCCCCCTTGCAGAGGTCGTCGAGCATCGCGGCCCGCTGCGCCGGCTCCGCTTCCAACACGGCGAGGAAGATGTCTTTGGCGTTCTGCGGCGGCGTGGACATGGTACGCTCCTGTCTCGTCTTCCAAGCATCAGTGCGACGAAAACTGGCCGAGGGTCTCACTCGCCGGGTGGGACTGACTGACTCCGCGGTTCGCCATCGCCATCCTGCAGGGCCACCCGGAGCGTCGCGCGGGCGTAAGCCCATTGGCGGAATACCGTTGCGCGCGAGATTCCAAGCAACTGCGCAGTTTCGTCCAACGTCATGCCTGCGAAGACGTGCAACTTGATGATGTGAGCTGCGTCTGGATCGCTCTCCGCCAGCCGGGCAACGGCCTCATCGACGGCCAGAATGGTCTCGGGGTCCGAGTCGCCAGTGTGCGGCAGATCGGTGAGCTCCTGGCGCCGGGCGTCGCCCCCATGACGAACTCTCAGCTTCCGCCGGGCGTTTTCCACCAGAATCCGCCGCATAGCTTCGGCCGCGGCGGCGAAGAAGTGCCCCCGGCTGCTCCAACGTTGAGCTTTCTCGACATCGACCAGCCGGAGGTAGGCTTCATGAACCAGAGCTGTCGCCTGAAGCGTCTGCCCCGGCTTTTCTGTCGCCAGCTTCGCCGCGGCCAGCTTTCGCAATTCGTCATACACCAGTGGTAAGAGTTGCTCGGCGGCCTGCGGGTCGCCGGATTCGATTTGGGACAAGATTTGCGTAACGTCGGTCATGGGCCCGGCTCTCAAAGGCAAGGCCAACGCCCATGATTATAACGACTGCGTGGTCAGATGGCCGGCGATCATCTCCGGACAGTGGCAGGCAGGATGGGTCTGTTCGATCGGCCCGCCGATCGGCACGCTCGAGGCATGCCTCGCCTGTAGTTGTCGGGCCAATGCTGCGCGCAAGGACAGGTGCGATGAGCCGCTGGTTCGCAATATGTTAGGGCACTACATTTCGGGTCGACCCTGCACTACATGGGTCGATTCATCGACCCGAAGCATCTGTACACCGAAACACCCAACTCTTTTCAGAGGCGTGATTTATCGCTGATATAGAGGTATGAATTGTAGTGCTTTGCCGTCTTGGGAAGCTGGCATTCTACCACTGAATTACGCCCGCAAGTCTTTCATTATCAAACGCTTACGCAAATCAGCAGCCCGGCTCAAGTAGTGCAGGCGCACTACTTAAGAACCGATGGTTGGTCATTATACCGCGTTTCCGGCCATTTGAAAGGGCCTTCGGCGACGACACGCAGCTCGAAAAGATGGCGTTCTTGAGAAGAGACGGCCACAGCTTCGGAAGGGGCGGCTTTCGCCTGATTCGCAGTGACGCCGCCATGTCAACCGTTATCCGCGGTCTGCAGGCGATATCCAACACCGGGCTCCGTGATAATGAAGCACGGTTGGGCAGGGTCGGGCTCAATCTTCTGGCGGAGCTGGCCGACGTAGACGCGGACATAATGGGTTTGGTCGACATCGGCCGGCCCCCAGACTTCGCGGAGCAGGTGCTGATGCGTCACGACCTTGCCGGCGTTCAGCACCAGCACGCGGAGTAGTTCATACTCGTTTGGGGTCAGCTTGATTTCGCGGCCATCGACGCGGACCTGTCGTCTCGCCAGATCCACACACAGCCCGCCGTTGCGGAACACGGGCTCGTCTACTTCATCGGCGAGGCGATTGCGCAAAGCCGCGCGGATTCTGGCCAACAGCTCGCCCATGCCGAACGGCTTGGTCACGTAGTCATCGGCACCAGCATCGAGCGCGGCGATCTTGTCGGATTCACGGCCACGTACCGACAACACGATAATCGGCACCTGTGACCATTCTCGCACCCGACGAATCACCTCCATGCCGTCGATGTCGGGAAGGCCCAGGTCCAGGATCATCACCTCCGGTCGATTATCCGTGGCTCTGAGCAGCGCTTCGGTTCCGTTCGCCGCCTCGATGATAGTATAGCCGTGTGCCGCGAGGCTGGTCCGCAGAAACCGGCGTATCTGCGGTTCGTCATCCACTACCAGAACTCGTGCAACCACTTCGGCCATGATGCCTCTGACATTACTGCGGTGTTGCGGGAGGGCTTTCGCTCGGCAGCGAGATCGTGATCACAAGCCCCTGACGATCAGTACACCCGCTGGCCATGATCGCACCGCCGTGAGCCTCCACAATACCTCGGCAGATCGACAAGCCCAGGCCCGTGCCGGCTACCTGCCGATCCATCGCTCGTACACGGTAGAACTTGTCGAAGATCTGTTCAAGCTGTTCGGCCGGGACTCCGGGGCCTTCGTCCATCACCTCGATTACGATCTGTTGGCCCTCTTGTTTCACGCGGACGTCAATCGTCGTGCCCGGCGGCGAGTACTTGGCGGCGTTATCCAGGAGATTGACAAGTACCTGCTCGATCAGGACGAAGTCTACTCGCACCAGCGGCACGACCGCGGCCACGTCCACCCTGACGCGGTGGTTTGCCAACTGCCGACGAAGCCGGGCGACAGCGGAGCCGATGATGTCGCTAAGTTCAACCCAGTCGCGCTTCAGGTGGAGCTCGCCCGATTCGAGCCGGGTGATGTCAAGGAGGTTGCCGACAAAACGGTTAAGCCGCTCCGCTTCTTCTTGGATGGTTGCCAGAAGGTCGGTACGCGTTGGCTCATCGTAGTCGCGACCATACTCGCTCAGGCTACTGGCCGATCCGATAATGGACGCCAGCGGTGTGCGCAGGTCATGTGAGATGGAAGATAACAGTGCGGCCCGGAGTTTCTCGGTCTCGCTCGCGACCCGGGCCTGCTCCATCTCCTGCCGTAGCCGCGCTCGCTCGATACCGACGGCGGCCTGATCTGCCAGCGATTCCATCAGCCTGCGGCGTCGCGGCGAGAACTCGCCGGACTCTGACTCAAATCGAACGCCCATCACGCCGACGGCGATCTGACCGGTCGTCAGCGGCAAGAAGGCCCAGGCAACGCCGGGCAGCGTGTCCGACCCCCGGCCGGTGGGCTGGTTGTGCTGCCAAGACCAGGTTGCCGCCGCCCGCTCATGCTCGGTGAGAGTCGTGGTTTCGGGATCGCTCGCCGTGGGCGAGAGCTTCGACGAGGACGGCAGCAGCACGACGACGCGAGCTTGTAGAATGCCTGCAACCTGACGAACCACAGTGCGGGCAACGGCATCCGTATCCGTGGCCGCGGCGATGGCACGGCTGAGTTCAAACAGTGCGTTCGCCCGATCTTCACGGCGGCGCGCGGCTTCGGCCTGTTCGCGCATTCGTGCGGCAATCTGGCTAGTGATGATGGCCACGATGAAATACACAATGAAGGCCAGCGCTTCCTGGGGACTGGCGATGGAGAACGTGTACAGCGGCTGGATGAAGAAGAAGTTGTAGATAAGGGCGCTGAGCACACAGGCAAAGATCGACGACCACAGCCCAAGCCGCACGGCCACCGACAGCACGCCGATCAGAAACACCATGGACAGGTTGGGCAGCGACAGGTGCTGCTGGAGGAACTGGGCCACGACCGCACTCAGCGCCACGATCACGGCGGCCCAGCCGTAATCCCGTACTCGGAACAAGGGTGCCCGTGACGGCGTGTGCGAGGGTGTTTCAGGATGTTCCTCCTCGGCATGGATCACGTAGACGTCGATTGGGCCGCTGAGCCGAATCAGGTCGTTGACGAGGGCGCCACGCCAGACCTCCTGCCACCACGAACGGCCGGACTTGCCGATGATGATCTCGGTGACATTGCGCGAACGGGCATAGCGGATCAGGTCTTCCGCCGGCCGGCCGCCGGGGAGGTTGATTGCCTGCCCGCCCAATTGCTCCGCCATTCGCAGTGTCCTGGCGACCCGATCGCGATCGGCCTCTGAAGCACGTTGGTATGCGGGGGTCTCCACAAAGACCGCCAGCCACTCGGCATTGCGACGGTCGGCTCTCCGTTTGGCGGCTCGTACCAGCCTGGCCGACGTTGGGCTGGTGCTGACGCAGACCATGATGCGGTCCTTGGCCGCCCATGGCCCCTCGATCGCCTGCGCCTTCATCCAATCCTGCATCTGCACGTCGACACGGTCGGCCGTACGCCGCAAGGCCAGCTCGCGAAGCGCGTTCAGATTGCCGGGGCGGAAGTAGTTGCCGATCGCACGTGCGGCCTGCTCGGCGATGTAGACCTTGCCGTCCTTGAGGCGTTGGATGAGTTCCTCCGGCGGCAGGTCGATCAGCTGGATCTCGTCCGCCTCTTCGAGAACGCGGTCCGGCAGCGTCTCTCGCACCTGCACGCCGGTGATGCGGGCGACGGTATCATTAAGGCTCTCAAGGTGCTGGACGTTGAACGCGGTGTACACATCGATGCCGGCGGCGAGCAGTTCCTGAGCATCCATGTATCGCTTGGGATGCCGGCTGCCGGGTGCGTTGGTGTGGGCCAGTTCATCCACCAGGACAAGCTGAGGCCGACGGGACAGAATCCCGTCGATGTCCATCTCAGCCAGTTGCGTACCACGGTACTCGACGCTCTTGCGTGGAACGACCTCCAGCCCTTCGAGCAGGGCTTGGGTTTCGGCTCGACCGTGGGTCTCGACGATGCCGACCGCCACGTCGATGCTTTCCCGCCAGCGCGCTCGCGCCGCCTCCAACATCGCGTAGGTCTTGCCTACGCCCGGAGCCGCGCCCAGGAACACCTTCAATCGGCCGCGTTGCGACCGCTGGGTGATCGCGAGCAAGGCATCGGCTGACGGGCGTCGGTCCTGGTCTGTGTGAGAGTCGCCCACGTACGCACCTGGCTTTCGAGAGCCATCTTACCTCGATTGGCCTGACCGTTGGAGCCTGTCAAGGGCCATGTTCAGTTCGAGTACGTTGATGCGAGGCTCGCCTAACAGGCCAAGCTGTCGGGGCTCCGTGTATTGCCGCACCAAAGCTTCCAATTGGTCTGTCGGCGTGGAACGGGCCCGGGCAACACGGGGAATCTGAAAGGCTGCCGCCGCCGAGGAGATGTGCGGGTCCAGCCCGCTTCCTGAGGTGGTCACAAGCTCGACCGGCACTGATAGACCGGGGTTTTCGGCCCGTAGCGCCTCAGCGTATGCCCGCACGCGATCCACGAGAGCCTTATGGGTCGGTCCTAGATTCGATCCACCCGACGCCATCGCGTCATAACCGCTGCCTGCTGCCGATGGACGTGGGTGGAAGTATCGCGGAGAACTGAAAGCCTGGCCGATCAACTCCGAACCGATGATGCGATCGCCGTCCTTGAGCAGGCTTCCGTTGGCCTGATGGCGAAACACGATCTGGGCGACAACCGTAACCCCGAGCGGATACAGGATGCCAGTGATGATGGTCATCATGACGAGCATTACCACTGCCGGTCTGATCTGAGTGAACATGACGTTGCTCCAGCCGAACTGGCTATGCCAGATGCATTGCGGTAATCACGACGTTGATGATTTTGATGCCAACGAACGGCGCGATTACGCCTCCAACTCCATAGATCAGCAGGTTGCGACGCAGCATGGCCGCCGCACTGAGCGGTCGATACGCCACGCCACGCAGGGCCAGC
Source organism: Planctomycetota bacterium (assembly GCA_022711465.1). GTDB lineage: Bacteria > Planctomycetota > Phycisphaerae > UBA1845 > PWPN01 > JAGNEZ01. The sequence goes on along the minus strand of JAKLEZ010000023.1, from coordinate 28,420 downwards.
GGGATCAGTGCTATGATGATCAACGCGTTGAAGATCACTGCCGACAGGATCGCACTCTGCGGCGTGGCCAGATGCATCAGATTCAGCCGGTTCAGCTCCGGGCACGTCGCGGCGAACATGGCCGGGATGATCGCGAAGTACTTGGCCACGTCGTTGGCGATACTGAACGTCGTCAGCGAGCCCCGCGTGATCAGAAGTTGCTTGCCGATAGCTACGATCTCGATGAGCTTGGTCGGGTTGCTGTCGAGATCGACCATGTTCCCCGCCTCCTTTGCGGCGGAGGTGCCGGTGTTCATCGCGACGGCCACATCCGCCTGGGCGAGCGCAGGGGCGTCGTTCGTTCCGTCGCCGCACATGGCCACGAGCTTGCCCTTGGCCTGCTCCGCGCGGATCAGGGCCAGTTTGGCTTCGGGCGTCGCCTGAGCCAGGAAATCGTCCACGCCAGCCTCGGCGGCAATGGCGGCGGCGGTCAGCGGGTTGTCGCCGGTGATCATCACGGTACGGATGCCCATCCGGCGCATTTCGGCAAAGCGCTCCTTCGTGCCGCCTTTGATGATGTCCTTCAGAAAGATGACACCCATCACTTGTGCGTTCGATGCCACCACCAGAGGTGTTCCACCCGCACGAGCAACATCATCGACGATTTGGCGCACCTCGGCGGGAAACACTCCGCCTCCGGCCTTCACCCACTCCTCGACCGCCTCGGCAGCCCCTTTTCGGATCTGGGCCAAGGGCATGTTGATGCCGCTCATGCGGGTCTGTGCGGTGAACGGGACGAATGCCCCCTGGAGCTCCCAGAGATCGCGAGCACGAAGCCCGTATTTCTCTTTGGCATGCACGACGATGCTGCGGCCCTCCGGCGTCTCGTCGGCGAGTGAGGCGAGTTGAGCCACATCCGCGAGTTGATGGGCCGTGACGCCCGTGGCTGGGATGAACTCACTCGCCTGACGGTTCCCGAGCGTGATCGTGCCGGTCTTGTCGAGCAAGAGCGTATCCACGTCTCCCGCGGCCTCGACGGCTCGGCCCGACATGGCGAGGACGTTGTGCTGGACCAGCCGATCCATCCCCGCGATGCCAATGGCCGACAGCAGCCCACCGATGGTCGTCGGAATGAGTGTTACCAGCAACGCGATCAGGACCGTGACCGAGACCGTACCACCCGCGTACTTCGCGAACGGCTCGATCGTGCTGGTGGTCATCAGGAACACGATGGTCAGGCCGACGAGCAGAATGCCCAAGGCGATTTCGTTGGGAGTCTTGGATCGCCGGGCCCCTTCGACCAGGGAGATCATGCGATCCAGGAATGTCTCTCCCGGCTGTGACGTGATCTTCACGCGAATCCAGTCGGAGAGGACCTTCGTACCGCCGGTGACCGCGCAACGGTCGCCGCCGCTCTCGCGGATGACCGGGGCCGACTCACCGGTGATGGCAGACTCATCGACGGAGGCAATGCCCTCGACCACGTCGCCGTCCCCCGGAATGATGTCCCCGGCCTCAACCAGAACGACGTCGCCCCGGTCCAGTTGCGTGGCCGGTACCGGCTCGTAGAGACGATTACCGGCTCCATAGGGGTTGAGCAGCAGCTTGGCGATTGTGTCGCATTTGGTCTGCCGCAGCGAGTCGGCCTGAGCTTTGCCGCGCCCTTCCGCCATCGCCTCCGCGAAATTGGCGAAGAGCACCGTGAACCAGAGCCACAGCGCAATCTGGAGCACAAACCACCAACCCTGGCCGGTCGGGCGCATGATCTCGCGTACCAGCAGCGCGGTCGTTGCGAGGGCTACCACCTCGACCACGAACATTAGCGGGTTACGGATCAACGTCCGCGGGTCGAGTTTCCGTAGCGACTCGGGCAATGCCGCGCGGATGATGCGGGGCTCAAACAGCGAAAGCTTCTTCATGTGCGGTGTCCCTCCAACCGGGCAGCTCTTGGCCGATATACCAAGAAAGTGTGTGAACATGTGTACGGCCCAACCCCGTCAACGTGTTGTTTTCAGAATGCCTTTCCCGCCGCCATCGCCAGGTGTTCGACAATCGGCCCGAGCGCGAGGGCCGGGAAGAACGTCAGCCCTCCCACGATGAGGATCACACCCGTGAGCAGGATCACGAACATCGGCCCGTGCGTGGGGAACGTGCCTGCCGACGCCGGTACGCCTCGCTTGGCGACTAGAGACCCGGCCACGGCGAGCATCGGTACGATGTAGACGAATCGGCCGATCAGCATCGACAGGCCGATGGTCAGGTTGTAGAAAGGCGTGTTGGCGTTCAGTCCTGCGAATGCACTGCCGTTGTTGCCCGTTCCGGAAGTGAACGCGTACAGGATCTCGCTGAAGCCGTGCGGTCCGGCATTGAGCGGCCCCTTGAGACCAGCCGGGTGCACGCTCGCGATCGCGCTGAAGCACAGGATGGAAAGGGGCGGCACAAGCACCGCGAGTATTGCCATCTTGACTTCCTTGGCCTCGATCTTCTTGCCGATGCACTCAGGCGTGCGACCCACCATCAGACCGGCGATGAAAACGGTCAGCACGGCGAAGATCAGCATGCCGTACAGCCCCGAGCCCACGCCGCCGATGATGATCTCGCCGAGCAGGATGTTGACCAGCGGCACCATGCCGCCCAGCGGGGTGAAACTGCCGTGCATGCCGTTGACCGCACCGCACGAGGCATCCGTTGTTGCCGTCGCGAACAGTGCCGAGTTCGCAATTCCGAACCGTGTTTCCTTGCCCTCCATGTTGCCCCCGGCCTGCAGGTCGCTTGCGCTCGTGGCCACGCCCGCCACGGCGAATGCCGGATTGCCCTTCGCCTCCGCCCAGTACAGAACGCTCACCCCGGCCAGGAACAACAACAGCATGGTCGCGAGGATGGCCCAGCCTTGGCGTTCATCACCCACCATCCGGCCGAACACGTTGGTCAGGCCGGCACCGATGGCGAAGATCGCGATCATATTGAGCAGGTTGGCGAGCGGCGTGGGATTCTCATATGGGTGCGCGCAGTTCGCATTGAGGAACCCGCCGCCGTTTGTGCCAAGCTGCTTGATCGCCTCCTGTGAGGCCATCGGGCCCTGCGGAATCGTCTGCGTAGCACCTTCGAGGGTCGTGGCCGACAGGTAGGGTCTGAGATTTTGCGGCACGCCCTGCCAGACGAGCAGCAGGGCCAGCACGACCGATAGCGGCACGAGTATGTAGAGCACGCAGCGGGTCAGGTCCACCCAGAAGTTGCCGAGTGAGTTGGCGGAGTGGCGGGCAAAACCGCGAACCAAGGCGATGGCCAGGGCGATGCCTGTGGCGGCCGAGACGAAGTTCTGTACCGTCAAGCCGACCATCTGCGTGAGATAGCTCATGGTCGTTTCGCCAAAGTATGCCTGCCAGTTGGTGTTGGTTGTGAAGCTCACGGCCGTGTTGAACGCGAGATCGGGTGGCACGGCAGCCATGTGTTGCGGGTTAAGCCAGAGCAGGCCCTGCAAGCGTTGGATTCCGTACAGGATCAGGACACCGGCGAGGTTGAACAACAACATGCCGACCGCGTAGGCGGCCCAGTGCTGCTCGCGGCTCGCGTCCACGCCGCAGACGTGGTAGATGAGTCGTTCCATCGGGTTCAGCAGCCTGCCCAGCGGCGTCGGTTCTCCGTTAAACACACGGGTCATGTACCAACCCAGCGGTTTGACCAAAATGAGCAGCAGGCCCGTGTACAGGCCGATCTGCAGCCATCCGTTGGTGGTCATGCAAGCCTCCCGTTGTTCAAAACCGCTCTGGGCGGAGCAGGGCGTATGCCAAGTACAACAGCAGACCGATCGAGACGACAATCCCGATTAGGTAGTCACAAAGCATCGCCACACCTCATCTACAAGCGTTCGCATCCGATCACGAGGCCGATGCACCCAGCGAAAAACACAAGCACGACGCCCAACAAGGCGATCTCGATCATGAGCGGCATCCTTTTTCGGTCGGGCCCACACCCGCCGGGTCACATTACAAATATGCAGCAACTCAATTCAGGAGGGCGTAAAAACCAGGCGAACGGGCGTAAAGAAGGTGTAAGGACAGAGCCAGGTTTGAGGCTCGACGCGGTGTAAACGGCGGTTGAAAACCGTGGCGCCCGGGCGGGTGCCGACGGTCGGTTCGAGAACGTAGTGCCCTGGATCACCTCGGCTGTGAATTCCGGCGACAATACCGAACGTTTCACATTCGGTTTGGCGTACGGGCACAGCGAGGGCGAAGAGGGTGTTACGAGACATGGACAAGTGGACGGAGATCCGCCGACGGGTATTGGTTGACGGACAGAGCAAGCGGAGCGTGTGCCGGGAGTTTGATATCCACTGGGACACGCTGGCACTTGTAAGGATCTGAAGAAGCGCGGTCCAGCCACGTCGATCTGCCTGTGCGAGAACGCATTTCTCCCAGTTCGCTGATGCAGTGTCATTCATCTCTCGCACCTCTCGACTTCCAGCCGGAGCGCGCCTACATTGTGAATGAGCATTCACAAAGAGGTGACGATGCGTGCCGCGAAAATGCGTACCCGGATCAGGCAGGAGCAAATCGCCGAGGCGGCGTTGAGGTTGGTGGCCCGCCAGGGCATGAAGGGACTCAGCGTAGCCCGAGTCGCCCGCCGGGTCGGCGTGGTCCCGTCCGCGATCTACCGGCACTATAGCAGCAAGGACGAGGTACTCGATGCGGTCCTCGATCTGATTCGGGATCGCCTGCTCGGCAATGTGAAAGCCGTGTGTGAGGAGAGCACCGAGGCTTTGGATCACCTGCATCGTCTCCTGATCCGTCACGTGCGGCTGCTGCGGGAGAACCAGGGGATACCACGAGTCGTGTTCTCACAGGAACTCCACCACGGTCATTCCGGTCGGAAAGCTCGCATGTACGAGACAATTCGGGAGTATCTCGGCCAGGTTGCGGAGATCGCTCGTCAAGGCCAACAGAATGGGCAGGTCTGTTCGGGTTTTACGCCAGAAGCAGTCTCCACGATGTTCCTGGGTATCGTTCAGCCCGCAGCGTTGTTGCGAGACTTGAGCGACGGCGATTTCGATGTGACGAGGCACGCTGAGAGTGCGTGGCAGATTCTTGATGCCGCCATTCGGCCCGTCAAACAGGCAAGAGCGGCTGGTGCAACGAAACGGAAGGAGAAATGACATGAGTGGGAGACCACGGGGCTGGATGGCATTGCTGAGCGTGGTTGGCGGGATCGGGGCGGTCTTGTCTGTTCCCCAAATCGCCTGGGGGCACTGCGACACGATAGATGGCCCGGTTGTGGCGGCGGCGAAGCAGGCCCTCGAAAAGGGAGAAGTCACGCCGGTCCTCAAGTGGGTTAAGAGGGACCAGGAGACGGAAATTCGCGAGGCGTTCAAGAAGACCATGGCGGTCCGGACCAAAGCCGCCGACGCACGGGAACTGGCCGACATGTATTTATTTGAGACCCTGGTGGGGATTCACCGGGCAGGCGAAGGTGCCCCCCATACGGGATTGAAGCCTGCGGGCACAGATGCGGGACCGGCCGTCGTTGGGAGCGACAAGGCCCTCGACAGTGATTCGGTGGACGGTCTTGTCAAGTTGGTGACCGATGCCGTGGCGGCGGGAATTCGCGAGCGTTTTGCGAAGGCGAGCGAAACGAAGAAGCACGCGAATGAGAGTGTCGAGTCAGGTAGAGAGTTCGTCGAAGCGTATGTGCAGTTCGTGCATTACGTGGAGCGACTCTGTACCCATGCGACGACGAAGCATGTTCACCATGATGAAGCGGCAGAAGCAGCGCCCGAGCACCAGCATGCAAAGCGCGAGTGACGGCCCGAGACACGAAACCCCCATGCAAAGGAGCAACGATATGAAAGCGACCGACATCATGAGAGAAGAGCACCGGGTGATCAAGCGGGTCTTGCAGTGCCTGACGACAGCGGCCGACCAGGTCGAAAAAGGCGGCACGCTGGACGGAGGTTCCGCCAGAAAGATGATTGAATTCTTGCGTGGGTTTGCCGACCGTTGCCACCATGGCAAGGAAGAAGCACAGTTCTTTCCCCTGGCCCGGCAACGGGGTGTCGGGTGTGCGCCGGGCAATATCGACATCCTGCTGGCTGAGCACGAGCAAGGGCGAAGCCATGTGCGAGCCATGGACGAGAGCCTCGCGGCAGCCGAGAAAGGCGACAGCCAGGCCAAGACGCGGTTCTGCCAGCACGCCCGGCAGTTTGTTGTTCTCTTGAGCGAGCACATCCACAAAGAGGACGATTGCCTGTTCCCGACGGCGGATGTGGCGCTCACGGCGGCCGACCAGCAGGCGCTTGTCCGCGCGTTCGAGCAGGTCGAACGCGAGGAGATGGGCGAGGGCACGCACGAGCGACTGCATGCGCTGGCCGACGAGCTTTGTGCCAAGTGGCAGGTGCCGATCCCACCGGGATCTGCCCATCACAGTTGCTGTGGGCATAAGTAGGCGACTCCTGGCATGAGCCCTTGCGGAGCCGAACGAGAGGGACGCTTGCTTCTCTCCGTGTAGTCATTATCGGCGGCGAAATGGTTCGTGTTCGTGAAGGAGTGTGGAGCAATGCAACCGGACAACCTCCTCGACCCCGGCGGAGAATCATGCGACGAGGTGCAGATGCCGCCCGAGTTCGTAGAGTTGACCGAACTGCGCTCGATTTCGATCGACCACAAGTTGGGCTATTTCGGAGAAGAGCGTTTCGTTATCGTCGGGTACAGTGAGGAAGGCCAGGAGGTGTTCTGGAAGGATGGCTGTTCCTCCGGTTTTGGGCTTGGGCACTGGCAGTTCTTCGTGGAACACCTGGGGCCGCCGGCAGCAAGGCGCGGTATTCAGCTAGCGGGTCCAGGCAACCCCGAGACGCACGTTGCAGTGGTAGATCGAGCGTATCGCTGCACGTATGCGACATGCCGAAGCTGCGCCGAAGGCTTTTGGCTCGCATTCACGGCACTCCGGTTCCCAAGCGACGTTGCCTGTGTGCGAGTAAGGGCCCCCCGGTTCAGACCCCTAATCGCAGATAGGTGTGGTGAGGCGAGTCTGTGAGGAGTCTCGATCATGTCGGAGCAGGAACCTGCGGATACAGGCGGCTTTCGCATTCCGGTTGCGCTGGACCTACGATGAGTGGAGACGAGCCCGTGATACGAACTCCGCGCCCATCGGGACCGGCCATGAGTATGCGGACATCCCGGTATCGATGGAGCAGCGTGCTCCGGTCCGCTTTACGTTCTTCTGGATAACCGAGGGGCGCTGGGAAGGACGCGACTTCCAGGTTGGCGTCAAGAGAGGACGGCCCTGGCTATGACCGTTGGCTCGACTTCCGCCGTCCATGTGTCGGCGACATCGACCTTGGCCGGTTTCTTGTCCTGGCCCTTCAGGGCCGCGGACGGGGACAGGCACACCACCGCCAGGCAGAATACGACCGACGCGACTTTGTTCATGAGGATACTCCTCGTGGCTAGGGAATTGAGACTACCTTCAACTCGCGCATCAAACTCTGAACCCGACCAACCAGGCGTTGGACACGTCCTCTCACTTACGCCGCTTTTCCCGCAAGCGCGCCCAGCAGGCGTCGTATGCCTTGATCTTGTCGAGATTCGGCGTCGGGCCAGCCTGCGGCGACTTGCCGAAGGTCATCGCCTTCATTCCCTCGGCGTCGAAGGCGGGCCACACCGGCAGGCCGGGCCCGTTGGGCTCGCCGCTCGCGGCGAAGTTGACCCAGTAGGACATGATGGTGTCCGACATCGCCACGTTCTCCGGCGTCGCCTTGGGCGGGAACCATCGGTTGAGGTTGCCGAAGACGTAGGGGACCTCGGAGCCGTGGCCGGCCTCGCCCCGGGCAGCCCCGTAGTCGAAGTAGTAGAGATACGCCTTGTGCTTGCCCTTTTCGCTCTGGAGTTTGGCCCAGGCCCAGGAAGACGTGCCGAAGAGCGAATCGCGGATGAGGTCGCGTGTGGACCGGGAGGCTTCGGCCGCGGTCGCGTGCGGGTAGGCGGCCAGGAACGCCGCCGCGTCCTCGCCGAAGCTATCGCGGACCTGCTTCTCAAACTCGGCCGGGGTCTTCTTGGGCGAGCCGAGCAGGCCGCCGTCGTTGGAGTTGATGCCGACCAGCACCGGCGTGTCGTTGAACCGGCCGGACTGGTAGAGTTCGTAGGGGTCGCCGACGATGGTTTCGCCATCCGCCACTGGCCAGGGCAGGCCGCCGGCGTTGCCCTTCATGACCGCGTCGGCACTCAGGGCACGGGCCGCCTTGATATCCTTCACCCCGAGGCTCGCCAGGAACTTTTTGCCCTGCTCTTCCGCGAGCGGCAGCGACTGAATCAGTCCAGGTGATTCGTGCGGCGTCGATTTGATGGGTGCCATCGCACCACCGCTCTGGCATATGGCCCGCTGAAAAAGTCCCGCTGCCAGAGGCGATTGGGCGAGGATGCTGACGGACGTGCCGCCCGAGGACTGGCCGAAAACGGTGACTCGCGCGGGATCGCCGCCGAACTGCGCGATGTTCTCCCTGACCCAACGCAGGGCGGCAATCTGGTCCTGGATGCCGTAGCAGCCGGAGCCCTTGCCGCTCTCCCGGCTCAGTTCGGGGTGGGCGAGGAAGCCGAAGACGCCGACGCGGTGGTTGAAGTTGACGAGGACTACGCCCTTCTTCGCGAAGTTCGCCCCATCGGTCACGGAGTCGCCCGTCCCACCACCGTTGAAGGCACCCCCGTAGATGTAGACCATCACCGGCCGCCGCTCGGTCGCGTCCTTGGCGGCCGTCCAGACATTTAGGTACAGGCTGTCCTCGCTCGGACTCAAGCCATTCACCGACTTGCCCAACGACAACTGCATGGGTGGGGGGCCGAACTTGTCCGCCTTTCGCACGCCCCGCCACGGCTTGACCGGCTGTGGCGCCCTCCACCGGAGTTCGCCCACCGGGGGCTCGGCGAACGGGATGCCCCGAAAGACACGGACGCCATCCTTCCACCCGAGGCCCTCGATGACGCCGGAGGCGATTTCGACCCGATCCGGCTCGCCCGTCTGACCGCCGACATCGACCTTTTCCTTCGGTTTACAGGTGACCTCAACGTCAGTCGGTTTCTTGGTCTGAGCCTCTTGGGCCGCGCGCGCGAAGCCCAAGGGTATCGCCAAGTGAAACAGGACCAGCGCGATCCTCTGTATCATCACGCTCTTCCTGGTTAGGTGATTGGGGCGACCTCTCGATGCCAGAACATCCATCCTTATGCTCCTCTTGCTTGGGCAGGGACTGCACGAATACTCGGGCCATCTCCCACTACCAATCACTGCCCAAGCCCTCTCTTTCTCGAATCGTTGATTTTCTGGGCGGATTGATGCGCGGCGAGCGTCGAGCGGATCATGCCGGTGATCGCGGCCCGTGTCCCGGCCACGGCTCGGCCCATGTCGCGGCGTAGTAGCTTCCACGTGCACACGTCCGTAGCGATGACCAACGCGTCGAGTGCCGACTGTCGCGAACTGGCTTCGAGCAGCCCCAGGTCGTCGGCGAACGCCCTCGCGATCCCAGCGCGATGTCGGCGGCGTGCATGCGTCAGGTGTTCGTGGAGCCCCGCGTGTCGTCCCTCCACCGCAAGCAGGCGGATGATCGTGTCGCCGGTCCGCTCGTAGTCGTCGACCCAATTCCGGACGAGCCGCTCCAGATCGCCTGGGGGAGCGGCGCGGCGTTTCTTGGCACGGCGCACCATCTCGCGAATCGCTTCGCCGAGCAGCCCCGCTTTGCCCCCGAATCGCCGCACGACGGTCTGTACGGTGACGCCAGCCTCATCGGCGACCCAATCGAGCGTAATCTCGTCGTACCACTGTTCGCCCAATCGTTCCAGAAAGGCCTCGACAATCCGCCTTCCCGTCGCCGCGGCGGATTCCGCTCGGGCCGTTTGGCGGTACGGATGGGCTGGGGTCGTGCTTTTCATGTTAGTATTACAAACACCAATATCGGCGGGTTACAGGCGTTTCGACTTTTCCGGTGAATTGTTCGTAAATTATACCGCGTTTCCGGCCATTTGAAAGGGCCTTCGGCGACGACACGCAGCTCGAAAAGCTGCTGCTCTCCGCGTGGCGAGCCATGTCTCGGTGTAAGCGTAGGTCAACTTCAGCAGGAAGATCGACGTCGCGGGTTGGCAGGCGGCTCCGGCGAGAGTTCCACGCTGCGCCGGTCCGTCCGCAAGCGACGGAACGAGGCGGGGGTTTGCCCTGTTGCCGCGTGAAATACGCGTGTCATGTACTGGATGGCCCGGAAGCCGGCCTCCACGGCAATCTCCTTGATCGGCAGGTCCGTCTGCGCAAGCAGGTCCTTGGCAAGATCGAGCCTAACCCGGCGAATCTCCTGGTTGACCGTGCGGCGGGTGACCGACTTGAACCGGGGCCCGAGCGTCGCGCGCGAGACGCCGACAGATCTGGCCACATCCCGGGAGCTGATCGGCCCCCGCGCGTGCTGCCGGATGAAATCCAGGGCCTGTATGACTCGTCTGTCGTCGGTGGCCAGGATATCCGTGGACTGCCGGGCGACCACCGCCCGGGGCTGGATCTCGGGCAAACGAAGCGGCGGCTTTCGGCCGGACATCATCCGGTCGAGGAGGGCGGCGGCCTGGTAGCCGGTCTCCTCGCTGTTGATGTCGATACTGCTGAGCATCGGGATCGACAGGCCGCAGATGTACTCGTCGTTGTCCACGCCGAGGACGGCCACCTGGTACGGGACCTTCACCCCGATGCGCCGGCACGCGTTGAGGATATCCAGGCCCCGGTCGTCGTTGGCCGCCATGATCCCCACGGGCTTGGGGAGGTTCTTGATCCAGCGGGCCAGCCGCCTCTGCTCATTCTCCGGCTTTCGTTGACCCTTGGGTCCGCGGGGTTGTTGATAGAGGCTGCACCGATAGCCGGCGGCCTCGATCAGTCTCCGGAAGCATTCGCCCCGACGATCCAATCCCGGATGGTACCCGCGTGCGAAACCGCAGAAACCGAAGTGCATGAAGCCCTTTTCGAGAAAGTGCTCCGCCCCGAGGCGAGCCACGGTCTCATTGTTGGCGCCGAGGAAGGGGAAAGGCAGGCCCGGCACGGTCCCCCTGAGGTTTACGACGGGCCTGCCCAGCGCGAGCAGCGCGCGGGCCATGCGGCGATTGTCGATGCGCGCGATCACGCCGTCGCCGTTCCAGCCCTTCAGCCAGGTCGGTGGCGGATCATCCAGCCCGTGAGGCTCGAAGTAGGTATGCCACCGGCCGCGTTGCCGGTTGTAGCGGGCGATGCCGCGCAGCAGGCCGCGGCCGTAGGCTCGCGAGGTCTCGACCATGATCGCGACGTGACGCATGTGCGCATGATAATCGAGAATCTGCGATAATCCGAGCCCCTTTTGGCAAAAGTGCAACAAAACTAGACGATCGTGCAACAAATCCGCCTTGCACGATGCTCCCCGAAACCTAGATTGAAGGTTGCGTACAGCCGATACCGCCAAAACGGGGCGTCTCTGAAACCGTTTGGCGTCACGATGCCAGTTCATAACCGTGGAGGAGGACACTGTCCATGTCGGGAACGAACTCAGCTATGACAATCCTAAAATCGGAGCTGCGGCGAACAGTGCTGGTTGCGGCGGGCGCGGCCGCGCTCCTGCTTGTCGTAGGGCAGGACGCGAGAGGTGACATCGCGAGTCAACTGGTCGGCTGGTGGACACTGGACGAATCGTCCGGCCTCGTCGCGGGCGATGGAACCGGCAACGGGAATACGATCACGCTCGCCAATGGCCCGACCTGGACGCCGGGTAAGATCAACAACGGGCTTTCATTCGACGGGATGGACGATGCAGGCTCGATGGACACACCTCTGTCCGCATCCCTTGGCGGCGACATGACCATCGCCCTCTGGGTCCAGTTTGACGGGACGAATGAGGGGCGCATCGTGATCCTGATCGCCGAGGAGGGGGGGAGAAATGTGGAGCTCCGTCTCAGGGGATCGGACGGGAAGTTCGGGCTTGAGGATGCAGGAGGAATCCCGACCGAGTCGTGGTCGGCAGGGTCGTGCGCCGATAATCTCTGGCATCACATCGCTGTGACACGCAGCGGAAGCCCGAATCCCACCTGGACGTTTTACCTGGACGGTAGCGTTGATTCGGTCTTCGGCGGTGTCGAGGGCTGGTCGGTTGTGGCGGTGGGGCGGCCCATCCTGGGGCACAAGGACTCGGATTACGCAAAGGTCACCATGGACGACCTCCGCCTCTACAATCGCGCGCTTTCCGCCGACGACGTGAACGAACTTCGCAACCTCGTGCTGGTCGCCACGCCGGAATTCAGCCCCCACGGCGGACAGCATGAAGGCAGCAGCGTGACCGTGGCCGTGAGCTGCGTGACGGCGGATGCGACCATCCACTACACGCTGGACGGCACCGACCCGACGGAATCCAGCCCGATGGTGACCTCGGGGTCCACGGTGACCGTGCCGCTACCGGGCACGCTCAAAGCCAAGGCCTGGAAAACCGGCTTGACCCTCAGTGCGCTCAAGAGCGCCTCCTACACACTGCTTTCGGTTGCCACGCCGGCGTTCAGCCCCGACGGAGGCTGGTATGAAGGGGTGAGCAACGTAAACGTGACGGTGACCTGCGACACGGCGGGGGCCGTGATCCACTACACGCTGGACGGCACTGACCCGACCGAGTCAAGCCCGGCGGTAGCCTCGGGGTCCACGGTGACGGTACCGCTGCCCAGCCTGCTTAAGGCCAGGGCCTGGAGAACCGGTCTGGCGGCGAGCGCGGTGAAGAGCGCCTTTTATGAGCCCCTCAGCATCACGGCCGGTCTGGTCGGCTGGTGGAGGCTGGACGACGGTTCCGGAACGACGGCAGCCGATTCCAGCTGGGCTGGCAATCACGGCACGCTGGTGAACGGCCCGACCTGGACCGGCAGCGCGAGGGTCGGCCCTTATGCGCTGAGTTTCGACGGTTCCGACGACTGGGTTGACGCCGGCAGTGCGGCCGTATCGGGGGATCTGACACTTGTGGCCTGGCTGCGGTTTCCTCCGGGACCCAGCAACCAGAGGGCGATCACCTTGCAGCGGGGCCCCACCAGTGCCGGCCTGCAGCTGGTGGCGAATCCGAGCAATGGCACCATCCGCATTGACAATGAGGGCGGCCCGTCGTCGGAAGTGAGTTCCGGCACCGGAATGAACGACAACAACTGGCACCATGCCGTAGTCACCCGCTCGGGCACGGACTACTCACTCTATGTGGATGGCGCCCTTGTCGGTTCGTCGGGCGGTACGGCACCCGACTACACCTCAGCGAAGCTGGGTTGCCGCAACAGCGGTCTGAACGGCAGCTTCTACTTTGGCCAGCTCGACGATGTACGCCTTTACCGCCGTGCGCTGTCGGCGAGCGACGTGAATGAACTCTACACCTCTGCTCCGGTCGCCACGCCGGAATTCAAACCCGACGGCGGGGTGTATGGGTCCAGCGGCGTCAACGTGGTGGTGACCTGCTCTACGCCGGGCGCCACCATCCACTACACGATCGACGATACCGACCCAACGGAGTCGAGCCCGACGGTGGTCTCGGGCGGCACGGTGCAGGTGCCGGTGCCTGGCACTCTTAAGGCCAAGGCATGGAAAACCGGCTTGCCGGCGAGTGGCATCAAGAGCGCCACCTATACGTCGCAGGTGGCGGTCGCGACGCCGGAGTTCAACCCCGACGGCGGAGGGTATGACGGAAGCCCCGTGGACGTGACCGTGACCTGCTCGACTGCAGACGCCACGATCCGTTACACGATTGACGGCACCGACCCGGCGGAATCGAGCCCGTCAGTGGCCTCCGGCGGCACGGTATCCGTCCCGGTGCCCGGGACGCTCAAGGCCAGGGCCTGGAAGACGGGGCTGACGGCGAGTGCCGTCAAGAGCGCTTCGTTCACCGTTGCCGATATCACAACCGGTCTGGTCAGCTGGTGGCGGCTGGATGAGTCATCGGGAGATTCAGCGAGCGATGCAACCGGAAACGGGAATACCGTGATGCTCGTCAATGGCCCGACCTGGACGTCAGGCAAGATTGGCAACGCGCTCTCGTTCGACGGGACAGACGATTACGGCTCGGTAGACTCGTTCTCTACGTCCCTCAGTGGCGACATGACCATGGCTCTCTGGGTCAAATGGACTGCGGTTGGCGCCAAGCGCATTGTGATCATAAGCAATGTGGCCGGGAACAATTTGGAGCTGCGCCTCAACGGCAACGGAACCTTCGGACTCGACAACTCGGGGGGAATACCGGTCGAAATCACCTCTACAGGAACATGCGCCGATGAGACTTGGCATCACATTGCCGTCACGCGCAGCGGAAGCCCGAATCCGATCTGGAAGTTCTACCTCGACGGCGCCCCGGACTCCACCCATGGCGGCGTGTCGCTCTGGACGGTGGTTGCTCTGGCCGGCGCCGAGCTTGGTCACAAAGGAGCGGACTACACGCCCGCCTCAATCGACGATCTCCGTATTCTCAGCCGCACGCTTGCGGCGAGCGAGGTGAAGAAGCTCTACGACTATCGTGCAATCGAGTACACCCACGGCGACTTCGACGGCGACGGCAGCATCGATATCGATGACCTGCAGACCTTCGAAACCTGTGACTCGGGGCCCCGTATTCCCTACGCAGGTCAATGCGCTGAAGCCGATTTCGACAAGGACGGCGACGTCGATCAGGACGACTTCGGTGCTATCCAGCGGTGTTTCAGCGGACCGAGCCTCGTCGCCGATCCGGCGTGCCTGCCGACGATCGTGTATCCATGAAGCGTGCGAGAGGCTGAGGGCGGTCGCGGCTTGCGTCGCCATCATCTGCACGGTTCCCGGGCAGAGGAGATGGCGCGGGCACTTGACGGCGCTGGGAGCGAAGCCGGAGGCTGTTTTCTTGCGTCGGCCGCTTGCCTTCGAGGATCACGGCCACTGGTTCGGGATCAACGCCTTTCTTTCGACGTGTTGGCGGTCGGGCCGGCCGCGCCGATTCGGTTGCCATGAGCAGGGCCGCCGTCTCGATCGCCTGCGAGAGGCCCGTCGCGCCAGTAGCGTTGACTTCCCTGTTCCTCAAGGTAAAAGGGAGCCGTGGCTCGGGATGACACGCATGCGAGAGACACCCTGCCGCCCGCCCGGTAAAAATGCCCGGAGGGGCCGCGGTGGCCGGATGATGGTGACGAATGCAATGTGAACCTGTGGCGATGATCGGTTTGGGCCTCATGGGCACGGCCATGACGGAGCGTCTGTTGGATGCCGGCTACGCCGTGCATGTCTGGAATCGCACGCGGAGGAAGGCCGATCCTCTGATCGCCCGCGGCGCTCGCTGGGCGGACCAGCCGCCGGCTGTATGCGACCGGGTGATCATCAGCCTGTACACCACTGACACCGTCGAGGAGGTCCTCGGCGAAATGAACGGCAGTCTCCGACCCGGCCAGGTTCTTATTGACACGACGACCGGCGAGCCCGAGCAGACTGCCCGTCTGGGGGCGCGGCTTGGACAGCGAGGCGTCCGGTACCTCGATGCACCGATCTCCGGCTCCAGCGAGCAGGCGCGGCGCGGAGAGACCACGGCCATCGTGGGTGGTCCGCGTGCGACATACGACGCCTGCAGAGATCTGTTCGAGTGCTTGGTGCAGAGGGCGTTTTACGCCGGTCCCTGGGGCAGCGGGGCCAAGATGAAGCTAATCTCCAACCTGGTCCTCGGCCTGAACCGGGCGGCTTTGGCCGAGGGGCTGGTCTTCGCGAAGGCGATCGGAGTCGATGCGGAGCGTGCCCTGGAAGTGCTCATGGGCACCATGGCCTACTCGCGGATCATGGATACCAAGGGCCGTAAGATGCTGGACGGCGACTTCACCGTCCAGGCGCGGCTGTCGCAGCACCTGAAGGACATCCGGCTGATCCTCGACGCGGCCGCGTCCGCCGGTCAACCATTACCGCTGACGGATGCCCATCGGCAATTACTTGAAGCGGCGGAGCGCGCGGGCTACGGCGATGCAGACAACAGCGCCATCATCCGCGCCTTTCACAGGGTAAGTGCAGAGCAGCCACTGCCGGCGGCATCCACGTCAAAAACGGCTTCTCATACTCATCGGAGCAAGTGAACGGCCATGATCACACCTAACCGTCGAACGTTTCTGAAGATCGCGGCAACAGGCATGGCGGGAACAGCACTGTCCAAGGCGTCGTCGGTCGCCCGGGCCGCGGGGGCCAACGATCGGCTCGTCATCGGCGTCATCGGTTGCGGCAACCAGGGCGGCCGCCACGCCAGAAGCGTCGCCCGTATGCCCGGGGTGACGCTGGCCTATGTCTGCGACCCGGACGACAGCCGCGTACAGGAAACGGCCAAGGCGACCGGCGGCCCCAAGGCGATCAAAGACCTGCGCGCGATCCTGGACGACCGTGCGGTGGACGGGGTGATCATCGCGACGCCCGACCACTGGCACACGCCGACGGCGCTACTGGCGATGGAGGCCGGCAAACACGTCTACGTCGAAAAGCCTTGTTCCCATAATGTGCGCGAGGGCCAGTTGCTCGTTGAGGCGGTGAAGCGATACAAGCGAGTGTTCCAGCACGGCACGCAGTCACACTCAAACCGCGGCGCGATCGAGGCCATGCAGATGCTGCGGGAGGGCATCATCGGCGATGTATTGGCAGCGAAAGCGTGGAACGTGCAGCGGCGCCAGAACATCGGCCACGAATTGCCCACAACGCCGCCGGCGGGCTTCGATTACGACTTGTGGGTCGGCCCCGCGGAGGTGGTTCCTTTCCGGAAGAACTGCCACCACTATAGCTGGCACTGGTGGTACAACTTCGGAACCGGCGACATGGGCAACGACGGCACGCACGAGGTGGACTACGCCCGGTGGGCTCTGGAGGTCGACACGCACCCCAGCCGTGTGACTTCTGTGGGCGACAAGCTCTTTTTCGAAGATGACCAGCAGTTCCCCGACACCATGCAGGTGGTCTTCGAATACCCGGGCGACGGCAAGGTGGGCGGCAGGCGGATGCTGGTTTTCGAGCAGCGCCTCTGGTCGCCGGCCCAGCCGTACGATGCGGAGAACGGCGCGGAGTTCTATGGCACGAAGGGGACCCTGTTCTTCAGCAAGCACGGCGGGTTCAAGGTCGTGGGGCCGGGCAACAAGCCGCTCGACGTCAAGATCAACTGGGGCCAGGGTAACTCGTGCGATGTGCACCAGCAGAACTGGATGGACTGCATCCGTTCGGGCGCCCGGCCGAACTCGGACGTGCAGGATGCACACCAGACGGGCGTTCTCATACACCTTGCCAATATCGGCGCCCGCCTGGGCCGTAGGCTGCGCTTCGACCCGGCCACCGAGCGATGCATCGGCGACGACGACGCGAACGCAATGCTTTCGCGGAAGTATCGCGCCGGCGGGCACTGGGCCGTGCCGACATCATGACTGCTGGCCATGAACACGAAGCGTAACCAGCAGCAGGGAAGACATCCGGATGAAGGACATTCTGAAACACCTGATCGTGCCCGTTCTTCTGGTCGGTTCGGTTGCCAACTGTGGGGCTTCGAGTCCGCCCGTCGTGAGCTTCCAGGAGCAGTCCGGCCGGATCGACATTCTGGCCGACGGCAAGCCGGTCGCGACCTATCGCTACGCCGATCCGCAGATCCCGCGGCCGTACTTTGCCCACGTGCGAACCATCGGCGGCATCCAGGTCACCCGCAACCACCCGCCGGTCGCAGACGTGGATGCGACCGACCATGATGAGCTGCACCCCGGCATCTGGATGGCCTTCGGCGATCTGGGCGGCTCAGACTTCTGGCGCAACAAGGCCCGCGTGGTTCACGATGGATTCGAACAGAAGCCGGCGGGCGGTCGCGGCCGGGGCTCGTTCGCCGTACGGAATCGCTACCTGACCGCCGGCGACAATGGCGGCACGCTCTGCCGCGAGACGGTGCGGTATGGGGTCGTGGTCCGGCCGTGCGGCTACCTGCTGCTGTGGGACTCGACGTTCACGTCGGACAAGGAGTTCTGGTTCGGCGATCAGGAGGAGATGGGTCTGGGGCTTCGCGTGGCGACACTCATCACGGTCAAATCCGGCGGGATAATGCTCGACGCCAAAGGCCGTCGCAACGAGGCGCAGATCTGGGGACAGCCGGCCGACTGGTGCGATTACAGCGGTGTGATCGATGGACATCGCGTGGGCCTGACGGTCATGTGCGATCCGGCCAACTTCCAGCCAAGCCGCTATCATGCCCGCGATTACGGCTTCGTCGCCGCCAATCCGTTCGGGCGCAAATGCTTCAAGGCCGGCGAAGAAAGCAAAGTTGTCGTGAAGCCCGGTGAAAGCCTGCGGTTGCGATACGGCGTGCTGGTCCACGAGTCGCCCGAGAGCAACACGCTCGATCCTGCCAGTGAGTTCAAGTTGTTCTGCACCTTGCTGGAGCGAATCAGGTGACAGAGTCCCTCGGCAGCACCGCGCCATCTTTCCAGCCGCTTGCCCGGCCTGCCCGCATCGTCGTGCTCTTGGCTGCTTTCGGCGGCCTCTTGTTCGACGGCTTTGAGCTGGGATTGATGCCGATCGCGTCTGTGTCCGTCACCAAGGGGCTGCTGGGAGACAGATATACCGATGTTCTGGGCGGAGAATGGTTCGCCCGGCTGACCGCGAGCATGATGCTGGGCGCGGCGTGCGGAGGCATCTGGTTCGGACAGCTCGGCGACCGCATCGGCCGCACGCGGACGATGGGCGTGAGCATCCTGTTCTACTCGATTTTCGCCGGCGCGGGTTTCTTCGTGACGAGCCTGGAGCAGATGCTGGTGCTGCGATTTCTCGTAGGCCTGGGCATCGGGGGCATGTGGCCCAACGGCGTGGCGCTGGTCTACGAGTCGTGGCCGAGGATGTCCCGCCCGGTGGTGGCCGGCATCGTCGGCGCGGGCATCAACGTCGGCATCCTGATACTCTCGCAGCTCGGCCGGCTCTGGCACATCACCCCGGACTCCTGGCGATGGTTGTTCGGCATCAGTGCAGTGCCGGGCCTGCTGGGCGTGGCGGCACTGTGGTTCGTGCCGGAGTCGCCACAGTGGCTGGCATCGCGCGGCGTGAAGAAAACGACGCGAACTCCGCTCCGACAGCTCGTCACGCCGCCGCTGCTTCGAATCACGGTGATCGGCATCCTGCTCGGCTCGATCCCCATGATCGGAGCCTGGGCCGCCAGCAAGTGGATGATCCCCTGGGCCGACGCGGTCGGCGGCGCGGCCCAGCCGGACTACAAAGCGGTCACCCAGGGTTACTGGGCGCTGGGGGCCGCACTTGGAAGCTTCTTCGGAGCGCAGCTTGCGTCTCTGCTGGGCCGGCGGGCGTCATACTTCCTGATCAGCCTCGGCTCGACGGCGCTGACCTGCGGCCTCTTCACACTCACCAGGCCACTTCAGGCGGCATTCCTGCCGACGGTCTTTGTGCAGGGGCTCATCGCGACGCTGTTTTTCGGCTGGCTGCCGCTCTACCTGCCCGAGCTGTTCCCAACGTCCGTCCGCGCCACCGGCAGTGGCATCACGTACAACGTCGGGCGCTTCGCCACCGCGTTTGGTGTCTTCATGGCCGGAACGCTGGTGGCTGGCTTCAGCGGCGATTTCTCGAAGGTTGGGGCTGCCACGGGGCTGATCTACGCCCTGGGCATGATCGTCATCTGGTGGGCGCCGGATACGAGCAGGAATTTGCCAGATCAGCAAGGCGAGAATTAATTCGAAGTGTACCCGACGCTGAAGCTGGTGTGTCCGCATCTTGGCGGCACGCTGCCTTTTATCCTCGGCCGGCTCGAACATCAAGTGTAGGTGCGCATGCTTCGCGGCGGTCATTTCACAACGTGTAGCAGCCTGGACAAGAATGTGCTCGTGGGTTCCTGGGGCGAGCGTGCAGGTGGGCTTCGACAGGTCGAAGCCTGTCGACGAAGACCAGCAGAACTCCAGCTCCGGCGACCGAAGCCCGCCCTGTGACCAGTCTTGGCGGTCAGGTTCAGAACTCGTAGCCCACGCGGACCCAGTAGTGCCAGTCGCCGATGGCCTCTCGGGTTTGCTCGTCCGTATCGCCGGCAGGCTTCAGTTGGGACAGCGGGACGGCCAAGCCCTCCTTCCGGTCCCACCGGATACTGACAAACATCTCGTGCGAAGACTCGTCCTCGCCCGGCATGCCGATCACTTCCACCTCATCTCCGACTCGTAACGGAGAGATCGCACGCTTGGCGGTGCAGGTTGCGGTGAAGGGAAACCGGAGCTTGTCTTCGAGGTAGTAGTACCACCCCATCGCCCGCTCATCCTCGCCGTAGGCGTCGACTACGATCTCCATCTCGATGCGATGCTCCCGCTGTTCATCGCGCGTTGACTTGCGCTTCACCACGAGGATGCTCCCTGGACACTGAAACTTTCGCTGCTGCTCAACCGGCGGGGATCAACTGCGCGTTCTACGCGATTATTGCGGGTTTTGCGCCTTTGTTGCGGCATACCGCGTCCCGCGTCCCGTTTTGCGTGGCCGTACCAGAATGCCACGCACACGATCAATCGGCGGGGCAGACGGCCACCGCCTCTTCGAGCAGTTGGGCTGCCACCTGCATTGGGCTCACTTTGCGCTTGTCCGTGCTCATCTGCCGGGCCAACCGCCGGAGCTTGGTGCGGGTGGCCGCACTCATCGGGACCTTCGAGCGTAGGGACCAATCCTTGGACGTGGGCCGCCCCGGCCTCCGCCCGCGGCTCGGTTGGAGCCGCTCTCGGAGAGCGTGGATGACGTGAGGCAAGCGCGCGGCTCCGAAGGCGCCCCCGCCGGTATCCGGAACTTGACCGACAATCTCTGCGCCCATGTCCTGGGCGATTCGTTTGATGTTGCGTGCCATAGTCTCACCCTCTCTTCCCGACGAGGGGGAAGCGTATCTCCAGGTAATCCCGGTCGATCACAAAGCCGACGGCCCCTTGACGGCATTCAGTCCCCATCCGAACCAGAAACTCGCGAAGGGCACCCGCCTGGCGTCGGATCGCCTCCTCAGAGGTATAGCATTGGATGACGACGGGCTCGTCGAAGAGGAGCTTACCGTCCTGATCGTCGTCGCGCCAGACCCCTTTGCCTTCCGGGTAGGCGGTCGCACCGCCGAAGAGCTTGCCCAGCGCCGTCAGGGCTTCATCTTTCCAGTAATCCTGGTCAATCGGCTTCTCGTCTCGATCCTGGCTCGGGATGAAGAGTACGAGGAGGTTCGACACCGACTTGGCGGCCTTGAACAGGTCCCCATAACCCGGCTTGGATGGTCTCTTCTTCGCCATCCTGAAAAGTGTAGCACTTTTTGCCCCAAAAGTCCAAAGCCGGTTCTCAAGCGGCCGCGAATCGCTGTGTAAAGTGGTCGGCATAGTCGGCCGCGGCGGGCTGCTCGGATCGCCGAGCCACCTTGAATCTGCTGTACTAATAAGTGGTGCAGGGTCTAACGCGGATTGTTGGATGTTCGTGAAATGTTAGGAAAGCAGGCTTGCTCTACTTAACGGGTCGATCTGGATCTACTTAGGGCGATCACTCGACCCGCCGCATGTGGGATGGTGAATATGTAACGTCTTGTTCTGAAGAGACTTACGTAGAGCGGCGCCGGGTCTTAAGTAGCGTTTGATCAGATTGGGAAGCTGGCATTCTACCACTGAATTACGCCCGCAAGTCTTTCATCATCAAGCACTTATGAGAACCAGCAACTCAGCTCAAGTAGTGCAAGCGCACTGCTGATGAATCGACGGCCGGTCTTCTACAAGGGGCATTGGTTCTACATCGACGAATCGGACGCGTCATCCAAGCGGACTTTTGCGCTGCTGGACTACCTCTTTTCCTTGCAGCAGACAGAGAAGGGACCAGATCTGCCGGTTGTCACTGTCCCGGCCCAATAGGGCCGGGTCTTCTTTGCGCACACGGGGTACGAGGATCCATTTGCTCTCCCTGCTGGTGACAATCAAGGAGAGGAAAGAACCGTGACTTGCAGTCCCGGGAGCCGAGCAAAGTCAATCGGAAAGGGCTACGAGGTCATCTGGGGAATGCTGTTTGGAGAAAGCACATGAACCGCACCGAACACGCTAACGTGTGTGCAACAACTGACGCCTTGCCTCTGGCGTGCCATCGCATCGTCTGATAGGCTTCGGCAATACTGCGGAGCACCTCGGCCACATGCCCGGTGGACACATAAGGGCACCGACCGGTGAGCATCTCGTACAGAATGACGCCGAGGGAGTACACGTCTGAACGAATGTCAATCCCCGCCGTGTTCGGGGCGGCATGTTCGGGACTCATGTACGCCAGGGTGCCCATCAGCCCCGGACCGCCGAAGAGTGAATGGGTCACGTCCATGGCCGGGTCGATGAACCGCGCCAGGCCAAAGTCGAGCACATGGGGAACCCCCGCCGGATCGACCAGGATGTTGCGCGGCTTGAGGTCACGATGAATCACGCCGCGCTGATGCGCGTAATGAACGGCGCGGCAGATCAGCAGGAACAGCTCAAGTCTCTCCCGCAAGGAGAGATCCTCGCCTTCGCAGTACTCCGTCAGCGGCTCGCCATCGATCAACTCCATAGTGAAGTAACGCTGCCCGTCACCGGTCTGCCCGGCGTCGTAGATCCGCGCGATCGACGGATGGTTGAGCTGTCGGAGACCGCGAAAGGGGAGCCTGCTGACTACCTCATCACTCACCTCTTCGGTGTTGCGGCATGCAATGCCGGCGTCAAGCCTGCAGGAAGCACGGCTCGCGCCGGGCCCGCCTCGGCGTTTTTGCTGGCCCTGCGTTGCCCCCATCGAGTACAATGGAAGAACGGGAACGCAAACACACTGCGGGTCCGCGGGAGGGGCGTCATGAAAGTCAAGAACGCAAGATGGGCCGTTGCCGCGGCAACAGCCTGCGGTTTGGTCTGCGCCCTGTTGCCACAGAGGGCGTATTCGCAGCCGTCGCCTTCCGAGTTCCAGCCGCTCACGGCCACACTCACCCTGCTCGATGAGAACGGCTCGCCCTTGACGCCAATGTGCGTGCGCGCCGTCAACCACGAGTACGGCTTTCGCCAGGAGGCCACCACCGACGCCAACGCCCGGGCCGTGCTCCAGGTCATGCCCGGAAAGTGGAGCTTCTACGCCACGCCGACATTCGACGGCCTATGGAGCCATCCCGGGAAGGGGTACTTGCTCGTTCGCCCGAATGAGGCATTCAACTCCTCATCGCGATCATTGACGCTCCAGCCAAGCACCGTCGTCCAGGTGAACCTCGTCTCCTCCGTCTTTGACTTCAAGGCTCGCGAGAACTACCTCGGCTTCGTCGTCGAACCCTATGGGAAGTTCCTCGATGCTCGCCAAGCCGGGGTGACGGGTAACGACAGTCTGACCCTCCACACGAACCCAGGACTCATTGCCGTGGCGTTCGTTGCGTCACCACGCTCGTCGGGGGATCTGCTCGCCTTCATCCAAGCGGCGATGCCCCTCTCCTCCCCCTTCGCAATCGAAGTGAGCGCGACCAACTCGGCTCTGCTTGAGGTCAGCGCGCAGAATGCGTCCGGCGACCCCACGGACTATCATGTACAGCTCTATACGTATGACCTTTCGTGGGCGTGGTCGCCGTTCATCATGGATGTACCGGCCCACATCACACGGATGCGCGTGTCCCCAAATCAGTTTCACCTGATCCGTGCGGTGGATGCTCTTGATGAGTTCTCCGCGCGTTGGAGACTCGGACTACACCCGATCGTGATTCGGCCGACGGCCGGCCAGGTCCTTTCGCTCTCGATGGGTGGGTCGCTGGCGACCGCGCCGGTTCGCACGACGCCGAGGGCCGCAGCGGGGTTCTCACCTACCTGCCAAATCATGCCTCAACTCCGCGACGCGTACGGCAACATCTTGATGGCCGTCTACGAATTCGGCGGCGACGAGGTGAAACCGGTGATCTCCGTTCACCACGGCTCCGGCGACCCTTCGCCATTTGAGGTCTACGGGTGCTTGGCCGCCAAGCGCCTGGAGGAGTTCAACCGCACGGAGAAGCCCACCTATGACATCTCCTGGGACTTCGGCCCTTGGGGCGCCGGAGCCATCTCCGGCGACCTCTACGGCCAAGAGGAACGCCGAATGGCCATCGACGAAACCGCGTCGCTTCTTTCCCAGGCCCCGCGCATGGATCGAGACTACCGCCGCGCGAAAGTCGAGACCTACCAGGAACTGGCCGACGCCATGCAGGGCCTGATGGGCGTGCCTGTCGACACCAAGATGGGCGTCATCAGCAACATTGCCCACGCCGGCTTCGAAGACGAAGTTCTCCACGGCTTCAAGTTGGAGAACGGGATCGAGATTGACACACCGACCGGATGGCCACAGGGAAGCGGCTACATAGACCACGAGGCGGGCCACGGCCGGATCCACAAGCCCCCGTGCCGCTTCTTCGCGGTCGGGACATACGCCGAGGCCTATGCCACATTACTCGGCGTACAGGCCCGGGCACGACTGTTCGGGGGTGACGAGTACCTGAAGTACCAGCTCGGGGCGCACGACCTTTTCCTGCGTCACCGGCACGGAGCGCCGCTAACCACGGACGGCGACTACATCGAAACGATGCAGTTCATCACCCATTACATCTGCACCCACTACGGCTGGACGCCGCACCGCCGGATGATCCTCGAATGGAGCAACGCTTTTCGGGGGATTCGCGCCGCCCTCGGTGGAGCTGGGTACTCCGAGATCGAGCAGTTCACCGTGGTGTACTCGTGGCTTTGCGGCGGCAATCTGGGGCCGCTGTTCGAAGCGGCGGGGTTCCCGGTCTCGTCGGCGCGGGTCGAGGCCGGTCTGGCCATGTTGCAGGCGAATCTGGCCGCCGGCGGCGAAGTCTGCGTGAGCGTGGGGATCAACGCCGTCGACGCGCCGCAAACGAGTATTCCTTTGGAGCTGGTCGCCTGCCCGTCGCCTGGCGTTAGCGACATAAAGGCTACGCTGAGCTACGACTCGTCCACGGCGACTGTAGAAGGCGTGAGCAAGAGAGACCTCACCGACTCCGCCGCATGGTCTCTGACTGCCGACACCTCAACGCCGGGCACAATTCAGATCCATCTGTTCGGTACGGTCCCCGTCGCCGGCGCAGGCAGCATCGCCCAGATCAAGCTCCGCTTGCTGCCGAACGCTTCCGGAGTCTTGAGCTTTGCCCTGTCGGACACTCAGGCCGATGGATCGCCGGTCTCTGCCGTCGACGGGACACTCTCCGTACCCACCACACCGTTGATTGGGCCCTTTCCGAACCTGCCCGATGCCAGGCGGGGCCGACCCTATTCCACGTCACTCTGGGCCGTGGGTGGAACGCCGCCGTACACCTGGGCCGTCGTGGAGGATGCTCTCCCGCCTGAACTGACCCTCGACGCCGCCAGCGGCAAGATCCACGGCCAATGCCCGCAGGAGGGAGAGTACCTGTTCCGCATCGGAGTCACCGATCAGGCACACGCGGTGACCCATCGCTGGTTCACGGTCTCTTCGATGCCTCCACCGGCGCCCGGCGATTTCAATCTGGACGGCGACGTGGACGCCGACGATCTCGCCGTATTCGCGTCCTGCATGACTGGCCCCGAAATCCCGCACAACGGCACGCCTGATTGCCTGAGCGCTGACTTCGATACCGACAGCGACGTCGACCAGTCCGACTTCGGTGTTTTCCAGCGGTGTTACAGCGGAGCCAACAAACCGGCTGATCCGAACTGCGCGGACTGATTCATGTGCTCCGGTGTCCCCGGCTTGTCCCGTAGAACCTGGATATGCAGCTCCCGGATGTGGCTCGCGCCATGCTCGTCCACGAGCTCGAGCAGCAACGTCTTGATGGATGTCATGGTATTCTCCTTCCGCCAGAGGCGACCAGGCCTCGTGGGGGAACTGATGCCGAGAAGCCCGGTGCTGATGCTACGGAGTCGTTCTTGTTGGCGTCTCTGATGGTGGGAGCGGGCTCCGCAGGCCAATCCTCCATCCAATTGGGCTAGGGACACCTCAGTCTGTATCGGGGTATGATCTTGCTGGAGGCGAAGACTCAAGGCAAGCGTCAAACACTAACCAGCCAAGCCAGGCATGCACAGGCGACGAGGCCTGCGCTTGCCAGAACCAAGGCTACTCCCCGACGGCGAGCGAGGCTCAACCCCAAAGCCATACCGGTCACCGACGATAGAAACAGCAGGACGGCGGCCACATCAATGGCCACGCTCCAGGCGGCGTTCGTTCCGTGGCCACGGTGCAGATCGGCCAAGATTCCGAGGAGTCCGGCGGATTCGGCATTGACCTCGATCATGCCGCTGCTGCGGTCGATCATGGCCTCGGAATGTGTGCCCGGCCGCTCGAATACGATCCGGATACGGGCATCGTCGACCTCGAACGTATCCACCGTCCCGGTCAGTCCGAGCTGCCGGCCCAGTTCCTGGAGTATTTCCGCCTGAGGCGCGTCTTTCGCCAAATCGGCCGGCAGTGTACCCGCAGCCGTCGTGGTTTCGGTCTCATCCAGCCCCAGCCGCTCCCGGTGGTTCAACAGAACGCCGGTCACGGCGAACAGGCACATGAGCCCGAAGCCGAGCATGGTCAGGTAGACATGCAACCAGCGGATCGGCGAGACCAGTCGTTGCAGGTTCATTTCTCGTCGGCGCCCCACCCGTAGGTGAGCGTAACGTCCGCCACCTCGGCATTGCCCTTGATTGTAGCCGAGGCACGTCGGTCTCGGCAGTCGATTCTGCCCCGCATGGTGACATGACCGCCCCGCTCTCGATTGACCTCGATGCAGACGGAATAGGTCCCCGGCGGGACGGGTTTGCCTTGGTCATCGGTCAGCAGCCAGATAAGGCTATACGCGCCGGCCGGCCGTGTGGCCCGCGAGATGGACTCCACCAGCCGAGGGTTCTGCCGGGCGATCTTCCACCAGGTGGTCAGGGTCTTCTGGTACTCCCGCTTGTGGCCCCAGACGGCCACGGTAGCCACAGCTTCACCGGCCGAGTCCTCGATCCAGATAGCCACGTAAGGCCGCATGTATCGGCCACGCGCGGGGCGAAGGAGCTGCAAGTCGATAATCAGTTCTTTTCTGACCGGGTCTGCGGCCGGGAGAGTTGCTGGCCGGCTGGTCGGTGCCGCGGACGCTTCCAGTGCCGCCCAGCCTGGACTGCGATATTCCTTCCCGTCGGCTGCCACGATGAGGCCTTCCGCCCCCTGAACGCTGGCCAGGAGTCTCAGGCCTTCCGTCGGCGGGAGCACGTTCAGGCAGGTCGCCAGGACATCCGCGGTCATGGCGTCCGAGGCCACGGCGGTGGCACTGATGATCGCTTCTACCGGCTGACCAGATCGCGGGTCGATGATATGGGAGTAGTGTCGTTCTGCGACGCGATAGCCGCGGGCATAGGGGCCACTGGTCGCAATGCCCTGGTTCCTCAAACGCACTCGCACGAGGGGGGCTGCATTGTCCTGGCGATGCCGGGGATTGGCCACGCCGACCACCCAGGGTGTCTCTGAAGAAAGCGAAGCGCTGCCCCAGGCATACAGATCGCCGCCGATGTTCAGGAGGATGCCGGCCGCGTTCGGGCAGGCCTTCCGGCCGGCAACTACCGCCTTCTCGATGATGTAGCCCTTCGCCAAGGCATCCACGGTGACCGCCTGCCTCGCCACGCGTCTGGCGCGCGACCCGTTCACGTCCAGCTCGAAGGCCGGCTTCTCGATCTGCCTGGCGATGGCGGCCAGCTGCTGCTCGGCCGGGGGCCGGCCGGTTCTTTCCGCCTCTCTCCACAGCATCGCCATGGCGCTCACCTGTATATTGAACACGCCGGCGGAGCGTTGCTGCCATGCCTGAGCGGCCGCGAGGACTTCCGTGAGCTCCCTGGAAACCTTGACGTAGCCACCGGAGCCGCTCAGCCTGCTGATCTCACTGGCCGGCTCGTAAGTGCTCAGGATGCCCGCCAGCCGTTCGATCTCGTCGAGCACGGCCCTCTCGCAGGCTTGGGCGGTCTTGCGGTCGGCCGTCGCCACGGCCAGATCCATCGACGTGCCCAAGACTTGCTCCTGGTGGAACGTGAAGGTGGTCTCGGCGGACGGGAGCTTGTCGGTCCACTCCTCGGCCGGATTCTCTCCGACAAGCCAGGGGACGGCCGGCTTCGTCCGGGCAGCCTGCCCCTTCGAGGCTGCCGGAAAGACGAGGACGGCGGAGACGACCGCGAGGGCCGTGATCGACCGAATCGAACGAGCCCGCTGACGAGTGGCGGTCAACGCGAAATCCATGGAAACAGGCACTCCTCGACGCCGTGTCGGATCGGCTCCGAGGTCCGATCCTGAGGGCATTATCGCCGGTCTACGAGCCTCCGCAACCCGACCGGGTGCCCGCACAGGGCGCCTTCCCGAGGAGCCGGTTGCGTTGTCGCGCCGCGTTGCTTGCGGCGAGTTGGCGGACGGAGTGAACGGGACGGAGCCGGAGGCGGTTGGGCGGAGTTATCCACAGGTTTGGGCGATCGCCCCCGCTTTTGGCCCA
>JAKLEZ010000022.1 GCA_022711465.1 Planctomycetota bacterium | reverse complement strand
GAGATCCGGGCTCCCGGCTCTACCGGACCGGTGACCTGGCCCGCTACCTGCCCGACGGGGCCATCCACTTCCTCGGGAGAACCGACCACCAGGTCAAGATCCGCGGCTTCCGCGTCGAACTGGGCGAGATCGAATCTCGGCTTGAGGAGCAGGACGATATCGCCGACGCGGTCGTTGTGGTCCGAGCCGCCGCATGCACTGACAAGCAGTTGGTTGCGTATCTGGTGCCGAAAGACGGTTGCAGTCTGGACATTGCCCAAGTCCGGCGGTTTTTGCATGATCGCCTGCCGGAGCACATGATTCCGGAGAGATTCGCCATCCTGCCCAGTCTCCCGCTCACGCCCAATGGCAAGGTCGATCGCGCGGCTCTTCCCGACCTGCAGTTCACTGTCGCGGCGGGTCCCCGGCGGCTTCTCCAACCGCGCAATGAGGTTGAGTGCAAGCTCGTTGGGTTATGGGAGGAGTTGCTCAGCGTTCAACCGATCGGCGTCACCGACGACTTCTTCCAATTGGGCGGGCATTCGCTCAAACTCGCCCAGTTGGTGGCCAGAGTGGAGGACCAGTTCAAGGTCCGGCTACCGCTGCCGGTCGCATTCCGTGCCTCGACCGTCGAGAAGCTGGCGGGGGTCATCACCACCCAGACTGTCGGCGTCTTGCCACTCCTCGTGACCTTGCAGGCCTCCGGACGCCGCCAACCCTTATTCATCCTCCCTGGGATCGGCGGACACCCGTATGGATTCTCCAAGTTTGCCAAGCTGATTGGCGAGGACCGTCCGATCTACGGCATGATGGCCGTAGGGCTGGACGGCAGCGAACCGCCCCCCGAGCAGGTTGAGGTCATTGCCGCGCGCTATTGCCGCGAAGTGATGGCCGTTCAGCCGGCGGGACCCTGGCTGGTACTAGGCTACTCCTTCGGCGGGCTTGTGGCCTTCGAGATGGCCCGACAGATGCAGGAGAGGGGCAAATCCTTCGCGTTTCTCGGCATGCTCGACGCGGCAGCCCCTGGCTACCCGAGACCCGTGCCCCTGGCGACGAAGATCGGCCTGCACTGGCGGCTCTTTGCGAGCCTGTCGTTGCGAGGCAAGCTGGGGTACCTCGTCGAGCGGGTCAAGAGCCGCACGAGGAGGGTGCTTCCCCGGCTTGGTTTCTATCCCTCGGAGTTGCCCTCGGAACTCGCTCATTTCAAGAAGGCGACGCTGGGGCGATGCAATCGGGCCATGATGAAGGCCTATTACGCCTATCGGCCACGACGGATCGACAGCGACCTGGTCGTCTTCCGGGCCGCGATCCCGCCGGCTTGGGCAGCCACTCTGTTTGACGATCCCAAGATGGGCTGGGAGGCATGGACGAACGGGAAGGTCGAGGACCACGAAGTGCCCGGTGACCACCTAGGGGTTCTAAAGGAGGGTTCCAATCTCCCGGTGCTGGCAGCAGCAATCAGCAAGTGCCTGAGTCACCTTCCCTGAGACTATCGGAACGGCGAATCGGCACAACGCACGATTCAAGTGCGCTTGCTGATTTCGGAGCCGGCCGATTCAGCGGCCGTGACCCCGGGCAGTTGAACGAACGGCGGTGTGCGACGTTCGCCGGGTCTGAAAGCCGCGGCGTTGGTGCCACTTGTCGTGGAGCGCACGCTGCTCGACGAGTAGGAGTAGTAGCTCTCCTTGATCGAGGTGTTGCAGACTACCGCGCCCAGCAGCCGAGCCTGGACCATTCCCAGCCTCTGGCAGGCAATCTTCATCGCCCGGGAGTTGGAGAAGTTCGCAAAGGTCGAGAGGATGACGCCGTCCACAGCCTGCGCCCAGGCCAGGGCATCAGCGGCCCCCAGTGAGGGCGGCGAATCGACCACAACATGATCGTACTCCTTCACTGCCTCGCGGAGAAGACGAATCGCCGACCGGCTGTCAAGCACCCCTCGAGCGCTGTGACCGTTAATGCCCGCCACCAGGACATCCAAGTTCGGCAATCGAGAGCGCACCACGGCCTTGGCCAGAGGCTGCTCCCGGAGCAAGACCTCTCGCAGCGTATGGGAAGTTGCCAGGTTCAGTACCTGGCCGATCTGCGGAGCCTGGATGTCGCCGTCGATCAGCAGAACACGAGAGCCGCTCTCGGCGAAACTGGCTGCGAGGCTCACAGCCAGGCTGGTCTTGCCCTCGCAGGCCTGTGCGCTGGTCACCAGCAGCGACCTCGGCGGTGACCCATCCTCGCCGAGCCCGGCCAGATTGGCGCGGACCAGGCGATAGGATTCGGCAAAGTCCTCTTCGGTGACGCGGCCGGCCTTCAGTTCATGAACGGACGGAACCGCGCCCAGCAGCCTCAGGCCGGTCCCTTCCTCGACCTCGTACGGGGTGTGGATTCGTGGATCGAGGCGGTCGCGAAGGAACGCCAATCCGCACGCCAGGAACAGGGCTCCGACCACCGCGGCGGGGATGAACTTCGTGCGGTTGTCTCGGATACCCTCCTCACGGACTTCTGCTTCGGAGATAACCGAGATTCGCCCCGGACGATCCTTCTCTGTCTCGAGCTTGGTAATCTCCTCGGTCACCTCCTGATATCGTTTCTGGACTTCGTCAAGGTTCAGTTTCTCCCGCTGGATCGCCTGATCATTCTGGCCGACCTCGAGCTGTTGCGCGTTGGCCTGCTGCACCCTTTCATCGAGCAGATCACGAAGCGTCTTGGCCTGGGCCAGCCTGCGCTCGAGGGCGGCGACGGCGACATCTTTCATTCTGGCGGCCATCTCCAGACGGTTCCGCTCGTGGTCGCTGGATGCCCGCTCAAGCTCCTTGTCAAGTTCCTTCTTGAGATCCTCGAGTTCGGTTCTCGCCCGTGCAACCTCTCTCGCTTCATCCGTCATCACCGAGACGAGCTGGGCCAGCTTCAGAGAAGCGGATTCGATTCGTCTGCGCAGCACCTGCACCATTGGATCACGTTCAATCGCGGCCACCCGATCGGCCGGATTCTCCTCCGGCAGAATGTCGACGAGTGATGCGGGAGCACTGGCGGGCGCGCTCGCCGAGACCTGTTTCAACTGTTCGAGTCGCAGCTGGAGTTGCTCGACATCCAAAGAAGCCCTGCTCCACTCCTGTTGGATCTGCAGACTCCCCTCCACCATACTCTTGCGAATGACCTCGAACATGGTCGGGCTGGAGGCCTGATGTTTTTTGGCCAACTCCTGAATCAGGCTCTGCACGGCCTTGAGTTCAGACTCCAGCTCAGTTTTCCTGGAGTTCAGTCTGTCACGACGAGTCTTGCGTTGCTGATCCTCCGCGGCGCCGGCCTTGATGCGGTACCTGTCCATGATGGCGCTGGCCAGTGTCTTCGCCGCCGCGGGATCGGGCTGAGTGACGTTCAGCTGCACGACGTAGGTCCTCGGAACCACTGCTGCCTGGACACTCTCGCGCAGTTCGGCCATGGGATCATCGGCCCGGAACAGCGGCAGCGACTTGACCTGTGGTTCGCTCAGGGCCTCCCGCAAGACCCCCTCGCTGGTCATGATCTGGGCCTGCGTGTTCAGGAAGCCGTCGAACGCAGGCATCATCTCGGTCTGTTCATCGGCATAGAGAATACGGGGAAGGCTGGGTTGGACCTGAACCTGGGCGGTGGCGGTGTACTTCGGTTTGACATACTTCCAGATCGCCACGGCGGCCGGTCCAGCGAGCAGCGGCCAGACCAGTACGACAATCACCCACCGGCGCTTCAAGGCGGCCAGCAAGTGCCCGGCCTTGATCCCCCCGCCGGCCGGTACCGCATCCTCGGCCATCCCGAGCGGACCGCCCCCGGAAGCATCGACGTACGGCTGTATACCCTGAGACGTTTGTTCAGACACATTTGCCCCCAAGCAACACTCAAGCCAACCAGCGTCTTGAGGCCATGCGGCAGCACCACGGCAGCCACCCCGTCAAGGGGACGCGCAGCGTCCGCCCGCCGCGGACCGGCCGGACGCCTCATGCTCTCATCATCGGCCCGAACGACCCGCAACCCGAGCAGCGAGCGCGCAAAGCCGGCCTTACAATTGGTAAAACACATTATAGGTCGTGGAAGACCGGTTTTCCATACACCCTGCGGCCGAGATTCGGGCGTTCGCGATGAAGGTCTGATGGGACGGTCACTTCAGTTGATCGCGTAAGGCCTGGGCCTCGGTCAAATCGGCATCAGAGAGCCTCAGGTCCTTCTTCGGGATAGCCAGAAGTTCGCGAAGCAACTGGGCGCTTCGCTCTCGATCGATGGTGGCCAGGGTTCTCGCCAGGTGGAAACGGGCCGACTGCCTCGTGGATTCAGCCAGCTCCTCTCCGAGCCCCAGGCACTTCTCCAGGGCTTGCTTCGAACCGTCCAGCTTCCCGAGTCGATATTGAATCACGCCCCAGGTATCCCACAGGCTGCCTACGACCGGGTCGCCGCTGCCCTTCTCGATGGTCTCGATCGCCTTCGCGATTCGCCGGGCCGCCTCCTCCGGCTTCTTCTGCTCCTCGCACATCAGCCAAGCGAGATCGTTGCTCAGCTGCAGATGGTCTGGATCGAGCTTCAGGCCCTGTTCAAAGGCCGCCGCGGCTTCTTGAAGCTGGCCGATCCGATAATGTCCGATTCCGAGCTGTGAGAAGGCCAAGGGGTCATCGGGGCGTTGCCTGGTCACCATTTCAAGGAACTCGACGCCGGTTTTGGCCCAGATGGGATCGCCTGATTCCAGCAGAGTCGCCCCGACTCTCGACATCAAGATCACATCCCCGGCGTTCTTGGCCAGGCACTCACGAGCCATCGTCACGAACGACTCCCATTGGCGCTGGGAAGCCAGCAATCCCAAGCGGCCGAGATCCACTGCTGCCTGGCGGCCCTTGTCCCCAGCCACCATGGCCTCTGCCTGCTTGATCACCGCCTCCGCCCGAACAAAATCCTTCGCCGCACTGCTCATCTCCGCCAGGGCCAGTCGTGCGTTGAAGGCCTCCCTGGCGTCAGACCGCTCCAGGAAGCGAGAAAGTGCGGCAATCGCCTCGTTCCCTCGACCGGCTCTCGCCAGGCTTGAGGCATAGAGAATCGCCGATGCCTCGCTGCCCGGCTGAAGCTCAAGGGCGCTTCGGGCGGCCACCACGGCACGATCCGGGTTCGCTTCGAGGAGCAGCTGAGCCTGCCTCACCAGCAGCCTGGGGTCTTGCGGATTGGCGATCACTCCACGATCCAGGTAGTCCAACCCCCTCGCCCGTTGCCGCTGAGCCACCGTTCGCTCGCCGCGCCTCAAGGCCTGTTCTTCTTGGACGAATGCTGCTTGCGCCAGGAGAGCATAGGCAAAGCTTGATTTCGGATTCCTGGCCAGGATCCGGTCGCATACTCCCTCCGACTCCTGCAACAAAGCCGTTATCTCCTCCGGCTTCCGGAGTTTGAACTGAGCCTCATCAAGCGAAGTCAACTGCGATTCGACCCGTGTGAGCAGCAACTCGTCCCTCATGTTCAGCAGCTGTTCATCCTTGGGACGTTCCCTGAGTCCCTCCTCCAGATCCCGGAGCAACTCGTCAAGGAGAGTTTGCCCTTTCTCCTTCTCGGATTTGTTCCCTGAGCTCACCCGAGCCTCGGCCAAAGCCCCGCGCAGCATGTAGGACCCGGGCACCAGTTTCAGTCCCGCCTCCCAGCTTTCCACAGCCTGCTGAAACCGGTTCTGGCGATAGTACATCCGCCCCACCGCCAGGTATCCTTCCTCCGCCCTTCCCTCCAGGCTGGCAACCTGATGGAGATCGGCGGCGGCTGAGGCCAAGTCGCGTTGAGCCTCGTAAACCCGCGCCCGCAACTGGTAGGCATCCGCCGAGGGCTTCCTGGCGATTGCCTCGCCACACAAGTCGAGTGCCTCCTTGAACTCGGAGCGATCGACGTGGAACTCGACCCGGGCGGCGAGCACTTCGGGGGCTTCGGGCTTGATAGCGGCCGCCTCTGCCAGCAGTTGCCGAGCCCGGGCGGCACCCTCGGGCGAGGTGGAAAGCACCCGGGCCAGGTTCAGCCGTGCGACGTAGTCACTGCCATCCTTAACCTGTTCTTCGAGCAAAGCCAGGGCTCCCCTGGCATCACCTCGCTGAAACGCTTGCTGGATCCGGAACTGCCGCACTTCAGGACGATTCAGGGCCTCCGCAGGTAAGGCCGCGAGGACCTGGTCGACCTCGCTCCACCGCTGCAGCCTCGCCGCCGCTTCCAGAACCCCAACGGCGAGTTGGACGTTCTGCGAATCAAGAGCAAACGCTTTGCGGGAGACGCCGAGTGCGAGCTCCCATTCTCCTGCCTTCCGGTACCGCTGGGTAAGAGCCAACGCGGCTTCGCTGAACTCCGGATCCTTGGCCAGACACTCGTTGAGATTGGCCTCAATTTCCCTGCGGTGGTCCTGCCAGTCATCGCTCTCGAGCCACCCAACCGCCTGCCAGTAACGCCAATTGAGCCCGGATTCCCCTTCGGCTTTCCTCAACTGCTCGACCAGGGCTGAGGACTTCCCGGGGTCCGGTCTCAGAGCGAGAAGCCGGTTCAGGATCGCCACGTTGCCCGGCTCTTCCTCCACGATACGTGAGAGCACCTCACGAGCTTCTTCCACGTGTTGCTGCCGAGCCAACCACTCGGCCAGCTGGGTACGGACCAGGGTCCGACCCGAGCCGGTTGCCTGTTCCGCGGCGGCCGTGAACGTCTTGCGAGCCATCTCCTGATCACCTTGCCGCGCGTACACCTCAGCCAACATGGCCTGAAACAGGGGAAGCTGGGTCTTGTCGGCCGAGGAGATGGCCGCGGTGCACTCCTCGATGGCTTCTCTGTGCTTGCCTGCGTCGATGAGAATTCCGACCAGCGCTGTGGTGGTGGTGGCAGTCTCGGGCAACTCGTCACGTGTTGATTTGAGGATCTTGACTGCTTCCTCCAGCTGTCCTCGGAAGTACGTCAGTTGGGCCAGCTGGATTTTCACGGCAACATCTTTGGGCACCGCGTCACTCCGCTCAGTGAGCTCCTTGTAGAGCGCTTCGATCTTCCGGGCATCGGGTTTAGCTCCGCCCGGCCGAGAAAGAAGGCTCTGCATCTGGAAGGACCTCAGGGTGGCCGATCGGGCCGCATACGGGTTGGCTCGAGCCTCGGTCGACGCCTTGATCGCATCCTCCCATCGCCCCAACTCCGAGTAGACCTGGGAGAGGGCCATCTGGCCTGTTGCGGGCGAACGTCCTACCTGGGCCGCGGCACGCACGTACTCCTTGAGAGGCGAGATGGCCCTGCGAGGATTACCGCTGGCGACGTAGGCGCGTCCGAGCCACAGATAGGCACTGACCAGCCGCGGATTCCCCCCCGCCAGTTTCAGGGCCTCTTCGAGCTTGGGCATGGCATCGGCCACGTTGCCTTCGGCGAACGCCACCACGCCCTCCAAATAACGGAGCACTTCCGCCGGCGTGTCTGGTTTCCTCGCCTCATCCAGCCGGGCACGGGCGTCCTTCGGCCGGTTCGCCATCGCGTACAGTTCGACTGCGGGAGCGAGCAGGTCATATCGTTTGTCACCCAGCGGCAGCTTGAACGCCCGATCCAACACTGCCGCGCCACCTTCGGCGTCGTTCATGTCGATCGCCAGTGCGCAGCGAACCAGATAGACGTCGACCTCTGTAGGGGCCAATGACTCCGCCCGGTCGAACTGAGCGTTGGCTTCGCTTCGCCGACCGACATCTACGAATAGCTGAGCGATCTGGACCACATCTTCCCAGTTCGTCGACTCCAGTCGCACGGCCTCGGCAAGATCCTGCAAAACACGCTCCCGGTTCTCCTGGGCGCGTTGTGATTCTCCAGCCGCAGCGAAGATCCTGGCGAGTCTGTGCGTATGCGAAGCCCGGACAATTCGGGCAGCGGCGACCTTGGGATTGCGGGCCACGGCTTCATCGAGCACGGCGACGCATCGATCCCAGGTGGCGAGGAGTCGGTCGGCCGACGCTGACGGGGCCGAGGCGGAAACGGAGGGAACCTCGCCGGCCGGAGCCGTCCCGCTGGCCGGGGTGCTTTCCGGGACCGGGATCTCGCCGGCCAGAATGAAGGAGACGGACAGGCTTGCCGCCTCATAGTCCTCCGGGTGCGCCTTGGTCAATCGGTCAAGTGTCTCAGCAGCTTTCGCCCGTTTGTCATTGGCCCAGTAGGCACGAGCCAGGAGCCTCTGTGCGGCCAAGCTTTCGGGGGCAGCCCTGTGCCAGGCCTCGGCCGCATGCTCAGCCTCGGCCGGCGCCCCGATCCCCAAGAACAGGGTAACAAGCCGGTCAGCCGCCTCTGCATGTGCCGGCTGCAGCCGAAGAATCGTGTCCAGAGCGGCGACGGCCTGTGTGACGGCCCCTCGACTCTGGGGTCGGCGTTTCAGTTGGGCGTCGGCGTACTTCAGGAGCATCGGAACATCCTGTTTGTTCGCGGCCACGTAGCGACCCAGCTCAGTCGCCGCGTTCGTGTAGTCCCGGGCCTCGTACGCCGCCTCTCCCGCAGCCAGGGCCTTCTTCACCGCTGCCGTCTTGCGGTACTTGTGCAGCTCATACAAGCCCGCGCCGACCACCGCGACAGCGAGAAGAACCATGACCAACTTGAAGATTCGGCTAGAACTCGCGGTGCCCATCACAGAGCCCTCACCTCTTGAACTCGGTGGCCGAGACTCCGCGACCGACCTCCCGGGGTCATTGTCGCCTGCCGGCCTTCCCGCAACCGACGCAGGAGACGCCCGCCCCCCCCTCCGCCGGGGGACCGAACGTGCCACTGGAACCATAACCGACAGGCACGACTCCTGGCAAGTCGCAACGGAATTGCTTTCTCGCTCACTGAATCACTCCGATTCGGATACTCACCCATAGGAGGGTAGGAATCGACCTTGCGAACGGCTAATCTGCCGGCACGCCAGGTCAGGGGCCGCCTCTGCCATGGGGCGAAAGCCCTGCCCACCCTACAATCGGCGGCGCCGGCTTTTCCCTGAAGTTGTGGGGCTCTTTGCGTGTGCAGCGGCCGTAGGCTCCAGGAGCATTTTACCCTATGAACTGTAGAAGAAGGCTCGTCTCTGGCGTATTCTCGGAAACTGGCGCTTAAGAATTGGCGACGGCTTGCCGACAACCCAGGTATGGCTCGGTCTTTTTCCAGGGGTCTCTGCGGCATCTGCGGACAATACCGGGGCCCCTGTGCCGCGCGATCCACATGAAAGGCTAAACGGTGCATTCATGGTGACTTCCGGCCCATCATTGTCACGACTGGCGGCGGCGGTCGGACCTCTGACCTTCGGTATCGAGCGAAGGGCCCATCCCAGGGTGGGCTTCGACTGTCCAGTCCGATGGGGCACGGAAGGCGCCGGCCGGATTGGCTGGGCCCGGGATGCCAGTGAGAACGGCGCGGGGTTCATTGTGAGGTCATCCGAAGCACCAGAAGTCGGCCAGATGCTGGAACTTGTTTTCAAGCTCGACAACTACTGTGAATGGATGGTCGACCGCAAGGCTGAGGTCTGCTGGAGCCAGATGGTTGAGCCCGGTGTCTACCACATCGGTGTGAGGCTACATGGATCTCAGTTCGGTAGGAGCCGTTTTCCTCGAGTCTGACGGTCTCCAACGGGCCGGCCGTCTGCAGCGATCTCCACAGGAAGGATGATACCCGAGCCAGCCATGGAGCTCGGGTATCTTCGTTTAAGAAATGACTTGGCCCGCTTGGTGCCACGGGCTCGGTGTCGTCATCGGCCAACGGCCGAGCCTGATGGCCGCAGCCTGCTGCTTCCCCGTGTTTCCGGCAAGCCTGGGAGAAGGAGTCAGCACTCCAGCCGGCTGATGTGACGAATACCGACGAGCATGGCCACGGCGGCGGCGAACACGTTGAGGCCGATGACACCGGCAAGCCATGCTGCGACGGAATGAGGCAGTCCATCGCCGGACGCAGCCCAGTCAACCCGGATACTCATCACCCCCATGGCTGCCAGCGAGGCCACGACCAGTCCGATCGACAGCAACAGGCTGACTGTTCCGCCGAAGCCGCCCGCAATCCGAGCAGGGTTGCGTTCGTGAAAGACGGGCATTCGAGCCCCCATTCCAATGCTCACGCCGCACAATCCGACACAGACCGCGGCGCTGGCAAGCAAGTGAGCGACCGCCAGGATGGGGGGCAGATCGAGACGATACACGGAGACGCCCATCACCGTCAGGGCCACAACGAGTGTGATCGTCACGGCGAACAGGAACTTGGCCACGATCATGCCGCTCCGTCGCAAGGGAAGGAGGCCTAACAACCACAGTTGCTGGGTTTCGAGGGATACGATGGGGAACACGAACCGGCTGGTGAAAGTGGCCAGGATGAGACAGACGGCGGTGAGATTCAGGAACGCGATGAGGACTTGCAGTCGGGGCTCGGTCAAGTCGGTCCAGAGGTGCTGCACATTCGAAACGTACAATCCCAGCAGGCCGATGAGAATCGCCATCTGCGTCCACTGAAGGGGATCACGGGCGAAGCTCTTGAGGTCCTTGGCCGCCAGCAGCCTCTGCCGCCAGGGAAGATAGGCGAAGATCACGTCCGCGATGACGGAGATGACTCGACCTGAGCGTCGGACGCCGCGGGCGCAAGAGACCTGGGCACGTGCGAATGCTGCGGGCAAGCCTTTTGAGACCAGCGCCACCGCGATGAGACTGACGAAAAGGGCGTTGGCGGCGGTCACGTACAGGTAAAACGCCGCGGGCGCCGGCTGACCCTGCATGGCGTGATTAATGCCCTTGGAGACCCAGTTGTGGGGCAGCATTGCGTTCTGAATAAGGCCGATTCGATCGTAGAAATGCTGCAGCCAGTCTGTCACCGAGATCGGGGACTGCAGCATGTCCCGGAAAGACCAGACCCCGAGGAGAACGAGCAGCGCCGCGACAAGGACCATCGTGCGTCGCGGAGTCTTTGGGCATACCAGTGCGAGCAGCCAGGCGATCAGCAGGCCAAAGGCCCCGGGGATAGGCAGAAAGGCAAGAAACAAGCCCAGGAACAGCGGATAGAAGGCCAGTGATTCTTCCCGCCGCACGGTGGCGATGGCCATCATCAGCGGTATTCCCAACAGGATGAGCGACCAGCTGGCCAGAACCAGGCTCTCCAGGAAGCGAAGGATGACCACATCGCAAGTGGAGATCGGGGTGGTCATCAAGAAGGTGCTCTCGGGCCGCCGGAACAAACCTCCATAGGACAGGATCGCGTTCGAGAAAACCAGCATGGCGCTCAGGGCGAGGAAGAAGAACGTGAAGATCAGGGGCGTGGCCACGATCCCCTCGAGGACCTGGCGCTTGACCTGTGCGAGGGTCCAGACCAGCATCACGTAAAGCCCCGCCCAGATGAGCAGAATCGAGAATGCGGATCCCAGAAGCCGCAAGGGGCGTTCGCGGGCGGCCTGGCAGGCTGAGTTGCGGAGCACCATCCACCGCAACCAGATCAGCAGAAGGATCCCGTTTCGCGGTGGTCTTCCTACGGGAGTGATCGGATCAACGAACGTGGGAGGCTGGGTCATGGTTTCGCTACAGGAGTCAAGACACGGCGCGAAGGCCGGGGCCACTCTCTTCGGTAGTCAGTCTCAGGAAAACGCTCTCCAGGGTCTCGCTGCGTCCTCCCAGCGGGCGCAGCTCGGACAAGGTTCCCATGGCGACGACGCGGCCGTGGTGGATAATCCCGATCCGATCCGCCACCGCCTCGGCCACCTCCAGGGTGTGGGTGCTCATGAAGACCGTCCGCCCGGCCTGGGTCATCTCTCGCATCAGGTCCTTGACGGTTCGCACCGTCTTGGGATCGAGTCCCACCAACGGCTCATCGATGACCAACACGCGAGGCTGATGCAGCAGGGCCGCGGCAATCACCGTTCGCTGCTTCATGCCGTGCGAGTAGCTCTCGGTGAGCTGATCGAGGAAATCACCCATCTCCAACCGTTCGATCAACTCGCCCGAACGTTGGGTGTACGTCTCGCGGCTCAGACCGTACATCCGGCCCACGAAATCCAGGAACTCACGACCTGTGAGTTTCTCGTAGAGAAAGGGTTGGTCGGGCACATAGGCGAGCTGAGCCTTGGCCAGGCGGCCATCGCGACCCATTGGATACCCGCAGACGAACACGCTGCCCGACGTCGGGGTGAGCAGACCGGCGATCAGCTTGATCGTCGTCGTCTTGCCGGCCCCGTTTGGGCCGAGGAAGGCGAACAGCTCGCCCGCCTGAACCTCCAAGGTCAGGTTCTCGAGAGCAGGGAACTCACCGAAGCATTTGCGAACGCTCTCCAAGCGAATCGTGGCGTCAGTTGTGGCACATTCATTCTTACCGGCCATGGTCGCTCCCGGCTGGAACGTCTCTGATCGCCTTCAATCGAAGGTGCTCCCGATACTCTTCCTCGCAGATTCGCACCACTCCGAGGCCCGGGAGTTCCACTTCCTGCTTGCGAACACACCCGAGTTTATCAACCCAGGCTTTGGTCTTGTCCGGAGAAGTCTCGACCACGAAGCACTCGATCTCCCCACCCTGTGCACAGATGAACTCGGTCCCCGTCACCCGAGCGATGATCGACTTGAATTGGGTCTTGCCCCTCAGGGCTGCAGCCAGGGGGTCAAGAATCTGCATGCGCCAGGACTGGCCGACGAAAAGCGACGGCAAATAGGCCACCGGACGCAGGGAATCACCGATGAGCCGACTGGCTGAGACGTCCAGGTTCGCCTCTTTGTGAATTGCACCGAAGTGCAACTCGCAGGGGAAGTAGATCCCGAGGCGCTCGCCGTGAACCCAGATCTGCATGCCTGGCCCTCTGCGTACGCCTGGCAGGCGGACGCCGTAGACCCAGAGGTTGAATGCCTCGAGTGTTCCGCTGCTGTCGAACTTGCTGTTGGTCTCGATCCGGATCCCATTGACCAGTGGCCGGCATTCGATGAACACTGTCCCTTGCACGGTCGTGGTGGTCGTGCTCGCCTCGACCCTGCCCCATGCCGTGCCAATCCGAGTGCCGTCGGCTAGGAAAATACCGTATTGCTGCTCCTGCACACCGAGCTGGGCGATCAGGTCCGGGCGTAGGGGAGGGGCGTTCTGGGCGGTCCAGGAAGGAAGAACGTCCCGAACGAACAGGGCGGCCATCGCGCTAAGCCACAGCACGAAAACGGCGGCGGTGAACAGGCGGTGCATCGAGGCTCTCGGGGCCAGGAACCAGGGCCGGCCATCACCTGCGGACCGACCTCCACGCTTCCTCCATTCTACCCAGTGCCCCGGTGACCGACAATCGTGGTCCCGGCATCGACGCGTTGAGCCCGTGGAGGCGGCAACCGTCTGCCCGCCATCCAGCCCTGCCGGTCCTCCCGAGGGTCGCTGATACCGGCTCCGCATCGAGCGTGCTTCCTGGTGTCGAGGACGGCCACGCGGCGGGAGCGCAGAAACCGAACGTCATGGGAATTCACGCATGATCGGGCCTTAGCTTGCCCCGCCCTGTTCCTGCTGACGTTCGACCCCGCTTAGGTTAATCTTCGCGTCATGACGCTGCTTTACGCTGCCACGCTATTCGCCAGTGCCGCCCTGCTTTTCTCGCTGGAGCCGATGGTTGGGAAGATGGTTCTGCCCGCGCTGGGTGGAACGCCGGCCGTATGGAACACCTGCATGGTGTTCTTCCAGACCGCCCTACTGGCCGGCTACGCATACGCGCATGGAATTGGCGGTCGGTTTGGACTCCGAGGACAGGCGAGCGTTCACGTCGGTCTGCTTGCGCTTGGGCTGGTGGCCCTGCCGATCACCCTCGCTGC
The DNA here is from genome assembly GCA_022711465.1 of Planctomycetota bacterium. GTDB lineage: Bacteria > Planctomycetota > Phycisphaerae > UBA1845 > PWPN01 > JAGNEZ01. The sequence continues at coordinate 90,906 of JAKLEZ010000022.1, read as the reverse complement.
CGGAAACACGCCGGTCGATCAGGACAATCCGGTATTCTGGCTCCTGGGTCGGCTCGCATTGTCTGTCGGGCTGCCGTTCCTTGCGATTTCGGGCACGGCCCCGCTTCTCCAGAAGTGGTTCGCGCAAGCCCAGGGTATTGGAAGCGAGGATCCCTACTTCCTCTACGCGGCCAGCAACGCAGGCAGCCTGGCCGCCCTCCTGGCCTATCCCCTGCTTGTGGAGCGGCTGCTCGATCTCGATACCCAGGCTCGCGTCTGGGCCTTTGGCTACGTGGGTCTAATCATCCTGATTGCGGTCTGCGGAGGGGCCGTGTGGATGGCGGGAGGCCCCGAGAGGCCGACGCCCGCGAAACCAGATGAGGAGGGAGGACATCGCAACGGCGGTCGACGGGCAAGGCGACGGGCCCATGGAAGCGTGGTTATCCCGCCCTCGAGACAACACAAGAGCACGACAAACCGGGAACTTGAGTCGGCCTCGGGCCAGGCACTCACGGCAGTCGTTGACGCCAGACGGCGGGGTTGGTGGGTGGTGCTGGCCGCCGTGCCGTCCAGCCTCATGCTTGGGGTGACTACGCACATCACCACGAACGTAGCGGCCATGCCCCTGCTGTGGGTGGTCCCTTTGGCAACCTACTTGCTGACCTTCATCCTCTGCTTCGCACGCCGGGAGCGGATCTCGGTTGAGATGGCGTCCAGGTGGTTCCCATTCATCGCTCTGCTGGTTGCCCCGCTCTACTTCCTGCCCGTGCCATTCCCGGAGATGGAATGGCAGTTCATGGGCGCTCACCTGATCATGTTTTTCCTGGGAGCGGTCATCTGCCACGGGCGTCTGGCCCGCAATCGCCCGGATCCGCGCCACCTCACCGAGTACTACCTCTGGATCAGCCTTGGTGGCGTCCTCGGCGGTGTGTTCAACGCACTGCTTGCTCCGCTGATCTTCACCCGGGTCGTCGAGTACCCGATGGTGGTCTGCCTGGCCTGCCTTCTCCGGCCCAAACCGGCCACATCCACTCCCCGAGAGCGATGGCTCGACTTTCTGTTACCCTGTGCGGTGGCTGTTCTGGCCGGTGGAGCCGCGCTCGCGGTGGACAAGACGGATGCCCGGAGTTCGGTTCTGGGGCTTCTCATCGTATTTGCGGTGACCATGGTGTGCGGAGTGATCTTCCGTCGGCGATCACTGAGGTTCTGCCTCACCTACGCCGCATCGCTGATGGCCATGGGGCTCTATGCACGCCAGCAGGAGGGCGATCTGCTGCACGTCGAACGCAACTTCTTCGGTGTGAAGCGGGTGCTGACCACCAAGATCGAGGTTCCGATCGGCACGGTCACCGCCGGTGCCATGCACACGCTTTATCACGGCACGACACTCCATGGAGTCCAGTTCCGCAACACCGACTTTGACGCCGAGCCTTTGGCCTACTACCACCCCGGTGGGCCGATCGCCGACCTGTTCAGCGGGATTGTCGGATCCGAACCGGGCAGGCGGATTGGCGCGGTCGGACTCGGTGCCGGTGCAGTGGCGGCCTACACGCACCCGGGGCAGTGCATCGATTTCTACGAGATCGACCCCGCCGTCGCCAGGATCGCGGGCGACCCGAAGTACTTCGCGTACTTGTCCGCCTGCCGTGGTGATCTTCACGTCATCCTCGGCGACGGGCGGCTCAAGCTCGCCGGCGTGGCCGACGGCACCTATGCCCTGCTCCTGCTGGACGCCTATAGCTCGGACGCGATTCCTACCCACATGCTTTCCCGCGAGGCCTTGGGTGTCTACCTCGCGAAACTGGATCCGCACGGAGCCATCGCCTTTCACATCACCAACCGGTTCATGAACCTGGCGCCCCTGTTGGCGAATCTGGCGAAAGACGTCGGACTGGTTTGCCGTGTACGTTCTGAACAATGGACGCTTACCCAGATTGAGGAGGGCCAGAAACGCGGCTACTTCCCGGCCGACGTGGCGGTGATGGCCCGGCGAGAGGAAGACCTCGGCGTTCTGGCGGCCGACAAGCGCTGGCAACCCGCGAAAGAGGATCCGGAGCTGCCGATCTGGACCGACCGGTACTCGGATGTAGTGGGACTCGTGCTGCGAGGCCAGCGGACACCGTAGCAGGACCGCCGCGGCGCACCGCCAAGTCGAAGTCCAGCGCCGTTCTCCTGAAGTGGCGTCCAGCCCTCTCGGCAGCTTCACCCCCGCAGCCGATCCCGCAGCCGAGCGAAGGCCTGCGGGGTCAGAAGAACCTCCCCAAAGACACTGGCGACATCGTCCGCCGTTATCCGTTCGAAGTCAGTTGGACGAGGTAGAATCAGGATTCCCGCCAGGTCGGCGGCACCAGGGCTGATCAGGCACTGCTCGGGACCATGGCCAAAGCAGGACGGCCGGTGAGCTCGACGAGGATAGAACCAGACCGACCATCGCCCAGCGGTGAACGCGACGAAAAGATTGAGCATCGGTTCCGGCTCAGCCGGATGAACCTCGCCGAGGACTTCGATGGCGTGTCTCGCGGCCTCCCGAACGGATGCTTCATCTTGCCCCGTCAGGAAGACCGCCGGGCGGCGACCGGCACGACTGACGCCCAGGCGTACCGGCGAACTCCGCAGCCACTCGATCCAACCCTGGCCGCTGTCTTCCCCCTTTCGATTCAGTTCCTCGGCCAGTTCGGCCTCAAAGGGGGACGCGCCGGAGGGTGCGGCCTGGACGTGCAAGTGATCAGGCGCGGACGCACCACACAGCGGCCCGTTGTAGAAGACGGTGAACCGCCCCCCGGTATCATGAGACAGGCCGAGCATCGTCGGTAGCGCCGGGATGATCCGCTGGGGAACGTGGTTCTCAGCCACGACGGTAAAATGCGGGTCGAAGATCGGCATGGGGTTGCAGAGAACCACCCAGCCATCGCGATAGGGAATCGACTCCTGCTCAGCCGGTCGATTACTGGCACAGAGGAAACAAGGACGTGCGGCCAGGGAAGCCGCGTCGACCTTGGCCCCGGCGCTTTTGACCCGAGCAGGGTTGCACTGGGCCAGGACCTGGGAACCGTTGACATCAAACCACCGGGAAGACGATCGCTTGAGGCCATCGAGGCCCGTCTTCATCATCGCCCACCGAGCGGACTGTTGTCGCCAGAGGGCGTCCATCCGCTGGGCAAGGCTGCCCGCCGAGACACCGCCACCGCTGCAACTCACGGCTTCAACCTGCCTTTGGCCACGGACTGCTGGCGAGCCAGGATTTCCATCGTGCGGATGCGGTCCTTGTAGGCATCGTGGCGATTCTTGGTGGCCAGTGGCAGATTGGCGTCGGTATTTCCTTCCCAGCGGCGACAGAGGTAGACGGACTCGAAAACTCGCCCGATGTCGTACTCGCGGGAAATGCGCAGGCCGGCGGCATAGTCCTCGCCGTAGCTGACGTTGGGGAAAGGGCAGCGCCGGGCGACGCTGGTGTCGAACGCCCGAGGAGCACCCAATCCGTTGACGCGGAGCAAGTTGTTCCGACCGTTGTCACGGGTCCATTCCCGGTGATCGATCAGTCCGGGCGGGATCTCCTGAAGTTGGAAGTTCACCAACTGATAGGAGGCGACGACCATCGCGTAGGGTCCCTCGCGCAGCTTGTCCACCACGATCTGCAACGCTCCCGGGCTCGAATACAGGTCGTCGGAATCGAGCTGGACCGCATAGCGACCGCACCGAGATGCCTGGATGGCCAGATTCCAGCAGCCGCCGATCTGCAGATCAGTTGTCTGAGGCACGAGGTGCACGAGGCGAGGATCCGAAGCCGCCAGCTCGTCCAGGATTCGAGTGGTACCGTCCGTCGAGTGGTTATCGACCACGATGACGTTGAAGGGGAAGTTGGTCGCCTGGCTCAGCGCCGACCGGGCCGCGTCGGCCACCGTCTTCTCACGGTTGCGGACCGGGATGACCACGCTGGCCAGGACGGGATAGTCATCCCTGCAGCCGGGAACGGGGTCGAACTGCGGTTCGAGCCAGGCGCCGATCCTCTTGAGATGGTCGGTGACGATCCGCTCCATCTGCTCCTGGGCCTCGCGGTTGCGGGGATCGACGTAGTCGAACTGCTGTTGGCCTGTAGGCCGGTGCTCCAGGCGGCGACAGGCGTAGAGGCACTCGGGAACACGAAGGGGCAGGGCCGCGACGGATAGCCGGAGCCGCAGATCGTAGAGTGCTCCGCAGCTCGAGTCGCTCAAGGGGCCGAAACGCTGCTCAGCCAGCCGGATCGCATCCAGGCTGAGGGCGATCACGGGGCCGAAATCGAAGCCATCGCGTACGCTGCCGAGCTGGTAGTCGATGGTGGCGTGCTCGACCATGCCTTCGGCCGCTTCCTCGAGATAGTGGCAGTAGACGAACGGTGAGCCGGTCTCCAGCAGGACGCTCGCCAGCCGGTCGAGGCCGGATCTACCGATAGCCACGCCGGCGTCGCCGTTGACACAGAACACAACCTCGCCAGCCGCTTCGAGGAGGACCTCGCGCCAGACCTCTCCACTGAAGGGTTGCCCGGTCGTGATCCGGACCCAGCGCACGCCATCTTCCGGCAAGCGGTCGTGTCCGGCCGGCCCGACCAGAATAGCCCGGTTGACTCCCGCCTGCCGCCAGGCAGCCGAAGAAGTCTTAAGCCAGTCGACCGGCGTGCGGCCGGTGTACGGAATCACAAGCGTGCTCGCAGCCAAAGGACTCAGCCTTTCCGGGATTCTCACCCCGTCGGGACCGATCCCACGGGACAGACCGGCCAGACACACCACTCACGCAAGTCGCTCGGCATTCAGGCGGAATCGCCTGCCGTTCGCGCGCGGAACGGCCCAGGACGCATCATGATAACCGAGGGCGGCCGGCGATCCAACAGGGCTTTTTCCCTAGGCAATGCTTGTTGGCGGATTGGTTTTCGGCTAGTCTAGTCGATTCGTACCCCAGTTGGTGTCCTGGTGGATTGCCGGCCGGAGGTACCCGCGTGGGAGAGGACATCATGGACGTACCTCGATGGACCACTGAACGGACTCATCAACGGAGCAGACTGGCCCGAAGCTCGTGGTCGGCAGGAGGCTTGCTACTGGCGGCGCTGGCCACTGGCGGCTGCCTGGAGAGCCAGGACAGCGGCAAGCCGAGTCGGCGTCTCAGCCCGCAGAGCAGGACCTACTTATCGGGGATCCCTCTTCCGGCCGGATTCAAGCTGGTAGACAAGCTCTCCGATGACCAGGCGTCCGGCGGCATGCGGATGGCCCGGCATACGTACGCCGGCTCCGCTGAGGCTCGGGCGGTCAGCGATTTTTACATCGAGCAGATGCCACTTCACGGTTGGACGCTGGTGAGTCGCATGACCGTCAAAGGACCGATGAGCCTCCGGTTTGAGAACAAGGACGAATCCGCGACGATTGACATCAGGCCCGGCTCGTTCGGCCGGGCTTCGGTTCAAGTGTACGTGATGCCCTTTAGTCGGAGTTCAACGGAGCAGCCAAGCAGGCGACCGGTACCATGAAGAAAGCACGACGACAGGAACTCAGAACCAACGAGCTCAGCATCTACCTGCAGCAGATCTACGATACCGCGGCCCGCAACGCCAACTACGTGATCGGCGGAGCGGTGGCGGTCGTCGCCATTCTGATCATCGGTTTCCTGATTCAGAGCAACAGGCAGGCGGCTCGCCAGAGCGCCTGGAGTGACTACTACAGCCTGCGGGACAAGAGCCAGCAGTACCTGGGCGACAAGCCCGACCAGCAAGACAGCTTCATCAACGAAGTCCGCACGCTGGCGGAGCGGCACAAGTCCGACCGCGAGCTCGGGCCGCGCGTCATGGAGTTGGAAGTCGACGTTGCTTACATCCAGGCCATGAATGCCAGCCCCATTACCGAACGAGCTAAGCGGCTGACGCTGCTCAAGCAGGCCAGAACCGCCGCCACGCAGATCCTGGACCGTTATGCTTCGCAACCTGAGGTTGCCCACCGGGGGCGAATGACCCTCGCCGCGATCGAGGAGTCTCTCCTCCTGATGGGTGAAGGCAGCCTGGAGACGACCCGGAAGCTGTACCAATCGGTGCTGGACGCAGGCCCGAATGCGTTCGTGCCTGAAGCCAAGAAGCAGCTTGAGAGCCTCGCCGACCGGACGGCGCGACTCGAGCTGGTGGCTACGCGCCCCGCGGAGCCGCCAGCTTCCCAACCGGCCCCGGTACCGTCGCTGCCCGAGCCGGCCCCGGCGGCTTCCGCCACCCCGGCTTCGGCGCCGGCGGCCAACCCTGCTACAGTGCCCGCGCAGTAGCCTGTATGGTCGGCCTTCGCAGAGACAACCACGGAGCGGGATGCAGGGTCAGCAGATACCATGAAGACGATCGGCCTGATTGGCGGCATGAGTTGGGAATCTTCGGTCGAATACTACCGCATTGTGAATCAAGCGGTGAGACGGCGTCTGGGCGGGCTGCATTCGGCCCAGTGCGTCATGTTTTCCTTTGACTTCACCGAGATCGTCGCTCTGCAGCGCAAGGCGGCATGGGACGAGGCCGCGAGCCGGATGATAGAGGCGGGCAACGCGGTCAAGAAAGCCGGAGCGGACTTCATCGTGATCTGCACGAACACGATGCACAAGCTGGCCCCGGCCCTGGAGGCGGCGGTACCCATTCCCCTGCTGCACATCGCCGATCCGACCGCCAGGGAGGCCAAGGCCAGAGGGATCCGAAAGATCGGCTTACTGGCCACGAAGTTCACGATGGAGGAGGAGTTCTACGTCGAGCGACTGTCGCGCCTGCATGGTCTGGAAGTCCTCGTCCCCGAGAGCAGTGATCGACAGCGCGTACACAGCATCATTTTTGATGAACTGTGCCAAGGGCGGGTGTTGAACGAGTCGCGGACGAGAATGCAGGCCATCATCCAAAGCCTGGCCGACAAAGGAGCCCAGGGCATTATGCTCGGCTGTACGGAGTTGGGCCTGTTGATCAAGGACAGGGACTGCCCGTTGCCCCTGTTTGACACCACTGTCTTGCACGCCGAGGCGGCGGCGGAAATGGCCATGGCGTGAAGCGATTCCGAGCCCGGATTCGCGATTGGCCGGTCGCGTCCGCCTCTGCTCAGGTTTGCTCTGCCCTCCTGCGGAACTCCCCCTCGTCGATGATGTCGACGCCGAGCTGGCGAGCCTTCTCGATCTTCGAGCCCGGGTCCGCACCGGCTACGACGAATGTGGTCTTGGAACTCACCGAGCCGGCCGCCTTGCCCCCCAACGAGGCGATGAGGTCCTGGATCTCCTTACGGCTGTAGCTTTCCATCGTACCAGTCACGACGATGGTCATGCCCGCGAACGGCTGAGGACCGCGAACGACCTTCCTCGGCTGAGTCATTTTGACACCGGCCGATCGCAGGCTTTCGATCGTATCCCGACCGGATTTCGAGTGCAGGAAGCCGTGGATGCTGCCGGCCATCTCCGGGCCGATGCCCTCGATCTTCTGCAGGTCGTCCTCGCTGGCAGCCAGCAGCGTGTCCATGGAACCGAAGTGGTTGGCCAGCAGGGCGGCGGTGCTCACGCCGACCTGGGGGATGTTTAGTCCGGCCAGCAGCCGGGCGAGGGGGTGGGTTTTGCTCTTCTCGATGGCCTCCAGGAGATTCTCAGCGCTCTTGCGGCCCATGCGCTCCAGGCCGATCAGCTCGTCCTTGCGGTCCTTGAGCGTGTACAGGTCGGCGAATCGATGCACCAAACCGCTGTCCACGAGTTGCTCGGCCAGAGCCGTCCCGACGCCCTCGATGTCCATCTGGTCGCGGCCGCAGAAGTAGCGGAGCCGCTCCTTGATCTGGGCGGGACAGGCGGGGTTGCCGCAGCGAAGGAAGACGCCGCCTTGGTCGCGAATGGTCGGCCCAGTGCATTCCGGGCACTTGCCCGGCGGCCTGATGGGCCTGGCATCGGCCGGTCGGGCCTTCACATCCACCTCAACGACCTGGGGGATGATCTCCCCGGCCTTCTCCACGTAGACCAGATCTCCGATCTTCACGCCGAGGCGCTCGATCTGGTCAAAGTTGTGGAGCGAGGCGCTCTTGACGGTCGTGCCGGCAAGCTGAACGGGGTCGAGGTTGGCGACGGGGGTGATTGTGCCCAACTTGCCGACCTGGAAACGGACGGACTGGAGCCGGGTTCGTGCCCGTTCGGCGGCGAACTTATAGGCGATGCACCAGCGCGGCGAACGGGTCGTCGAGCCCAGCGTGTCCCGCTGGTCCAATCGATCGACTTTGATGACGAGGCCGTCGGTGGCATACTCCAGGCCGTGCCGCTTCTGGTCCCACTCGTGGACCATGGCGACGAGTTGCTCGATCGACGAGACCCGCCGCATGTACGGGCTGACCGGAATGCCCCAGGTCTTGAACTGTTGGAACAGGTCGAAGTGGGTCTGGGCGGCCGGTGGTTCCACGCGTCCGAAGCCGTGGGCGACAAAAGCGAGCTTGCGCTCACGAACGATCCTCGGGTCAAGCTGCTTGAGTGTGCCGGCGGTGGCGTTCCGCGGGTTGGCGAAGGGTTCCTCGCCGGCGGTCTCGCGGCGCGCGTTGTAGGCCTTGAACGCGTCGGTTGGCCAGTAGACCTCGCCGCGGACCTCGAGCAGCCTGGGCGGGCGGCCGAAGAGCGAGCCGGACTCGGTTCGCAAACGTAGCGGTATGGAGCGGATGGTGCGGACGTTCTGGGTGATGTCGTCGCCGATACGGCCGTCGCCGCGCGTGGCCGCTTCGACCAACCGACCGTCCTCGTACCGGAGGGCGACGGCCACGCCGTCCACCTTGGGATCGACCACGTACTCGTAGCGATCACCGCCGAGGCCCTTGGCCACGCGGGCGTCGAACTCGCGCAGTTCGCCCTCGTTGTAAGTGTTGTCCACGGAGAGCATCGGCACGGCGTGAGTCACCTGGGCGAAGCCTTCGAGGGGTTGTCCGCCAACCCGCTGCGTCGGCGAATCCGGCGAAGCGAGTTGGGGATACCTGGCCTCGAGCGACTTCAATTCATCGAACAGTCGATCGTATTCGCGGTCGGAGATGGCCGGCTTGGCCAGCACGTAATAGGCATAGTCATGCCGGGCAATCTCGTCGCGCAGCCGGGCAACGCGTTGAGTGGCTTGCGTGAGTTCCATGATGCCTGATCAGGGTACCCGAGCAGGACAGGGTTGAGAATAGGAGAAGGGTCTGCGTTGCGAGCCCGGCAGCTAACGGGGGAAAGCGGAGAACGGAGGACCCCTGATTCTCAGGCGAGGCTGCCTGTCTGACACAACCGGGACCGTGGACGACGTTCAACCGCGGGTCATCGCTTGCCGTCTCAGAGGTCTGTTGTCTCTCCCTGGTCGGCGTTTGGTGTTCCGACTTTCGGCTTCTCGTCCTCCAATCCGCCCGGTTGCACTTTGTTCAGGCGTCGCAGGGCCGCGTCGTAGACGAAGTCGTTGACCGCCTCGATCTGTCGTGAGCCGTCGTTGACCAGGCTCTTGTCGCGCAGGAGCGACTGGACCCGATCCCGCTGATCAGGCGGGTAGGCGGCGAACGCGCTCGTGGCTCCCACGCCGAACAATGCCGGCATCTTGGTGCCTGGCTGAATGCGTCCTGGAGCCTGCATCCAGGCGATGCTCCAGGAGCGACGGAGACGGGAGGGGGTGAGGTCCAGGTTCGGAGCTGTCGGCTTGACATTGGCCCCGGCCGCCGACGGATCGCCAAAAACGTGGCACTTCAGGCACTTCAGTTCGAAGAAGATGGTCTCGCCGTCGGCCAGACGGTCCGGGGAGGATGTCGCCGAGACGGGTGACTCCGCGAACGGATAGCTCACATCGTTGAGCCGTCCCAGGAAAGTCGCGTCGGCGAGAACTTCGCGCAGGGCGGCCGCATGAACTGGGGGCGGGACCTGGCGTGGATCCAGCAGGTGGGCCGGCAGCCATCGGTTGCGGGCGGCGAAACGACGAAGCGGCTCGCTGATCCCGGCTGCCGCCTGACGGTCGAGCCAGCGCGATTCCTGACGGCTGAGGCCGGCGAAATACGCGGCCAGCCGGGTGGTCTCTCCGTCGGACAGATGATACTGTGGCATACGGGCTTTGAGCCACGGCCTCATGGTCACGACTTGCCGGAGATAGCTTTGCGACCAGGCGGGCAGCACCTTGGCCCCTTCGCCGTTTAGCGTGGGCGGAGCGTTCTCCTCGTCGAAAACCACGTTGGGGCCTTCGATCGCCTTGGAGTACTGGTCCAGCAATGCCCGATTGCCGTCGATGCGGTGACAACCGACGCAATTCAGCTCGCGAACCAGATTGCGGCCGTCGGCCACCCACCCGGCCGGCCGGTCGTCATAGGCGACCTTGAGCAGCTCGCCCGCTCGCGAGGGCTTGCGTGACAAGAGCCACGTGACCAACGATTCCGCCTGCCGATCGAAGAGGAAGAAGTTGGGCATGCGGAGCTTGTCGTACGGTCCACAGGTGCGATCACGATCCCAGAGGCGCGGGTTGCGCATCTTGTGCCAGGCGAAGGACTCTCGGGAGTATTCGACCCGCTGCTCCGGGTTGGACGGAACCAGGCGAAGCAGACTCTCCCGATCCGGCGGATACAGAAGTCTGAATCGCTCCCCGACCGGTCGGTCGCGGTTTGCGACAGGATCGAGATGGCCGAAGTCGAGCCGGTTCAGCGGCACCTCGCCCCATTCGGTGAACTCCGGTCCGATCCGCGGCGTGTTCTCGAATCCCGGAATGCGATGGCAGCCAAAACACCCGTAGTGACCGATCATGCGTTCACCCAAGGCAACCCATCGCTGATGCTCGAGATCAGCCCCCGGGCGAGGAGCTTGAGGATCGATCGAGCCCCCCAGCCTGCGAAGCAACTCATCGCGGGTGGCCGCCAGCTGATGAGCGTCCTCGGCACGGGCGTCAAACGGCTCGGAACCAGACCCTAAGTCACCCGGCAGGGTAGCCAGGTAGATCGAGATATCCAGGGCCTCGTCGGCATCGACTTGGCTCTTCGTCTTGTGGCCCGTGCGCCGGTCGATCACCGGCTTTAGCCCGCGTGCGAGCCGCAATACGGGCATGATTGTGTCAGACGAGTATCGGCGAGGCTCGGTCAGCCAATCGTAGAGCCATTCGACCGCCGGACGATAGCCGGTGAACTTGGCTCGGAGTCCGGACAGTTCGGGGCCGCGCCGGGCAAGCACCGGCTCGCCGGCGGCGTGAGGCCGGAAGATCGCGTCCGCTTCCGTCGCCAGGTGAGCCGTCATGAACGCCGCCTGCCGGGTGACGTTCATGGCCTCGGCATCGCGGTAGACCCCATCTTCATCGGCGTCAGCGGGGCGGGTAGCGGCCAGCCGTTCCGCGACCCAGGTCACCCCCAGCGGTTCACCCGGGACACCCAGGTCGCTGTCCGGGCGGTGTTGCAGGGCGGCATGACATGCCAGGCAACCGATCGCTCCGAACAGGCGGCGGCCCCGGTCCGCGGCGGCGGCCACCGCTTCACTCTGTTCGTCTTGAAGGGTGCTCCAAAGAGCGCCGGGAAGGGATTGACGCCGGGAGGTCTGGCCGGTGTTGAGCAGGTACTCAGCTATCGCCACCGCTTCAGCTTGGGTGCGAAGAATGGGATCGATATCCCCGCCGCCTCGATCCGAAAGGGCGTCGTTGTTTTCCTGCAGGAACGTGTGGGGCATGTTCGACGAGGGGCGCTGTTCGCGCGGCTGCCAGATCCATTGATGAAGCCATCCGCGAGACACCTTGTCACCGACTTGACTCAGATCGATGGCGACCTTGCGGGCATCGGCCAGTTCCTCCACGAGGTGACAGTTCACACAACCCAGGGTGGTGAACAGGTACCGGCCTTCGTTGATCCGGACGGCCGCCGGCTCCCCGTCGTGGACGGCGATATCGGCCACCCTGGTGTGGCATTGGGCGCAGTTCGCCTCGGTGTACTCGGTCTTCAGTATCGGTCGTTCCCACCTCGCCGCCGCCGAGTCAAAGGTGTGCTCCGGCACGAGCCCCGCTCGGCGAACGTAGTACTTGCGCTCCCACTCTCGCCGCTGTGCCTCGGATCGCGGCCGGTGGCCGGCCAACACGAAGTCGGTCTCCTCGCCGTTTCCCTCGTGGCAAATCGTGCAGCCCATTCTGGCCATCGGATGGGGAGAGTCAGCGACGGCATAAAGATCCAGATTGGGGTGAGCGAGCAGTGGCTGGGCGACATTTGCGGATGGTCTGCGGGTCGAGCCCCGTTCCGCAAAGTGCCGATTCGCGACAGCGACATGGCAGGTCATGCAGCGGTCGGTTTGTGTGGTTCGAACGAAATGCAGGTTCTGGTAGACTTCAGGCAGGATGACCTGTCTGACCTCGCACTTGCCGGGCGTTCCCCGGGGAGCGAGGAAATCAAGGAACGGCGCGCTCAGAACGCCGCCGCCATCCCGTTCGAGCCAAATGCGAGCCCGCTGGAGGGCATCTTCACGCTGCCTGGTGAGGTGCTCGACGCGACGTTGAGCCTGGGCTAGGTCAAACGCGGCCGCCGGATCGGAAGCCGGCCGCGTTTGGGCCAGCCTGACCGCCTCCTCTGCGTCGGCGAGGGCTTTGCGGACCTCGTCGCTCTGCGCAGCCTGGACGTCCGAGCGGGCCAGTGCCGCCTGGGTCGCGATGTACTGCTGCTGCCATCCGCGCCAAGGTCGGTCATAGTCGACCTTGACCATCCAGGTCAAACAAGCCAGCAGACTCGCTGCGGCCAAGGCAAACACCCAGCTCACCCGGTGGCGGCTGTAGACAGGGTCGGGAGGCGCAAGCATGGCTCAAATGTAGCGGCAAAGAGGGCAACAGGGAATATGAACCGGGACCATGTACGGTGAGCCGTGGTCCGTTATAATTCGAGGCATGCAAGCCTTCTTGAGTGGGAAGGAGCCGGCGTTTCGCGTTCCGAGGACTTGAGGCTATGACCCATGGCAAGCTGCTGATCAAGGGTGGGCGAATCATCGATCCGGTCAACAGGCGAGATGAGATCGGCGACGTGCTGCTGGAGGGCGGGAAGGTCGCCAGAGTGGGTGGCACGATTACCGAGGCGGCGGCCAGGACGATTGACGCCAGAGGGCTGATCGTCTGCCCGGGGCTGATCGACATCCACGTTCACTTCCGGGAACCCGGCGATGAGAACGCCGAGACCATTGCCAGTGGTAGTGCCGCGGCGGTGGCCGGTGGCTTCACCTCCGTCGCGTGCATGCCCAATACGACGCCGGCCATCGACGACGAGGCGGGTGTCGAGTTCGTTCGTCATCAAGCCAAGGTCGCCGGCCTGTGCAATGTGTACCCTATCGGGGCGGTCACCAAGGACCGCCAGGGGGAGATGCTGGCCGAGATGGGCCAGATGGTGCGGGCCGGCGCGGTCGGTTTCTCCGACGACGGGAAGGGCGTGGCCTCAACGAACGTCATGTTCCGAGCCCTGCAGTATGTCCTGATGTTCGACAAGCCGATTCTACAGCACTGTGAGGACCCGGACATGGCCCGGGGGGGCGTGATGAATGGCGGAGCGACGGCCACACGACTCGGCCTTCCCGGAATCAACACCATCGCCGAGGAGCTGATGATTCAGCGAGACCTGACCCTGGTGTATCAGACCAGGGCTCGATACCACGTCTGCCATGTCTCCACTGCCCGGTCTGTCGAACTCATCCGCAAAGCCAAGGCGGCCGGCCTGCCGGTCACCGCTGAAGTATGCCCTCACCATCTGCTTTTGACGGAGGAGGCCTGCGCGACCTACGACACGAACACCAAGATGAATCCCCCGCTGCGAACCCGGGATGACGTCAAGGCCTGCCTGCAGGGTGTGGCCGACGGCACCCTTGACTGCCTGGTCACCGATCACGCTCCGCATGGAACTCAGCAGAAGGAGCTTGAGTTTCTGGATGCACCGTTCGGGATTATCGGTCTGGAGTGTGCTCTTCCGCTCTATATCAAGGCTCTGGTTCACCCCGGCATCATCGACTGGCCCAAGCTGATCGACCGGCTCACCGCAGGTCCAGCCAAAGTGCTCTCTCTCGACAGGGGCACCCTGTCCGTCGGCGCCGAGGCGGATGTCACACTGATCGACCCAGGCGCGAACTGGACCATCGACGTCACCCGGTTCGAATCCAAGAGCCGCAACTGCCCCTTCCAGGGCTGGCAGGTCAGCGGACGGGCGGTGACGACCATCGTCAAGGGTGACATCAAGTACCAACTACAGGCGGACGCATGAGTTCAGCGGAGTTCCCCATCGGGACGACCCGCGTACGGGCACCGTCACACTTCGGTCGCATCCTTCTCCTGATGCTGCTGGGTTCAGGGGGCGACCTGATGGCCTCATCGCCGGCACCGGCGGCACAGAGCGACCTCGCTGCCGACCGTCGGATCTGCGCGGTTGTGGTCAGCGTAGACACCTATGCCCGTCAGGAGTGGCGGGCGGTCGTGGATGCCCTGGTCGCCAAGCACCGCGCCGAGGTCATCCGATACGAAACTGACGTGAACGAGGCGGTCTGGGCACTCTCCGCCTGGATGCCGGACCGCATCTGCTTCGTGGCTCGTCCAGAGGAAGCCGGCCGGGAATACGTGATCCGGATCCATCACTTGACACGACAACTCGACGCCGACCCCTACACCGATGCGATCTGGGGTATCGTCACGGGTTACGACGCGGGTGACGCCTTGCGCATCGCAAGACGGAGTGAGCCGCTCGTCATTCGGCGAGGCGCATCCGGGGCGGGGGTGGGGCACATTGAATCACTGCCTGACGGCTTTGCGTCTTCGGAGAGCAGCAAGAACGATTTCTGGATACGGAGGGATGGCAAGACCACCCGATCCAGGGTCGAACCGGATGCAAGCAGATCCCTTGCTGAGGGCTTCAACACCATGGCCCCGGAGATCTTCTTCACCAGCGGGCATGCCACCGAGCGAGATTGGGAGGTGGGCTACAACTTCCGGGGAGGTCAGTTCTTGTGTGAGCAGGGCCGGCTCTATGCCCGCACCAGCAACGGAGAGCGCGTGGACATCCACAGCCCTAACGTCAAAGTCTACTTGCCGATGGGCAACTGCCTCATCGGGCGGATCCCGCAACCAGATTGTATGGCCACCGCCTGGATGCACTCCGGGGGCGTTCATCAGATGTTCGGCTATACCGTGGTCACCTGGTTTGGATATGTAGGCTGGGGCACTGGCCAGTACTTCTCGGGTGGACGAAACAACTTGGCCGAGTCGTTCTTCTTCACGGAGCAGGCTCTCCTGCACAAGCTCCACACCGAGTATCCTCGCTGGGCGAACACCGAACTCTACAACTTTGAGCCCAACGTGATCCACGAGTTGTTCACCCGGCACGGGCTGCTCAAGGAGGAAGGCGGGAGAATCGTGCCTGAGCAGACGGCCGCAGGCCTGCTCTGGGACCGCGACACGGTCGCGTTTTACGGAGACCCCGGCTGGGACGCGCGCATGTCGAGGTTGGAGCCTGGCTGGCAGCAGGCCTTCAGCGAAGGCGATGGCCGCACGACCTTCAGAATCACGGCGACGCGCGAGGGGAGTTGGCCCGAGAAACCGGTGATCGCGTGGCTGCCATCGCGACTTGCCAACGTTAGGCTGACCGATCCCCCCCATCCCAAAGCGGTCGTCACCGACAACTTTCTGTTGCTGACGATGTCCGGCGCGTTTGGGAAGGGTGATACCATCGAGATCTCTTTTTCGGGCACGCCTATGGTACGCCCTGACCGACAGTCGCTGGGCCAGCTGCAGCTCGCCGCGACGCAGGTTCGTTCCTTGGCCGGACCGTCCAGGCCCGGCGTCATCGCGGCTCTGGGCAGGGCAGGGAATCACCGCGGCGTGCTGTTGGAGGCATTGCGGGCCACCCAAGACGACCGCCGTGAAGGGATGGCCTTCCTCCTGGCGAACATGCCCGACAACGATCTGCGAGCGATCGACCCCGGCGTGTTGAGAGAGAGTGTTGAACTCGCCTATGAGGCCCGAGAGAAGGCCCCGTGGGCACACGAGGTGCCCGCTGAGCTTTTCCTGAATGACATCCTGCCCTACGCCAGCCTGGACGAGACCCGCGATCCGTGGCGCAAGGAGTTCCGCGGTCGTTTCGCTGGCAAGGCTTGGGAGTTCAGGACCATCGAGGAAGCCGTGCGATTCCTTAACCGAGAGGTGTTCAGGGTCTACGGCGTTCAATACGACGCGGCCAAGCGCCCGAAACCCAACACCTCTCCAGCGGAGACGATCAAGGCGGGCTGTGCTTCCTGTACCGGCCTGTCCATCATGCTGGTCGATGCCTGTCGGGCGTGCGGCATCCCGGCGCGCATCGCCAGCATTCCGGCCTGGAAAGACGGCAAGGGTGACGCCGCCGGCCGCCATGCAGGTAACCACACCTGGGTCGAAGTCTGGGCCGGGCGGTGGCGCCACGTCGGCGGTGCCGAGGACACCGAACTGGACAAGGGATGGTTCACCGGGAAGACGCGGGGCAATGCGGTGGACCCCCGATTGTGGCCGCACCGCATCTACGCGTCCTCGTTCAGGAGGACCGGCCTGTCGTTCCCGCTGGTGTGGTCACTGGAGACTACCTGGGTCCCGGCAGTCGACGTCACCGAGGCCTACCAGAAGCCCGAAGCCGCCTCGCAACCTGTCGGTCGATAGTTCACCGAGGGGATTGTCAAGCAGCCTCCACGAGCGAGTTCCAGCGAGGCACGATGGGATGGCTTTGGCCGACATGTTCGTCGGTATCATGGTTACCTGGAACACGGCGACTGGTTCCTCGGAATCGGCACGTTGCTGTGCCTGCTGGCGAGCCCGCTTGTCGTCGTGCGGAGCACCTGCCGGGCTGTGCGTACTCGAGTGAAGGTCGTGGACGCGGTACCTCTCGACTCAGACCGGGGTTGAACCAGTCAACGGGCGGGAATAGACTGCGTCGCTGTCCGGCGGCTTTGCACGCCACGGCCGTTGTGCTAAGTTATCGAGCTGTCCGTCACGTCAGGACGGACGACTATCGGAAAGGGAGGCAATCATGTCGATGGCGTTGCGAATCAAACTGAGCACCATGATGCTGCTCCAGTATGCCATATGGGGAATCTGGGTACCCAATATCGCCATGCACCTTGAGAAGCTTGACGGCTTCAAGGAGAACCCGCAAACCAAGATCTCGTTGATCTTCATGACGATGCCGATCGCATCGATCATCGCTCCGTTCATCGGCGGCCAGATTGCCGACCGCTACTTTGCAGCCCAGCGGTTCCTGGGCGTGAGCCAGATCGTGAGCGGCATCGTTCTCATGTTCCTGGCCAAGATGACCAGTTTTCCGGCGGTGTTCATCGGCATGTTGGTGTTCAACTTGTTGTACGCACCAACCATCGCGCTGGCAAACTCGATCGTCTTCAATCACTGGCCGAACGACAAGTTCAGCACCATCCGCGTGTGGGGTTCGATCGGGTGGATCGCCATCGGGTGGATTTTTGGCTTCTGGCTTGGCCTTCCTGAGACCCTGCTGGGCCGCAAACCCGAGGTGGGCGATCTCTTCTACTTCGCGGGCGTGGTGTCCATTCTCTACGGTCTGTATGCCTTCACCCTACCCCACACGCCGCCGACCGCCAAAGGCGGGAATCCGTGGGCCTTCCTGGATGCCTTCGCCCTCATGAAGAACCCATCCTTCGCGGTCATGGCCGTCATCGGTTTCTTCGTCGCGATCGAACTGCAGTACTACTTCGTTCAGACCCCATCCTTCCTCAAGCAAGGAATGACTCTCCCCGAATCCTGGGTCGGGCCGGTCCAAACGTTCGGCCAGATCTGCGAAATGGTGATGATGGTCCTGCTGCCGCTTGTCCTGGCCAAGACCGGATTTCGCATCACCATGGCCATTGGGATTGCAGCTTGGGCATTGCGCGATTTCCTGTTCGCGGTCGGTCATCCTACCTCCCTGGTTGTTACTGCCATCTCGTTGCACGGCGTCGGTTTCGCCTTCTTCTTCACCGTGATCTTCATGTTCGCCGACGTCGTCGCACCCAAGGACATCAAGTCCAGCGCCCAGAGCTTCCTGTCGTCGGTGACCATCGGCATGGGCATGTTGGTTGGATCACTGGTAGCCGGACCGATTGCCGACGCCCTCAACAAGGACTGGCCCAAGGTCTACCTCGTACCGGCCATTCTCTGCACCGTCTGCTGCCTGGTGTTCCTGGCCGCATTCAAGTTCACGCCGGCCGCCGCAGCCAAGGCCTCAGAACCGGCTCTCTCGGGGAGCGAGGCCAAGTAGGGGCTACTCGAGGCTCGACAGCGGGATTCGCTTGCATTCGATCCAGCGGTCCTTGGTATCCCGCCCGTTCATGTAGTAGGCGACCACGGCATGGTTGTCATTGGTCAGGCAGACGCTGGGGTAGCCCAAGTCCGTCTGCACACCGGTCGCGGCGATGGTGAAGACCTTGCTTGGGTACCATGTCTTGCCGTCGTCCATGCTGATACAACCGCGCACGCCAAAGGGTGCGTGCCGATAGCCGTAGACAATCAGCAGCCGCCCGTCCGGGAGCAATTGCAGAGCGGCCGGGTGGCCGATGAGTCCGGTCTGTGCGATCGTGGACCAGGTCATGCCATCGTCGGCCGAGCGGGTGATGAACAGGTGGTCCTCGGCGTTTGCCGTGCGCAGCAGAGCCACGATATCGCCGTTGGCGGCCTGGGCGAGGGCCGGCTCGCCCATATCGATCGTGCGGCCCGGGTCTTCGGCAATGACAATCTCATTGCCCCACGTCTTGCCGCCGTCCACACTGCGGAGAACAGCGCCCACGTCGCGACGTCTGTTCTTCACCCGGCGCTCTTCCGAACGACCGTAGATCGGCATCAGGAGCGTACCCTTGCGGGTCTCGAGCACGGCGGCGGAAGTACCTCGGAGAACCGCAGCGTCACCGGCGACGTGTGTGGCCTCCTTGTCCCACTTGAGATCTCTGGCCCTGCCCCACAGGAGATAGACTCCGCCCGGCTCGGCGTACTCCCCCCATGGGCCGCGATCCACCTTGCGACTCTGATGAGTCTTGTGAGCGGCCGCGTATTCAGCGCTGCGCCCCACCCAGTTGAAAAACGTGAGCAGCAATCGCCCGTCCTTCAGAACCGCCACCGAGGGATCGTTCTGACATGCGGGGTCGTCGTAGATCACCTCCGGCTTCGACCACGTCCGCCCCTGGTCCTCCGACACGCAGCCCACAACACGGGCGTCGGCTTCGATGTGCCTGATCTGCTTCGGAAACGTCGCATCGCGAAAGACGCACAGGAGCCGGCCGTCGGGCAACCGGGTGACGTCCGGGAAGCTGTTATACCGCTTCGAATCCCGATAGATCGTGATGGGGGTGAGAGACGAGATCCCCGCCGCGTTCGTCGCCGGCGCCGACTGGCCCGATGCGGGAATGGCCGCCAAGACGACCGAGACCAGCGACCCTGCCGCTCCGCGTCTGCGAATGCCCATAGGCGACTCCTTCCAGTGTGACGATCCGCCTGACGGCCGACCAGTCCCGACACGCCGAGCTCATGTTCCCTGGCCGGCTTCCGAAGCCGTCAAGCCTGGCTCAGGATTTGGCCGGCGGCACGGTGACCTTGAGCCAGGTGGCCGCCTGGCCGATTCGAATGACCGGTTTCGGCAGAGCGGCGGGAAGCAGAACGACGTCTCCGGCCACGATGCGCACGCTCTCGCCGTCGCCACCATGGAGTATCTCCCCGGCACCCTCGAGCATCATCCAGACGGCCGGGCACCCGTACAGCTCGATCGCACCCTGCCCACCGCCGCTGACGAGGCACCGGGTAATCTCGAAACACTCACACCGGGCCAGGCTGGCCGCCTCGCCCGGCTCATTGCCGACTGACAATACCCCTTGCCTGGGGGGCGGCGACGGGGAGCTGAAGTCGATGCACTCGATTGCCTGGTCGAGGTGGAGCAGCCGCGGCCGACCGGTGGTCGGGTCAATCCGGCCCCAGTCATAGGTGCGATAGGTCACGTCGGACGGCGTCTGCACCTCGGCCACAAGCACCCCCGCGCCCAGGGCATGCGGCGTACCGCTGGGCAGGTAGTAGCAATCGCCCGCAACCACCGGAATGTCGCGGAGAACCCCGTCGACTTGGCCCGTGAGCATCGCTTCGCGAAATGTCCGGCCATCCACTCCGGGTTCGAGTCCATGATAGATTGCCCCCCCGGACTCGGCATCCAGAACATACCACGCCTCGTGCTTCACCCGAACCTGACCGCCGAGTCGGCGGGCGACAGCCTCGCTGGGATGAACCTGAACGCTGAGCGATGTTTGCGCGTCAAGGTACTTGACCAGCAGGGGGAAACGGCCCTCGAACGGTTCGACCTCCCCGAACAAGTCTGCCCCCCAATCGCGCCGGAGATCACCCAGCGTGCTGCCCCGGCAGGGGCCGTTCCGCACCTGAGACTGATCCTCTTCCAGATCCGCCAGTTCCCAGGATTCGCCGATCGGCCCGGGAATGCGCCTGATCCGGGCGAATCGTCTGAAGATCCGGTCGCCGCCCCAGATCTTCCCCTTGTAGATCGGCTCGAATACCAGCGGGTATACTGCCATAAAGCCCGTGCCTCCTTGCTGGGATTGTTAGCCCGAGTGCTACCAGCGGTCAAGCGGGCACGACGGAGTACAACGCGTGCAGCGCTCAGAGACCGGCCCATTCATCCCCGCGCGAGAGAGGCCTTCACCAAGAGCTCGGCGCGTCGCCAGATCGACGAGCGGGCAGCATCGACGAGAAGACGAGGTCGCCTTCCGCCGCGTCATACGATCACGATTGCTGCGCTGGTATGACACGCACAGACGGGATCTGCCCTGGCGACATCGGCACACCGACGGCTACGCCCAGCTCCTAGCCGAGTTCATGCTCCAGCAGACCCAGGTGATCACCGTGATCGGCTACTATGAGCGATTCATTCAACGGTTCCCTACCATCGACGATCTGGCGGCGGCCGACCTTGACGAGGTCCTGGCTCTCTGGGCGGGGCTGGGCTACTACCGACGGGCCCGCAACCTTCATGCCGCAGCCCGCACCATCGTGTCTGAATACGGCAGTCGCGTACCCGTCCGCGTCGAACAGCTCATAACCCTGCCTGGCATCGGGCGGTCCACGGCCGGAGCGATCGCTTCGGTCGCCTTTGGTGTCCGAGCTCCGGTTCTCGATGGGAATGTGGCCCGCGTCGTCACCCGGCTGCTGGCTGTCGAGGAGAGGGCAACGACTGCGGTCGTCCGATCTCGTCTCTGGGCAGCGGCAGAGTCACTTTTACCGGAAAACCGATGTGGAGACTTCAATCAAGCCCTGATGGAACTTGGAGCCGTCGTTTGTACGCCTCGCAACCCTGGGTGCGCGCTGTGTCCGCTCTGTTCTCACTGCGGAGCGGTGAGCGAGGGACTGACCGAGCGGATTCCCGTCACGCGTCGCAGAGCTGTCGTCCGGACGATGCCCCTTGTTGTCGCGGCCGTTGCCTGCGGCTCTACCGTGCTGCTGGTTCAAGGGCCGGACGCTGGGCTGTGGGCAGGCCTTTGGGCCCTGCCGAGTGAGCCGGTCGCGGATCGCGAATCACTTGGGGCCGCGCGTGACCGTCTGGCGGTCCGCCTCGGCGCCTGCTGTCAACTGAACGGGACGCCCGACGCGGCCATCTCGCGTCTCCTGACCCACCGGCAGGTCACCTTCCACGTGTTTCGTGGTCAGGCCAGCGGGAAGCCGCGAATGACCGAGCTTCTGGGCGTGCCCTGCAGGTGGGTCGGCCCGCGGTAGCGGGCCAGACTAGGGATCAGTCGAGCCCACCAAGCGATTATCGAGTCAATCAGTCGGGTATTCTCGGCGAGTGGTGAAGGGTAAATGCAGCAGGGGGCGCTCTTTCGCGAGAAATGTGATTCCTCAAGTGTCGGCTCAAGTCGAGATCTCTAGAACAGACCGTAGAGGCTTCTATCGCATCATGGGACAAGATCGAAAAAAGCCGGGGTTGCCCCCTTGCACTCCTGCGCGGAAACCTTATCTTAGGACAGTTTCGTCTTTCACGAACTCGGGTGTGATTCGAGGTTGAACATGAGCCAAGTCCAGGCAGCGATCCGGGAGGTCTGTCAGAAATACGGCAATGACCGCACGCGCATGATGGACATTGTCCGGGCGGCCCATGCGAAGTTGGGCTGCGTCTGCGGCGATGCGATGGATACCATCGCCGCGGCGGTCTCCGCGCCGAGGGTCGAGGTCGAGAGCGTCGTCACCTTCTATGCTTTCTTTTCGAGGAAGGCCAGGGGCCAGGTGATCATCCGCCTGTGCAACGACATCATCGACCAGATGGCCGGCAGCGATCGTGTGGCCCAGGCGTTTCGCGAATCCCTGGGCATCGATTTCGGTGAAACCACGCCGGACGGCAAGATCACGCTGGAATGGACGCCCTGCATTGGCATGTGTGACCAGGCGCCCGCGGCACTAGTCAATGACGTGGTCGTGACACACTTGTCGAGCGACAAGGTGGACTCCATCGTTCGCAGCCTCAAAGCCCACTTGGATCCCAAGAAGCTGGTGCAGAAACTCGGTGACGGCAACAACGCCAACGATCTCGTCCGCTCCATGGTCGAGAACAACATTCGCAAGTCGGGCCCGGTCGTCCTGGCCGACCTCGCCCCCGGCGACGCGTTGAGGAAGGCTCTGGCCATGAGCCCGCAGGAAGTCATTCGCGACATCAAAACGTCGCGGTTGCGTGGCCGAGGCGGGGCCGGCTTTCCCACGGGAATCAAGTGGGATTACACCCGAAGTGCGGAAGGCGGCAGGCGTTACGTGGTCTGCAATGGCGACGAAGGCGAGCCCGGCACCTTCAAGGATCGCGTCATTCTGACCGAGAAGGCCGACCTGCTCTTCGAGGGCATGACGATCGCCGGCTATGCGATCGGCAGTGATACCGGCATCCTCTACCTCCGTGGCGAGTATGCCTATCTGCAGGCCTACCTTGAGCACGTCCTCAACCGCCGCCGACACGACGGCCTGCTGGGCAAGAACATCTGCGGCAAGATGGGCTTTGATTTCGCGATTCGCATCCAGATGGGTGCAGGTGCCTACGTCTGCGGCGAGGAGACCGCCCTGCTCAGCTCGTGCGAAGGCCGGCGCGGTGATCCCAAGAACCGCCCGCCTTTTCCCGCCCAGAAGGGCTACCTCGGTTGCCCCACCACGGTCAACAACGTCGAGACGTTCTGCTGCGTCGCCCGCATCCTCGACAAAGGGCCGGGCTGGTTCGCACAGCTCGGCTCGACGGGCAGCTCCGGAACGAAGCTGCTCAGCGTCTCCGGTGATTGCATGAGCCCGGGCGTGTATGAGGTGCCGTTCGGCATCAAGCTCCGCGACGTGCTGAAGCTGTGCGGAGCGGAGGGCGCGATCGCCGTACAGGTGGGCGGGCCGAGCGGGCAGATGGTCGGGCCGAAGGACTACGACCGGACCATCTGCTATGACGACCTCGCCACCGGCGGCTCGATCATGGTCTTCGGGCCTGAGCGGAGCGTCCTTGAGGTCGCCGGCAAGTTCATGGAGTTCTTCGTCGAAGAGAGCTGCGGCTACTGTACCCCGTGTCGAGTCGGCAACGTGCTGCTCAAGGAGCGCATCGACCGCATTCTCGCCGGGCTCGGGGAGATGTCCGACCTCGAATACCTGGAGAACCTCGGGCAATCGGTCAAGTCGGCCAGCCGGTGCGGCCTGGGTCAGACCTCGGCCAATCCAATCCTAACCACCCTGAAGAACTTCAGATCCGCCTACGAGGCGATCCTCAGAAAAGACACCAACGGCACTCAGCCGACATTCGATATCCATGCGGCGCTGTCGGATGCTCAAGAGATCACCGGTCGCGAGTCGGTCCACTTCTAATCAGGAAGAAGACATGAGCGATACAGTCAGTTTCATCATCGACGGCGAGGAAATCCAGGGCAAGAAAGGCCAGACCATCCTGGAAGCGGCCGAGGCGGCAGGAATCTACGTGCCCCGACTCTGCCACATGAAAGGCCTGACGCCTTACGGGAGCTGCCGGGTGTGCACCGTCCTGGTCAACGGCCGACCTCAGGCGGCCTGCACCCAGCCCATCGCCGAGGGCATCGTGGTCGAGAACAACTCGGATCGCTTGACCAGGATCCGCAAGGACCTGGTCGAGATGCTCTTCGTCGAAGGCAACCACTTCTGCATGTTCTGCGAGAAGAGCGGCAACTGCGAGCTGCAGGCGATGGCCTATCGACTGGGGATCCCGGCCCCCAAGTTCCCGTATTTATTTCCCAAGCGAGATGTCGACGCCTCCCACCCCGATGTGTTGATCGACCACAATCGATGCATCATGTGCGCCCGCTGTATCCGGGCCTCGCGGGACGTGGACGGCAAGGGGGTCTTTGAATTCGTGGGCCGCGGCATCCACAAGAAAGTCGGTGTCAACTCGGAAGCCTGCCTCGGCGGTACCGACGCCAAGGTGGCCGACAAGTTCGTTGAAGTCTGCCCGGTCGGGGCGATTCTGAAGAAGCGCGTGGGCTACGCCATCCCGATCGGCAAGCGGCTCTACGACAAGGAGCCCATCGGATCGGACATCGAGGCGAAACGAACGGGCAAGAAGTAAAGAAGGGAGCCAAACATGGCCAAACCGAAGGTCGCAACCGCGTCTCTGGCCGGATGCTTCGGTTGTCACATGTCTTTGTTGGACATTGACGATCGCATCCTCAAGCTGGTCGAGATCGTGGATTTCGACAAGTCCCCGGTGGACGACATCAAGGAGTTCACCGGGCGGTGTGCCGTCGGCCTGATCGAGGGCGGCTGCTGCAACGAAGAGAATGTCCGCGTGCTGCAGGACTTCCGAAAGCACTGCGATGTGCTCATCTCGGTCGGCGACTGCGCCATCATGGGTGGCCTGCCGGCCATGCGGAACACCATCCCGCTCAAGGAATGCCTGGATGAAGCCTACCTCAACGGCCCGACCGTGCACAATCCCAGCGGCATGATCCCGAACGACGCCGAGATTCCCCTGCTGCTGAACAAGGTGTTCCCCTGCGACGAGGTGGTCAAGATCGACTACTACATCCCCGGATGCCCGCCTCCTGCGGACGCGCTCTGGGAAACCCTGGTGGCGCTGCTGGGCAACAAACCCGTGCAACTGCCCTATGAACTGGTCAAGTACGACTGATTCCTTTTCGGAGGATCGCCGTGGTTGCTGCGACAGAGAGAATGCAGAGAATCGTGATCGAGCCGGTCACCCGCGTCGAGGGACACGGGAAAGTCACTATCCTGCTCGACGAAAGGAAGCAGGTGCGGCAAGCCCGCCTGCACGTGGTGGAGTTCCGCGGCTTCGAGCGGTTTATCCAGGGTCGGCCCTTCTGGGAAGTACCCGTCCTGGTCCAGCGTCTGTGCGGCATCTGCCCGGTGAGCCACCATCTGGCTGCCGCCAAGGCCATGGATCGAATCGTCGGCGGCGAGAACCTCACTCCAACCGCCGAGAAGATGCGCCGGCTGATGCACTACGGCCAGTTCTTTCAGTCCCACGCCCTGCATTTCTTCCACCTGTGCTCGCCCGACTTGCTCTTCGGCTTTGATGCCGACGTGGCGATCCGCAACGTCATCGGCGTGGCCGCCAAGTTCCCGAACTTGGCCGTCCAGGGCGTGATGATGCGCAAGTACGGCCAGGAGATCATCAAGGCGACCGCGGGCAAGAAGATCCACGGAACCGGAGCGATTCCCGGCGGCATCAACAAGAATCTCTCCATTGCCGAGCGCGACGGCTTCCTCAAGGACATCGAGCAGATGGTCCAGTGGTCTCGCGAGGCGGTCAAGATCGCCAAGGACTACACCGTCACCAACCTGAAGAAGGTCGCTCCCTTCGGCTCGTTCGACTCGAACCATCTGTCCCTGATCCGCCAGGACGGAGCCATGGATCTGTACCACGGCAACCTGCGGGCGATCGACCCCCTCGGCAAGAAGATCTTCGATCAGGTCGACTACCAGAAGTACACTGACTACATCGCCGAGGAAGTGCGTTCCTGGTCGTACATGAAGTTTCCCTTTATCAAGAGCCTGGGGCCGGAAAAGGGCTGGTACCGGGTCGGCCCGCTGGCCCGAGTCAACACGGCCGACTTCATCGACACGCCCGAGGCAGAAGCGGCCCGCAAGGAGTTCATGGCCGTCACCGACAACAAGCCCAACAACCTGACCATGGCATACCACTGGTCGCGGATGATCGAGCTGTTGCACTCGATCGAGAAGATCGAGGCTCTTCTGCACGACAAGGATCTGCAGGGCACAGACCTGGTCACCAAGGGCCAGCGCCGCGACGAGGCGGTCGGTTTGATCGAAGCCCCCCGCGGCACGCTGTTCCACCACTACCGGGTCAACGACAAGGACCAGGTGGTCATGGCCAACTTGATTGTGTCGACCACCAACAACAACGAACCCATGAACCGGGCGGTGGAGAAGGTCGCGAAGGACCACCTGTCGGGCGTGACCATCACCGAGGGACTTCTGAACCACATCGAGGTGGCCATCCGGGCGTATGATCCATGTCTTTCCTGCGCGACCCACGCCCTCGGACAGATGCCCCTCACGGTCGAACTGGTCGATCACGAAGGGAAGCTGCTGGACACCAAGAGCAAGGGATGAGCAAGAAGGACGCCACCATTCTGCTGATCGGTTACGGCAACCCCGGCCGGCTCGACGATGGATTGGGCCCGGCTTTGGCCGGGGTGGTCGAGTCACTGGTCCTTCCGGCGGTGACCGTCGATGCCGACTACCAGCTCACGGTCGAGGATGCCCAGGCCGTCGCCGCGCACGACATCGTCGTTTTCGCCGACGCCGATTCGACCGGAGAGGCGCCCTTCTCGTTCCGGCCCATCGAGCCGCAAGCGGGCATCAACTTCAGCACCCACAGCATCGAGCCCCGGCAGGTCCTGGGTCTGGCGCACGCACTCTTCGGTGGCCGTACCCGGGGTTTCATTCTCGGAATTCGCGGATACGATTTCGATGACTTCGGGGAGTCGCTATCCCCACGGGCCCGAGTCAATCTGGCCGCGGCGATCCGTTTCGTGGAGCAGTTCCTGCGTGAAGGCGACTTCGAGCGGGATGACTGGGATACTGACCATTCGTCGGGCGAAGTCCTCGCAACTTCGATGAGGTAAGAAACATGCAGAACGGGAAGTTTGTCATTCTCTACATCGATGACGATCAGGATTTCCTCGACGCGGTCAGGACGATCCTCGAGTCAGCCGGCTATATCATGGTCGAGGCCCAGAGTGCCGAGGCCGGGCTCAAGGTCTACAAGGAGGCCAAGCCGGACTTCGTCATTGTCGACCTGATGATGGAGGAGGTCGACGCGGGCACGACCTTCGTCAAGGAACTCCGGGCGCTGGGCAACAAGGCCCCGATTTACATGCTCAGCTCGGTCGGCGACAGCTTGAGCACGAGCACCGACTACACCGCCCTCGGCCTGAACGGCGTGTTCCAGAAGCCCATTGACCCCAACACGTTGCTCAGCGTGCTCAAGGCGAAGCTGAAGAAAAGCAAGTGAACTCGCCCCCGGCCGTGTTCCGCACATCGTCCGGGCAACCGGCCAGCGCGAACCGTTCGGGCCTTCGGCGGTCCCGAGAATGGCCATCGATCCCGACACCCTCGTTCGTTTCCTTGACCCGGCCGATGCCGGCGCCCAACCGGGCGTCCTGTCACCCGCCGAGACGCAGATTCTCGAACTCATCAATCGGAAGGTCGCCGCCGCCGAGTCGCTCGACGAGCTGCTCGCCTTTCTGTTCGATCGACTTCGCGAGATCAGCCCTTGCGACCGCGTGAGCCTGGCGTTCGTCGAGGAAAATGGGCGGCGGCTGGTGTCCCATCGAACCAGGGCAACCTACGAGCCGCTCCTGCTCGGCAACGGATATGCGGCTGATCTGGC
The DNA here is from genome assembly GCA_022711465.1 of Planctomycetota bacterium. GTDB lineage: Bacteria > Planctomycetota > Phycisphaerae > UBA1845 > PWPN01 > JAGNEZ01. The sequence continues at coordinate 63,085 of JAKLEZ010000022.1, read as the reverse complement.
GGGGAGTTCCCTGGAGACCATTCTCCATCGCGGCACTCCGCGTATCATCAGTGATCTGGAGCGATATCTTGAGCAGCGGCCGAAATCGGCTTCCACCCGGCTGCTGGTCCGTGAGGGCGTGCGATCCAACCTCACCTGCCCCCTCGCGGTCGAAGGCCGTATCGTGGGCCTGTTGTTCCGCAGCTCCCGACACGCGAACGCCTATCAGGACCGCCACGCCCGCTTTCAGACGGCCATCGCCGAGCGGCTCGGCCAGGCCGTGGAGAAAGCCTGGCGAATCGAGCAGCTAACCGCGGCCAACAAGGCCTACTTCGAGATGCTCGGCTTTGTCACCCACGAGCTCAAGAGCCCGGTGGCTTCGATGCTCATGGACGCCGGGCTGCTGATGAACGGCTACCTCGGACCGCTTGAGGCCAAGCAACGCGAGAAGCTCGCCAGCCTGACCAGGAAAGGGGAGTATCTCCTTGGCCTCGTCCAGGAGTACCTCGACCTTGCACGGCTGGAGGGCGGTGAGCTCAAGGCCCGGCTTCGTCCCGACATCGACTTCCAGACTTCGGTCGTTGAACCGAGCCTCGAACTAGTCCGATCTCAGCTGGAGAACAAGCGGATGGAATTGACGCGGTCCATCCCCCCTGATCTGCCGCGGGTCACGATCGATCCCGACCTGGTGAAAATCGTCATGGTGAATCTGCTCAGCAACGCCGCCAAGTACGGCTTCGAGGGCGGGCAGATCCTGCTGAGCGCGCTGGTTTCGGAAGGCCAGCTGCGGGTGTCGGTGCGTAACGATGGACCAGGATTCTCTGCGAGTCACCGGTCCGGCCTGTTCCGCAAGTTCTCGCGTCTGGATGTACCTGCATTGCGCAAGGAGCGGGGAACCGGCGTCGGCCTCTACACCGCATGGCGGATCATTCAGGCCCATGGAGGGCGTATCGAGGCGAAAAGCGAGGAAGGACGCTGGGCGGAGTTCAGCTACTCGATTCCCCAGCCGTCATGACCGGGAGACGACCGCCAGACTTCGGGCGGCGGCACACAATCCCTGCAGGAAACAAGCCATCGCCCGGTCCGGGATATTGCACGTGCCCTGCCGGGTTGCCAAGGGCCGCACTGCGCGGTAATTTGAACCCGTGTCGAGGCTCACAGGAGATCAAACCATGGCGGACAATAGACTGAATCGGCGACGATTCCTGGGTACCAGCCTGGCCGGCGTAGGTGCGGGCGTGCTTGCAGGCACCGCCGCAAGGACGGCACGGGCACAAGCTGCGGCGAGTGGAGCCAACGCCAAGGTGGCGATGGGCATCATCGGCTCCGGCGGCATGGGACGTCATCACATGAATGTGTTCAAGAAGTACGGTGTCGAATGGGCTGCGGTGGCCGATGTGTACGAGCCCAACCTCCAGAAGGGACTCGAAATCGCAGGCGACAAGGCCAAGGGCTACGACGACTACCGGAAGTTGCTCGAGCGCAAGGATCTCGACGCGGTGCTGATCAGCTCGCCTGAGCACTGGCACTGCCAGCACCTCATCGACGCCCTGGCGGCGGGCAAGGACGTCTACTGCGAGAAGCCCATGTGCTGGTCCATCGAGCAAGGCAATCAGATGGTGGAAGCGGTCCGCAAGTCCGATCGAATCGTGCAGATTGGCATGCAGCGACGCAGCTCGCCGATTATCCGGGACGAGATCAAGAAGTACTTCGATGACAAGGTCCTCGGCGACATCCACCTGGTCCGGGCGGAGTGGTACTGGAACTTCGGCGTCGATCCCAACGTCGACGTGGGCGGCAAGCTCGACTGGGAGAGGTTCTGCGGGCCGGCCGGCAAACAGGAGTACGCGCCGGTCAAGTTCCGCTACTGGCGCTACTTCTGGCCGTTCTCCGGCGGAAACGAGACTGACCAGGGAACGCACCTCATGGACGTGGTCCAGTGGATGATGGGCGTGGATCAGCCGCTGTCCGCGGTTCAGTTTGGAGAGGTCTACAAGAACAAGCCCACCGAGACGCCGGACACCTTCTGTTGCACGTTCGAGTACCCGAGCTTCCTGTGCACCTGGACGCTGGGCTACACGACCAGCACCTGGCGCAACGGCTGGTCGATCACCTTCCAGGGAACCAAGGGGGCCCTCTTCCTGACCGAGGCCGGTTACCGGGTCTTCGATCAGGTCAACGGCTGGGAAGCCGGTTGGCCCAAGCCCGCCAAGGAGAATCTCCCGGGCAGCGTGACCTCGACCGAGCCGCATACCCGGAACTTCCTCGAATGCCTTAAGAGCCGCAAGCAGCCGAATGCACCCGTGGAGATCGGCCACAGGGCCGTCAGGCCGCTGCACCTGGCCAACATGGCTCTCAAGAAGAACACACGAGCCTATCTCGACAAGGACGGCGTCACGATCAAGACGTGATTCGTGCCAGGCAGACGCTGTCAGCGGCGTTTCCGGCTCAACTCCCGGTCAGGCCCGGGAAGAACGAAATGACGATCTCCATCGCGATCAGAATGATGATGATCCACTCCAGCACTTCCATGCGTCGGTGCGTGTTCTCATCCGTCATCTTCTGATAGATGCTTTCCAGAGTCTGGAGTTTCCGAATGATGCTGGCATCCCAGTCGCCGAGATGGAGGCGCTGACTCGCCGCACGGTAGACCCGGGCCAGGTACTGGTCGCCCAGCAACTTGAGGGCGTTGTTCACTCCCTCGAACAGGAGGGCGCTGTCGACCTGCAATTCGGCGACCCGACGCATGTCAGCTTCCAGCGTGGTCAGGAGCAATCGGCGTCGCCAGGTCTGTCGAGTCAGGGCCTCGTACGATTGATCCAGGGCGTCGTCCAGCCGATCGTCCAGAAAACGCATTTCCAGCAGCTCGACATTCGCGTATTCCAGCACCGCCCGCACGTCTTCCGTGTCAGCCCCGAGCACGACAGCCGCGTTCCAGTCCATGATTGCCAGATCGTCGTCGCTGAAGGAAATCCGGCAGCTCAGGGCCTCATTCACTTCCTGGGCGGAGAGCGGGTTGAGTTCGGCGCGCAGAATCTGGGCCAGAAGCGAACCGTGATCGGCCAGCACGCGATCGGGATTGACGCCGGGCGTCAGAGCCTCAATCCGGTAGATGGCATAGTCCTCAACCAGTTCGGAGATCCGGGGCTTGTTCACGGCCGGGGCGATGGTGGCCAGAAGGTGCTCGACCCGACTCCGGGCATCGGCCAGCAGGGCATTGTTGTCGTACAGAACGTCGCTCAGGGCCAGCAACCCGAAGATCGAGCCGGAGAGGGGAATCGTGTAGGTCACCGAGACCGCGCCGAAGTCGTAGATCATCATGTCGACCACGGGCGCGGTTTGAAAGTCACCCAACACCAGAGGCAGTATGTCCTGGGTCACGCGAAGGGGCGGCGGGTCGTATTCAAAGTACTGGGGAGTGCGCCGCTTGTGCCTGATCGTCTCACGCTGCTTGACGTCGGTGACCCGACGCTCGGCCTCATTCAGATTGATCGCCAAGCCGATATCGTGGGCAAACAGGACATAGCACACACCGTCCACCACCTGAACAGCCGGCGACGAATCCTCGCAACGGACGATCGACCCGGCATGACCAGTGGTCCCGTCATGTCCCTGCACGCTATCCATGAGTGTCTTCCTGCCGGAACCGGCCGCGGCGCTCACATCATCAGCGATTCAGCATCACGAAAACCGCAGCCGTACTATCCTTATACTGTACTTCGCTGGTCGACGGCAAGGTAACGATCGCCGGTCTCCGCCGTCGACTGGCACCCGTCCACTTGACGCTGTCTGGTTGCGTTTCACCGGTCCCCGTCTTGACTCCAAACCGATGCCACCTACCATGTGGACCACCGACCAAGGCCAGGCTTCGGAGACAAGGAGTGAATGTTGACCACCGACGGCGATCATGCGGCAGGGCAGCCGCTCCTGGAGAACAACGAGGCACCCGGCGACAAAGCCGCGATGCCGTCTGGCTTTCAGAGTATGGGTCTTCTCCTGCTGCTTCTCTCGCTGACCACCTGCTTCGCGTGGATCGGCTCCGGGCCGTCGATGGGCGACCACGAGTGCATCTGTGCCCAGACCGCTCGCCAGACGATTCAATCGGGCAACTGGTTGATCCCGCAACTGGCCGAAATCCCACGCATCCGCAAGACCCCGCTGGGCTACTGGGCGATCGCCGCAATCTCCTCGCTGCTCGACGATCCGAACTCACAGCCGGTGTCGGATCTGACCGCGCGGTTGCCCTCGGCCCTGGCCGCGTTCCTCAACAGCCTGGCCGTCTGGTGGCTGGGCACCATGATGTTCGGCCGGCGCGCCGGATTCGTGGCCGGATTCGTGATGGGCTGCTGCGCGACCACGGTGTTCTTCAGTCACAGCGCCCAGGTCGACATGATCCTGGGGCTGTTCACGACTCTGACCTTCGCCTGCTTCTGGCGAGCCTTCCAACATCAGCGGCCGAGCAAACCCTTCGTCATCGTCATGTTCGCCTCCTTCTCCGCCGCGATGATGGCCAAAGCCCCCCTGCCGATGGCCACAGCCGGCGTTGCCTTGACGCTCTGGTGGTTCGTCGCGGTCCCGATCCTGAATACGGCCGGCCGGGTTCCCGCGGGCGGTCGCCTGCGTTTCGCGTCCGCGGACGCCCTCGCCCAGTGGTTTCGGCTCCCCTGGCCGTGGGTACTGACCGGTCTTCTGGTCTTCGCCGTCCTGGCGGGCGCCTGGCCGCTGTACATCCGCCTGAAGGTCGACAACGCGGCCGCCCTTTGGAGGATCGAGTACCTTGAACGCTTCAGCGGCGGGCTGAGCGAGCGCGGCAAAGACCCGCCCTTCTACTACTACCTCCCGTTCGTATTCGGCCTGACCGCCCCGTTCCTGTGCTCCCTCCCGGAAGCCCTGGCCGCCCCCTTTCAAAAGCGCTATGTTGCCCAGCGCAAAGCTCTGGCATTCGCGTTCGTCTGGGCGATCTGCGGCCTGGTTTTCCTGAGTGCCGCGGGGTACAAACGACCGCATTACCTCGTCTCAATCATGCCCGCGTTCTGCCTACTCCTGGCCCCGGTGGTCGACCGGCTGTTCTTTGGCGTGGTCCCCCGATGGCTCAGGCCGACGGCCGCGGTTCTGCCGATCCTGCTTGGTGTTCTTCTCGTCGCGGGCGGCATCGTCGTCCAGCAAGAGCTGTACACCCAGAGCGGCAATACGCTCTCACTCTACCTCCGGGTCGCCCTGCCGATGTTCATGCTCCTCACCCTGTCGTGCCTTCTGTTTGCCTTTGGGATACGAGGGTGGTCGTTCGTCCTGCTCAGCGCGAGCACCGCCCTGGCGACCGTCCTGGGAGTGCCGGCCGCCAGACAGTTCATGGACGTCGATACTGAAGCCAAGGCCTTGGTGAGAGAATTCACCCGGCACGGCATTGGCGTGTCCGACCCGATCTACTGGGTTGGCGGCCGCCCGGATGCCACGGTCGAGTTCTACCACGGCTACCGCCTTCGGCGATTGATCAACGAACTGGAGATGACCGACCTGCGCCAGAACCGGCTGGCGGTCCAGGAAGAAGTCTATCGCGAGTTCGAGAAGCGAATCCGAACCAAGCTCACCGAACCGCGTCCGGTCTACCTCGTCATGACCAGCGGACACCTGGATCTCCTCAAAAGGGAAACGAATCTGTCGCCGCGAATCGTCTTCGAGCTGAGCGGATACGAGGACAAGCCGGGCAAGGAACTGGTGGTCGTTACCCAGCCGGATGGACCCGCCAGGCGAGCCGAGACCCGCGCTTCCGGGTGAAACAGGCCTTTACACGACGACGTCCTCTGGAGTATGAATGGCCACGGCCACGGCCTCAGGCCGGAGAATCGCCCTGAGATGGAGCGAGGCGATGCCCATGCCCCCGACCACTGCTGATCCGGTCGCCACCGGTGGTTGCCCTGCCATCGGGAGTCAGCCGCTTGATCCGTGTGACCTCTCCGTCGTGATCCCCCTCCACAACGAAGAGGACAGTATTGAGCCGCTCTACGCCGAACTCACCGAGGTCCTCAGCGCCACCGGTATGGATTACGAGGTGATCTTCGTTGATGACGGAAGCCGCGATTGTACCTTGGAGCGGCTGCGCGGCGGCACTCGGGCCGACCCGCGGGTGCGCGTCATCGAGTTGCGCCGCAACTACGGACAGACGGCCGCCATGGCCGCTGGCTTTGACCATGCTCGAGGTCGTGTGATCGTGCCCATGGACGGCGACTGTCAGAATGACCCTCACGACATCCCCAAGCTCATCAGGAAACTCAACAAGCGGCGGGGCTACGATGTCGTCAGCGGATGGCGGTTGCGACGCCAAGACAGATTCATCAGCCGCCGGCTGCCCTCGATGATCGCCAACTGGCTGATTGGCCGGGTCACCGGCGTCCGGCTGCACGACTACGGCTGCACCATGAAGGCGTACCGACGCGAAATCCTGCACGGCGTGCGCCTGTACAGCGAGATGCACCGATTCCTGCCCGCCCTCGCCGCCTGGAACGGGGCCCGGGTCACCGAGAAGATCGTCCATCACCGTCCACGAACGCACGGCCAGACGAAGTACGGCATTTCACGAACCATCCGGGTGGTCTTCGATCTGATCACTGTCAAGTTTCTGTACGGCTACATGACCAAGCCCCTGTACCTGTTCGGCAAGCTGGCCCTGTACGCGCTTCTGGGCGGCGGGCTGCTGCTCGCCATCGCCCTTGGTCAGAGGCTCGGCATCCTCGGCGAAGAACGCCTCCACCTGAACCGGAATGTTCTCGTTCCCTTGTCCGGCCTGCTGGTCATTCTCTCCGCGCAATGCGCCGTGGTCGGGCTCCTTGCCGAACTCCTGGTTCGAGTCTACCACGAAAGTCAGAGCCGCCCAATCTATCAAATCCGCCGCATCCATGGCCCCGCGACTCCCGATGGCAACGCCCCGCTCACCGTCCGGTGATGCCCCGCTTGCCCAAGTCTCGCCTTCACGGCCACGGCCGTCAATGGCCACACCGGACCGGTCTCCGAGCCCTCATCGGGCCGGTCCCAGACTGTGACCTCCTGACCCGCTAAAGCGGGCCGCCGGCCACCGGCCATCCCGAAACCGATCGCTTTTGGCTTCAGACGGCTTGACATGCCGACCGATGGATTGTACTGTGCGCCCAACCCTGGCGGTGCGAGGCGGAAAGCTCTCGCTCGGTGCGATAGCCAGCAGCGCTCTGAGCTACGACGCACGGACGGGCGAAGGGGGATCCGGGCGCACCGCAGGACTTGACATCTTGAGACGTGATCGCAGGATATCGGCCGCGGACCAGCGTGTACCGTGAGCCAGGCGTTGGCTGCGATCGCAGGTGTGTCTTTGGAGGTCAGCCGGTTTGCCTTGACCGGTCGCCAACGCCCGAGTCTGTTGGGTGCGGTCGGCAGGGCAAGAGCGGTTGACCTTTTTCGTTTCCCGCCTTGGCCGATCCGGACAGCCCCCAGGTACTTGAGTCAAGCCTTAGTCAGGAGTGTGCCCGATGGCCGAAGAAGATGCCCAGAGTCAAGCCATGAGCGAGCATCCGGAGAATGAGAACCTCGAGCCGCAGGACGGCGAGGAGGCGCTCGCCGGGGAGGAGTCCGAAGGCGAATCCAAGCCGGACCTCAAGGACCAGCTCAAGGAAGTCATCGAGGTCCAGGTGGAGGACGCCGGCACGCTCCGCAAGAAGCTGACCGTTACGATCCCTCGTGCCACCATCGACGAACAGTCCGACGAGCAGTACGGCGAACTGAGGCGCGAAGCCCTGGTTCCCGGTTTTCGCAAGGGCCGCGCTCCCCGGCGACTGCTCGAGAAGCGCTTCGGCGGCGAGGTGAAGGAAACCCTCGTGCAGCAGCTGGTGCTCAACGGCTACATGGCTGCCACGGAAAAGAGCGACATCAAGGTGCTGGGCGATCCGCTGGTTTGGGCGACCGAGAAGGGCGCCCAGACGCCGACCCTGGTCGACCCCCAGAAAGCCATCGAGCTGATCAGCATTCCGGACGACGGGCCGCTGACCTTCTCGTGCGAGGTCGAGGTCCGGCCTGAGTTCGAGCTGCCGGAGCTCGGCGGCATTCCGGTCACCAAGCGGTCGTTTGACATCAAGGATGACGATGTCAGCACGGAGGTCGACCGCCTGCGGAAGATGTGCGGCACATATGACACCGTCGAGGGGCCGATCGAGGCGGATGACGTCGTCGTGGCCGACCTGAAGATGACCTGCGAGGGCGCCGTGCTCAAGGAGCAGGCCGAGGTTCGCATGGCCGCCCGAGCCCAGATGGTTGACGGCATTGTGCTGGAGAAGCTGGGCGAGGCCCTTTCCGGGGCCAAGGCGGACGATGTCCGGTCCGTTTCCGGGCAGATTCCCGACAGCTACGTCAAGGCCGAGTATCGGGGCAAGCAGGCGGACTTTGAGTTCAAGGTTCGGCAGATCCAGCGTCTCTCCGTTCCATCGATGGAGGACGTTGTCCAGCGCCTCGGCTTTGAGAACGAGAACGAGATTCGTGAGTACGTTCGGAAGGACATGGAGAGCCGGGTGGGCGAGATGGTCCGCGACGACATGGGCGCCCAGGTATACCAGTACCTACTTGACCGAACCTCCTTTGACTTGCCAGGAGGCCTGTCCGAGCGGCAGGTCAGCCAGGTGGCAATGCGCCGCATGCTGGAACTCTACGCGCAGGGCGTGCCCCAGGACGAGGTCCAGAAACAGCTTGATGAGATGAAGACCAAGGTCCGCGAAGATGTGGTCCGCGAGCTCAAACTGGCGTTCATCATGGAGAAGGTCGCCGAACAATGCGAGGTCGAGGTGTCCGAGGGCGAGATTAACGCCCAGATCGCCGCGATCGCCCAGCGTCAGAACCAACGGTTCGACCGGGTGCGGGACCAACTGGCCCGCGAAGGAGCGATCACCAACCTGTACGTCCGGATCCGCGACCATAAGATCGTGGAGCAGCTGATTGAGAAGGCGAAAGTGACCGAAGAGAGGCCTGAGGCCAGCAACGTGCAGGCTTCGGACGCGACGTGAGCCGGTGGCCCGAAGCCCCGAATTACCGGCGGTGCCGGAACGCCCTTCGCGCATGGCCGACTGAGGCGGCGACAGAGAGAAGGATACCCATGAATCACCCGCACGACCTACTGCGTACCCTCAACCAGCAACCCCCGCCCTACCAGCGGACCCGGGAGATGTCTATCGAGGATCTTCTTCTCGAGAACCGCATCATCTTCCTGGCTGGTCCCATCAACGAACGGTCGGCAAGCATCGTGATCATGAGGATGCTGTATCTGCAATCCATCAAGCGCGACCAGCCGATCAACCTGTACATCAACTCGCCGGGCGGCCTGGTCGATCAGACCCTGGCGATCTACGACACGATGCAGTTCCTCGGCTGCGACGTAGCCACTTACTGCATCGGGCAGGCGGCCAGCGGAGCCGCGATCATACTCTCCGCCGGGACCAAGGGGCAGCGTTATGCCTTGCCGCACGCCAAGGTGATGCTTCACCAGCCGTACAGCGGCATCACTGGGCAGGCCGAGGACATCAGGATCCAGGCCGAGGAAATCCTCAAAGACAAGAAGATGCTCAACGACCTGATCGCCAAGCACACTGGCCAGGACCCGACCAAGGTCGAGCGCGAAATCGAGCGCGACCGGTACATGAGTGCCCAGGAAGCTCTGGCCTACGGGCTTGTCGACGAGATCCTCGCCGAGCCCGGCAAAGATGCAAAGAAGAAGAAGTAGCCTCACACAGGACTCCTATATGATCGCACAGCACCTCATTCCGATGGTCATCGAGAAGACCGGCCGCGGCGAGCGGGCCTACGACATCTATTCCCGGTTGCTGAAGGACAGAATCGTGTTCCTCGGCGGCGGGATCGACGATGCAGTGGCGAATACCATCGTCGCCCAAATGCTGTTCCTCTCCAACGAGGACAGCAAGTCCCCGATCAACTTCTACATCAACTCGCCTGGAGGATCGGTGTCGGCCGGGTTGGCCGTCTACGACACGATGCAGTTCCTCCGATGCGAGGTGCATACCTTCTGCGTGGGCATGGCCGCCAGCATGGGTGCGGTGCTGATGTGCGGAGGCCGCAAGGGCAAGCGATTCGTTCTGCCCAACGCTCGACTCCTGCTGCACCAACCTCTGATCGGCGGCGTGCTCGAAGGGCCAGCCACGGATCTGTCCATCGAGGCGGCCGAGATCATCCGGCTGCGCAGGCGGCTGTATGAGATCATCGCCCTCCACTGCGGTAAGCCTGTTGAGCAGATCGAGCGGGACTGCGATCGCAACAAATGGCTCGAGGCCCAGGAGGCAATCGACTACGGGCTGGCCGACACGATCCTGGAACGGGCCCCGGAAGCGCCACCCAAACCCAAGGAATCCGACGAGTGAACTTGAGAATGCTGGCCAAGGGCATGCTCGCCGCCGGACGCCTCCACCTCATGGTGGCTACGGCCCTTGTGCTGGCCGCGGCCGGATGCGGGGGGGTGACAGCCGAGAAGTACCAGGCCACGCAACGCCAGCTGCGACTATCCCAGGAGCGGGTCCGACAGCTCGAGCACCAACTCACCTCCGAGCAGGAAGGGCTGCGGACGTTACAGGCCCAGATCGCCCGTCTCCGCGGCTTGGATCGCAAGGAGACCATGGAGCAGCTCGTCGCCCCGGTCAAGATCGACTTCGCGAGCATGTCCGGAGGTTACGACACTGACAACAAGCCAGGTGACGACGGGGTCGTTCTCTACCTCCAACCCTATGATGCAGACGGGCACGTGATCAAGGCCGCCGGTTCGATCCAGGTGGTCCTCCTCGATCCTCTCAGCGCGGCCGACCAGAACGTCGTGGGAGAGTACCACTTCGACGTGCCCACCACGCGGAAGATGTGGTATGGCCGACTGATGACCCACCACTTCAGCATCAGGTGCCCCTGGCCGTCGGGTAAAACCCCCGTTCATGCCGAACTGATCGCCCACGCCGCATTCTTCGATCTGCTCACCGGGAGAACGCTGACCGCCCAGAAAGCGATCAAGATCGTGCGACCGCCAGGGCTGCCGACCTCGACCGCCCCTCAACCCTGATTGACTCTGGATCCGTGCTTCGATCGCACTGCACCGGAAGAAGAGGCTCTCCCGCGGCTCAATGCCGCTCCGGCTCGATCAGCACCGGCGAGACCGCGATGTGCACCTGCCGCGTCTCGCCTGGATGGCGAATCTTACGAATGAGTTGCTCCACGCTCCGCCGTCCCATGAGCTCCGCGCCGATGTCGATGGTCGCAGGACGGGGATGGAGCCCGACCAGGTAGGCCTCCTCGTTATTGCACGAGATAATCTCAACGTCTTCTCCCGGCCGAAGTCCACACATCATCAGCGCCGGGTAGACCATGGCCGTCATCATGTCGTTGGGCAGAAACAGACCCGTCGGCCGCGGAGCGAGATTGACAAACCGAGCGACGAGACCGGCCACTCGCTCCCGGAGTATCGGCAAGGTCAGATTCATATCCGCACCGCCGTCGCTCTGAGGCTGGTCGAGCAGCACGTCGGCCGTGGCTCCGACACGCGAAGCCGCCGTACGGAATGCCTCGGCGCGGGCGGGATAGGCAGGGTAACTGCTCATCACCGAAAGGAACGCAAGGTGCCGATGCCCCCGATCGACGAGATACCGGGTCGCCATCTCGGCGATCTCCAGATTGCCCGCCAGGACCGAGTCACCACTCGGACCGGAATGTGAACTGAGCCAGACCCAGGGCATGTGCTGAATGGCGGCCAGCACGCCGGAACGGGCGTGCGACCCCAGCAAGATCCCCCCCACCAGCTGGCGGCCTTCGAGAATCGTCGGAAGGCGGGTGGCGTCGGAAACGTCGGCAAACGCCAACGCACAATCGTGATCGGCCGCTTCCCGCTCCATGCCGCGAAGATGGGCAGCCAGAACGCCGGGAGTGTGCACATACAATCCGTCCAGAACGATGGCACCCAGCACGCCAATCCTGTTTCGAGGAGGCGAACGCCGGCCCGGGCGCCGCTCGGGCGGAGGGGGTGTATACCCCAGATGCTCCATCGCCTGTTGAACAAGGTGGATGTTCTTGGCGGATACCCCGGGGACGTGATTGATGACCCGCGACACGGTCGCCTGGGACACCCCGGCCGATCTGGCAACATCTGCAATCGACATAGGACACCTAATCCGTTGATGGTACGCGACGCCCTCACGGGAATCAACCGGAATTCCTGAAAACCAGGAGTTCTTTCAGAAACGGTTCCGGTGCCGGCACGTCCGCTTCTTGCAGGGATGGACGCGAGCCCGGCAGGTGGTAGCATGCGTTGATCGTGATATCGCCACTCGTCCGAACGGAGGAGAGCCCTCGTGTTCCCACGCCGTGAGCACATGCTCGTTGCCGCCGGCCTCTGGTGGTTTCTCACCGGCTGTGCCGCTCCCGACGTCGGCCAGGATGCGAGGCTCGCGTCCAGACTGGACGCGGTCCTCGGTCAGCTTTCATCCACAGGAGCCGTCGTTCGCGCCCGTGTCGTCGAGTTGCCCGGAGGCAGGGAGCTATATGCCCGAGATGCCGACCAGGCCTGCACGCCGGCCAGCAACTTCAAGCTGCTGACCACCGCGGTCGGCCTGGACCTCTTCGGAGCGAACCACCGGGTGAAGACCTATCTGGCCCTCGACGGTGACGACCTGTGGCTGATCGGCACGGGTGATCCGGCCACCGGCGATGCCCGCCTCGCTGCTGCCGGGGGTGGCACGCCGGTGACGCTACTCGAAGCGTGGGCCAGCGTTCTGCAGCGACGCGGAGTACGTCAGATCCGAGGCGACCTGGTCTATGATGACTCCGCCTTCGAACGACAGCCTCGCGTCCATCCCACGTGGCGCAAGGATTGGCTTCTTCACTGGTACGCCGCACCGACCAGCGGGCTCAACTTCGGTGACAACTCCGTCGACATCACCGTCTTTCCGACTGAAGAAGGCAAACCGGTCCGTTATGAAGTGATGCCGCCGGTACAGGACATCCGCATCATCAACGAATGCATGACCGGTGCCAAAGGTGAACCGGAGATCGTCAAATCACCTGGCGGCAATGTGTACAGGCTGGGAGGGATCTGCACCAAGAAGACGGAGCTCAAGAGCAAACCGGTCGAAGAGCCGGGAGCGTTTTTCGCGGATGCACTCAGGCACCAACTCCAGATCAAGGGTATCACCGTTCGGGGTGAGATTCGGCGGGCAGAGGCGCCGCTTGGAGGCGCACCGGTGCCGCCCGCCGAGAAGGTCATCGCCGTGCATGAGACCCCGCTTCCCGACATCCTGTCGCGAATCAACAAGAACAGCCAGAATCTGTTCGCCGAGTGCCTCTGCAAGCTGAGTGGGCAGACGTTCCAGCGGCAATTGGGCCGCTCCGTGCCGGGATCCTGGGAAGACGGAGGCCATGCCCTTCGTGCATTCCTGGCCAGGAACGGGATCGACCATCAAGCGCTGGCCCCCAGGGACGGCTCAGGCCTGAGCCCGCAGAACCGGGTAACGGCCCGCATGCTCACCGACCTGCTGAAGGTTATGCATTCACGCCCGGATGCTGAGGTCTACCGAAGCAGTCTGACTGCAGCAGGGATTGACGGATCACTCAAGGATAGAATGGCCGACCTGAAGGGCCATGTCTTCGGAAAGACTGGCTACATTGGCGGCGTATCCTCGCTCAGCGGATACGTCAAGACCCGGCGAGGCACGTGGCTGGCCTTCTCGATCATCTTCAACAGAATACCCTCCCAGGCGGGTGACGATGACGATGTCGCCCCCTTCACCAAGCTCCAGGATGAAGCCTGCCGAGTTCTGGTCGGCTGGCCGGGATAATCGCGGCCGCCACGTGAAGCGCTCATCATCTGTTCCGTCCGGCGGATAGATGCCACGGTCGCAACCGCATACGGGCACGGACCGAGGTCCCATAACCAAACCGGCAATCTGGTTGCCGCCAGCCTCGTCCGGGCCCATCGACCATTTTCCCTCTAGAGCGAAGCGATCACTCAAGTCGGCTTTTCCCTCCGACGATGAGTAGGAGGCCTGACTGAGCGCCCAGGATCTCCCATCCCGCACCACTCCGGTCCGAGCGTCGGGATGGCCTGCTCAGAGCTGCCGGACCAGACGGGGGTTCGAGGCAGTCTCTCTCAGCGCCGCAACAGTGCCACTAGGAGCACGTTTTGCCCAACGGCGAAACCTTCGGAGCGAACTCATGAGCAACGAACTCACCATCAACCCCTTGACCCGCATTGAAGGACACCTTGCCGTTCACGCCGAAACGGAAGAGGCGGAAGCCGGAGGCAAAAAGGGCTTCCGCGTGAAGGAGGCCAAGTGTGAAGGGGAGATGTTCCGCGGCCTTGAGAAGATCATCGAAGGCCGCGACCCCCTTGATGCCCAGCAGATCATGCAGCGGACCTGCGGCGTCTGTCCGATCTCGCACGGCATTGCGTCGATCCGAGCTCAGGAGATGGCCTACCAGCTCAAGCCGACGCACAATGGCCGGTTGCTGCAGAATCTCATTCTGGCGGCGAACCACCTCCATTCCCATGTCCTCCATTTCTACCATCTCGCGGCGCTAGATTTCGTGGACATCAAGGCGATACTGCAATACGCGGGCACGGACAAACTGCTCAACAAGCTGAAGTCATGGGTTGAGCAGGCGGTCGCCCGCAAGGATATCCTCCCCGCCGCCCCCTTCCTTCCCAGATACGAACGCGATTACGTCCAGGACCTGGATGTCAACATGACTCTTCTGAGCCATTACGTCCGCGCTCTGGAAGTCCGCCGCACTTGCGATGAGATGGGGGCCATCTTCGGAGCCCACCTGCCGCACTCCACCGCGATCGTACCCGGCGGCTGCACCCAGGTTCCCACGATCGAGCGCGTGCTCGCATACCGTACGCGGCTCCTCGAAGCGACCGCTTTCATCAAGGACGTCTACTTGCCGGATGTGCTGGCCGTCGCAAAGACGTTCAAGGCGTACTTCGACATTGGCCGCGGTTGCGGCAGTTTCCTGTGCTTCGGCGCGTTTCCGATGGATGACGCGAATACGCCGGAGAATCAGTTCTTCCGGCCCGGCACGGTGATCGACGGAAAATGGGCGCCGCTGGACGTCAGCAAGGTCGCCGAGGACGTGGCCAGTTCCTGGTATGCCCAGCCTTCCGGTCTGCACCCTGACAAGGGCGAAGCAAACGCTGCGCCGGACAAGCCGGGCGCTTACAGCTGGATCAAGGCTCCGCGCTATGCCGGCCGTCCCTTGGAGGTAGGTCCCTTGGCCCGGGTGCTGACGAACTACCATGACGCGGGGGCCGCCTGGGTCAAGAAGGAGCTTGATGCGGTCCTCACTTCACTGGATTTGCCGCTGGAGAAGATGGCCTCTGTCATGGGCCGCCATCTCGCCCGAGGCCTGGAGACTGTCTGGGTTGCCGACCAATGCATGAAATGGCTGAGTGAGATCGAGATCGACGGCCCGCCGGCGAGCGATTTCAAGATTCCCAAGAGCGGCTCGGGGTATGGCCTCACCGAGGCACCCCGTGGCGCCCTGGGCCACTGGATCACCATCGAGGACTACAAGGTCAAGCGCTACCAGTCCGTGGTGCCGACAACCTGGAATTGCTCGCCACGCGACGATCGAGGTCAACCAGGGCCGGTGGAGCAAGCTCTGGCGGGAACGTTCATCGAGGATCCCGCGCAGCCGATCGAGCTCGGCCGCATCGTTCGCTCCTTTGATCCGTGCCTTGCGTGTGCTGTTCATTAGGAGATCCCTGACATGCGCCAATATTCACGAAGAAGCATTCTTCGATTAGGTGCCGCCCTGGCCGCCGGTTTCGGTCTGGATCGCCAGTACGGACGAGCGATAGCCGCGGGGCTGGAGAAGCTTGTCACGCAAGAGGCAAGAGTTCTCTGGCTTCAGGGCATGAACTGCACCGGCTGCTCGGTTTCGTTGCTGAACAGCACGGATCCCGGGCCGCTGGATTTGCTCACCGACGTGTTGTCGATGGCCTATCATTCCACCCTGTCGGCCGCCGAGGGCAAGGTCGCCAGTGGGGTGGTCGACAAGGTCATCGGTGCCGGCGGATACTACCTGGTTCTGGAGGGCGCGATACCGCTGAAAATGCCGAAAGCCTGCAAGGTCAACGGCATCCCCCTGACAACCATCCTGCAGACCGCCTGCCGCAATGCGAAAGCGATCATTGCTGCCGGCACGTGCGCGGCCTTCGGTGGCATCCCGGCTGCCGAGGGCAATCCCACCGGGGCCGGCAGCCTGAAGGAGTTCATGGACAAGGAAGGGATTCCGACGAAGGGCCGACTGATCAACTGCCCGGGTTGCCCCATGCATCCGGAGGAACTGGTCGGGACTCTGGCCTACGTGCTGGCTAAGGGGCTTCCCGAACTCGATCCAGAGCTACTGACCCCCGCACTGTTTTACGGCCACTCGGTCCACGACAACTGCCCGCGGTTCCACTACTGGCAGAAGCACGAGTATGCGGAGAAGTTCGGAGATCCAGGATGCCTGTTCAAGCTGGGTTGCCTGGGTCCCCTCAGCCACACCAACTGCCCGCAACGGCAGTGGAACGGCGGCGTGAACTGGTGCATCCGGGCGGGCTCGCCCTGCCTGGGCTGCACGAGCAAGGAGTTCGCCAAGAGGCGGGACTTCCCATTCTACCGCAAGGGTGAGCAAGTCCACGCAGTTGCGTACGCGGAACAGGATAGAGGGAGCAAGTTACAATGAACATGCGACTGACACTTGGCAAGAAGATCTGCGGCATCATCTTGGCCGTGTTCGTGCTCTCCACCTTCACGCTGATGGTGATTCAGCACGTCCTCTACTCTCGAAACGTCGACCGCACGTTGGCGGCCATCGAGAAGTCGGTGGAGGACATGAAACACCGTGACGGCAAGGACGTACTGCTCGAGGTCAAGAACGCCGTCGAAGGGTCCCTGCAGCGCGGGGAGTACAAGCTGTTCACGATGTTCGCCGAGCAGCAGAAACAGCTGACGGAGATCCGGGCCTTCTCCTTCTTCAACAAGGAAGGCAAGACCGAGCTCTCATCGGATCCCCAGCGCGTGGGTCAAGCCTTGGGCGCCGCTCTATTCGAGCAGGCCAAGAAGACCAGCGAGGCAATCCTGGTCGACAGCGACGCTGCGTTTTCTTACTACCAGCCCCTCAAAATCGACAACGATATGCGCCGTCTCCACCCGGAATGGAAGGTCGGTGACGTGTACGGCGTTCTGCACCTGGAGTTCTCCAAGGATGGCGTCAAGAAGATGCAGGCCGACGCCAGGAGTCTCTTTGCGAGCGGTTCCCGCAAGGTGGCAACCGTGGTGGTCGGCGTCAGCCTGGTGGCCGCGGCGCTGGTAGTAATCAGCGCGCTGGTCGTGTCCCGACGAATCGCCCGGCCGGTGCGGAACGCCGTGTCGGTCCTTCAGGAGATGTCCCAGGGCGACTTCACCAAGCGGGTGGAGATCTCGGGCAACGACGAGATCGCCGATCTGGGCCGGGCTCTGGACACCACGTCCGACACACTCAGGCGCACGGTCGAGGGCATACGCGACCATGCTCAGACGCTGGCCAAGTCATCGTCCGCCTTGACGGCCGTCGCCGACACCCTTGCCAGCGGGGCCGAGGAGACAACGGCTCAGTCGACCACGGTCGCCGCCGCCGCCGAGGAGATGTCCGCCAACATGAGCACGATTGCGGGCTCCAGCGAACAGATGTCCGCCAACGTCAAGACCGTCGCCGCAGCAGTGGAGGAAATGACCGCCAGCATCGCGGAGGTTGCCCGCAATGCCGAGCAGGCCGCGAACATCGCGGAGAATGCCGCCAAGTTGGCCAGCACCAGCAATCAGAACATCAGTCAGCTCGGTTCGGCCGCCGACGAGATCGGCAAGGTCATTGGAGTCATCCAGGATATCGCGGAGCAGACCAACCTGTTGGCCCTCAACGCAACCATCGAGGCTGCTCGGGCCGGCGACGCAGGCAAGGGCTTCGCGGTCGTTGCCACCGAGGTGAAGGAACTGGCCAAGCAGACCGCCGAGGCCACCGAGGACATCCGCAGGCGCATCGAAGCCATTCAGAGTTCGACCGGCGGGGCGGTCCAGTCTATCGGCGAGATCACCCAGGTCATTCACAAGGTGAACGAAGTGTCCCGAACGATCGCCTCCGCGGTGGAAGAGCAATCCATCACCACCAAGGAGATCGCCCAGAACGTGGCCCAGACGGCCAATGCGTCAACGACGGTCTCGGAAGGCGTGAATCAATCGGCCACCGCAAGCCGGGAGATCTCCAAGAACATGACCGGCGTGGACACCGCGGCCCGGCAGACCGCCGAGGGCGCCGCCCAGACTCAGACTGCCGGCCAGGAGCTTGCCACTCTGGCCGACCAACTGCAAGCCCTTGTCGGCCGATTCAAGGTGTAGTTCGACATCACCTGCACGACGTCCGCCCGGCATCACGCCGGCAAGGTCGTGGCGGTGCCAGACCACAACCCCCAGGATGGACCAGAGAGGCCTCCGGACCGCCGGAGGTCTCTCTTTTTATTCACCCGCCCCCACGACCTCCAGAGCGGGTCGTTTCCTTTCAGCGATACCTGCGGTAGACTCATGGGCACGGCGAAACAGGAGAAGGACCATGAGAAACAAGAGCACGCGGAGGGTCTTCCTCGGAGAGCTGGGAATCGGCCTGTGGGCGGTGGGTAGGGCCAGGAGGGCTCGTGCCGGTCCGAGCGGCGACAAGCTCAACGTCGCCCTGATCGGCGTCGGCGGCCGCGGATGGGACAATTTCACGGCCATGCGCGGCGAGAACATCGTGGCGCTGTGCGACGTGGACGAGGCTCACGCGGGCGGTGCGTTCAAGGCAATGCCAGACGTTCCGAAATTCGCTGACTACCGGCAGATGTTCGACAGGATGCACAAGCAGATCGACGCCGTCGTCATCAGCACGCCCGATCATATGCACGCCATCATGACCCTGGCAGCAATGCAGCTCGGCAAGCACGTCTACTGCGAAAAGCCCCTGACGCACACGGTGGCGGAGGCCCGACGGGTTGCCCAGGCGGCCGCCAAGTACAAGGTCGTGACCCAGATGGGCAATGGGGGCAACGCTCTCGCCGGCTCCCGTCAGACGGTGGAACTGTTGCGCGCGAAAGCGATTGGCGAAGTGCGCGAGGTCCATGTCTGGACCGACCGGCCAGGCAGCTATTGGCGAAACGCGCTCGACCGCCCCACCGACACGCCACCTGTGCCCAAAACGCTGCATTGGGACCTCTGGCTAGGTGTCGCCCCAGCCCGGCCGTATCACCCCACCTACCTGCCTGCCGTCTGGCGCGGCTGGTTCGACTTCGGAACGGGCGCGCTGGGTGATATCGCTTGCCACTCCTGCAACACCATGTTCTGGGGCCTGGGGCTGCGCGATCCAACGAGTATCGAGGCCGAGACATCCGAACATCACAAGGAGAGTTTCCCCGCCTGGAGTCGAATCAAGTGGCAGTTCCCAGCCCGCCACGGCCGTGGGCCAGTCACGGTGTTCTGGTACGACGGCGGCCAGAAACCTACGGGCGATGTGCTCGACGGCCAATCGCCGGGAGATAATGGCGTGGTCTTTGTGGGTGACAAGGGCCGCATGCGCATCAACGGGCGCTACCAACCCTCCCTGCTGCCGGAGAAGGACTTCGCGGGGTACACGCCGCCGCCAAAAACACTGCCCGATTCGCCCGGACATCACGAGGAGTGGATCCGCAACTGTAAGAACGGCGACCTCGGTCTTGACTACATGAGCCATTTCGGGCGAGCCGGCCTGATGACCGAGGCGGTGCTGCTTGGCAATATCCCGGTCCGCACCGGCAAGCGCATCGAGTGGGATCCGACGAACATGAAGATCATCAACGCGCCGGAATTGAACGAGTTGCTGGATATGCCGTATCGCCAAGGCTGGAAACCCTGAGAGGCCAGCCGCGGCCAGTCGACCATGGTCTTCGCGCATCCGTGGCAATGAGGTAGATTGTGGCCATGAAATCAACACGCAGAGAAGTCATTGGACAAGCAGCGGGAGCTCTGTCGGCAGCCGGCCTGCTCTCCATGGGGACCGGAACCTCGCCGGCAGTAGCGCAAGATGCAGCTGGGACCCGTGCTGCGAGCCGCCGCCTGCGGATTGGAGTCTCGACGTACTCGTTCTGGCACTTCACCGACCAGAAGGTCGAAGTGGCCGACTGCATCGAACGAGCCGCGGAAATGGGCTTCGACGGCGTCGAGATCCTCCATCGTCAGATGAGCGGCGAATCGAACGCGTACTTGCAGGACCTCAAGCACCGCGCGTTCGTCAACGGACTGGATCTGATGGGTTTCTCGATTCACCAGGGCTTCGTGTCTCCCTATCCGTCAGTCCGCAAGCAGCAGATCGAGCATACTCGGCACTGCATCGAGCTCGCTTACAAGCTGGGCATTCCTACGATGCGGCTCAACACCGGGCGGTGGGGAACGATCAAGTCCTTCGACGACCTGATGGCCAACAAGGGAATCGAACCGATCCTACCTGGCCATACCGAGGATGAGGCCTTCAAGTGGGTGATTGATGCCATCGGGGAGTGCCTTCCCAAGGCCGAGGAATGCGGCGTGTGCATGGCCTTGGAGAATCACTGGGGCATCGGCCGGACCGCCGCCGGGCTGATGCGGATCTACACCGCAGTCCGCTCGCCTTGGCTCAAGCTCCTGCCCGACACCGGCAACTTCCTGGACAACACCTATGAGCAACTGGAGATGATCGCCCCGCACGCTGTCCTCGTTCAGGCCAAAACCTACTTCGGCGCTGGCGAATGGTACACGCTCGATATCGACTACGCCCGGGTGGCTGGCATCTTCCGAAAGGTCGGCTACCGCGGTTACGTCTCACTCGAATTCGAGGGTAAAGAGAATGCCGCCACCGGCGTCCCCAAGAGCCTCGATCTGCTCCGGAAAGCGTTCAGCTGATGAAGCCCGGCCGAGCCGCTTCCCGGCCGGATATCGGAGACACGGCCATGCTCCCACCCGTCAACCGCAGAACCGCGCTCAGACTGGCCGCATCCTCCTTGGCGGCATCGACCTTCACCCTGAAAGCCGAAGGCCCGGGCCGCGAGCCGAAATGGAAGACCGCCGTCGGATTGAACGGCTTTCAATCCGGCACGCGCAAGTACGGAAAGAACTACCCCATATGGGAAGTGCTCGATTTCGCCTCGCGGCAGGGATTCGAAGGCGTCGAACTCGTCGCCGATTGGCCGAGCGGCGGGTACCCAGCGGCCGATGAGACTGATCGCATCCGTGCTCTCAAACGGCTCTACGACCTCTTCGGGCTTCGCGTGTTCTCAATCCAACTCGGCGCAGACGGCGCTTTCGACCCCAGCGAGGCGGCGCGCAAGGCATGGCTGCACGAGTTCCGCGATCGCGCCCGACTTGCCAAGGCCATCGGCTGCGATTGCCTGGGTGTGTGGCCGGGAGGCGGGCTACGCGGCCAGACTCTTGATCAGGCCATTGATCTGCTGGCTCGGACCTTCCGCGAAGCCGGCAAGATCGCCGGTGATCTCGGCCTGCTGGTCTGTTTCGAGATCGAACCTGTGTTCGTCTTCAATACGGCCGATCACTACCTGCGCATCTTGCACGGGGCGGACCACCCGGCCTTGAAAGGCATCTACGACCCGAGCCACTTCGATCAGATGAACGGGGCCACCGGCAGACCAGAGGAACTACTGCAACGTGTGGGGGTGAGCAGCATCGGCTACGTCCATTTCTGCGACACGGACGGTACGCTTCGAGATGGAGCCACATCCAAACACCTCGCCTGCGGTGATGGCAAAACGGACTGCGCCAAGGGGCTGAGCGTCCTGAAGCAAGGAGGCTTTCGTGGCTGGATCATGGTGGACGAGTGGGAGGTGCCCGACCCCTACGACGCCTGTCGCAAGTGCAAGCGGGCGATTGACCAGGCGTGGCAGGACTCCTGAATCCTGCCGAAGCCGCAGGACGCCCAGGGGCACCGCCAATCCGCCCTCACCCCTCACCCGCCCCAAGGTGGCCCTCCCGGTTCGGCCAATCGGCAAGGCCATCCCGTCCCGCTCCTTGACCCCGCCGGACAACCCTCTTATCCTGTTCGCCCGTTGAACCCGCGGGGAACGGCCGGCGCCCGGCTGACGCGGGCGGTGTGTTTCAGTGTCTCGGTTCAACCGGTTTGTGACCGGCAGGAGATGATGTAATGGCTTTGCGCGTTGGAATCAATGGATTCGGCCGTATCGGCCGCCTAGTCATGCGAGCTGCCTTGACCGACAAGGACATCGAGTTCGTCGGCATCAATGACGTGGTGCCTGCTGAAAACCTGGCCTATTTGCTAAAGTACGACTCAACCCATGGGCGTGCCAAGGTCGATATCAGTGCCCAAGGCGAGAACGTGGTCGTGGCTGGTAAGAAGATCCCTTGCTGCTCCATCCTGGATCCCGCCCAGCTTCCCTGGAAGGATCTCAAGGTCGACTATGTGGTCGAATCCACGGGCAAGTTCACCGACCGGGCCGGTGCGACCAAGCACCTGACCGCCGGGGCCAAGCGGGTCCTCATTTCGGCCCCCGCCAAGGACAAAGACATCTCGACCTTTGTGATGGGCGTGAACGAGGAGAAGTTCGACAAGGCCAAGGACACCATTGTCTCAAACGCGAGTTGCACCACGAACTGCCTGGCTCCGATCGTCAAGGTCGTCCTGGACAACTTCGGTGTGGCCGAAGGTCTCATGACCACGATCCATGCCATGACCGCGACTCAGCCGACGGTGGATGGGCCGAGCAAGAAGGACCTCCGCGGTGGCCGTGGCGCCGCCCAGAACGCGATCCCGGCATCGACCGGGGCGGCCAAGGCCGTCAGTCTCTGCATTCCCGAGGTGAAGGGCAAGCTGACCGGCATGGCCTTCCGCATTCCGACCGCAGACGTTTCGGCCGTGGACCTGACCGTTCGCACCGAGAAAGCCACCTCGCTAAAGGATATCAGCGCCGCCATGAAAGCCGCCTCCAACAGTCGCATGAAGGGCATTCTCGGCTACACGGAGGAGCCGGTCGTTAGCAGCGATTTCATCGGCTGCTCCCTGTCGAGCATTTACGATGCCACCGCATGCATCGAGCTGAACTCCAACTTCTTCAAGCTCATCTCCTGGTACGACAACGAGATGGGTTATTCCTGCCGCGTCATCGACCTTCTGAAGCTGATGGCCAAGAAGGACGGCCTGCTGTAAGGGTCGGACGAGGCGGGCCACAGATCGATCCGATCAGGGGCCACGGTTCAGCATCGCCGAGCCGTGGCCCCTTCGCACTTGGCGATTCCCAACGGCCCTTCCCCGATCACCTCCCGGCAGGAGCCGCAGGTCCCTGCCACGAGCCGGCAGGCAGGCCTGCTCCTCGGAGACGGCGGCTGCCGCTCGCGTCTCGGCGGCACCCAACGCGTTCCGCCAGTCTCGAGCTGGTTTGCGACTCTGGCGGTCTGCCGTGACGGACCAGCCCTTCGGCCCGCCGGTCGGGGCATCGTGAGCTACTCGGAGGATGGCCCTTGCAGGATCTTTGTAGCATCTTCAACCTTCTTCGCCCTTTCGGGCAGCCCACAGCCACTCACCGCGTCACCGACGGCCCGCCCGCCGCAGAACGCGGCCGCAACGGGGGCAAGGCCCCTCGTTCGATGCACTGCTGATCCTCGCTGCGGGACGGCAGGCCGAGGCAGAGCCTGCTGATCCGCTCTCTTCACAACTCCCCTACCCGCAATGTAGAATGCAGACCATCGAGCCAGAGTGAACCCGGGCTGGGAGAGGCGACCACCGGCCAGCTGGCCGGTCGCCCGGGAGTCCATGGCTGGAGCGACCCAGAATGCAAGTGCTGGAAACTCTGCCCTCTTCGGGACTCAGCGACTTCTACATCAACAACCGGGCCCCACTCGGAGTCAACCCCCTGGTCAAACTGCCCGCCGGGCAGATCAGACCGGACGGCTGGCTCCGTCACCAACTCGACCTGATGGCCCGGGGGATGGTCGGTCGCCTGCCCGAGATCAGCCCATGGTGCAACATCACCACCAGCGCCTGGGCCAACCCCAGGGGTGAAGGCCAAAACCCCTGGGAAGAAATGCCCTACTGGCTCAAAGGGCTCGTATCCCTCGGTTTTGCGATCGCCAGCCCGGAAATCGTGGAACAAGCCAGGCGGTGGGTGGATGCCATTCTCGCCGGCCAGCGCCCGGACGGCTACTTTGGCCCCGAAGTCAACCGCCAGCGCGGGGACCTCTGGTCCAACATGTGCATCCTCTTCGTGCTGCGCACCTGGCACGAGGCCACTGGCGATCCGCGAATCCTGCCCGCCATGACCAGGTACTTCTGCTGGATGGCGAGCATCCCGCCGGAGAGACTCTACTCCTACGCCAAGTTTGGCTACACCTGTCGCGAATGGTGGCAGTCCATCCGCGGCGGCGACAACCTCGACAGCATCTACTGGTTGTACAACCGGACCGGCGAGAGTTGGCTGCTCGAGTTGGCTCGCGTGAATCACGAACACACCTCCGATTGGGTCAACGGCATTGCCAGCTGGCACGGGGTGAACATCTGCCAGAGCTTCCGGGAACCGGCTCAGTATCACCGGCAGAGCAACGACCCTGCGCATCTCGAGGCTACCGAAAGGAACTACCAGGAGGTCATGAGCACCTACGGCCAAGTGCCTGGTGGCATGTTCGGGGCGGACGAGAACTGCCGCGAGGGATACATCGGACCACGGCAGGCGGCAGAGACCTGCTCTATGGTCGAGTTCATGTTCAGCAGTGAGATGCTGGTCCGGATCACCGGCAAGACCCTGTGGGCCGATCGCTGCGAGGATGTGACCTACAACTCCTTCCCGGCCTCGACGGGACCAGATTTCATGTCACTTCACTACCTGACCGCTCCCAACATGGTCCAGTGCGACCGGGCCGACAAGTCGCCGATGGTCGAGAACAACGGCGACACCTGTTCCTACAGCCCTTACGAGCAGCATCGCTGCTGCCAGCACAACGTGGCCTTCGGCTGGCCCTACTTCCTGGAACACCTCTGGATGGCCACGCCCGAGAACGGTCTGGCGGCCGTCTTCTACGCCCCCAGCGAACTCGCCGTCAGGGTCGGCGATGGTACCGAAATCGGCGTCCGCGAGACGACCGATTACCCCTTCGGCGAGGAAGTGCGATTCCAGTTCTCGATGCCCAAGCCGGTTTCCTTTCCGTTTACCGTTCGGATTCCCGGCTGGTGTGAAGGGGCGCGAATCAGGATCAACAACCAGAACGTGGACCTGCCGCTGAAGAGCGGTCAGTGGGCGGTCCTGGATCGAACCTGGAACGACGGCGACAAGGTCGAACTCAAGCTGCCGATGGAAATCGTGATCCGCGTCTGGGAGAGAAACCACAACACGATCTCCGTAGATCGCGGCCCGTTAACCTACTCGCTCAAGATCGGCGAGCGGTGGGTGCGATACGGCGACATTGGCAAGTGGCCGTCCTGGGAGGTCTTCCCGACGACACCGTGGAACTACGCCCTGATTGTCGACCTGGCCCACCCGGCGCAATCGTTCGAGGTGATCCCAACCGACATGCCCCTCCATCCCCAGCCGTTCACACCCGATCACGCGCCTATCACCATCAAGGCCAAGGGCCGCAAGGTACCCACCTGGAAACAGGAAGCCAACGGGCTCGTGGGGCTCGAGCCCCAGAGCCCGGTCAAGACCCAGGAGCCCATCGAGAACCTGA
Organism: Planctomycetota bacterium; assembly: GCA_022711465.1. Classification (GTDB taxonomy): domain Bacteria; phylum Planctomycetota; class Phycisphaerae; order UBA1845; family PWPN01; genus JAGNEZ01. The sequence goes on along the minus strand of JAKLEZ010000022.1, from coordinate 37,367 downwards.
CGCTGATTCCGATGGGCTGCGCCCGGCTGCGGATATCGGCATTCCCGCACTGCCAAGCATGAACGTCAACGCGGCACTCCGACGACTGGGAGCTTCCCTGGAACGATGGCCGCAGAGGACTACTTCTCGATCGTGTCCCTGCCGTAGGAATGGCCGCCGACAGCCGCCCCGGCGGTACGTTCGAGAATGCCTCTGTAGTCGGGGTAGCCACCCTTCTCGGCGAAGGCCTCGAACATCACTCGGCGGCGGTCAAGGGTGACACCGATGGCCTCGGCATCGTTGTAGTCGCTGGCGATGAAGCCACCCCTGGGCGTTCCCCAGGCATCGAGGAGCCGGCGGGCTTGAGCACGTATCTCCTCGTACGTCCCGCGGGGCAGCGTGGACTGGGTGTCCACGATCGACTCGAAGCAAACCCGACCCTGGTAGCGTCTGCTGATTTCATCGATGCCGACGACGTTGGGCTGCTGCAGGTTCACGACCTCGAGCCCGACGTCAATCAGTTCCTCGATAATATCGTTCGTCCGACCGCAGGAGTGCATCCAGGTGTGCGTCCCGGCGGCCTTGATTTCGTCGAACCACCTCTTGTAGCGCGGCTTGAAGAACTCGCGAAACGTCTCGACCTTGAGAAACGCCCGGTCCTGGAGACCCCAGTCATCGGCCATGGCCGCGGCGTGCATGCGCCCCTTGGCGATCTTGCAGCACTGCCGGAAAACACGGATGTGATGCTCCAGGATCCGGTCAAGCATCTCGTGCATCGCCTCCGGCTCGAGGTAGAAGTCCATCAGCGTTTCGGACATGCCGTGGAGCATGTGCAAACGCTCGAAAATGCCCTGGCCGAAGCAAAACATGACGAAGCGATCCTCGGCGCCGGCCAGCTGCTCCTCGAAACCACGATAACGACGCGGATCTTCGGGATCGGGCCACGAGTAGTCTTTGAGCCTGGCGAGGTCCAGGAGCGGGTGCCCGCGGACCAGGCCGGTGTTCTGCACCTCAGAGCGCTGCCAGACACATCCCCACTCGTCGGCCAGTTCGCCCTGGAACGACCAGTTCCATCCCGTGGGGTCGTGCGTCCAGACGTCGTAGCAGTCGTTCACTCCGACCACGTCGAACTTCATGGGCAGCCGTGGGGGATCGCGGAAGGTGATCGCTCGTTCAACTACCTCTCTGCGAGTCATATACAGCTCCCTGAGCGTGCCGCATGCGCCGGCAACCTGGATGGGCGGTCTTGATCACGACGCGTAGGTACCGACCTTCCTCACCTCGTCCAGCACGGCCCTGTAGGTCGCGAGGCTAGTGTCCGGGAGGACGGAATGGTCCGAATGATAGATGTACCCCCGGTAGGGCATGGCGGCTTCCATCTTGACACGAATCTCGTCGCGAATCTGGTCGAGGTCATTTGTAGCCAGAATCCGGGCGTCAATGCCACCGCAGAAACTCAAGCGATCGCCGAACCTCGGGGCGAGCTCACGGAGGTCCATGTTCGCCTTCACCTCGAGGGGGTTGATCACATTGACGCCGGCACTGATCAGATCATCAAGCACCATCCGCAGATCGCCATCGGAATGATACAGCACCGGCATGCCCCGCCGGTGAAACTCATCCATCATCCGCTTGTGGTAAGGGTACAGGAACTCCCGGTAGTGCTTGGGACTCATGAAGGGGCCGGTGTTGTACGCCATGTCCCCGTACACAAAGGCCCCGTCGCAGACCATGCCTTCCGCCTCGGTGAGTTCCAGCATCTGCACGGCTACTTCGGTGTAGGTCCCAAAGATATCGTGGATCCACTCCGGCTGCTTCATCATCGAGCGAAGCATGATCTCATGGCCGAGCACGTCCTTGATCATCTCGAACGGCTCGACGGTCGCATAAAGCAGGAAGCGGTTCTGCTCGCGTCCGCGACGATAGAGCGGCTTGAACTCGTCCCAGCGCACCCGGTGCTTGCCAGCCGTGATCAGGTGCTTGACCTCAGCCCACCTCTCAGGCGTGTTGATGCCGAACTCGATGTGCTCCGGCGTACCCATCTTGTGCTTCCACCAGCGAAGTACCGCCCAGTTGCCGTCCCGCTGGGAGATCCACTCGTCGGTCTCTTCGAGGACCTCTGGGGGCGTGAACCGCAGCCGGTAGTCCGGCCAGGCCACCTCGCAAAGGTCCATGTCGAAGTACTCCCACAGGGTACATGACTCCGCCGCGGGCGATTTGCCCCAGGCCGTGCTCTGGCCGGTGCCGTCGTCGCCGTCGCGTGGCAAAGGAATGTCCTGCCGAAACCGGGCCTCAGTCTCAAACCAGAACTTGTCGTAGATGGGCACCCGGTCGGGCTGTTGGTGGGCCAGGACGCGGGCAACTCGTTCCTTTGAGGTCATGGGCACGACAGCATCCTCACCGGCCTGGTTCGAGGGCGGCCGACTCCGCCAACTCCCGGCCGGCAAGCATACCAAATCCCCCCGGAGGAGGAAACGACGAACTGGTATCCGCTTCCCATCGCCGGGCGTCAGGTGGCTGGAAGGCTCACAGACCGCAACTCGGATCCGCGGGAACGCCCGGCCCGCTCAGGCAGCGCTGAAACACCCCGAAGTCGTCCTGATCCACATCGCCGTCGCCGTCGGCGTCTGTCATCAGACACTCGATGGTCGCCTGCGGGATGGCCGGCCCGCTTGTGCAGCCCAGGAAGGTGGCCAGGTCATCGGCATCCACATCGGTATCGCGATCGAAGTCGAAGTTGTTGAGCACCGGATCGGAAATGCGGAGGAAGCCACTGCCCGTCAGCGAGGGGTCGAACACGACATTCCGGTTCCAGAACAGGTTCATGCCCAGGATACCACCGATTTCACCCCCGTCGGGCGACGAAATGTCGATCTCCACGAAGGGTACATGCGAGAACTCCAACGCCCCGCCCAAGGCATTGATCCGCACATAGTCGATGTAGTAGCCGTTCATGGTGCACAGGCCGCCGATACCCTGCACATCCACCGTGAAGTCCGGTGTGGCTGGAAGGCTGAGGTTCGCGGTCATCGCCGGCGTCATGATGCAGGTCTGGGCGCCGGTATCGATCATGAAACGCATGGTCTGCAGCGGATTGGTGGGGCTGGGAGTCCCGTGAAGTACTCCCATCTGTCCAAAAAAGGCCCCACCGAATGGGATGGCCCCATCGCCGCTGCTGAGCACAGTGGGTAACCAGGGTTGGTTCGGCCCCAGCGGGTTCACGAGGATGTCCGGGTAGAAACTCGACGTCGTCACCAGTCCCCCGTATCCGCTGGCCGTCATCGCAATCTTCCGAGGATACACGGGCGCGGAGGGGCTGCCTTGCGGGAGGATGAGGACCTCGGGGCTGGCGTACGTCTGATCGCCGACAGTGACACGTCGCGGCTGGTCTACCCGGATCGAAGTCGTGAAGAAGCCGACGAAATCGTTGCCAATCACCGTCGGCAGGACCGGGCCGCTGCCACAGACCTCGTACGGCCCAACCACCGCGGCCACGTTCCCATGCCCCACCAGCTGGGTGACATCCAGCTGTCCATCGGCCTGGATGGCACCAAGCCCGTTGGCGAAGATGCCGATGGGCATACTCACCGGAGCCTCCGACGCACCACAGGCTCCTCCAAGTAAGGTGGGGTAGTCGGACAGATAGGAGCCGGTGACACCCAGTATCTCGGAGTCACAGTAGCCGATCAGATCGACCACTGAGCCGCTGTCGAAGATCCCGATCACGTAGTTGGTCTCGGCCGGCTGATTCAGAGCGGTCCCGCTGTATTCGGTCCTCACGAGGTGAGCATAGCTCTCATCGTTGGACGCCTTGTAGTCAGTCACGGAAATCGCCACCCGCGGCGAGAAACCGTCGATGGGCACGCGCGGATAGGGCCAACTGCTGACTTGGCTTGTCGCCGTCGTCTGCAGGGTCGCACTTTCCGCCGCGGCCGCCGCAGGCCGGTCCAGAGGGGTGTGTATCGCCACCGCCCGCATGCCCCCGCCCAGGTGAAGGCTCATGTTGACGTTAGCAGGCTGCTGGGCCTTGTCCTGGGCGCCCGCCGCTGGCACGGAAACAGCCAGGAGCAGGGTCGCACTCAACAGCCGCCCCACCGGGAAGGTCGTGTGCTTATTCATAACCGCTTGCCCGTTCCGTCGATAAGATTCCACATGTTCTCCGCGGGCGCGAGGTGGAATGCCTCGTTCCCCATCTTATTGTAGCGTCAAAGGGATGATAATTCTTGCCCAGCCGCCCCGAGCGTGCCCTGAGGGCCGGCCGGCCAAGCGAGTCAGGATTCTGTGCGTTTGTCCGAGAGGCGGTATAATCCCGTTATGGGACCTCCGGACCGGCGACGGCGAAGCGGTGCTCCAGGAGATGCACGATCGTGACCACGACCGATTCGACCATTCAACCTCTGCTTGAGCGTCTGGATCGCCTTCGGGCCAATATCGACCGCGTCTTTCTCGGCAAACCCGGCACGGTGACCCAGGTCCTGGTGGGCCTGATCAGCCGGGGCCACCTGCTCATCGAGGATGTACCCGGCGTCGGTAAGACGGTGCTCGCCCGGACACTTGCCAAGAGCCTGGCCCTGTCCTTCAACCGAGTACAGCTCACGCCCGACCTGCTCCCCTCAGATATCATCGGGGTCAGCGTCTACGACGCCAAGACCGGTAGCTTCGAGTTCAAGCGTGGCCCGATTTTCGCAAACGTCATTCTTGCAGACGAGATCAACCGGACCACCCCTCGGACCCAATCCGCCCTCCTGGAGGCCATGAGTGAGAGTCAGGTCAGCGTCGACGGCAGGACCATGCGCCTGGAACAGCCGTTCCTGGTCATTGCCACGCAGAACCCTTTCGAGTTCGAGGGCACGTACTTCCTTCCGGAGAACCAGCTTGATCGATTCGCCCTGCGAATACGCATTGGCTACCCCAGTCGCGAGGTCGAAAGCCGGATCGTTCGAGAGGATCCCAGCAAGGTGGCCATCGAGAGTATCGAAGCGGTCATGTCCCGGGATGGTTTGATCGAGATCCAGAACCGGGTACCCGAGATCCACGTCGAGGATCGGCTGGTTTCCTACGCCCTGGACCTCGTCGAACGGACCCGCACCCACGAGCACCTCGACGTCGGCGTCTCACCCCGCGGAACGATCGCTCTGATCCGCGCCGCCCAGGCCGCGGCCATCCTCGCCGGCCGCACTTACGTGGTCCCGGACGATATCAAGGCCATGTTCCTGCCGGTGTGCGCCCACCGAGTGGTCAGCAAGAGCTACCTCCACGACGGCCACATGGTCGTTGCCGATCAGGTTCTGAGCGAAATCCTGGCCAATACCCCCGTCCCGGAGTGAGGGGATCATCCCGATCCGTCCCCCTCAGCCTCCCATCTCCGTCTCGGCCGCGGCGGTCAGGTTGTTCTCCTGAACTTGCCGCCACCCTCGTTCACCAGCTTGGTGAAACCCTTGGCCTTGAGATTCCTGTCGCTGAGCATGCTGCGCGTGGACTGCTTGGTCGACACCTGGCATAGGGAAACAACCCGCTGGACGGGGCTGCCGCACGATGGGCACGCCGTGAGCGGACTATCGCCCATGAACTGAGTGACTTCGAATCGCTCGCGGCAGCGCGGACAGGAGGCTCGTTTCTCGCAGGCCTGATACTCGTACGTGGGCATCTTCATCGACTCCCGATGCTCGAAATGAGACCCGACTCCAACAAACCTATGACCATCCAATACCGTCTATTATAGAGTGATTCCATGACCTGCAAGCGTCTATCCACTATCGTGCCTGTCGTCACCTGGAGCCTTACCGGCTGCATCCAGCCCGAGGTTGCGCCCCAAGAACAACTGGATCGCGGATATGTGATACTCCTGCCCGGCGTCGAGGGCGGCGCCTGGCACCTCACCGACACCATTCGCGGCCTGCGGGACGGCGGCGTGGACCATGCCATCCAACCCGTCGGCTGGGGCCGACCCCTTGATGTACTGACTAACCTCACCGATTTTCCCGCCAACAAGGAGTGGGCGAGGAGGATCGCGGAGCTGACCGTTCATTACCGGGCCGAGCACCCCGCCCCTCCGATCACAGTGGTCGGCTTCAGCGGCGGCGGCGGTCTGGCCGTTCTCGCGGCCGAAGCCCTTCCTGAGCACGTCAAGCTGGATGGGCTGATCCTGGTCGGCGCCGCCCTCTCGCCAGATTACGACCTGTCCAAGCCACTGGCCCACGTCCGCGGCACGCTGGTGAACTTCTACAGCGAGTTGGACTGGTTACCCCTGGGCGTGGGCACCGCCTGGTTTGGCACAATCGACCGGAAGTACACGGTGTCCGCGGGACACGTCGGCTTCCGCACGCCGGACCATCGGCTCCTGGCAAACGACCGGGTTGAACAAGTGGCGTGGCGGCCAGACTGGATCCGCCTGGGCCACGGCGGAGGGCATGTCGGATGGCTCTGGCGAGCATGGGCTCGCGAAACACTCGCTCCCTGCATCCGAGCCGCAGCCGAGTCAAGACTCGCTGCCGCCGGCTGAGGGGAAGGCCGGGCAGTTCGCCGCACACGCAGCGATCCGCGCAGCTCCTTCATGCGCAGTCATCCTGGAACCGGCTCATCGAGGCCCGCCGCAAAAGCCCGAGCTCGTCGACCGAGCCACCACGGATCCACACGTGGAAGGCGCAGCCCGCCCGAACCATCTCCAGGACACGTCCACGAACCTCATCGATCCTGCGGCGGACGTCGGCCGCACCGTAGGCATGAAGAAAATCCACCGCCCCCCTGCCACCACGAGCGCGCAACTCGACATCGAAGCAGGCGGGACCGTCACCTTACCCCAGGATGGTCTGGCACAAATCGGCGAGCGTCAGACTAAGCATCCGCACGCATTCCTGGGAAAATCGTCCCCGCGGCACAGCCTCGTCCATTGGCGGTCTCATGTCAAAAGGCGCAGGTTAGACCCCCATCAACCGTCAGCACGTGCCCGTTGACGTAGCTCGACTCCTCGGAGGCCAGGAACAGAATCGCCGCGGCGACCTCTTCCGGACGACCCGCCCGGGCCATGGGAATGCGGCGACGCCTGACGTACTGCTCTATGAAGAACTCGGTCTCCAACTCGCAGACGCCGTCGGCCCAGGACATGGGCGTATCCACGAATCCCGGGGCAACCGCGTTCGTCCGGATGTTGTGGGGGGCAAGTTCCACGGTCATACAGCGAGTGAACTGATTGACCGCCGCCTTGGCCGCCCCATAGCTGGATGCGCCCGCCTCGGCCTGCGTGCCATGGATGCTGGTGACGTTCACGATCCGGCCGGCAATGCCTTTGGCGATCATCAGCCGAGCCGCTTCCCGACTGAAACGAACGCAACCGAACAGGATCACGTCCAGCATCTGTCGCCAGGCATCGAAATCCACCTCGATGAACGAAACGGCCCTCATGAACGCCGCGTTGTTGACCAGTACGTCCAGCCGACCGAAACGCTCGTCGGCAGTACGGACCGCCTCCTCGGAGACCTTCTGCTCCCGAACATCTCCTGGCACCACCGACACCCGGGCCGACTGCCCGATTCGGGCGACGACCTCATCGAGCTTCTCCCGTCGACGCCCGACAAGCACCAGCGACGCCCCCTCCCTGGCGAATCGGACAGCCGTCGCTGCGCCAATACCCGTGCCCGCCCCAGTGATAATCGCAACCTGATCCTTGAGCAAAGACATGTGAGGCTCCAAGCTTAACGGTCAGACTGCAGACCTGAGCATCCGCCACACCGGCGATCCGTCATCATGCCATCTAGGCCATATTCGCCACGTAATCGGGCTTGCCCCGCACGTCAAGCCGGATGCGATACAACGACCCACCCATATTGGGCGCACCGAAGTCGTATCCCGGCGGAGCGCAGTTGCTCTTCCACGATGCGCCGGCCGTTGTCACGTACAGATCGTTCAGATCGCTGCCGCCAAACGCCAAGCTGGATACCTGCCGGACTGGCATCGGAATGCGTCGTTCGACCTTCCCATCCGGGTCGTAGCGAACAACCTGTGATCCATACCACTGTGCACTCCAGACAAAGCCCTCGGCATCCACTGTCAGACCGTCAGGAATGCCCTCGTCCTTGGGCACCTGGGCGAGCACCCGTCGCTTGGTCGCGTCACCGGTGACTGGGTCGACCTCATAGGCGTAGATCCGCCGTACGCTCGAATCGCTATAGTACAGCGTGCGGTTGTCGGGGCTGAAACCGAGACCGTTGCTCAGTTCGATTCCTTCATCCACGACCCTGATCGAGCCGTCGGCCTCAATGAGATACAGCCCACCTGCCTTCTCCATCCGATCGCCCACCCAATAGAGCGTCCCCGCGTAGATCCGCCCCATCGAGTCGGCCACCATGTCATTGAAGGCCAGTTTCTCCCCACCATGCTCCGATACAAGGGTGCGGCAGTCGCCTTGCTCCCGCCAGAGGTGAAGACCCGTTGCCCCGCACAGAACCAGCCTGCCATCGCGATTCACGACGATCCCGCTGACGCTCAGATCCCGACTGATGATCCGGGCAGCGCCCCCGCGAACGTCCATCTCAAAGACCAGAGACGAATCGATATCGACCCACAGGATCCGGTTGCGGCTCGGATCCCAGACCGGGGCCTCGCCGCACTTGTTGTTGTCCGCGGCCACGACGTCAATATGGTATGCCATCGGGTACGCTCCTGTGACACCGATGAAGCGAACAAAACCAGAATAATAGCCGAGCCATTCGATCAGACGCAACCAAGGCCCCCGGCGGCCTTGAATCGGCAAACCCCACGGTTAAACTCCCTGGCGGATAGACCGGGTATGACTTCCTTTGACTGCTCCGGGAGCAACCAGATGCTGGCGGCCGTCGGCCAAGTCGGAACAATCGACTACGCGATCATCGCAATCTACTTCGTCCTGACGCTGGGTATCGGGTTCTGGTCGGCTCGGAAAAGCCCCGAATCGTCACGAGGTTTCTTTCTCGCGGAGAAGTCGCTGCCGTGGTGGGTTGTCGGTCTCACCATGGTCGCAGCCAGCATCAGCGCCGAACAGATGCTTGGCGAAGTGGCCTACGCGCGGGATGCAGGCCTAGTGGTCTCCAACTGGGACCTGGGTGTGTTCCCCTCCCTGGCGCTCATGATCTTCGTCTTCCTGCCGCTCTACCTCCGGGCCGGCATCGCCACGATACCGGAATACCTGGAACGCCGCTATGACAAGACCGTCCGACTCATGTTCGCCGTCTACACGGTCTTCAACAACGCCTTCGTGGCCCTGGTCATGGTCATGGCCTTGGGCACCAAGGCCCTTGAGGCCTTCTTGGGCCTGCCTCCTGTATACGGGGCACTGGCTCTGGCCACGGTGACCGGCCTGTACACCGTATACGGCGGCATGTCGTCGGTCGCCTGGACGGACACCTTCCAGTGCATCCTCCTCCTGGCTGGCGGGCTGCTGGTATTCGCGGTCGGCCTGTCCCACGTGCCCGGAGGCTGGCACGGCCTTCTCGAGCGCATGGACCACGCGCAATCAGGTCACCTGCTCAGAGGCCTCCACGATCCATTTGTTCCCTGGCCCGGCCTCCTCGTGCTCATGCTGTCCACGAACGTCTGGTACTGCTGCACCAATCAGTTCTACGTCCAGTCCTGTCTTGGCGCCAAGGACCAGCGGCACGGCCGGCTCGGCATCCTGCTCACCGCCTTCCTGGCCCCCATACTGACCCTGTGTTTCGCGTTTCCCGGCTATATCGCCAACGACCTGACCCGACTGGGAATCCTCTTGCCGCTGGAGGACGCCAACACCACCTATCCACTCCTGGTCAGCCGTTTCCTCGGGCCGGGCTTTCGCGGTTTCCTTGCAGCCGCCGTCCTGGGCGCCATCATGTCCACGGTGAGCTCGATCGTGAACGCCACGGCCAGCGTGTACACGATGGACATCTACAAGCGCTGGCAGCGACCACGGGCTTCTGACGCAGAGATGGTTCGAACCGGGCGACTCGCAGGATTCGCCACACTGCTCATCGCGACTCCCCTCTCCCAGCTGGTAATCGATCGCCAGTACATCTTCACCTACTCTCAGAACGTCTGGTGCGTTCTGGCCATCCCGATCACCCTGGTCTTCATCTTGGGCGCCTTGTGGAGACGGGCCACCAGCCGGGCTGCGACCGCCACCTTCCTCTTCGTGCTGCCGTTCGTAGCCGTACCCTTCCTGTTCGGCAACACGACCGATAACTACCTTCGGTTCCAACTCGCCGCACACAGCCCTGTCTTCGTCATTCACATGTTCAACTTCGCCTGCCTGCTCCTATTGGCTGCCCTGGCCTTCATGCTCATCACCAGCCTGCTCACCAGTGCAGCTGATCCGGCGGCTGTCACTCCCTACGTCTGGCGACCGGCCCTCTGCCGCCCGGCCGAAGATTTGACACCCTGCCCCTGGTATTGGAGCGTAGGCTTCTGGAGCATTGTCGCCGGTTTCATGTTTGTGACTATCTACGTGATCTACCGGTAGACAAGGGTCTCGTCCGCAAACCCCTTGTTTCGCTTCGCGGCGACAGTCGGCCTGCGCTGGGCGTGGTCACACACTCCTGAGGCCGAGCATCTTGAGCATCGTCCGGACGGCGTTGCCGACGGTCATCGGCGCCGGGTCCGTTCCGTTGTGATGGAGAACAATGATCGTCTGATCGTCTTCCAGAGGCGCGCCGCCTCGCCACCAGTCAATCCGTTCGACCAGCTGCTGCCCGAGCTGCCGAGCATCCGACGGGACGAGTTCCCCTAGAAGCCGCATAAGGCCTTCCTCGTCGAGAAACTCGCCGAGCGGATTGCGAGCCTCGATCAGGGCATCGGTGTACACGAGCACGAAGTCATCCTTGTCAAGTCGGACCGTGTACTGGTGGTAGTCCGTCCTCTCGATAATGCCCAAAGGCAGATTGGACACCCGCGCGAGGCGATACGTTCCCTTGGCCTCCCGAATAGACGGACCGACGTCGGGCGTTCCCGGGTCCAACAGAATCCACCGTGCCAACCGGGTGCTGTACCAGATCGGTCGGGGATGCCCGCCGTTGCAGATGATAAGGTGGTCTGTGGGGGCAAAGTAGGTGAGCAGGATAATCGTGGCGAAGTAATCGCTGCCTGCTTGGACAATGAACTCCTGGTTGACGGCCTGTGCAAAGCGAGTCTGGTCGAGCAGGTTGATGTGCTTTCGCATTAGCTGGCGCAGCTTCTGAGCGATGTCATCCATCACCGGCCCATGGCCGGAGACGTCCGCGACCGCAAGGCGGGTCACACGCCCTGACCCACACATCGAGAAGTAGTGGATGTCACCGCCCGTGGCTCCCTCACAAGGGCGGCTATCCAACCAGATGTCCATCCCCGGCGACGAAAGATGGTTGTGGACTGCATGGTTCCCGCCGATAATCTCCATGCACTGCAGCCCGTGTACCTCGGGCTGACGCGGGAGTTCCGGCAATGTGGAAGATGTCGACATGGCTCGGGATCATAATCACTCTGTCAACGGCTTGCCAAACGCCCGCTCAGCCTCTCATGGCAGCGCCGCCCGTTCCGGAGGCCGCAACCGCGAGCCGACCGCGCAGCCCCGCCGGGCCCTGGCCAGGCTTCGCACGATCTCGGCATTTCGGCGAACAGACCCAAGAGTACATCTTCGAGCCCGGGGTCAAGATCCACATCAACGCCCCGGACCCGGCAACAATCGACCCCGCCAAGCCCGCCTCGCTGGTGCTGTACTGCCTACCCAACGGGAACACCACTCCCCAGACCATCGGTCGGCGAATGGCACCAGGCGTCGACTGGCACTTCGACATCCAGCATATCGGGGCCCAGGTCCGGCGCCTGCGTGAGATCGACACAGGCCAAACCTGGATTGCGGCGTACCTTGAGGCCGATGGCCGGAGCTGGCCAGCATGGAAGACCAAGCACCCGGACTTCCCCAAAACCCTCCCCGCCGTCGTGGCCGGCATCCGCGACAGGGTCCGCCTGCCCAGGGTGTCCATCGCCCTCTCCGGCCACAGCGGGGGCGGCAGTTTCATCTTCGGCTACCTCGACAGCGTCAATCGCATCCCTGACGAGATCAGCCGCATCGCCTTCCTGGATGCCAACTACGGCTTCACAGATGGCCGCCAATACGCCGAGAAAATCCTTGAATGGCTCAAGCGAAGCCGGCACCATTACCTCAACGTCGTCGCCTATGATGACCGGGATGTGGTCCTCAACGGGAGGAACATCGTCGGGCCCGACGGAGGGACCTACCGCAAAACGCTCCGCATGTTGGAGAGGCTCGGTAAAGACATCGAGTTCACCGACACCAGGACCGACGCCTATGGTCGGCATCGCGGCCTGAACGGCCAAGTCGAGATGATCCTGCACGAAAACCCCGCCCGCAAGATCCTGCACACCGCCCTGGTAGGAGAGATGAGCGGTTTCATCCACGTCATGACGTCCGGAACCGATCTCGAAGGCAAGGTGGCAACGTTCAGGGGCCCGGTGACTTACGACAAGTGGATCCAGCCGGACTGAGAACCCTCGCGAGGCCAACCACCGCCCGGACTCGCCAGAGGAACACCAGCGTCAGCAGAATCATTCCGGTCATCACTACCGCCGTCCAGTTCACTGAACGACTGGCTTCCTTGGCTACCTCGGCCACCGGGACCGCTGCAGATGCCGCCAGATCCTGTGTACCCTCGATAAACGGCTTGGGATCGTCAAGGAACGCCCCGAGCACGGCCGCAACCGCCAACGCTCCTTTGTGCCGCCAAATGAAATCAGCCGCCCCATCGCCGTAACGCTCGATGACAGCCAGAATCCGACCAATTTGACCCATCCGGGTCAGATCGCCGTCGTCGGCCATCATCTTGATCCGACGGGCGTTGCGGGAATCCACGGCCTTGAGCGCCCGAGCCGCCGGACCCTCCAACTCACGAACGAGCGGCGCGGCGATCCCCTTGTGACGGATCATCGCCTCTGCCGCATCATCGCCGAACCGCAAGAACAGTGCCGTACGCTCCGCGTCCCGCAGAACCCACATCGCCTCCTGCCCTCGGGCCGCCATCAGCCGCAAGGCAGGGCCCGCATGCTCACCAGCTTCCTCTGCTACCCGCAGAGCCTGGGGCCCCACCCGCTTGAATGCGACAATCGCGTCATCGCCGTGCTTGGCGGCCAAAGACGTCAGACGTGCCGACAACCGTTCCGCGGATTCTGCCGCCACCTCGGCGGCGAACTTGCCCGTCGCATATTCGATAGCTTCTTGGATCGTCTTGCCCTTGCCCGCGCAGGCCTCACGTGCCTGGAAACCCAGGAACGCCGCGCAAGGCATCGTCACGATAAGGAGGAGAGAAACAGGCTTCCGCTGCCGGGTTGTCCCCATCGAAAGACAACCTCCGTCGTGCTGAGGGTCAAAGCGGCGTGGGTCGGATCGAGGAGGCGTTCACCCTACCGGCCAGGCTCTCCGCGCCATCGCCTCAGGTCGCCTGCGGTGCAACCTCGAATCACCGACCCATGCCACCCAACGCCAGTGGTGTTCTGTAAGCACTTATACGCAGCACCCCGGACGCGGATGCAGCCGCGAAGAGTACCCATCACGGCCAGACCTGAACTCGCCGGTCGAAGGACATGTAATCGTCTGCCCCTGCCGCTCGAATGCGAGTGGCATTCCGAGGATCAACGTGCTGATTGATGACCTCGTCCGGGCTCACGATATCCCCGTTGTCCAACCGGAACCTGTCGACCTGATCGGGTGCAATCTTCTCGATACTCCCCGTCTTCTCGTTGACATAACCGTGATTCTCGGTCAGCGTGTCGTACATCATCTCATTGATCGCCGAGTTCGTGCTGACCCGGTTATCGAAAATCTCCTTGTCTAACCGATTCATGTCCGCGTAAAACCGCCGCAGTGTGTTGGCCTGTGCCTCGTTGGCCTTCATGACCTCACGAATCCACCACATGGTGTAAGTGAAACTACTCCCCACACGCTCCAGCATAGGCGACAGGTCGGCGAACCTCTCCGCCGGCGCTTCGTAGCCGCGGATACCCGTCATCCAGATCCCGGCCGGCCCCCGCAGCGGAGCCTGCACAATGAGCGCCCCCATGCCGATCGTGGCCACACAGCGCATCTCGCGCCCCCGAACTTCCCGGCGACCGATGAACTCATACGCGTGGATGGTCATGCGCCCGCCTACTGTCTGCACGGTCTGGATGGGCAACTCGAAGATCTTGCTGAACAGATCGCGAATCTCATCTAGACTCTGCTGGCGCGTGACCTGCAGACCCGGAAGCGCCAGCGTCATGGCCTGTCGAATAGCCTGCTCGTCCGACGTGAAATTGGCCAGGGTGAAGCCCTTGTTCTGCCACAACGGCAACAGCTGCTGGTCAATCTGGCCGGAGAGGGCATCCGTGATCCAGTTCGACGAGAAGAACTTCGGCGACACCATGAATGCCCGGGCACTGGGGACACTCGGGCAGACCGCCTCCCAATCGATGTCCTGGTTGGCCGTACCGTTAGCCTCGCTGGTCCGAACCTGCCAGCCCTGGGGAATCCGCAGTTCGATGGCCGCTGACCGGTACGGCTGCAGCCGTACCCGCGACCCTGTATACCGATAACTGCCTAGAATGCGATAGAACGTCGGCTTCAGATCGCCCAGCTGCTCATCCGGCGTCAGGAAGCCCATCACGAAACCGGTACCCGTGCGGCCAACGACCGCCCGATAACTGCCCGAGATCGGCGTCCGGCCGATCTGACCGCTCAGATCACGCTGTACGCAGTCGGTGGCTGGTTTGCCGGTCGTCTCGGTACGCAAGGTTGGTATCGCCTTGCGGAGCATCTCGTCGAAACCGTCGGCCAGATCCTCCGGCCGCCCCTTCGCCTTCAGCACCATGGGAACGAAAAAAGCCCCTGCCTTGGTGATCTCGTCCGGCTCGATGCACAGGGCAACATCGCCGCGTACCCGCGGAGTCCAGCCAGGCGGCACCGCAACCTGCGAGCCGAACAGCTCGTCATTCATCATCTTCCAGTCGCGGGGCAACTTGCCCCCCGGCGGAGGCGTCGTCTCCCTGGAAGACCTCTCCGCCGCGTCCGATGCTCTCTTCGTCCCCCCGTCGTGAAGCTTGCCGGGCAGAGTCTCTTTTTCGCCTGGCGCCGCGTCTACTGCCGCCCCACCGGCGTCTGACTTCACCGGCGGGGCCCTGTCCTCGGCCTCCTCAGTCCGCCCGGGTTTCTTCCTGACGCCCCGGGTCCATTTGATGGGTTCAAACGTGCGATCCGTAGAGTAGGTCCCGCCCCCGCTCAGGGTGACCGCCTGTCCATCCACCCCCTGTGTCTGCATCGACTTGATGTCGATCTCCCCGTCGACCTTGACCCTGATCACCACACCGGCATCGATGGCGAAGACCAACTCCCCTTTCGCAGTCATGCTGAAGGGAATGTCATTCTGCATGACGCCGTCCTGCTTCCAGTCGATGGCCAGTACGGCCACGTCGAACTCGTAAGTCACGGGCTCACCGCCACCTTGAGCCTTGAACATCGCGTTGCGGGCGTCGGGAACCTCCATCGTGCCGATCCGCTTGCACGTCAGTCTCAAGTCCATGCTGCCTTCGCCCTTCACGTCGAAAGCGCTCTTGAGCTTGGCCAAGGCCTCCCGCGACGGTTCCGCCGTCTGCCCCACTCTCATGGCCCTGGCCGGCAGGATATCAATCAAGCTATCCTCGGCAAGCATATTCATCAGCGCCGGCGGTACTTCGCCGTTCAGCGCCTCGACCTTGACCGGCTCTTTGCGGCGATCCAACTTCACGGTCACCGGCTTCTCCAGCCGCGGCGAGGACCGCATTTGGCCACTCTCCGGATCCGTCGCCTGCATGACATACTCGCTGACGATCTTGCGAACCTCGACCGGATAGCCCTTCTCCGCAACCAGTACCTCCTCAATAGAGTTCATGCCCGACTTCTGGCTCATGGGGATGGTCTGCCCTGTCGACAGGGTTAGCTTGATATCCACGGCCGACTTCTGCATGAGCCGCCCGGCATCGCCCTGGCGACAGTCGTAACGGAGTTGAACAGCCTTGTCCGTGCCGGTTAGGGTAGACGGTACTCCGACCGTGCTGAACGTGAACTCCATTGCCGCCGCCGGTGTGCCGCCACTTGCAGTGACGAACTTCTTGGACTCCCCGGTGTTGATACCCACCCGATACGTCGTCTTGGCCGCGAGCACAATCGGAACCACAAACGTCCGTGCATCTCTCCACTTCGGTTCGCCAATCATCTTCAGCCGAGGCCCCTCAGGCGGCGTCATGATCGACGCCTGCCCGTCTTTCATCGGCTCGCTGAACACGATCGTCAGATCGTACGTCCCCGCCTCCAGATCGGCAGCCCCGTTCACCGGATCCGTCCTGACTACCCGTGGGCCCTCGGCCTTGACCGGCTTGCCACTGCCGGTCCTGAACCGGAGCGTATGTGGCTCGGCCGCAGTCTCATCCGCGGCCGATTTGAAACCTTGACGCGTCTTGCTGTTGATGCCCAGACCGTAGGCCGTGTCGGCCTGCAACTTGACTTTCACAACGCAGGTCTTGTCGTCGCGAAACGAGATCGGGCTGTCTCCCGCCAATTCAGGAAATGTCTCATCCCCCGCCTGAACAACAGACCAGCTGTTCTGCTTGACGGGCATGTCGAAGACCACCACGATCTCGGTCGTAGCCGGATCGACATCCTTCGCTCCGTCCGGCGGCGAAGTCTTGACCACCCTGGGCGCAGTACCGGCGATCGCCACCGACACAAACACTCCCCAAAGCGGGATAGATCCAAGCCACCTCATCATTGCTCTCCAGAGAGACCGTCCGTCAGGAAATCCCCGGCCATAGGTAGGAGTTTAACCCACCCCAGGCCATCCCTCCAAGCGAAAGCCTGCCTCGGCCAAGGCTTCTCGCGTATCCGCCCCCAAGCATTGCCTATCCAAACCTGCCTGTTGACGAATGACCATTGATTGGATAGTATGTCCACCAACGTCCATAGCGATCCGTGTTTGTCACGATAAGGGGTCTCGGTCCATGCAGTTGACCGTGCGGGATGCCGCTAGAATCCTAAGTGTCTCTGAAAAAACGATTTACCGTTGGATCAACCAGGGCAGCGTCCCCGCCTACAAGGTCAACGAGCAGTATCGGTTCAACCGGGCGGAGTTGCTGGAATGGGCGACATCCCGACGAATCAATGTGTCCGTCGAGATCCTCCACGAGCCGGAAAGCAGCTCGGTCCCCCTACCCACGCTCCTGGGCGCGCTCAGGGCCGGCGGAATCGTCTACCGGTTGGGGGGAACCGACAAGGCGTCCGTGTTGAAGTCCCTGGTCGAGTACATGCGGGTGCCGGAGGAAGTCGACCGAGAGTTCCTCTACCGCGTACTCCTGGCCCGCGAGGCCCTCGGTTCGACCGGCGTCGGCGAAGGTATCGCCATCCCACACGTCCGAAACCCGATCGTCCTCCATGTACCCCAACCCATGATCACCCTCTGCTTCCTTGAGCAACCGATCGACTTTCAGGCCTTTGACGGCCAGCCCGTCGACACGTTGTTCTCCCTGATCAGTCCAACCGTTCGTGCTCACCTGCACCTCCTGTCCCGACTGTCGTTCGCCCTCCGGGACACTACCTTCAAGGAAACCATCAGGACGCAGCGTTCTCGCGACGAGATTATCCGCGAAGTCGAACGCGTGGAAAGGTCCTTTGTGCCCGTCGATGCTGCCGCGGCAAAGAACCCGGAGAACCCGTAATCCATGCCTCTTCTACTGACAGCGATCGGTCTGCTGATGGTGGGCGGCTTGGCGGCACTGTGTCTCTCCCGTGACTCGAGGCGGGCGACGATTGCCGGAGCGGGCACGGCCATCGGCGGATGCCTGATCGGCTTCGTGCAGGCCCTGGCAGCGCTTGGCGGCGGATCCCTCGCAACGCTCCGATGGCCTTGGAGCGTGCCCTACGGCTCGTTCTTCGTCCAGGTCGACGCGGTCTCCGCGTTCTTCCTGGTAACCATCTTCGCGGTGTGCGGCCTCGCGGCAGTGTACGGCATCGGGTACATGCGGTCGTTTCGTGAACGCAGGTCATCCGGTCCGCCGTGGTTCTTCTTCAATCTGCTGGTAGCAGGAATGGCCCTGGTCGTCATGGCCCGCAACGGCGTGTTGTTTCTGATGGCCTGGGAGATCATGTCTCTGGCGTCGTTCTTCCTCGTGACCCTGGAAGACGAGCGAGAGGAGGTGCGCCGGGCGGGGTGGACCTATCTGGTGGCCACGCACATCGGAACGGCGTTCCTGCTGGCCTTGTTCGTACTGCTGGGGCGTGATTCGGGTTCATTGGACTTCGACGGCTTCATCACGGCATCGGGTGTGGCTCACCCAAGCGCGAACCTGCTGTTCATTCTGGCCCTGGTCGGCTTTGGCACCAAGGGGGGCATCATGCCGCTGCACGTTTGGCTGCCGGAAGCCCACCCAGCCGCGCCGAGCCACGTGTCCGCGATCATGTCTGGGGTCATGATCAAGACCGGGATCTACGGGCTACTAAGGACGCTCACGTTTCTGGGCCCTCCGCCGGCTTGGTGGGGCTACCTCCTGGTCGGCATCGGCCTGATCTCGGGAGTCCTCGGCGTCCTCTTCGCCCTGGCCCAGCACGACCTCAAGCGACTGCTGGCGTATCACAGCGTCGAGAACATCGGGATCATCGTGCTGGGCCTCGGGCTGGGACTGCTCGGCCTGAGCTGGCATTCGACACCACTGGCCGTCCTCGGCTTCGGCGGCGGCCTGTTGCACGTGCTGAATCACGCGGTTTTCAAGAGCCTTCTCTTCCTGGGCGCCGGCTCTGTCCTTCACAGTACCGGCACGCGCGAGATCGACGGACTGGGTGGCTTGCTCAAGCCAATGCCCTGGACCGGCGCGGTCTTCCTGATCGGGGCTGCGGCGATTTCCGGCCTGCCCCCCTTGAACGGCTTCGCCAGCGAGTTCCTGATCTACTTGGGGGCATTTCGCGGCATCCAATCCCTGTCCAGCCCGCAACTGCCCGCCCTGCTCGCCGCGATCGCCGGCCTGGCTCTCATCGGGGGGCTGGCCGCGGCCTGCTTCACCAAGGCGTTCGGCACCGTCTTTCTGGGCGAACCCCGAACCGAGCACGCACACCATGCACACGAATGCGGGCCAGCCATGCGCTGGCCAATGGTCATCCTCGCAGCCGCCTGCGGGCTGATCGGCCTCCTCTCCCCTTTCGTCGTGATGGCCATGGCGCCGGTCATCGAATCGGCCTGCGGCCTGCCGGCCATCGCGGTCGAGCGGAGCATCGTTCTCACCAAGCCGGCCCTCGATGCCGTCGTGGTGGCCGGAATGGTGGCCGCCCTGCTGCTCTTGGTCTTGAACTGGATCCGAAACCGACTGCTGGCCACTCGACCGGTGACCCGCAGCGTCACCTGGGACTGCGGCTACGCCCGGCCAACCGCCAGGATGCAGTACACCGCATCCTCCTTCGCCCAGCCGCTGATTCAGGTGTTTCACGTGTTCCTGAGGACGAGGACGCTGCTGAAGAAACCTCTCAGCTATTTCCCTTCAGAAGCATCGCTCGCGACGCACACTCCCGACATTTGCGAAGACAAGCTCTACCGGCCGGCGTTCCTGGGAACGGCGAAAGCCCTTTCCAGACTTCGATGGCTCCAACACGGGCGGGTACAGGTCTACATCCTGTACATCGCCATCACCTTGTTGGCCCTGCTGGTGTGGAGGCTCGGCTGAACCATGGACCTCGCCTCCGTGATCCACCCGCTGCTGGCTCTCACCTTGGCCCCGCTCATGCTCGGGGTCATCAACCGGGTCAAAGCCTGCGTTGCCGGCCGCAGCGGACCTTCGGTCTTTCAGACCTACCGCGACCTGCGGAAGCTCCTGGCCAAAGGCGCGGTCTACAGCAAGACGACCACCTGGGTCTTCAGAGCGGCACCTCCCGTCACCCTCGCGGCGATTCTCGTGACTGTCCTGCTGTTACCTCTGGGCAGCACCGCGGCCCTCGTGGCGTTCCCCGGCGATCTGGTGCTGTTGGCCTATCTGCTGGGACTGGCGCGGTTCTTCATCGTGATCGGAGCGCTGGATACCGGATCCAGCTTCGAGGGCATGGGAGCCAGCCGGGAGGTGCAGTTCTCCGCCTTGGCCGAGCCCGTGCTCTTGCTCGCCCTGGCCGCCCTCGCTCGCGAAACCGGCAGCGCCTCGCTCTCTGAGATCTACGCGGGCATCACGGCAACCGTCTGGGCACAGGCCGGAGCGTCGCTGGCGATGGTGATCGCTGCCCTGCTGGCCGTCTTCCTCGCAGAAAACGCTCGCATCCCGGTGGACGATCCGAATACCCACCTGGAACTAACCATGATCCACGAGGTCATGGTGCTGGACAACAGCGGGCCGGATCTTGCCTTCATCGTTTACGGAGCCTCGGTGAAGTTGTGGGTGCTCGGCTCGCTGCTCGTAGGACTGATGACGCCGGTGCGAAGCGAACACGTGTGGCTGGACACTCCAGTCTTCCTGTTAGGCATGTTCATCCTGGCCGTGCTCACCGGGATCATCGAGTCCACGATGGCCAGGCTGCGTCTGCTTCGTGTGCCGCAGATGCTCGTGGGGGGCGGGGCACTGGCCGTATTCGCCCTCGTTCTGGTATTGAGGTGAGATAGTGGCAGCCTGGACTGATCTGTTGCTGATCCTGATCGCTCTGACCAACCTGGCCATGACCGGCCTGAGTTCGCTGGGAACCTGCATCCGCGTCATGGCGATCCAGGGGGTGATGCTGGGCTTCGTCACCATCGGCGTACGACACGATGCCGTCTCGGCGCACATCCTCATCCTGGTCGTGGGAGTGATAGTCATCAAGGGACTGGTCTTCCCGCGACTGCTCCTCCGAGGCGTGCGCGAGGCCAACGTCCGCCGCGAAGTCGAGCCCTTCATCGGATTCACCATGTCGCTGCTGATCGGCACGCTCGGGCTGCCGGCGGCAATCTGGCTGGGATCGCGCCTGCCCGCCATCGACCCGACGGTTTCGCCCCTCGTCGTCCCCGTCGCGTTTCACGCCATCCTGATCGGATTGTTCCTAATCGTCAGCCGAAAGAAAGCTGTGACCCAGGTGCTCGGGTACCTGGGACTCGAAAACGGTATCTACATCTTTGGTATTGCACTGGTCAAGGAGGCAACGATCCTGATCGACTTGGGCGTTCTGCTTGACATCTTCGTGGCGGTGTTCGTCATGGGCATCGCGATCTTCCACATCAGCCGGGAGTTCGATCACATCGATACCGACCGCCTGTCCACGCTCAAGGAATGACCTCATGATCGCGGCGCTGTTTCTCATTCCATCCTTGGCCGGTCTGACCGCCTTCTTCATCCGATCCGACACCACTCGTCGGACCCTGCTGATGACCACGGCCATCGGTCACACGATCCTGACGACGGCAGCCTGGTGGGTCAAGGAAGAGGTTCATGCCGAGGCATGGTTAGCCCTGGATGCCCTCGGCCTGCTGTTCCTGAGCATCACCAGCCTGCTTTTCCTGGTCACGGCCGTCTACTGTCTGGGCTACCTGGGTCGCGAACCGCGCGGATCGCATCACGACATCGAGGAGGGCTTCCTGATCTCCAACGCTCCGGAGGCCGTCTTCACCGGCTGCCTGCTGGTATTCCTGGGCATGATGTCGCTGGTGTGCGTGAGCGCCCATTTCGGGCTGATCTGGGTCGCGGTCGAGGCCACCACACTGGCCAGCGCCCCGCTGATCTACTTCCACCGCCATCATCGGTCACTCGAGGCGACATGGAAGTACCTGCTGATCTGCTCGGTCGGCATTGCCCTTGCCTTGCTGGGCAATTTCTTCCTGGCCGTGGCCGCCGCCACCCCGGACGGAAGCACCATGCCGCTTGTGGTCCAGAACCTCATGGGCCACGGGGATTCGCTTCACGGCGCGTGGCTCAGGGCAGCCTTCGTGTTCCTGATCGTGGGATACGGAACCAAGATGGGCCTCGCCCCGCTGCACACCTGGCTGCCCGACGCCCATAGCGAGTCACCTTCGGTCGTCTCGGCCCTTCTGTCCGGCGCCCTGCTCAACTGTGCGTTCCTCAGCATCCTCCGGGCCCAGCAGGTGCTCTCCGCGGCCGGCTGCGCCGCGTTCGGGCAGGACCTTCTTCTCCTCCTCGGACTCGTATCCATCGCAGTAGCGGCAGTGTTCATCGTCGGGCAAGCCGACTACAAACGCATGCTGGCCTACTCCAGCGTGGAGCACGTGGGAATCCTGGCCCTGGGCGTCGGCCTCGGTGGAGCGGGTGCGTTTGGAGCCATGCTCCATGCGGTCAACCACTCGTTGACCAAGGCCATGCTCTTCCTCGTGGCGGGCAACATCCTCGCGGTGTACGGCACGAAGTCCAGCGGGGACGTCCGTGGCGTGCTCCGCGTACTCCCTGTCTCCGGACTGCTCTGGGTCACGGGTTTCCTGGCCATCACCGGGTCACCTCCCTTCGGCATCTTCCTCAGCGAGTTCACCGTCCTGAAGGCGGCACTGGACCAGGGCCGCCCCGGCGTTGCAGCACTGTACCTGGCCCTGCTGGCCGTCATCTTCGTCGGCATGGCCTCGGTCTTCCTCAAAATGGCCCAGGGCGAGGCGTCGGGACCGTTCAAGCGCAAGGAAACGACCGAGTCCTGGTCATCGACCCTGCCGCCCGTCACTCTCGCACTCGTGGTGCTGATGCTTGGCGTTCACGTCCCTGCATGGCTAAGTCAACTACTCCATCAGGCAGCACAGGCCCTGGGAGGATCATGATGGCGGGCGCGACGTACCTCACCTTAGGCAACGGCGAAGTGGCCGATCTCGGCGCGGTGCCGGTCCTCAGCATGACCGAGTTCCGCGACACGGTCATCAGCGGAATTGCCCGTGATGGGCGTCTGGCGGCCTTCTTTGGCCATCCCTTGCCCGGCGAATCCGTTCGACTCTACGCGATCATCGCCCAGGGCGACATGGGCGTGCTCGAAGTATCGTCGGCCGACGCGACCGCCAGCTACCCGGCCCTGACACCCGACTGCCCGTCCGCCCACTGGTTTGAACGCGAAATCGCCGAACAATGGGGCCTCAGACCCGAGGGACACCCCTGGCTCAAGCCGATCCGGTTCCACGCCTCTCGGTGTCCAAGCCACGATGCCTGGAACCGGCCAGCCAATGCCACCATCGAGCCGTGCGTCACTGGGTACTTCCAGGTCAGCGGCGAGGAGGTCCACGAGGTCGCGGTCGGCCCGGTCCACGCCGGAATCATCGAGCCCGGCCACTTCCGCTTCCAGTGTCATGGGGAAACCGTCCATCACCTCGAGATCTCGCTGGGCTACCAGCACCGGGGCGTGGAACAGGGCCTGATCGGCGGGCCGGGACCACGAACCATGCCATTCCTGGAGACGCTGGCAGGGGATACCTCAATCGGCCACGCCAGCGCGGGCTGCGAGGCGATCGAGGCCCTGGCCGGCTGCCAGGTCCCCGCGCGAGCCCAGGCCATCCGCGGTATCGCCCTCGAACTGGAACGTCTGGCTAACCATACCGGCGATCTGGGGGCCCTGGCCGGTGACGTCGGCTACCTCCCGACGGCATCGTACTGCGGCCGTATCCGCGGCGATTTCCTGAACATGACCGCCCTGATCTGCGGCAGTCGATTCGGACGCGGTGTCGTCCGGCCGGGTGGCGTGCTCTTCGACCTGGACCAGCCCCGGGCAAATCAACTGGTCGAGCGGCTGGAGGCGGCCATGGAAGACCTGGCCAATGCCGTCGATCTGCTTTGGGAGACCCCTTCGGTCATGAGCCGATTCCAGGAAACCGGAACCGTGTCGCGCCTCGCGGCCGAGGAGCTCGGCTTGGTCGGCGTAGCGGCGCGGGCCTGCGGACTCGAACGCGACGTGCGGCAGGAACTCCCCAGTGGCATCTTCCGATTTGCCCAGATTCCCATCTCGACCGCCGAGAGCGGCGACGTGTTCGGCCGGGCCTTCGTCCGGTGGCTGGAGATCCAACGGTCACTGGGCTTCCTGCTCGGCCAACTCAAAGCCCTGCCGGAAAGCGCGATCCGCCGCCAGATCGGCCCGCTGACTCCCTCATCGCTTACCGTCACGCTAACCGAGGGATGGCGCGGGGAAATCTGCCACGCGGCCATCACCGACTCGCAGGGCCGACTCGCAGGCTACAAAGTCGTCGACCCGTCCTTCCACAACTGGTTCGGTTTGGCGATGGCCCTGCGAAATCAGCAGGTTTCGGATTTCCCGCTGTGCAACAAGAGCTTCAACCTGTCCTACTGCGGACATGATCTGTAGAGGCACTGATGATCAAAGCCCTCATCGCACGACTGAAACAGGGGCACCGGACGGTCGCCTTCCCCCGCGCCGAACCGGTCCTGCCGGATCGTTTTCGAGGACGCCCCGAATTGAACGCCGCCAAATGCCCATCGCCCTGTGACGCCTGTGTCCGATCCTGCCCCACTGGGGCAATCCGAGTCGGCTCGACCGGCCCGGAACTGGACATGGGACGGTGCCTGTTCTGCACCGAGTGCACGCAGGCCTGCCCGACCGGCGCCGTGACCTTCGGCCGCGATTACAGCTTGGCCACTCGGCGCCGGGAAGACTTGATCCTGGCCGGGAGGACGTTCAAACCGGCGGAGGCCCTGGGCGAGCAGGTCCGGCGGCTCTTCGGGCGGTCACTCAGACTCCGCCAGGTGAGCGCAGGGGGATGTAACGCTTGTGAGGCCGATCTCAACGTGCTCAATACCGTGGTTTTCGACCTGGGCCGCTTCGGCATCCAATTCGTGGCCTCGCCCCGGCACGCCGACGGGCTGGTCATTACCGGGCCGGTCACGGAGAACATGAAAACCGCTGTCCTCAAGACGTACGAGGCAACACCGGCACCCAAGTTCGTCATCGCCGTCGGAGCCTGCGCCATCTCCGGGGGGCCTTATGTCGATCGACCCGAGAGCTCCAACGGCGCCGCCGGGCTGCTTCCGATCGACCTGTTCATTCCCGGCTGCCCACCCCACCCGGTGACGATCCTGGACGGGCTACTCCGCTTCCTGGGCCAGCGGGAGGGATGATCCGGCCGGCGGAACGAACGGCCCCGTCGGCCGGTCTCCCCGCCCCGGAAGGGCGCGTCGCCGGACCCGTTGCCCTGGACATCCGGTCCCGTTAAAATCACCGCGTCCGAGACTTACGGAGGATCGGCGCCAAGGGTCCTGTTGAAAGGTAAGCTCGAAACCATGGTACTGCCCCGGTTGAACAAGTTCGTGCGTCGGATAGTCGTTCCCGCGATCCTGGCCTTGGCTCTGCCCATGGCGGCAGGTTGCTACAGCAGCAGCGATGACGAGTTCGACGAGTTCATCAACAACATCGCCGGTGGCGAGCCGCTTCCGCAACTCGACCCCGCGACGGTCACCATCCGGGTCATCAACGAATCCGGATACGACAGCATGTTCGAGTATCTGGTCGACGGCGTATCTCAAACCATCACCTGCACAAAGGAGCAGAAGCTCTGCGAGGAGTTCTGCAATCCTTGTCCCACCAAGATCGAACCGGTCAGTCAGTCCCTTCTCGACCCGACGACCGGCGGTTTTGTGGGCGGCATCGACTTCACCGGCCGCCTCGAGTACACCTTCGAGCTCGGTGATGACTTCGAGTGCGGCAACATCCTCCTCTTCCAGTTCGAGGGGACACAAATCACCGCAGGCGTCTACTGACCGGCAGCGACGCTGGCCACCTGGAGCCGCCGCCCAGTCCTCGACCGTCCAAACGCGATGTCCGGTGGCTGGGTGCGAATCCTGGTGCCCAGGCGCGTTCCGCTGTTGATCCGGACACTACCGCGCGCTCACCGGGGCGATCCTCGCGGGCGGGATCTGTCCTGAAACGCGGCCGGCCCCCGCGATTCATACCATCACTGGGCACTCCCCTGGCCGGCGCAAGGCGCAGGAAACCCCCGCAGCGGCAAATGCCGCCATCAGACCCGAGAGTCAGACTCGAATCGGAGAAGGTCAGCGAACCGGCGGGCAAGTGCCGCTGCCGGATGTACCTGTACGAACCGCCAGGCGAGCCAGACCGGGAACGGCGCAGTCGCTCTGGTCGTAGATCGTGTACTGGAACGTCTCACCGGAGGGAACGTCCTCCGGGCTTCGCGGTACGTTAATCGTGCCAAGGTCAACCATCGTGCACCGATAGCGAGGCGCATCGCGAATCTCAGGGGCGGCGGGCAGCGTCCCCACCCGGCCGAGGGCTATGCCGAAAGTCTTGATGTCTCCATCCTGGATCTGTACCAGAACGGACTCGCGTGGAGCCAGGGTGCGAATGTCACTCCCCTGAATCGGATAGAGGTTGGTGGGCAAGCCCGCGGGGGGCGTAAACAAATCCACCCGCGAAATCTGGAACTCGCCGAGGTTGTAGCCGGGGCATTCCTCGGAGGCCCGCTGGGGAGTCCCGCCGACGACGATACTCGGATTCCACGTGCAGTAGTCCAACTGAAGATCGTAGCCGTTGTGGACATACAGGGAAAACTCGACGATGATGCACGCACTGTTCACCACCGACAGGCAAACGAAGCCATCGACGCAATCGGGCACCTGAGTACCCACATTCAAACGGCTCGATGTCACCGAAAGGTAGAACGGATCAGAGGGCGCGGGGCAACTCGTGCCGATAAGCACGGGTACCACTAGCGCCACCGCCAGCCCGCAGGCGATCAGACATCGACGACGCATAAAGAGGCTCCTTTACAGGCCGGGAAGGCAAACGCACCGGCCATCAGAATCCCAGTGCCGCAAGCAATGACCACAATCGCCCAAATGGGTCGGCGCGGCTGAGGCCAGTCTCCAGCTGAGAACTGCCGTCGATTTTACCGGCGTCCACACGGATATACGCCGGGCTGCGACTGTCCGCCGCGATCTGGAAGATGATCGTGTCGCCCTCATTGTAGTCCACACCCGCCTGCAGCGCAGACCGACCGAAAATCACCCCCGTGCTGCTGCCATCCGGGAAATTGGCCACGATCAGCGGCGCATTCGGGAAGTCGAGGTCTCCCAGGCCAATTCGGAGCACGGGCCACTGAACCAGCGTCCCGGTGTCGTGGCCTTCGGGGGTCAGACCGCGGACCGTGTAGCTGTAGGTCGGCAGGGAACCATCATCCCACACGATCGGCACGTCCAGTGTCGCAGTGGTCTCGTTTACCACCCGCACCATGACGAAGGGAGTGTCGCCCGGCGCCGTTGGGTAATAGACACCCCCTACCGCAGAGTTGAGGAACTCCGGGTTCAGGCAGCCGCACAGCGGGGCCAGCACCATCGGGGCGAACAACAGGCATCCGTAATGTCGAACATGATCCTTCATACCTCAATAGACCTCCACGGCGGCCTGCAGATTCGGCGGTGTGCCCACGACGGTGATCGTCACCAGCTTGCCACAGCTCAACTCGACGCCATCCACCAGCGGCGGGAGCGAGGACGCAAACTGCTGAACGGCTCCGCCGGTAGGAAGACCCGCCAGAATCTGAACCAGCCTGATCGAGTAGATGTCGCAATCCTGCACGGCGAAAGCTCGATCCGCCGGGTTAGCGGTGCTGCTGTCGAAGGGCTGGACCGGAATGGTCAGATCGACCACGCCACCATTCAGCTTGGTGACCTGGACCTGGGCGGCCACAATCGCCGGTGACCGATTCATAACGGCAATCACAATGGTGCCCTCGGGAGCTGGGATGCCAATCGTCGAATTCGGCAACACCGTGCCGAGCAGATCCGGGTTGATGACGCCGCAACCCGGAGCGAGCAGAAGCCCGATTCCCGCGAGCACGACACCCGCGGCCGCTCGCCGGACGGCGTTTGTGCAATGGTACTCCATCCCAGTCCGTCCTCCACAAGGGAGTTAGCCGATCGTGTCCAGACCCCTACCTCCTTGCCGAGCGGGGCCCTTCCCATTTCGCGGTGATGATACGGGATACCAAGTGGGTCTAGCAAGTCACCCGATCAGGAAAAGGGCACAATAAAGCCGCCCCACAAGCCCCAAGATCGGCCACGAATAGGGCAAATACCCCATCGAAAGGTGGTATGCCACCGGCAAGCGGCACCGCAGAAGGTGACGCTCGATCCATCCGTCCTCAGTCCGACGCCCCCTGCTCCAGGCCGCCCGCAGGCATGGGGTACGCACCACCCCGAAACAGAACGGACGTGACTACCCCTATCAGGACATTTTGTCACCTTTTTCTGAATCGACACTAGCACTGCCACTTTAATCGCGATACAATCATGGCGTCGATGTTCAACCTGTGTTTTAGCAGAAAGGATAGGGTTGCCGATGGCGGTCCGACATCACATCAAAGTCCTGGTGGTCGATGACGACCCCCAGGTGTGCAAAACCGTAGGCAAGATCCTCCAGGAGAACAACTACCAGGTCCAGACCTACACCCAGCCCCGACAGGCACTGCAAGCCGTGCGCAAGACGCCGTTCGATATCGCCCTCATCGACATCAAGATGCCCGATGTCAACGGCGTCGAGCTGGTCGAGAAGATCCGCGGCGAGGACGACCGTGTGGCCGCCTTGGTCATGACCGCGTTCCCGGATGTCCAGAGCGCTGCCGAAACCATGCGTCTGGGCGCCCGCGACTACATCACCAAGCCCTTCAGTGCCGAACAACTCCTGGCGGCCATCGAACGGATCGCTCAGGAACTAGGCCTCATCTACACCAACGAACACGAGCTGAACCGCTTGATCGGGCAGAGGATTCGCCAGGAACGCCTCAAGCAGAGCCTCACCCTGCGGCAGCTGTCCGAGCGGTCCGAACTGACCACCTCGCAGCTGTCCCAGGTCGAGCTGGGCAAGAATGCCGCGAGCGTGTGGGCGCTGGCCAGAATCAGCGGGGCACTCGGTAAGCAGCTTTGCGAGCTCATCGGCGGCCTGTAATCTCAACCTCATGGCAAGAAAACCGAAGACCCAGAAGCAGGAAGGGACGCCTGTCGGAGCCCTCGAACTGGCCGTCCAGGCGGCCCGCATCGCCCGTGGTGACAACGCCGAGAACGTCGTCGTTCTCGATCTGCGCGAACTGAGCTCGATCGCGGACTACTTCGTCATCGCCACGGCCACCTCCGACCGGCAGATGCGAGCCATCGCCGATCATGTGGAAGGCTTCGCACGATCGGTCGGTGAGAAGCCCTACCGCACAAGCGGCTACGAATCCTCGAGCTGGCTGCTGGCCGACTACATCGACGTGGTCATCCACCTGTTCAGCCCGGAAAAACGCGGCTACTACGAACTGGACATCCTCTGGGGCGATGCGCCGCGCGTGAAGTGGGAAGACCCGAAGGCTTTGTAGACGCCGACGGGACCTGCGAAATGAGAACACGATTGACGTCCGTGAATCGCCTGGTTCGCGGATTTCGTCATTGTGCGAGGACACGTGCGGCAACGAGACTGGGTCCAGTGGTTCGCGTCGCTGGACGGAAAGCCCTTCGTGCCGACCATGCTGGCAGCGGCCGCGGGCACGGTAATGCCGGGCATCGTTGTATTCCGCCTGATTCAGAGTCTGAGGACCTACGCCGACCTCAGCGAAGGCGAAGTCACAGCCTGCTGCGTCATTGCGGCCCTGGCCCTCTCCACTCCTTCCACCTTCCTTTTCGCTGCAGGCCTGCAACTGCCCCCCCGCCCCGATGGGGATACCCGCTGCCGCAAGTGCAACTACGTCCTGCGAGGCATCAGCGAGCTGCGATGCCCTGAGTGCGGAGAGAGGATTTGCCGGTTAGTTTAACCCGCCGAGACGGGCGAGCGATCCGCCGTTCACCGCGTGACCGATGCCCCCGTCGACTCCGGTGCAAATCCGTGTCGCAGTGTATTCTCACTAACGGTGCGAGGTTCCATAAACTGCAGCAAATAGTCGGGCCCGCCGGCCTTACTGCCGATGCCGCTCATCTTGTAGCCGCCGAACGGCTGGCGATCGACTAGGGCTCCGGTGATGTTCCGGTTGAGATAGAGATTGCCAACCCCGAAGCTCCGTCGGGCCAGCTCCAGATGGCGCGGGCTACGTGAGTAGACCCCGCCGGTCAAGGCATAGTCGACACCGTTGGCGATCTCCAGAGCCTCCTCGAACGAGGAGGCGTTCATCACCGCCAGGACCGGTCCGAAGATCTCCTCTTGAGCAATGGCGGCCTTCGCCGGGACGTCGATGAAGATGGCCGGCGGCACGAACGTCCCCTGGTCAGCCAGCTTGCCCAGATCCGCCAGATAGGCCAGCTTCGATTCCTGCCGGCCGCGCTCGATATACCCGGCGATCTTGGTCCGGCTGGCGTCGTCAATCACCGGGCCAACCAGCGTGGCCGGCTCGTCCGCCGGACCGATCACCATGCTCCGAGCGGCGTCAACCAGCCGTTGAACAAACGTCTCGCGGACAGCGTCGTGAACAATGACTCGACTGCACGCTGAGCACTTCTGCCCTGAGTACCCAAACGCGGAGGCGATTGTCCCGACGACAGCCTCGTCCAGATCAGCATCGGCATCGACGATGATCGCGTTCTTACCACCCATCTCAGCGATCACCCGCTTGAGAAACGGCTGGCCGGGCCGGCGCTTGGCTGCCTGCTCGTGCATCCAGCAACCGACCTCACGCGAACCTGTGAACACGATCAGATTCACGTCCGGATGCTCCACCAGGCGAGCCCCGACAGCCTTGCCGGGACCGGGCAGGTAGTTGACCACCCCCGGCGGAGCGCCGGCCTCGGTGAAGATGTCCATCAGCTTGGCGGCAATCACCGAGGACTGCCCGGCCGGCTTCATCACCGCTGAGTTACCGGCCGCCACCGCCGCTGCGGTCATGCCGGTCAGGATGGCCAGCGGGAAATTCCACGGCGAAATCACCGCGACCACGCCCAGCGGCTGGTGGGCGTAGAGATTGTCCTCGCCCGGAAAGTTGCGCCGCCGCGGCCGTGATGAGATCCGTTCGATCTCATCGGCGTAGTAGTTGCAGAAATCAATGGCTTCGGCAACGTCGCCGTCCGCCTCGCGCCAGGCCTTGCCAACCTCGTAGATAATCCAGGCATCCAGCTCGAATCGCCGCTGCCGCATGATCGCCGCCACCCGCCGCAGCAGCGCCGCCCGTTGAGCGTGGACGGCCGCGCTTCCCTCGCGGAGCACCGCTTCCAGCCAGTAGGCCTTGAATGCTGCTCTGGCGGCCGCCACCGCCTGATCCGCCTGCTCAATACTCGCCTGGCATACCTGCCCCACGACCTCGCTAATCCGAGATGGATTGAGCGAGGCCAACTTCTGAGCCGTGGTGATCTTCTGGCCAGCAATGACCAGCGGACAGGTGCCGCCAAACGCATCATGCACTCGGGCCAGGGTCTGGCTCATCGCCTCGCGGGCATCTGCACGGCTGAAATCGGTGTGCGGCTCGAAGGTGAACGCATTCATAGGCTCGTCCTCGTCGGAATCGACCGACAACGGTTCGGGTAACGGGGCACTGGCGAGACGGACTTCGTCAGGATCGGCCAGTATCTGCTCCGCCGGCTTACGCTCGCGGAAACTCCCTTTCAGGAACGATTCGTTCGCCGTGTTCTCCAGAAGGCGGCGGATCAAGTACGCCATACCCGGAATCAACTCGCCAAATGGTGCGTAGATCCGCAGGGTGTAGCCCATCCCGGTCACCGCGACCTTCAGGGGATCCCCCATGCCGAAGAGCATCTGGACTTCAAATGACCGCGGCGAAGCCCCGATGGACTCGGCGTAGGCCATGGCCGCCGCCAGGCTCCGAATGTTGTGGCTGGCAAAGGCCGGACGCATCATCTGCCGATGATCGAGAAGCCGGCGGGCCATGAGCTCGTACTGAGCATCGCTCCGCCATTTCTGAGTCAGGACGGGAATCGGCCAGCCACGCTGGATCGCAGTGAAAACCTCATAGTCCCAGTACGCCCCCTTGACCAGGCGGACCGTGATCGGCGTACCCCGCCTGTTCACCCAGTCCAGCAGCCGATCAAGATCCCCAGCACCATCCTGCAGATATGCCTGGAGCACGATCCCCAGATCCGCAAAATCCCCGAACTCGGGGTCGGTCATGATTCGGCGGAAGATCTCCAGAGTCAGATCTCGATACCGGTATTGTTCGAGATCGATGTTCACGATCGCCCCGTGCTTGCGGGCCGAACGCAGAATCGGCCGCAGACGTCCAAGCACCGCGCTCGCGCTGCGCTCGGGATCGATGGGATCAAAGCACGGATCCAAGCCGGTGAGTTTCAGCGACAGGTTGACCCGAGGCATCAGCCCCGAATCACTTCGGTCAACCACCTCTGCCGGCTCCCAACCACGAGCCGCCGGCCCCAGGGAGTCCAGAAGCCGCAGGTACTGCTCGGCATACCGATCGGCCTGAGCGTCACTGGTCGTCGCCTCCCCGAGGGTGTCGATGGTAAACGCCATCCCCCGACGGCGAAGAGCAAGCACCGTTTGAATCGCCTCCTCCGGGGTGTGACCCGCAATGAAGGAACGAGCCATCGTGGTCGCTCCCCACTCGGTCAAGGCCGCCAGCAGCCGGCGACTCCAGCCCATGCCAACAGCCGCCTTCAGGACCGGACGGGCCGGCCAGGGCAACGGAACCTTACCGTCCAGCAGATACTCGCTCATCTGGCGGGCCACGGCCCGATCGTCCGTCAGGCAGGGAAGAACATCGGTGAACCGAAACAGCTGCAGCTTGCGGACCGGATCAGCCGTCGCCCAGTCGAGCATGCGGTCCATCCACCACTGCAGCCGCAGCACGGACGGCTCGGCGCTGCGAGCTCGGCTGAGGATCTCGGCTCCGATCTGGCGGATTCGCTGCTCGAGCGCAGGCCGCTGAGTCATCGGGTCACACCTCAAAGGCAACAAGCCGCCAGGATTGTCCGCTTCCCGAACCGCCCCGGCAAGAGCCGCAGACATCAGCCCGCCGAATCCGCGAGCTCCCGGCGCTTGAACCGGCTCCCAATTGAGGTATCCTGTCCGGCTTGGGGCAACAAGATCGGCCGAACAGGCAACGGCCGTCGAGATCCCCGACTGGAGGAGGTTCCTATGGCCAAATCCAAATATGCCCCTGCGCTGTTTGAGGTCATCAACTCCCAGCGGAAGGACAGCGAGCGGCTCGCGGTACCCAAGTGGTTCAAGCGAGCCCAGATGGCGGCTCAGGTCGTCAGCGAACGCTCCTCCCCGGAGACAGGCCGCTCAACCGCGACCTCCGGCCCTGAGGGCGGGGACATCCCCAGGCCGGTTGAAGGCAGACCCGCCCCCGACACCGCGGCGTCCAGCGAACCCTCGGGCGCCGCCACCTCAGAACGACCCACCATCGCCTGGCACGGCAAGCTCCCCTTGATTCAGCTGAGCGCCGACGGTATCGCCATGTTCTTCAACCCCATGAACGTAGCCGTGACCGCTGGGCTCCTGGTCCTTGCCCTTTTTGTGAGCTTCCTGGCCGGCATGGCCGTGCAATCCAGGTCCAAGAGCGTGCCCGTCGACCCCAACGGCGTCCAGGCTCTCCAGGGCCAACCCAGGACACCAGGCGTCCTCGGAGGCTCGGACGCCTCGTCCAGGAGCCCCAGCAGGTCTCTTGCAGAGCGGTCTCCAACCTCCGCGCCCTCGGGTGGCGAGCCGCGCGGACCCGCCGGGGCTGCCGGAGCGGCCGACCCCTCCCGGCATGAAGCCGGTGTCAACGTTATCCTGATCGAGACATTCAAGCCGGACGATAAGAAATCAGGTGAGTGCGTACAATCCTGGCTCGCCAGCGAATACGGGCTGGAGACCCGGCTGGACCGGTCCAGCAAGGGTTGGCGCCTGCTGACCACCAAGGGCTTTGACTACCGGGAGGCAAATGCGGAGAAGGCAGCGCGGGATTTCTGCGAAAGCGTCAAGGGCGTCGGGGAACAGTGCGCCAAGGAGTTGAGCCGCAAGAAGCTGCCCGTCTACCGCCTCAACTCGCCCATGCCGCTCCGGGCCGACAAGTAGCATGACGGCGGGACTGGTGGTATACTGCAAGGCTCGGCTTACGCCTCTGCCTCGGCGGGCCAGGACGGCTCGCCGGTCGATGGTCGGTGCCCGTGGGCAGGCGTAGGGGTTCGGAGTGCAAACGGGGCCCGACGAAAGCGACCGCAGGAGACGCCTGACCATGTCGATCGATCGTTCGCTCAAGACCGCCGGCAACCTGGCCCGACATCGCAATGTCCTCACCCGGGCCGAGAGAATCTCCAAGTTGAAGGACAAGGAGGCCTGGAAGGACGGCGGCAGCGTGTTCGGTCTCCCCAAAGTGGCCCACCGAAACGTCAAGGTCGGCAAGAAGGAGAAGAAGAAGGAAGAGGCCGCTACCCCGGGTAAGGAAGGCGAGGCTCCGCCCGCAGCGGCCGCTCCCGCGAAAAAGTAGCCGCGATATCAGCAACAGACGGGGATGTCCATGCCATGGCAAATCTGACTCCGGAACGCCTCTTGTCCCAGCGAAGTCGCTCTGTGGATGCATCCGGCATCCGCAAAGTCTTCGATTTGGGCGCCAAGCTCAAGGACCCGATCAACTTCTCCATCGGGCAGCCTGACTACGATGTGCCCCCCGCCGTCCGACAGGCGGCCATCGACGCGATTCAGAGCCGAAGGAACGGTTACACCGTGACCCAGGGGATCGCTCCGCTTTGCGAACGGCTGGCAGCTGACCTGAAAGCCGAGTGCGGCGTAACCTCCCCCATCCTGGTCACCTCAGGCGTGTCCGGCGGCATCCTGCTGGCCCTCATGGCCGTGCTCAACCCCGGCGATGAGGTGGTCATCGGCGATCCCTATTTCGTCATCTACAAGCACGCGGTCAAGCTTGTCGGCGGTATCCCTGTCATGGTTGACACCTATCCGACATTCGGCTTTGACCTCCAGCGGTACGAGGCGGCCATCACCCCTCGGACCAAGATGATCGTGCTGGCCACGCCCAGCAACCCCACCGGCGTGGTCCTCGCCGAGGCCGCCCTCCGCCAGGCCGCCGACCTCGCCACCCGGCATAACCTCCTTCTTCTCGTCGACGAGATCTACAATCGGCTGGTCTATGATACCCCGTCACCCTGCGCCGCGAGCTTCGCCCCCGATCGCACACTGCTCCTGCGTGGTTTCGGCAAGAGCTACGGCATGACCGGCTGGCGACTCGGCTATGCGACCGGACCAAAGTTCCTCATCGACGAGATGACCAAGCTCCAGCAGTACACCTTCGTGTGTGCTCCCAGCATGGTACAGTACGCCGGCCTGGCAGCCCTCGACGCCGATATCTCCGGACATGTCGACGACTATCGACGCAAACGCGATCTGGCCGCTAAACACCTCGCGCCCGCGTTCGAGTTCGCGCCGCCAGGAGGCGGCTTCTACATCTTCCCCAAGGTACCGGAGCGATTCGCCAACGCGACTGAATTCGCAACCAACGCCATCGAGCGCAACGTGCTGATCATTCCAGGCGGGGTTTTCAGCGAACGTGATACGCACTTCCGCCTGAGCTATGCGACCTCCAACGAGAAAATCGTCAAGGGCTGCGAGATTCTCTGTGCCCTGGCCAGCGGAGAATAGAACCCCCAGGTTTTGTCGTTCCGTATCACCGGGCTCGAAAACAGCAGCGGCCTCGACGCAGACTTGTCAGACCCGCCAGGGCCGGTTGCTGATCAGCTGAGGGAACTGGCCAGGGCCGTGTTTGATCGTCCGTCCGGCCAGGGTGCGGCACGCCGGTGGCACTGCCCACCTGTCCCGGCGCGGCGTCGCCCCTGCTTTTCCCTCGTATGATGGCAGAGCTATGGCCCAAGAACCGTTGGACGACGAAATGCCCCTCAGCGACGAGATCGCCGAGATCCGTCCTGACATCGACAGCGACGAGGCACGCCACGTGACCCTGTACATCCGGCGCCGCCTGCCCGGCCGCAGACTGGACAAGTACCTCCACTCTCGCTTCCCCCATCTGTCCCGAACCATGGTCCAGCGGCTGATGAAGCACGGAGCCATTACCGTCAACGGCAACCCCACCAAGGCCAGCTACGAGCCAAACGGCGGCGACCGCGTCGATCTGATCATCCCCCCACCCGAACCCTACGACCTCATCCCCGAACCCATCCCCCTCGACGTCATCTATGAAGACGACCACATCCTCGCCCTCAACAAGCAGAAGGGAATCATCGTTCACCCGTCCAGAACAACGCAGACCGGCACACTGGCCAACGGCCTGGCCCACTACGCCGGCAGCCTCAGCCACGGCGATGATCCCTTCCGGCCCGGCATCATCCACCGGCTGGACAAGAACACCACCGGCGTCCTTCTCGTCGCCAAACACGACGAGGCCCACTGGCGGCTGTCCCTCCAGTTCGAGCGCCGAACTGTCCGCAAGACCTACCTCGGCGTGGTGGAGGGCTATCCCCATCTCGACGGCGACGTCATCGACGCCCCACTGAGTTCACACCAGACGATCCGAGACCGCTACATCGTCCCGACCGCTCACCCCAAGTTCCTCAGTCGCCTGGTCAAAGAAGCCATCACCGAATACGAAATCGTCGAACGGTTCCGCGGATACGCTCTGGTCCACCTGCATCCTCGCACCGGCCGAACCCACCAGCTCCGCGTCCACATGTCCTACATCGGGCACCCCATGGCCGGGGACACCTTCTACGGCGGACACCACGTATCCGAGCTCAGCCTGACCGGCCAGGGAAGCGACACACCAATCACATCCCAGCAGGCCCTCCACGCCTACCGGATCCGCTTCAAACACCCTATCTGGGAGACCATCATGGAGCTGGAGGCCCCGCCACCTCCGGAACTGGCCCACCTCATCCGTCTACTCAGGGAGTACCGTAAGCTCTGACGAGATCAAAACTTAGCATCACCCTATCTCCCCAGCTCGTGCCTCCGGCTGGCCAGCCCCCGAGGATGAGGGCTGCCGGGCGCGACGCGAACGCAGCGGATAGGTCCTGTCCCGTTCTTGAGGCACACCGATTCAATCCGGCAAGAACCGCAGCGATGGGGCATTCCCCCGATTTTTCCCTGGCTTTTTGGTTTCCCCAACAACCGCAGCCGGCTATAATGCAGTCGGTTGCTTCCCCCTTTCGTTGTCGGTGCCCCTTCGGGGTACAGGACAACCAAGCTATCCGCAGGGGCTGGCCGCCCATGAGCGATTCCCGGCCGACCCCGGCTGGGACCACGCCAACCCTTGCGATGGCTCGCCAACGGCCCCGGTTCCCCCTGCCGGGGCCTGCTTTTTTTGAGCGCCTTTCACCTCCGTCTACAGGTGACCACGCCCTCGTCAACCTGTCCAGATCCAATGTCGGGCGCAAAAAAGGGTCAGAAGCCATTATTCCGCTTTCCCGGTCACCTTCCGTGGCCGGCCGACCGGGCGGAGGCTGCTTTCCAGGCCCAACTTGACCGCCGTACGCCGCGTCCAGGCCTCGTCGCCGTACGGCTTTCC
>JAKLEZ010000021.1 GCA_022711465.1 Planctomycetota bacterium | reverse complement strand
ACCCCGAGGCCGCTCTCTCTCGCCTCCGCAACCCGAAAACCCCATTGCGAACCTGCCTCACAACCTGTCCGAATGTAAATCCTTGATCAGCCACGCCCACGAGCGATACTTGCGGAATCGCTGCTGATGCCCCGAGAATCGGTTCACACAACCGCGAGACTCTGTACAATGACCGGACTCAGAAAGCAGACCCGGCTGGAAGGGCGACAGAAACCCAGGGCTCTCCCCTCTTCTGACGCAATCCTGGCCGCTGTCTGGGGAGACACCTATGACATCGACACTCGCTCTGCGAACGACCGCGATGAGGACCGGGGCTGTCATTCTGGCAGTAACCTCCGCGGCAACGGCCCAGACCATCCGCCTCAACCCGCCGTCGTTGGCCCCCCTCGAGGTGCGCGCCAACCTCGTGGCCAACTCAAGCTTCGAAACCGTCGACGGCAAGGGCATGCCGAAGGACTGGATCTGGGACCGCCGCAACACCGACGCGACCTGCAGGATCGATACCTCGATGGCCCACACCGGCAAGCGGTCGCTCGAACTGACCAACGGCACGGCGTTCGGCGCGCACATCTACGGCCTGCTCCGAAGTGCACAACCCGGCCATCTGCAACCCGGCAAGGCCTACACGCTCAGCGCCTACGTCCGGTCCGACGATCCGGGCATCGCCTGGGTCGGCGGCGGCAGCACCTGGCAGTACCGCCTGCGCTTCCCGGCGACCAATGGCCGATGGCAGCGGGTCTGGATGACTTTCAAGCCGTCCGAGGCGGATCGCGACTTCGTCATCCTGATCTCCACCGAGAACCCCACCAAGGGCATCTGGATCGACGACCTCAAGCTGGAAGAGGGCGAATCGCCCACGCCGGATGCGACTCCGGACAAGAAAGCCCTGCTCGAGCCCCTCCAGGCCGAGGTTGAAGTCTCCGGCGACGGCCCGTTCGAGATACCCTTCAATCTCGTCCTGCCACAACGCTCTGCCGATCTCACCTTGCGAGCCATGCTCGACCGCCCGGCCACGGAGGCCAAAGCGAAGCTGACCGTCGAAGCCGGCGCGGTGCGCCTGCGCATCACCGGCGAGGCCTTCGCCGCGAGTGACTCGCCCGACACGCTCACGGTATCTCTATCCGCTGGCACGACCGAGATCGCCAGCGCGGAGACAACCGTTCGCTTCTACTCCTCCACTAGCGCGAACAAGCGTCTCGACGCCCTCGCACCGATGATCGCACCCCTGACCCACTCGCTTGACGCCGCCCGGGCCGCGGGTCAGGACACAGCTTATCCTCAGGCCACCCTGACCGTTCTTGAGAACTTCATCGAATATGCCCGCGACGATCTCAAGCACAACGAGGTCCGCCGGGCCCTCGCCCAGATCGCCGATCTCGAAGCCATGGCCGCTCGCGTCGAACGCGAGCTCGCAGAGGTCGCCAAAGGAAAGCGCACGCTCCCCGAGGTCCCGCGATGGACCGGCTCGAAGCGGTCGGCGATCAGCGGCCCGTCGTTCATCGCTCCGGTGATCTACCCGTCGCGACCGTCCGCGCCCGTGGACCGGCCGGTGTTCTTCTACGGCTACGGGCATTTTGCCCAGGCCCAGGCCGACATCGAGAAGTTCCCAAGCTACGGCGTCAATATCATCCAGTGCGAGTTCGGGCCGAACGGCGTGTACCCGGCCGAGGGCAGGGTCTCCGATGAGCCTGTCAAGCACGTGCAACGCCTGCTCGATCGCGGCAGCAAGGCGGGCGTGGCCGTCTGCCTGCTCATCAGCCCGCACTACTTCCCCGAGTGGACCCTGGCCAAGTACCCACACCTCCGCAAGAAGCGCGAGGGGTTCCTGCAATACTGCCTGCACGCCCCCGAGGGCCAGGAGCTTCTCAAGCAGTACATCGCCCGGATCATCCCGCCGATCAAGGACCACCCCGCCCTGCACAGCATCTGCCTGAGCAACGAGCCGGTGAACGCCGAGGAGGCCTGCGACTTCGCCCGGGCCGAGTTCCACAAGTGGCTCGAAAGGCGGCACCGGAGCGTCGCCACGCTCAACGCCCGGTGGGGCACGCAATTCGCCCGCATCGAAGACGTGCCGGCGGGCGATTCGTTCAGCCAGGACAGCGTGCCGCCGCCATGCTGGTACGACTTCGTGCGCTTCAACCAGGAGTGGTTCGCCGGCTGGCATCGCATGATGGCCGACGCGATCCGCGCGATCGCGCCCAACCTGCCCGTCCACGCCAAGGGGATGACCTGGACGATGATCGGCAATACCGAGGTCCGCTACGGCGTCGATGCCGAGCTGTTCGGCGGGTTCAGCCAGATCAACGGCAACGACAGCGTCAACTTCTACAACCACGAGACCGGCGAGTTCGCCCAGGAGTGGCGGCTCAATGCCATCGCCTACGACCTGCAGCGCTCGGTCAAAGACGCCCCGGTCTGCAACACGGAAAACCACATCATCGTGGACCGCGAGACCCGCCCGATCCCGCCGGAACACATCCGCACCGCCCTGTGGCAAGGTGCCATCCACGGCCAGAGCGCCACCACCATCTGGGTCTGGGAGCGCTCGTTCGATCCCAAGAGCGATACCGCCGGCAGCATCATGCACCGCCCGGCTTGCGTCGAGGCGGCCGGACACACGACCCTGGACCTCAACCGGCTGGCCGAGGAAGTCACCGCCATCCAGCGCCTCAAGCCGCAGGTCGCCATCGTGCACAGCGTCTCCGGACTGGTCTGGGACGGCGGCCGCTACGTCGACTGCGCCCAGAAGCTCTACATGGCCCTTTCATTCACCGGCCTGAAAATCGGCTTCGTCACCGAGCGTCAGCTGGAACGCGGCGAGGTGCCCGCCGCCCCGGTGCTGTTCGTACCCAACCTCATCCACTTCTCCGAGGACGCGGCGAAGACGCTACGCCACTACACCGGCCAACTGGTCCTGCTCGACGAAGGCTCGTCGCTGTCCCGCGACGAGTACGACCACGAACGCAGAGGTGAACTGAATGCCCAGCACCTGCCGTTCCATTACGGCAAGACCACCTGGAAAGACCT
The DNA here is from genome assembly GCA_022711465.1 of Planctomycetota bacterium. GTDB lineage: Bacteria > Planctomycetota > Phycisphaerae > UBA1845 > PWPN01 > JAGNEZ01. Next base: position 101,702 of record JAKLEZ010000021.1, on the reverse strand, counting down.
CGCCCAGAGCCTGCGGCCGAAGCTGTCCGAATGGCAGGCTCAGCCACCGATCCAGGTCCTCGACCCGCAAGGCCAACCCGTCACCGGTGTCGCCTGGCTCTGTGCCGACTCGCCGGAGGGCACGATCGTCAACCTCTGCAACTACGGCCGCAAACAGGTCCATATCACCCTGCGGCGCCGCGGCCAATCCGTGACTGGCCAGGATCTGCTGAGCGGGGAAACGATCAGCGACATCGTGACCATGGACTCGCTGAAGCCGCGGCTGGTGCGCATTGGGGCCAAATGATCCGAGGTCGTCGCATCAGCATCCCAGAACGGCAATGCCGCGTTTCACCCTCGGCCTCGACGCTCACCACGACCCTTGCATCAAACGCTGAGACTGGTTCTCATCCTCAATTCAATCCGCCTCGTAGAAACCGTTCCGGCACGCCGCTACGATGGCCCGCGAGCCATTCGTCGTTTCTGACGACGACCAGGACGCTCTCGCCAAGAAGGAGTCGCCGCGTGGCCGCCGATTTCGATATCCGCAGTATCCGGGGACTCTCCAGCACCGAAGCCGAGCAGCGCCTGCACCAGGAGGGCCTCAATGAACTGCCCACCGGCAAGCGGCGGAGCTCACAGACCATTCTCCTCGAAGTGGTCCGCGAGCCCATGTTCGTGCTCCTCGTCGCTTGCGGAACGATCTACCTGTTCATGGGTGAATCGGCCGATGCCGCCATGCTCCTGGGTTTCGTCCTTGTCATCATCGGCATCACCGTCGTCCAGGAGCGACGAACCGAGCGGGCACTGGAGGCGCTGCGCGACCTGTCCAGCCCGCGGGCCCTGGTCGTTCGTGACGGCCGGCAAACCCGTATCGCCGGGCGCGAGGTCGCCCGCGGCGACGTCCTCATCCTGACCGAGGGCGATCGGGTACCCGCCGATGCCGTGCTTCGCCATGGCCTCAATCTCTCAGCCGACGAGTCGCTACTCACCGGCGAGTCTATTCCGGTCAGCAAGACCGCCTCGATCGACGCCGCCGAGATGGCCCCCCCGGGGGGCGACAATCTGCCTTGCCTCTTCTCCGGCACCATGGTCACTCGCGGCCAGGGCGTGGCCGAGGTCCTGGCGACCGGCATGAACTCCGAGCTGGGCAGGATCGGCAAGGCCCTTCAGAAAGTCGAGGTGGAAGCGACCCTCCTGCAGAAGGAGACCGGTCGCATGGTCCGCCGGCTGGCGATCGTGGGTCTGTCCCTCTGCGGAGTGGTCGTGGTCGTGTATGGCCTGACGCGAGGCAACACCTGGGCAATCTGGCAGGAGGGATTCCTGGCGGGCCTCACGCTGGCTATGGCTACGCTGCCGGAGGAGTTCCCGGTGGTGCTGACGATCTTCCTGGCCTTAGGCGCCTGGCGGATGTCACAGCACCGCGTGCTCACTCGCCGAGTCCCCGCCGTTGAAACGCTCGGAGCCGCCACCGTGCTTTGCACCGACAAGACCGGAACACTGACCCTCAATCGCATGAGCGTGAGCAAGCTCTGTGCCGACGGAGCACTCTTCGATGCCCACGATACCTCGGTCAGAGAATTGCCCGAGGAGTTCCATGAGCTGCTCGAGTTCGGCATCCTGGCCAGCAAGCGCGATCCGTTCGACCCGATGGAGAAAGCCCTCACCGAGTTGGGCGACAACTACCTGGCCAGGACGGAACACCTGCACCACGACTGGCGGTTGATCCAGGAGTACCCCCTCTCGCCGGAGCTGCTGGCTCTGTCCCACGCCTGGCAGGACCCCTCCAGGAAGGAATTTGTCATCGCCGCCAAGGGCGCCCCCGAGGCAGTCGGCGACCTGTGCCACCTGGACGCCGCACGGATGGCTGACCTGGTCGGGCAGGTCGCTCAAATGGCCGACGAAGGCCTGCGCGTCCTGGGCGTGGCCAAAGGGCGGTTCCGCGAGTCGGATCTGCCCAACGGCCAGCACGACTTCGATTTCGAGTTCGTCGGCCTGGTCGGCATGGCCGACCCGGTGCGTCCCGCGGTACCCGACGCTATTCGGCAGTGCGACACGGCCGGCATTCGGGTCATCATCATCACCGGCGACTACCCCGGCACAGCCCGCAACATCGGCCGGCAGATCGGCCTCAAGCATCTCGACCAGTGCATCACCGGACCCGAACTGAACCAGATGAACGACGAGGAATTGACCCGGCGGATCCGCACGACCAATCTGTTCGCACGAGTCGTTCCCGAGCAGAAGCTGCGGCTCGTCCAGGCCCTCAAATCCAACGGCGAGATCGTGGCCATGACCGGCGACGGGGTCAACGATGCCCCGGCCCTCAAGGCAGCCCACATCGGCATTGCCATGGGTGGCCGCGGCACGGACGTGGCCCGCGAATCGGCCGGCCTGGTCCTGCTCGACGACGATTTCTCTTCCATCGTTCAGGCCGTCCGCATGGGTCGCCGGATCTTCGACAACATCCAGAAAGCCGTGTCCTACATATTCGCCGTGCACGTGCCCATCGCCGGCCTTTCCCTGATCCCGGTCTTCTTTCACGACTGGCGGCTGATCCTTCTGCCCGTGCATATCGTCTTTCTTGAGCTCATCATCGATCCAGCGTGCTCGATGATCTTCGAGGCCGAGGCCGCCGAACCGAACATCATGCGCCGACCGCCGCGCAAACCCGACGCGCCGCTGTTCAGCAGCCGGTCGATCACGCTCAGCGTTCTTCAGGGCTTGGGCGTACTGGTCATGCTGCTGGTGGTGTACGGCGCCGCCCGATGGCGGGGGCTCACGGAAAACGAGACCCGGGCCCTGACTTTCACCACCCTGGTCATCGCCAATCTGGGACTCATCCTCACCAACCGTTCCTGGTCACGAACGATCGTCACCATGCTTCACGAGCCCAATACGGCCTTGTGGATCGTCCTCTGCGGGGCAATCGGATTCCTGACACTGGTGCTGAATCTCCCCTTCCTGCAGGACATGTTCCACTTCGAAAGGCTGGGGCTTCTGGATCTGTTGACCTGCGCGGCCGCCGGCACGGTGAGCATCCTGTGGTTCGAGGGCTTCAAGATGGTCAGAGCGCACCGCGTTGCTATGGCCGAAGGACGACACGGGCAGCCGCACGGTTCACCCGGATAATGCCCCTCTTCCAGCCGGGGCGCTTTCACTCGAGGGCATGGTCGCGCTCGGACGAACGCCCAGCTCAGCGGGCGTCTTGCGCGTGATTCCGAAGACGAACCGCTGATCCGGGCGAAAACGCTCGCGCAGCTCGAAGTTCTCAAAGGCAATGCCGCCGGGGATCGGCCGCCAGGACATCCAATAGGTGTACCGGGCATTGAGCGCCGCGTGCACATCCTCTCGCCATGTACCCCTGGGCATTCGCCAGTATTGCGTGACCGGAGCACCACCGTAGTACCACCGGTCGCTTCCCGGGAACGGACGGGTGTCGGCGGGACGCTGCTCGTCCGTGGTGACGGCCACCAGCAGATCACCACCCTCGCCGCTTGCGAGACTGCGGAGCGGGTAGATCGAGTGAGGAGCGAAGTGCAATCCCTTGTAGTCCGGATAGAGGGTCTGGCTGCTGACGATCTCGTCCTTGAGCCACAGCAGTCGCGTTCTCGCCTTGTTGCCCATGGTGGCGGTCAGGATGCCGTATTCGATCGCGGCGCTGTCCAGCTCGGGCTGAAGCATCAGAGCGATCTCGTCGGGCCGATCGCTGCGCTGCTCGATGACCAGCCGCACCGAAGCCCCGTTGTCGAACCGTTCGACGCGAACAACCACCTTGAGGCGCTCCACGCCTCCGTCGATTGGCGTGATCTCGCCGGCCATCTCGTCCGGCTCGACCCAGAAACGCTTGCCCGCCAGACGGTCCAGACGGCTGTGCTCCAACTCGCTGAAGCCCCGCTGTCCCTTCACGATCGGCTCGACGGCAATGAAGTTGATGAGATCGTATTGCCCTCCGGGCAGGGTCGGCGATAGGACGCGCACCAGCCCGCGCGGACCCTTGGAGGCGGGGGGAATCGCGAACTGCAGACCACCACGGACGCCCCAGGCGGGTTGCCGCCCATCCGGTCCGCCCCGCACCCACTCGGTCGCGGGGGCCGCGGCCGCAGCCACGACCCAAACCACAGCCCACTGGAACAGAAGGACCATCATCGGGATTCTCCCCGGCCACACCCCTGCGGGAGCGGAAACCACTTCACCCCTGGATCACGGGCGCTGGCGCCCCCCCCGTCGCCCCGGAGAGCATCTCCACCATCTCCTTGATCCGCTGGGCGTCCTCGCGGCGGCAAATCAACGTTGCATCATCCGCGTGAACGACCATCAGGTCGCGTACGCCGATGGCCGCGATGAGATGGCCGCCCTCGCTCACGAAAATGTTGTCTCGAGCATCCAGGGTACGCACATTCGGGGCGGCCACCGTATTGCCGGTCGCATCCGGCTCGAACACCTCAGCCAAGGCGGTCCAGGAGCCGACATCCAGCCAGCGGCAGTTCATCTCCACGGCCAGCACGCGATCGGCCTTCTCCAGGATCGCATAATCCACGGAGATCCGGGGCAGGGTGCCGAATCGCTCGCGGATCGCGGCAGCTATGCCCGGCTGGCGGAACTGGGCGACCACATCGCGCAGACCCTCGTGGGTCGCCGGCTGCCATCTGCGGATCTGCTCGATCACCGTCGCGATTCGCCAGGCGAACATGCCGCTGTTCCAGTAGTACTCGCCGCTGGCCAGGTAGGCCTCGGCCGTCGCCCGGTCGGGCTTCTCCTTGAACTGCAGAACCTCGTGAACCCCCGCGGCGATCTGGCGCCCCCGGCGCACGTAGCCGTATCCAGTGTGAGCCGAGCGCGGCACAACGCCGAACGTGACCAAGGCGTCGGGATGGTGATCGGCGGTCTCGAACCCGCGCCGAACGGTCTCGCGAAACAGGTCCACCGGCTCGATGATGTGATCCGCGGTGAAGATGCCCATGGTGCCGGCCGGGTCCTTGGCGGCCAACAGATGAGCGGCCAGACCGACCGCGTTGGCCGTGTCCCGGGCACACGGCTCGGCCATGAAGTTCTCCGCAGGCAGCTCCGGCAGCTCGGCTCGCATCACCGCAGCGTAGTCGCCGTTCGCGATGACGTGGATCCGCTCGGGCGGCAGCAGGCCCGCCAGCCGATCGAACGAGCGGCGAAGCAGCGATTCTCCCTTGAACAACCGGAGCAACTGCTTGGGCCGCGCCGGGCGGCTCAGCGGCCACAACCGCGTGCCCGAACCTCCCGCCATGATCACCGCGTGCCACATCGGTCACTTCCCCGCATCCACCAGCTCCAGGTAGATCTTCCCCCCGGTGATCTGGAGCGGCGTTTCCAGGTCCATGCTCCTCTGGGCACCAGCCCCCGGCAACTGGAGCTCGCCGCCCCACGTGCCCAACTGCTCATGCCTCAGCTCACAGGGCACGCGATCGTTCAGGACAACTTGGTTGACCTGGGCTGCGAAGGACAACTTCTGATCCTGAGCCTTCTTCAGGGCCTCGAGCAGAATGGGGGCGGCATCGATTCGAAGTGTCACCGGTCCGGTCGAAGGCGGCGCCGCTGACCGGCTGGGCCCGCCGGCGTCACCCTCACCGCCGACAAGGGTCAGATCGCGCCCGTCAAGGATGACCCGGAAGCCCTGGGCACCCTCCGGCCGCAGAGCCAACCGCAGATCGGGGCACGGCAGACTGGTGCCCTCGGTCAGAGGCGGAGCCCCCTCGGCCAGGTCGGCCTCCATGCCACCCGCATTGCCGTCCTGGGGGTTGGCCGTGGCCGCCGATTTCACGTCCAGGTAGACCACGCACTGGTAGGTGCCGGACGGCTTGGCCCCGCGCTGATCGTTGAAGGCCGCGTACTTCTGATCGCGGGTGCCCGGTTCGCTCGATTGAATCTGATCGGACTCGGCCGCGCTCATCTTGCCAAGCTGGCGAATGAGGCTCATGGCCGTCCGGGCGATTTTGGTATCCTTGGATTGCACCAGCCGAAGGATTTCCTTGGCGTCCACACCGGACTTGACCGCCAGATCCAGCCGCCAGCGCTGGCTGGCGTCGGCGTTCTTGTAGATCTCCGCAAGGGCATTGAGGGCCATCACCGATACCTTCTCCTCCGGATCGGCCAGACGACGGGCAAGGAACACCGGAAGCGCTTCCCGCTTGGCCAACTCCTTGCTCACGCCGACGTTCTGAACCACCTGAACGCGCTGGTCGACGCTCGTCGCCTGCTTGAGCTGCTCTTCGAGCACCGCGAGGCGACCCGCTTCGATCAGCAGGCTCGCCGCCTCGCGAGCCGCCTTCGGGTCACCCTTGGGCACCGTCGCCAGCGTGGCCAGGAGCAACTCGGGGGCCGAACTCTTGCCCGGAACGCCACCACCGGCGGCCGGAAGACCCTGCCCGCGATGGATCGGAGCCTCATAGGTCACCTGGAATTGGCCTCGAGCCAGCTTGAGCAGCGCCGCTTGCAGGCCGGCGTCCTTGGTCGCATCGTTGGCCAGCATCTTCAGCACGTCGGCGAAGGCGGCCTCGCCCGCCACTTTGCTCAGGTCAGACCGTCCGAGCAGCTCGACGAGTTTGATCTGGATCTGGGGCGGCTGGCCCCGCTTGAAGGCTCTCAGGATGGGATCATCCGCACCGGTCAGAGCGGTCTTGGTCCCTTCGCAGGCTTCAAGCAGTTTGACCGTGGTACTCTCGTCCGGCATGCTCAGCAGGATCCGCATCGCGGCCGTCTTCGTGGCGTTTTCGGTCACCTTGGCCAGCCGTTCGATCAGCGCGGCTCTCACGTCTGAAGCCGTTCTCGGCATGTCCGCCAGGGTGATCAGACTCTGCTGCGAAGGATAGGCGACGATCAGGTCCAGCGACCGCTGGTAGATCTCAGGTATCCCGCTGCCCAGGCAGGCGGCCAGAATCGAGAAGACGTTCTGGGGCACCGGAGACGGGGGCAACTCCGCAACCATGGCCGCCAGGCGCTGGGTGCGATCGTCACTCGCCGTGGCCACGGGCGCGACCGTCGTCCTGTCCTCGGTCGCCGGCACGGCCTGGAGAATGTTCTCGACCTGATCGAGCAGGTACATCGCCGGAGCAGTCTTCTTTTCGCCCCAGAGCGTCGACAGGGTCGCCAGGGCCAGCGGTGCCGGCGAATACACCAAAGCGGAGAAAGTCTCGCGACGAACTTGCGGGCTGGCGCTCTCCAGCCCGGTCAACATGGCCTTCTCCAGCTTCTGCGTGGCCGGGGAGCGACGGTCCGCTCCACCTCTGGCCAGACCCGAATCAGGAGCGGCTGACGCCTTCTCGCGGATGGATGCCAGACCGGCGATGGCCGCCGAGGCCAGGCACGGAGTCTGGGAAGAAGCATGAACGATCAAGGCATCGATCAGCTTGGTGCGCTCGGAAGGCTGCAGCTCCCCGTTCACCTTGCCGAGTTGCTCCAGAAACTCGAAGTCCAGCGTCGCGGGCGGGTCGTTCCGGCAGATGACCTGCACGGATTGGGCACCCTCGGGAACTTCGATCAGAAAGACCGCGTAGCCACTGCCTGGCACGGTCTGTTTCCCTTCCCCGGGAGCTGGACGAGGCGTCGTTTCCCGCGGCGTTCTGCCGGCCGGGGCACCCGGCTCCCGCTTGGGCCGGGGATGAACCCGGTTGTAGAGCGTCAGGTCAATCGAGCCGTCCTTGGCCTGCTGGGCCTCGATCTGTTCAAGAATCGGGTCATTCGGTTGCTGCAGCTGCAGGCCGGAGACCCGACCCGATGACCCGGACGCCACCGCCGGGATCGAGCCCGAAGCCAGGAGCAGCATGATGCCCACGACGCGACACGGCTTGTCGCCATCCGATTTGACCTTCAAGGCGCTGGGCATGATCTGCAGCTTCGCGTCGCCGGGATCATAGGCGACGGGCACAAGCATGAATCGCTGCTCACGCCGCGGCTCGAGTTCCTGACCCTCGTCGCTGATCGATGTCGGCAGCAGTGACTGGCTCAGCCCGAAGGCCAGATCGATGTGGAAACCCGACTCGGTGCTCAGGTTCCATTCCTCCAGGCGCTTGAGGGCTTCCGGATCATCCTTGCTGATCTTCAGGGCGCTCTTGAGCAAGTCGCGAGCGGCGCCGTCCTCGCCTGCCTTGTGAAGCCACTCGGCGATCTTGACTCGGCCAGCGGCGTCCTTGGCATCGAGCTGTTTCTCCTGCTGCTTGGCCTTGTAGACATGCCAGAAGCTGGCCCACACCTTGGAGGCCTGCGCCCCAGGCACTTTCTCCACAGTCAGCAGGGCCGGCTTGGCCTTGACGGCCCGGTCCAGGCACAGCCGGGCACCACTCTCCTTGTTCGCCGTGAGCAACTCCTGGGCCATGGCCACGAGCTTGTCGGGGTCCTGCTCCGCGACGATCTTCCGCTGCTCCTCGCTGGTCAGGGCAGTCTCGGATCCCTTCCTGGTCGTATCCCCCGGCCTCGCCGACGGTGAAGCCGTCCCCCGGCCGCGGTCCAGGTTCCGCTGGACACCCCCACGGATGCCGCCGTATTGGGCAACCACCGGCCCGGCTGCGATAATCGCCAGGCTCACCGTCAGAGCAAGATGACATCGCAGCCTCGGGCGGGACGGGTGATGGCGAGTGTGCATGGTAGACCTCCACAACCGTATGTCTGCTGGCTACTTGGAGATGCGACCTCACGAACCGCGATCCTCCAAGCCCACCTATTCTAACCCAAGGAGCAGCGACTGGCACTAGGACACTTCCCCGCCTCGTAGCCCTCTCGTGACCGGGCCCGCCATCTCCACCTCCCGGTCGCCGACGTCCTTACGTCTCTTGTCTTGACGACGAGTCGAGGGTACAAGTGCGAGTCGGCGCAGGCCGCTTGCCCGACCGGTGCGTCCGAGCGACGAACCCGCCCTTCCCGCCCGGTCGCGCGAGGCGCGGATCCGAGAGGGTGATGGCAATCGCCGCCTCCGGCGTGCCGGGGTACTGCTGAGGATAGGGGAGGATTCACTCACCCTGCCCTGATGCGTGGGTGAGGGAGTTATCATGGTCTGGTGCGGTCACACGGCACAAGGACTCGTCGAGGTGCCGGCCCGGCGGACCTGGATGAACACGGTTGACTGATGGAGGCATCCGAACGATGAGGAAAATGGCAAAGCATATGGCGGTAATCATGGCGGGCGTGGCCATCGGCGTAGGCGGTACGCATGCCGCGGAGAAGGAGAAGAAGAACGCCAGGTCCAAGGTCACGGCCGCCGCAGCCTCCAATCCGAACAAGGAGGCCCCCGCAAAGGACTCGGCCGACCCGGTCGTGTACATCGACAAGAAGCACGCCCCGAATGTCGGCAAGGGCTGGCAGCCGCTGTTCAACGGCAAGGACCTCGAGGGCTGGAAACCGGTGGCCATGAACCAGAAGCTGACCTGGAAGGCGGTGGACGGCGTCCTGGCCACCTCGTTCAAGGAACCCGAACACGGATGCAACATCCGCTCCACCAAGGAGTTCACCGACTTCGAGTTCTACTGCGAGTTCAAGGTGCCCAAGAACGGCAACAGCGGCGTCTTCGTTCGCGGCCTGTTCGAAGTCCAGGTCCGCGGCGACTACGGCATGAAACTGGACGACCCGGCGATTGACTGGGGCACCGGCGCCTTTTACGGGCAGAAACGGCCGGCGAAGAACGCCAGCCGCCCGGCCGACGAATGGCAGAGCATGTACATCAAGGTCGTCGGCGACAAGGCCACCGTGTTCGTCAACAGCGAGCAAGTCCAGAGGGATTTCGTTTTGGCCAAGCCGACCCACCGCTATGACGAGATGAAAGACGTCAAGGAGAGCGGCCCGGGGCCGATTATCCTCCAGGGCGACCACAAGCCCGTCGAGTACCGCCACCTGATGATCAGGCCGCTCGGGCGCAAGAAGTCCGACAAGTAACCGGCGAATCCGACAGTCGGGCCCTCCATCCCGAATCGCGGCCGATCACGACCTCCGCCGGCGATGGCACGAGGATCCCGGAGCTCTCGCCGCTCTGGGCTCGAACTCTTCACGAGATTGCCCCGCCCGTCCCGTCGGGTACAATACAGGGTTTCCCCTTTCACCGGGTGCGCCGGGTCGCAGGCCGGAGAAACGGGCCATGGAGCAGGAGATGACGAGTCAGGAGATCTTTGACCTCTACGGGCGATGTGTCATTCCCAACTACGCCCGTTTCCAGGTGGCCATCGTGCGGGCCGAGGGCTCGCGGATGTGGGACGCCGACGGCAAGTGCTATCTTGACCTCTTCCCCGGCTGGGGCTGCAGCCTGCTGGGCTACTGCCATCCCCGCGTGGTCGAGGCCATCCGCCAACAGGCCGGCAAGCTCATTCATATCGACAACCTGTTCTTCACCGAGGAAGGCGCCCGGCTGGGTGAACTCATCCACCGCCACGGCTTCGGCGGACAGAGCTTCTTCTGCAACAGCGGAGCGGAGGCCAACGAGGCCGCCATCAAACTCGCCCGGCGCCACGCCGGCCGCGGGCGCTACAAGATCATCACCATGGAGCGGAGCTTCCATGGCCGCACCTACGGGGCCATGTCCGCCACCGCCCAATCCAAGACCCACGCGGGGCACGAGCCGCTTGTCCCCGGCTTCGTGTACGTTCCGTTCAACGACCTCGACGCGGTCGAAAAGGCGATTGGCGACGAGACCGCCGCCATCATGCTCGAGCCCATCCAGGGCGAGGGCGGCGTGCGCATCCCCGACGAGGGATACCTGCCCGCCCTGCGCGAGCTGTGCGACGAACACCACCTCCTGCTCATTCTCGACGAGGTTCAGACCGGCTGCGGGCGGACGGGAACCTGGTTCGGCTATCAGCATTATCCGATCGAGCCGGACATCATGACCCTGGCCAAGGCCCTGGGCGGCGGAGCGCCGATCGGAGCCATGGTCGCCCAGCCCGAGGTCGCGGCCTCGCTCAAACCCGGCGCCCACGCCTCGACCTACGGAGCCAACCCCCTGGTCGTTGCCGCCGCAATCGCCATGTTCGAGGCCGTCGAGCAGGAGAGTCTGCTCGAGGCGGCCAAGCGCAAGAGCGCCTACATCCTCGAGAAAGCCGGCGAACTCCAGCGCCAGTTCGGGATCGTCGAGGAAGTCCGCGGGCGCGGCTTGATGATCGCCATCGAGCTGTCCGTGCCGGGCAAGCCTATCGTCAACGCGGCCATGCAGCGCGGCCTGCGCATCAACTGCACCCAGGACACCGTACTGCGGCTGCTGCCGGCCCTGACCATCACGACCGCGGAAATCGACGAGGCGTTCGAGGTTTTGACCGAGGCCATGAAAGAAGCGGAAGGCAAACTGGTGACCACATGAACAGCGACATCCCGCAAGCACTGCGGTCCTTGAAACACTTCCTGGCAATCCGCGATGTGGACGCCGATGTCCTCAAGACACTGATCGACTTCAGCATCCGCCGGAAGAGCGAGTTCAAGCAGGGTAAGTTCAAACCCATGTGGCAGGGTAAGGTCCTGGCGATGATCTTCCAGAAGGCTTCGCTGCGGACGCGGCTTGGCTTCGAGGCCGCCATGGTCCAGCTCGGTGGACACGCGGTCAACCTCGACGACCAGCAGGTCGGAATCACCCGGCGCGAAGACGTCCGAGACGTCGCCCGGGTCATCTCCTCCATGTGCGACTTGATCATGGCCAGAGTCTTCGGGCACCAGTTAGTGGTGGAGCTGTCCGCGTTCAGCTCGGTGCCGGTGGTGAACGGCCTGAGCGATTGGGCCCATCCCTGCCAGGCGCTGGCCGACCTCATGACCATCAAGGAACGTTTCGGCGAGCTGCACGGCCGCAAGCTGGCCTACATCGGCGACGCCAACAACGTCGCCCGCTCGCTGCTGAACGGCTGCCTGAAAACCGGGATGCGATTCGTGATCGCCGCCCCGGAGGGCTACCGCTTGGACCGCGGGCAGGTCGAGTCCGCCCAGATGATGGCCGCCAAGAGCGGAGCCTCCTTCGCCGAAACCAATCAGCCGGCCGAAGCAGTCAAGGACGCCGACGCGGTCTACACCGACGTGTGGACCAGCATGGGTCAGGAGGCGGAGGCCGAGCAGCGGGCCGAGGATTTCACCGGCTTCCAGATCAACGCCGAACTGATGAAGGCGGCTCAGCCGACGGCCGTGGTCATGCACTGCCTGCCGGCCCACCGCGGCGATGAAATCACCAGCGACGTGCTTGACGGATCGCAGTCCATCGTCTTCCAGCAGGCCGAGAACCGCCTGCATTCCCAGCGGGCGCTGCTCGAAGTCCTGCTGACCAACGCGGCCGACGCGAAGAGATGAGCCGCCCGGCCGCCGAACGCCGAGAGCTACCCTATGCCCAGACGAACTGATGGCCGCCGGGCCGATGAGTTGCGTCCCCTGCAGATCACCCGCGGCTACACTCGGGCCGCGCCCGGCTCGGTGCTCATCCGGACCGGCCAGACCGTCGTGTTGTGCACCGCCACGATCGAGGAGTCCGTCCCCAAGTGGCGCGAGGGCAAGGGCCTGGGCTGGGTCACGGCCGAATACGACATGCTGCCCGGCTCGACCGGCGCGCGACGGCCGCGGCACCGCATTCAGGCCGACGGGCGGGCCACCGAGATCCAGCGTATCATCGGCCGCGTGATCCGCAGCGTGGTGGACTTCGCCGCCCTGGGCGAGCGGAGCATCTGGCTGGACTGCGATGTGATCCAAGCCGACGGCGGCACGCGGACGGCCGCGATCACCGGAGCGTACGTCGCCCTGACCGATGCCGTCCGCCGGCTGATGGCCGAGAGGAAGATCGCCCGATCCCCGATCGCCGAGCCGGTGGCGGCGGTCAGCGTGGGCAAGGTCGACGGGCGGTTGCTGCTGGACCTGGACTACGCCGAGGACTCGCGGGCCGAGGTCGATTTCAACGTGGCTATGACCGCGTCGGGCAAATTGGTCGAGGTTCAGGGTAGCGGCGAAGGCGCGACCTTCACCCGCTCCGAGTTGGACCGCATGGTTACGCTGGCCGGTCGTGGGATCAGGCGGCTGATCGCCGCCCAAGGCAACGCCTTGGCCAGGAGGAAGTGATTGAGTTGGGTGCCAACAGCCCAGAATGAGAGCATCCCATGTTCATCCGAGTCGTTCTGGCGAGTTCGTTGACCTTGGCCCTGCTTTCCGGCTGTGGGGGTCCGGGCTGGGGCGGCCTCTTCGGCGGCCCCCAGAAGACCGAGAAGTGGCGGATCCGCTGCTACCACCGAGAAGGTCCCAACCATGAAGAGACCTGCAAGCAGGTGGCAAGCCTCCTCGGGCAAGTCAAAGACCTGCAGGCCCGCAAGATCCAGGTGGTCACCACACCCAAGAGCAGCACCGTCTACTACGGCGAGTATGTCAAGGTGCCGTCGGCGAGCGGCGAACGGCTTGTCTTTCCGCCCGACTACCTGCGTGACATGGACCTCATTCAGCGAGTGGTCATCAACCAGACTCCACTCTTCCGCATGGCCAAGCCCGAGCTTGTGACCACCGGCACAGCGATCGGCGGCGGCGAGTGGGAAGTCGTACGCTGCCCGGGAACGCACACCCTCCAGATCGGCGTGTTCTACAGTACACCGACCTTCCAGGAACGGCGCGAGGCGGCCGAGGAGTACGTCAAACTGCTTCGCGAAGAGGGTTTCAGCGCATATTACTGGCATGAGGATGCCAAGAGCTTCGTGTTCGTCGGCGATTTCGACGAGTCGGACCTGATTCACACCGCCCAGGGAATACAGTTCGGGCCGCGGGTCGAACAGCTCATCGCCCGCCGGCCGGAGGAGTTCCGCTACACCCTCGAGAACCTGCATCGGGTCAAGCGGACCGGCCTCAGCGGCGAGATGACCGTGCCGCCATCGATTCTCGTGCCGGTGCCGCGAAACCGATCGGCGGACCGCGACGCCATGCCCGCAGCCACCCAGTGAGGACGGACCGGGGCATGCCGCCCGGCCCCCCGGACCGGGTCTCTCCGCCCGGCGATTCGACCGGATCGCACCTGCCGCCGAAGAGACCATCACAAGAACGGATGAACTCCAATGCGCGAGATTCTGCTGGCGACAGGGAACCAGGACAAGGCCCGAGAGATGGAAGAGATCCTCTCCATCGTCGAGGCCGGCATGGAAGCGATCATCCGCTGGCGGCGGCTGTCGGAGTACCCGGGCATCGCCGAGCCGGTTGAGGACGGCCGCACCTTCCGGTCCAACGCCGAGCTCAAAGCTCATTACTACGCCCGCAGGACCGGACTCTGGACGATCGCCGACGACTCCGGGCTTGAGGTCGACGCCCTGGCCGGCGAACCCGGAGTCCGCTCCGCCCGCTATGCCGGCGAGAAGGCCGGAGCCAGGGCGAACAACCTGCTGCTGATCCAGAAACTGGCCGGCGTCCCGCCCGCAAGGCGGTCGGCTCGATTCCGCTGTGTCGTGGTCTTGTCCGACGGTCTGCGCTGCCTTGCGTCCGCCGAAGGTACGATCGAAGGCCGGATCATTGACGAAGCCCGAGGCTGCAACGGCTTCGGTTATGATCCTCACTTCTGGTACGAGCCGGACGGAATGACCACTGCCGAGATGACCTCCCCCCGAAAACACGAGGTCAGCCATCGCGGCCAAGCCCTCAAGCGCCTGCGGGAACAGCTTGGCGGGCTGCTCGGATCGGGGGAGGTGGCGTGAGTTCCGTTTGACGCTTTCCGCCGCCCGCGCTATTATCCTCTCGACGCCGACGTCACGGCGTTGACACACCTGGTCGAGGAGTACCTCGCATGGCCCGGCTCTACGACGACATTACTCAAACGATCGGCAACACGCCGCTGGTGCGGATCAACCGGATCATCAAGGCCCCGGCCACGGTCTACGCCAAGCTCGAGTACTTCAACCCGTTGTCGAGCGTGAAGGATCGCATAGGCGTGGCCATGATCGAGGCCGGCGAGCGGGCGGGGAAGATCACCAAGGACACCCTGCTGGTTGAACCCACCTCGGGCAACACCGGCATCGCCCTGGCCTTCGTATGCGCGGCCAAGGGTTACAGGCTCGTCCTGACCATGCCCGAGAGCATGTCGATCGAGCGGCGGAGTCTGCTGCGGGCTTTGGGCGCCGAGGTCGTGCTCACGCCCGCCCAGGAGGGCATGCGTGGGGCGATCGCCCGGGCGGAGCAGATCGTCCGCGACACGCCTGGGGCGATCATGCCCCAGCAGTTCCAGAACCCGGCCAACCCGGCCATGCACCGCAGAACCACCGCCCAGGAGATCTGGAACGACACCGACGGGAAGGCGGACATCCTCATCGCCGGCGTCGGCACGGGCGGCACCATCACCGGCATCGGCGAGGAGCTCAAGAAACGCAAGCCGTCGTTCCAGTGCATTGCCGTGGAGCCGACGGCCTCGCCGGTCATCACCCAGAAGCGTGCGGGCAAGGAACTCGCCGCCGGACCCCACAAGATCCAAGGCATCGGCGCCGGGTTCATCCCCGACGTGCTGAACACTGGTATCATCGACGACGTCGTGCAGGTGACCAACGAGGACGCTTTCGCCTGGGCCCGCCGGGCGGCCAAGGAAGAGGGCATCCTCTGTGGCATCTCATCCGGCGCCGCCCTGTGCGCCGCCGCCCAGGTCGCTGGCCGGGTCGAGAATGCCGGCAAGCTGATCATCGCCATCCTGGCCAGCGCCGGCGAACGCTACCTGTCTACGCCTCTGTTCCAGGAGGGCTAGGACGATCGCCCGGGCCGCCACCCAGATCCACGTCCTGCCCGGCACCGAGCGTCCCTGCTCCTACCTACCCAACCGGTTGTCCTGCGCGGTGTCGTTCATGACCGCCTCGCTTTCGCCAGGCCTGTACCACTCTCTCATGGACCAGAACTTCCGGCGCAGCGGCAGGCTGTTCTATCGACCCACCTGCCGCCAGTGCGACCAGTGCCAAGCGATCCGCGTCCCGGTCGGCGAGTTCAGACCGGACCGCGCTCAGAACCGCTGCCTGCGCCGCAATCGCGACCTGAGCGTCGAGGTCGGCGATCCGGATCCATCCGCCGAGAAATACGATCTGTTCCGCCGGTACCTGGACACCCGGCACGACGGCAAAATGGCCGACAGCCCTCGAGAGTTCGTCGAGTTTCTGTATGACTCCCCCATCGTGACCCGGGAGGTCGTCTTCCGGCTGGGTGCGGGCCTGGTTGGCGCGGCCATCATCGACGTGGAACCCAAAGCCGTCAGCACGGTGTACTGCTTCTTCGAACCCGACCTGCCCGAGCGCTCGCTGGGCACGTTCAACATCCTGTGGAGCATCGCCTACTGCCGGCAACTCGGTGTTCCGCATCTGTACCTGGGCTACTACGTACGGGATTGCCGCAAGATGAACTACAAGAGCCGGTTCCGCCCCTGCGAGGTGCTCGACGTTGACGGCAACTGGAAGAGGTATTTGCCAGTATGAGGCTATTGGCCGCCGGCAAGTGCCAGCCGACGCTCCGACGACCCGATCGACAGCTGAACACGGAAGCAGCCGCCGGTGGTGCATTCCACCCGGATGTCGCCGCCGAGCAGGGTCACCATCCGCCGGGCGAGGGACAGGCCCAGGCCACAGTGAGCGCCTGTATCTCGCCGGTTGGCATCGCCGCGCCAGAGACGATCGAAGACCCTCTCGGCATCCTGGGGGGAAAGCCGGCACCCGGTATTGGTGATTTCGACTCGAACTCCTGAGCCTTCCGTTGCGGCTTGCAGGTCGATTGATCCACCTCGATCGGTGTAGTGTACCGCGTTGTCGAGCAGATTCTGGAACACCTGGCGCAGCTTGTCAGGGTCGGTTTCGACGACGCACGATGGCCGGATATGCCACTCGATCCGCAATTCTCGCTCGGTCGCCTGCTGGGCCAGCTGCTCCCAGCATTCGTGCAGCAGGGTGGCCAAGTCCACGGGCTCGCGGACAACCTGGACTTGCCCCGCCTCCAGGCGAGCCAGGCAGAGCAGGTTCTGAACCATGGCCTGCATCTGGCGAGTGATAGCCAGGCTTTCCTGGATGGCGATGCGATAAGCGTCGGGTTCCCGCGACCTCGAGAGGGAGACCTCAAGCGTACTCCGGAGCCCCGCCAGGGGGGTGCGCAATTCGTGGGCGACATCGGCGGCGAAGGCTTTTTCGCGAAGGAAGCCGGCCTGGAGCCGGGCGAGGAGGTCGTTGAGGCGATCGGATATGGGCACCAGTTCGGCCGCGGCGTCCGGCATCTCGACCCGGGCGGAGAGGTCCGCCACACCCAACTGACCGATGCGTGACGCCAGACCGCGCAGCGGCCGCAATCCGGCGTCGACCACCCAGACGAGGATAGCACTCGTCAGCATCACGGCCGCGCCCCCCACCACCATGAGCAGATACCAAAGACGGGCGAGTACGGCGTCGATCTCCTGAGTGTGTCGGGAGAGTGCCAGGGTCAGCCACGGGCCGTCAGGGGGAGGCGGATGCGGTGCACCGTCTTCGCCGCCCGAGCGAGGCTGGAAAGCGACACCGATTGTCCGGCCCGCCTGGCCGTCCGGCAAGACGGTTGGATGGGATCGAGGGGAATCGAGTGAAACACTCTGCTTCTCCAGATCGCCGTGTCCCAATGACGGCGACTTGAACAGAGGTTGGCCGTCCGGTCCCCACACTTGCAGATACTCTGGTCGGTCCGCTCGCCGGAACTCGGGCATGTCCAGGTCTCTGATGTCGAGTTCGACGCGGCCATCTTCGATCTCGGCCATGGCTGCCAGGGTCCGAGCCTTGTCGGCCAGGGCGGCGTCGAACTCGGCTATCAGTGATGCCCGGACCATCCAGTAGAGAGACAGGCCGGCGACGGAGAGAACCAGGGCGGCGCTGATCACGGTGCCTACCAGCAATCGGGCGCGGATCGAGCGCATCAGGCTTCTCTCTCCAGGACGTATCCCTGCCCGCGGCGGGTATGGATGAGGCGTGGTCTGCCTTCCCGCTCGATCTTGTGCCGCAGATACCCGATGTAGACATCGACCACGTTGCTCTGGGCGGAGGAATGGAAGTCGTACACGTGCTCCCAGATCTCGGTCCGGCTGACCAGTTTGCCGGCTCGGAGGGCCAGGAACTCCAGCAGGGCGTATTCGCGGGCGGTCAGGTCGAGCAATTGACCGGCGCGGCGGGTCGTCCGGGCGGCGGTATCGATCTCCAGATCACCGATGCGGATCATCGGGTTCTTGGCTTCATACCGTCGCCGCACGAGGGCCCGCACGCGAGCCAGGAGCTCTTCGAACGAGAACGGCTTGACCAGGTAGTCGTCGGCCCCGACATTCAGACCCTTGACCTTGTCTTCCACCGTATCGCGAGCGGTGAGAATCAGGACGTGGACCCTGCTGCCGGCTTCGCGGAGGCGCTTCAGAATGGTCAAGCCGTCGACGGCCGGCAGCATCAAGTCCAGAATGATCACGTCGTAGTCGTTTGACTTGGCATACCAGAGTCCCTCCTCGCCGTCGGCGGCGGCGTCGACTGCGAAACCGGCCTCCTCAAGGCCCTGGGTCGTCGATTTCCGCAAAGGGGCATAGTCTTCTACCAGCAGGATCCGCATGCGATGATCTCGCTCCTCGCCGGCCTGGGATGCATGCTTGTCATCAAGTCGCCCTGGCTGGGTCGATTATACCTTCAGGGACTGCCCTCTGAGCCGCTGCCGGCGACTGGGCCCGCGGGACCCTGGTCCTGGCGAAGGCCGCTCTCGCCATGGCGATATCAGGGGTTTCGCTTTCCTCAGCAACGGAGAAGGCGACGAGAAACGCCGAACCACCCATCAGCCCGACCCGTCACAACCACCGAACGAACGGATCCTCCCGGGCACTTCGCGGACTCGTCTCACGTTCCTGCCGGCGGCCGAGACCCTGACTCACTTGTCGTCGTCGTCCTCGTCGTCGTCTTCGTCATCCTCCTCATCGTCATCGCCCTGGTCGTCGTCATCATCGACCGCGCCATCCGGCGAGATCTGAACTTCCTTTTCCTTGCCGTCGATCGTGCAACTGACCTCGTAGGTCACCTCGGTTTCCTTCTCGAAGGTCAGTTTGGCCCCGGCGGGGAAGATCTTGGCCGCGGTCTTGAGGACGGCTTCCGGAACGGCATTGGCATCCATGGTCTCCTCGGTCGAGATCAGGGCGCCGTCCTCGGTTACTTCTGCCTCGTGGCTCAGTCCCTTGACCGTCCATTCAGCCTCATAGGACACCGTGCCGCCCTCGGTTTCCTTGACGACCTTGGTGATCTTGGCATCGCCGGCCAGGGTCATGAGTGCCGCGCGGGCCTTGGCCGGCACCTGGTCCATGGCGATCTCCTCCTCCTCATCGCTCTCCTCGTCTTCCTCGATGACCTTGCCATCGGCCGTGACTTCGATCTCCTTTTTCTTGCCGTTCACGACGAAGGAGGCCTCGTAGACGGTGACCCCGTTTTCCTCTTCCTGCTCGATCTCCGTGATTTTGGCGTCACCGGCCGCCTTGGTGAACGCCTCGCGGACTGCGGCCGGCACCTGATCCAAAGTCACCTTGACCTCCTTCGCCTTGCCCTCTGCCCAGACGGCGAGGACGGCCACGCCAATCATCAATGCGCCAAACGAAGCCAATTGAATCCATTTTCTTTCCACGGCGGTAGTCTCCCATGAATATCACGTCGGCTGACCCGCATCCGCTGACGTCAGCGGACCCTGTGCGCCCAGTCTGGCATCGTAGGCTAGCGACGTCGAATGAGAGGACTGTGAGAAAGCGTCGCTGAAAACGCAGCCCGCCGCGTTCGAGCGCAACCGCATGACGAATCCCCGCCGGCAAGTGGCATGGTCATTGTAGCGCTGCTGTGTACAATGTGCGGTCGAGCTGCCCACAAATGTGTCCCAAAATGGAGACGCCTCATGATCTGCAGGCTTGTCTACCTCCTGGCCGTGGTTCTCGGTGTACCCATCTCGGCTGCGGCTGCGGCGCGCAATGTCGTCCTGATGATCGGCGATGACCATGGACGGCAGGTGGGCTGCTATGGCGACACCGTGGTCAAGACGCCGAGCCTCGATCGTTTGGCAACTCAGGGAACACGATTTGCCCATGGCTTTGCGGCCGTATCCAGTTGCAGCCCTTCGCGTTCGGTCATTCTGACCGGTTGGTTCAATCATACCAACGGCCAATACGGTCTGGCCCATGGGGTACACAACTTCCACTCGCTTGCCCGGGTCGAGTCGGTGCCGGCGTTGCTCAAGGCCGCCGGCTACCGCACGGCCATCGTCGGCAAGTACCATGTCGAACCACCGGAGGTATACCCGTTCGACGAGCAGTTGCCCTGTCTCGGCGGCCCGCGTCAAGTGGCGACCATGGCGGAGTCGGCGAGGGCATTCATAGCCCGTGGATCCAACCAACCCTTTTTCCTTTTGGTGGGGTTCGCCGACCCGCACCGGGCGAACAAGGGTTTCGATAACCAGACCAGGCACCGCGGGGTACAACCGGTGAAATACCGCCCGGAGGACATCCTGGTGCCCGCCTGGCTGCCCGACAATGCCGACAGCCGTTCGGAACTGGCGGAATACTACGAGTCCGTGAGCAGGATGGATCGGGGCATCGGCATGATTCTGGACGCCGTGGAGACCACCGGGCATCGCCAGGACACGCTGGTGATCTACATCAGTGACAACGGTCCGCCTTTCCCGGGAGCCAAGACCACACTCTACGACCCCGGCATCCACCTGCCGTTGATCATCTCCTCACCGGACCAGGGGGGCCGGGCGGTGACCAGCAGGGCCATGGTGAGCTGGGTGGACATCGCCCCGACCATCCTGGACTGGGCAAAGGCGAAGGTCCCCAAGGAGATCTCGGGGCGATCGTTGCTGCCGATTCTCGGTCAGAGCGATCCGGCCGGCTGGGATGTCGTCTATGGCTCGCACACTTTCCACGAGGTCACCATGTACTACCCGATGCGAATGATTCGCACGCGGCAGTACAAGTACATTCTGAACCTGGCCCACGAACTCGAGTATCCATTTGCCTCGGACCTTTGGGGTTCGGTCACTTGGCAAGGGATCCTGAGCCGCGCGGACAAGCAGTACGGTCAGCGAAGCGTGCAAGCACTGATTCATCGGCCGCAAGAGGAACTGTACGACCTGACCAAGGATCCGGACGAGACTGACAATCTGGCTGCCGATCCCGCCCACGCCGGCGCGCTCAAGGACCTCCGGGCCAGATTGCGCGCCTGGCAGGAAGAGACCCAAGATCCCTGGATCATCAAGTACAAGCACGAATGACCGTTGTCCGCCGAGGTCCTATCCGATCGTGGCCTGGGCCACCGGTGACGGGAGTTGGCGCCGTATTTCATCCAGCCGGTAGCCAAAGCCCGTGCCTCGAACCGAACTCAGCGACAGCTGCCCCTTGTGACGGCGATACAGCCCCGGGTGGACCGCCTGTTCCGGCCGGGACGCATCCGGGTAGAACTGCATGGCGTTGGTTTCGACGCCGGCGATGGTGCCCACGTGCCCGGCCAGAAGGACGTGCGGAATCTGGGCCAGCATGGGGTTGGTCAGGTCCTGCACCATGAGGGCCATACCGTGGGCCTTCGCCCAGCAGGCGCTGAGGACGGCCCCGGTCTGCGTCTTGCATGTCTTGAGGGCCACGCCGGTCCAGCCGAGCTCGCGGCCCAGCTTGACCAGTCGCCAGTCGTGGGCGCTCTCGTCCATCAACAGCGGCTTGCGGGCCGAGACGCTGTGGACGTCGATCTGGTGAGCTTCGAGGTCGTACGGGAATGGCTGCTCGACATACAGAATCATGTTGAAGATCCGGGGGTGCTCGGCCATGAGTCGGTCGAGGATCTCGTTCACGTAGGCCGGGTCGGTCACTGTACAGTTGAAGTCCGCGCTCAGCGATTCGACACCGTGCTCGACCGCGAGCCGGCCGACGCGCACCAGGCGTTGATAGTCCCATCCCGCGTCGTTGCCGCGGAGTTTGACCTTCAAGAACCTGAGGCCGTCGCGATGGATCCAGTCGCGCAGGAGAACGGGGTAGCCGTCCTTCGGTTCGGCGCCGGTCAACTCGGACTCATCGAGCGGATCGAGTCCGCCGACCAGATGCCAGGCAACGATTGTCTCGGGTGCCTCGGCGGCCAAGTAGTCGCACGGATAGCGGCCTTCGAAGTTGACCGGTGAGCCCTCGGCCGGGGAGAGGAAAGCGGCCAGGTCCTTGCTCATGAAATCCCGGGTGTAGGTGCGGTAGATCGGCCGTTGAACACCGCGGCCGAAGGCGTCGTGCAAGGCAAGGTCGAACGCGGAGCAGCACACCAGGGCCGCCAGCCAGGGCATCGGCTCGACGTCCGGCCCGCGTTCGCGGTTCATCTGCCCGAGCAGCTCGGGCAGCCTGCGTTCCATGAAGGCATGCCCGACGAGGATGGGGTGGCCGGAGTAATAGGATTGAGCCCACGCCTCGGTCAGCCTGATGCAGAAACGCTTGAGCGTCTCGTGGCGGTGTTCGTAGGAGAGGCGACTGGGCCAGACCCACTGCACGCTCAGTGGCGTCTCACCCCAGCCCTCGGCGAGGTGGCCGCGGGTATCCTCCACCTTCATGCACACGCGGGCGCAAGTGACATGGGTGAGCGTCTCCGGTCCGAACTTGAGCGGTACGCGGGTCTGAACCGGGAGGAGGTACAGCGTTGCGGCGACGCATCGGGCATCGGTCGGCCTGGTGCTCATTTTCGTCACCTCCGATCCGCGTCTGACGATCCGCTCGCCGCCCTCCGGGTCTCGAAGGCCGGCCCGGGCGAGGGACTCTGGGGATTCTCGACCAGCATCTTCCCGCCGGTATCGGGGGCGAAGGCGATCACGATGAGACCCAGCAGATACACGGTCGCGATGGTCATGGCCCCCCAGCGGTAGTCACCGCCAAAGACACTGACCAGGCTTCCGGCTCCGAGGACGCCGAAGCCGGTCAACACGCGCCCGATGTTGAAGCTGAAGCCCTGTCCGGAGGCCCGGATCCGGGTGGGGTACAACTCCGGCAGGTACTTGGGCAGCCAGCCGAAGAAGCCGGTCACAAACAGCCCGGCCAGAGCCCCCATCAGGGCCATCTGCAGGCCGTAATGCCGGTTCAGGCCGAACAGGGCCACCACCGACGCCCAAGCGGCCAGGCACAGGAAGCACCACGAACGCTTGTTGCCTATCCAGCCGGCCAGCAGGCCGCCCAGGAAACCCCCCAGCATCTGGCCGTAGGACTGCCACTGAGCGATGGCCGCCTTGGCCCGGCCCTGGTCGGGCGTGCCCTCGGTGATCTGGTCCACGTAGGTTGCCACCCACAGGAATGCCCCCCAGGTTCCGAGCAATGCCACGGTGGACAGCAGGCTGCCCACGATGGTCGATCGCCGGTATTCGCGGGTGAACAGGTCGCCGATCCGAGACCGCTCTTTCTTCTCCCGAGATCGCTTCCATTGCGTCGGCTCGGGCACGAGGAAGATCACCGGTAAGCTGATGATCGCGATGAAGAAGCCCATGCCGATGACCCAGCGCCATTCGTAGTCGTGTTTGAGCATGAATTTCGAGTACGTTGCGGCGATGAAGAAGCCCACGTTGGCGGCCGCGCCGATCAGGCCGGCGAGCATCGCTCGGTGCTTCTCCGGCCAGGTCTCGACGATCAGGGCCACGCACAAGGGCCACGTTCCGCCGAGCCCCATGGCTCCGATGAACCGGCAGGTGATGAAATGAGACCAGTGCGTGGAGAGTGCCGACAGGCCGGTGAACGAAGCGTAAAGCGATACTGAGACAAGCATGGATCGGACTCGGCCCCAGCGGTCCCCCATCCGTCCGAAGAGCACGCCGCCGGCCGCCGCCCCCCACATCCACATCGCCAGCGAGAGGCTGAAGAACGGACCCACCGTACTGTCGATCTTGCGCGTGGTGGTCTTGAGCTGCTCCACGAGAGGGCCGCGAGCGTCGGGGCCGGCACCATTCATTTGGGCTTTCATCTCACTGGCCTGTTGGACCAGCGGCGAGACGCTGGGAACCAGGTCCTTCAAGGCATCGCGGGTCATGATGGTGTAGACCCCTTGCTCGACGCCGTCGAACCCCCAGGCCATGAGCGCGGCCAGCAAGGCCAGGTACCGATACAACGGCTTGGTCTGGTAGATGTCCCCCTGGACGCCGAGTTGACATGGTTCGGACATGAATCGTGTCCTCCTTGGCCGGGTCCCCTGTGAGCCGCCTGCTCGCCGCCATGGTATAACCGAAAACGGTTGGCGGCGGAAACCGATGTTCTGAGCGTCCCATCGGGCAGCGGTGACTCCTCTGCTCAGGCAGGTCCGCGACGGTCTGGTCGGCTGGTTCTGCTTTGCTGTTGAGTGAGCGCTGGTTGCCAGCAGGCGGTCTTGGCGGCCGTTCCCGCCGAAACCGAGTTCAACGACCAGTCGTTGACGACGGGCCGGCCGCGCCATGTACCTCTATGTCCCCCTATTCCAGTCTACCCACGCTTCGAGTGGGCCTGGCTCGTCTTGGCACGTCCGGGTCGGGACGCTTCTTGACTGGATTCCCGGTGGGAACCTGGTCGGGTGCAACCGCGGCCTGAGTGGGCCGCATGAGCAACCGGCTGAGGCCGCCTCGGGGCCCACGGGGGCCCAGGAATCGCGGTCACGAGTGGCGGCTCTGGCCGGGGACGGTGAAGGACGCCTGACCAGAGACGGGATCGATGAGGCCATCCGCGGACCTCTGCTTCCCGAACGGGGGCCGACCTGCGCGCGTCGCATCATCTGCTCACTTCGGCGTTTCGGCTCTTGCCCGCGTCTCTTTCTCCTTCTCCGCCACGTCTTTGAGCTCCGCGTAGACCTTCCGGGCTGCCGCCACGCGCTTGAGCAAATCGTCGCCCTGGACGGCCAGCTGCTTGACCGCACGGTCGGTCTCGACCTTGCCTGCGCGGTTGGCGGCCTTCGCCTCGGCCACGATCTTGTCGATCTCGTCCAACCACCCGTTGGTTTTGTCGGTCAACCTTGACACCGCTTCCGGCCGCCAGAAGCGCAATCCCTCACGAACGACGTAGACCGGTGTGGTGTGGGCGCTGAGGCCCTCAGCGGCACTGACCCGGGCGGCGATCCAGAAGCCGCAGCCCGCGTCGAGTTCGAAGTCGAGCTTGACCTCGGCCTGGCCGTTTCCGCCCGTCTGGGCGCGAATGACCTCGCTGTGGCGAACGATCTCCAGCTTGATCGGCGTCATCCGGGCGGGATCGCCCCACGCCCGAGCCCGAACCCGCAGCTTGCGATTGCCGCTCACCCGGACCTCATCGCCGGGCAGAGCCTCATCGACCTGGAACTCGATCATGGGCCCGTTGGTCACGAAGGTGCGCCCCTTCTTCATCCCCTCGAACCAGCGATCCGCGTTGAACTCCCCATCGCCGACGCAGCTATAGACGCGGACCTCGCCCACCGTGCCGCCCCAGGGCACATCCGAGCCGGCGCTGGCCGTGACTTTGAAGCCCAGATCGAGGAAGTCGTAGAACAGGTCCGTGCCCAGGTGGGCGAATTGGAGCAGTTCGACGAAGTCCACCTTGCTCTGAGGAATGCTCACACTCATGTCGCGATGGACGTGGAACGCCGGGCCACAGACGTGGGCATAGCCCCACAGCCCGCCCTGTTGATGGACCGTGTCGGCCACCCAGTCGTAGGAGTAGTACTTGTCCGTGTCGCGCACCATGCTGGTGATGTTCATCGAAATCGTGTGCCCGATCTGCTGGTGGGTCCGCGGGCATTCCTGGCCTGGCGACAGGATGTAGTCGCCGTCGATGACGCGATACTCCTTGCCGAATCCGCGCTGCTCGAACCAGGTGCGGTAGATGTCACCCATCTTCACGATGTTGGCCAGATGAATGTCTTCGGCCTTCACGTAGGTCATCAACCGGCGGGCATCGTCATCGCTGAGGATGCGGTTGTGCACGTGATCGTCGCCCGAGTACCAGCCGAGCTTGCGCATGTCCACCCAGCGCTTGACCGTGTAGGTCTTCTCCATTGTCTGGTTGGACGTGGTCGTGAAGCTGTCCTGCACCGGCACATGCTCCGCCCCGCGCCGAACCATGATTCGCCATTCACCCGCCGGCACGACCATGTCGAAGGGGCCGGGCACCACCCAGTAGTAGCCCCACAGGCCGCCGGGGATGTTCATGATCCGGTGCGAGGTGGCCGCACCCTGGCTGTCGAACTGAGCGCTAAAATCGACCGCGTTGCTCGGGCGCACGTCCACGTCGCCGCCGGTCGCCCAGGTCAGCCGAACCATGGCTGGCGTTGGTTTGCCGTCCTCATCGAGAATGCGGATCTTGAGCCGCGCCTTGTCCTGGCTGATCAGATCGATGGGCCAGGAGACCGGCTGGCCTTGATTGGCTTCGAAGGCAAGCGCGAGCGTGGTTCGAAGCGCCGGGACGCCGGTGAGACTGATGAGAATCCAATTCGAGCCCGGGCCGATGCCGCGCACCGCGACGACCGCGCGTTCGCCGCGGATCTCGGTCAAGTCCTGCTGGGCGGTGACGAACTGGATGCTGCCGGGTCCGTTGTCCAGGCAGATGAGCACCGCTCCCCTGTCGCCGGGCAGAGTGACGAAGCCCGCCTGGGGCGGAGTGAGTCTGCCTTCCGCCAGGGTCACGCGCATCAGACTCGGGCATTTTCCGAGGAGAGCGATGAGGTCTGCCTTGCCCTTTTCCAGCCGGTCCCGGGCGGCCTTCTTGTCCCCTTCCGCGGTGGCCTTGCGCAGCTGCTCCTCGGCCTCGCGGAGTCCGCGGTTCAAGTCGTTCAGTACTTGCCGGCCTGCCGGGTCGAACAGATGGGCATGCTCGCGACTCAGCAGCCCAGCCAACCCGGCGGCGTTGACCGCCTCCGCCGGAGCCGGGGAGGCGCCCAAACTTGCACACAACAAGCCCGATAGGATGGTCAGTGTCGTTCTCAATGCTGTCCTCCATGTCGAGACAGGCCGGTCGGCCGAAGGATCACGACCGCGCCGAGCGCTGCCATGATGATCACCAGGAGTACCGCCCCCACGGGGCGTCCACCGCCGGTTTCCGCCCCTCGGTGTGAAGAGGTCGGAAGGAGATGTGGTTCCAGGCCAGCTGCCGGGGCACGGCTCGCAACGGCGGCTGCCGCGACCCGCGGAGCCACGGGACCGCCCGCCAGGGTGCAGCGCGCCTGCATCAGGCGAGGGCCGCCCGTCGCCCAGGGGGATAACACTGGATCGGTGCTCTCGACCGCGAGTCGAAAGCCGTCCCGCCCGGTCACGTTCAGGAAGCTGAGGGCCGGCTGCCTGGTCCAGAGGCGGTCGGACAGGGTGATTCGGCTGCCCGCAGCCAACCAGGAAGGCGTCCGGGCGAAGTACGACAGCCGGACCTGATGCCCACTGAGGCTGGTCCTGTTGCTGCCGCCCAGGTCGACCGAGGGCTCGTACAAGGGAATCAGATCCAGCCGGCGACCGTCGATGAGCAGGCTCAGCGGTTCGATCAGCGTTCCGGCGAGATATCGCTCGTACGCGGCCTGCTCCTCGGAGGTGACCGTGTCGTCGCCGTTGCGGTCCATCTGCCGTCGCTGCAGAAGGGACTGCCATTCGCCGAAGATCAGTTCGACGTCCACGTCGATGTTGACCGGGTCCACGGCGAGGGCGACACGATGCTGAACACAGTCCATGAGGACGGTGTGAGCGATCAACCGCGAGTCGATCAGGAGAGCCGCGGCCGCGGACAAGACGATTGTCCTGCACACGGTCTCTGCATCGGAATGTGCCGGGCGATGGAACATGCCGGGGCTCCCGGAATGATGCCGCCAGCGTAATCCGAGAACCTCACGGTGTCCACAACTCGACGCGGCGGAATCGCGCCGGACATCGGAGCGAACCGTTACTCCTCCCCGCTCGTTGCTGACCGCTGCCTTACGGCAGTGCCGAGCCGGGAGCAATGAAGTCCGCGTGGAGCTTAGTGGGATCCTTCACCACGCTGCCGCTGGGATAGAAGTACTTGGGATGGATGCCCTTACCGGTGAAAGGACGCGCCGTGGTATCTTCGGAGCTCACGTCCGCGCTCAACGCCTCGGCGTGCCCGTCGAAGAAAGCGGCATTGATCGTGTCCCGGTTCTTGTGGCGCCAGGAGTACTTCTTGGCGAAGACATACTCGCGGTTGTTGGCGGCGGATCGGGTCGAAGGCGGCGTGGCGGTCAGGATGCCCTTGGTATCCGCCGGCGCACAGGTGTAGCTGATGGGCATGCCCGAATCTTCGCCGGCGAAGAAGCGAAGCCCGTCGGCCGCAAAGACCTTCATCGACTCCCGGCCGAGACGCCCGTGCTTGGGCACGTAGCTGGTAGGCGGCACGACATCCCAGGCGTCGCTTTGACCGATGTCGCTGCCGGAAGCCCGGTACTTGGAGCTGCCGCCCTCGTAGTACACGCTGGGACCACCCCGGACGATGGTGGACATGGTCATGTAGCTGACCGCTTGGATGAACGGTCCCCCGGAGCCTCCGCTGCCCGTGTAGGGCCCGGCCATGTGCGGGTTCATCGGACAGTTGAAGACGCCGGAGGTGAGCTGGGTCAGTAGTGAGTTTCGCGTCTTGTTCGGGTCGGTACCGAGAGCCGCTTTGGGGATCGACTTGTGGCCCTGCATCAGGGCCCGCAACGGGGTCGCGTAGTCGTACCACTCGACCACGAGTGGATTGAACCCTGGCTTGAAGGGATTCCACGGCGGGCTGTTGGCGTTGACGTAGTTGGCCGCCCAGTAGTAACCGGTGGTGAGCGGAGAACCTGGAATCCACTCGCGGTCAGTGCTCTGATAAGTGCCCTCGGCCTTGGCGATGCTCGACAGGTTGGCCAGGCAGACGGCGGACTTGGCCTGATCGCGGGCTTTCTTCAGCGAAGGCAGGAGAATACTGATCAGTAGGGCGATGATGGCCACAACGACCAGGACCTCAATGAGGGTAAAGCCGCGCGATCGCCGAGTCGGTCCGGGTCCGCTCGCTCTACTGGCCATACCTCGCCTCCCGTCCGCATTTTGAGCACTTGTCCGGCGTATCCAGCTGGCGGTACGTGTTCCACACGTTGACGGTCCCGCACGCCCGGCATCGATACGCCGGGGCCACGGAAGTCTTCCCGCACTTCGGACAGACGCCCGGTACCAGCTCGCCCACCTGGGGCACGTCGCTCCTCGTGTAACCACAACCCGGCGTCCAGCACGCCATGCTCACCACCATCGGCTCGCTGCCGGCGTGCAACGCCCGGTACGCCAAATACACCCCTCCAAGAACGAGCACGGTGATCAGACCATACCGCAGTCCTGGCTTGAGCGCGCCGTCCTCGGTGGTGAGCAGACCTTTGCTCATGGTTCGCACTTATCGTAAAGAGAACGCCCCCGGATGGCAAGCATTTCTGAGGTCTTGGGGCGTTCGGCCCCTGCCTTCTCAAGCCAGATCACTCAGTCACCCTGTGAATTCTCGGCAGCGGCTCGAGTGGGCTGGAGCGAGCCTGAAAGCCGCACGCGTGGATGGGCAAGCGCCTTGCCATCCTTGAACAGGATTGGCGCCGACCAGCCGCTCCCGATGTTCCCGCCTCCCCTCGGACAGGACCGCGATCGGCGCGAGTGACGGCTCACTCACCCCTTTCCGGGGCGACGGCGCGCACCGTCATCGAGGCGAGGCCGAAGCGAGCCGTCCGTGCTATGATAGCCGCCGGCGTCCCGGTTCGAGGTGAATGAGCCATGATTCGCGTCCAGTGCCCCCACTGCCACCGCCGCTACCGCACGATGACCGAGGCCATGGGCAAGACCGCCGTCTGCAGCGGCTGCAACGAGAGCTTCCGCATCGGCGAGCAGCGCGTCCCCTTCCAGTGGAAAGAAACCGATCTGAGCGAAGACTCCTGGATCGGAGTACCCGCCCCGAAGGAGAAAAAGGAGTATCGGCAGTGCTTCATGTGCGATGCCCCCATGGAGCCGGGCATGGTCCGCTGCCCAGAGTGTGGGGCCAACCAGGTCACCGGCGTCGTCCAGAGGACCCGAACGCAGGAGGACGTCGAAGCCCGCCCTTCGCTGTGGAGCAAGCTGCCTACCCGATGGCTGGTGGTCAGCCTCGCCCTGCTGGCCCTCGGAGGTGGAGTCTACGGGGTGTTCTCTTGGACGCGCTCGTCCGCCAACCGGATGGCCGATCAGATGGCGGATGAACGTCTGGTTGCCCGGGCGGCTGCATTGCTCGGCAAGGGTGCCGACGATCTCGATCTGGCCGCGCAGTTCGCCGGCCAGGTCACCGACGAGAACCTCGATCGCTACCTGATGATGCTGACTGCCCGTGAGGAGCATCGCAGACGAGCAGTCACCGCCCTCATCGGCTGCGGACGGATCAGCCGAATCGAACCCATCCTCAAAGCAGCGGAGGCAGAGACGACGGGCGCCTCGGGACGCCGGATCCTGGAACTGATGGGTCCCCGACGACTGGTCGAACTGGCATGTGACCCTGCCGAATCGGTCCGCAAGACGGCCGCCGCGGCCCTCTGTCTGATATTCGACGTCCAGCCGGGCGAGGACACGCTCCGTCAGCTGGCCGCCCCGACCACAACGACCGAGAAGACCCATACCCTCAATCTTCTGTGCCGACCTTGGCCCCAAGCGACCGGTACGTTCCAGGTGGTTGTAGGCGAAGAGCGGTCGCCATTCCTCGTCCAAGTGAGCCAAGTCGGGCGAACATTCTACTTGCGTACCGATTGGGCGGAGTTCGCCACCGTCCCCGGCCGCCAGCGTGTCTTCGAGATTCCGATCGAGCGATGGTGTGCGGCCACCGGCCCGGCAGTCGATGTGACGGCTCTTCGCCAGATGCTGGCCGGCTCGGTCACCTTGTCATCCCCCGTCGGCGTCGGCTGGGAAGGTACCATCCTGTTACGCGTCAAGCAGGCGTCATTGGACAGACTGCCGGGCTTCCTGCCGTTCGAGCCACCGCGCCGGGAACGAGACACGGAAACCGCCATCAGGCTGGAACGGGGGCGGTGAATCTCACAGCGGGGCTGCACAGATGGTGACGATGAGGAGTGTCGTTGGCCAGCCGGCGTTCCAGGCCACGGTGAGGATATCGTTGGCGATGAGGTTGGCTTCCAGCTGCTTCTCGCGGTCCGACGTGAACGTGGCCTGCACGTTGACCACGGCCGCATGCTGAGGCTGAGCTTGAATCTGACGCAGTTGATCGAACTGCTTGGCCGTGACCGGCAAGGGCTTGGCTGGCGGCGCGGCCACGGAAACCAGAGGCGCCGCGAAGACCACTGCCGCAAGGACCGTCAGCATGAGGCTTGACCGCATGGCAAAGACTCCTTCGTTCACTGCGCGCTACCGATGGCCGGCTCCTGCGGCGGGGCGATGACCATCATCATCGCATGCTCGCCTCGCGTCCACAGGGTCTCGAACGTCTTCCGGTCTTCCGAATGTAACACCTTGGCCGAAGCAGGGTCAAGGTAGTGGATTCTATCGGCGGTTTCGTCACCGGCGGTTTTGGTAAAACCGATCACCACAACCGCGTGGTTGAACTTCACATCGTTCTCGTGGCGGTTAATCACACAGATGACCGGGTAGCCTCGCTGACAAAGCCAGTAGCTCAGACTGGCTGGCGGTTTTCCGTCTATGGTGCCCGAGAGGGTTAGCAGATGTAGTTTCTGAGTCTCCAGCCACGCTTTGACGTCAGCGACCCGGGTTTCGTCGAGGTTGGCCACCTTGAGCGACTCCCGGATCCCCTTTTCACTGAACTTGCGCTGGTCCGTCAGGTAATTGGCGGCCATGGCGGTGCAGGCCACCAGGCAACCGGAGTAGCTGCTCGACTCTTCGTAGGCCACCCGGAGGGAGCCTTCCGGGTACTTGGCGAACTGCCTGGGGGCACAGCCGGTGAGGAGTCCAAGGGTGACGAGGGCTAAGCTGATCCTGACGAGGCTCATCGGATACATGATATCGCTGGCCCGGGCCGGGGAAAGAGGCGCGGTCTCTGGCAGTCGGGTGCCCGGGCGGGTATCGTCGTACGGTCGGTGATGCCGCGTGGCGGCACGGATTGGACTGAGCTGAGTTGTGGCCGTCATGGGCTGCCTTGAGGTACGATGATGCAGGATCAGGAACTCTACCAGGCGATCTCTTCGGCCGCTCTTCTGCGAGGCGAGTTCACCCTCCGCTCAGGACGCAAGAGCAAGTACTACCTCGACAAGTACCTGTTTGAGGCTCAACCGGTCATCTTGCGTGAGCTGGGGGAACGGTTTGCCAAGTACGTCGGTCGTTCGACCACGCGCATTGCCGGGGCCGAGCTTGGCGGAGTGGCCCTGGCCGCCTCGACGTCGATGGCCAGCGGCCTGCCCTTTGTCATCGTGCGCAACGCCAAGAAGGGCTATGGCACGCAGAAGATGTACGAAGGGAAGATCGACGCGGGTGATCGCGTCCTGCTGGTCGAGGATATCGCCACGACCGGGGGGCAGGTTCTCGAAGCCGCCAAGACGCTCAAGGAAGCAGGAGCGATCGTCGAGCGGATTGTTGCGGTGATCGACCGCCAGGAAGGTGCCCGCGAGAACATCGAAGGCGGCGGATTCGAGTTTGCCGCCCTCATGACCAAGACGGACCTGGGGATTGACGAGTAGGCTCAGACCCGCGTGTCTTACCGCGCCAGTTCGACCCGGACGGTCACCGCCCCCCCCACTTGGGCGTCATCGTAGACGATCAGGGTATAACCGCCGGTCTGGGCGAGGGTGGTCTGAACCGAGTTGATTCCGTTCTCCGCGGTGCTGGCATCCGGCACGGTGCTCGAACCCCCGTTGGGGGCAATGAGCTGGGCATAGGGGACCATCCCGTCGATCCTGCCGGTGAGGGTGATGATGATCTCCTGGCCGGCGATACCGGCGAACATGAGCTCCGCAGATCCGCCGTCATGAGCGATGTTGACGGTCATGTTGTTGATCAGGACGTTGGACGGGATTTCGAAAAGGCTGCAGGCGCAAGCCAGCGTCGCCAGAGTGCCCACGCCCAAGGCCGCCCGCCGACTCAACCGCGATGGTGACATGAAACGCCCTCCCGAAGCGGAGCCCCGACCGTACCACCGGCGACTCCGTGGTTCATCTTCGTGTCTGGTATTATACCCACCTCGGCCCTCGTGGGTCATCGGCGAATCCTGCAGGCCGACGGCGGCTTCTGGGCGCCGCCCCAGGAGGGCCTGTACCGTGGAACGATGCACGCCCGGGGTTATTTCGGGCAGCGAAGCTGGAAAGGAGATCTCATGAAGCGGTCGATTCTGGCGGTGGCTCTCGGCGTTTCCGGATGGGGGCTGTTCGCCGCGGCGGCGGAGCCGCGTTTCGCCGACCAGGTCCAGGCCCGAGGTGATACGCGCGCCCGGCTTGAACGAGCGGTGAGCCGGCTGTGCTCGGCACCGCTGAACGATGCCAGGTTCGCCCTCTCCGATGTCAGTCTGGAGTTGACCCGGCGGTTCACCGAGTATAGCGGAGACATCTCCGGACGGCTGCTTGGGGCCCTCAGTGCCGCCGAGCCGGTCCTGGGGCGAGACATTGCGGCCATCGACGAGTTGATCAGCGGGTTCCGACGCCACCAGCGGCCCGATGGCCACTTCGGCGCAGACCAGGACCTCGACAAGGAAATCAACCAGCAGCGCGACATGCCCATCCTGTGGGGCAACGGCCGGCTCCTCTGGGCCCTGACCCAGAGCTACCAGCAAAAGCCGAGCCCCGAGATCCTGGTCATGGCCAAGAAGCTCGGCGATTACGCCCTTGCCACACACAAGTACTACGCCAAGGAGGAGAACTTCCGCTGCGTCGGCGGCGTGTTTGCCTCCGGCTTCACCACCTGTTATCCATCGCTCATCGAGGGGCTGGCCACCCTCGGCGAAATCACCCGGGATTCCAGATACACCCAGGAAGCTCGATCGATCGGCAAGCTGTCGCTGCTGGACGGGGAGTTCGACATGCACCACAGCCACGGCCGCATGACCAGCTTCCGGGGCATGCTCGAGGTGGACCGGGTTCTGGGATCGCCGGAGTTCCTCGCTGCCGTTCGCAGGGGCTACGACCGGATCAGCTCCGAGTATCAGTTGCCCACCGGTGGCATCCTCGAACTGTTCGACATGAATTACGGGCGTGACGAGGGCTGTTCCGAGGCCGATTGGCTGTGGCTCAGTCTCATGCTCTGGCGGGTCACGGGCGAGAGCCGCTACCTCGACGCCGCCGAGCACACGTTGCGGAATCATCTGCTGGCCGTGCAGTTTCGCAACGGCGGATTCGGGCATCACACCTTCCGGCCTGCCAAGGCGGAGCATGGGAACGTGCCCGGAGCGGGTATCGAGCACTACGGATCGGAAGCCTATTGGTGCTGCTCGATGCACGGCGCCCAGGTGCTGGCCGATCTGCCACGCTACGGCGTTCTGCACGACGGCCGGCGGGCGCTTGTGACCTGGCTGGCGGAAGTGGACGCAAAGTTCCGGGTGGGAGATCGCGAGGTCACCATCACGACCCGGCGACACACCCCTATAGAATGGCAAATCGAGGCTAAGGCCTCTTCAGGGGGCGAGATCATCCTGGCCCTCCGGGTGCCCGCATGGGCCCGCCACACCGGACTCCGAATCAACGGCGAGGACATGCCCGGCCAAGACGGCTGGGTCGAGTTGACGGTGAAGGACGCAGACAAGCTCACGGCCAAGGTGGCGTTTCCCCACCCTGTCCGGCTGGCGGGTCCGAGCACCAACGAGCCCGCGACGAACGGCCTGGTGCGGGTCTTCGCCGGAGCGGACATGTACTGCCTGCCGGATGTCTCCGTCGCTGATGGCCTGACGGACTCCGCCTCGGCTCCCACCGTGGTCATGGCGACTGGCGGGGCAGCTCAGGGTCGAATCCCGGTCGTCATCGAAGGGCTCGGCGGCAAGACACAGCGTGCGGAGCTGGTGCCCCTGTCCGCCCGCCCCCTGGGCGGCTGCCGATGCCTGTTCCACGTGCGAACCGTTGACGCCCCGGCATTCGAGCAACTGTCCCAGAGGGCATCCCCGCCGCCCGTGCCCGGCCGACCGACAGAGCTGGTTTTCGCCTCTAGCGGTCGCCGCATCGTCTACCTCAACGGACGGGAAATCCTGCAGTACCAAGGCTGGGAAGAGTCGCCGCACATCGAGTGCTATGCCCAGGCGGGCAAGAACGTGATCGCCGTCAAAGTCCAGACCAAGGGCGCCCCCTCCGCGATCATCGGTGTGGTCCGAGTTCAGGCCGACAGCGTGAATCTCGCCACCGGCTTGAAGACGTTCACGGCCATCCCATGCCCGCCCGCCGTGCCGGACGACCTGCTCACCGACGTCGGCACCAAGGCTGCCGAGGCCGTCCCGCTCAGTGACCTGGGGGCGTGGGGCGCCGAGCCGTGGAAGCATACCCCCGCCGAGTACGCCGCCACTGGAGCGCGCTGGATCTGGCCCTGTCAGCCCGGCGCAGATGGCAACTGGTGGCTGTTCCGCGGGGAGTTCAACGCAGAATAGGAAGCAGGCGACGGCGCCGGCTTTCGGATGTGCACGAAGGGATCGGCACCCGCACCATCCGAAGGCCGTCCACCGCCACCGGCCACCACGGCACACGATTTGACAGCCCGCCCCGTCGTCCGCATAGTGAGAGTGGCCGGGAGAACTCGCGTATCCGGCGATCTCATGCTCAACGGGGTTGCTGCCCTCAGGAGGATCATCCATGCGGCGCTCGACTGGCTTCACGTTCGCCGTCCTGATCGGAACGATGGCCGCCCAAGCAGCCGACGAACGGATCCCCACCGCGCGGCTGACAGTCCATACCGACCGACCGGGCATCCGCGTCAGCCCCATGTTGTACGGGCTGTTCTTCGAGGAGATCAACCGGGCGGGCGACGGGGGACTGTATGCCGAGATGATCCAGAACCGCTCGTTCGAAGACGCCCGGGAGCCGGCGGCCTGGACACTGGTCAGAGGCGAAGGCGGTGACGGGCGACTCTCCCTCGACCGAAGCGTGCCCCTCAACGACCGGAACCCGACCGCGCTGCAGCTCGAGAGTGCCTCGGCCACCGGTTCGGTTGGAGCGGCCAACAGCGGCTTCAAAGGGATTGCGGTTCGCGAGGGCAAGGCCTGCCAGCTCTCGGTCTATGTTCGCGGCGCGGAAGGCTGGAATGGCGAACTGACCGCCTCCCTGGAGAATGCCGACGGCACGAAGACCTATGCCGAGTCAGCGATCACAGGCGTTTCCGGCGTGTGGAAGCAGTTCTCCACCGCACTTCAGCCCACCGCCACCGACCCGGCCGCACGATTGGTCTTGCGGGTCAAGGGGCCGGGCAAGGTCTGGTTCGACATGGTCTCGCTCTTTCCGAAGGATACCTTCAAGGCCCGCCCGAACGGCCTGCGGGCCGACCTCGCCCAGATGCTGGCCGACCTCAAGCCGGCGTTTGTCCGTTTCCCCGGCGGCTGCTACGTCGAGGGCAACAGGCTGGCCAACGCGTTCCGATGGAAAGACTCGATTGGTGACATCGCCCGCCGGCCGGGACACTGGAACCTCTGGGGCTATCGCTCGACCGACGGACTGGGCTATCACGAGTACCTGCAGATGTGCGCGGACCTCGGCGCCGAGCCGCTGTACGTCATCAACTGTGGCATGGCCCACGAGGACTTCGTGCCCATGGACAAGATGGGTCCCTGGGTGCAGGATGCCCTCGACGCGATCGAGTACGCCAACGGCGGCACCGAGACGCCGTGGGGCAAGCTGCGGGCCGAGGCCGGCCATCCCGAACCCTTCCACCTGAAGTACATGCAGATCGGCAACGAGAACGGCGGCCCACGCTACCACGAACGCTACGCCCTTTTTTACGACGCGATCAAGGCGAAGTACCCCCAGGTGACCCTCGTGGCAAACGAATGGCAGGGCCGGCCCACCAACCGGCCGATCGAGCTTCTCGACGAGCACTACTACAATAACCCGCGCTTCTTCCTGAGCCAGGCCGACCGCTATGACTCGTACGACCGCCACGCCTACAGAATCTACGTCGGGGAATACGCGGTCACCCAAGGCTGCGGCCGGGGCAACCTGGCAGCCGCGATCGGCGAGGCGGCGTTCATGACCGGCATGGAACGCAACTCGGACGTGGTGGCGATGGCCTCGTACGCCCCCCTGTTCGTCAACGTCGGCTGGCGACAATGGAATCCGGATGCCATCAACTTCGACAGCGCCCGGGCGTACGGCACGCCCTCGTACTACGTTCAGAAGCTGTTTGCCAACCACCGCCCGGATGTGATCCTCGCCACGGAAGCCACCGCACCGGTCACGACCTCCGAGTCGATGGTTGCGGGGTGCGTCGGCGTCGGCACCTGGTCCACGCAGGCCGAGTTCAAGGACATCCAGGTCTGCCGCGGCGATCAGGTCTTGTACAAGTCGGACTTCAGCAAGGACACGGCGGGCTGGAGAATGCTCGGCGGCAGGTGGGAAGTGAAGGACGGCGCATTCCGGCAGAACTCGCTGGACACCAACGTTCGGGCTTTTGCCGGCGATCGCAGCTGGACGGACTACACTCTCAGCCTCAAAGCCCGCAAACTGGGCGGCGAGGAGGGCTTCCTGATCAGCTTCCGTTCCCGCGACGAGAATGCCAAGAGCTGGTGGAACCTGGGCGGCTGGGGCAACGTTCGTCACGCGATTGAGGGACCCGACGGCCCTGTCGGCGACAGCGTGCCCGGCAGGATCGAGACCGATCGCTGGTACGACATCAAGGTCGAAGTGGCCGGTTCTTCGGCCCAATGCTATCTGGACGGCAAGCTGATCCATGACGTGAAGCTGGGCAGGGCATCGAAATCGCTCTACGCGGTTGCCGGGCGGACGGAATCATCCAGGGAGGTGGTCATCAAGGCGGTCAATGCCGCCGGGCACCCGCTGGATACCCGGTTCGAGCTGCGGGGAGCCAAGGACGGGCCGCGCTCGGTGAGTCTCGCGGTCCTGACCTCGGCCGATGCGGGCGATGAGAACTCGCTCGAACAGCCGACCAAGGTGGCCCCGAAGAACCAGGCCTTCATCGTTACCGGCCCTGAGTTCCGCCACACTTTGCCGGCCCACAGCGTCAACGTACTGAGGATCAAGGCGGAGTGACACTGGCCGGCGGAAGCACGATCATTCTGCCGGCTTTCGGGGGCCGGCGAAACGGGTGAAGCGACCGTCTTGGCCGGCCACCGATGCGGAGACAAGCGACGGTGTGATTTCGAGCCCCATCTGAGCGACTTGCCTTTCCGTGTCGCCGGACTGGTGATAGAATCCCCTCGGTGTGAGATCGGTTGTCGATTGAGTCTTTCAGAGGGTTGAGCAATGCGCGGGACCATATGTGCGATGATCACAGCGGCGGCGATGGTGTTGGTGTGCTCCCCGGCCTCGATGGCCGCGCCGGCCTGCTGTGCGAAAGATGCTGGTGCGATCAACTGCGGGCCGAGCTGCAGCGGATCGTGTGCGGGGTGTGCGGGCATGAAACTGGGAACACAGGCCTATACCTTCCGGTTGTTCACCTTCTTCGAGGCGGTCGACAAGGCCAAGCAGCTCGGCCTCGACTTCATCGAGGTCTTTCCCGGCCAGCAGGTCTCGAAAGATATGGGTGACGCCAAAATGGGTCCCGACCTGACCATGGCCCAGATGGCCAGGATCAAGAACAAGCTGGATGAGGCCGGTATCCGGGCGATCGGCTACGGCGTGGCCGGTCTCGGCAAGGACGAAGCCGAGAATCGCAAGGTCTTCGACTTCGCGAAGGTCATGGGGATCACTACGATCACCGCCGAGCCTCCCGAGGACAGCCTCGAACTCATCGACCGACTCGCCAACGAGTATCAGATCAACGTGGCCATTCACAACCACCCGAAGCCGTCGCACTACTGGAACCCGGACACGGTACTGAAGGCCATCAAGAACTGCAGCAAACGCACTGGTGCCTGCGCGGACACCGGGCACTGGGTCCGTTCCGGGCTCGACCCGCTGGAGTGCCTGAAGAAACTTGAAGGCCGCATTCTCTGGTCGCACTTCAAGGACCTGAACGAGAAGAGCCCCAACGCTCATGATGTTCCCTGGGGCACGGGTGTCTGCAATGCCAAGGCTTTGGTGACCGAACTGCACCGTCAGGGCTTCAAGGGCGGCGTCATGGCGGAGTACGAGCACAACTGGGAGAACTCCGTACCCGACCTGGCCAAGTGCGCCGAGTTCTTCACCACGACCTACGGGGAGCTCGTCAAACAGGCCAAGGCCAAGGAGACCGCCCAGGAAAAGGAAGACGACAAGCAGCAATAGGATCGCGGCGAGCTTTCTTCCGCACACTCCACGGGATCGAATCACGCGGGCCGACCGAGCACATCCCCGGTCGGCCCGTCTTGTGCGCCGGCGTTGCGAAACGCATTCGAGGGGGTTACGCTTCCCCCTTTTGACGCGTTCCAGGACCGAGGACGGAGCACCTTCAATGGACCAGCCGATTTCGCCCGCCGGCACGCGGGCCTCCCGGGCCTTGCTTGGAGCAGTGGTCCTGCTCTCGGCGTCCGGGCTCATGTTCGAGTTGACGCTCACGCGGATCTTCTCCGCAACCATCTGGTATCACTACACTTTCGTCGCCATCTCGGTGGCCCTGTTCGGCTGGGGATTAGGCGGTTTCCTGGTCTACATCCTCCGGCTGGGTCGGCACGGCGACACTGTCCGCCAGATTCTGGTCGCCCTCTCGTTCCTGCTGTCGATCACCCTGGCCTTGTTTCCGTGCGGCATCCTCAAGTTCCCGCTTTCACCCGAGCGGCTCAACTACTACCTCCTGCTGAGTGTGCTCCCGTTCCTGACCGGAGGAGCCACTTTGAGCCTCGCCTTCGAGTCGCACGGCAAGGACTCCAATCGCCTGTACTTCGCCGACCTGGTCGGAGCGGCACTGGGTACGCTGGCCGTGCCGGCGGCGATCAGTCTGCTCGGGGCCGAGACCGCGGTCATGGCCATCGCGGTTCTGCCGGCCCTGGCCGCGGTGCTGCTCAGCTCGTCGATCGCCACCAGGTCGCGGGGGCCCTGGACTGCACTGGCCGGCCTGGCCGTCCTGGGCACGGCGGCTTTCACCGCCTGGAACTTCAAGACCCAGACGTTCACGATCAGCAACGCTCCCGAGAAGGCCCTCTACAAGCTGCTCGCCGCCCATCCCGGGGCTCAGATAACCAGCGACAAGTGGAACGCGTACTCTCGAATCACCTCCGTGCAAGGCTTCGATGAGTTCCACCTCGCCCGCCTGTTCATCGACAGCGATGCCGAGACGAGTGTGCTTCGCTGGGACGGATCGTCGGCCAAGCCGGAGGATGCCCGCAGCTGGTTCCGAGCCTTTCCCTTCCGCCTGGCGAACGAGCCGGAGGTACTGGTCATCGGGCCGGGCGGCGGCACGGACGTGGTCATGGCGATCGCGGCCGGCAGCCCTCGTGTCACCGCGGTGGAGATGAACCCGCTGATGATCGACTGTGTCCGCCGCCTGGGCGACAAGGCCGGCAATCTCTACGACCATCCCAAGGTGAATCTGGTCCTGGAAGAGGGCCGCAACTTCATTCAGCGGACGGACGAGAAGTTCGACTTCATCGTCCTGGGATTCGTCGACTCGTGGGCCTCGGTCGCCAGCGGGGGACTCTCGCTGACCGAGAGCTACCTGTATACCCGCGACGCCCTTGAGGCCTACTACGACCATCTCACCGACAGCGGCGCCCTGGTGATCATCCGCTGGCCGACGGACATCCCGCGGCTGGTCTCGAACTCGGTTTCCCTGCTCTCGAAGCGGGGCATGCCCATGGAGGAGATCGGCAAACACATCCTGGCCGCCAGCATTCGCACGAGCGAAGGACCCGAACCCGTCGAGACCGTCTTCATGTTGACGCGCTCGCCCCTCTCGCCCGAGCAAGTCGATCGGTTGCTGGCCGGACACGAGAAGGCCCACATCTACCACGCCACCTCGCGCATATCGGAGCCCGTTTACGCCGACCTGTTTTCCGGCAAGATTGATTTCGATGGCTACACGGATAGTTTCGATACTCTGGCGACACCGGTGCCGGACGATCATCCGTTCTACTTCGCCACCGACAAGCCGTACGGAATCGCGAGCTTCGTGACCCGACTGTTCACGCCGTTCGTGGTGGCGGTTCTGGTGGTCACTGCTGTGATCCTGGGCGGCGGTCGCGTGCTGGGTTTCCAGGCCCCGGGCGGACAGGCGGTGGCCTACTTCGGGGCTCTGGGTGTGGGATTCATCATCTGCGAAGTCTCGCTCCTGCAACGACTCATCCTTCTGCTGGGGCATCCGATCTACACCCTCGTGGTTCTACTGTTCACCCTGCTGGTGGCCGGTGGTCTGGGAAGCCTCTTCGCCCGGCGGCTGGAGCCTGCCCGAATCGGCAAGGCGCTGGGCTGGATC
Source organism: Planctomycetota bacterium (assembly GCA_022711465.1). Taxonomy (GTDB): domain Bacteria; phylum Planctomycetota; class Phycisphaerae; order UBA1845; family PWPN01; genus JAGNEZ01. The sequence goes on along the minus strand of JAKLEZ010000021.1, from coordinate 60,422 downwards.
ATTCCGGCGATCGTCTTGCTCATCGCCCTGGCCGCGTTCGGCTTGCCCTCGCTGGTTCGGGCGGCACTGCCGCTGGACCTGAACGCCCGGATCGCGGTGGCGGCCGCGTTGGTGTTCCCATTCGGCTTCCTGATGGGCATGCCGTTCCCGCTCGGTTTGCGCCGATCGGCCCAAGATGAGAACGGCCCGGCCGTCTCCGCCCTTTGGGGTATCAACGGGGTCGCCTCCGTGGTCGGTTCCATCGGCGGGACCATGCTCGCCGTGGCCGCCGGCTTCACCTGGGTCTTCCTCGCGGCCGCGGCATGCTACGCGATCGCCTGGACCGCCCGACCGCGCTGAGACGGGCCTCGTTCCGATTGACTGACTCACAAGACCGGGTCAGCGTAACCGGCCGCCGGCGCGTCCGACGGCTGCCAACAGTTCATTCGGTGCGAACGGGGTTCGCCACCGAGGCGCCCCGTAGCTGCAAGAGGGCGACGTTCCGTGGAAACGATGGTCATGTCACCTTCGAGTTCGAGACGCCGCTTGCCGTTGAGGTGGCGGGTGCGGAGCAGCAGGCGGCAATAGTGGAACGGCGGCGACGTTATGATCAACGTTCACCTTGGCGACCGCCGCTGGGGTCGAGACGGGGTTGCGCGGGGCTGCGCAGTTCATAACTCTCGAATCCACAAGGAGAAACATGATGTCTCGGGTCACAATTCTGGCCGCCGGCCTGTTGTTGACGATTGGTCTGGTGGCGAGCGCCGAGCTTCGGAGCGTCGCACGGGCGGCCGATCAGGCCGCCTCGAAGCAGGAAGCCGTTGCCCAGAAGGCCGCAGGACCGGACCGGGCCAAACTGCTGCAGAAGTTCCCTGAAATGGACGTGAACCATGACGGCGTGCTCACGGACCAGGAGTTGAAGGACGGCCGGGCCAGGATCAGAGATGCTCGCGGCCTGAAAGTTGACAACTTCAAACCCGACGCCCGCATGTTCAACTGGTTGATCGAGCATCTCGCAGAGATGGATCTCGATCGCAACGCGCAACTGAGCCGCGACGAACTGCTTAGGGCTCGGGATCAGTACGGAGCGATGAACCGGGCTGCCGCGGCCAAGCCGGAGGCAATCCTCAAGCAGTTCCCCGAAGCCGACACCAATGGCGACGGCACGCTGAGCCGCGAGGAATACAAGGCCCTCACCAGCGCCAACCCCGCCGCCGCCAAGCTGATTTTCTTGCAGCGACATCCCCAGGCGGACACCAACGGCGACGGCACGCTGAGCGACGAGGAGTATCAGGCCGCTCAAGGCAAGGCGAAGCCCGACGCCAAGGCGGTCAAGAATCCCGCCAAAAAGAAGAACCGCAACGCAGAAGCGGGTGACTCGGCCCAGCCATAGGAGGACCCCGGGGCCATCTTCTCACCCGGGGAAGACGGCCACCGACGATCCTCCACTGGGGAAGCCGCCCCGCCCTTTCAGCTTGGCGCCCGCCAGCCCGTTGAATGCTGGCAGGGGTCAGGGGGTTCGGCTATCCTTGAGCAGCCTGGGTGGCCTGTTTCATGAGATCGGCAGGCCCGCCGGCAAGGCGGCAGGTCCGGGATCTGCCCCATCTCAGGAGACGGGATGGTTGGAAGTCTGCCCTACGCATCCGTCAGGCCCCCCGACTCTCTGCCCGTGCGCCCACCCAAGTTTCGTCTCCGACGAGGACGCAACTGGTTCTTTATCGGACTGACCTACGCCTCCTACTACTTCAACCGATACAATCTGGCCATCGCCAAGACGGACTTTTGTCAGGCCTTCGGCTTCAGTAATGTTCACTACAGCTACATCACGGCCGCCCGTAGTTGGAGCTATGCGGTCGGGCTGGTGCTGAACGGCCTGTTGGCCGACCGGTTCGGCGGCAAGACCACCATGGCCGTTGGCGGGTATGGCACGGCCGTCATGAACCTTCTGTTCGGTCTGGCGGCCTACCAAGGGCTCATGGGCCCGATGTTCGGTGTTCTCGGCTGGTTCGTACTCCTCCGCGGGATCGACGGGTATCTTCAGGCGTTCGGCGCCCCCGGCATGGTGAAGACAAACACCGCCTGGTTCGCGCGTCGGGAACGCGGGCGGTTCGCCGGCATCTTCGGGCTGATGATCAACCTGGGGCGGTTCATTAACAACACCATCAGCCCGCTTCTGCTGACGGGATTCACGATCTGGAGGTACCAGTTCCCGGGTTGCGGTTGGCAGTGGGTATTCTTCGTTCCGGCCGGCTTCGTGACCGTCATCACCACGCTCATGCTCCTCCTGACCCGGAACACCCCGGAGGAAGCGGGGTATGTCGGCGTGGTCCAGCATGAAGACGGCGCTGACCGGGATGGAGAACCTCTGTCGCTGATCGCCGTCGCCCGCACGATCATGGTCAACCCGTTCATCTGGCTGACTGCCGGGGCTTACTTCTGCACCGGCGTGGTGCGTTATGGTGTGGATGACTGGTTCCCGGCGTACTTCCGGGAAGTCCAGAAGGTCTCCCTGACGAGCTTCGCTTTTCAGCTTGTGGCATGGGGCCTGCCTCTGGTCGCAACGATGGGCTCCATCCTGTCCGGATATGTCTCCGACCTGCTCTTTCAGGGTCGGCGGGCTCCGGTGGCAGCCGCACTTTACTTCATCGAGACGGTTATCATCCTGATCGGAGCCCAGGCCGGATCGAGCTGGAGCATGACGGCAGCGCTGCTGTGCATCGCCTTTACCTGCAACTCCACCCACTCGATCCTGGGCACGGCGGCCCCGATGGACATCGGCGGACGGCAAATGGCCGGCTTCGCCACCGGATTCATCGACGCATTCCAGTACCTGGGGGCAGGCGTAGCCGGGCTGGTCATCGGGTGGCTGATCGACCACTACGGTTGGGGCTCGTGGCTGTATAGTATGGCTGGTTTCGGTGTGTTGGGCGGTGTTCTGATGTTGATCATGTGGTCCGGCGAGCGTCGACAAGGTGGTATGGCATGGACTCGGCCGCCGCAGGTCAAGGCTTGACGCTATCGACCGCCCAACAGCGTTGAAGGTCCACGCACATGGCTGACCTGGAAGGATTGCGGGTCACGTGCTTTGAGAGCCGGATGGCCTCGGAGATGATCGGGCTCGTGGAACGTATGGGCGGTTCGGCACGGTCCGCGCCGGCGATGCGCGAGCTGCCTGCACCCGTCGGGCCGAACACGCGGGCTTTTGCGGAGCAGCTGATCGCCGGCCAGTTCGACATTGTCGTTTTTCTCACCGGCGTGGGCGCCGGGGCGCTCATGTCGCTCATCGAGCCGTATTATCCTCGCCCCACCGTCATCGAGGCTCTATCCAAGACCGTCAGCGTGGTTCGCGGCCCCAAGCCGCTGGCCGTTCTGCGCGGCTGGCACGTCAAGCCGACGCTCCAGGCCGGCGAGCCGAACACCTGGCGTGAAGTCCTCGAGGTTCTGGTCAAGGCTGGACCACTGACCGGCAAGCGGATCGCGATCCAGGAGTATGGCGAGCCGAATCTGGCGTTGGTCGAGGCCCTGGAAGCACACGGGGCCGAAGTCGCTCCCGTGCCGGTCTACACCTGGGCGTTGCCTGAGGATCTCGAACCGCTCCGCGAGGCAATCCGGGCCCTGTGCGACGGCCGGACCGAGGTCGTGGCCTTCACCAGCGCTCAACAGGCCCGCAACGTCCTTCAGGTGGCCGCGGACATGGGTGTCGAGAACGGCCTGCGCGAGGCGCTGAAAGGCACGGTCATCGGCTCGATCGGCCCGACGGCGAGCGCGGCCTTGCGTCAGCTCGGCCTGGGTGTCGATTTCGAGCCGGACCGAACCAGGATGGGCCATCTGGTTCGCGGGCTGGCCCGATCGGCCACGACCCTCCTCCGGCGGAAAAGGGCGTCGCTCGAAGTCGGAATCGACACGAGCCGAGCCGGTCGGCTGGAGCTGATCTGGCCGGCGGATGAGTGCGGAGCCACGACCGACCCGCTGCACGACAGCGCCTTCCTCCGGGCGTGCCGGCGCGAGAAGACCGAGTACACGCCGATCTGGCTGATGCGTCAGGCGGGTCGGTACCAGCGAGCCTATCGCGAGATTCGTTCCAAGGTTTCCTTCCTGGAAATGTGCAAGCGGCCCGACCTGGCCGCCGAGGTCACGGTGATGGCGGTCGAGCAACTTGGAGTCGACGCGGCCATCATCTTCAGCGACATCCTCCTGATCGTGGAACCGATGGGCGTGGGGCTCAGCTATCAGGAGGGCCACGGCCCGATGATGGCCCGACCGGTGCGGACCAGCCAGGACGTGGATAACCTGCCGGGCATCGAGCCGGTCGAGTCGCTGGCTTGTGTCTTCGAGGCCATCCGCATGGCCCGGCGGGCACTGCACCCCGCGGTACCACTGATCGGCTTCTGCGGCGCCCCGTTCACCATTGCCAGCTACCTGATCGAAGGTCGTTCGAGCCGTGACTTCCGCCAGACCAAGACGTTCATGTACCGCGACCCTGGCGCCTGGTACGCCCTCATGGACCGGCTGGTCTGTGATCATGCCAAGTATCTCAACGCCCAGATCGACGCCGGCGTGCAGGCGGTTCAGCTTTTCGACAGTTGGGTCGGCTGCCTCAACGAGGCCGACTATCGTGAGTTCGTCATGCCACACATGCACGCGTTGATCCATGCGATCAAACCGGGCGTGCCGATCATCCACTTCGGCACCAACACGGCTACCATTCTGAAGGCGATCAAGCAAGCCGGAGGCGACGTCATCGGCCTGGATTGGCGCGTGGACCTGGCCGAAGCCTGGCAGGAGCTGGGGCATGACGTGGCCGTCCAGGGGAATTTCGACCCCGTGGTCCTGTTCGCCACGCCGGCGCGAATCCGCAAGCAGGCCCAGGTCATTCTCGACCAGGCCGCCGGCCGGCCGGGCCACATCTTCAATCTCGGCCACGGCATCCTGCCGGACACACCGGTTGATCATGTCATCGCCCTGGTGGATGGGGTCCACGATCTGAGCAGGCGATGAGCGAGCAATGGGCGATTTGTCATGAAGGATGAGCATGCGGTGAGGAGTGAGCGGAGAGTGCGGAGGTGATGCCCAAACGAGTGATTGTCGTTGGCGGCGGGATTGCCGGGCTGGCGGCCGCTCACCGCGTTGTGGAGCGCGCCGAACAGGTTCGCCGGCCGGTCCACATCACCCTGCTGGAATCGACGGGGCGGCTGGGCGGAAGCATCGTTACCCATCGCCGCGACGGTTTCCTGGTCGAGGGCGGACCGGACTCGTTCATTACCCAGAAGCCGTGGGCCATCGCCCTGTGCAAGCGACTCGGCATTGACAGCCAGATCATTCCCACCGACGCCGACCGGCGGCGCGTCTACGTGGTCCGCCGGGGCAGACTCTTCCCCATTCCCGAGGGTTTCCTGCTCCTGGCCCCGACGCGAATCATGCCCTTCGTGACCAGCCGCCTGTTCTCCTGGCCGGGCAAGATCCGCATGGGGCTCGACGTCATCCTGCCGGCCAAGAAACGACCGCCGGATGGCGACGAGAGCCTGGCCGATTTCGTTCGCCGCAGGTTCGGGCGCGAAGCCCTGGAACGCATCGCCCAGCCGCTGGTCGGAGGCATCTACACCGCCGACCCCGAGGCCCTCAGCCTCCGAACCACCATGCCCCGGTTTCTGGAACTGGAGGACAGGTACCGGAGCGTCATCCTGGGCATGCGGGCCGGGCGGAAGGCAACCGCCGCACGGGGCAGGGGCGATAGCGGGGCCCGATACTCGATGTTTGTCTCGTTCGACGAGGGTATGGCCACGCTCACCGACACGTTGATCGGGCGGCTGCCGCCCGAGACCGCCAGGACCCGCACTGCGGTCGACAAGGTCGAGCGGACCGGGCTGCAATGGCGAGTCCTGGTCGCCGACGGATCAACCGAGACGGCCGACGCGGTCATCCTGGCCTGCCCGTCGCACGCCTCGGCGAAGATAGTCGAGGGCATCGATCCGATGCTCGGGAAGGAATTGGAGGCCATCAAGTACGCGTCGTCGGCCACCATGACCATGGCCTTCCGTCGTGACCGGATCCGCCATCCGCTCGACGGCTTCGGCTTCGTCGTGCCGTCGGTCGAGAACCGTTCGATGATCGCGGGCACGTTCGGCAGCATCAAGTTCGCCGGGCGGGCGCCGAACGGCTGGGTCCTGATGCGGACTTTCCTCGGCGGAGCGATCCAGCCGCACATCTACGAAATGGAAGACAAGGAGCTGCGTCGGGCGGTACTCAAGGACCTCGCGGAATTGATCGGAGCGGAGGGCGAGCCGAGGTTCACCGAAATTCACCGCTGGCCGCTGTCCATGCCCCAGTATCCAGTCGGGCACCTGGAACGGGTCAAGCGCATTGAGCAGCGATTGGCCGGCCTGCCCGGCCTGGCCGTGGCCGGAAACGCGTTCGGCGGCGTGGGCATCCCGGATTGCGTGCAGTCCGGCGAACAAGCGGCGAACAGAGTCTTGGGGACGATGAGTGACGAACGATGAAAGAGTAGTGAGCGGAAAGCCTCGTGCCCTGGCTCGAGAAACCCTGTGGGCCATCTGCCGGTAGTCGCCATGGGATGACTGATCGCTGACCGCTGATTGCGGTGAACACCATGAACACCTACGAGACCATTCGCAGAGAGTCGCTCACCTGGATCCGCGAGGCGGGGATGGTCGCCCGGGCTCGGTTCGGGATGGCGAAGACTTCGATCAAGCCGGATGCCTCGCCGGTTACGGATGCCGACCATGCGGTTCAGGCCGCCTTGCTCGACGCGATCGCGTCGCGCTATCCACACGACGCGGTCCTGACCGAGGAGACCCAGGTCGACCCCCTCCGGCATGCGGACATCACCACCGCCAAAAGATGCTGGGTGATCGATCCGATCGACGGCACCCGCAACTACGCCCGCTCGGTTCCGTTGTACTCGGTCTCGGTGGCCCTGGTGGAGAACGGCTACCCGGTGGTGGGCATGATTCTTGACCCGACCGGCGGGGACATGTACTCGGCCAGCGCCGGCGGCGGAGCATGGCTCAACGAGCGGCGGCTGCAGACCGAACCGCCCTACTCCGCTGACGTGCTCATCGGCATCCCATCGGGCACTCATCATCGGCTGCCGGCCGTCCTCCACCCCTGGCTGCAGAAGTACCGATTACGGAATACCGGCTCGACCGCCCTGCATCTGGCCTACCTGGCGGCCGGCGGCTTCGATGCCGTCTACCTGGGCGAGTGTCACCTGTGGGACGTGGCCGCCGGCTGGCTGATCGGCAACGAGGTCGGGGTCCGAACACACAGCACGCTCGATCGGCCGGTGTTTCCGGTTGACCTGGCGATCGATGGCCACAAGGAAGTGGGCTATCTGGCCGCCCGCCCGGCGATGCTGGACCGTCTTTGGGCGGAGATGCAGGCGGCAGCAGAGTAGCCCGTCTCAAGCCCACGCGGGAAGGAGAATGCTCATGATCGCATCACAGTTGCTGTGGCTCACATCGTGCCTGACGCCCCTGGCCGCTCCTGGCGGCGAGGCCGGCCTGATCCCTTTCGTGCTGCCCTGGAATGACGGGACCGAGGGACCGACGGACCTGAGCTTTCTGAACCATGTTCCGGCCGGCAGGTTCGGACCGATTCGCGCCGGCAACGACGGGCATTTCTACGCCGGCGACCAACGGGTCCGGTTCCTGGGCGTGAACCTCTGCTTCGCGGGGACCATTCCCCGCAAGGACGAGGCCGAGGGCATCGCCGCCCGGATGGCCAAGTTCGGCATCAACGTGGTCCGGTTCCATCACATGGACACCTCGCCGTTCCCCAGTGGCATCACCAGGCGAGAGGCGGCCGACAGCGGTGAACTGGTTCCCGAGGCCCTCGATCGCCTGGATTTCCTGATCAGCGAGCTGAAGAAGCACGGCATCTACTCCAACCTGAATCTCCTGGTCGGCCGCCGGTTCCACGCCGGCGACGGCCTGCCGCGCGAGATCGAGGAACTCGACTGGAAGGAACGCCACACCGTGGGCATGTTCAACGCCCGCATGATCGAACTGCAGAAGCAATACGCCCGGGCACTGCTCACCCACCGCAACCCCTACACGCGGCTGACCTGCGTGGAAGACCCCTCGATCGCGATGGTCGAGATCAACAACGAGAACGGCATCATCCAGCACTACCTGGGCGGCGACCTCGACCGTCTGCCCCGCCCGTTTGCCCATGATCTCGCTCACCAGTGGAACGTATGGCTGAGACGGCGGTATCCGACCACGCCGGAACTGAGCAGGGCCTGGGCCTCACGCAACGAACCGCCGGGACGGGAGATGCTCAGACCGCTCGGCGCCCGGACAACCATCGCCCGCCCCGGCTGGAACCTCGAACAACACGAGGGCGCAGCCGGAAATGTGGTGCTCGAGGTACGTGAGGACGGCAAGCCGCCGGTCGCCCAGGTGACGGTCACCCAGACCGGCAAGCAGGGCTGGCACGTCCAACTGAACCACGGCGGCCTGAGCGTCAGGGAAGGCGATCTCTACACGCTCTGCTTCCGGGCCAGAGCCGAACCGCCCCGGGCCATCGAGGCGGCCTGCGGACAGGCCCATGAACCGTACGGCAACCTGGGCCTCTCGGCCAGCGTGGCGATCACCCCCGAGTGGAGCGAGCACCGCCTGACTTTCGTCGCCTCAGCCACCGACTCCAACGCCCGCGTCAACTTCAGCGGGCTGGCCAAAGCCACCGGCAAGATCTGGCTCGCCGACGCCTCGCTGCGACCTGGCGGCCTGCAGGGACTCCAGCCGGAGGAAACCGTCGAACAGGAGCGGATCCCGTGGATCGGCCGGCACGACGGTCGTGTCTGGTCGCGAGCCGCTCGCATCGACGGGCTGCGGTTCCTGTGGACCATCGAACGCGACTACTGGCAGACCATGCAGCGGTTCATCAAGGAAGACCTGAGGTACCCCGGCGTCGTCATCGGCACAATCGTCGGCTGCAGTACGCCGAACCTGCAGGCCCGGTTTGACGCGGTGGACGGCCATGCCTACTGGCAGCATCCGCATTTCCCGAACCGGCCCTGGGACCCACGGGACTGGACGGTCCAGAATCGCAGCATGGTCAACGAGGTCGGCGGCGTCCTGGCCGGGCTCTCGATGCAGCGGGTAGAGGGCAAGCCGTTCACCATCACCGAATACAACCACTCCGCGCCCAATACCTTCAGCAGTGAATGCCCGCTTCTGCTGGCCGCCCATGCCGCTTTCCAGGACTGGGACGGGATCTTCCTGTTCGCCTACAACCACAGCGGACGCTGGGACACCGGCAAGATCGACGGCTTCTTCGACATCGGCCAGCATCCGACCAAGATGGTCAACCTGCTCACCGCGGCCCTCATGTTCCGGACCGGCCATGTCGCTCCGGCCAGCGAAGCGGTGCTCAGCGGCCTGCCCCCGGAGCGCGAACCAGAACTCATCCTCCAGCAGGGCCGGGCCTGGAAACAGGTCGAGCAGGATGCACTGGGCGTTGACCCGGCCATGTCGCTGCTGCATCGCACCGCCATCCGGGCAGGGGCCAGAAACCGCGAGGAGCCGCCAGGTCGGATCGCTCCGCCGGACACCCGACTGCTGGTCTCGGACACCAAGGAGATCACCTGGGACCGCCGGGTGCCGAACAAGGGCGTCGTTACCGTCGATACGGCTCGCACCAAGGCGGTCATCGGCTTCACCGCCGGTCGCTCGTTTACCCTCGGTGATGTCGCTCTTTCGCCCGGGCGCACCCTTCAGGACTGGTCGACGATCTGCGTCTCCCTCATCGAAGGCCGATCCTTCGCCGGACCCGGCCGGGCAATCATTGTCGCCACAGGCTCCGCCGAGAACACCGATATGCGGTGGACGGACGACACGCGGTCCAGCGTCGGCCACGAATGGGGCCGCCCGCCGAGCCTGGTAGAGGTCGTGCCGGCCCGGATCACGCTGCCGTTGCCGCCCGAGCGCCTGGAGGCGTTCTCACTCGACGAGAAAGGTGAACGCCGACACCGCATCCAGCCCAGACCCGACGACCGCGGCGGCAGCACCATCGAGATCGGCGGGCAAGGAACCCTCTGGTACGAGCTGATCCTCAAGCGTGATCGGCGGGGACGATCGCTCGACCGGTGATTTCGTGGCCCGCCTCGACCTGAACACGCCTGAGCGGGCATGCCGCCTCGGCCGGTGCTCGCTGTCCGACCAGTGGATGATTGCAGCCCTGGGCGGCCTCCGGGCATGATCGCGGTCTGTCCGGCCGGCATCACTGTGACTCGCTGGCAGGCCAGCGCTCGCCTCACCCAACCCTGCGCGGCGGCTCGACCCGCTCCACGCGAAACGCGAAGCCGTTGCCGTTTTCGAACCGTTCAACCACACCCGTCGCAGCCAGGATTGGCTGACTCACCGTCAAGTGACCGAAATGCCGGTAGGTGTCGGGGAACAAAATCGCCTCGACGAAACCGGTGCGGTCGGCCAGGGTCACGAACTTCATCATCTCGCCGGCTGGCGTGGTATTGAGCCGGTCGGCCACCATCAGGCCGCAGACCGCGACCCGCCGCCGCGAATGAACGCTCAGTTCGCTCACCGGCGCGTAACGTGGCCAGTCAATGTGCCGACCCTTGTCGTCGCGGCTCAGGAAAGTCAGCGGCTCGATCGTGATTGGAAAGCCGAGCAGTTCCATCTCCCGCTGGGCCGTCTGCCAGGCGTCGGGACAGGTGAGACGGGTCGGCAGACCGGGCGGCCGACGATCGCTTGAGGGCAGGTCCACGGGCGAGTCGCCGCGCCGCGGATGCGCCGCAAACAGGCCCCCAACCCGACGGCTCTCCTTGAGTAATCGCCGCATCTGCCAGAACATCGCCGGCCGGTTTTCACCCAGTGCATCGAGCGCCCCGCTGTCGAGCAGCAACTGGGATTCCGCGTCGCCCGGCCGGCATCGCTCGATGAAATCCGCCAGGTCGGTGAACACGCCTCGTTCTCGCTCGCCGTGGTAGCGGTCCAACCATGCCTCGGACAGACCTTGAATGTGGCTCAGCGGCACGCGAATGACCCAACGGCCATCACTTTCGTTTCGTTCGACGCGAAATCGTTGGCCCGAGCGATTGACGCACGGCGGGCGGAAGCCGACCCCCAATCGCAAGGCCTCGAGCACGTACAGGATCTGCGGCAATGTCGGTGATTGGGCGTAAAAGCCGCGGTAGTTGGAGAGAATGGCCGCCAGATAATGCGCCGGCCAGCGGCACTTGAGCCACGCGCCCTGGAAGGCCTCGACCGCGTATTCGGCCGAGTGGGCCTTGTTGAACATGAATCCGCAGAATCCGCCGACCATGTCCCACACCGCTGCGATCTCGTCCTCGCGACGACCCATCCGGCGGGCGCCGTTCCGGAACTCGCCCTTCAACTCGGCGACCAGGTCCCGCTTCTGCTTGTTCAATGCCCGACGGAGCACATCCGCCCGGCCGAGGTTCATTCCCGCAAAATCCACCGCCACCTGCAGAATGTGCTCTTCGAAGACCATCAGCCCGTAGGTGCTCGCCAGCGAATTCCTGACCGAGGGATGCACGTAGCTCGCCGGCTCGAGACCCTGGTAGCGGCGGGCGAACCGGTCCTTCTTGCCCTGATTGGCCGCGCCCGGCCGGATAATGGCCACAATCGCGGTCAGCGCGTCAATGTCCCGGCAGTTGCACTGGCGAATCAGACTGGTCATGGCGGGCGATTCAATGTGATGCACACCCCGGGCGCCGCCACCGGCGATCATCGACCAGGTCCGGTCGTCCGAGTAGTCTACGTCCGTAGCCAGATCGATCGGCTCGCGCTCGGTACGGTTGATCTCCGCCACGCTGTCGCGGAGCACGGACAACCCCGCCTGGCCGAGCAGGTCGATCTTGATGAAGCCGAGATCCTCGATCGCGTCCATGTCGTACTGGGCAACCAGCAAGCCGCGCGGTGAACGCTGCACCGGCACCAGCGCGATCAACGACTCCGGCGATACCACCAACCCGCAAGGGTGCATCGACCAATGATGCGGCAATCCTTCCAACGCCCCGGCGGTCCGGAGGATTGTGCGGTAGGGCTCCTCGAGTTGCGCGTTGCCTGGGCGAGAGATCGCCCGGTGACGCTCCTCTTGACGACGAGGCGGCGGTCCTCCGCCTATCGCTCCGGCTTCATGCTGCTCCTCCTCACCGCCCGCATCGAGATCCGCGACTCGCCCAAACCAGGGCAATCGCCTCGTAAACTTGTGGATCTCATGCGGTGGAAGACCGTAGACCTTGCCCAGTTCGGCTACCGCCGCCCGCGCCCGGTAAGTGTTGGCCGACCCGATCATCGCTACTTGATCATGTCCCCAGCGTTCGTACACCCAGCGCATGACCTCCTCGCGCCGGTCCCAGGGCAGGTCCAGATCGATGTCGGCCATCTTGCTGAACTTGGCTCGCTCCGGGTTGAGGAAACGATCGAACGGAAGGTCAAACCGGAACGGGCAGGCGTGGCTCACGCCCAGCGCGTAACAGACCAGCGAGTCGGCCGCCGACCCCCGGGCCAGCGTGGCGATGCCCCGACCGCGGCAGTAGGAGACGATCTCGTGGAAAACCAGGAAGTACTCCGCATAGCCAACCTGCTCGATCACCGCCAACTCGCGATCCAGTCGGCTCAGAGCCTCCGCCATCGACGGCCGCCGCCCACCGATCCCTCGCTGCGGCAGCTCGTCCACATACCGCCGCCGGCAGCCGGCCACACACAACTCGCGCAGATACCGCACGGCCGTCTTGCCGTCGGGGGCATCAAACGCGGGAAACCGGTTGCTCGAAAAGTCAAACCGGAAGTCACATTGCTCGGCGATGGCCGCCGTGTTGGTCAATGCGTCCGGCCGGCGACGGAAGAGCCGCTCCATCTCCGCCGGCGTGCGCAGATGCCACCGCCCAAGCGGCTTGTCCGCGTGCGGGACGCCCAACAGGGTCAGGGTGCCGATCGAAGCCAAGGCTCGCAAGATCGGGTTCATCTCCGGCCGCGGACACCGTGACTCGCACGTGGCCACAACCGGCACACCCGCCTCATCCGCCGCACACCCCCGCCGCCGGGCCTCGGCCGCATCGTCGGGATGGTGAATCGCCAACTCAACGTACAACCGCCCCACGAACGCCTCGCGAACAGCATCCGAGTTGAGCATCGTCCTCAACGTGCCATCAGCACCCTCTCGCCCTTCTTGCTGACCACTGACCGCTGATCGCTGACCGCTCCCCAACAAACACCACAACCCCTCCGCATGGGCGCACAGATCCGCAATCCCCAACGGCTCCTCGCGAAGGTGATGCGTCGACACCAGCCGGCAGAGATGGCCGTACCCGACCGAGTTGCCCACGAGCATCGTCACCGCCGGGCCGTCCCGCAGCATCAGTTCAGCGCCGATCACCGGCCGGATCCCCCCCTTCTCGCAGGCCTGCTGAAACGCCACTGCCCCGTAGAGCCCGTGCAGATCGGTCAACGCGATCGCGGACATCCCATGCCGCACCGCAAACTCCATCAGCTGCCCCGACGTCGTCAACGACGACCCGAACGAATGAGCGGAACGATTGTGCAGCGAAAGGAACATGAGTAGCAGTCAGCGGCCAGCAATCAGCACCCAATCATGAGCCCGCATCAGGGCCTTCCGGCCATGCCGGTCGCGGATCGCCTCGCAAGTCAACGCCAGGTCGCGCTGCCTCTGCTTGACGCCGAACAGGTCCATCTGCCGATAGCCGTTGTAGACGTTGGACAACGTGACCTGGACCATGCGAAGCCGTACCCGCCGATCCCACAATCGCTTGAGCAGCTTCGACAGCAGAGGGTACATATCCTGCTCGACGTCGGTCGGCTCGGCCAGGCTGCTCTGCCCCTGGTGCTCGTCCATGTCCGTGTAGCGGATCTTGACGCTGACCGTACGGGCCTGCTTGGCATCCGCCCGCAACCGCACAAAGGCATGGTCGGCCAACGCTCGCAGCTTGGCGTCCACGAACACTGCGTCGGCCGTATCTTCGTCGAAGGTCTCCTGGTGCCCGTAGGAAAGGGCTTCCGGCCGATCGGCCACCACCGGCCGGTTGTCGATGTTGCGGGCGAAATCGCGGAGCTGCCGGGCGGACGAGCCCATCAGCTCGCTCAGCCAGTCCATCGGCATGTCTGCCACTTGGCCGATGCGGGTCAGGCCCGCCGACTGCATCAACCGCGCCCCCGCCGGCCCGACGCCCGGAAGCCACTTGACCGGCAAAGGGTGCAGAAAGGCCAGCTCACGATCCTCGCACGGCGGAATGACCGTCAACCCGTCAGGCTTGTACAGCTTGCTGACGATCTGACTGAGCAGCTTGTTGCGGGACAGGCCCTGCGAGATGGTCACCTTGAGCCAGTCCTTGACGTTGGCTCGCAACTTCTGAGCCACCTCTTCCGGATCCTTCCGGAGACACTGCCGCGTGCCGGTCAGGTCCAGGTAGCCCTCGTCCACGCCTTGCTTCTCGACAATCGGAGCCACCTCGCCAGCCATACCGAAGATATGATCCGAGAACTGCTCATACAACTCGAACCGGGGCGGTACGACGATCAAATGCGGGCACAACTTGCGGGCCTTGGCTACCGGCATCGGAGTGTAAACGCCAAACGCCCGGGCCTCATAGCTGGCCGACGCCACAATCCCCCGGTGCAGCCCCCCCACCACGATCGCCCGCCCGCGCAGTCGTCGATCCGCCGCCTGCTCCACGGAGGCAAAAAAGGCATCGGCATCGAAATGGAGGATCGAACGCATGGGCAGCAGTCAGCGGTCAGTGGCCGGCAGTCAGCGATCAGCTGTTGAATGGTCTGGCTGAATGCTGATTGCTGACCGCCCTGATCGCTATCCTATCCTCCTAATAACAGTATGTGCCACCCCTTGAATCACCAGTTCCTCCAGCGGAACGAGGTTCGGCTGATTGGGATTCTCCGACGCCAGGTACGGCCGTCCGTGGCGCGTCACCAGCCGTTTGAGCGTGGACTCGCCGTCGATGAGAGCGATGACGATGGCCCCGGGTCGAGCCTCGGGCGTGAACTCCCCGACGACGACGTCGCCGTCGTGAATGTCGGCTCCGATCATCGACTCGCCGCGAACGCGGAGGGCGAAACTCCGCCCGTTGGCCCGCAGGACGGCCACCGGGTCCAGCCGAACGCACCCGGCGTCGATCTCCTGCGGCCACCCGGCCGGTATGCTCGCGATCTCTCCCCCGTCGCCGGACAGGTTTTGTGCTTCGATCTCCATGACCCGCATCCTCCCAACATGCCCATCAAGCCAGAGGACCTGGGCCGTGACGCATCATCTAGTATACCCTAACAATAACCGAACATCAAATCGGGAAGCGGAAAAACCTCACCCCTCCGACGAGGCAACCTTGAGGGAGTCTCCCCGGCTTGCTCAGCGATGGTAATCATTTGGTATTGTTGGGGTTAACGCATTCAAAGGCGGATAGGCGCGATCCTGGCCAAACCGCTGATTGCCCGAGGATGACGCCCATCGACGGACCGCCCGTTCCCCTATTCGCGTATTGGTCCTGCCGATCATTCTCCGCCATCCTGCGAGAAGAACGCGACCGTCGCCCCGGAATCATACGCCCTCCGAGCTATGATCAAGGAGAACCAGCGAACTTTCCGCCGGTTCGGGGTGACATAACAGGTAGCGACGAGTCCCGGCGGCGAAGTTGAAGTCGGGCTAACCGCTTCGAAAGCCTCAAACAATGCACCAGAAACCGCATTCCATCGCCCGCGCTGTGTGCCGGACTCGCGGCGCCCTGGGCAACCGCTCATGGCCGCGATCGGGGTTTACCCTCATCGAAGTGCTGGCCGTGGTCGCGATCATCGCCCTCCTGATCGCTATTCTCCTCCCGGCCTTCTCCCACGCACGACAGCAGGCCTATGGCGTCAGCTGCCGGTCAAACCTCAGGCAGCTCATGACCGGCATGCTCCTCTACGTCGGCGGGGAAAAGGCTCTTCCGGGTACGCACGGCCTGTTCTGGATGCAGGCCTTGTTTGGCCAGGAGTGGCCGCGGCCGCCGGGCGTGACCTGGGACGGGCCTCGCGACCGGCAGGTAGCCCTGCAGTACACGCCCGCGTACCAGCAACCTTACCATCTCGATCCCGAGTTTGTCGCCGACACGCCGGGCAAGGGCACACTATACAAGTACGTCAAGCAAGCCGCGGTCTACGTCTGCCCCTCCGACCGGCCCGGCCCAGCGGACGACACCGACGTGGGTGGCGGGGGCAACGGCCGGCTCAGCTACTCGATGAACGCCTACATTGGCTACCGAACGCCGGAGAACCTCCAGAGCTTCGTCTACGTGGCCGACTCGCTCAACAACCAACTGCCCGGCGGCCACAGACGAGTGTCGTTCAGCGCCGGTCAGAAGGTCGTGTTCCAGCCCTCGCGGTTCATGACCATGTTCGAGGATCACCCCTACTATCACACGAACCGAAACTACCCCGACGGGAGTTTCAACTGCATTGATCGCATCGCGACCCGGCACGCGCTCACCTCGAAGAGCGGGCGAACCGAGGGCCGCGCCGGCATAGCGTTCCTCGACGGCCACGCCGAGGGCCGCCTCTACCCCGCCAAGACACTCGGCCGCGAGCTGTTCGCCGAGTTCGGCCAGCCTCAGTTCTGGCGTGAGTCGGGGCAAGCGGACATCGCCAACCTGTCGGCGTTCATCAAACGAATCCCGGGGCCGTGTCCGTGGTGAGCTGGGGACGCACGGCCTCACCGTCGGCGAGCCACTCCCATTCGTCGTCCGGGGCTAGCGCACCCGATTGATGATCCGGTCCTTCACCCAGTGATCGCGGTACCAGCTGCTGGCCTCGAAGGTGTCGTCCAACTCGCTCATCCGCTTCTTCAGCAGGGTCCGGAAGCGATCCAGCGTCGGGGCCTGCTCGGCGTCGGTGACCAGGTTCCGGAGCTGATGCGGATCGGCCACATGGTCGAACAGCAGTTCCTTGCGGTCCTTGCGATAAATGGCGTAGGTGTAGCGCTTGTCACGGAGGGCTCGCCACTCGTAGCCGTCCTGCCAGATCGCGCACGCCCCGGTGTTCTGCAGGAATGCCGCCTCAGGCTCGGGCCCCGGCCGGCCAAACGCGCACGGGCTGAGGTCGGTACCCTCGACCTTGGCGGGAATGGGCAGGCCGGCCATCGCCAGAAGCGTCGGCATAATATCCGGCGTGTTCAGGCAGGCGTCGCTCGACTGGCCGGCCGGCGTCTTGCCCGGCCAGCGTACAAGAAACGGCACGCGGATCGCCTCTTCGTAGAAGATGTTCTTGGCCCGCCGGCCCTGGGCGCCCATCATCTCGCCGTGATCGGAAGTGAACACCAGGATAGTGTTGTCCCGGATCCCGGCATCGTCAATCGCCTTGAGCAGCCGGCCGAGGTTCCAGTCGAGATTGGCAGTCATGGCGTAGTAGCCGCGCATCATCGCTGGAATCCTCCGGCGCTCGTCCGGCCCTTTGTATCGCCCCCAGTCGTCGGCGTACGGGTCGTTTTCCGGTTTGTAGTTCGGCGGCAGGGCGAACCGCGGAGTGTCCCCCTCGTCGGCAAACATGGCGTAGTACTCGGGCGGCACGTTGTCGGGTGCCCAGGGATCGTGCGGCGTGCCGACGGAGAGAAACAGGGCGAAGGGTTTCTCCGAGCGGGCAAAGCGATCGACCAGGCCGGCGGCCATCTCGGTCTGGAAATCAGGCTCATAACCCTTGACCGGAATCTTCTCCGGGCTGTTCGTGTGGTAGTAGGCCTTGTAGTACTCGTGGTGGAAGTTGTACGCCGCCCAGAACCCATCGAAGCCCAGCCGGTACGGCCCCGGCGGCGTAAACGAGTTCTTGGGCTCGTAGTGGTTCCCCAGCTCGTTGGCCCACAGGTGCCACTTGCCGATGTAGGCCGTGTCGTACCCGTGCCGGGTGAGCACATGGGCCAGGCACTCGTGGTTGGGATTCATGCGCAGTTCGTTGATCACCATACCGGTGGACGTCGTGTATTTGCCGGTGAACAGTGAGGCCCGGTAAGGGGCACACACCGGATGCCCGGAGATGGCGTTGCGGAATACAACGCTCTGGCTGGCCAGCCTGTCGATGTTGGGCGTTCTGGCCCTCGAGTCGCCGGCGAAGCTGCAGGACTGGTACCGGAGCTGGTCCGCCAGCACGAAGATCAGATTGGGCTTCGGACGTCGAGACGCGCCCGCCTGTGCACCCCCTTCCGGCTGACTCGCTGCCCCGGCAAGGGCGACGGTGACCAGATTCAACCAAACGATCGGAGCAGGCAGCGTCTGTTTCATGAGCGCGCGTCCTCCTCATGTCCTGGCGGTATGATAATCCAGCCGGCGCCGGGTCCAAAGCCGGAGACCGAGGAACGAGGCCGGTGTGCAATGCAAGCCGCTCCCCGGGCACCAGCGTCCTGGTCCGCTGGCCAAGCCGGAAAACCCACGTTATTCTGCCTGCCGTCTCTTGCTGACCGGAGGATCACCATGAACCGTCGCGACTTCCTGAAGACAAGTGCGGCCGCGTCGGCGGTCAGTGCATTCAGCGGCTACTTCGTCCAGGGCGCGGAGCAGAAGGCGGGGCTTCGTGTCGGGCTTATCGGCACGGGCTGGTACGGCAAGTCCGACCTGTTCCGCCTCATCCAGGTTTCGCCGGTCAACGTCGTCTCCCTGTGCGACGCGGACAGGAAGCAGGTCGACGAGGCGGCCGAGATGGTCGCCACGCGCCAGATCTCGAAGAAGCAACCCCGAGCCTACGGTGACTATCGTGAGATGCTCAAGGAGAAGGACCTGGACATCGTCCTGATCGCCACACCCGACCACTGGCACGCCCTGCCCATGATCGCGGCGGTCGAGGCCGGGGCGGACGTGTACGTGCAGAAGCCGATCAGCGTGGACGTGGCCGAGGGTGCTGCGATGCTGGCCGCCGCCCGCCGCACCCAGCGCGTGGTCCAGGTTGGCACGCAACGCAAGAGCACGCCGCACCTGATCGATGCCAAGAAGAACGTCGTCGAGGCCGGCCTGCTGGGCAAAATCAGCCACGTGGAGATGTGCTGCTACTACCACATGCGGGCCAACGGCAACCCGCCGGTCCAGCCGGTCCCCGACCACCTCGACTATGAGATGTGGACCGGCCCGGCGCCGCTCCGGCCGTACGACGGCATCCCCCACGTGCGCTGGTGGCGGACGTTCACCGAGTACGGCAACGGCATCACCGGCGACATGTGCGTGCACATGTTCGATACTGTCCGCTGGATGCTGGGCCTGGGCTGGCCGAAGCGAATCACCTCGGTCGGCGGGATCCTGGTCCAGAAGGAAGGCAAGTCCAACATCTCCGACACTCAGACGGCCACCTTCGAGTACGACGGCCTGACTTGCGCGTGGACCCACCGCACCTGGGGCAATCCGACCGACCCGAAGTACCCCTGGGCCCTGTTCCTCTACGGCGACAAGGGTACTCTCAAGGCCAGCACCATGAGCTACGACTTCTACCCGGAGGGAAAGAACGAGCCGTCGATTCACAAGGACTGCGTCTTCGAGAAGGAACAGTACCCCGAGGACGTCAACGAGAAGGCCATTGAGCTCAACGCGGCCCCGGCCACACGCCTGCACATGAAGGACTTCCTCGCGGCCATCGCCTCGCGCGGCAAGCCGGTGGCCGACATCGAGGAGGGCCACATCTCGACCGCCTCGTGCATCCTGGCCAACCTGTCCATGAAGCTTGACCGCCCGCTGACCTGGGATGCCAGGGCCGGCAAGGTCGTGGGCGACGACGAGGCCAACGGCTGGCTCAAGCGGCCGTATCGGAGGCCTTGGGTGCATCCGGCGGAGAAGGCCTAGGTGGCGGAAGCGGCAAGTCACCAAATTGAGCGGCCGCCGGGGACCGCCGGCAAGCTGAGCCCCAGCTCCGGGTTCTCGACGGCTCATAATGCGGCTACCGCCTCAACACCCGGCGGTCGAGGCCGCCGGGGCGGAGTGGGGAGGCACGGCCCCGAGGGGCTGTCGCGTTTCAATATCTTGATCGGGAAAATACGCCAAGGTAAGGTGGCTGCGGTGGTGTGGAACCGTCGTACCGTTCGAGAGGAGCTAATCATGTCCGGACCAGGCCGATGCTGTGGCGGGCGCTGCCGAGCGCCGATGTCGACCGAAATGAGCCGCCGCGAGTTCATGGAGAAGCTGACCGCGGGCGTCGCGGCCCTGGCCTTGGCCGAGGAGTACACCCGGGCCGAGGACCTGATGGAGAAGTCGCTCGCTCTGCCGGCCAAGCTCACCGGCTCGCGGACCTATCCCCTGACCCCGGCACGGATCTACAAGGGCAAGAACCTCGAAGCGGTCGCCATGCCGATCGGCGGCATCGGCACCGGCAGCATCTGGTTGAACGGACAGGGCGAGCTGGGCGTCTGGCAGATCTTCAACAACTTCACCGAGAACCGCATCCCGGACAGCTTCTTCGCGGTTCGGACGCGAGACAAGGGCGGCAAGGTGGTCACGCGCGTGCTCCAGACCACTGAGGACGGATCACTCAAGCCGGTCGAATCGCTGGAGTACGAGGGCGGCTATCCCATCGCCCGGCTGACCTTCCGCGACCCGACCCTGCCGATCGACGTGCAGCTCGAAGCGGCGAATCCGATGATCCCCCTGGACGCCGCCAACTCATCGATCCCCTGCGCGATCTTCCGACTGACCGCCAAGAACACCGGCCAAGACGCGGTCGAGGCGGCCTTCTTCGCCGCGATGCAGAACGCGGTCGGCGGCGGTGGCGACGGCGGTATTCGGGGCGCGAAATCCGGGAAATACGGCGGAAATCGCAACCGTGTGGTCCGCGATAGGGGCCTGGTGAGCGTGGCGATGGATAAATCGGCCGATCCGGTGGTGTCCGGCCCGGTCAAGGTCCGCGACGCCAAGGGCCTCGAGGTCGCAGGCAAGGAGATGCTGTGGCTGACCGGCGCGTCGAGCCTCACGCGACAGATCACCGAGCCGCTCGCCCGGGTCGCGTCCGACGGCGGCATCGTCCTGGTCGACGGCGTGTCCAGCGATTTCTTCGACAACCTGGCCAAGCTCCGCTCCGCCGCCCGTGATTTCGCCTCGGTGGCGACGGTCTTCGAGGACTTCGAGAAGGACACGTACGAGGGCTGGACGGTCAACGGCGCCGCGTTCGGCAGCGGCCCCTCCCGCGGCACCGAGGCGGGCCAGCAGAAGGTGAGTGGTTTCACCGGCAAGCGACTGATCAACACGTTCCTGGGCGGCGATGCCACCCAGGGCACGGCCACCTCCAAGCCCTTCAAGATCGAACGCCGCTACATCGGCTTCCTCATCGGCGGCGGGCAGCACCCCAAGGAAACCTGCATCAACCTGCTGGTGGACAAGAAGGTGGTTCGCACCGCCACCGGCAAGAACAACGAAGCCCTGGACGCCGCCAGCTGGGATGTCGGCGATCTCAAGGGCAAAGAGGCGGTCATCGAGGTCGTCGATCGCCGATCCGACGCCTGGGGCCACATCAACGTGGACCGGATCATCTTCTCCGACGTCCCGCCGGAGGCCCTCCTGAGCGAGAACAGCTCCGCAGCCACGGTCGCCAAGGCCATCGGCGTGACCTTCAAGGGCGCCGAGGAGGCGAGCCTGGCGGCCGGCAAAGGCGCGGTCCTGACCAAGGACGCTCCCGACACGCTCCAGGCCCCTACCACTGAATGGAGCGTCTCGCGCTACACGCGCCTCAGCGGTTACGCCGTCGAGCAGGGATACCGCGTCCTGACGACAACGCCGGGCGGCGATCCCCTGGTCATCGAAGGATCGCTCGGCAAGGGGCGCATCATTCTGGCCCTGGCCCCGGGGCTGCCCTGGAGCTTCGGCAGCGCCCTCCTGGCCACCGCACGTCCCAAACCACTCAAGGCCGGTGAGCGGATGGTGCCTGGCGACACCGGCTGGGGAACCATGGCCCTGACGGCCTTCGACCCCACTGCGGCCGCACTGCCCGCCTGGACGTACGGGGAAGAACTCACCGCATTCATGGCGAACCCGGCAAGGGTTGCCGACAAGGAGGCCGTGAGCAAGGCCGGCGAGACGATCAACGCCGCCCTCGGGGTTCCCTTCACACTCCAGGCCGGCGAGTCCCGCACGGTGACCTTCGCCATCACCTGGCACTTCCCCAACGTGCGGCGTTTCCAGCATGCAGGGAACCTCTACACCCGGCGCTGGGCCGACGCCTCCGCTGTCGCCGGTTACCTGGCCACGAACCTCGACGCACTCTGGGAGCGAACCCGGCTCTATCACCAGACCGTTTATCAGTCCAACCTGCCCGAGGAATTCATCGATGCCATGACCTCGCAGGTCGCCATCCTCCGCGGCCCGACCTGCTTCTGGTCGGAGGACGGGTACTTCGGCGGTTTTGAAGGTAGCTACGGCTGCTGCCCGCTCAACTGCACGCACGTCTGGAACTACGCCCAGACCCACGCCCGGCTGTTCCCGACCGTCGGACAGAACATGCGGGTCTCCAATTTCGTCACCTTCCTGCATGCCAACGGGCAGACGTCGCACCGCGAGCACGGGCCGCACGACGCCTTCATCGACGGGCACTGCGCGTGCATCGAGGCTGCCCTTCGCGAGTACCAGCTCAGCCCGGACAGGAAGTTCCTCGATCAGGTCTGGCCGGGCGTCAAGAAGGCCGTGGACTGGATCGTTCAGGCCATCGACAAGAACAGGCAAGGCATGCCCCACGGGCATCAGTGGAATACGTACGATACGGCCGTCTCCGGCGAGAACACGTTCATCGGCTCGCAGTATCTGGCCGCACTGGCCGCCGGCGAGAAGATGGCCCTGATCATGAACGACACTGCGAGCGCCGAGCGCTGGCGGCAGGTCCGCGAAGCGGGGATGAAGAATCAGAACGAGAAGTTGTGGAACGGCGAATACTATATCCAGACCCCCGAAGCCAAACCGGCCCACGACTACAACACCGGTTGCCACGCCGATCAGCTCCTCGGCCAGTGGTGGGCCCACATGCTTGGGTTGGGTTACCTGTTCCCGGCAGACCGGGTCAAGAGCGCCCTTACCGCGATCGCCAAGCACAACTTCCGCGAGAAGCTCGAAGGCTTCAAGCAGACCCCGCGGCGGTACGTGCCCGATGACGAGGGCGGGCTGATCATCTGCACCTGGCCCAAGGGCGGGCGGCCTGACCCCTTCATTCTCTACGCGGACGAGGTCTGGACCGGCATCGAGTACGCCGCCGCCGGGGCGATGGTCTACGAGGGCTTGATCGACGACGCGAGAAAGATCGTGGGCATGGCGCGAAGCCGGTATGACGGCCGGCGCCGTGACGGCCTCAACTCGGGCCCGGGCGGCAATCCCTACAACGAGCTGGAGTGTGGCAAATTCTACGCCCGAGCGATGAGCTCGTGGTCGCTCCTGATCGCCAGCCAGGGACTCGTGCTCGATGGGCCGAAGGGCATTCTTGGCTTCAAGCCCAGGTGGCAACCGGAGGACCATCGCTCGTTCTACACCGCTCCCGAAGGTTGGGGCCTGTTCGTGCAGCAGCGCAAGGACAAGGAGCAGACCGCCCGCATCGAGGTTCGCCACGGGCGATTGAAGGTCAACGAGCTGGTCCTCGCCGTGGCGGACACGACCAAGACCAGGGCCACCGTGACCGTCGCGGGCCAGCCGGTCGCCGCCAAGGTGCAGCAGACCGGGACCGATGTTCGGCTCGTTCTGGAGAAGGAACTGGCCGTCACAGAAGGCTCGGCGATCGAGGTCACCCTGCGCCAGGCATAGCAGCCCGTCCGCTCCAATCACCCGGGCAGGTGGTTTTCGAGGCGAAGCGGCGGGTTTCGCCTGCTGCCGAGCCGAGCACTCGACAGGCTTCTCAAGCGGACCTCGTCGCGAAACGCCGAGGTTCAGTGGTTGCAGCACCGCCGTCGATGGCACACTCCGCCGCACCCGGCTACCATAGTCGTCATCAGAAAGGCAGGTTGGGTCATGGCCTGGATTCGCGCCATTCCGGCGGCGGCGGCTGTACTGTCGATGAGTTGCGGAATCCGGATCGCCGTCGCCGCGGCCGACGCCGGCGTCATCCATGTCGCCGCCGACAAAGGCAACGATGCCTGGTCCGGCGCACTGGCCGCGCCGCAAGCGGGAACCACGGACGGCCCCCTGGCAACCGTCCAGGCGGCGGTCGAGGCGGCCAGGAAGCTGGGCACCTCTGCCCCGAGACGGATTGTCCTCGCGGCGGGCGACTACTTCCTCGGCGGTCCCATCTCGCTCGATCACCGCGACTCCGGCCTCACCCTCGAGGCCGCGCCGAACTCCAGGGTCACACTCTGCGGCGGCCGTCGTGTCACCGGCTGGAAGCCGGACGGCGATCGGTTCTGGGCGGCCGACGTTCCCGAGGTCGCTCGGAAGAAGTGGGACTTTCGCATGCTCGTGGTCAACGGCCGCCTCTGCCCGCGGGCCAGGCTGCCGGGGGCGGGCACGTTCACGCACGTGACGAAGTTCGACGTACCCTGGATGAGCACCACCGGCGGCGGCTGGAAACGCAAGCCCACGGCCGCGGAACTCACCACCATACAGTATCGACCGGATGATCTCGGCCCGTCGCTCGATCCGGCCAACGCCGAGTTGACCGTCTACCACATGTGGGACGAGTCCATGGTCGGGCTGGCCGGGATCGACCGTGACAGCCACACGCTGACGTTCGCCAATCCGGCCGGCCATCCCCCCGGGGCGTTCGGCGTGCAGAAGTACGTGGTCCAGAACGTCCGCGAGGGAATGACCTCGCCCGGACAGTGGTACCTGGATCGAACCGCAGGTAAAGTAGTCTACTGGCCGTTGCCCGGCGAGGACATGCATCACGCGGAGGTCCTGGCCCCGGCCATGGAGTCGATTATCCGAGTCAACGGCCGCCCGGACGCACCGGCCAGGGACATCACCCTCCGCGGACTGACCCTGTCGATCACCCACACGCCGCTGGTGGCCGGTGGCTTCGGGGCCGGCGCTTTCCAGGGCGCGGCGACCCTCCAGATGGCCGAGAACTGCCGGCTGGAGGGCCTGACCATCACCAACGTGGCGGGCCAGGGCATCAAGGCCTACGGGGCCAGGAAACTGCGGATCGAGCGCTGCCTGATCCATCAGACCGGGGCCTGCGGCGCCACTCTCCAGGCTACCGACGGCCTCTTCGCCAACAACCACGTGCATCACATCGGGCGGATCTACCCCAGCGCCATCGCGGTGTGGGTTGGCGGCGACAGGGACGGCGGCATCGAGGTCAGTCATAACGAGATCCACGACGTGCCTTACTCGGCCGTCGACGCCGGGGGCAACGATCATCGCATCGAGCACAACCTCATCTACCACGCCATGCAGGAGCTGCACGATGGAGCCGGCATCTACATCGGCTTCTGCAAGCGGATCGTGCTCCGCGGCAACTTCATCCGCGACATCGAGGATACCGGGGGCTACGGCGCGTCGGCCTACTACCTTGACGAACAAGCCGAGGACTGTCTGGTGGAGGGCAACCTCGCTCTGCGTGTGGCGACGCCGTCACACAACCACATGGCGCGCAAGAACACGCTCCGCAACAATGTGTTCGTCTGCGACGGCCCGGCCCGGATTACCCTCCCCAAGTCGTCGGACTTCTGCTTCGAGAACAACGTCATCCACGCCAAGGGCAGGATTACCTTCACCCACGCTGGAGCGATCACCACGGCCAGGCACAACGTCCTGTTCAGTGCCGAGGGCGGCGTGAAGATGGAAACCATGAAGGACTACCAGACAACCGGCGAGTTGAAGATAGAATCGGGCGACAGCTGGCTGCTGGCGGACCCGATGCTGACCGGGTACGAGAAGGGCAAGGTCACTTTCGCGAAGGACTCGCCGGCCCTGAAGCGAGGCATCCACCCCATCGACGTCAGCGCCGCGGGACGGAAGGCGATCCCGCAGCCGGAAGACGGATCTGCGGATCGCGAGTGAGGGCTCGCACAACTTGTCGCCTTGTGAGAAGGATAGCGTATGCCGGTCGTGCCCAGGATCGACGCGATCGAGATCGGCGCCTGCCGGTGGGTCAACATCAAGCCCTGTCGCGCCGGCGGGCTTACCCCAGCACTGAGAATTCATGACCTCTTTTTTGAGGCGGGCGTTCCTTGCTGGGTCGGCGGCATGCTCGAGTCTGCCCTCGGGGCCCGCCATTGCATGGCCATGGCCTCGCTGCCCAACATCAAGTATCCCTCCGACATCTTCCCCAGCAGTCGGTTCTTCCGGAAAGACATGGCTCGCCCGGAGATCGTGCTCTCCGGCCCGTCGCAGGTCACTCTGCCCGACGCCCCCGGTGTCGGGGCCGAACCCGATCCGACGGAACTCGAACGCCTCACCGTCGAAAGAGCCTCCCTCGCGGTCGAACGCCGCCCGGAACCAGGAGACGCCTGATCCAACGCCGAGGGGTGTGACCCATGCCCTGGCGGGCGACCACCTCGGCTTCTGGCCGTCCATATCCCCTCCCGCCCGACTCAGAGATTCTCTATACCGGACCTTCCGCCCCGCTGCCGTCGTGACCTGCCGCCCAGGGCCGGTCACAGGTCCGGAGAAAATGCGCCCAGACTGCCCTTCGTGCCCGGCCGGACCGCCAAATTCCTTGACTTGGACCCCGTGCGCGCGGTACATAGGAGAGTAGATTTGCAGCTGAGCGCGGAGCGGCGCGACGCCGCCCCCATCCTGAGAATTGCCTAGGCACGAGAGGGTGCGAAGAGCAGAAGCCGTAACCCAGGAAACCATGTTCGGGGGTGACAAGGACCGATCGTCCTATCTCTGGACCGTCCATTTCGGGATTCGCTCCTGACTCATGCGCCCCTTGACCGTGGCCAGATCGGGGTAAAGCACAAACCTCGCAAAGAAGGCGGGGCCATATCTACAAACGGAAGGAGGAAGTTATGCGCTCCAGGGGTACGCGGATCCAGATCAGTCGGTTTCGTTTGGCGTGCGGCGCCGCCGCCCTCATGCTGGCCGTCCCGCTCGGCGGTAACGCACAGCTCATTTCCTACGTGACCGACATCAGTTCGGACGCACCGGTTCTGAACGGGGTCACCACCCAGCGGGAGAACGACCTCGGCTACTATGCCGCCCTTCCCCCGGTGGATCCGGGCATCGTGGTTTTCGGGGAGGACGTTCCCTGCTTTACGGACCGCACCCACGAATACAACGGCCCGAGATTCAGCTCGGCCACCGGCCTGCTCTCCACGACCGGCGACACGATTGGCATCATGCCGCCTTACCTGGTGGGCGGCGAGTACGTCGCCTCCCTCAACACCAACCGGGACAACCCCGCGCCGTTCGGCATCAACGTGACCATCGGGGCACAGAACGTCACCGCTTACCTCCTCATTGACAACCGGAATGGCAACAGCGGCTACACGCTTCCCCCGGCGTTGGGCAGCGGCGGCACCGGGCTACTGCCCTGGGTGGCCGACGACGGCTGGGTCCAGGTGAACACCGGCCTGTCGCCGAACGGCCAGCCGGACTTCGTCGCCTACGACGAGGGTTCGTCGATCACCGACTTCTCGGCTCGACCCCATGCGACCACCCCGGGAGGCCTGGCGTATGGCCCGGGCGAAGGACTCAACCAGTTCGCGACCGTCTACCGGAAGGACTTCAGCGCCGGTTCGGTGATCAACCTGAAGGAGCAGGCCACGGGTAACAACATGTACGGCCTGGTCGTGGTGCCGAATCCCCGAGCAGCGGTCTGCGCGCTGCTCGTGTCACCCTCCTTCACTTCGGCACAGGGCTTCGCCGGCAACCCCAACCCGGCGGGCTCGCCCATCACACTGACGGCCTACGGCGACGCCGGCCCGGTCTCCTACACCGCCCAGGAGATGATCGACGCCACGACACCCGGAAACGTGAGCTGGATCTCGCTCAGCAAGACGTCGCCGGCCAGCCCGCTGGCCCCCGGCGCAACCGACACGGTGACCGTCAACTACACCATCTCCGGCCTGTCGCCCGGCGCCTACGCGGCGTACGTGCAGATCACCAGCACCTGTTCTCCGGCCACGACGCATCTGGTCAGGGTGAACCTGACCCTCCTGGATGCGACCAAGCTGATCCTTTCGGTGACCGATTCCGGCTCGGACGGGCCGATCACCAACGGCGGCATATACAGCTCCCAGCGGGAGAACGACCAGGCCGGCGTTGTCGTCCCCTTCGGCGAGGAAGTGTTCTGCTACACGGACCGTACTCACCAATACAAGGGTGCCGTGTTCACGGCCGCCGGCAATCTGACCTTCTCGACCGGTGATCCCGCGGCGGGCAGTATCGTCGCCGGATTACCCACTTACCTGACCGTGCCCGGCAGCGAGTACGTCAGCACCCGCAATGACAACAAGGACAACACCTCGTTCCAGATGGAGGTCACGCTCAACCAGCAGGATGTCACCGCCTACCTGCTGGTGGACAACCGCACGGGCGATAACATCAACACCAACCCCGCGGTCGTCGGGCCGGCCAGCCTGGGCTGGATGCTCAGCGAAGGGTGGCGCCGGATGAACACCTGGGACTATCCCAACCGCGCCCAGCTTCCGGCCCGAAACGCGCAGCCCGACTACGTCGGGATCGACGAAGGCGGCTCGATCGCGGACTTCACGCTCCGGGCGACCACTCCCGCGAATCTGGTTCCTGGACCGGGCAAGAGCGTGCAGAATGCCTACGTGATCTACCGCAAGGAGTTCCTGGCCGGGGAAGTGATCACCTTGAAGTCGGGTTCTTCGTTCGGCGGCAACATGTACGGAATGGTGGTCACGCCGAGGGCCGCATGCGACCTCTCCATCCCCACCGAGACGCTGGCCGTCGGCCTGCCTGACGGCACCAGTCCGGCCCCGATCACGCACACCATCGATAACGTGGGTGCGGCCAATCTGCCGGCCACCTACACGGTCGCCGAATGTGACGCCAATCTCAACGCGTACGACTGGGACTGGCTCACCCTGGACAAGGCCGGTGGCACGGTTCCCGGCGGCGGCAGCGACACGCTGACCCTCAGCTTCGACGCCACCGGTCTTCCGGCCGGCAGGTACACGGCCTACGTCAAGTTCGTCGATAGCTGCGGCCGAACAACGGTCCACACGGTGACCCTGGCGATCGGGGCCATCACCTACGTCTCGATCTTCAATTCCGACGGGGCGCCCGGCGGCATCGGGCCCACCGCCCAGCGCGAGAACGACTTCGCCAACACGGTGGTGTATTTCACCGATTACGTCTTCGCCCTGATCGACCGCAATCACAGGTACATGGGGGCGAGGTTCGACGCGGCGGGAACGCTGAACAACACCGGCAGTGTTCGCCCCGGCCTGCCGTCCTACCTGCTCGGCGGTGAGTATGTATCCACTCTCCAGTCCAACCGCGACAACGCCACGGTACAACTCAACGTGACCGTCGCCTCCGATGTCCTGGCCTATCTCTTGATCGACAATCGCGTCGGTGATGCCACCGCCACCAACACCGATCCGCCCACGCTCGGCAGCGGCACGACCGGGGCCCTGCCCTGGGTGGCAAACGACGGATGGCTGCAACTCGATACCGGGCTCTCGCCCGACAGGAATGGCTTGCGGCAGCCGGATTTCATCGGCATCGACGAGGGCAGCACGCCGGCCAACATCACCTTGCGCGGAACGGGTGGCCTGGACACGAACCCCAATCAGTACTCCACCGTCTACCGACAGGCCTTCACCGCCGGCTCGACCATCACCCTCAGGGAGCAGAATGCAGGCAACTACAACATGTACGGCCTGGTCGTCGTCCCCCAGGTGCCCTGCCGGCTCACGGTGACGCCCACCGCCACCACCGCCACCGGCATCGAGTCCGGCTCGAAGCCGGCCAACGCGACGGTCACGATCACGAACACCGGGGTGGCGGGAGATCCGACCTCGTACACGGTAACCGTGCTGGACGAGAACAAGGTGCCGGCGACGGTAGGCTGGCTCTCGATCGACAAGACCGCGCCGGCCCAGCCGATTCCCGGTGGCCAAAGCGACGCCCTGACGCTCAGCTTCGACACGACCGGCCTGTCGATGGGCGACTATGTCGCCTATCTGCGGCTGATCGATAGCTGCTCGCCGGCCAAGACGATGCTCCACAAGATCACGCTCGCGGTTCAGCCGCCCGATCTGCGTTTGCCGCAGCGGATGGCCCCCAATGGCATGTATGTCGAGCGGGTCGGGAGCATGACCTGGGATGAGGCCCGGGTGCATTACACGGCCAACTACCAGGGCAACCTGCCCACCTTCCACGGGGCCACCGGCGACTGGAAGCCTCCGACCGACCGGTATGTCGGCACGGTCATCGGCAGCCACGCCGACATGTGGTTGCCGGGCACCGACGCCGACGGGGTCAGTTCGCTGGACGGCGTCAACCTGGGTACGCTCCTGGGCACGGCCGAGGGCATTTTCAAGTGGCTGGATGGCAGTGCGGTGCCGACGGGCGATGTCGGCTCCGGCGGCCTCTGGAACACGGGCGAGCCCAACGACTACGAGGCCGGCGTGCCCGGCGAGGACGGAATGGAGATCTACGCCGGCGGCGTGTGGAATGACGACGGCACCGGACCTACCCTGGGCGCACAGGACGCCACCGTGCAGCCCTACTACCTGCTGTACGACAACGTCGATCTGACCGGGCAGGGCACGTTCAAGGTCTTCTACCGGCCCGGCACGACCGCCAGTCTGGCCGAGGCCATCACCCTTCTGCAGGGTCCGGCCGTGGTCGGGGATGCCCAGGGTCGGTACTACGCGATCAGCATGGGCGATCCGGGCGCCGGCGGCGGCGGCAACGGAAGCGGCGGCGGATGGCGTGACTGGCCCAAGGTGCCTTGGCCGACCGATGATCCGGCGGTCAACACCCTGGACGACGACAACTTCGTCAGTCGGTCCATCGGCGTGCTGGTGATTCCCGAGGCCGGGTCTTACACCTTCGTGGTCGCCCACGATGACGACTGCCAGTTCACGATCGGGACCCAACTGGAGATCGGGGGAGCCTGCGATCCATCGAGCCCGGTCTGTGTCCAGTCGCAGCTGGCCGGGGCCACCGTTCACTCGGTGCTCGTGACCTTCCCTGCGCCGGGCGAATACCCGATCGAGCTCATCCAGCGGGAAGGGACCGGTTCCTCCTACCTGCAGCTGTTCGCCGCTCGGGGTGATGAGACCACCTCCTTCAATCGGGGTTACCGGCAGGTGTTCCGGCTGGTGGGTGACGTGTTGGGTGGCGGACTGGCGGTCAAGACGCCGGTTGATGTCTGCGGCGCCGTGTTTGCCGATCGGGACGGTGACAGCGATGTGGACCAGGCCGATTTCGGGCAGTTCCAGGTCTGCTTCAGCGGCAGCGGCTTCAGCGCCCCCGCCGAATGCGCTTGCCTGGACCGCGACGGCGAGAACGCTGCGGGAGACGGCGACATTGACGCGGTGGACCTGCAGGCGTTCATGAACTGCTACACGGGTCCGGCGATCGTCTGGTCCCAGGCGTTTCGGCCGGACTGTGTGGCCGAGCGTCCTTAGGCGATCTGTACCTCCAACGGGGGGGCGGGGCTGGGGCCGGTCCTCGGCCGAGCCCTTGGCCAACGGATGGCATGCCGCACTCGATTCGGACAGGCGGTCGTGCCGGCTTGATCCGGCCGCGGCCGGTTCGGGACGAGCGGAGGCGCGCGGCGGGGTGATGATCCCAGGGGCCGGGGTCCTGGCCGCGACGACCCGGTGTATGTGGGCGACCAGGTCGGCGGTGGGGGTATAATAGGTGTGGGCGCGGCGCCGTCCGGCAGTTGGATGGCGGCGGGGCCACTGTCGCGGAGACAACGTCGATGGATTTAAGGGTGGCTGGCCGTGTCGGCTTCCGGCTATCACTGCTCGTGGTTGGAGCTTGCGTCGCCTGCGGACATCCGGCCCTGGCATCGGGCGAGGCGTGTTCTGCCTGCGAGGCGACCGGCGACCAGAGGATTGACGCGGCGGACCTGGACGTTTTCGTCGGCTGCGTGACCGGTCCGGCGTTGGGGCCACCCGCCGCCTCCTGCGGCTTCGCCGATCTGGACCAGGACGGCGACGTGGACCAGGTCGATTTCGGCTTGTTCCAGAACTGCTTCGGCCTGGATATCGGACCGAGTGCCGTGTTCATCAGCGAGTTCATGGCCGAGGACAACCGTGTCCTGCCCGATGACCACGGCGACTGGTCCGACTGGATCGAAATCTACAACTCCGGCTCCTCCGCCGTCAACCTGGGGGGCTGGTATCTCACCGACGATCCTGCCGTTGCAACCAAATGGCGGTTTCCGGAGGTAGAGCTCGAGGCTTTCAAGCACCTGGTCGTCTTCGCGTCGGGACAGAACCGAGTCGGCCTCAACGGCGAGCTGCACACCAACTTCCAGCTCGATGCCAGTGGCGAGTACCTTGCACTGGTCAAACCGGACGGCCTGGTTGTTGCCTCGGCCTTTGCCCCGGCGTACCCCAAGCAGAAGGCCCGGGCCTCGTACGGCTTGCGCGCCGAGACGCTGCCGACGGCCATCCAGCTGATCGGGCCGGGGGCCGCCTGCCGCTACCTGGTGCCCGCGTCCAACCTGGGCCTGGCCTGGACAGCCACGGACTATCCGGCGGAAAGCGCCTGGACGCAGGCCCACACCGGCATCGGGTACGAGCGCAACAGCGCCGGCACCTACGACCCGCTGATCGCCTCCGACGGAGACGTCGAGCCGCTGATCTACAACCAGTCCAAGTTCACCATCTACATCCGCATCCCCTTCACGGTGGACCATCCTCTCACGGTGACCAAGCTGACCCTCAAGATGAAGTACGACGACGCGTTCGCGGTCTACCTGAACGGCACCTTCCTGCTGAAGACGTCGAACGCGGCGGACACGCTGACGTTCAACTCGAGGGCCAAGAGCTCACACGCCGCGCTGCCCGGCATCTACGACGAGTTCGACATCACCGCGCTGGCCGGCGCCCTCCGGGCGGGCCAGAACGTGCTGGCCGTCCATGGCATGAACTACAGCTCGAGCGACCTGGACCTGAGTTCGGACCTGATCTTCATGCCCGAGCTGTGGGTGCAGGGTGCCAGTGAGGGCGAGTACCAGGCGGGTGAGTTCCGGTACTTCTCGCCGGCGAGCCCGAAGGCCATGAACGGGTCGGGTTACGCGGGCTACGTGGCCGACACCAAGTTCGACATCAATCGCGGCTTCTACGATACTCCGGTCGCGGTCCAGATCACCACGGAGACGCCCGGGGCCACGATCCGCTACACCACGGACGGCAGCCCGGTAAGCGAGACGACCGGGACGGTGTATGCCGGTCCGGTTGCGATCGGCACCACCACGACTCTGCGGGCCGCGGCGTTCAAGGCCGATCATCTGCCGACCAACACTGACACCCACACCTACCTCTTTCCCAGTGCGGTGATTCAGCAACCCGCCCTCCCGGCGGGATTCCCCGACCACTGGGGCAACGACCCGTCCTTGCCCGTTGCCGGCGCGAGCGATACCTGGGTTCCCGCCGACTACCAGATGGATCCGCGGGTGGTCACCGACTCCCGTTACAGCGGCGAGCTGATGGCTGCTCTGACCGCCCTGCCCTCGATGTCGCTGGTGATGCCCACCTCGGACTGGTTTGACCCGAGGGTTGGCATCTACTCGAACAAGTTGGACGAAGGCCTTGCCTGGGAGCGCCCGGTCTCCGCGGAACTGATCTATCCGGACGGGCGGGTGGGTTTCCAGGCTGATTGTGGCGTCCGCATCCAGGGCGGCACCAGCACTGCCAACTACAGCCCCACGTTGTGGAAATGCATGAAGCAGTCGATGCGGCTGCTGTTCAAGGACAACTACGGGCCGCCGAAGCTGCGGTTCCCGCTGTACGCGGACTCGCGGGTTCAGGAGTTCAACACCCTGGTGCTGGACGCGCACATGAACAACAGCTGGGTGCATTCGTCGGACTCCAGCCAGCGCCGGAGGGGCGATTACGCCCGCGATGCCTGGATGGCCAACATGCAGACCGCGATGGGCACGGTCGGTCCACACAACATCTTCGTCCACCTGTATATCAACGGCCTGTACTGGGGCGTCTACGAGCTCCACGAGAAGCCCGACGAGGACTTCGGCGCCGACTACTTCGGCGGCTCGCCGGAGGACTACGACGTCCTCAAACACCAGTACTACACCATCGTCAACGGCGACAACACGGCCTACCGGGCGATGATGACTCTGGCCGACTCCGGCCTGGCGGACAGCGCCAGGTATGAAACCCTGCAGCAGCAGTACCTCGATCTTGACTGGTTCATCGATTACATGTTGCTCAACTTCTACGCCGGCAACAGCGACTGGGCCCACCAGAACTGGTATGTCTGCCGCAGTCGGCAACCGGGGGGGCTGTTCCGATACCTCAGCTGGGATGCCGAACACGTCATCGAAGACAGTGTCAGCTACGTTGGCAAGATGGACGCGGATGACTCCGGCGCGCTCGGTCCCACCCACCTTCACCAGAGGCTGATGGCGAACGCCGAGTACCGGCTGCGGTTTGCGGATCACGTTCATCGGCACATGTTCAATGGCGGGGTGTTGTCCATTGATCCGGCCAATCCGGTCTGGACGCCGGACCATCCGGAGCGCAACCGTCCCGCCGCCTACTACAAGGAGCGAAGCAACAGCATCCAGTCGGCGGTGATCATGGAGTCCGCGCGCTGGGGCGACATTGCCCGACCAACCCAGCCGTACACCCGGGACGTGGAGTGGCTCACCGAGCAGAACCGGCTGGTGAACACCTACTTTCCGGCCCGGTGGAATGTCATGAAGCAGGCCCTGGAGAGCCGGGGGCTGTATCCGACCTTGAGCCCGCCGGTGTTCAGCCAGCATGGCGGGGCTTACTCGCCCGGTTTCCAGCTGACGATGACCGGACCGGGGGACATCTGGTTCACGCGGGACGGTACCGATCCGCGTCTACCCGGTGGCGAGGCCAACGGGGAGGCGATGATCTACACTGGCCCGGTCTCGCTGACGGGCACGGTGCGGGTGAAGGCCCGGACACTGTCCGGGGCCACGTGGAGCGCCGTGAACGAAGCCCTGTTCGCTCCGGCGGGTCTGCCGACGATTCGGATCACGGAGATCATGTACCATCCGCCCGCCGGCGGCTCGTTCGATGAAGACGAATACGAGTATCTCGAGATCCAGAACATAGGAACCTTAGCCCTCCAGTTAGAAGGAGTCGCCCTAAGTGGCGGGATCGAGTTTGTGTTCCCAAGTCTGACCCTGGGGCCGGGCGGGTTCATTGTCGTGGTTGAGAACCTGGCCGCCTTCGCGGAGCGTTACGGAGCCACCGCCACGGTGGCCGGTCAGTACACCGGGAAGCTCAAGAACAGCAGCGACGCGGTGCGGCTTTGCGATGCGGTCGGCCAAGTGATCCACGATTTCATCTTCAGCGAGAACTGGTATCCTTCGACGGACGGGCTGGGTTACTCGCTGTGCATCCGGGACGCGGAGGGCGATCTGTCGACGTGGGGCGACCCGGTGCATTGGCGGGCGAGCACGGCCGTTCTGGGGACCCCGGGCAGAGCCGAGCCGTGACCGGTTTCGGACCCTGGCGGGCCAATCGCTCCAGCGTCGGTGCTGATGGTCGGGGCGAGGTGAGGCGGCGGTGGTCGTTGGGGTGTGGGCTGAAATGCCCGGCGCCAAACGAAGCCAATGAGACACCGCGTCGATCAATTGTAAGTTGATTTCTAGTATAGATTTATAGTGTTTCGGGCACAAGCCGGCGTTCTCCGGTTGGGTACCATCGAAGCAAGACGGATGGGTGTACCGTCGTTGCGGGCAGGGCCCTTGCGCCTCACTTTCGGGGCGCTGTCATTGCGGGAGGCACGCTTGTTCAGCGTCGCGGGGCTGCTGCACGAGCATGGCGATCCCGGTTCAAGAACGTGGCGTGTGTACCGCGGAGGGTTGTTGAGCCGGTCGGGGCGAGGCAAGGGAGGAAGAGGTGCGGGTGGCCTGGTGTCGGTCACGGCTGTGGCCGAGGCCGGAGCTCGATCGTCTCCTTGATGGCGGAGGCGTGGACATTGATGGCCAAGTCCAGGCGTTGGCAGAAGGTCGCCGACTGGCAAACGGTCTTGAGTTCTTCGTTGAGCCCATACTGGCCATCGCTCTTGTTCCACGGCAGGCGTGCTGCCCGGGGGGAGCATCTACTTGCTTTGGTCAAGATGTCCGGTGAATTAACGTCAGGTGGTGGGTTTGGAGGGTCGGCGATGGGCCATGCGGTTCATTTTGAGGACCATGAGGCCGGCTGTTCCGAGGAATACCAAGGTGAAGGGATCGGGCAGGCCGTTGTGTCGGGGGCGTGGACGGGTGGTACTGGCGGGCGGGGTGGAGGCGACGTTGGCTGCCGTACGGGGCGTGGCCGCCCGGGCCAGGGCGGGGCCTGGTGAGCCGCCGGGAGCCCATTCCCTAAAGGCTCCCAGGGCGGCCAATCCCAGGCAGAAGGCTGCTATGGCCGCGGTCAGCGACCCACCCACCTTGGCCTGCCTTCGTGTTCGTCCGACCATCGTGCTCCCTTGCGACCGGCCGTGTCGGGAATGGCCCCGGTCGCGGCCGTCCGATGTCAACTTCCTGAGGGGAATGTCGAATTCAAATCACGGCTGGGCCAATGGGGTGGCGTGACGGGTGGTCCGATATGGTTTATCATGCCCGGTATCCGGGAGGGTCGGCCCGGTGGAACTTACTTGCAGTGAAGGAGTTGCGCATGCCCAAGGGTCGGTCGAGCCAATCGTCGATACCTCGTCGCGATTTTCTGAAGAAATCCGTAGCCACGGCGGGGGCGATCGGAGCCTCGGGGACGGCGGGCTGCGAGGACAGTGGTGGAGCCGCGGGTGGTCGGGCGGCTCAGGATCGGGCGGCGGGGCTGTTTGCCCAGGTCACGGGGGGGCACCGGTACAACAGTGTCTATACCGGCGAGCATCTTGACCGCGTGGCCTTCCCGATGGGTGGGATGGGTGGGGGCATGGTTTGTCTGGAGGGTGCGGGCGGCTTTTCGCACGTATCGCTGCGTAACCAGCCGGAGGTGTTCAATGATCCGTTCATGTTCGCGGCCGTCTGCGTGAAGGATCAGCCGAACACCGCTCGGGTGCTGGAGGGACCGCTGGCGAAGTGGAAGTTGTTTGGTTTACCCGGCTCGGGCAACGGGCTGGGGGGCAAGACGTACGGTCTGCCGAGATTCGGGTCGGCGACGTTTCTGGCGCGGTTTCCGTTTGCGAAGATCGAGCTCACGGACGACGAGGTACCGCTGGGGGTGGAGATCACCGGCTGGAGCCCGTTCATTCCCGGGGATGCGGACAACTCGAGTTTGCCGGTAGCCGGTCTGGAGTATCGGTTCAGGAATCCGACGAAGCGGGTGATCGAGGCGGTGTTCTCGTTCAACGCCAAGAACTTCCTGGCGAGCGATAACAAGCTCGCCCGGGGCACGAAAGCGGCCCAAGGGGGTTTCACCGTTTACCAGGAAGGCAGCGACGAGGAGCCATGGGCGGGCTCGGCCTTCTGCGCCGCGGTGACGGATCCGGCGGTGAAGGTCAACCTTGCCTGGTTCCGGGGTGGCTGGTTCGACCCGTACACGATCTGCTGGAAGGACATCGAGGAAGGGGCCTGTTACGATCGGCCGGCGCCGAAGGAAGGTGATCCGGCGCCCGGTGCCAGCCTGTTTGTGCCCTTCACTGTGGCTGCCGGCAAGGACAAGACGATCGTGCTGGAGTTCAGCTGGTACTCCGGCAGGAGCAACCTGCGGATCGGCAAGAACACCCCGGAGGAGGAGAAGTCGGCTGCCAAGCTGACGTATTCCCCCTGGTATTCCGGGCGGTTTGCGAACGTCGAGGCCGTGGCCAGGTACTGGCGGGAGAACTACGACTCGCTCCGCCAGAGGAGTGCCCAGTTCAGTGAGTGTTTCTATGACTCGACGCTGCCTGCGGAGGTCATCGAGGCGGTCGCTGCCAATCTGACCATTCTCAAGTCGCCGACCGTGCTGCGCCAGACGGACGGGCGTTTATGGGCCTGGGAGGGCTGCGGCGACAACAAAGGCTGCTGTCACGGATCCTGCACGCACGTGTGGAACTATGCCCAGGCTCTGCCGCACCTGTTCCCGGCGCTCGAGCGGACGCTGCGTGAGACCGAGTTCAACGTGACCCAGGCGAGCACCGGGCACCAGACCTTCCGCGTCTCGCTGCCCATCCGCCAGCCCGAACACGGTTTTCACGCCGCGTCCGACGGCCAGCTGGGCGGGATCATGAAGGTCTACCGGGAGTGGCGAGTCGGCGGCGACACCGACTGGCTGGGCAAGCTGTGGCCGAAGGTCAAGTCCAGTCTGGACTACTGTATTGCCACCTGGGACCCGGGCCGCAAAGGGATTCTCGAGGAGCCGCACCACAACACCTACGACATCGAGTTCTGGGGCCCGGACGGCATGTGTACCAGCTTCTATCTAGGGGCGCTGGCGGCGGTGATCAAGATGGGCAAGGCGCTGGGCGAGGAGAACAAGCTTTACGCCGAGCTGTTTGAGAAAGGCGTGAAGGTTACCGAGACGGAGCTGTTCAACGGCGAGTACTTCATTCAGAAGGTCCAATGGGAGGGCCTGAAGGCCAAGAGCCCGCTGGAAGTTCAGACGATGCAGGGCGGCTACACGCCGGAGGCCCTCGAGCTGCTGAAAAAGGAAGGGCCGAAGTACCAGTACGGCACGGGATGCCTGTCGGACGGCGTTCTCGGGGCCTGGATCGCGATGGCCTGCCATGTGGGCGAGATCCTGGACCGCAAGAAGGTTGCCAGCCACCTGAAGGCCGTGCACCGCTACAACCTGAAGCGCAGTCTGGTGGAGCACGCCAATCCGCAGCGTCCGACTTTCGCGGCGGGCACTGACGGCGGTCTGCTGCTATGCACCTGGCCGAAGGGTGGGGCATTGAGTCTGCCGTTTGTTTACAGCAACGAGGTCTGGACGGGCATTGAGTACCAAGCGGCCTCGCACATGATGATGGTGGGGCTGGTTGAAGAGGGGCTCGACGTCGTTCGCATCGCCCGCGACCGTTACGACGGGCGGGTTCGCAACCCGTTCAATGAATACGAGTGCGGGCACTGGTATGCCCGGGCGATGTCGAGCTACGGTCTGTTGCAGGGGCTGACCGGCGTGCGTTATGACGCGGTGGAGAAGGTGCTGTACATCGAGCCGAGCATCCGGGGCGACTTCCGGGCCTTTGTGGCGACCGCGACCGGCTATGGTACGGTGGTGGTCAAGAAGGGCAAGGCGACGCTGGAGGTCAAGACGGGTCGCATCGAGGTCAAGGAGACCCGGTACACGCCCAAGGCGTGAGCGGTGCTGGTGACGCGCAGGGTTGAGACGTTGCGACGGTGACTGAGTTGGGGAGTTCGCACATGAGAGTGATCCGGTCTGCGGGGCTGCGGGCCTTGTGCCTTATCCTGGGCGCCTGCTTCGGCTGCCAAGCCCCGCCGCAGCCCATCGGGCCGACCTTCGAGCGAGTATCCGTTTCGCAGAAGGAGGACTTTGAATCGCTTTGGCAGACGGCCAGCGAGGCGTTGCGTCACCACTGGTTCCAGATCGACCGGGAGGACCGGGCGAGCGGGGTTCTGAGCACCCACCCGGAGACCAGCGCCCAGGGCTTGGAGTTCTGGCGCCAGCAACCGAGGCCGGCGTACTACTGGACCGAGGCGAATCTGCAGACCATTCAAAGGAAGGCCACGGTCCAGATCACCCCGGTGGATTCGCAGGGCGAATACAGCATCGACGTGAAGGTTGAGCGGTTCCGCCTGCGGCTGGAAGAGCGGCAGATCGACAACCCGGCGGCGGCCCTGCGGCTCTACAGTGCCGAAGCGCCGACCATGTCGGGGCAGATGGTTCGGCCCAGTCAGCAGATGCAGTGGATTCCGCTGGGGCGTGATGAGACCCTGGAACAGACCATCCTGGGTGAGATTCTGCAGCGTTTCGGCCGCCCGACGACGGTCACGACCGCCGCGGAGACCGCGCCGAGCTGACGAGAGGGCGGTCATCGAGTCTGATGTTCTCGTTTTCCATTTGGTGGTGTTGCCTCGCTTGCCCGTGTCACTGAGCGCCGATAGACTTCAAGCATCCTGCGAAGCGATGAGCGAGACGAATCCGACTCGTCAGGGTGCATTCTCCGATGCTTGATCTCATTCAGCACTTCAAGGAACGGGCCGCATCCTATGACCAGGCGGAGTGGGTCCATGATCCGGGGGTCATGGCGGTCACGCTCGACTTTCTGGGCCTGGCCGCGGGCCAGCGGATTCTGGACGTGGGTGCCGGCACGGGGGCGGTGCTGGCGGCCGCGTTGGCGGCGTGTCCGTCGCTCGGTCCATGCGTCGCTGTTGATCTCTCGCGAGAGATGCTGGCCCAGATCCGGGATTCCCGCATCCTGACGTGCGGTGGTGATGCCGAGGCACTGCCGATTCTCGACGGTTTCTTCGATGCCGTGGCATGCCGGCAGAGTCTGCATTATGTCGAGGATCTGGATCAGTGTCTGAGGGAGATCCGCCGGGTGCTGGCCGCCACCGGCATTCTGCTGGTCGGGCAGATGACTCCGTTTGGCGAAGCCGACGAGGAGTGGTGGAAAGTGATCGTCAAGACCCGCCAGCCGCTGCGGCGACGCTGTCTGACGCTGCACGAACTGCTGGTTGCCCTGATGCGTACCGACTTTGTGGTGGTGCGGATCGTGCAGATTCGAGCGACGGAATCGCTCAATGCCTGGCTCGAGCGTTACCAGCGTTCTGCCAGCCAGGTCGAGGAGGTTCGGCGCCTTCATTTAGAGGCTCCGGCCGCGTACAAGGAGCTGCATCGTTTTCGGCACGTGGAGGGGGACACGCTGGTGGACAACTGCTGGACGTTTGTCCGGGCGGGCAAGTCGTTGCCGCAGCCCAAGGCCGCGGTGTATCTGGCGGGCGGGGCGGCAGACGGGGCCCGGTGAGTGTTCCGAGTCGCTGATTGGGGTGGGTACCGGGTTGGGCGGGCTCACTCCCGGAGCGGCGCCGTGCCGGGGGGAAGGGGACGAATGGCATGGGTATGACCCGCAGGGAGGTCTTGGGCGCGAGCATGGCCGCGGCTGGGTGGCTGGCGGGGCCACGGCGCGCCGCCGGCCGGTGGGGTGCCATTCCGGATCGACTGGATCGACAGGTCGTGGTTCGCCGACACAATCCTGTGGTTCAGCGGGTTGATCCTTTTTCGGCCCTCAGCGTGGGCAACGGCGAGTTTGCCTTCACGAGCGACGTGACTGGCCTGCAGACCTTTCCCGACGCGTACCGCAAGGATTTCCCGCTCTGCACCGTCGCTCACTGGGGATGGCACACGGGGCCGTTGCCGGCGGGCGTGCGGCCGACCGACATTCGCTACAAGGCGTACGACACCTACGGACGGCCGGTGGGCTACCTGACCGAGGCCAAGGGCCAGGAGCCGCTGTTCAACTGGCTGCGAGAGAATCCTCACCGGCTTCATCTGGGCGAGATCGGCTTCGAGTTGAGGAAGGCGGACGGATCGCACGCGGGGGTTGGCGACCTGAAAGAGATCCGGCAGGTGCTGGATCTGTGGACGGGCATTTTGGACAGCCGCTTTGAGCTCGAGGGTTGGCCGGTTCACGTTCAGAGCTGCTGCCACCCCGAGCATGACCTGCTGGCCGTACGGGTGGAGTCTCCCTTGCTGGCTGCCGGTCGCGTAGGCGTGCGGCTGGCCTTCCCCTACGGTTCGCCGGCGGTGGACATGGCGGACTGGGCCGTGCCGCACCGTCATCAGACGCGGTGTACCCGAGGGAGGCACCGTGCCGATTTCCGGCGGACGTTGGACAGTGACCGGTACTTCGTGCGGCTGGAGTGGTCGGAAGGGCGGCTGGAGGAGCGGGGCGAGCACGAATATGTGCTGAGCGGAGCGACGGAGGGGTGGCTGGAGTTTGTGTGCTGGTTTGGGGGCCGGGCCTGGACCGAGGATCTACCCCGTGTGTCGCAGGCCCGGCAAGCCAGTGCCGCCCACTGGGAGCGGTTCTGGAGTGAGGGAGGGGCGATCGACCTGGGCGGCTGCACGGACTCACGGGCGCCGGAGCTCGAAAGGCGGATCGTCCTCTCGCAATACAACACGGCTCTGCACTGTGCCGGCTCCCTGCCCTCGGCGGAGACGGGGTTGCTGTTCAACAGTTGGTACGGCAAGTTTCACCTGGAGATGCACTGGTGGCACAGCGTGCACTTTGCGGCGTGGAATCGTTTCGCGTGTTTTGAGAGGAGCATGGGGTACTACCGGCGGATTCTGTCCGAGGCCAAGGAGACTGCCCGGCGGCAGGGTTATCGGGGAGCGCGCTGGCCGAAGATGGTGGGTCCTGCGGGCAAGGATTCGCCCTCGGGGGTGGGGCCGTTGCTGATCTGGCAGCAGCCGCACCCGATCTTCTATGCAGAACTGTGCCATCGTCAGCGTCCGACGCGACAGACGCTGGAGCAATGGCGGGAGGTCGTCTTTGAGAGTGCTGAGTTCATGGCCTCATTCGCGGTTCGGGACTCCAGTCACGGGTGGTATTCCCTGGGTCCGCCGCTGAAGACGGTCAGCGAGAACACCGACCCGCTCAGAACGCGGAACCCCACGTTCGAACTGGCCTACTGGCGGTTTGGTCTGCGGGTAGCCCAGGCGTGGCGGGAGCGACTCGGGTTGGGTCGCGAGCCGGGTTGGGACGCCGTACTTGCGGGGCTTGCCCCCCTTCCGGTTCAGGACGGGCGGTACCTGATGCAGGAAGGGATGGTTGACACGTACACGACATGGAACTGGGAGCATCCGGCCCTGCTGGGTATTTGCGGTATGCTGCCCGGGGACGGGGTGGATGCGGTGATCATGCGCTCGACCCTTAAGAGGGTTTTAGAAGTCTGGCGGTGGGAGCGTTGCTGGGGCTGGGATTTTCCCCTGGCGGCCATGGCCGCCGCCCGTGCCGGGGAACCCGAGCTCGCGGTTGGAGTCCTGCTGATGGATGCGGCCAAGAACCGCTATCATCCCAACGGTCACAATTATCAGCGTCCCGGCCTGACCGCGTACCTGCCCGGGAACGGGGGCTTGCTGGCCGCGGTTGCGATGATGGCCGCCGGCTGGGAGGGCCGTTTGGGCCAGCCGGGGCCAGGATTTCCCAGCAACGGTCGATGGGACGTGCGTTGCGAGCGGTTGGACTCCTGGATGTAGAAGGCTTTGGGCGGGCTGGTATCGGACAGGGCCGGGCCGACTTCAGAGGATGGGCCGAACATGGGAGTGACGCCAGAGCGATCATGGAACGTGCTTTTGATTCTGGCGGGGATGGGTTTTCCGGCTTGGGCCGCGGATGAGCCGCCGAGCGAGTGGATGGAGCCCTCCACGGGCCACCGGGTGATTCGCCTCTCGCGTGAACCGGGCACCGCGAGTCTCTATTTTCACCAGAACGGCTACACGGCTTCGGGAGACAAGCTGGTGGTTTCGGTGCCTGGAGGGCTGGCCGCGATCGACCTTCAGACGCTTCGGATTGAGCCGGTGGTGGAGGGGCGTGTGAGCCAGGTTGTCGTTGGCCGGAAGAGCCGGCAGGTGTATTACCTGCGCGGCGGGGGCGTGTATGCCACGCATCTCGACACCCGTGCGACGCGGCAGATTGCCCGATTTCCGGTGGGGCTACGACCCGGCTCGGGTTTAGCGGTCAACAGCGACGAGACGCTGCTGGCCGGCAGTTGCACGGAAGCCGGGGCCAAGCCTGTGGACACGAGGCCGGCGGGGACGCGGCCTGCGGGGCCGAGGAGCAGTCTGGAGGCGCGCTGGGCCGCCCGCGTGCCGATGCGTCTGTACACGATGGACACTCGAACGGGCGAGTTGAAGACCTTCCACCCCAGCAACGACTGGCTCAACCACGTGCAGTTCTCGCCGACGGACCCGGGGCTGATGATGTTCTGCCACGAAGGGCCCTGGCACAAGGTGGATCGCATCTGGACCATTCGCACCGACGGCGCCGGTCTGAGGAAGATCCACACCCGTGCGATGGACATGGAGATTGCGGGACACGAGTTTTTCAGTCCCGACGGCAAGATCATCTGGTACGACCTGCAGACGCCGCGTTCGCGGGTTTTCTGGCTGGCCGGCCTGGTGCTGGCGACCGGCGAACAGATCCGGCACAAGGTAGGGCGCGAGCACTGGTCGGTGCACTACAACGTTTCTCCGGACGGCCGGTTGTTCGCAGGCGATGGTGGGGGTCCCAGGAGCGTTGCCGCCCCGGGGCATGGTCAGTGGATCTACCTGTTGACGCCCAAGGACGGCGAGCTCCAGGCTGAGCGGCTGGTGGATCTGGCCAAGCACGACTATGCGTTGGAGCCGAACGTCAGTTTCACACCCGATGGCCGGTGGATCGTTTTCCGGTCGAACATGCACGGGGCGACCCATGTCTACGCCGTGGAGGTGAAGGCTTCGCGGTAGCCGGGTTTGCGCTGCCCCGAGGGTTTTCCGGGTGCTTGGTCCGGGGTCTGCCCGGTGACGGACGGATCAACACGTTGGACATGACCGTCATCCGCAACAACATTGGCGG
Source organism: Planctomycetota bacterium (assembly GCA_022711465.1). Lineage (GTDB taxonomy): Bacteria > Planctomycetota > Phycisphaerae > UBA1845 > PWPN01 > JAGNEZ01. Next base: position 15,925 of record JAKLEZ010000021.1, on the reverse strand, counting down.
GAAGAGTGCCACATGTCCACCTTCCAGGTGAGCGAGCAGGCGCTAGGACTGAGCCTGCCTGCGTTGGCAGCCGAACGAAGGGGCGACGTTCAAGCAGGCGACGGCAGTGACTCCTACCTGGTCGGCAGCACACCGGCAGGCGCTGGTCTGGAAGTCAGGGGCAATGTAACCCGCTTGGCTCCGCGCGAGGGCTGGTAGGCCCTGGGCCCTTCCAGCGTCCATTCCAGCGGGTCAAGGCACATCTGCCGTTTGCTGCGTTCGGCATTCCAGGAGTGGTAGACGATGAACCAGGTCTTGTTGTCCGGCCCGAGAATCACGCCGTTGTGCCCCGGGCCGATCAAGTTACCGGGGATGCTCTTGAGCACGGCCGGGCCATGGAGGTCCGCGGCATCCCGGAACGGTCCCGTCACGGAGTCGGAAATCGCGAAGCCGACGCCATAGCCAGGCGTTTGCCAGTTTCCACCGGAGTAGAAGCAGTAGTACCGCCGGTCATGGAAGAGCACGGCCGGGCCTTCAACCGTGTGCCAGTCGAACACCCGGCCGTACATCTTGCGATGGCGCTCGTAGATTTGCCAATCCGCGACGGCCCGCAGCACCGTCTTGATCGGGCCGGTGGTTGAGATCATGTCGTCCTCGAGTTGGGCGACGGCCAACGCGGTGCCGACGCGTTCATCGAGGAAGTCCTTGGCGAAGAACAGGTACCATTTCCCGGATTGGGGATCCCGGAAGGGATTTCCGTCGATCGTAAACGGTTCGTCGGGGAAGAGGATTCTGCCCGTGTCCTTAAACGGACCGGTCGGGTTTTCGGAGACAGCGACTCGCATTTTTCCGTCGCCGGCGTAGTAGAGGAAATACCGGCCTCCGCGTTCGGCGACTTCCGGCGCCCAGTAGTCCTTTATCTTGGGGGCCGCCACCGTTTCCATGGCATTGCCGACGAACTCCCATCGGGCAAAGTCCTTGGAATGCAACACCGGGAACTGTTTGCCGCCCAGTTCCTTTCCGGTTCCGTAAGCGTAGTACTCGCCTCGCGTCTTGATCACCTGCGGGTCGGCCAGGTAGCCGTCCCAAACCGGGTTGTGGTATTCCATCGTCAGGGCCTTGCCGGCGGGGCTGTCCTCGGCATTGGCTGCGGGGATGACGAAAGCAGCAGCGAGCAGGAGCCAACGTCCGACCTGAGCCAACCGCGGTGCGCGAGTGCAGCTGGTCTTCAACACCATGCCCTCCCGTCTGACAGTGTCACACAGATCCCCATGAATTGCCCGCAACGATCGAACGGCGTCACGGCGACCATTTCACGCTTTCCGGAAGTCTATCACGGCCAGTGGGCGGTGAAAACCGCGTGTTTGGACGGCCGCATAGATCAGTTTGGCGGCGCAGCGGGTGCCGCCCGCGATCGGGCTTCAGTATGCGAGCGGAGCACGCTCACGGTGCCGGTCGCTTCAGGGCCCAGTGCACGGCGTTGACCAGGAGTCGGCGAAACGGCGGCTGCTCGAAGTCGGTGGGGAAGCCCAGCGAGGTGTAGAACACCCGGCTGGAGCCGCACATCCGGGTCCAAGCGACGGGCTCGGTCTTGTCTGCGGCCGATCCCGTCAGCAGCACGGTGGCGTGCGGATCGCCCAACGGCTTCACCAGGTACAGTGAACCATCCGCGTGCCACCTGTCCGGCCTGACGTCCTTGAGAACGGGGTGTCGGGTCGCGTCGGATACCACGGTCACCTCGGTACCGGAAGCCTCCGGCCCGTAGCCGCGGTTTTCGCAGCCCAGCACTTGCGGGACGAACTCCCACCATTTGTCATGACCTGCGGCCACATCCCCTTGCACGGAGAACGCGTGGTTGGCCGTGCGGATCCCGATCAGCGGCCGGCCCGCCTCCAGATGGGATCGTATCCACGCGAGTTGCTCCGAGGGCAGAGCTCGGCGACGGAAGAAGATGACGACCAGGTCAGCCTCTCGAATAGCCTCCAGGCCGGGGAACCGGAATGCCTGTGGTTCACCCTCGCCCCGGATCACCGTGCACTTGAATCCGCACTCCTTCTGGAGGACGTCGGCAAAACGGGGGATGGTCTCATGGGCCTTGTAGTTGCTGGGGTCCTCGCTGACCAGGAAAACGATCGAGGGTGTTGGTTTGTCGGCCGGCCGGCTGGCCGCACTGGGCGACTCTGCCGTGCAGCCGAAGCAGACCGACAGGACGACCACGGATGCAAACGTTCTCATGCTGAATCTCTCCTCAGCAGTCGCGGGGTTTCGGGACAGGACTCAGCCGAGTCCATTCACATGCCAGCCATCGCGGTAGGCGCGGCGAAGGTACTTGTTAGCCTCCGGCTTGTTGGTGAACTGCAGCCCCTTGGCGTCCCAGATCAGTTTCTCCATCGGGAAACGGTTGACCACCGTGCCCATCAGCACGCTCTCGGTCAGGAGGCCGGAGTAGGTGAACGGCGTCGTGGTTTTTCCCTTGCCCAGGCAGGCATCGATGAACTGGTGATAGTGATCGACCTCGCGTCCCTTGACCGGGCCGACCTGTTTATTGAACTGTTCGGCAGGGCCCTTCAGTTCATTCCCGGGCAGAAGCTGGGGCGAGCCGGAATGCGGCAGGAACATGTAACCCTTTTCACCCACCAACATCGAACCGTCTTCGGGGAGTTCCTTGCTCTGGTCAATTGGCCAGCTGCTCTTGGCATCGACAGGGCCCGTATCGTACCAGTAGTAGTCGATATCGCCGGTGGTGTATTTTGTCCCGGGGAAGTGGTATTGCACCTTGTTGTTGGGGGCGAAGGTTTCCTCGTAGGGGGGGCTTCGGTGGCTCATGACCCACATCGGTGAAGTCAGCTCCAAGGCGGTGAATACGACGTCCATCATGTGGCCGCCCATATCGCCATGGGCACCGCCGCCGAAATCATGCCAGCGGCGCCAGAACCGGGTGTGGTAGATGTCCTTGACGTAAGGCCGTTCGGGGGCCACGCCCAGCCAGAGGTTCCACTCCAGCGAATCGGGGACTGTGTCCACGTGATCGGGGCGGCGTCGCATCGGGGGATTGGTAACGGCGCCGGTGTAATGATACCTGACGATATCCCACGAGTGCACCTCCTTGACCTTGCCGATGATCCCGAACTGGATCATTGCCACTGCGGTACGGTATCCCCCGCTTGAATGAGTCTGAACGCCCATCTGGGTCACCAGCTCAGGCCTGCGGGCCGCCTCCTCGGCGAGCCGGCGCGACTCGTATATGCTGTGCGTCAGGGGTTTCTGGCAGTAGACGTGCTTGCCCATTTGCATTGCCGTCATCGAGATTGGCGCGTGCATGTGGTTGGGGACCGTAGCGTTGATGGAGTCAATCCGGTCACGTTCTTTTTCCAGCATTTCCCGCCAATCGCGGTACCGTCTTGCCTTGGGGTAGAGCTTGGCCGCCTCTTCCAGGTAGTTCCGGTCGACATCGCAAAGAGCTACGATCTCGATGCCGGGGTGGCTTGTGAGCGCGGCCAAGTCCTCGGCACCTCGTCTACCCACCCCGATGGACGCATGGCGCAGTTTGCGGTCGTTTCCGGCGTGGGCTTGGCCGGTGAAGATCAGGGGACCGACCGCTCCGGCCACCGCGGCCTGCTTGATGAACGTTCGTCGCGTTGTTCTCGCTGTTCTCATTGGGAATCCTCCACAGAGTAACGGTGTCCCTCAAATACGCCGACTCGCCGGTCCCGGGCGCGAGACGGCGGGCGGTGATATGGCGGCGGATCAGCAGGGCGACTCGGAGGCACCTTGGGATGAGCGCCGTTCTGACAGCCCCCTTCCCGGCATGCTGGCTGAGGTGGTGATGGGTGATGCCGTCCGGCATCCGGGTCGACTCCTGGTTGCCAGTGATTTCAAGTTGACATGATAGCGGTTTCGTCTCTGACCTCAATGGGGATTGACTCGCGGTGGTTCCATGCGACCGGCGGTCGTCTCGGCCGACCTGACGTTGCGACGCCAGCTTCACAGGCCCTGCACGACCGAATCTGCTTCACACGTCGAGAGACTCTTCGCGCGCCGGCCCACTGACAGAGGAGTCCTATTCCGTTCCCGGGGGCGGGTGGAACGTCACTGGGTGCCCCATGGACCCGGGCTGCGCCGTGCTGCCCGGGGGCGGATTTGCGCCGGGATGATGCCGCAGGTGCCTTCTCCGAACGCGGTCCTCGCGGAGCGCGCCCGGCGATGAATCACTTTCGCGTTGGGGGCTCGCCCTTGATTCTTGGGCCTGCCACTCCCAATGTTCCGAGGGAGGAGGTAGAATAGCACCCGATGCGACGAGGTCCGGTTCAGCTTTTACTGGTCGCCGCGTTCGCCGGCGGCGTTGGGCAAGCCCTCGCCGAGGGCTGGAAGGTTGGCACGGCCAAGGTCAATATCACGCCGCGGCAACCGATATGGCTGGCTGGCTACGCCAGCCGCAAGCACCCGGCTGAGGGGACGTTGCACCCCCTATGGGCGAAGGCCCTGGCGATCGAGGATGGCTCGGGGCGGCGTGCGGTGATTGTGACGGCGGACGTTTGCGCGTTCTCCAAGGTCATGTACGAGGCCATGTACGCGCAGATTCAGCGGCGTTACGGTCTCGAACGATCCCAGGTTGCCATCACCTGCACGCACACGCACACGGGTCCGGTGATTCGCGAATCGCTCATGGCCTGCTACCCCCTTGATGAGGAGCAGGCGGCCCTGATCGACACGTACTCCCAGGAGATTGAAGGCACGATTGTCCGGGCGATCGGTGAGGCCCTGGATCGCAGGGCGCCGGCGGCTCTCTGGGCCGGCGAGGGCACTGCGGCTTTTGCGGTGAACCGCCGCAACAATCGCGAGGCGGACGTGCCGAGGCTGCTGGAGCAGGGTGCGGTCTTGAAGGGGCCGAATGATCACAGTCTGCCCGTGCTGGCGGTCCGCGGCGAGGACGGCCAGTTGCGGGCGGTTCTGTTCGGTTACGCCTGCCATGCCACGGTCCTCGATACGTATCGGTGGTCTGGCGACTATCCCGGCTTTGCCCAGCTTGCCCTGGAGAAGCATCATCCGGAGGCCATGGCGATGTTCTGGGCGGGCTGCGGGGCCGACCAGAATCCGCTGCCTCGGCGGTCGGTGGCGTTGTGTGAGAAGTACGGCAATATGCTCGCCGCCGGCGTGGAGGACGTCCTCCGCCATCCGATGCGGGCGGTCGATCCCACTCTGCGGACCGCCTTCGAGTTCGTGACGCTGGATTATGAGAGGCACCCCACGGTGGCGGAGCTGGAGGCCACTGCGAAGAAGGAGGGGCTCTTTGGCCGCTGGGCGAAGGCGATGCTCGGGCAGGTGCGGGCGGGCAAGTCGTTTGCGAAGGGGTATCCGTATCCTGTCGAGGCGTGGCAGCTCGGCGGGGAGCAGTTGTGGATCATTCTCGGCGGCGAGGTGGTGGTGGACTACGGGCTTCGCTTCAAGGGTACGTACGGGAAGGGCACGTGGGTCACGGCATACGCGAACGACACCATGGGATACATCCCCTCGCGGCGGGTCTGGGAGGAGGGAGGCTATGAGGCCACCAGCCTCGAGGAGTACGGGCACCCCGCCACCCGCTGGGCGAAGGATGTGGAGGAGCGGGTGTCGGCGGCCGTGAGTCGGGTCGTTGAAGCGGTCGGCAGGTGAGTCGCGGTCCGGGCGGCGCCATCTGTGACCGAGCACGGTGCGGCGGGCCCGACTTCACGTATTTCAGGCGGCGGATGGGTAGCTCCGAGACAGCTGCTCGGGGGCTACCGATTTGCTGTCGGCGAAGAGGTTGTGCGGGGCGTCGTCGAATCGCCTCCGGCTCGGGGCGAGGTCCCGACGACGCCGGCTCATTCCTTCTCCGGGCACAGCCAAGCAGGCAGTCTGGTGCCCGCCCTGCCCAGCCGGGAAGGGTATTGACCTGACCCAATACGAAGTAGTGGCGTCTGCAAACGCCGTATCTGAGCGACTTTGCAGACGCCTGGGGAGCAGGGAACCGGGGGCGCGTCGGCACTTTGTCCATGGTGATTGACGGCGTCAGAACCTGTCGCTAGGATGAGGCACAATGTCCACATAGCGGCGTGTGCGTTTTGCACGGGGTCCAGACTTGGCGTGCCGTGAGGGGCGGTGGTCAACGTCCTTTGGGCACGTTTCCGGATCCTTCGCGCCATTGCTCCATCATCTCTCGAGCAGGAGTCGCGAGCGCTGCGAAGGCGGTGCCGGGATGAGAATCCGCAGGCTACGCTACGAGGTTCTTGTCGCACAGCGAGCCCTGATGGCTTTCTGCCGAGCGGGCTTGCGTCAGCTGATCATCACTCTGGGAAAGTGTCGCCCACGCTCTGAGGAGCTGGTGGAGCTGCCGTTCCGCGGCCTGATTCCGCGGGGGGTGCGTTTGGTGGGAGGCAGTCGCGAAGGAGGACCAATGATGGGTTCGTTCTTGCGTCTTCGTGCGGCCCGCGCTTTTACTCTGATTGAAGTCCTGGTCGTGGTCGCCATCATTGCGGTGCTCCTGGCGATTCTCATTCCCTCGCTGAACCGGGTCAGGGCCCAGGGCCGCACGGTCAAGTGCCAGACCCATGAGCGACAGTTCGGCGTGGCGGCCAACGTGTTTGTCGCCGAACACAGGAGCCGTATTCTGCGGGCCTTTGGCACCTACAACGTACCGGTGGGCGCGAACCTGTACAACTGGGTGAACCACGTTGCACGTCTGATGGGTGACAAGCGAGCCCGGGACGGCGCCTACATCACTGAACTGGTGGAGAAGTACGAGGTTTTTCAGTGTCCGGAGCGCACCATAACGCACCCTGATGATCGGTTCTTGGATTATGCGATCAACGGTCTGGATCACCGTGGTCCCCTGACGCGTGCCGGAATCCCGGATCCCGTGGGGGGGATGTGGATAGAAGTTGAGGGTGTTTCCAGGATCGACCTGTGGAAACAGCCGTCGCGAGTGATTTACATCATGGACGGCGCATCGGAACTGGAGAACCCGGACCTGGCCGCGGCCCGCAGGAGCCATGAGCCCACCGCGTTTGACGTCTGGCATGCCGGGCACCTTCCGGTTTACGGGGAGGACCGGATTGGGGAGCGGGCGAGACCGCGGTCGGCATTGCAGATGCATCCACGCGGCTCGAGTGCGGTGTTCGTGGACGGTCATGTCGAGCAGGTTCGGCCGCCAGCCCGACCGGGGGGGGCGAAGGACCCCGCCGACTACATTTGCCAGTGGTACATGAAGAAGTTTGGTGTCGAGCGTGCATCCACGGAACAGCCGGTGATCAAGGCGATCATGGGTGCCCCTTACGGGTCGGGCTGGGAATCGTGGTACTACCGGATCAGCGTGGGCGACCCATTTTACAGGCCGTGAGCCACAGTGGTTTCGCGCCCGGCGGATGCCGGTGGTGTGCCATTCCTCCAAGGCAGGAGTCGGAACGTCGTTTTCAGGGATCATTGTTTTCTCGGAGGTGAATCATGAAGCGCACAGGGACCTTATTGGGTTGTGTCGTGGCGGCCGGGCTGATGGTCGGGAGTCCTGGCGGCGCGTTCGGCGTCAACGTGTGGCTTTCGTTCGAGGGTGATGGGGCTGCGGGTCCGGCGACGGACAAGCTGATTGGCGACGGTGGCCAGGATGCGGTGGTCTATCCGGACTCAGTGATTGCGGCGGATTTCCCGATCTTCGGCGGGCAATCGCTGAACGCCCCAAGTGCCACCCAGACGTTCAACGGTCTGCAGTTTGAGGGTCTTTCCGGTGACATGGGGCCGCAGGTGACGTTCGCCCTTCACGTCCGGAACGTGCCTGCCGGCCGGCGGAAGCTGTTCTCCAACTATGACGGGCAGTATGGGAACGCGGGGATCGAGTGGGTGTTCGACTCCGCCGGTCAAAACGCGGACGGCGTGGCCACGTGGCTTTACGTGCTGGATCCCGCGAGCGCCTCCGGGGCGGAGTGGGACATTGCCCGAGGCGCCTTTGACATCAGTGCGGACGGCCAGGTCCATCATATCGCCGCCACGTTTGACCGTGGTGTGGTGAAGATCTTCCTGGATGGCAACGAGCTGCCCGGAAGCTGGTACCAGGGAGCCGAGCCCTGGTTCGAGCGCTTCAGCCTGAAGGGCAACCCCCTGCGGTTCGGCGAAGATGATCCGCCGACCGACGAGAGCAACACCCCGTTTCTGGGCTACGCCGACGACCTCCTGATCCTGGACCGGGCTCTGTCGCAGGCGGAGATCCAGGCGCTTGCCAGCCAGGGCGCCGCCGCGTTCATGGAGCTTTCGGGAGCATGCTGTCTGCCGTCGAGTTCGTGCGCGGACGGCACGACGCAGAGCAGCTGTCTGGCCCAAGGCGGGATCTGGAAAGGCCCGGATTCGATCTGCGCGAATGTGACCTGTGAACCACCGGTCGGGGCCTGCTGTTTCGACAACGGCACGTGCAGCGATCTGACCGAGAACGAATGCCTGGCTCAATCGGGAAGCTGGAACACGAGCGCCACCTGCGATCAGAACCCTTGTCCACCTGCTGGGGCCTGTTGTTTCGACGACGGCACATGCAGCGACCTGGTGGAGAGTGTTTGCGTTGCGCAGAGCGGCCACTGGACGGCGGGAGCCACGTGTGCCCAGAATCCCTGCCCGCCGGGCGGGGCTTGCTGCTACACGAACGGGGTGTGCGTCCAGCTGACCGAAAGCGTATGCCAGAGCACTCGCGGCCAGTGGAGCGGGGCCGGTTCGGATTGCGCCTCAACCACCTGCTCGACTTTTGCTCCCCAGATCTGGCTGTCCTTCGAGGGTGATGCGGAGACGGGCCCGGCCACGGACAAGCTGACCGACGACGGGGCTCAGAACGCGGCCGTGTTCAACGCCCCGGCTCCGCCGCTGCCGGCGGTCCTGGTCACGGATGCCGAGGCGGTCTTTGGGACGTCGCTCAAGAACACGGCGCTGATGAGTCTCCCGCTCCCGGGGACGCAGAACCTGGGCGAGAAGTTCACCCTGGCGGTGAGTCTCAAGCAGGTCGCGCCCGGCGAGATTCACCTGTTCACCAACCACGACGGTGGGTCTATGGACCAGGAGTTTCTGGTGACGATCGACGCCGATGGCAGCATTCCCTGGAATCCCACGATTGGGATCGCAGCCGAGTGGCAGTCGGATCCGGGCAATCCGAGCACCTACTTTCTGGCCGGAGCCCCAGCGATGGCCAGCTGGGCGAACAGCGACACACCCCACCATGTGGCCTGGACGTTCGAAAGGAAGACGGTCAATGAGACGGACGGCATGGAGGTGAAGATCTACTTCGATGGTGCCATGGTGGGCGATGCTTTCTGGGCGGGCGTGACCGGCATGCCGGGTCGGATCGGCGATCTTCTGTACGGGGAGGACTACCCGCCGAGCGTGGCGAACAGCGAACTGGTGGGCACGTCCGATGACATTCTGGTCCTGCGTCGAGTGCTGACCGCGGATCAGATTGCCACCCTGGCGGCCAGCGGGGCGGCGAGCCTGAACCTGACCGAGCAAGCAGCTGGGGAGATCCTCTACACGATGGAAGGGGATACACTCCCGCCGATCACCGACAAGCTGGTCCAGATCGGGGCGCAGGACACTGCCGTTCCTGTTCCGAGTCCCCTGGGATCGATCATCACCGACGGGTTGCCGATTCTTGGCCTGCAGTCCCTGCACGCTCTGAACGACGCCCTGCCGTTCAACGGGCTGGAGTTCCCCGAGGTGCGCTACCTGGGAGCCCAGGCGACGCTGGCGGTGCACGTTCGGGAGGTGCCCTCGGGTCGGCGGAAGTTGTTCTCCAGCTACAATGGCGACTACACCACTCCGGTGATTGAATGGGTGTTCGATTCCGGCGGACAGCAGGCGGACGGGATGGCGATGTGGGTTGTGGTGTCGGATCCGGTAAACGGGCCTCCTTTCTACGAGTTTGACGTTCCTTCGGGGGCGTTCAATATCAGCGCGGACGCGCAGGTTCACCACATCGCGATGACCTACGACCGCGGCGATCTGAAGGTCTACTTGGACGGCAACAAGCTGCCCGGCGGCTGGGTAGGGGCCGGGGGCGCGCCGCCCGCGACCATGGTCCTCAACCTGACGCACGAGCTGCGTTTCGGCGAGGACCAGGCAGGAACGAACTCGAACAACAATCCTTTCCTCGGCTACGCTGACGACATCCTGATTCTGCCTCAGGCTCTGGACGGGGCGGAGATGCAGTACCTAGCCAAGTTCGGCGTCGAGGCGCTGCTGGTGACCCTGGGCAAGAAGTACGCGGACTTTGACAACGACGGGGACGTGGATTTGGCGGACTTCGAGTCCTTCCAGAGCTGTTTCACCGGCGCGGCGGTTCCGCTGGGCGACCCGACAGGGGCGTGTTCGGGGGCCGATTTCGACGAGGATGGGGACGTGGACCAGACCGATTTTGGGATCTGGCAGTTATGTTTCAGCGGAGAGGGCATTCACGCCACCGCCGACTGCACGCGCAGGCCGTGACGGGGAGACGATCGCTGAGGGCCTGAGGGGGCGTATCACCGCCACGCTCAGGCAGTCGTCTGCGCTGCTGCTGCGGCATGGTCTTCCCGCTTCTCCCGAGCGAGCCCGGCGTGGACTAGGCGCAAACCTTGGACCTGCCGATGGCCGGGCCTTATGCTCGCCTCCATCCCCAAGGGGCGCGGAATGAATGGCCGTCTTGCGTGCGGGACACTGCGAGCGTCCATCCACGTGGACCAGGTCAGCGGAAGGAGCCATGCGATGCGTGAGCAGACCGACACCCACGGGGTGCGAGGCAGCCGGCGTGGTTTTTTGAAGGCGGCTGGCACGCTGGCTGTGGGCCTGACCCAATGGCGCAAATCCGCGGCAGCTTCCTCGGCGACGTTGCCGGACGGGGGAGATTCACCGCGAGAACCGCTGAGAATCGCCCTCTTCCAGGCCGATGTGACCCCGCCGCTGGGCAGCCCGCTGTGTGAGGCTCTGGTCAAGCCGGCCAGGAGGATCGTCGATCCGCTTTCGGCTCGGGGGGTGATTCTGCTGACCGGTGAGAAACCGATTGTTCTGTGTGCGATTGACTGGACATCCATTCTGAACGGCGGTTACCGGGTCTGGCGGGAAGTCTTGGCACAGGCGGCGGGCACGACGCCTGATCGGGTGGCGGTTCATACGCTGCATCAACACGATGCCCCGAGTGTGGACTTTGATATTGAGGGACTGCTAGCTCCCCGCGGCTTGAGCGGCCGCACGTTCGACGTAGCCTGGGCCCGGGCCGCGGTTGCTCGGGTTGGGGAGGTCGTGTCGAGGAGTCTTGACCAGCCGCGACGGGTGACGCACCTGGGGCTCGGGCAGGCGAAGGTGGATCGTGTCGCGTCAAACCGGCGGGTCCTGGGTCCCGACGGGAAGGTTCTCTACGCGCGCATGAGTGCCTGCACGGATCCGGCCGCCCGAGCTGCACCGGAGGGCACCGTCGATCCAGACGTCAAGTTGATCAGCTTCTGGGACGGTGATGTGCCGCTGGTGTCGATGACCTATTACGCAACTCACCCCCAGAGTTTCTATGGTCGCGGGGCGGTGAGTGCGGACTTTGTGGGCTTGGCACGGGCGCTTCGCGAGGCGACGGTGCCGGAGGCGGCGCATGTGCATTTCAATGGGGCCGGGGGGAACCTGGCCGCCAGCAAGTATAACGATGGCGCCCCGAGCCGCCGGTTCGAGCTGGCCGGCCGGCTGGCGGACGGCATGGCTCGGGCATGGGACAGCATGAAGAAGCAGGCCATCGGCGCGCAGGATGTCGGTTGGCGGGTACTGCCGGTGAAGTTCCCGATCCGCAGAGATCTTGACGAAGCGAAGTGCCTGAGCGTCCTGGACAATCCGAACGAGAAACTGGTCGAACGAGTGGTGGTTGCCAGCGAGCTGATCTGGATTCGCCGGTGCGCCCGGGGTGATATGCTCGACCTCTCACGGCTGCGCCTGGGTAGCGCCGACGTGCTGCACATGCCTGGTGAGCTGTTCGTCGAGTACCAGCTCGCCGCCGCGGCCATGCGACCGGATCGGTTTGTCTGCATGGCGGCGTACGGTGACTGCACGGTGCAGTATGTCGGCACAGAGATCGCATACCGCCAGGGCGGCTACGAGACCGGGCGGTGGTCGCGTGTCGCCCCGGAGACTGAGCAGGTGCTGATGGCGGCCATGCGGACGCTGCTTGGGTGAGACTCTCGCAGTGTCGCAGTGAGCAGCGCGGGGCCTGTGAGAGGCCTGAGTATGGACGGCTTTGACCAGCTTGAAGCCCCCTGAGGATGGATCACCCCATCCCAGACGACACTGCGGACGCTGGCGATACAACCTGCAGGGCATTCACTTGAGCCGCTGCCCAGAGTGTGGAGCAGCATTGCCCTGCCCGTGAATGGCATCCAGATGGCCATCGAAGGGAATCGTCCTTGACCAGCATGTGCATTCACAAGAGGGTCGGCACAGCCGGTCGGGAGCCCCCCGGTCGCCGGATCTGCGCGGTCCAGGCTCTCGACCCGCCGGCCGAGGACGTCGCCGGCTCAGTATGGTGGCAGAAGACGGCGCACCCCATGGGTCAGCACAACTGCCAGGAACACCAAGTTGCGCGGGAGGCTGGCATGGCATCCAGGACACTACTCCCTGGTTGGTACGTATATGCGGTGATCGCGGCGATGGCGATGCTGCTAGCCTCCGAGGCTAGCGTGCTCGAGGCGGCCGCCGAGCGGGCCCCCCGACCGAACATGGTGCTCATTCTGGCCGACGACATGGGCTTCTCCGACATCGGCTGCTACGGCGGGGAAATTACCACGCCGAATCTGGATCGCTTGGCGCAGGGCGGGTTGCGGCTGACGCAGTTGTACAGCACCGGTCGATGCTGGCCGACGCGGGCCTGCCTGATGACCGGCTACTACGCCCAGCAGGTCAACCGCGACCCGGCCGGGCAGCGTCCCGGATGGGCGGTCCTCCTGCCCCAGCTGCTCAAGCCAGCCGGCTATCGCAGCTACCATTCGGGCAAGTGGCACCTGGACGGCAAGGTGCTGGACGGCGGATTCGACCGCTCCTACCACTTCGAGGACTGGAATCGCTACTTCACGCCCACGGCCCATTTTCTCGACGATCAGCAGGCTCCGCCGGTCAAGCCGGGCGACGGTTACTACGCCACGACCGCCTTCGCCCAGCGGGCCGTTGAGTTCCTTTCCGAACACGATGCCAAGCATCACGGCGAGCCGTTCTTCCTCTACTTGGCGTTCATCGCTCCGCACTTCCCGCTGCACGCTTTGCCTGAGGACATCGCCAGGTATCGCGACCGCTACCTGGAGGGCTGGGAGGCCATTCGCCGAGCCCGGTGGCAGAAGCTGTGCGCGGCCGGGATCGTGGACTGCGCACTGTCGGCCAGAGATCCGGCCTTCACGCCGCGCTATCTCAAGCCCACTCTCCTCAAGCAGATCGGCCCCGGCGAAGTAGAACGCGCGGTCGCGTGGGATTCGCTGACGCCCAACCAGCGGCGGCTGCAGGCCACGAAGATGGCTATCCATGCGGCCATGGTCGATCGGCTCGACCAGGAAGTCGGACGGGTGCTCGGGCAGATCCGCAAGATGGGAGCCTGGGACAACACCCTGATCGTCTTCCTCTCGGACAATGGGGCGGACGCCACGCTGATGGTGCGGGGTGATGGGCACGATCGCGCGGCCAATCCCGGCTCGGCGGCCTCGTTCCTCTGCCTGGGGCCGGGCTGGGCGACCGTATCCAATGCCCCGTTTCGCCGGCACAAGATCTGGGTTCACGAAGGGGGCATCTCCACGCCGGGGATCCTGCATTGGCCGGCAGGGATTCGAGCCGGCGGACAATTGCGCCACTCGCCGGTGCACATCATTGACCTGGTGCCGACCTTTCTCGAACTAGCCGGCGTGACTCCGCCGAAGGAGTGGAGCGGACAAGCTCGTCCGCCGTTGCCGGGCAGAAGCCTGACGCCGCTGTTCGCGCAGGATGCCGCGATCCCGCACGAGTGCCTCTTCTGGAGCCACGAGGGAAACCGGGCCCTCCGAGTCGGCGACTGGAAGCTGGTCTCCGAGTCAGACGGCGGAGGCGTCTGGGAACTCTACGATTTGAAGACGGACCGAATTGAGTCGCACGATCTGGCCGCCGTCGAGCCCGAGCGCGTGCGAGAGATGTCAGCGCTCTGGGAGCGGCTCAATCGCGAGTACGCACAGCAGGCTGGGAACTCGCCGTCCCGGTCGGCTCAGAGTCAGCCGCGATGAGGCACTCTTGATGGAGTGAGTGCGGGGCGTGCTTTCCGCTGGTCTGTCACCATGGTACGTGGTCACAACGGGGCTAGTGGTCAGTCATCGGTCATTCTTCTGGTTGCTGACGCCGCCTTCAGCCTTGTCGGCCCCCACAGCCCAGATCGTGGGCGGGTCCTGACCCGCAGATTCATCCCTGACTGACCACTAGTTCTTGCGTTTGATCTGTGCCATTCTCATACGTTCATGATCCTGTCACAAGCCACCGGGGTTTGGCTAGTCTGTCTGCAGGGCAACCGGGCCATGACCCATTGCAGGGTGGGGCCGCAGTATCGCCAGTGCACAACACGTCCTTAGAGAAGAGCCATATCCCGCGTAGCCAGCCCTGGTGCAAATCTGCAGCCTGGCGGGTATAATCTGTGAGCGCGGCCTGTGGGGCCGCCCAGATACCGAAGAAATGGACCTTGCCCCGGATCTTCTTGCCATGGTCCATTGGGGTGGGCGGTCAATGGGAAGGTGGGGTAGGGCTTATGCGGTTTCTTGCGTGGACGAGATGATCTCACCATGGCAAGCAACCTTCAGGCTCCGAGCCGAGTAGAAACAGCGGCGAAGGGAGTACGCCACCGAAGGCGGTTGTCGTCGAGGCTGTCGTTGAGGGAAATGCTGTGGGCGGCTACCGCATGTAACTTCATTATTGACAATATGTTGGCGGCGTAGCTCAGTTGGTTAGAGCATGGGATTCATAAACCCAAGGTCACTGGTTCGAGTCCAGTCGCCGCTAATGCACATAAGTCACGCCGAACGCTTGGTTTAGCGAACCTGCCTATGTGGGGCAGTGCGGCTCGGAGGTCCGACCCAAAACGGTATATACCGTTTTGGCGATGATCGAAGGAGCAAGCACATGCCCGCACTTGTTCGGCAGCATCCATCTTACCGACTTCACAAGCCATCGGGTCAGGCCGTCCTCACCCTGGATGGAGAGGACCACTACCTCGGAAAGTACGGCACGGCCGAGAGCCGGGCAGAGTATGATCGCCTGCTCGCTCTGTGGCTGGTCAACGGCCGACGACTGCCGCAACCCGGCGGTAGCTCTCCCGATCTCACGGTCGACGAACTGATTGTGGCCTACTGGGAGTTCGCCAGACGTTACTACGTCAAGAATGGTCGGCCCACGGACGAGCAGGCGGGGATTCGGCTCGCCTTTCGACCGTTGGCCAAGCTCTTCGGGGCCACACAAGCTTCCGAGTTCAGCCCGCTTCGCCTCAAGACGGTAAGGTCCGCGATGATCGCCAAGGGCTGGTGCAGATCGAACGTCAATAAGAACGTGGGGAGGATCAAGCGGCTCTTTGGGTGGGGCGTTGAAAACGAGCTTGTGCCTCCTGCGGTTATCCATGGTCTCAGGGCTGTGAAGGGCCTGGCGAAAGGCAGGAGTGAATACCATGGCGCTGCTGATCGTCCGCCGGTCCGGCCGATTGCCGAGGATAGGGTGAACGCGATACGTCCGTATACCTCCCCGCAGGTCTGGGCGATGATTCAGGTACAGCTTCTGACTGGATGTCGGCCGGGGGAGGTTGTTGAAATGCGCGGCTGTGACTTGGACGCGAGCGGGAACGTAGCGGTTCAGGCTGAAGGCCGGCATCAAAGGTGCATCCAAACCGCCGGTCTCTGCTTGCACCAGGCCATCGAGCGCTTCCAGTAGACCGGGCATTGCTGCCAGGTCCATGGGCTCCGCCTGAATG
>JAKLEZ010000020.1 GCA_022711465.1 Planctomycetota bacterium | reverse complement strand
CGATGGAGTGAAACATCGTGATTAAGGTAAGAATCGCCGATTTTCCGGGCATGCGCCCGGGAAACCACAATGTCGACATGATTCTGGTCGTTGATTACCGTGGCAACCTCAAGCAGGTAATCAAGTCGGATGACGTCGACATGGAAGTCAGTTTCGAGGTGAGGCGCCGTGGCAGGGTGCTGGTCTTCCTCGAACACCGGAAACCCAGTGGTAGTGTCCTTGTGGGAGAACCGGTGGTGACTGGTCGGGACCTCGCGATGATGCTGCTCGGTGGCGGGATCACTTTCGGTGGTCTCGTACTCACAGCATTCGTCTAATGGCCCATCTGTAAGTTCTGAGTGTAAGCCGCGGACCGTTGGGTCCGCGGCTTACGCCGCTTTTTACCCAGTATTGCACGATTTGGAAGGCCGCGCAATCGTCGGCTCTTGGTTTCGAGGCACTCGAAGACGGTGGGCGGCGGGGCGGACGCCGGCAACCCGAACGCCGTCGCGTGGCCAGGAACGTTCATGTGCCACACGGCGGACCAGTCGCCAAACCTCGGGGTCATGCGGGGGAGCCACGTCCGGTGCCAGCATCCCGCTCGTTAAACCGCGAAGCCGCCGCCGGGCTCGCTCTTCGTCACGTTCGGCGCTGAACCGCCAGAGTCCTTGCCGGACAGTCTGGGCAAACAGTCCGCACGGATTCGCGTGACCGACGCGAAGGGCGTGTTCGGCGGCGGCGAAGAACCGTAAGCGGTCGGCTTCGCATGCCCGCACGTGGCCACGTGCTACCGCCTGCTGGAACAGGCTCGTCAGCCGGCCGGAATCCCGAAGGTCGGCCATCACGATGCGGGCCAGCGTCGGCGGGACTGGTACTTCTGCGGATGAGTGCTTCTTAGCCACCACATCGGGTTTTCTGGTTTCGATCTCCGAATGGAGTTCCTGTTTGATTATGGGGGGTGGCGGTTCGGTGTGATTGGGCATGAACCGGGGTGAAGACTTGGTGTTGGACGGAGACCACGCCATGTTGACCTGGAAACGTCCTCCAAACCGCTGGACGTGCCAAGGATCTGCCGGAATGGCGACGAGCCAGCAGGCCTGGCGCAGTTGCATTCGGGCCGCCTTGACGGTTCGAACGTGCAGGCCGAAGGCGTTCGCCAGAAGTCGGGCGGAACACGAACCTGCAGTTGAACATTGTCCCTCGTCGTGACGGTAGAGACAGCGCATCGCGGTGCCAAGCATGACCGCGGCTTCGGCCGCAGAGCATTCGCGGGCGATCTGCCGCAGTGTTCGGCGCGGAAACGGTACGCGGCCTCGCCGCCCCAGGCGGCGCTCCATCGATCGGGCGGCTTGTTGCAATACAGGGGATGCGTTGGCGGGGCTACGGACCAGGCCGCAACGGCTTCCATCCAACCCGACCAGGCCTACCGAGACCAGTTGGCGCAGGGCCGCCCGCACCTGAGAGGGACGGGCACAGCCCACGAGTTGATAGAGTTCCGGTACGGGATCGGTCAGCCAATCGGATGGGCTCGCAGGCGAAGGTCGCTTGTGGCCTCGGAATCCGTCGGCGTGTCGGCGCTCGGCGACCTCGTGCAAGGCCAGATACACCCGCAGGCCAAGCAGTGAGATCATCCTGGTCCGGTACGCGGACCACACCGTGTAGATGTGGCGAGCAGGAATGACGCGATATCCGCCTTCTGGTTTGTGGAAACGTTGTGCGGTGTGGTCGTCGTGTCGGCCCATATTCCCCTCCGAATTGACGTTTCGTAGTGAGGTGGTCGGGAATGGGCATGCTCAGGGCAGTGATCCATCCGCGAGCGGATGGTTTTCCGATTGACGAATTCAACAGGCGTGCTATGGTTCGGATTGAATCAGCCGAACGTAGTACACCCACGATTGCCATCCCAGGCAGGGGCGACCGATGCCAGGTCGCACCCTTGCCTGCCGAGCCTGCTTCCACAACTGCCCCGACCCACCTTTCAGCTCAGCGGCCAGACATGCCGTGCCGCTCCCCTAAGCATACGTCGCTTTCACAGGAGCGCAAGCCCTTTCTTTGCCGCTGGGAATCGCCGCCACCACCACCCACAGGCTCGGCAGAGCCTCACCTTCCCGCCGGCTGAGGAGAGCGGCGCGGGCCACCGGCCCGCCCCGCCCCAAAGATCGTGCCAGGGCCGGCGCCGCTCCCTGCTTCAAGTCGGTTGAATCTGTTCGGCCCTGTCACGCTCTTTGCGTAGCTCCACGCCGCCGCCGGTTTCCCTTCCGCTCGATGTTGTCTTGAAAAGCCTGCCGCCGTTCGCCATGAGGGGCGAACGAACGGCGTCAGGCTTTTCAATGCGGCCCAGGCCGCCTCACGAGAGTCGGGCGTCGACAACACGTGCATAGAAACCCGGTCGGTGGTCGAAACCGTCGGCCTTTGATGATTGGAGGGAATATGGACCTCGTGTGCATTCGCTGTGGTGAACCGTGGGACATGGATTATGTGCTGCATGAAGACCCAGGCGGTTTCAAGCGGCGCGGGGGACGGATTGAACACTGTCCGTGCTGCCCGAAGCAACCGCCGAAGCACTCGACGCGGGAGCAAGGCCGGCTCGAAACGGTAGCCGCGCTGGCCGACCTGCTCGGGGATGACGTCGACGGCTTGGCCGCGACGCTGGAGGACCTGGAATTGGTGTGATGCAAACCGCGGCCGGCGGACCACCGCCGGCCCGCACAACGGGAGGGAAAGCCATGCAGTTACTCACGAAGGAAATCAAGGAACGTTTACCCAAGTTGTACGAGACCGAACACGCCAAGGACCCGGTGGTTCAGGTGAAGTTCTTCACCCCCTGGACATTCTGGACCTGGTATGCCACCGAGTTCGACGGGGAGGACCTGTTCTTCGGGCTGGTCGACGGCTTCGAGCGCGAATGGGGCTATTTCAGCTTGGCCGAACTTGAAGCCATCCGCGGGCCGGGCGGTCTGCGGATTGAACGGGACCTGTACTTTCAGCCGGTGGCGGCCAGTCAGTTAGCGGAGGCTTTCGGGCGGTAGCCGCTCGAAGCCGGGGCCTGTCGAAGGCCCCTTTTATCCATTCCGATGGGAGAAAACGAACATGACCAATGGCCATCCACTCAACAACGAACCTGAACTGCCGGGTTACATCCAGGAAGCGATCCGGGCCATCCTCGACTACCTGTGGGATGATGAACTGGCCCACTACCTGGAGACCTCGCCGCGCGAGGGACGGAACAAGCACATTTTTAACACGATCCGGCGCGTAGATCGCTGGCTGGTCCGCCACGAGCGACGCAAACGCTGACGCCACCGGGCCGGCAGGACACTGCCGGCCTTCTCACCCCATGTCGCTCAACAGCCCCTTTTGACGCACACCCTGACGCGCCCCCAGATTCCCGTAATCAGTCCAGACGGTTTTTTCCACGGGAGTCGGAACATGCACCGGCAGTCCACCAACTCGCCACAGAAAAGGCCACCGTGGGCGAATCGGGAGGATCGCGACCCCCAAACAAAGCCCTCGCTGAACCCATCGGATAAACCGGCCCCTATGGAATGGGTTGTCCAATGCCCACATTCTGATGTAAAGTACTATGAAACAAGTTCTTGACGTGTTCAGTCGGGCACAGTTCTTGCACCAACCAAGACGGCGCCTTTCCTGTACGTCCGGCGGGCCTGGCGGTATCATCCCAGCTGTGCGCGGCGA
Source organism: Planctomycetota bacterium (assembly GCA_022711465.1). Taxonomy (GTDB): domain Bacteria; phylum Planctomycetota; class Phycisphaerae; order UBA1845; family PWPN01; genus JAGNEZ01. Next base: position 102,830 of record JAKLEZ010000020.1, on the reverse strand, counting down.
CACATCGATCCTTGAGCTTCAGCCGCGGGACAGGGAGATCCTGGAGACGCTGACCCGCCGTGTCTGCGTTCTGTCCATTCCCCAGATCGCCCGAACCTGGTGGAGCGAGTCACATCAAGCAGAACGGCGGGCTTGGCGACGGATTCGTCAGTTGGAGCGAGAAGGATGGGTTGAGGTCATTCGAGCGATGGCTCACCCGGAGCTGCCGTTGCAGCATCCGCACGCGATCTGGTATCCCGGCACGGCGCCTGCGAACTTCCGCAAGTTGGCGGGCCGGCTGCAGGAGCGGTGGCGTCAGCCGGAGGTCTCAACGCCCTGTGTGATCGGGACGGAACAGGCGGGAGCGGCGTTCAGTGGGCACGGCGGCCGGGCTCCCCAGGACAGCGAGGTCACGCACGACGTTCACCTCGCTGCCGTCTACTTGCTGATGCGTCGGGAACTGCCCACGCGAGCCGCCTCGTGGGTAGGCGAAGCCGCGCTGCCGGTCGGCCAGGGTATCAAGGTTCCCGATGCCCTGGTTCGCGATGGACGGCAACGGACGGCGATCGAATTCGGCGGTAGTTACGACCACGCGAAGCTGTCCGATTTCCACGGTTACTGCGAGTCCCAGGGTTGGGGCTATGAGCTGTGGTGAACGCGATGGAGGACCGTGACGGTCAAATCCTGGAGCACATCGGGCGGTATCGGCTGACCCTCCGCCCGGTACTCGACCGCCTGTTTTTCTCGGCAGACAGCAGCGGCTGCGGCAACGTATTAACCCGCCTGATCTCGCAGGGCTACGTTCAAGCCCGCCAGGTGCTGCCCCGCAGACGCTGCTACTACCAGCTCACCCGACTGGGGACGATGGGCAGGGTGCCGGAATCGCGGGCTCGACTGCTCCGCGGCCAGGCCCTGCGTACCTGGCTGGGCGTGCTTTGGTATTGCTGCATGCATGAGGGTCAACGGCGGCTGTTGGAGCCTCGGGAACTTGACGCCATTCTGCCAACGGCTCCCAAGGGGATTCACGTCGCCGAAGCGGCTACCGGGTATCGCGTGCTGCGTGTTCACGTGGTCGGCCTCAAAGCCAAAGCCGGCTATGTGGCCCGCAAGGTCCATCGCGACCTCCGTGCGACGGCGCAGGATGCCACGTTGGCGGCCTGGATCCGGAATCGCGACTACGGGTTTGTGATCCTCGCGGAGCGGCCTCGGGTTCGGGAACTGGTCGACAGAATCAACAGGGAGCGGCTCGGTGAATCGGCTTATGTAGCGGTAGTCCCGGTACCCGGGCCACACAGCGTTCAGAAGGAGCTGTCTCTATGATGGAGAGGCTTAAGGCACTGATCAGCAAGGCCACCAGGAGTGGGGCGTCCAAAGTTCGCCGCTCGCCGATCATCTATTCGCCGCCAACCACCACGGATGTGAACTGGGACCGCCTGCCACCGGCGGCGGCCACCGCCAATATGGAACTGGCCTACCGCCAGGCGTCGCCCGACGACGAAGAACTCCGCGGCATGGCCAAGCTGTATCTTCTCTTGGTCTTCCTGATCTGCCTTCTCGCCGCCATGATGTCGGTCATCACCGCTCCGTTCATCTCGTTCAATACCGGCCTGGCGACCGCCGGCGGCATCGCGTTCGGACTTACCTTTGTCGTGGGGTCGAAAGGACCGACCAGCGCATTCTCCCGCGGGGCACTGATCGCCTTGCCTGTGGTCGCGTTCGTGGTCTTCCAAGTGGTTGGAAGGATCACGTCTTCGCGCATGTCGGCTGCGATGCTCTTCTCGCTGGTGACATTCGTGTTCTTCGCCATCGAAGGCAAACGTCCCTTCGTGTTCTATCGGTCCTGGATCTACGCCCATCACCGGCTGACACCCGAAGCTCGTCGGCGGATGGAAGATGTTTCGCTGCGCCCGCGTCTGAGCGTGCTTGCCCTGATTCTGCTCATCACCATCTTCGTGCCTGAGCTTTCGCCCACGCTGGCAATCCTGGGTATCGCTGGCGTGTGCCTTGCTGTTTTACGCCGCGAGCTATTGGGCTTGAGGCGCGTGTTCCACCGCCTGATGCTCATCCTGGGGCAGTACATCACGTACGGAGACGCTGCCAGCCTCGCACCGGGTGTATGGGTGCCGGAACACTCGCTGGCCAAGCGTCACCTGGGCCTCTGGAAGATCGCCGTTCCGCTGTTTCTCTCGCTGACCGTCGGACTCTACATGTTCTGTCCCGCCGATTGGGTGGCGTCGAGCATCGAACGGGATATCAAGGAACTGCAAGCGTATTGTGATCGAGCCCGCGAATCCGGAGATTCGATCGATTTCTGGCGATTGGCTGCGATGCGGCCACGCGATTTCGACTCGGAGGCGTTCTTCAGTACGCCGTATGGTTGGATTCGCCCGGTGCTGGACAGCATGAGCGAAGGCAACACCGGCTATGCTTGGGTGTTCCTGCTGGTTGCAGTTTTCGTATACGCCTTGCCGATGCTCGTTCTTCTCGCACTGTACAGCCGCCCCGTGAATGCGATCACCGCGCTGCGCGAGACGGTCGAAGGCTCCCTGGCCCAAGATAGACGGCCGGAATGGCAATGCTACGTGGATCGGCTCCGGCAATCTCGGCACACCTGTGAGTACCCGCCGATGAAGACCAAAATCGAGGAGGCCGCCCACCTGTTCGCCGGTGTCGAACCATACGCTCAGTTTCCTGTCCTCCTGCACGAGAACGTTCTTTCCGAGCATTGCTACATCGTGGGCGAGAGCGGTAGCGGCAAGACGTCGCTTGGGATCATGCCGCTGCTGATTCAGTTGATCCGGGGAAGGTTTCAAGTCAAAGACCACCGCGAAACAATCACGCCACCACCCCCGATCGTTGTTCTCGACTTGAAGGGCGACCCGGCCTTGTTCCAGGTGGTTCGTGAGGAACTGCTGCAGCGTCGCGAGCAGGCCAAGATTACCGAAGAAACCGATCCGACGTACGCCTTCCGTTTCTTCACTCCGGAAAAGAACAAGGCCTCGCACTTCTTCAATCCGTTCCAGAGTTTCGCGTCGGAAGCGCGAAGCGACATCCAGTTGTGCCACTTGTTCCTGGATGCTCTCAACCTGAATCACGGAGAAGGGTATGGACGGAGCTATTACTCCCGGCGCAACCGTCTGCTGCTCTACCACGCGTTGACCAAAGACCCCAAGCCGCAGTCGATCCTGGAGCTGAGTGAACGGCTCATGCGACTGACGGAGCGCCGCCGACCAGGCGAAGGTGTGATGGGTCAGACCGACTACAAGCAGGATTCCTTCGAACTGGTGTCCACCATTCAGGCCCTCGCCGAATACCCCATGCTCGCAACCAGCGGCAACCTTGAGCATCCGGAGCACGCCATCTATATGCCGGAACTCTTGGAGCATCGGCAAGTGGCGTATTTCTGGCTGCCGGCGGCCCTCGAAAGCATCAGTGTTCGCGAAATCGGAAAGCTTGCCCTTTTCGCGCTGTTGACGGCGGCCATCGACCGGCAACGGGCTGGTGGCGAGCCTCGGCAGGTCTACCTGGTCATCGACGAGTTCCAGCGCATTGCCGGCGAGAACTTCAAGGTCATTCTGGAACAGGCCAGAAGCTTCGGCATATCGGCCATCCTGGCGAACCAGACCCAGAGCGATCTGCGTACCCACGATATCGACCTGCGGCCGACGGTTCGTGCCAACACCCGCGCCAAAATGTACTTCGGGTTGAGCGATAACGAGGAGATCAAGACGCTATCCGAAATGTCTGGCGAGGAAGTGGCCATTCTCATGGGAGCGGACACAAGCATCCGAACCACCGACAAGGCGATGGAGCGACCTTGGGGTGAATGGCTGAAACCGCGCATGACCAGAAACGAAATCCTCAAGATGACTGATCACCCTCTCCAGTATGTACTGCATGTCAGCCGCGGAGAAGGATATAGCCAGTTCGCCGGGTTGCCGGTGTTGTGCCAGACGCAATACCCCATGGAAAAGGGAGATTACGAGAAACTGCAGAAACGTCCGTGGCCAGAGGGCCAGATTCACACCACGGTCGCGAAGAAGTCGCCCGAGGAACACGATGCCGAAGTCAAAATTGCCGCACAAGAGCAGCTTGCCAGCCTCTTCGAGAGCCTTGGCTGACAAGGTCCTCGCGCACGTCCATCTGTATCGCCTCACGACGCAGACGGCCGTGGCTGCGCTGCTGCTGGGCGGTGATCGGCAGGCTGCTTCGCACATTCTGCAGGCCATGGTCAACGCCGGTGAGCTACGGCGCTTTGGTAAGTTGCTGGTCGAGCCGGGCGAGAGGCTCACAAGAACCCAGTGTTTCCAGCGGTACGGCGCCCTCTGGTTCACCTGTCTCACAACGCCACTGCGGCCGGCTCTGGCTACGGAACAGTTGGATCGGCTGACGCGCCCCCTGATCGAGCAGTATCAACTGCCGCCCATTCGACATGCCCTGTGCTATGCCGACCAGACGAATCGTCGGCTCGCACTCATTCAGGTCCAGCCACCGCCGCGGAAGGAGGGTCCGAGCGATCTGCAGCGTGTCCTCACTCGGCTGCAATCAGAGGTCAATGCCCCATCGTTCAAGCTGTGGTCGTACTTTGCGATGGGCAACGGCTTTGTGTTGAGTTTCTTGATGTGGAGGGCAGAAGAGGCTCGGGAACTGGGCTTGTGGCTTCGGCGACGGCCGCTGGTGTCCAGGCTCGTGCATCCCTGGGTGGAGATCCCGGTGATGGTGCGACGGACCAGGCTGCCCCCATAAGAACAAAGACCCCTTGGGGTCTTCGTTCCCGCGGCAGCGATCTCCGACGTATCCGGAGTCTACCAGGAAGTCCCGGTGTCGAATGATCACTGCCGCTCGCGCATCAGTCTGGGTGGAAACCCAAGTCGATGCATCCCGTCAGCTTTATCACCCGTGACGGGGGGGGGTTGAAAAACCGAATCCTCTCAGTACATTATACACGCCCCCTCACCTTGGAAACGCCGTATTCTTGCGCCCCGGCGGCCGCCGTGCTACGGTGCGACTATGGGCAGATTCCACAGTCGATCGCACGCATCTCGCCGGGCGGGTCCCATCCCGCCCCGGAAGATGAACGCGCGGCCGATCCAGCCGGATGGCCCCGCCTCGGTTGACCGGCCTCCGCTTCGTGTCTCCCCGGCACCCCGGCAGCAGAGCGGTACCACACTCGGCCGCCGGCGGCATGGTCGTTCTTCCCGGCTCGCTGACGACATCCTTATGTTTCACCTCGGTTGCCTGATCGGTCTCGGCCTGTACGCCGGGGTGAGAGCCCTACTTTAGTTTCAGTGGGAAAGTGGGCCCCATATTTCGCTCCCGGTTCCGGATGTCAGATCGGATCACCCACGGCATCCGTGATGCGGTTCAGGAGCTTGTGATCCTGTTCGCTCCCGCTCCAGGCTCAGGCCGCAGACATTACCCTGTTGCCCTCTCTTGAGGGGATTACCTTTTCTTGACCCATTCGGCCTCCGTTCCACACCCGACGCAGGTCGCCCCGTCACCTTGTTGCAGGTCAACCCCGCCGAGACCATCGGGCTACCGCGGATGCACCCTCCTGGTTATCAAACCAGACTGGCGAGTAGGATGCAGCTGAAGCCGCGACATCGGCCCGCACGTCACCATACGGTCTCTCCCCTCGGGACTCTGCTTCGCGGACGGGGTCCATTAATAGGATCACCAGAACGCTTCGTGATACCATTAACGGTTCCGTGATCCTGTTCGCTCCCATTCGGCGTCGCGGCCTTTGCCCAGGCACCGCAGCTTGCCTTCGCGCTTCAGGTCCGCCAAGGCCCGCTTCAGGGTTGGGTAGCTGACTCCGGGACAAGCCCGTTGAAGGTCGCCCAGCCGGAACCGGTCGGGCAGGCGCTGGATGGCGTTCTGCACCATTTCCCGCTTCGCGCCACGAGCGGTGGTCAACGTGCCCACGCGGGACTCGAACTCCTTATACGCGGCGGTCAGCATCCCCAGGAAGTATTCCCACCACGGCCGCAAGTCGTGCTCAGCCGAGTGCCAGCCACGCGAGCTTTGCAGCAGAGAGTCGTAGTAGGTTTCCTTGCTCTCCTCCACGATTCGTTCCAGGCTGATGTAACGTCCCACCTGGTAGCCGCTCTGATAGAGCAAAAGAAGTGCGAGCAATCGCCCGACACGGCCGTTCCCGTCCGCAAAGGGGTGGATGCATTCAAAATCGAACACGAAGCTGGCAATCAAGAGCAGCGGGTCGGTCTTCGGTTCGACGAGAGCCTCGTTGAAGACCCGAACCAGTCGGTCCATGAATTTGGGTGTGCTGATCGCTGATGCGGGCCGGAATCGAACCACCTGGCGGCCATCAGGGCGGACCTCCGTGATCGCATTGTCCTTCGCTTTCCAGCGGCCGCCCTGCTCCCCGGTGTAGTGATACATGGTTCGATGCCAGCCCAGAATCAGGTCGGTGGAGAGCCGCAGTCTGGAATGGTTGGCGTGAATCGACGCCAGGACGTCCCGGTAGCCCGCCACTTCCTGTTCTGAACGATCTCTGGGCTTGCTTTTCTTGGCAACCAGATCGGCCACGCGGCCGGGCAAGACAGTGATGCCTTCAATGCGATTGGAGGACTCCGTGCTCTGAATCATGGCGACTTGGCGGAGTGTTTCCAGCACTTCGGGAAACTGCTCGGTGTACAGACCCTGCCGCCCGCGAAACTCTCCCACCGCGCGCATGGTGATGAGCAGTGAATGCGATACCGGCGTCTCCAAGAGATACCCGTGTTCAAATGATCTCATTGTGCCTCCTCGGCTGCCTGGGTCCAGACGTTCCACCGAATTCGTATTCGGCGAGCCCGTGTGGTTCTCTGCTCATCGCCATTTCAGCCGCTCCTTCCGAAGATGCTCCGCCGCTTCCTCGGCTCGTTCCGGCAGGTTGCGCAGATCCAGATAGGTCTGGACCGGGCTCACACACACCATGCGCTTGACGTTATCCGCACCGTGGAACACACCCTCGTCATTGGGCCGGATCAGCCAGAGGTTCGCCCCTCGCTTTTCGTCATGCCATTTGAGCCGCTGGAGGAGCTTGTCGTTCGGTGACTTGCGAAGGTAGACGGTGACCAACCGGTATCCCGCGAACGGAGCCAGCAACCAAGCCGCTGCCAGGCCGGTCATCGCGTAGTCGAAGTCGAGTCCCTGGCACGCTTCGGCAACCTGCCGTGCGAGTTCTTCTCCTGATCGGGCCGCGACATGGCCTTGGCGGATGTCGTGGCGACGCAGGTCATACTGAGCTTGCCATGCTTCCAGCAGCAGGTTTGGATCGCGTGGCCGCACGCTGCCCTCAGAATCCCGTTCAATCAGGTGGTCTTCTTCCAGGCGACGGCAGATTCGGCTCACGTAACCGGCCCCGAGCTGTCCCGCGCTGGCGAGCTCTGCCTGACGCCACGATCGCTTCGGCTCGGCAAGCAGGATGCGGGCTAGGCGAGAACTCTTGGGTGCGAATACGGAAGACGGCCGACCCCGTTGCACGAACAGGTTGGGCTTGCCGGCGACATGAATGCGCAGACCGGGTGCGTTGATATCCGCGTTCCCGGACAGGTCCACGTAACTCACACCATGTTCCTGGCAGATTTTGCGGCCGACCTCGCCCATGAAGGGGACTGCAACCAACGGAATCGCCGCCGGCTTCCCTTTGCTGGCGGCCCGGCGAGCGTTCTCGGCCGCCTGGGCGACCACGCCGGCTCGGGAGTTGGTCTTAACCTCCACGGCCAGCGGGTGCGACCCGAGGCGCAGCAGGAGATCGGCGTTCTCCCCCTGCCGGACACTTTTCACCGGCAGGCCCGCCAGCTCAGCCAGGAGATCGGGAAGACGTTCCAGGATGTCGTTCTCGGTGACCATCATCATTAAAATCGGCTCGTTGAAAACGCATTTAACACATGTATTTTAGTAAACATTGCCCCGATGTCCAGCTTGTCATTCTGCGAGTGCCTCCGGACGGCTGAGTCGGGCGATGACCCCGATCGCAGCCCGTGTTCGTGAGGGCATCTGTTCCCAACGCGTCAGCACATCCGCCAAGGCAGCGTCCGTCTCCCGGAGCCGCGCAAACGCGGCCCCGAGCCGCTCCTTTCGATCGTCGCAACTCTTTTGTGGACAATTGTTTACGACAGAATCAGTTGGGTTTTGTAAACCGCAGGTCGCCGGTTCGAATCCGGCCGGTGGCTGTCTCCGTCCTGACCCGCATCGACCCGCACTGAGGCGCACAAGGCCTTACCTGGCAATGCCTTAGGATTCTCGTAGATTTCCGTGCCGCCTGTGATTTTCTCGCACAGTCCAGAATCGGCCTGCCCGAAATCGCTCCCCAACTGCTGGGGATACTGCTGGACGCCGTCTGACAGCGCTTTTGCCGAACCGTATGTGCTGGTGGCCCGCAGTTCATGGGGCTGGTCGCCGAGCATGGCCGGAAAGCGAGCGACCGTTTCCGCCTCCTGACCTGGGAACAGGTGACCGTAGGTATCCATGGTCAGGGTGATGCTGGAATGCCTCATGAGTGACTGCACGGCCTTGGGGTGCGCCCCCGTCATGGCCGACCATGCTCCGCAGGTATGCCTGAGTGAGTGGAAGTCCAGATGTTCGCCATCGTGGTTCGTGTCGGCCAGGAAGTCGCTCTGCTGCCGACGCTCGTACTCCTCAGGATCGTGCTTGGCGCAAGGCCGCCGACTCGATGGGTGGGTGATCGGGACTGAGCCGGGTGTGGCGCGAGAAAACGAAGCGACTATTGCTCTCGGCGAGTACTTGCTGGTCGCTCGATGCGCCCGTCGGAATGCCGGCACCAGCCGAGCCCGCCAGGACGGCGGCAAACATCAAGATGCCGAGCCGGAATGCTCGGTCCCTGGCTAACCCTGACCCGGGAGGAGTCGTGACCCCGCTTGACGGCCGTGGCGACGGCACGGGCAGCCGGGGGAATCGAGAGGAGGGCCCGGGAGCATCACCCTCCTGCCCCCGGATGCCCAACGCGGCGGGATCGCGGCGGCAAGGGCAGATTCCGGCGGTCCTGGCGGGTCCTATCCCGCGATGCGCGGCGGCGGGTGGCTGTCGATTCGGGTTGCTGGTCTCGCGCATGCGATTCCGCCCAGCAGAAGCAGCAAGACGCTGAGCCGTACGTAACCGATGTACTCAACGGCAACGTCACGCTTCCGTGGATCAACAGGCATAGTCACGTGGCCTCCTGCGTCGGACGTCCTGGACACCCGAACCTCCCGCGCGCAGATATGTCACTACTGCCCCGTCACGAAAGCGGGGCGCTGACTTCGTCGATGAGTCCTGCCAGGGCCTGCTGCACCTGGTCATTGAAACCGGAGAACGCCTGTCCCTGGAAGAAGATGACGGGCAGGTAGCCGAAGCTCGTCGAGACCCCCTGGCTCTGCTCGTACTGAGCCGTCAGCTCCTGGAAGTAGGCAAGACCGGCCGAATCGGTCGTCAAGTGTTCCTCGATGACCAAATCCGGATGCGCCGACTGCACGTCCGCGAGCCAGTCCAATGCGTCCAGGCACATCGACCCCATGCCGTTGTGGAAGATCATGAGCGTATCTCTGCCGGCCGACGTCTCCTTCGAGGACGGAGGGGCGCATCCGCTGCTCATCAGGCATGCGGTCCAGGCAGACAGCAGCCATCCAAGGTATCGTCTCACGGGACACTACAAGGGTTGTACATCTGATCCACATCCGCCAGCTCATCCAGCGGCGTCGTCGGCGCTGGCGTCGTATACTGTACTTCACGGTTGATCGGAATCAAGCTCATCGGCAGCCGCAGACAGACTCCGTTCTCTGGTTTCAGCCACTCGTCGAAGTCGGCTGCCCACCGAATCTCCCTGGCATCAAGCAGCCAGTCATACACATCCCACCATGCCTGTTTCATGCCGCCGAGGTAGGTGTGGGAGGCGAACATGATCCGCTTGGGCATCTTGGCGATGGATTGCTCGATGACCTGCTTGAATTCCTCGGCCGTGGAGCCCCTTGCCCACAGCGAGTAATCGCAAAGGCTGCCCCGGCCCATATCCTCGAAGGTCACGTTGCTGACGGAGATGATATCGCACTCGTATTCGTCGGGATCGTAGACGATGACCTCGACATCGCTGGTTCCTCGGGCCAGGATGTAGTCGAGGCCTAACGCGTCGGCAGCCTTCAGTGTGTTCTCGTCGTAGGCGAAGTACTTTGACCCGAAGACCCGCATTGGCTTTCCGGTCACCTGTTCGACGAGAGTCTTCGTCTCGGTCATGATCTGCAGCTGGGTCTCGTAGGCGACATCCCACATCGCCAGCTCGGCATATCCACCGGCGATTTCGTGCCCCTGGTCCGCCAGCCATTTGATCTCGGTAGGATACTCATCGAGCATATTCTTCTGGATGAACGCCAGCGCCTTCATGCCCCGCTGCTGCAGTTCGTACCCCCAATTCCTGAGCCCTTGAATGTCCTCGAACTCGATCAACTGAATCAACCCCACCGGCTTGGCTGTATCGCTCGACGGCGTCGCCTCCGGCCAGGGCAGGCAACCCGCCATCGCGACCAATACACAGCCTCCAAAAGCCACTATCCGTTTGTGTCTCATGGTGACCTCCTGATCGCTGTGGCAAGCTGGGCCACGCGCCTTCCAAGGTGGCGGGCGGTCTGCAAGCCGAAATCATCGCGTTCAACTCCACCCTCAGCACCGCTGAACACCGTTGCGCCGAAGTGCGCTGTCGGTTGGCCGTCGCTGACGCAGATCATGTCGTGACACAACATAGCCGCTTGCACAGCCTGGATCGTCAGTTCCTGGCCGCCGTTACGAACGCCGCCCACGGCCAGCACGCCGCCCACCCGGTTGCGGAAAAGCCACCCATTACGCCGGAACATGACGCAGCGGTCAATGAAAGCCTTGCACTGGGCGGTCATCGTCCCGAAGTATACCGGCGTGCCGATGATCATCGCGGCAACGTCCGGATCTGACAGGATGGGCACGAGGGAGGCGACATCATCCTCGATGGGACATGCCAGCCGGTTCTTGCACTCGCCACAGGCATGGCAGGGCCGGATGTCCAGCCCGGCCAACTCGATCAATTGCGTTGTGATGGTCCCGTCCTGCGTCAGAGCAGCCTCAAGGCAGACCTGCATCGCTTGGAAGGTGGTTTGACCTTTGCGGGGGCTGCAACAGATACCGACAATCTTCACGACACGTCCTCCCGCGCCGCTGGGCCGCTGCGCCTCGTTCCTGGGGGACGGGCTGCTTTGTAGTAGATATCCGATCCAGTGGTGACGCGTTCCACGAGTCCGTCACACAACAGCGCATCCAAATACTTGATCACTGCGCTTCGATGAAGAGCATGTGCCGCTATGACATCCTCAATGGTACAAGGGCGACGGTAGAGCGTATCCAGGATCCGCTCGGCACCATATCCCGCCTGCTCATCCCGGGACGGCTGAGCGTAGTCGTCAATAACCTCCGCACGCGGCTCGAACAACTCCGCCAGACGGATCAGTTGCTCGCGTGGAACCCGTGCGGCACAGCGATCCGACGGCGGGCGGGTGACCGTGTTTAGCTGGACCCGATCGGGCCGGATCTTCCCGGCCCATCCGGCAATACTCTCCATCTGCTCGCGGCCGGATGTCCAGGGCGATACAGCGAGCACTTCAAGCCAGTAGTGACCACTGAAAGCCTCCCGGAATGCGACCAGTCCTTCCACTACCTGTTCGAACGCCAGCGACTCATGCGGACGGTTGATGCATCGAAAACGGAGGTCATCACCGGCGTCGAGCGACGGGATGACGAGATCTGCGTGCTGGAGGTCGCGCCGGACATCCGCACGCCAGAGCAACGAGCCGTTCGTCAGAACCGCAATCGGAATAGACGTAACCGATTTGACTCGATCGATCAGTTCGCTTAGTCCGGCGTGCAGTGTGGGCTCGCCCGAGCCGCTGAACGTGATGTAGTCGGGGCGAGTATCGAGACTCCGGTTGAGTTCTTCCAGCAACGGCTCCCATCGCAGCCATTCGTGTCGCTCGACGGTCTTGCAGGTAGTTCGGCCAAGCTGGCAGTAGATGCAGTCGTACGAACACGTTTTGAAGGGAACGACGTCAATCCCCAGCGAGCGGCCAAGTCGGCGCGACGGTACCGGTCCGAAGACGTTTTTCACCGCACGGCCTCCTGCGGAAGTGCGGGGTGGCGATGCAGAACGCTGGACGGCACACTGACCCGTGGCCGGGCGCTGTTCAAGGAGCGTTGGCGGCAGCGAGGCGACGGCGTCACCGTCCGTGTCTGCAGATGCTCGCCGAATCGCACCAGTCTGGCCGAATTGAATATGACGATCGCGCTAGCCGAGGTATGCAGAATAGCGGCCAGCATGGCCGGCAGATAACCCAAAGCAGCCAGCACCTCGAGGGTCGTGATATAGGCGATACCGAAGAGCAGGTTCTGTCGGATTACGCGGGTAGTCGCCTGCGAGAGCCGTATGAGGAACGGAAGTCGGCTGAGGTCGTTGTTCATGAGGGCGATGCTCGCGGAGTTGATGGCAACATCGCTTCCGGCCGCCCCCATGGCGATGCCAAGGTGGCCCGCCGCCAAGGCGGGTGCGTCGTTCACACCATCTCCAACAACCGCAACACGATGACCCATGCCCTTGAGCTGATCCACCAGCGCGAGCTTCTGATTGGGGAGCACCTCGGCCTGCACATCCGTGCAGCCCATCTCCCGGCCGACCCGCCGCGCAACCGACCAACGGTCTCCTGTTACCATCGCCAACACGCGAACCCCGAGCTCGCGCAATTCATCTATCGCCGCCCGCGCCTCCGGACGGGTGCGATCTTCGAGCCCGACCCAGCCGATGCAACGACCGTTCCGCACGACGTACAACGTGCTGAGCCCCGCGACGTCTATCTCCTCCTTCCGCCCATCGGGATTCACGCGGCTTGCCCGCGTTGGAGTCAACCGGATCAGCGATTCGATCGAGGCACGTGCACCGAGCGCGGTGCGCGTCTCGATCAGGTTTCCGATGAGAACGAAGAACGCGATGACGCCGGCCTCCTGGTACTTGCCGATCGCAATGGCAGCGACAAGGGCCAGCGCGACAAGCTCATCCATGTGCGATGCCCCGCGCCAGAGGTGGACAAGGGCATGCTTGATCATCGGGGTGCCAAGCAGGACCGCTCCGGCCAGTGCGAGGAACGCCGCGTAGGGATTGAGCGAGTTGGGCTGGTCGGTTGGTTCAGCGAAGATTCGCTGAGCGATGAAGGAATTGACGACCAGGACGCCGCCCATCAGCGTCATCACCAGGGCGGCGCTTGCCCGCCCGGTCTGCTTCTCAATGGACTTCTTCAGGTAGTCATGTGCCATGTTCGACGCTCAGGTGGCGCCGTGCGCGCCTCTCTCCAGTTCTGTTCTCACGGCCACCCAGAGTCCTCGGACATCTTCCGCAACGCCGCCGTTCACCGCTTCCACGACGGTGCGGCCCCGGACCTGGGCGTGAGTGAATACCGGGTCGTAACGGACTCTCCCGGCCAGCGCGATCGACTCGTCGCGGCAATACGCTTCGATGCGGTTCGACATTTCGGCGTTCAGGTCCCACTTGTTCACGCACACGGCCAGCGGCATGTCGAAGTGGCGAGTGAGCTGGGCGACGCGTTTCAGGTCGTGTTCGCCGCTGGGGGTGGGCTCAGTGACCGCCAGGACGAAAGCGGCGCCGGTGATGGATGCGATAACCGGGCATCCGATGCCCGGAGGGCCGTCCACGATGATGAGTGAGCAGCCCTGCTCTTCGGCAACCCGCCGGGCTTCCGTGCGAACCGTGGAGACCAACTTGCCAGAGTTCTCCGCGGCGATACCGAGACGTGCATGGACCAGCGGCCCGCAGCGGGTGTCGGAGATCATCCATTCGCCGCACACGCGCTCCCGGAACCCGATAGCCTGAGTCGGGCACACGCGAACGCACACGCCGCATCCTTCACAGGCCACGGGGTCGATCGCGTAGGCGCCCACCTCCATATCGCCACCGGCCTCCCTCATGGCTCTGATCATGTCCAGCACCTTGGCCGGGCACGACCGTTCGCAGGAGTCGCAGTCTTCGCAGTTGGCGCTGGGCACGCGACCCGTCGGAACCAGGCCGGCGTCCGACGCCCGGACCACCGCTCCGTAACGGCAGTGAGTCAGACATAGGCCGCAACCGATGCACAATTCCTGTCGAATCGTCGCCTCATGTCCACAGCGGAATTCGTGACGTTCGCGAACCTGAGGAGAGAGAAGCAGGTGCAGGTCAGCCGCGTCCACATCGCAGTCGGCGATCACGGGGCGATCGGCCAACGCGGCAAAGGACGCCGCCACGCTGGTCTTGCCCGTCCCGCCCTTGCCGCTGATGATGACCAGTTCCTTCATGGATGGCTCCCTTGGGCTACCGGCGAGCCGGAGGCCGTTTGTTCCACGACCTTGGCGAGACATCGGGCCAGATCCGCGAACATGGCTCGGTACTGCGCCGAGACCGACGAAGCCAATTGGCCGCGGGAGTATGCCTCAGCGATAGCGCGGTCATCCGGAATCTCGGCCAGGACCGGGATGCTCTCGTCTCGGCAGTAATCGCGAATGAGCGAGACTCCGGCGGCGGCACGATTCACCACGACCCCAAGCGGGAGATCGAGAACCCGTACCATCTCAACCGCCAGTGTCAGATCATTCAGCCCGAAGGGCGTCGGCTCGGTGACCAGCAGAACGTAGTCCGAACCTCGAGTGGCCTCGATGACCGGGCAGCTCGTCCCGGGTGGTGCGTCGATCACGGTCAGGTCGGCCCGCGGTGACGCCCTCTTGACCTGGCGGATGAGAGGAGTGCTCATCGCCTCGCCGACATTGAGCAACCCCTGAGTGACTTGGACATCGGCCGACCAGCCCATCTCCAGGACGCCGATGGTCCGGGGCAATTCCGAGATGGCCCCGCTGGGGCAGGCCAGAACACACCCTCCGCAGCCGTGGCACAACTCCGCATAGATTAGGACGGTCACACCCAAGGGGACGATCGCGCTGAACTGACAGGCCTCGTGGCACCGTCCACAGTGTGTACACTTGGCTTCGTCCACCTGCGGCACAGGACGTGTCACCGGCCGGCGAACCGTCCAATCCGGCTTGAGAAACAGGTGCCCGTTCGGAGCCTCGACGTCGCAGTCGACGTAGGCGACGGTGTGGCCATCAAGCGACGCCACATGAGCCAGGTTCGTCGCCACGGTCGTCTTGCCGGTACCGCCTTTGCCGCTGGCCACAAGGATTCTCATGGTGCTCGTCTCCTCCGATCCATGATGATGAGCCGTCCACGATGGCCGAGCATCTCGACCTCTCGGGCATCCAGCGATGCGAACATGGCCGCCATCGACGTCCTCACGAGAGTATTTCCTCCGCTTCTCAAGTGAGACTTTCGCCGAGATTCCGCGTGTGGTGCGGCGCGAAGGTCTCGTGTCTCCGCACAACCATCTCGCCCACGCGACATCCGAGATCCCTCGCGATGACGCCGCATTTCGCCTTGAGCAGGAAGAACAGATTGCGATGTCGGCATTCGTTGAGCGTTTCGTAGTTGCCTTGCCCCTTGGCGATGACCAGATGTGCGGCATCGAATCGTCGGCGAAACGAGGGGCTGCACAGATCCAGAACCGTACCCGGGGCATCGTCGCCGCTGTCGATTACCTCGACGAGGTCTGTCAGACCGGCGGCTTCGGCGTCCTCCCGTGTTGCATCGTTGATGATCGGGCCCGCCTTGACCGCGACGGTGACGCTGCCGGGCGGCATCTGTTCGATGAGCAGGCAGTCGAAGACAATCTCGCCCGCGTTGTCGGCCAGATAGAGGATGTCGCCTGCGGACTTCACCGCCTGGCGGAAGTCTTCGAGGGCCTCGGGCTCCAGATGCCCTTCGATCGCTTCTTGGATTGAGGAACGAACATCGTTCTGGGTCAAGCCCGTCTTCACCCCGAGATCAATCACGTTTCCGGCAATGGCGAACTTGGCGGCCGCGCCTAGCGGATCCTCGGACTGGATCACCAGCTCCTTTAATTCCGGATAGAGCCGCAAAGCAAACTGATTGGCCTTGTGCTTGGCAGTTCTGTACGGATCCGGCTGCCCGGTCAGTTCACGGAGTCGTCGGTGGAGGAGGCGTCCCATGATCGGCGGCGGCTTTGCGAAGGACAGCTTGGAGGCCAGAGTCAGGGCCTCGCGAAGCAGCTGCTCTTGGATGGTCGGAGAGTCGGTGCGGCGGCGGGCGGAGTCTAGCGCCTGGCCGATGAAACACGGTACACAGTCGAGGTAGGTTCGCACGCGCTCTCCACAGGCGGCGAAGCGCCAGCGAGGAAGCCCCGGCCAAGCGGGTCGGTGTGCCCTCAGACCGCAGGCCTTCCCGCCGAATCGGATGGGAGGAGCCACGTTCACCCCGGCTCCCCTGCCCGAGCGCGACGCCCCGTCTGCTTCGCCCGATCTCAGTCCTTCTTCGCCTGCTCTGACTCCAGCGCCGAGATGCGCTGCCGAAGCTGCTCCAGGGTCTGCTCGAGATGGCCAGCCTGGTTCTTCAGCATCTGCACCTCGTCGGCCGGTGCCGGTGCGGGGCCCAGAGGTACGACGCCGGGGACTTCTTCGCGGGCCCAGAACGGCTGGCCGGTCGCGTAGTACTGGTGCCGCCACCCATGGCGACCGCCACCTCGTCCCCGGCCGAAACCTCCCATGCCCCGGCCGCGCCCGGGCATCGGATTCATGAATCCGGGCATGGTGTACCCCGTGCAGTAGCCCGCACCTCGGCCGGTCATCGGCCCCATTCCCATCGGTCCGGTTCCATCGCCTGCTGGCATGTCTGAATCTCCATTCAGGGTTTCTCGTTGTTCATCCGGGTCTCGATGCGGTCACCCCGTGACCGCTCCGATCCACGCCATTTCCTCAGTGTCAGAGCTCCCGGCGATGCCTGTGCATCCGCCGCTGCCGTGTTCCTCGCTCTCCCGCACGCTGCGGTTCGTTCTCCCGCGAACAACCGCCACCGCGCCCCCCTCGAAACCTCCGTCGCCGGCAACAGCCGGGCATGCGAAACGCATCGTTCGCCAGGTCGCCGATCAGGAAGCTCTGAATCACGTCATTCACCTGTCCGCAGATCTGAGAGATCACCTGCACCCCAGCCGCGTTCAAGGCCGTCTCAAGGGGCCAGGAGATCGCCCCGCAGATGAGAATGCTCGCCTGGAGTTGGGCAACCTGGTGGGCTCGCCTGGCGGGATCGTTGGTCGCCGGCAGAGCGACCTCCTGCCGCCCGATCTCGCGACTCTCCTCCACATCGATCAGCAGCAGATTGGCCGCCACGTCGAAAACGGGGGACACGCGATCCTGCCATTGGGGGATGACCATTCTCATCGTCGGTTGAGAGAACACACGCGGTGTGCCAAGAGACCATCGAATCGCGCTATCGATATAAAAACTTATATTTTAAATGGTTATGGCCTTATGGGTTCCTGCGGTCAAGCCGGGATTATGTAGCAGAATGCAATGACTGCCCCATTTCAGGTATTGCAGTTTGCATATCTGGCACTATCATCCTGACGGCAGAGTCTTGCCCTGGAGGCTTACCTGGTGAGCGCGGCCAAGTTGCCCGAATCGCAGAGTGTCATTCTCGACTCGATCAATGAGGGCGTCTTCACTGTTGACCTCGAATGGCGGATCACGGCCTTCAATCAGGCGGCCGAGCGGATCACCGGCATCGACCGGCAGGACGCCCTGGGCCGACCATGCTGCGAGGTGTTCCGGGCCAGCATTTGTGAGAGCGCCTGCGTCTTGCGGCGCACCCTGACTACCGGCAAACCGATCGTGAACGCCACCGCCCACATCGTGAGCGACACCGGGCAACGGATCCCGATTCGGATTTCCACCGCCCTGCTCAAGGACGCCGGCGGGACGGTCATCGGAGGCGTGGAAACGTTCCAGGATCTCAGCCAGATCGAGCAGCTGAGAAAGGAACTCGAGGCGCGTTACACGTTCGAGGATATTGTCGGCCGAAGTCCGGCCATGACCAGCCTGTTTCAGGTGCTTCCCCAGATCGCCGAGACGGACAGCACCGTCCTGATCGAGGGAGCCAGCGGGACGGGCAAGGAGTTGTTCGCCCGCGCGATTCACAATCTGTCACGCCGCAGGAAGAAGCGGTTTGTGGCCATCAACTGTGCGGCCTTGCCGGACACGCTGCTGGAATCCGAGCTTTTCGGCCACAAAGCAGGCGCTTTCACGGATGCCCGCAAGGACAAGCCCGGCCGGTTCGCGCTGGCCGACGGTGGAACCATCTTTCTCGACGAGATCGGCGACATCTCTCAGGCGATGCAGGTCCGCCTGCTCCGCGTCCTCCAGGAGAGGTCTATCGAACCCCTGGGTTCACTCGAGTCAGTCGAAGTCAATGTCCGCGTCCTGGCTGCCACCAACAAGGATCTCCTCAAGCTGGTCCGCGCGGGCAGATTCCGGGAGGACCTGTATTACCGAATCCGCGTGGTCCACCTCAAACTGCCCAGCCTGCGCCAGCGTCGCGAGGATATCCCCCTGCTCATTGATCGTCTGGTATCCAAGTTCAACCGATTGCAGGGCAAAGACATCGTCGGCGTGTCGAACGAAGTCCTCGCCCGGCTGATGGAACACGAGTATCCGGGCAACGTCCGTGAACTCGAGAACATCATCGAGCAGGCATTTGTGCTCTGCCGCGGCGGGGTGATCGAACTCCACCACCTGCCGCCCGAGCTGCGTGCGGCTCCCGGTCACCCAGCCGGCGAGGTCGGCAGCCCCACCTCCTTGGCGGTGATGGAACGACTGCTGATCGCCGAGGCCCTGCGGCGACATCAGGGCAACCGCCGAAAGGCCGCCCGCGACCTGGGCATCGACCCCAGCACCCTGTTCCGCAAGCTCAAGACCCTGAAGATCGACTTGCCGCCGACCGACGGCCGGAACCATCGCCGGTAGAATTGCACTCTGCAATACAATCCCGCCTTGTTCGCGCCGTCGGTGCGGCCGCACGAAACCCAAATGGCATCATAAACATCTTCAAAAAAAGGATTTACGCATTACCTGGACGCGGGCGGCCCCCGATGGAACGTCGCATGCACGGAGAGCGATCGTTGCCTTGAGAACGAAAGGAATCCAATGCGCATCGTCGTGACGGCCCAGCATCCGGAGATGGACGCACCCGTCGACCCCCACTTCGGCCGCGCCCACTACCTTCTGGTGGTGGACACCGAGACGGGCGAACACACCGCAGTGAGCAATGCCATCAATCTTAACAGTCCCCAGGGAGCGGGAATTCAGACCGGCAAGCGGGTCGTCGACCTTGGGGGCAAGGTGGTGATCAGCGGCCATGTCGGACCGAAGGCGTTCTCGACGCTCATGGCCGGCGGCGTGGCTGTCTACACCACCCCCTCCGGCACCGTGAGTGAGGCTGTGGCCCGGTTCAAGTCCGGCTCCTTGAAGCAGGCCTTGTCGCCGGACGTGAGCGGGCACCAAGCGTAGGCGGGATTCAGCGATACCGGGTCCCCGGTCCGGTTGTTCCGGGGATGAGACGACAGAATGACGGATCCACCTGAATGAGCCAGACCTGTTCTCATACGACCGAAGCCGACGAGAACCGTCGACAGCTCGAAGAAGCGATGCTCACTGAACGGATGAATCAGATCCGCCAGAAGATCGTGGTCATGTCCGGCAAGGGCGGAGTCGGCAAGAGCACCGTGGCGGTGAACTTGGCCCTCGGACTGGCGCGGGCGGGTTTCTCCGTCGGCCTCCTCGACGTCGACATTCACGGCCCGAGCGTCCCGCAGCTTCTGAGGCTCGTGGACCAGGGAGTTCACATCGTCGAGAGCGAGTTGCAGCCGCTCAAGGTGATGGAAGGCCTCAGGGTGATGTCCATCGGTTTTCTTCTGAACAGCGTTAAGGACGCGGTGATCTGGCGTGGTCCAATGAAGTACGGCGTCATTCAGCAGTTCCTGCGGGACACGGCCTGGGGACGGCTGGACTATCTGGTCGTGGACTCGCCTCCCGGGACGGGAGACGAGCCGCTGGCCGTTGCCCAACTCGTGGGCAAGCCGGCCGTCGCCGTACTGGTCACGACACCACAGGATCTGGCCGTCAGCGACGTGCGCCGATCGGTGAGTTTCTGCCGAGCCGTCGGCCTGCCCGTCCTGGGCATCGTCGAGAACATGAGCGGCTTGGTTTGTCCGTCATGTGGTCATCACATTGACGTTTTCAAGACCGGCGGGGGCGAGACATTGGCGCTGGAGATGAGTGTACCGTACCTGGGCCGAGTGCCCCTCGACCCGGCCGTCGTTTCTCGCGGCGATACCGGCTATTCTCTCGCTGATACCGCCGGCGCCGGTAGCTCGACCTTCCAGCCCATCATACAAGCCGTGCTCGATCGTACTCGAGCCGGACGAATCGAATTGACTGTTATTCAGTGATTGTCGAGAGGAGCAACTCATGAAGATTGCCGTGCCGGTCGCCAATGGCCGTCTATGCTTGCACTTCGGGCACTGCTCGCAGTTCGTCATTCACGAAGTGGACCCCGCGGCCAAGAGAACGCTGCGAAGGGAGTACCTGACTCCACCACCCCATGAACCGGGCGTGCTGCCCCGCTGGCTCCACGAAAAGGGCGTGAATGCCGTCATTGCCGGTGGCATGGGCCAGCGGGCACAGCAGCTGTTCATGGAGAACGGAGTCGAGGTCATTGTCGGCGCTCCCGACGGTGATCCTGACGAGATCGTCGCCGCCTACCTGTCGGGGAACCTGAAAGCCGGTGACAACATCTGTGATCACTGACCTCAGCCGCAAGTGCCATCCCTCGTGCCTGGTGTGCGGCAGCGACCGGCCGGACGGTCTGGGTCTGCGCTTCCAGCGGCAAGCCGACGGGAGCGTCATCGCCGAGTTCGATTGCGGGGCGACGTTCCAGGGCTATCCCGACCGCATGCATGGCGGTGTCACCGCCATGTTGCTCGATGCCGCGATGACCCATTGCCTTTTCGCCAGAAACGTTGCCGGACTAACCGCGAAGCTCGCCATTCGCTATCACCGTGCGGTGACCGTCGGCGTGCCGGCCACCGTTCGGGCGCGGATCGTGGACGCCCAGCCGCCGCTCTACTACCTCGAATCCGAGGTCGCTCAGAACGGGGACATCCGCACCACCGCGAAAGCGACCTTCTGGGATTCGGCCTGCGGAGACCTGGCCTGCGAATCGGACCTCGATTCGGCGGAGAATCGACCCGTCTGTTCGCCGCAGCTCTGAAACCAAGAAGAGGCTGAGGAGCCGATCGTCCATTCACAGAGGTGATGACTTCTCGTGGTCAGGCGATTAGTAATCACGGTCCTCGCGGAGAACACTGTTATCCGAGGTGGCCTGCTGGCGGAACACGGTTTGGCGCTCTGGGTCGAGGCTGATAACCGGCGGATTCTCTTTGACACTGGCCAGGGTATGGTCCTCGCTCACAACGCCGCCAAGCTCGGTATTGACCTGTCCACAGCTGACGATGTCGTGTTGAGTCACGGCCACTACGATCATACCGGAGGCTTGTTGAC
Organism: Planctomycetota bacterium; assembly: GCA_022711465.1. Classification (GTDB taxonomy): domain Bacteria; phylum Planctomycetota; class Phycisphaerae; order UBA1845; family PWPN01; genus JAGNEZ01. The sequence goes on along the minus strand of JAKLEZ010000020.1, from coordinate 81,338 downwards.
CGCGCTGCCGGCCTTCAGTCGGGCCACCATCTACGCACATCTTGCTGCGTTCCGCGATCGTTTCGTGAGCGAGCCTCAAGGCGGGGCGAGGTCTGTCCGCTCGCCGGTCGAGTCCCTTGAATGGCTCGCGTCGCGCGTAGGACACATCTTCTCGACTCGCGCCAATCCGGTGGAGTTGAGTGAAGGAGTCTGGCTTACCGGCCAGATCCCGCGGCACCACGATTATGAGGACACCGGCGGGTCGTTCTTCCTCGACGAGTCGCTCACCGAACCAGATGCGATCATCGACGACCAGGCCCTCTACGTGAAGACCGGTAACGGCATCGTCGTATGACTGGGTTGCGCCCATGCCGGCGTCGCGAACACGCTGGACTACGTCTGTGCATCGACTGGAGAAGATCGGATCCACGCTGTTCTCGGCGGCATGCATCTGCTGAACGCGAACGAGCGACGCTTGGATCGAACTACCCAGAGGCTTCGTGATCTTGCGGTGCAGCGAATCGGCCTCGCCCACTGTACCGGCTTCGGCCCGATGGTCAGGTTGTATCAGGAATTGCCGTATCGATGTTTCCAATGTGCGAGCGGAATGCGGGTCCAGTTTGAGTGATCTGGGCAGAAGGAGAAACGCGCATGTCGCCTAGCTACGAGAAGAACCTCCGCAGGCTCACAAAGATCGCCGCAGAGACGGGCTTGAGGCTGAATCCAGACGAGGCCAGGGCCCAGAAGGTGGTTGGCTTGATGGCCGAGAACTACCACGCGGTCGGGGAGTGGATCTGCCCCTGCAAGCAGCAACACAAACCGGCGCAGAAGGGGATGGACAAGGCTTGCCCGTGCCCGGAATGGCTCGACGAGATCGCGAAGGACGGCCACTGCTTCTGCCGGCTGTTCTTCGCTCAGGCGTGAAATCATCAGGCCGGTTGCCGCATGGGTCCGCAGACTTTAAGTTGATGAACAGCGGGTGGGCGGCACGCACGAGCGCGACCATGGCTCTGCAAATGCAAAGCATCGGCGTCATCCACTCGCCCTATACCCAAGCGACGGGAACTCCGATCCAATTCGTCTATGCGGAAGGAACAGAAGGTACGGTCGAGATCTGCGCGCCCTTCGTCGAGGGACTGGCTGACCTGGAAGGATTCGACCGGATCTGGCTGCTGTATTGGTGCCATCGATCAGGCAGTCCGCGAATGCGGGTGATTCCCTACCGGGACACGCGCGAACACGGTTTGTTCGCGACAAGGGCTCCGGCTCGCCCCAATCCCATCGGCCTTTCCTGTGTTGAACTCGTACGCATCGAGAGGCACGTCCTGCATATCAGGAATCTCGACATCCTCGATGGTACCCCGTTGTTGGACATCAAGCCCTATGTCCCTGCGTTCGACAGCTTCCGGACGGTCCGAACCGGCTGGTTGACCAAGGAGAGAACAGGACGGATGATCGCGGACGGAAGATTCCACCGCAGAACGGAGTAGGCTGTCTCGGGCAAGGAGAACGGATATGTCGAGGAATCGGCAGCGAGCGATCGATGGTGATAGGGGACCCCGACGTCGATACAACTCGGCAACAGCACGTCCAGCTCTCGGGATTCGGGTCTTTCTGACAGGGAGCATGCTGCTGCTTGCTTCAGTCGAAGCAACATCCGCAGGCACCACGTCACAAGCCGCGTCGCAGGGCAAGAACACGACCGGCCCAGCCGGAGCCCAGGCAACACGGCCCGCCCCGACCAGGCCGGCAGACCGGGCAGCGGCGGTGCGGTCAGTTGCAGCCCGGTTGGGGCTAGGTAAAGGAGATGTGGTCGCCGACATAGGGGCCGGCAATGGGCAGGACAGTTGGGTGTTTGCCGAGATTGTCGGTCGTTCGGGAGTCGTCTATGCCGAGGAGATCACCGATGAACTGGTGAAATCACTGAAGGACAAGGCCAAGGAGAAACGGCTTTCGCAGGTCCGGGCCGTGCGGGGGCAGGTTGACGACCTCGGCCAGATCGAGGCGCTTGACGTGGCCTACATGCGCTACGTCTACCACCACTTTTCCAAACCCCGTGAGATGCTTCGGGCCATCTGGCGGGCCCTGAAACCTGGAGGATATCTCGTCGTGGTCGATCGCGAGCCGGGCACATTGAAGGACTGGGCACCTCGCGAAGAGCGGAAGGATAAGCACCATTGGACGGGTGAGACGACCGTAGTTCGTGAAGCCCGCGAGGAGGGTTTTCGGGTTGTTGGCTGCGCCGAGGACTGCTGCGAGTCGCTTGAGCCGTTTGTTCTCATCTTCCAGCGTCCCAAGGGAATCAAGGTGCCCGGCGGCGACCCCGATCCCATCCTTCGGCTGCCAATTCAGGAGATAGCTGGGCAATTCATGCCTTTGAGCCGTCCATATGAGCGGCCGGTCTTCATCGCGATGGGCCAGGCCCGCGAGCTGATGCTCCCGATTATGCAGCGCTCGACCGGGCGGGGCCTGGATATCGTGCTCGAGGAGTGGGCGACGCAGAAAGACGAACGGCCGTCGCTTCCTCTCGGACTGTCCATGCCTTGTGTCCTGACGACGAACGGTGATCCGGGCCTGAGCACCGAGCCGATCGATGTAGTCTTCTTTCTGGACAGCTATCACCTGCTGTTTCAAGGGAACATCCTGCTGGCCACACTCCGGGAGAGATTACGCCCGGATGGGTGTGTCTACATCCTGGATCGAGTAGCGACTCGGCCACTGAGCCGGCGGGAGGCGAGCCATCACAGGCAGATCGACCCGCGGCAGGTGAAAGAAGAGATGGCCGCAGCAGGGTACTCTCTATGGTTCGAAGGGCCACCACCCGCTCCTGACCGGTTTCTCCAGATCTACGGTATCAAGCATCCCAAGGAGGTTCGCCCCGAAACCGATCCGTTCGTCGTCGGCGGTCTGATTGACGGGTCTCCGGAGGAGTGGCTCCGAAACAACAGGTGGCGCCTGCGCGGTGTGAAGTCGGCTGATGGTCGATGCGTCTCTCTGCCAGCGCCAACCTCATCTCTGTCCATCGAGAAGACTGGCGCGAAGGCTGCGGAGATGGAAACATGGCGATTGCCAGCCGCAAAGGTGGAGCTTCTCTTCAAGAAGACGGACCGAGGATACCTACTGGTCAATTGCCTATCAGTCGACGGGCGTTAGTCAAGTGTCCTAGCCGCACGTGATGCCATCGCCGGCGTCGCCGACTTCCAGCAGAAAATCCGTCGCGCCGTCCAGATCGACCTTGACGTGCTCGGGCACGGTCCCCTCCTTCATGATCTTCGAGCGAAAAGCCTCCTGACCTTTGACCACCACTGAGAACACGATGCTGCCGCGCCCCGGTTTTGTCTGTGGATTGCTGTCCACACCGACCACCGCAGTCAACGCTTTGCCCGGGCCGGGCAAACATACGGAGATTCTGCTGACCGTGTGGCAGAACACGCCGCGGGCGTATTCCGTCCTGCCGATGGTCAGCAGGCGACCCATCGGGGTGTTCTTGCACAGCTCGTCGAAGTTGGCCAGAACGACCAAGCCCCATCGCGATGATTCTGCCGGCGGAGCACCCTCGAGCTTGGCTGCTACCCATCAACGAACCTCGGCCATCTCGTCAGGTGTGACGGTTCCAGGGAGCCCAAGACTGGATGCCGCCAGCCCCAGCAACAGCGTTGTCATGACGAGGAATCTCCGGCCTCAATCCTACTTCACCAGTCGCCAGCCGGAAGCGTCAATGGCCAGAGCGGTGTGGCCCTTGTGCCGAGCGTACAACCTGTGCATTTCCTTGATGGTGTCGAAGTAGCCTACCACGTGGGCTGCGCTAAAGGAATCGCCGGCTTTTACTGGCTTGCCGTGGATCTCCTCGATCATGACAATGATTCCGCCGGGGCGTTGGCTGCACCACGCCTCATAGACGACGGCAGGGGAAAGCGTCAGACCCGCCAGCCAGGGGCCATCTTTGCCCGTTGTCTTGTCCCGCAAGTGGTACGCGCGAATGAAATGCTCCGGCGTCTTGTGGGTGTCGCGTCGGTAGCCGAACTTGAGGTCGGGTGGAAACGGGGTGAAGAACTCGCTGGCTGGGATGCGAACACCCTTTGGACTGCTCAGGTAACTGAGGTAGACCTCGCTGAAGGTGTCGCCTTTCTCGTGGCGGATGCAGCCCGGCGTGTCGTTGCGCAGGAACATCTCATCCGAATCGTTCACGCTGTCGATCTGATCCATCAGGATGAAATACCGCTCTCCCCTGGGGAACACGATTAGTTGCGTCCACCGCGACCCTGCGTTGTGGCCAGGGGCGGCATATTCGTACTTGTAGGTCGTCTTCACCGCGACGAAATCGTTGCCCCGGGTGACCTCCGGATGCACCGGTTTCATTCGGTGGCAGAGTTGCGGGCCCTCGACCACGCGCTTGCGATGGCTGCTGCCGTGGGCCATGCGGGCGTATTCCCGTCGCGCCGGGTCGGTCTCGTTCTCGTACCAGGTGTAACCGCCCACGCCGTGTCCGTCCGGTGCCAGAACCTTCTCTCTCCAGGCCTCGTCGCTGCCTGCCTCCATGAGCCAGTCAACGACCATCAGCCCGTCGCCGACTTCGCGGAAGCCCGTGGCCTTGTCGAGAAACGATCCCTTCTCGATGCCGGTCATCCACTGCTTGGGGTCTTTCTTGGCAATGACGGCTTCGAGGTTGTCGGTTTCGATCTTGATAGCGCGGTCGTCTTCAATCACCTGCGCCCATTCGGTGTCTTTCGTCGGCTGCCCCAGGACGGATCCGGAAACCGCGACCGCCACAAGCCAGCAGGACGATGGCAAGGATCTCGGCGTGATGAAGGTTCGGGGGAGTCTCATGCGGCGTCCTCAAGTTGAAGCGACCCTGACGAGCGAAGATGGGGTCAACAATGCACGCATTGTACGATGTGCTGCCTGCTGGCGGCAAGTTGCCTCAAGTCGGTGACTCGCCAGCGCTCTGTGGCCGAACGAGTAAGATGGGCCGGTTGGCCTGCAGGCAGGAGAGCCAGACGAGAACGAATCCGGGGGAGAACGTGCGCGGCACGAGCGCTACGGCGCGGACGGCGTTTCCGCCAGAGACCGAGATCACGGGGGGCCCGGCGGCGCCGGGCGTCGGCGGGCCAGGGCAGCGATCGTATCGTCTGACAGGGCAACTCGGTAGAACCCGAGGCCGGCCAGACGGCCGCGGAAGTAGTCGTGTGAGCCTATGCCAATCCGCAAGGGCGCACCGTTGCTCAAATCAAGATCACCAGGCGTGAAGGACCGGGAGCGAGCGACGAGCAAGCCATCGACATAGAGGCGAAGCTGGCTGTCGTCGCGCACGGCGGCGACGTGGTGCCAATCAGGGGGAAATTCGTGGTCGCAGGTCACGTTGCAGCCGGCTTCGAACGACCAGACGTGCCCGGAAGGCATCGTGCCGGCGAACAGCTTGCCCTTGTAGACCGCCATCGACCAGACACGGCGATATCGGATGTCAGGCGTAGAATCGAGCCAGCCGATTTCTGTCCACGTCGTGCCCCCGTCATGGCGATAGACCTTGGCCAGCGGCAGCGAGCCGGCGTACAGCTTGCCGTTGTAGACGACCATCGCCATCGTCTCGTTCTCCTCTCCGAGCCGGCCCTGATAGGCCCATCGGTCACCCTGGTCGAGGCGATAGACGGTCGCTTTGGGCCACGTGGCGAGCCAGAGATGTCCTTCGTACGGCATGAAGGCGTATGTCTGCATGGTCTCAGGCGGAGCGCCCAGATCCTGCCAGCCGCGGGAGGGGTGCCAGCGGGCAACTCGACCGGGTCCGTCGTAGGAGGTCGTGTAGATGTCGCCATTGTAGACGCCCAGCACTTCCACGCGGCAGCCCGGATCGCCCAGGCACCTCCAGCGGCTGCCACCCTCATACTCGTAAAGCCCGCTGCCGGCCTTGTAGATGGTCGTGGCATAAAGCCTGCTGCGGTAGACGGCCAGGCTGTGCACGGTGTCGGCCACGCCGTTGCGGGGGTTCTCAAGTTGACCACACCAGGTCCATTTGGACGGGCTCTCATACCGATAGACCTTGCCGCCCGGGTTCTTGTTCGGCGAAGGTGGCAATGACGAGCCGATGGAGTCGTAGCAGGCGGTTCCGGCGTAGAGCCGGCCCTCGAAAACCGCCATCGTGGTGACCGTGTTGGCGGTGTCGGGCGAGCCGCAGTCCTCCCACTGAGTGCCGCCAGCGTAGCGGTAGACGTGGCCAGCCTGATCGGCGTCGAGCTCGAACGTGGCGGCATAAAGGTCGTCATGCCATACGCAGAGCGCAAATACCATCCTGCAGTTGCCGGGTCGGCCGCAGTCGGCCCAGGGTTGGGTGATCTTCGCATCGTCGATGCCGAAGGCGAGATTGCGCCAGTTGGGCTGGCCCGAGGTGACGCCCGAGTAGCTCATGATGCTCAGCGTGAGGCCCTTGCGTGTGGCGGGATCGAATTTGGCCGCGATATCACCGATGGCGTCGTCAAGGCCCTTGTCGGTGTAGACCCACCCGACGAGCGAAAGGGGTGTCGTTCCGAGCGCCAGATCCAGATGGTCGGGAATCTCGATGAAACCATTGTGGCCGTTGAATTCGGCAGATCCGCCAGCGTTCCAAGTGATGTTGTGGGCGATGCCGTCGTGGCCCCGACCGGTGGCATCGCGGGCGTCGGTGGCGAGCGGCCAGTGGGCGATGGGGGCGGGCTGGGCCAGGAGTTCTGCGGCCATCGCCGCGGGAAACACGAGCCAAGCCAAAGCCGCGCGGAAGTGCTGCGTAAACGCCGTTTCCATGTCAATCACCCTTGCAGGGTCGCGTCCACGTCACGCGTACACTCAAATGGCGCGGTCCGATGTGTCCGTTTCCCTCAGGCATCACCAAGTGGCCGGAGAACCGGGTGTTCTCGCAGGCAGGCCGCTACACTGGATCGTGAAATGCTCTAACCGCCGGGGATACTGCTGGGCGGCATTCGACAGCGCTTTCTCCAATCTGTAGGTGCCGGTGGTCGTTGTGAATTCCGCACAGCCTTCCACGGGGCATGACCTACCGCCTGTGTGGATCCGATTCGTCATTCCGATTCCACGCGTCGCCCGGGTCGGTTTTCCTTCATGGCAGGGAACCTGATTAGTGACGGTGCACCTACCTCGCCTCCTATGTTCCTGGCTCGCAGTCCTGACCACCGGCAACAGACAACGGTGAACCATCCACGATCGCTTCAATCCGCGCAGTTCAGGTCGGCCGGCTTGATGAACCCGCTGATGCATCGCTGGAAGATGCCGAAGTCAGATTGGTCTATGTCGCCATCCTTGTCTATGTCCAGTCGCTCGAATTGAATGGACGCGCAATCAGCGGGGAAGTCGGTTATGCCCTCTCCGGTTTCGCAGGCTCGAAAGACCAGTAGATCGGCCAGATCGACATCGGCGTCGCTGTCGAAATCGAACCGGTGCTTGTAGGGGCGGGCCCAAGCCTCGATGGAATCGGCGCTCTCGGTTGTCGGGCTCACAGCCGTCACGACGTAGTAGTAGGTCACGCCGCCCTGAACGGCCGTGTCGGTCAGACGGGTTTCCACGAGACTGGCCAGAGTCGCATACGGGCCTCCTGGCGCGGTCGATCGCTTGACTCTGTAACCGGCTGCCCCGGCCGAAGTACTCCAAGTGAGCGTGACCCGAAGCTGGCCCGGCACGGCCGTCAGGTCTGCGGGCGCTGGAAGGAAGGTGTGGCCCTCGAACTCCAGTTCGGCCACGTTGCAGTAGGCTCCGCCGGGAGAGAGATACCGAACATACCGGAAGCCGGAGACCTCCATGATAGCCTGATCGTTCGCTGTCTCTTCCGAGGGGGTATCGGTGATGGTGAACAAGTCGGCCGCACCGCTGAAACTCGCGTTGTTGGATCCCTGGAGTCGCCCGCCGACCATGCGCGCGGCATAGCCTGGGCGGGCCCAGTAACGCACCTTGGTGATTCGTTTGAGTTGGCCGGAGCCGAAGTCCAGCCCTACCCAGGCTCCGCTGGCTTCGGGAGCGTCAAAGAATGAGTGCGGCACGCCGTCAAATGCCTTCTGAAAGACGTTGCCGGCGTTGTTCCAGGAGCCAGGAGTGCCGATGGCCGTTCCGTTCAACCGTTCGCTGGATGCCCATACGTCCACGCGGTCCACGGGGATCGAGCTGCCAGAACTGGCAGCGTTCCGGTTGCCTGTCACGCGCATCTCGAAGATATGGGTGCCCGCACCCAGCGAGGGACTGGCCCAGACCAACATCTTGTCAGTTCGATCTGGCGCATAGAAGTCGACCATTGTCTCTGCTCCGCCATCGATGGATACGGCTCCCATGCCGTGGTTGGATGCCTTGGCGGCGTAGAGATCGATCCGTGATCCTTCGAACCGGAAGCGGCAGACACTGCCTGTGGCGCTCGACCAGTGGTTGTCGCTGAAGAAGGCGTTGGATTGCGTTGACGAGTAGTCCCAGGAACCAGAGTACTCGAATTGGTTCTTACCGGTACCAGCGGTGTTGTCGTTGACGACCGCAGAAGGGGGATCGTAGATGCGGCAGCCGTCGATCTCGGAGTAGTTGGGAGCGGGCGTGGCGTCGTCAAAACCGTAGGTCATGCCGCTGTTCAGCATCACATACATGGCCTGAGAGGGCACGTAGCCGGCATAGATGCTCTTGCGGACGATTCCGTCCCGGTACCAGATCGCGTAACCAGGACCCCACTCCAACCCGTAGGAATGCCAGCTGCCGACCCCCTGGTTGTAGAAATTGCTGCTGTTCCAGGTTCCAGACGGTCCATAGCACAGTCCCATGTGCACGCGGTCGTCGCTGCCGAAGTACTCGGCAATGTCGAACTCCGGCGGCCAGCCCCACGACAGCATCCAGAACGCCGGCCAGGTACCCTGGCCGGTGGCGAAACGGGCGCGGATCTCCACGTATCCGTAGGTGAAGTTCTTAATGCCGTCGGTGTACACGAAACCTTCGCTCCAGGGATACCCGCCGAATTCGTTCCCAGATGCCTTTCGGCACCGAAGCCAGAGCGAGCCGTCCTGGACGTAGGAATCGGCCGGGGTGATGTAGCTGGCGTACTGATCGGTGTGATGCTGGCCGCCCCAGGGAAGCCGTCCGCTCTTCCACTTGCTCGAGTCGATCTGGGAGCCATCGAACTCGTCGCCGAAGGCCAGCGGCCAGCCTGTGCTGGGCGGTGCGGCCAGAGCCTGAAGTCCTCCGAGGAAGACAAGGTTCCACCAGCAGACACACCACAGGACACGAACCGGCATGGACAACCCCCTCCGCGACTGCCCCATGCTGTATTATTGCGGGACCTAGGGCTCGGATCAAAACCGCCACATCGACTCGTGATGCGCCAATGCCTGAAAAGCACATAAATTCTTTCCAGGAAAGACGTTAGAACTGTCCCGCTTCCGGGCGAACGCGGGCTGCCCTGGTTCGGCTGCCGGGGGGGGGTGGGCGTGGGTGCTTCGGGTTTCCAGCGGCGGGGAGTCAAAGCCGGACGCGGTCGCGGCGGGGCCCCAGGGCCGGTCAGGGTGCTGCGGCGGCTTGGCTGGTGCTGGATGTCGGAAGCGGGAGCCGGCCCTTGTGTTTCCAGAGCCGATCCTTGAGTTGCGGGAACAGGGCCAGGGCATTGTCGCGGAGGATCTGCCGGCCGATGCCCAACGCGTGCTCCTCATTCAGATCGCCGCGATCCACTTTCTCGGCGAGGACCTCTGCCAGGCACCGCCGGGTGAACTCGGTTGCCCCGTAGACGCCTTCCGGGTGCAGGCAGTCGCCGCCCCACAAGATGCGGTCCGACGGCATCGCTTCCAGCCAAACGTGGAAAGCTCGCTTGGCCATGCTGTAGCTCAAGGTGGGCAGCCAGACAGAGTCGAGCCAGACATGGGAGCCGTGCCGCATCACAATCACCGCGGTCTCGTCGACCCAGGGAAAACCTCCGTGAAAGAGGATGAACTTCGTCTTCGGATTTGCCTCGATCAGATCTACCAGCAGCATCGGGTTCGAACCTTGGATGCGGGCGTTACCGGTGTGAATCTGAATGGGGAGGTCATGCTTGGCGGCCAATTCGACGAGCTGCCACATGAGGAAGTCCTCGAAGTCGCGCACTTCCTCGGGTTTCAGTTCTTCACGAGGCCGGCCGAACACCTGGACCGCGCGTTGCCTGGCCACTCTCCTGAACTCCAGCGTGCGCACATACGCCAACACCTGCTTGAGAGCCACCGCGCCCCGTGACTTGGCGCCGGCGATGAGGCGGTCGATCAGAATCAGGTAGTCATCCAAGGACTCGACGCGCAGCCCCTGTTCGCGAGCGAACTTGTACGGATCGTCATGCGGATTGGGGAATTCGGAGGAGTGGAATCCGCGGACGAGCGGGTCCACGTTAAGCACAAGTACCGCGAAGGGGTAGTCCGGCCGATGGTCCAGATGAGCCCAGAACGGATCGACGAGCATCAGCTCGATGTTGGCACGTTCCGTGATGACCTCATACAGCCATTTGGGATTGCGGTAGTTCTCGGTGATCCTCCGGTCCAGTTCGTAGGCCTGGGCATCGGTGATGCGATCGAAGTCGATACCGTACAGGTCTCGGATAGCCGGCAGCTGGTAGCGATAGAAGCTCGTGGCTCGAGCATTGACAAAGTCACCCTTGGCCACTGCCCACCAGGTTTCGCAAGGCTGATTGGGCTTGCGTTCCGTGAGGGGGTTGAACCAGGGATAGTAGCTGCGGTGCCAGAGCTGGTAGAGATTCATGCCGCCGCCCCGGTCTTCGCGGGTGACCAATCGGTCGAAGGGCACGAGATGGTCGTGAGTATCGATGGCGGGAACAGCGTCGAGATAAGCCTTGACGCGGGCGTACGTGGGCGTACGCCGTTCAAGTCCGGCACCGCTGTGAAGGGGGGTGCAGGAGGCGAACAAAGCGACGATCATCAGGCATCGTGTACTGGGCAACAGCATGGCCGCTCCTCCCGAATCGCATTGCCGCCTGGCTCGGTTCATCAAGCGTGACCGGTCGCGGTATGTGATGATGGCTCCGATGAGCGGGTCAAGCGCATTCGGGAATCCAAGGCGGATTACTCGACCGTCCAGAGGGTCACCGAATCCTGGTCCTTGATGAACAGCCTGCTGCCCGAAGCGACGGGATACGCATAGGTGGGCGTATCCGCCACCTTGATCTTGGCCCGCTCGGTGTACTGCTTGTCTCCCGGGGCGAACACGATCAGCTGCGAAGCGGGAGTCAGGGCCAGCAGCACGGTGCCGGCATCTACGATCGAGCCGTAGCCTCCGCGCGAGCCACCTCCTCGCCCACCCATTCCGCCCGGACCGCGGCCTCGGCCTTCCCGGCCGCCACCAGGACCCATGCCTTCACGACCGCCAGGAGCTCCCTCTCGCGGTCGACTCGCGGTACTCCGCTCGGCGTCGCTCGGCCGGCTAGTCGCGCCACGATCGCCCTCGCGAGCGGCTCCGTCGCGACCGCCTCGTTCACGACGGCCCTGGCCGCCCATCCCGCCAGGCCCTCCCATTCCGGGTCCTCCCGCCTCGGCCGGGCCTACGGATACCGTCCACGCGGCCTTGCCGGTCTGCTTATCGAGGCAGAAGAGCTCGTTGGACTGACTCAAACCAAACAGAAGCCCGTCCTTAACCACCGGCGTGTTGAACTGCACGGCCTGATCGGGATTCTGCCAGATTTCCTTGACGGCTACGCCGTCGCCATCCTTCTCGAATCGAATCGCTCGCGTTCCACGGCTGCTGCCGGAGAAGATCAGAACCTGTCCATCCACGACCGGTGTCGAGGCGTTGTACCCGCGCATCCCTTGCTCCATCGCATACGGCGTCTCCCACACTTGTCTGCCGTCCGCCAGTCGGATGGCCACGATCCTGCGTTCGGTCTCGGCGATGATCAGTCTCAGGCCATCGATCGTCATTAGCACCGGCGAGGCATAGGCCGGGCTGTCACCGGTCCATGTCCATTTCTGATCGCCGCTTGCCAGGTCGTACGCGATGAGCGCTCCGTTGTCGCCGCCGCCGAGTTGAGCGATGCACATCCCGTCGATGATGATCGGAGAACTGGAGGTGAAGAACCTCGGGACGGCGCCCTTGAAATCGTCCTTGCGCCAGAGCACCTTGCCCGTGGCGGCATCCAGGCAAGAGAGTGTGCCCCGAACGCCCAGGGTTACAATCTTGCCCTCAGCAACAGCCGGCGAACTCCTCGGTCCGGAGAAACTGGACGCCGGGCCCGTGGCACCAGGTGATTCGTACTGGTCTTTCCAGATCTCCTTTCCGCTGGCGGCGTCCAGGCAGTACAGGCTCTCTTTGCCATCCAGGCGCGAGAACACGTAGAGCCTGTCTCCGACCAACGCTGGCGTAGCGACACCCTCACCGACCGGCACTTTCCACTTCTGGGCCAAGGCTGTTGGCCAGGATTCGGGGGCCTTGAACGCGGCCTTGGCGTCGCGGTTGACGCCGCGCCACTGAGGCCAGTCCTGGGCCCGAGCGTCGCCAGCGACGACGTACAGAAGAATCCCCAGCACCCAGAAGGTGACCTGACCCGGAAACCGCATGGTATGACTCCTTTGCATCAGCGTACCCCGGAAAACGAGATGGTCATCCGTCACCAGGATCCCATCAGGGCTTGTGGTTGTCAACAGGCCTCGCCCGCACTGAATTGGAGAGCAGTCCATCGGCCGGTGAAGTCGGGCCTGAGCAGGCGAGGACGTTGGAGGGCATGGTTGATGCTCGCGCGACGCGATCTACGGGAGCCGGTTGCCCCATCTTCGACGGAATCATAGAATCGATGTTCTTGTTCACCGCGTAACCGGAGACGCAGTGACCGCAGTTCGGACAGGGGTCGGGCGAGGTGAGAGTGATGCGTCGATGGCTGTCGATGACCGTCCTGATGGTTGGCTTGGTCGTGCTGCGCGTTCATGCCCAGGATGTCGGTCCCGGGCGAAGGCCGAACCAGAGCGTCGCCCAGCAGCTTGGCTTCCACGCCGATGAACGGTTGCTCATCATTCACGCGGACGACGCGGGCATGTGTCATGCAGTCAACCTCGGCACGATCGAGGCCACCTCGAAGGGGATTGTCAACTCGGCGAGCGTCATGACCCCCTGTGCCTGGTTTCCCGAGATGGCCGCCTATTGCCGTGACCACCCGCAGCTGGATATGGGCGTTCACGCCACCCTCACCAGCGAGTGGAAGTACTATCGATGGCGGCCGGTCTCTCCCCACGACAAGGTGCCCGGCCTGCTCGATTCCGAGGGTTTTCTGTGGCGCGACGTGAAGGGCGCTGCCCAGTCCGGCCGGCCTGAAGAGGTCGAGCAGGAACTGCGTTCCCAGGTTCAGCGGGCATTGGCTTTTGGGATCAAGCCCACGCATCTCGATACCCACATGGGTACCGTCTTCTCCCGCCCCGACTTCTTCCAGGCGTATCGCAAGGTTGCCAACGAGTTCAAGCTGCCGTACCTGCTGCCGCGCCTTGCGCTGGATCGCTTGGAGAAGATGAATCCGGCGATCCGGGCCACGGCCGTCGGTCTGCAGAGGCTCATGGAGAGCAGCGGGGAGTTCACTCTTGATGATCTGGTGAGCATCGAAGGCGATGTGCCTCCAGGGGATCAGAAGCGGTTCTACCTCGATGCGATTCGTCGCCTTCGCCCCGGCATTACCCAGATCATCATTCACGTGGGTATCGAGAGCCCTGAGTTGACGGCCACGACTTCCATGCATGCCCGTCGCGACATGGATCGCCAGGTTTTCATGGATCCCGAAGTCAAGCAGGTCATCGAGGCGGAGAAGGTTCGCCTGATCACGTGGCGGGAGATCGGCGAACGCCAGCGCCGCTTCCTTAAATTGCACGGCGGGCCGTCGACCACACCGGCGGCATCGCCGGGTGAGGCCAAACTGCCGCCCGGGCCGGAGCACGAGAAGGGAGTGATCAAGGCTTCGCAGATCCGCCCGATGAAGAGCGAGTCGGACCCTCGGCTGGCGGCACTCCTGAAGCGGTACGAGGAGCCGGTCGGTGATGTTCCCTGGTCGATGGCCCGCATTTCGACCATGCCTTCCTACGACGTCTACGACCTGCAGTTTCCCTCGCCGGTCATCACCGCGACGCCGGAGAACAACACCGTCTGGTGCGAGTACTACTGTTGCCGGGGCGAGGCCAAGCGCCAGGCGGTCATCGTGCTGCACATCCTGGATGGCCGTTTCCGTGAATCGCGGCTGATCTGCCATTATCTCGCCGCCCGGGGCATCGACTGCGTGATGCTCAAGATGGCTTACTACGGGCCGCGCCGCCCGAAAGACCCGGAGCGAGTTCGGGCGTTCACGCAGGATATCGACACCGTCTGCGAGGCTGTCCGCCAGTCGGCCATGGATGCCCGTCGCGCGGCTCGGTGGCTGGAAAGCCGACCCTGCGTGAATGCCAGCCGGATCTCGATTCTCGGAACCAGCCTCGGCGGTTTCGTAGGCAGCGTAGCCAGCGGTGTCGACGGTCGTTTCGCCCATTCCATTCTGATCCTCACCGGCGGCGATCTGCCCGCCGTCCTCACGACGAACGAGAAGGAAGTGGCCGCGGCCCGGCGGGCGTTCGAGGCCAGCGGCATGACGCGCGAGGGCCTGGTTCGCAAACTGGAACTTGTCGAACCGTTGACCTTCGCCGGTCGCATCGACGGCAAGACGGTACTGATGGTCAATACCCGCGAAGATCCGATCGTGCCGCCCACCAGTGCCCGAGCGCTGGCCAAGGCCATCGGAGGTGTGCGTCACCTCTGGTATCCCGGCGACCACTACGCGATCATCTACCGCGTGTTCGAGATCCTGGACCGCGTGGCCATGTATCTGACCGAATCGCCGCAGGCGGAATCGCGATCGGGGGGCATGTGATGAGTGCAGCGGCCAGCGTTACCGACCTGGTTGCCGACCTTCTGAAGCCGGAGGGTGCCCCCATCCGCGACCCGGGGCAGATCGAACGGGCTCTGGCTCTCTTGTGGGAACCCTCCGCCAAGGGCGGCGACAGGGTGGCCAGCCGGATCTGCGTCGCCAATCTCGTAATCGTCAGCCGGGCGGAGGACTGGCATGGGCTGGTCGAGATCCTGGCCGACATCTCGCCTGCCTATCCGACGCGGACCATCGTGCTGTTGCCGGGCGGCGACGCGATCACGGCGTTTGTCTCTGCCCTCTGTCATGTACCCCAGCCACACCAGCCGCAGGTCTGCTGCGAGCAAATCGTTCTTCGCGGCGGGCCGGCCGACGGCCAGAACCTCGACCGGACGCTGCTCCCACTGCTGGAACCCGACCTGCCCGCGATGGTGTGGTGGGTCCGGGACCCGGCCGACTGTCTTGCGCTGCTCCATTCCGTTCGGCAACGAGCGGATCGGCTCATCCTCGACGCCGGCCGTGCGGGCTTCGCACACTTGGCGAGCCAGGGACGCTGCGCGGTTCGTGAGCTGGGTTGGTACCGCACTGCTCGTTGGCGACAACTGATCGCGGGCATGTTTGACGGCTCGGGTGCTGATGGCCCCGACAGCATCGAGCATGTGATCGTCGGCGTCGGCGAATGTGGCCCTGACAGTCGCATGGATGCCGTATGGATGGCCGCCTTTCTGGCCGGTCAACTCGGCTGGCGCCCGCGGAAGACCGTGGCCCAGGGCGTCTACGAACTGTCCGCCGGACGGCGGCTTGTGAAGGTAGAGTTGGTGCCGTGCAACTCCAGAGGCGGTGCCTGCGGAGTCGTGATTGCGGGCGGGGGTCACAGCTACGAGATTGCGTCGTGCCCGCGCAGTGGAGGCGAATTCCAGGTGCACATCTGCGACGAGAACACCTGTCTGCTGCCGCGCTGTCTCGAGTCGCCGTGCCTTTCCCGCAAGGACGCGCTGCTGGCAGCCATGACCGGCCGGTTCGTCGATGCGGCCTTTGCCCGGGCAGCTCCGATCGCGGCATGGATGGCAGAGCAAGTGAGAACTGAGGGATGAAGGTTCAGGTTGCCGATATCGCGGCTTCGGGATGACGGTCAGGCATGCAACGGCACGGGTCGCCGCTGATGGCGATGCAGTCGCGAGCTGATGAGCAGCTCTTCGCCTTGTCCCCCTTCATCCCTGGCTTCCCAGGAGTACCGACCAGAACAGATGCTGTTTTCGTTCGTCCGGCATGGGATCCAGTCGGAACTCGCGTAGATGGCGGATCTTGAACCGGTCCGCAAAGGCGGCGCGGATCTCCCCCTCCGACACCCTCGGCGGTCCTGGGTCGGTGTTCTCCTTGGCGTTCCCGCACAGCACCAGCAGGAGACCGTCCTTCGCGAGCAACTGGTGCAGTGCGGCCACATAGGCGGCCTCGTCGATCTTGCGGACCGCATGGTAGCAGCCGATGTCCACAATCAGGCCGAAGGGTTCGCCCAGATCAGGCAATTTGAAGACGTCGGCCAGGACAAAGCGACATGTCGCACCGGCTGTCACGGCTTTCTGCCTGGCTCGCTCCAGGGCCGTCGGTGAGATGTCTACGCCGATGATGTCAAAACCCAGCGATGCGAGCCAGAGGCAATCGTTGCCGGTGCCGCAGCCCAGTTCCAGAGCCCGGCAGGGCTGGATGGCCTGTTCCTCAAGGACGCGAGCCAGTTCGCGGTTGCGTTGTCCCCGCTCCCAGGGCGTGTCGTTCTGAAGGTATCGTTCGTCCCAAGGATTGGGCATCGCCGGTCCTCAGCTGAAATCCTGCCTTGAGGCGGGGGATCGTCCTCTTGTTGGCTCGGTGGCCTTGTCCAGCCTGTCTGTGCCGTTGCCGCTCTGTAGCTCGGCCGCTGTGGGCATTTCAATGCTGAATCGCGTACCGAGTCCCGGCTCACTGGAGACGTCGATTCTGCCTTGATGAGCCTCGATGATCCGGGCCACGATCGCCAGGCCGAGGCCGGTGCCGGCACCCTGTACCTTGGTGGTGAAAAACGGCTCGAAGATGTGCGGAAGGTCCGTTTCGCCGATGCCCGTGCCGGTGTCGCTGACGGTGAGGATCGCCAGGCGGCCCTGGTCGGCAAGCCGGGCTCGGATCACGAGCTTGCCTCCGTCCGGCATGGCGTCGGCGGCGTTGAGCAGCAGGTTGATGAGCACCTGGGCGAACTGGACCCGGTCAGCCAGGATGGTCACCGGCGTTTCGGGGAAGTCGCAGAGCAGTTCAACGCGACATCGATCCAGGCGCGGTCGGACGAACGCCACGGCTTCGTCGACGATCTCGTTGATTCGCGTGGCGACCGGATGAACTGGCTCATCGCGAGACATGGCTAGCAGTCGCCGGACGATCATCTCCATGCGGTGTAAACCGTTCTCCATCAGGTTGAGCAGCTGACTGACCTGGGCGGCATTGGCGGGATCGCGGCGGATGATGCGGATGCTGTTCTGCAGGCCGTCGAGCGGATTGTTGATCTCATGGGCCACGGTGGCGGCCAGTTCGCCGATCAGCGCGAGCTTCTCACTGCGAGTCAGTTGCCGCTGGAGCCGGTCCTGTTCGCGGGCGGTGTCGCGGAGTTGGCCCGCCAACTGATCGAGCGAGGCGGCCAGCTTGAGGAAGTCCCCGTCGGGCAAGAAGTGCACTTCCTGGGTCGGGTCGCCGTGGGTGATGGCCTCGGTCGTTTCTCGGAGGGTGTGAAGCCGCCGACGCAGGATGTGGGTGGCCATGTAGGCCACCAGCCAGGCGGCCAAGGTGCCGGTGACCAGCATGGCAACGATTGCCCGCCATTGATCCGGCCAGATGCACACAGCTGCAATCGCCGCCAGCGCGGCAAGGGCGGTGTAGGATGCCACAAGACGGCGGCGGAGACTATGGTGTCGCCAGGGCAGCATGGCGGTTCTATTGTACCGGTGCACCATCGTCATGTCTTGTCGGGTTGAACGGGGGATGCCGCGGAGTCGGCTGCCAGGGAGGAACGCGGCGGGTGGCGGCCCGGCCGAGGGGCGGGGCGGTGGCAGAGCCGACTCTGGCTCGCGGCCTCCTTCACCTCCGCGCTGAATGGGCAGAGGACAAGTGATGCAGGTGGCCCCGCATTCTCTACCCTGCATCAGGTGCCGGCCACGGTCTCGGACGCTCCCGTCCCCAAGGCGGCCCGCCGGGTCTGTCGACGGATCGCTTCAGTCAATTTGCCCATGTCGATGGGCTTGCTGACGTAGTCGTCGCAGCCGGCGTCGAGGCACTTCTGGCGATCCTGCTCCATGGCATGGGCGGTCAGGGCGATGATCGGGCCGCGGTACTCGGCCTCCCGGAGCCGCGCGGTGGCCTCGTAGCCGTCCATCTCCGGCATCTGCATGTCCATGAGGATGACATCAAACGGACGAGAGGGGTCTGCTTGTCTTCTGCCACGTGCCGCGCCTACTGTCCTCTCCACAGCCTCCTGACCATTGGCGACGACCGTGACCGAGGCCCCCGCCTTCCTGAGCAGATGGCGGAACAGGCGCTGATTGTCTGGTCCATCCTCGGCGAGCAGGATGCGAAGCCCCTCTAGCGGTCTGGTCTGCGCAACGGTGATGCAGGTCTCCGCGGAGGGCGCGTGCTGCACAGGCGTTGACTCTCCAGCCAAATCCCCTTCCATCATGGTCACGCCGTCGAGCGGGCCGGCCGCCACGGTAACCCGAAACCGTGTTCCCAGGCCTGGCTGGGTGTCGACGATGACGACATCGCCGCCCAGCAGCTGAGCGAGTCGCCTGCTGATGACCAGGCCCAGGCCGGTTCCACCGTATTGCCGGGTAGTCGAGGTGTCCGCCTGGCCAAACGCCTGGAAGAGTCGACTGACCTGCTCCGGTGTCATGCCGATCCCCGTGTCGATCACGTCGAACTGCATCCGGGGTGCATCGCTCTCGACGATCAGGCGGATCGCGAGTCTCACGCCGCCCACGTCGGTGAACTTGACGGCGTTACCCAGAAGATTGACCAGGATCTGGCGGAGCCGTAACGGATCGGTACGGATAGTCTTGGGAATGGCCCCGACGTACTCGATATCGAAGCCCAAGCCCTTGGCCGTCGCTCGCGCCTGAACCAGGGAGGCCGCCTCGGCAATGACCTGGCAGGGTGAGCAGAGGACCTGCTCGGCAGTCATCTTGTCGGCCTCGATTTTGGAGAGATCGAGGACATCGTTGATCAACGCCAGGAGATGCTCGCCGTTACGCCGGATGATGGCGATGGACTCACGCAATTGATGACCGCCATGGGCACACTGTTCGGGGCAAGCTTCGCTGATCAGGTCGGCATACCCGAGGATCGCGGTCATTGGAGTGCGGATTTCGTGGCTCATGTTGGCGAGGAACTCGCTCTTGGCAGTGTTGGCTCTGGCCGCCTCGATGGCCAGCGACTGTGCATGGGCCATGGCTTGCTCGAGAGACCGGTTGGTCTCCTGAATCGCTGCCTCGATCCGCTTGCGTTCGGTGATGTCTCGGGAAACGCCGACGACGGAGAGCACCTCGTCGTTTGGGCCTAGGACCGGGGTCACGGCTGCACAGTGCCAATGCCACGAGCCGTCGGCATGGCGGACGCGGTATTCCGGGATCCGTGCTGTTTCTTTTGTCCGGATGGCTTCGGAGATCTGCTTCATGCAGTCAGGAAGGTCGTCCGGGTGAGTGATCGCCTGGGCGGGTGTACCGAGAAGGGATGACGGCTCATGCCCTGTCTCTCGTCTCCAGGACGGAGAGGCGTAGGTGAAGGTTCCTTCGACGGTCAAGTTGCAGAGCAGATCGGAGGAGTGATCGAGGATCAGGCGGTGCTTCGCCTCACTCTCGCGCAGCGCCGCGGTGCGTGCCTGCACCAGGGTTTCGAGATCGGCCCGGCGGCCGGTCAGGAATGCAGTGAAGGCGGTCAGCACCGCGGTCATCAGCAGCCCCACCAGGGCGGAGATTCGTCCAGCCTGCGCCGGGTGATTGGTCAGAAACGACCGCCCCGGATGGACGGTCAACGCGTAGCACTTTCCGAAGACGAACAGAGGAAAGACACTGGCCAGATCCGCATCGTCGGACAGGATCACGCCTTTGCCCGTGTCGTCATTCGAACGCCGCAGGCTGGCTTGATGCGACGAGGAGGCCATGAAGCGAGATGGCTGGCCGTTCCGGAGCTGATACAGGTCCACAACAAGGAGTGTGTGATCATCCGTTTCCCTGCAAGCCAACGTGGTCTTGAGAAGCGATTCCAGCCGCAGGACCGCCAGGGCGAAACCGGAAGGGGCTCTGGCCTTTCCTTTCCGGGAGCCCACGGGATGGAACACCAGCACGCTGGTCTGTTGGCCTTCTTCCTGGACCAGAGTCAGGGGGTCGGTGGCCACCGGCAAACCGGTGTCCATCGCCTGTTTCAGTGCGGCCCATCGGCACGGCTCGGAACCGAGGTCGAAGCCCAAGGCCGCCTCGTTGCCGGCCAGCGGCTCAATGTACCCGACGGGGTAATACACCTCCCGCCCGACGGCTCGTTCCCGCTGTCCTTCGGCCCCCTTTTGCCAGACGATGAAGTCTTTGAAACCCTCGGCCCGGGCGTGCTCCTCGAGAGCCTCCAGTTCAGCGGCAGGAATCGAAGGAATCCACTCCAGGGCTTGCAGACCACTCTGCCGTACGATCGGCTCAGAGAAGGCGACGAACTCGTCCCTGGTCACCGTCTCGCAGCCTTCATAGAAGCGGGCGAGGCCGCCGAGCTGATTCTCTCTCAAGTCGCCAAAGGTCTCCACGACGCGGTTCGCCTGGACCTCGGCCAGATGCGAGAACATTGCTCGCCGAGAGCGGATCTCGTTGTCGTGGAAAACCGTTGTGGTGATGAGCGTCAGCGTCAGGCTGACCACGGCCACGAGATAGGCTTCCACATTCCGCAACCGCCCCTGACGATCCAGAGGCAGTCGATCACGCCATCGCAGGGCCAGTATCCCGCTCAGCAGGATGGCCGCGACGACCAGCGCGTACCAGCCCGCAATCAGTCGCTCCCGACGGAGAGTTGCGTGCCAATCGTTGGCCTCGATATCCAGACCTACGGCCAGCAGCACGGCGCCCGTGCGCGGGTCAAGGACGGGCGTGTATGCCGAGACAAACGTGCCGTACTCGTCGGTATAGGGGCCTTCGCTGAAGGGCTGGCCAGTCTTGAAGAACTCATGCACTCTTGGTGTAGGCTGCTCGTAGATCGTTCCGGGGGGCGAGGCCTGAGCATCACCTTCATCATAGGACTCCGGACCGAAGAGTAGCGTCCCGTTCCGCTGGGCGATCGTGTAGATCCCTCGGCACTGAGCCAACGGTCGATAGCTCGCCATCTGCTCATGCAACCGCTGCAGAATTGGGTTGGCCTTGTCGGCCTCTGTGAATGAGAGACGCTTGACCTGTTCGGGATCGATCGTTCGAGCGATAGCCGCCGCCTGCTGTAGAAGCTCAGCGCGCATGTCGCTGTCTTTGTTCTTTACCAGCCACTCTCCCACCCGCCAGCCACCGGCCAGGAGCAGGATAATCGCTGCGACAGTCGCCTTGGCTCGGAATCTGGATGGGAAGTTGCCGAGTTGCGTTGTCGGCGAGTCGATTGCGGTGTTCTCAGACGTGCTGTGTTCCACGATCATGGTGCCGTACGCTCATTTTGGTTGACGTCGTCCCCGCAGGCGCGGAGAACATGTGACCATGGGCATGGATCCAAGATAGCCAACCCTGTTCCCGTACTGTCATCGGCACGCAGGCAAGGGGGACTTAGTATCCTCTCCCCTGTCGGCCCGATAACACATAGCCTGGCCAAACGAAACGAGGTCCGTGCAGACCTCCGGAAGCGAAGACGGATGTCTGTCCTGGCGTGCCGTTACTGGCTCAGATTCGTCGGTTGAGTCGACGGCGCCTTGGACCCGGTGGCCTTGTCGTCACGGGTCATGCTGTACCAGGACGATCTGTCCCGGACAAGGGGATCGTTTCCATGGCTAGGGCAAGCAGCACCGCCAGGACCGTCCTCCAATTGAGGTGCTTCACTCGGCTTTGCTTCTGGCTGGCGTCCTGTGTCTTCGTAGTGGTCAATTGCTCTGCCTGAGCAGGCCGCGCAGTACTGCCTGGAGAATGCCCCCGTTGCGGTAGTACTCCACTTCCACCGGGGTGTCGATTCGGCTGGTAGTCGTGAACTCGATCGTTGCGCCGTCCTCACGGTGAACGGCCACGCGGACCTCCTCTCGTGCGCGGATGTCGTCGGCGAGCTTGACGTCGAAGGTCTCGCGGCCGGTGAAGCCGAGCGATTCGCGGCTCTGGCCGTTCCTGAACTGCAGCGGCAGAATGCCCATGCCTACCAGGTTGCTGCGATGGATGCGTTCGTAGCTTTCGGCGATCACCGCTCGAACACCCAGGAGCATGGTGCCCTTGGCGGCCCAGTCGCGCGAAGAACCGGTGCCGTACTCCTTGCCAGCCAGTATGATCAGTGGCGTGCCGGCCTCCCGGTACCGCATGGCCGCCTCGTAGATTGGCATCTGTTCGCCGCTGGGGAGGTGGACGGTTACGCCGCCCTCGGTCCCGGGAGCGAGCAAGTTACGCAGGCGAATGTTGGCGAAAGTGCCCCGGACCATCACCCGATCGTTGCCCCGGCGAGCGCCGTAGCTATTGAAGTCGGCCGGCCTGATGCCCAATTGCTGGAGGTACCGGCCAGCGGGGCTGTCCGCCTTGATTGAACCGGCCGGAGAGATATGGTCAGTGGTGACCGAGTCCCCCAGCACAGCCAGACAGCGGGCCCCGGTGATGGGGTGAGTCGGCGGGGGCTCGGCGGTCATGTTGATGAAGAACGGCGGCTCCTGGATGTAGCTGCTGTCAGCTCGCCACTGGTAGAGACCACCCCGGCCGACTGGAATGGCCTGCCACTGCTCCTCGCCCTCGCAGGCGTTGGCGTACTGCCGCGTAAACTGCTCCCGGGTCAGACACATGGCGGTGGCCGCATTGATCTCCTCCTGGCTGGGCCAGATGTCCTTGAGATAAACCTGCTGCCCCGCCGAGTCCTGACCGATCGGCTCGCGGGTCATGTCCAGATCGATCGTACCGGCGATCGCGTACGCCACCACGAGTGGCGGGCTGGCCAGGTAGTTGGCCTTGACGTGCGGGTTGACCCGACCCTCGAAGTTGCGGTTGCCGCTCAGAACCGAGCACGCCACCAAATCGCCTGTGCCGATTGCGGCGGCCAACGCTGCCGGTAGCGGTCCGCTGTTTCCGATGCAGGTCGCGCAGCCGTAAGCCACGGTGTGGAAGCCGAGCTTCTCCAGGTAGGGCGTCAGACCGGCCTTCTCGAGGTAGTCGGTGACCACCCGCGAGCCGGGTGCCAGGCTCGTCTTGACGTGTGGCTTCACGCTCAGCCCTTTCTCCACGGCCTTCTTGGCCAGGATGCCTGCGCCAAGCATCACCGAGGGGTTGGACGTGTTCGTGCAGCTCGTGATCGAAGCGATGACCACGGTTCCGTGACCGATTTCGGCTACCTCGCTATCCAGCTGCAGCGGGACCTTGCGGATGACGGCGGACTCGCCGAGTCCGAAGCCTCGTGCCGCGACCGGAGCGGTCAGCGCGAAGCGGAAAGCCTGCTTAACCTGATGCAGGGGTACTCGATCCTGAGGCCGCTTGGGACCCGCCAGGCTGGGTTCGACCGTGCTGAGGTCCAGCGTCAGCGTGTCCGTGAAGACCGGGGCAGGAGTCTGGTCGGCACGAAACAGTCCCTGCTCCTTGCAGTAGCGCTCGACCAGATCGATCAGCTCCGCCGGACGACCCGACAGGTGCAGGTACCTCAGCGTCTCCTCGTCCACCGGGAAGAAACCCATCGTTGCCCCGTACTCAGGGGCCATGTTGGCCACGGTAGCTCGGTCGGGCAGTGACATGTGGGTCATTCCTGGCCCGAAGAACTCGACGAACTTGCCCACCACTCCTTTGTTTCTAAGCATTTCTGTGACGGTCAGGACCAGATCGGTGGCCGTCACCCCTTCAGGCAACCGCCCGACCAGTTCGAAACCGATCACTTCGGGTGTCAGCATGTAGATCGGTTGGCCCAGCATCACCGCCTCGGCCTCGATTCCGCCGACGCCCCAGCCGACCACGCCCAGCCCGTTGACCATCGTGGTGTGGCTGTCAGTTCCCACCAGGCTGTCGGGGTATGCGGTGGGGGGGGCGGGTGGTCCTGCATTCTTGGTCAGGACCACGCTGGCCAGGTGTTCAAGGTTGACCTGGTGAACGATGCCGGTAGCCGGTGGCACGACGCGGAAGTTGCCGAAGGCCTGCTGACCCCACTTGAGAAACTCGTATCGCTCGCGATTGCGTTGGAACTCGAGGCGTTTGTTCTCCGCGAGCGCGCTCGGAGATGCGAAAGCGTCAACCTGGACGGAATGGTCGATCACCAGATCACAGGGCACCTGGGGGTTGATTTTGCTCGGGTCGCCGCCGAGCCTCTGCATGGCCGATCGCAGGGCGGCCAGGTCCACCACGCTGGGAACACCGGTGAAGTCCTGAAGGATCACCCTTCCCGGTTTGAAGGGCAGCTCGGAAGGGGCGGGCTTCGGCGCATTCCAGGCGGCTAGCCGGGTGACATCCTCGGTGGTGACCTGGAAACCGTCGAGGTTACGTAACATACTTTCTAGTAAGACCTTAATGGAGAATGGGAGGCGGTCGACGACGCCTAGTCCGCTCTCCGCCAGTCTGCTGAGCCGGTAGATCCGAACCGGTCCTGCTTTGCTGGTGATGGTAGCCGCCGAGCCCATGGGGTCGGGATTGGCTTGCCGTGGCATATGCTGCTCCGCCTTCAACGCCGTTTGGATGTCCGACGAACTACTTTCCGTCGCGAATTGTAGCGTGCTTCGCCTTTTTTCATATGAGCGTAAAAAAATGCGCTGGAGTTGGTGCGTTCTCAGCTTGAGCTTGAGCTGTTCTGGTGGACCGTTCGCTGGGATCGATACTTACGACTGAGCCGAGTCCCTGAGACGTCTCCAGGACGGCTTGCGGCGCAGAACTCGCCGAGATGCCCCCATATCAAGCGGATCAGTATTGCCGGCGTAGTCTGGGGGCTCGCTCGGCCCCCAAATCCGCGCCCTTTCCCCGTTTGCCAGTTCAAGAGAAGACCTTGCAGAAGCGGGTAATCCCCCTCAACCGATTCGGCACGAATTGCCGACAGATCCATCCTCGGGGACGGTGAGGCTTCAACCTCGACGTTGGTCAGGATGACCGTTCCGGCAGGGAAGCTCAGGATGAGCGACGTATCTCAAGCGGTCACACTCGGTCGCCAGTTGGCGGGGCGATGGCAGATTCCCCTGTTCGCCGTTTCTCTGGCCCTGCTCGGCGCCGGTGTCTGGCGGATGCGTCCGCCGGTCAAAGTTGCCTCCTTCGACGAATTGTTCGGCTCTGTCGTCGCGCTCAAGGATGCTGGTCTCTACGCTGAGGCCAGCCAGGCGATCGAGCTCATGTTCCAGCGCAAGAACCTCCAGGTGGATGAGAAACGGCGTCTTCACCGGCTGATGGCCGAGGTCATCCACGCCCATGAGTCCGGCAACAGCGTCCATGGCGTGTCGAATCTCAAGACGATCATTGATCACTCGGATTCGGCCATCGAGCAGGGCGAACCGAGTGATGCCGGTTTGCATCGGATGCGGGCGGAGGCGTTCGAATGGCAGGGTCTGGCGGACCAGGCCGTCGAGGAGTACCGCAAGGCTCTCGCCCAGAACGTTGCCGACGCCTGGGTGGTGAAGAAGCGGATTCTCGACATCGAGCGGCAAGGGGGGAGGCTGAAGTCGGAGGATGAGTTGTCGGAGCTTGATGCTTACGTTGCCGCTCCGGACATCAGCGACGACCTGCGCTACTGGGCGGCAGAGCGCAAAATGTCGCTGCTATCGGACATTGGCAGGCATGAGGAAGCAGCCGGTTTCCTGGGCGCATACGCCGATCGTTTCACCGAAGGCGCCATGAGCGACCATTACACCTACCTGCAGGCCTTGGCACATTTCCACCTGGGCCAAGTGGACGAGAGCGAGCTGCAGTTGCGGGCCCTTCGCGATCGGTTGGTGCCCGGCCACGCACTCTACGCTCGGACTGGCTGGTTGTTGGGCAGGATTCAGCAGTCGTACCAGGCCTCGCCGGCGGCATTGGCCACGTTCGACGACGTTCTGGCCAAGACCAGTCCGAGCCCGTACCGAACGCTGGCCATCCTGGGACGAGCCGAGGCGCTCGCTGATCTCGAGCGCTATGACGAATCGGTTGAGGCCTTTCGCGAGGTGATCCGTCTTGCCTCGGAGTGGAAGTACGGCTCGGAAGTGGACCTGCAGGTTGTTCGGCAGACGATGACGGTTCTTTCCGAATCGCTCCGAACTGCAGGACAGCTGCAGGAAGCCATGGCCTGTCTGCGTCTAGCTTCGAGGCTGGCACCCCCGGCCGATCAGCAACTGCAAGCCATCTACGCGGCACGAACCGCTGATCTGGCATACCTGTTGGGGCAGCGGGCTCGTGGTCAGCTCAAGCCAGGGGCGAGGGCGGCCAAAGGCGATATCGAACAAGTCCGCAAGTACTTCCTCGAGGCTGCTGAGCAGTACCTACGTCTGGCCAAGTTGAAGACTGCGGATGAGCAGACCTCGACGACGGCAACCTGGCGGGCGGCGGATGCCCTGGACGAAGCTGGTGAACGATCGCGACGCGCGGAGGTATTCGAGGCCTACATTCAGCAGCACCTGCGGCAGCAGCCACCCAGCGACAAGGTCCCAGAGGCTCTTCTTCGCCTGGGCCAGACCTATCAGGCGATGGGTGAATACGGGAAGGCCATCGAGTCTTACCAGCGAAACCTGGTCGATTTCCCCAGAACCTACTGGGCGGTGCAATCGCTTGTGCCCCTGGCCGAGTGTTTCACGGACACCCGTCAGAGCGACAAGGCGGAGAAGACGCTCCTGCGGATCGTGGAGCGCCAGGCAGGTGACTTTCTGGCCATGATCGAGCCCGCGGCCCAGGAATACCGCGACGCGCTGTTCAAGCTGGGGGACTTGTACAATCGGAACGGCGACTACGAGAAGGCGATCGCCCGATACGAGGAGGTCATCGATCGCTATCCCGATGATCCGCGTTCCGACCAGGCCACCTTTCTCCTGGCCAACGCCTATCGGCGTAGCGCGATTCGCATGCGCGAGGACTGGAAGGACCCGCGGAACCTGGCCCACAAGGACGAGCTGAAAGCCGCCCACCAGAAGCGCCTCGCCCGAGCCGAGGAGCTCTTCGGCCAGGTGATCGGGCGATACCAGGCCCGTCCGAAGGACTCGCTGAGCGAACTCGATCGGCTCCATCAGAAGCTCAGCTACTTCTACCGGGCGGACGCCGTCTACGACCGGATCTACGGGGAAGATCCAGCCGATCTTCGGCCATATATTGAGTCCATGCAGAAGTACGACGAAGCGGCCTGGCTCTACCAGCAGGATCCGATGGCCCTGTCGGCCCACGTGCAGATCATCAACTGCAACGTTCGAACGGGGCGAATCCAGGAGGCGCGCAAGGCCCTGCAGAGAGCGGGGTGGGCGCTGAGGAACATACCGGACGAGAACTTTGACCCGTCGCTGCCTGGCAACGGCCGCAAGTACTGGGAAGACTATTTCGCCTGGCTCGGCCAGATGCCGATGTTGTCGGCCGACGAGGCGCAGGTTTCGCCGGTGATCGGCCGGTCCGCGGCCGGTCAGCCGGTCGGCATGGGAGGATAGGACGATGGCGGTACAGCAGAGGAAGCTCGATTCGACGACGTTGATCGCCCTGCTCACGGAACAGCGATCGCTGTATTCGCAGCTTGGCGAGCTGGCAGGTACCCAGCGTGGTCTGATTACGGGCGGGGAACCCGAACGGCTGCTGTCGGTTCTTGGCGAGCGGCAGAAACTGGTCGACCGGCTGGATGCTCTGGGTGGTCGCCTCAGACCCTATCTCGAGGCCTGGAAGACATTCCGAACGACGATGAGCCCCGCCGATGCTCTTCACGTCGATCGCCTGCTCGGTGAGGTGAACACCATGCTGACCGGCATCCTCGAGAAGGATAGGGCCGACGCCCAGTTGCTGGCCGCGCGCAAGAGTTGCACCGCCAAAGCCATTGAAACGGTGGCCATCGGTCGGCAGGTCGGGGCGGCCTATGTGGCCAATGCGTACCAGACGCGGCCGAGCCGGGATTGGAGCGACGAATGAGCCCTGCGGCGACGATGTCGGACAGATGCGGGGCAGCCGGTCGACAGCCACCGGGTATGGGGTTGACTGCGGCCGCGGTCGCGGACTTGACCCCTCGTGAGCGTGAACTCGGCGCGATCATTGACGCATACAACCAGGTGACCGAGCAGCTGAAGCTGTCTCATGACAGGCTGGGCCGGGAGGTGGTCCGTCTTCGCGAGGAACTGGCTGACAAGAACCGGTTGCTGCGTCGGCGGGAGCGATTGGCGGCCCTAGGCGGGTTGGCCGCGGGCGTGGCCCATGAAATCCGCAATCCGCTGGGCGGCATCGGCTTGTTCGCCTCGCTGCTTCGACGTGATCTGAAGGATCGACCGGAATCCCTCCGGGTGGTGGACAAAATCATCAAGGGGGTGAGTTCGCTGGAGTCCGTGGTGACGGATATTCTCGAATTCGGCCGGCCAACCAAGGCGGTGCCCGGCCGGGTTCGGCTACACACCGTGGTTCGGGAGACGATCGAGCTGGCGGCGGCGAGAAGTCAACGGTTGCAGATCGAGGTGATCGCGGAACGCAACCTGGAGGACGTGGAGCTGGTGACTGATGCAGCCATGCTGCAGCGGGCCCTGCTCAACCTGCTGTTCAATGCGATCGAGGCCGCCGCCCAGTCGCCCCCGCCGCGCCGGGTAACCGTCCGGCTGGAGGACGTCGACGCCGACTACGTCGCCTTGACCGTCGCCGACAGCGGGCCGGGTATTCCCGAGGAACTCCTGGACCGGATCTTCAATCCGTTCTTCACGACCAAGGACACCGGGACCGGCCTGGGATTGTCCATCGTTCATCAGATCGCGGAAACGCTGGGAGGGAGCGTTCAAGCGGCCAACCGCGCAGGTGGGGGGGCGGTGTTCACTCTTCGGGTGGCGAGGAATGGGGTGCAGGCCGGTGATGAGTGACGAAAGACAGTAGTGAGGTGGAGGTTCTGAGCTCGGCGAGCTCAGTCAGGCCGAGGGGCACTTCGGTGTGCCCTTGGGCTGCTCCCAGGTCGACGGGCAGGACCGACCCATCAACTGATCGCCGAGGACCGAAGGTTCGAAGCTGACAACTCGTCAGGGAGGTTTTGTCGCATGGGACGCATTTGTGTCGTGGATGATAACGAGATGCTCCGTGAGTCGGTGGCGGAAACACTGACTCGTGACGATCATCTGGTGTCGACGTTCGCGGACCCGACCGAGGCATTGCGAGCGATCAAGGACGGTACCTTCGAGTGCGTCATCACCGATCTGAAGATGCCGGGTATGGACGGCGTCAGTCTGCTTCGCGAGTTGCGTTCGGCCGGGTGTGAGGCTTCGGTCATTCTCATGACTGCCTTTGGCAGCGTTGAATCAGCCGTCCAGGCCATGAAACTCGGAGCGTTCGACTACATTCAGAAGCCGTTCGATGCGGACCAGCTCTGCATGGTTGTCGATCGGGCGATCCAGAACGCGGTGCTGCGCAGCGAGAACGAAGCCCTGAAGCGATCGCTCACCGACGGCGATGAACGGGTCATGGTGGGGGAATCATCGTCCATCCGCGTGCTCCGTGACACCGCTGGGCGGGTCGCGCCGAGCGGGAACACGGTCCTGATCCAGGGCGAATCCGGCACAGGCAAGGAATTGCTGGCCCGTGCCATTCACCGTTCGTCTCCCCGAGCCGATCGCCCGATGCTCTGCCTGAACTGCGCCGCCCTGTCCGCCAACCTGCTGGAGAGCGAGCTCTTTGGTCACGAACGGGGGGCCTTCACCGGCGCCGACCGGGTTCGGAAGGGCCGCTTCGAGCTGGCCGACGGCGGCACGTTGCTGCTCGACGAGGTCAGTGAGATTCCCATGCCCCTTCAGGCCAAGCTGCTTCGCGTTCTCCAGGAGCGGCAGTTCGAGCGCGTCGGCAGCAGTGTGACCCGGAGTATCGATGTTCGCGTCATTGCCACGACGAACCGCAATCTGATCGACTGGGTTGCGCGGAAGCGGTTCCGCGAGGATCTGTATTTCCGGCTGAGCGTGCTGCCTGTCGTGGTGCCGCCGCTACGCGAACGCCGCGAAGATGTCCCTCTGCTGGTGGATCACTTCCTCGGTCGGGCGGCCAGTCGGGCTGGACGGCCGAAGCTTCGAGTCGATGATCGGGCGATGAGTCTGCTGGTCAACTACGACTGGCCAGGCAATGTCCGCGAGTTGGAGAACCTGTGCGAACGAGCGTCGGTTCTGGTCCTCGACGGTCTGCTTACCGTACAACTGGTTTCGCCGTGGCTCAGTGGCATTCGCCGTGTGGAAACGCTCGATCAGCAGTTCCGCCCAGGCCATCTGCTCGAAGACATGGAGAGGCAGATGATCGAGAAGACCCTCAAGGAATGCGGCGGCCACCGGGCCAAGACGGCAGCTACCCTCGGGATCGGGGTGCGGACGCTCGGGCTCAAGCTGAAGCAGTGGCGGGAGGCGCAGGCTCGCGAACAGGCGGCCGGATACAAGCTGACGGGATGACGTGTCGGCTCGTCTGGAGTGTGGATGACCGAGGGTGAGACCGGTGAAACGGAAGGCCGGGAGGCGCCGAGCGTGGGAGTCGGAGCCGCGTATGGTGAGAAGCGCAGGATTTGCGCTGAGGCGCAAGTCTCGGCAGCTGGTGGCCGGTGTGGGCCCCGCTGGGAGGCCGGGATGTCAATTCGGGCAATCTGGCATCGTTCATGCAGGGGGTAGTTGGTGTGATGACTCCGTGCCTGCGCACGGACCGGCCGGCGTGTTGCCGGGCGGAAAGAGGTGGTGTGATGTTCCTGACGGACTTGGCGAATAGTGGGCCGATAACCGCGCTCGAGAAACTGGTCGCCTTCACTGAGGCTCGCCAGCGGATGCTGGCCGAGAACATCGCCAACATCGACAACCCGGACTATCGCGCAAGGCAACTGGATCCGAAGGCGTTCCAGGAATCGCTTCGCAAGGCGCTGGAGGCCCGGAACGAGAGACCGACCAGTGAGTTCGTACTGAAGGGGACCGACGAGATACGACAGGACGAACAGGGCCATCTGGTAGTTGACCCCAGTGAAGTGCCTGCCGAAAACGTGTTGTTCCATGACCACACCAACGCTCGGGTCGAGCGGCAGATGGCGGCCATGGCCGAGAACACCATGATGCATCAGGCGGCGATCGAGCTGCTTCGCTCGAGATTCGAGGGGCTCAAGGCGGCCATCCGGGGGCAGAGCTAGTCGGCGCACGCCGTGAAGGCGCCGCCCTGTAGCGGATCGCCGGTGTGGCGATGGGTTCCTGAGAA
The DNA here is from genome assembly GCA_022711465.1 of Planctomycetota bacterium. Taxonomy (GTDB): domain Bacteria; phylum Planctomycetota; class Phycisphaerae; order UBA1845; family PWPN01; genus JAGNEZ01. Next base: position 50,018 of record JAKLEZ010000020.1, on the reverse strand, counting down.
GGAAGGCAGAAGGATCATCGGATGTTCGGTTCACTGGATATCAGCACATCGGGATTGGTGGCCCAGCGGATTCGGTTGGATACGATTGCGGGCAACATCGCGAATGCTCAGGCGACCAGCCGGGCCGATGGCCAACCGGGGCCGTACAAGCGGCGCATGGCGGTTTTCCAGACCGGGGATGGCCGCGGCGGCCCGGGTGTCCATGTGGCCAGGATCGAGGAGGACCCCAGTCGGGGAATCCTGCTTTCGATTCCCGGTCATCCCGACGCCATCAAGTCGGGGCCTGACAAGGGCAGAGTCGAGATGCCGAACGTCGATCACGGGACGGAGATGATCAACGCCATGCTCGCCTCGCGGGCGTACGAGGCCAACATCACGGCCATGGAGGCGACCAAGGACATGATCTCATCCACCTTGAGGCTGATTGCCTAGGGTGAAGGAGGAGCATGATGGCTGACCCACTCAGCATACAGGCTTTGCAGACCGGTTCGATCGGGCCATCGATTCGACCTGACCAGGCCGGTCCAACGACGACCGCCGACGGCAAGTCATTCAAAGATCTGCTGCTGGACAACCTTAGTGAGGTGAACCGTCTGCAGCAGGAGGCTGCAGACGGAATCGAGCGGGTTGCGACCGGGCAAACGGACAACTTGGCCGAAGTCCTGACCGCGGTCAAGAAAGCCGACGTGGCCTTCAGCATGCTCATGGAGATGCGCAACAAGCTCGTGGATGCCTATCGCGAGGTTCAGCAGATGAGGGTGTGATGGCCGGGGCGGCGGGCCTTCTTGGGTCAGGGATGGCCAGGGTCTTCGACCGGCAGGAGGCCGGTTCAGCAGGGAGCAACAGGAAATGGAATTCCTCAGAAAGCTCATCGCGCAGACGGGAGCCCACCTCAAGGGGCTGACGATTTCGCAGCGTTTGGCTGTCGGCTCGTGTGCCGTGCTGATCGTGGTGGCCCTGGGCTACCTGGTTCACTGGGCGAGCACGCCGACCATGGTGGCACTGCTCGACCAACCGATGACTTCCCAGGAGGTCGCCCAGATCGAGCAGAAGCTCACCGCTATGCGCGCCGCCCACAAGACGGTTGGCGGCACGATCATGGTGCCCACGGCCGACCGTGTCCGGCTCTACGCCCAGCTGGCCCAGTCCCAGTCCCTGCCTCGCGATACGAGTATCGGCTTCGACGTGTTGATCAAGGAGGGCAGTGTCTGGGCGACTAGCGGGGAGAAGGACCGCCAGTGGTCCGTGGCCCTGCAGAACCAGTTGGCCCAGGTGCTCCGCCAATTCGACGGGATCGAGGATGCCCGGGTCTTCATCAACAACGACAAGAAGCGCGGTATCGGCCAGCCGTCGGTCGTTCCGACGGCCAGTGTATTTGTGCGGCCCAAAGGCGGGCTGGAATTCGGCCGCGACCGAATCGCCGCCATCGCCAACATGGTCAGCGGAGCGGTTAGCGGACTGGATCCTACTCAGGTGAAGATCGCCGACATGGTCAGCGGGCGTTCCTACGTGTTGCCCAAGCCCGAGGAAGTCGCCGACACGGCCGGCCTGGAGGCCCGCCAGAGAACTGAAGCCTACTTCGCAAACAAGATCCGGGAACTCTACGCCAGCATTCCTGGTCTTCTGGTGGCCGTTCACGCTCGCTTGGACGATCAGACCACATCGATGGTCGAGCACAAATTCGGCAAGCCGGTGCTCAAACGCGACAAGTCGGACACCATGACGCAGACTCGGGGATCGACCAGCGAGGAGCCGGGCGTCAATCCCAACACGTCAGTGGCTATTGCCGGAGGCGGTGCTCCTCTGGAGAGCACGGAGAAGAACACTGCGGAGACCGAATACGACGCCCAGGTCGACAGCACGGTGACCAAGACCGAGAAGCGTCCCAACGGAATCAAGGACCTGTTTGCATCGGTGAACGTGCCGCGCAGCTACCTGGCCGCGATCTTCAAGAAACAGAGCAATGGTAAGGATCCGACCGATGCGGAACTGGCCACCTTCGCGGCGCCGGAGCTCGCCAAGATGAAGGGCCAGGTTCGTCGGGTGCTCGGGCTGACCACGAAGGAGTCGGCCGACGAGCAGATCGAGGTGACCTGGATTCACGACGACGCGACCATCCAGATGGGGCAGCCGGTTGAGGTCGGCCAGTCAGAGGGCGTTCTCTCGCTGGTCAAGGCCAACGGCGGCAAGGTCGGCCTGGGAGCTCTGGCCGTGCTGAGTCTGCTGATGATGCTCATGATGGTCCGTCGGGTGAGCGAAGGGCCAGTGCTGCCGGGCGAGGAACCACCCACGCCTCAGGTGATCCGCATCAAGAGCGGTAAGAAGAAGGGGGCGGTCGAGGAGATTGACCTCACAGTGGCCGAGGAGCCGATCGGCGAGGCGGCACTCTCCGACTCGCTGCTGGTCGGCAAGGAGATTGATGAGTCCACCCTGCATCGTCAGAAGGTGGTGGATCAGGTGGTGGAGATGATCAACGACGATCCCGACGGGTCGGTCGGGATTCTGAAGCGCTGGATCGACGCGGAGCAGAAGTAGTCTTTCGTCGGTGGAGAGACCATGGCAGGCGCCAAGAAAGGACGATCTCAGGCTCTGGCGGACGAGGGACCGCAGGAGTACGCCGGCCAACGCAAGGTCGCGGTGTTCCTGCTTGCCGTGGGCCCGGCGGTTGCCGGCAAGCTGATGCGGAATATGGATCGGGAGGCGGTTGAAGATCTGACTCGTGAGATCGCTTCCCTGGGAGTGGTTCCTCCGGAGAAGAGCCAGGCCATCGTCGAGGAGTTCTACAACGTTGCCCTGGCCAAGCAGTATGCCAACGAGGGGGGGTTGAACTACGCCAAGATGGTGCTCGAGCAGGCCTTGCCCAAGGAAGAGGCCGTGAAGGTGATGCAGCAGATCGAGCACCAGGTGCATCAGCAGCCGTTCAGCTTCCTGCAAAAGGCCGAGAGCGAGAACCTGTTGACATTCATGCAGGACGAGCATCCGCAGACCATCGCTCTGATCCTGGCTCACCTGCCCAGCAGCAAGGGCAGCGAGATCCTGGCCGGGCTGCCCCCCGCCAAGCAAATCGAGGTCGTCACTCGGGTGGCCAACATGGAGCAGACCAACCCCGAGGTCATTCGCGAGGTCGAAATGGGCCTGGAGCAGAGGCTCTCCGGCATCGTATCCCAGCAGTTCCAGAAAGTCGGTGGAGTTGAGGCGGTGGCCGAAATGCTCAACCTCGCCGACCGGGCGACGGAGAAGGGCATCCTCGAGACGCTGGAGGCCGAGGACCCGGAACTGGTCGAGCAGATCCGGCGGCTGATGTTTGTGTTCGAGGACATTCTGCTGGTCAACGACAAGGGCATCCAGTCGGTGCTCAAGGAGATCGATCACGATCAGCTTGCCTTGGCTCTGAAGACAGCCAGCGAGGAAATGAAGGAGAAGATCTTCAAGAACATGTCTGAACGGGCGGCCCTGTTGATCAAGGAGGAGATGGACTACATGGGCCCGGTCCGGTTGAGCGACGTGGAGGGCGCCCAGCAGAAGATCGTCGATGTGGTTCGCCGGCTCGAGGATGCAGGCGAGATCATTCTCCAGGGTCGCGGCGGCGACACGGATATCGTGGTGTGAGTGAACGAGAGGCGGCATGAACAGACAACCCACTATCATCAAGGCCCGGTCGGCCGGCCCGGAGAGCCTGGGAGCTCGCGCGTTCGTGGTCAACGATGTGCTTCGCGAGGCCCGGGGCGTACTGACTGCCGCACAGAGGAACGCCGCCGAGTTGTGCAAACAGGCTCGGGCCCAGGTCACGGAGATCAGGGAGCAGGCTCGGAGGGAGGGCCGTGAAGCGGGTTTCATCGCCGGTCGCGAGGACGGTCTTCAATCCGGACGCGACGAGGCGTTCGCCTTGGCTCGTCGGGAGTTCGGTGAACAGCAGAGGCTGCTCATTGCCGCCTGCGAGGACCTGATCGGGCAGATCGAGACCGGTCGCGCGTTGTGGCTGGCTTCCGCGCGGCAGGACCTGGTCGAACTGGCCATGGCCATCGCCCGGCGCGTGGTTCACCATGTGGGCCAACGGGAACGGAATGTCGTGCTGGCCAACCTCGAGGAAGCCGTTCGCCTCGCCGGTCGTCGTTCGGAAGTGACCCTGGTGGTTCATCCGGCCGATACCGCCGCAGCCCAGGCGTTCGCCGACGGTCTGCTCGGACGCAAGGGCCAATGGAAACACGTCGAGATCGTGGAGGATCCGCGGATGTCACCCGGAGGGTGCCGGGTGCATTGGGACAGTGGAGCGGTTGACGCCGCCCTGGAGACCCAACTCGACCGCATCACCGATCAGCTCGCCGCCCCCGCCGTGGAGGATCCCGCGGCCGGTGGGAGCGGGTGTTCGACGGGCTTGGGGGGGTGAGTGGATGAATGCCTTCGCCGGGGAGATCGACCGCGTGGAGCGGATGTGCACGCCGGCGTTGATCGGCCGGGTGGCCGACGTCGTCGGGTTGACCGTTCGGGTCGAGGGGCTGCCAGCGCCCGTGGGCACGATGTGTGTCATCGATCTGGCCGGCGGCAAGATCGAGGCCCAGGTGGTCGGCTTCAAGGATGACGATGCGATTCTCATGCCGTTGCGAGACACACTCGGGATCGCTCGCGGCGATCAGGTCACAGCCCTTCCCGACGAGGCGGGTGTCGGCGTGACCGACGCTCTGGTCGGGCGGGTGCTCGATGGCTTGGGGCAGCCGATCGACGGCGGTCCGCCCCTGCACGCGAAGGCGCACTACCCGTTGTATCGGACGGCCCCCAAGGCCCTCAAAAGGCCGCGGATTTCCGAGCCTCTTTCGACGGGCATCCGGGCCATCGACGGCCTGCTGACAGCCGGTCGCGGCCAGCGCATGGGCCTCTTCGCCGGCACCGGCGTCGGCAAGAGCGTCCTCATGGGCATGATCGCTCAGCACACCGATGCCGACGTGGTCGTCGTCGGGTTGATCGGTGAACGCGGCCGCGAGGTTAATGAGTTCATTGACAAGGATCTAGGTCCGGCAGGCTGCCGGAAGACGGTCATGGTGGTCAGTACGTCGGACGAGTCGCCGGTGCTTCGCGTGCGTGCGGGTTTCACCGCGACCGCGATCGCCGAGTTCTTCCGCGACCAGGGGAAAGATGTCCTCCTTCTCATGGATTCAGTGACTCGCATCGCTATGGCCCAGCGGCAGATCGGCCTGGCGGCCGGTGAGCCGCCGGCGACCAAGGGGTATACCCCCAGCGTGTTCGGGTTGTTTCCCCAGTTGCTGGAGCGGGCCGGGCGCACGCAGACCGGGAGTATCACTGGGTTCTATACAGTTCTTGTGGAGGCTGACGACATCAATGATCCGGTCGGCGATATGGTTCGCGGCATCCTCGACGGCCACATCTGGCTGGCAAGGAGACTGGCCAACCAGGCTCACTACCCGGCGATCGGCGTCACCGACAGCATCAGCCGTGTCATGGTGGACGTGGTGGATGAAGAGCTGCTCAACGCTGCCCGGCTGGTCGTTCGGATGCTGGCGACGTGGAATGAGATCGAGGACCTGGTGAATATCGGGGCGTACGCCCCCGGATCCAACGCCCAGTTTGACACCGTGATCGAGACCCGGCCGGCGGTGCTGGCGTTTCTTCAGCAGGGAATACGCGAACGGGTCGGGTTCGCTCAAGCCCATGAGCAGCTGATCGCCCTGGCCGATCTGATTGAGCAGACGCGTCAGCGGCTCGGCGGCCGCAACCCGGCGCCGCAAGCGAATGCTGCGCCGCGCCGCCCGGCGGCGGCGGGTACGGTCGGAGCTCGGTAGAAGGACCGGTGGTGCACCACGGGACGCGTGTGCCATCGCAAGGAAGAAGAGTGTGAGGTGGGATTCTCACGCTCCTGAGGCGGTCAAGGATGGCCAAGCGATTCAAATTCCGATTCGAGACCATGCTGCGGATCCGACGGCAGCGGGAGGACGAGCGCAAGCGGATTGTAGCCGGCCGGCTTCGGGAGATCCGGAACCTGCAGAACCACATGGCGTCGCTGGAGAAGCAGATTCACGACGAGCTCCGGGCCATCCGAATCGGCCGACAGCCGGGCACGATCGACATGCAGCAGATCATCCGCCACCGGCAATGGCTGGGCGGCCTGCACAAGGGTGTACTGGAAGGACAGGCCAAGGCGCGCTTCCTGGAGGCGGAATTGGCCCGCGAGCGCGCGGATCTGGCCGAAGCCGCCAAGCAGCGACGGATCCTGGAGAAGCTCAAGGAGCGGCAGTGGGAGCAGCACCGAGGCGAGCAGGATCGGGTGGAGGCGCTGGCTGCCGATGACCTGACGACGGTTCGCTATGTGTTCGATCAGCAGGTGGGTGCGTCATGATAAAGAGGCTTTATACCATCCTGGCCCTCTTGGCGATGGTCAACCTCTTCGCTCTGGTTGGCTTGGTGGGTTTCCTGTTCGCCACCGGGCGGCTGAACAAGGAGCGGGTCGGCCAGGTTGCCGAGGTGCTGCGCGGCGAGTATCCGACCAGTCAGCCGGTGGCCGCGAGCCAGCCGACGACACAGGAGGCTCCGCCGCAACGATCCCGTGAGGAGATCGCCGCCGGCCAGGCCCGGCGAGAGGCGCTTCAACTCCAGGCCGAACGTCTGGAGCAGGAAAGCACGCAACGCAAGTCGTTGGGCGAGTCCCTCGAGGTTCGCGTCCTTCGCCGGCTGGAGGAAATCCAGAAGCAGAACGAATCCTTCGAGAAACAGAAAAAGGCTCTTCAGGAGCAGGTCGAGCAGGAAGGCTTCACCCAGGCCATGGAGATGTACTCCGGCATGGAACCGAAGCTGGCCAAGGACCTGCTCAAGAGCAAGGAGAAAGACGCCGACGTGGTTCATCTGCTCATCAAGATGGACCCGAACCGGCGGAAGAAGATCGTGAACGCGTGCAAAACGGCGGAGGAGAAGCTCTGGATCAGGAGGATCCTGGACCAGATACAGGCTCAGGATGAGACGGGTAAACCGGCGAACGGCGTGGATGGTCCGTAAGCCACCTCCGCACGGAGGCCGACATGACCACAGTGGCAGCGGCGGATGCCGAGCCCGGAGCGGTAAGCCGGGCCCGGCAGACGGTCGCGGACCCTACGCCGACTGAGGAATCATCATCCGGTGGTTCCCAGGCGTTCGCGGCGGTGTTGACCGCAACCCGCCAGACAACCCTGATGCTGCGCAGACTGCTTGACCAGCGGGTTGATCAGATTTCCTCCACCTATCAGCGGCAACAGAAGGCCGCCGAGGCGGTGACGCCGGGCCCCGCTCGAGAAACGGCCTCTCCGGCGGAGGAAGGGCGATCATCGAGGGTAGCGGCGGGCGGGGATCGCGAGGTTTGCGAGAGCGGCCGAACCAGGATTGACCAACGCAAATCACCCTCCGATGATGATACCTCCGCAAGCTTTGATGCCCCAGACGAGCCCACAGTCTTGTCTCAGAGCGAGGATTCCCGGGTCGCAGCTCCTGAGGCCCCGGAGTCGGCGGCCGCGGTTGTATCGGAGCGGCAAGGTGCCGAATCAACGGCCGTCAGCCCGGGAGGTGCGAGCCGGGAACAGCCGCTGGCGGGTACCGACCGTTTGACCGCTCAGCAGCCGTCAGGCAGCCCTCGGGGAGTCGCTTATGCGGATGCGTCGCCGGCGATGTCAGGCCCTGCCCCGCAGGCCGCCGGCCACGATCCCCTTGTCCAGACGGGGACGCCTGGTCAGCCGACGACCACCTCGACCACGGTACAGCATTCGGCCGCGGTCACCGCCGAAGGGCTGATTCCCACGCCAGTGGTTTCCACATCGCAGGCCGGTGGCGGCAACGGCACCACTCCCGAACTCGGACAAAGTGGTGCGGCGGCCAAGGGTGGCCAAGCGACCGCCAGGTCGGGCCCCGCCCCGGCCGAGTTCCAATCGTTGCTCCAGCAAGCCGGTCGGGGGCGATCCGCCGTCGCGGCCGGCTTGGGTGGCTCGGCGAAAAACGCGGCCACAACCGAAGAGGCGGCGTTGGATCCGAGTCGGGCGGAGTCGATCGAGAAGCTGGCCCGCGTGCTGCGTTCGCAGCTTGGGACACGGAATTCCTCGATGTCGCTGCGACTCGATCCGCCGGAGCTGGGTAGCGTGCGCATCGAGGTCCGTATGCAGGACCAGACCTTGACTGTGAAATTCCAGGTTGACACGCAAGCCGGCCACAATGTCCTGCAGAGCCGTCTGGACGCGCTGCGTCAGACGCTCGAGCAGCAGGGAGTCCGCGTGGACCAGGTGACGGTGGAGTACCGCCCGCAGCAGAGTGATTCATCGCAGCAGAGCCGCGACGGGTCGAACCCATCGAGCTACGACGGATCTGCCAACGGGCACGGCAGCGGCTTCGGCCAGGCTCGTGAGCAGGGTCGTGATACGCAGGAGTCATACGCCGCCGCGAGCTACGCCCGCTCGTCGGCGGATACCGCGATGAAGGACGTTTTTGGAAGTCAGGAGATGCTCCCGACAGGAACTGGGAGCGTCTCGGCCTCGGGGGTTGATCTCATTGCGTGACCAGGCACGAGACAAAGGCCGTGTTCGACAGTACGGCACAAAGGAGAGCAATCATGAGCGTCAGTAGCATCCTCGGTTCGAATTCCGCAACCGCCGGCACCGCGACCGCCGCTGCCGGCCTTTCCGGCATGACCGGCGAGGATTTCATGAAGATCCTCGTCGCCCAGCTTCAGTATCAGGATCCCATGGAGCCGATGACCAACGAAGAGATGGTGGCCCAGATGTCCAGCATTCGCGAACTCGAGATGAACACGCGGCTCAGCGAGAAGTTGAGCCTGCTCAGCGATCAGCAGCGGTTCGGGGCCGCCGCCTCGCTGATCGGCAAATACGTCAAGGGTGCCGTGTCCGATGACAGCGGCACGACGTTCAGCATGGAGGGTGTCGTGACGGCCGTTCGCTTCAACGAAAGCGGCGAAGCCATGCTGGAACTGGACAGCGGCGAAACGCTTCCGCTGGCCTCTCTCACCGAGATCAACGCAGGTACGTCGACGTCGACCAGCGGCCAGCAGGTGGCATGACCGGCGTCCGATACGTGCCCGCGACGGAATGTGAACGGACTGACAGGAGCCAAGAACCGAGAGCTGAATGCTGATCGCTGACAGCTCAGACAGACTTCAGGAGCCATGTCATGGGATTGACCAGCGCCATGTACACCGGGCTGACCGGCTTGAATGCCAATCAGCTGCGGATCGATACGATCGGCAACAACGTGGCCAATGTGAACACGACAGCGTTCAAAGGCAGCCGGGCTAACTTTGAGAACCAGTTTTCACTGACACTCTCAGGCGGCAGCGGCCCGAGCGAAACGAGCGGCGGCACCAACCCGTCCCAGATCGGCCTGGGTACCATGCTGGGCAGCATCCAGAAGAGCTTCCTGGCGGGTTCGATCGAGACCACCGGTCTGCCGACGGACATGGCCATCGAAGGGGCCGGCTTCTTCATCGTTCGGACGCCCACGGGCGAGCAGGCCTACACACGCGACGGATCCTTCAAGCTGGCTTCCGATCAGGTCCTGGTCAGTGCCAACGGCTACCAGGTACAGGGATATGGCGTTGACCAGGATTTCAACATCGTCCCCGGCGTGCTCGGTGATCTGGTGATTCCCCTCGGCACCTTGAGCACCGCACGGGCTACCACCGAAGCCCAGTTCGACGGTAACCTGGATGCTTCCGGAAGCATCGCCACCCAGGGCACGATCCTGACCTCCCAGGTGTTTCAGGAGGGTGCAAGTGGTGGTCCTGCCGCCACGGGAGCCACACTCCTCACCAATGTCTACGACACGGGTTCGAACGCGCCCCTGTTCGCGGAGAATGACGTCATCACCCTCAGCACGGTCAGGAAAGGGGCCAACGGCGGCCGGCAGCTGCCTGAAGCCCATTTCACGGTCGCCGCCACCAGCACGCTGAGCGATTTCGCCGCGTTCCTCAACGACAGGCTGGGCATCAACGCCGATCCGGCCGCGGGCGGCACGCCGGGCGTGACCATCGGAACCGTGGCCCCCGACGAGGGCAAGATCATCATCCAAGGCAATGCCGGGACCGAAAACGCCCTGACCATCGACATGGCCGACATCCAGAGCACCAACGCCAGCTTCAACGCGCCTTTCGAGTTCACCGAGACGCAAGAAGCCAATGGCGAGAGCGTGTTCACCACCTTCATCGCCTACGACTCGCTGGGCAATCCGGTGACGGTCGACCTCACCACCACCCTGGTTGAAAAGAACAACCTCGGCACGACGTGGCGGTTTTACGCCGAAAGCGCTCAAGATAGTGACAGCTCTCCGTCTCTCGGTCTGACCGGCACGGTCTCCTTCAACAACGACGGCCAGCTCACTGGGATCACCAATGACACCCTGGAGATCGACCGCGTTGGCTCAGGGGCATTGACGCCGCTCCAGATTCAATTGGATTTTTCAGGTGTCACCAGCCTTGCGGCACCCTATGCAGCCAACCCGTCGACCTTGGTGATGAGCACCCAGGACGGTTACGGGATGGGAACGTTGTCCAACTTTGCGGTGGGTACGGACGGAATGATCGTGGGCACGTTCACGAACGGTCTGACCCGCAGCCTCGGGCAGATCGCTCTGGCCACCTTCGCCAATGCCGAAGGACTCGTGTCCGACCTCAACAACCTCTACCGCATCGGACCGAACTCAGGCAACCCTATGATCAGTACCCCGGGCACTTTGGGCGCCGGTACGATCGCGTCGAGTTCGCTGGAATTGAGCAATGTGGATCTCACTCGGGAGTTTATCGGACTCATAGGAGCGAGTACCGGGTTCTCCGCCTCCGGGCGGGTGATTTCGACCTCGAACGATCTCCTCAATGAATTGATGTCGATAGCCCGATAAGTACGGTGACGGAAGGTCGAACAGCGGCCATGTGCTGCGCTGGTGGATGGGGCCAGGTGCCCTCGTCTCAGGATGGAACGGACGTCTTTGAGGTTGATGCGCGGTGATCACCCTGACACGGCTGAACGACACCCGCTTTGTGATCAACGCCGACCTGATACGCACGGTGGAGGAACGTCCGGATACGACGATTGTGCTCATCAACGGGGAAACCTTCATTGTGAAGGAGAGCATGGAGGCCGTGGTTGCCAAGGCGATCGAATATGCCCGAACGGTGAGGGCGTTCAAGCCTTGACGCAGGTGGAGTCCGGAGACTGGTGAACAGCATGGTGCGTAAGGTCGATGAAACCACAGGACGGTCCCTCTGGCCGTCCGGTAACCGGGTCGCCCGGCTTGTCTCTCGAGGGCGTGTTGGACCGCTCTGCCGCGGGAAACGGACTCCGAGAGGGGGCGGGCGATGATCGATCGGGCGACGATGGTGGGGTTGCTCGCGACGCTTGCCTTGCTGGGGTGGGTGATCGTCAGCGGGACGAACTGGGATGTGTGGGCGTTCATCAGCCCGGCCTCGATCGCGATGGTCGTGGGTGGAGCCGTGCTCACCACGCTGATGTCATTCCCGGCCGCAGGCTTCCGGTCGTTCGTGCAGGTGGCCCGGAATGCCTTCGTGGTTCGTACTCGACTGCCGGAGGAGTCGGTGGTTCTGCTGGCTGCCCTGGCCGAGATTGCCCGGCGTGATGGTCTGTTGGCACTGGAACGGCCGGTGGCAGGTTTGAACGACGAGTTCTTGAAGCAATCGATGCGGATGGCGATTGATGGCTTTGACGCCAGCACGATCGAGTCGGTTTGTCGTGCGGAGATGGAAAGTAGCGAACTGCGGCATCATCGCGGGATTCGGCTGATTGAGTCGACGGCCCGCTCGGCGCCGGTGTTTGGAATGATCGGAACGGTGACCGGTCTGATCATCATGTTGGGTCGGATGAAGGACCCGGCGAGCATCGGGCCAGGGATGGCCATCGCACTGCTGACGACCTTGTACGGTCTGGTGCTGGCCAACGTGCTCTGCTGGCCGCTGGCCAGGAAGCTCGCTCACCGCAGCGAGGAAGAATCGCTGGTCAAGATGATCGTGCTGAAGGGAGTGTTGGCCATCCAGATGGGCGACAACCCGCGGACGGTGGAACAGAAGCTCCGGGCGTACCTGCCGCCGGGAGTGCTGGCCACGGGTCCGTCCGGTCGATCGGCGGTGACCGGGCGGGTGTTGCGGTCGCTGGCCGAGGCGCGTCGGGCACGTGGGGCGGAGCCTCGCGGGATCAGCCCGGAGAAGGTTGAGCCGGTTGAGGCCGTGGCCCCGCCGGTTGCGGTTCCCTCGGCGGTGGAGAAACCGGGTGCGGAGAGCGCGACAGTGACCGAGCAAGGATTGCCGGAGGAATGGACGGCTGGTCAGTGGGCCAGCCTTCTGGGTTCGTGGGGGCCGGGTGAATATGAGCTTACCCCGGTGGATGAGTCGGCGACCTCGACCAGTGGGTCAGCCAACCGCCCGAGACCGAGCAGTCCTGCCGGCCGGGCGAGCGGCTCGTCGGCCAAACCCGGATTTGAAGAGGCGGCATGAGAACCGTGATGGTCGGTCTGAAGCCCAGAAGCACGGATGAGAGCGACGCCCAATGGGTGTTGCCGCTTGCTGATCTGATGACACTGCTGCTAGTCATCTTTGTGACCTTGGCGGCGATGAGCGATCTTCGGCCCGGCCAGCGGTTCAATGAGGTCTCCGGAGGCGTACGGGCTGCGTTCGGCTTTGGCCCGGCAGGGTCGACGGACTTGCGCCGGCTGCTGACTCCTTCCGCAGAGCCGGGGCTGGTGGAACGTCTGGAGCGGGCGGGACTGACCGGTACGGCACGAAGCGAGCTGAGCAACGGCAGCGGCGAGCGCCTGGCCCCCTGCGAGATGGTCACCGATGGCGACCGAGTGACCCTGCGGGTGCCCGGCGATTCGGCCTTCGACCGCCATGGTGCCGTTCTCAGGCCCGAAGCCGAGAGGTTGCTGGTTGCCCTGGCGGGTCTTCTGAGTGAGGGCTACTTGACCAGCGGGCGGACGCGAATCGAGATTCATGGCTACGCAGGCGATGGCCCCATTCCCGACACGGTTGCCTTTCGCGACGCGTGGGACTTGTCCTACGAGCGGGGCAAGGTGGTCGCGGACACGCTGGTTCGGTCCGGCATCGCTCGCGGTCGGATGTCCGTGACTGCAATGGGTGACCAGGGCTTGCTCCCAACGCCGATATCGGGCGACAGGCGGCAGGAGCCGGAAACTGCCCCGATGATGGGCAGACGCATTGAGATCACCGTGCGCGCCGCTGAGCCCGGCGGGCACGTCAAGGTTATCGCCGACAAGGAAGCAACGAGTCATGGCTAAAGACAAGGAAGAAGCCTCGAAGAAACCGAGCGAGGATGCGGCCGGCGGCGACAAGCCGAAGAAAGGTCGCGGCAAGCTCATCATGATCGGTGTGATTGCCGGTGTGATGATTGCCGAGGCGGCGGTCGTCTTCGTGCTGGTCAAGAGCTTCTCCGGCGGGGGGCCCCAGGAGGCCGAAGCTCACGCCACGGAGGGATTGAAGGACGGCGAGGGTGCCCAGCCAGCGGCGGCCCAGCTGGACCTGGAAGTGGTCAAATTCAGGGCCCAGAATGAGAAGTCGCAGCGACTGCTGATGTACGAGTTGAGCGTCTCCGCCGTGGTATCCGGTGATAGCGAGGCGGAAGTCAAGGAGATACTCGAACGCCGCAAGGAGACGATCCGCGACCGGTTCACCCGCGTGGTCAGATCGGCGGATCCGTCCCGGTTCATGGAGCCCGACCTTGCCACGCTTCGCGATCAGTTCAAGGCCGAACTGTCGCAAGTGATCGGCAAGGAAGGAGCGATACAGGAGGTTCTCATCCCGCAGATCGTGCTGATGAGCGGGGGTTGAGGCTCTCCCAGGAGTGTTGGCCGCGATGCCCGGTGATCCACAGGATGGAATGCTGAGTCAGGATGACATTGATGCGGCGTTGGCCGCGGCGGGCTATGCCACCGACAGCGCGTCGGAAGCGCCGACTCCAGTCCCGGCACCGTCCGCGGCCGACGATGGCGGGCTGAGCCAGGCGGATATCGACGCTGCCCTGGCGGCCGCGGGACAGGAGGCCTCGGTGAAGCCGGCGACGGCTACGGCCGTGGTCGATGAGCGTCTGGATTCCGCGGGTCGGCCGTTCGATGAGGTCGCAGCGGCCATGGCTGCGGCCATTGAGAGCGAGGCGGCCGCGGCCCGAGCGATGCCACATCCGCCGGCGGGATCGGTTCCGTTCACCCTGCCTGATCTGGCAAGCGGAGAGAGCGAATCGGGTGCCGCCCTCAATCAGGCGATTGACCTTCTGCGCGACGTCCAGCTCAACGTGAAGATCGAGCTGGGCCGCACCCGCATGCTGGTTGACGATGTACTCAGACTGGGCGAAGGCTCGGTGGTCGAATTGGATAAGCTCGCCGGCGACCCGGTGGATGTGTTCGTGAATGAACGACTGGTGGCTCGTGGCGAGGTGCTTGTGCTGAACGACAACTTCTGCGTTCGGATCAACGACATCGTGCAACAGCATTTGGATGAGGAGTAGGAGCGGCATCCGCAGACTCACGGGCACGAGGGTCTGCGGGCCAGGATGCGAGATATCGGTCCGCGGTGTTGGATGGCCGCGCCGGCCCTCGCCGGAGCTTACGCAGGATGCAGGTTGTGACCAGGATGGTCAGCCCATTGACAGGCCGTTGCGATTTCTGGCTCGGCGCGGCAATCCAAGCCGCGCTGGCCATGGCACTCGCGTGCCCCACCGCCCGCGCAGCCGATACTACCGGTGCGAACGACTCCTCCGGCAGTAGGACTGCAGCGACTTCTTCCGGCAGCCCATCGAATCCCGTCACGCACTTGCCTGGTCGGGGTGGTATCCTCGAGGAGTTCGGGACCAGTACGCAGCCAGCGGCAGAAGTGGTGCCCAACTCCAGCGTGGCTTCCGGTATGGCTGCGGCCGCCCAGGATCGACAGGTGATTCAGCGTCGGTCGGCCTCGGAGACGGTGCCGCGCGGTGCGGAGGCTCAGTATCCGGTGCAGCGTCCCGTGCGGGGGCTGGGATCCTGGTCGATTTGGGATTCACTTCCGCTGCTGGTCGTGCTGATTCTGATCGGTGGAGTGGCCCTGGTGATCAAGCGGTTGATGCCCGCCCGACGGATGCTCACCGGCGGGGGTGTACTCGTCGTGCTGGCCAGGCTGCCCATCTCCGCCAAGCAGAGCCTGATGCTGGTCAAGATGGGCCGGCAACTCGTTCTTCTGGGTGTGACTCCCGACCGTATCAGCTCGCTGAGCGTCGTGACCGACCCGGAGCAGGTGACCTCCATGGTCGGTGATGTCGCCAGCGGCAGCAAGGACTCGATGGCTCGAGTCTTTTCCGAGGCCTTCAGCGAAGAGAGCCGGGCCTATGCCGGCGCCGAGGAGGATGGGCCTGCTGTCCCATCCGCGTCGGGACAGGTAAAGAGCCTTCTGGAGAAGGTTCGGAGTCTAGCCAGGGGGCAGGGTGCGTTCTGACCCCTGGCTTGCGCGCGGCCCGGGCTTCTTGCCCGCGGCAATGATTGAACAGGACCGCGGGTGGAATCCGCGGGAAGGGTACGCGACCTGGATGCGCCGAACGACTGAGCATGGACGCTCGCGCTGGCTGCTGGCATCGGCGATGGTGGCCGCCTTGGCTGCCCCCGCCGTGGCCCAGGCACCGGCCACGCCTACCCCGCCCGGTATTGTTCCGTCAGGCAGCGGGACAATCGACAACAGCACGCTGGGCATCCCTGATCTGGGGCGTATTCTGCCACCCGCTCAGAACCGCCAGGCGGTCAGCTCCACGTTGCAGATCTTCGTGATCCTGACCGTGCTCACACTGGCCCCATCGTTGCTGATCATGACGACCTGTTTTACCCGGATCATGATCGTGCTCGGCCTGCTTCGCCAGGCGATCGGCACCCAGCAGCTTCCACCGGGGCAGATTCTCGTCGGCCTCTCGTTGTTCATGACATTTCTCATCATGGCCCCGACGTTCGAGAGGATTCATCGCGAAGCGCTGATGCCCTGGCTGGAGAGCGCCCCGGGGATGAGCCAGGAGAGAGCCTACCGAATTGCCGAGGGGCACATGCGCGACTTCATGTTCGCTCAGATCGAGCGGGCTAAGAACGAAGAGGACATCTTCCTGTTCATGGAGTATCAGCGCAAAGAGCCTATTCCTATCAACCAGCAGGTGACCCGGGCTCAGGTGGACACGGTTGCCCTCGTGCCGGCCTTCGTGCTGAGTGAACTGAAGACCGCCTTCGTGCTTGGATTCCGCATCTACCTGCCCTTTCTGGTAATCGACATGGTTATTGCCACGGTGCTGATCTCCATGGGCATGCTCATGCTGCCGCCGGTGCTGATCTCGCTGCCGTTCAAGCTGTTGCTGTTCGTTCTGGCCGATGGCTGGCATCTGGTGGTGGCCTCACTCATGACGGGCTTCTCGTAGCGGGGGCGAGTCTGGGGTGAAGTCCGCGGAATCAAACGAGGAGTTGATCTTGGCTGGGTCACAGTGAGATGGATGTCGGGCAGGCACTAGATTTGGGGCGCGACGCACTGATCATGGTGCTGATCATCTCCGCGCCGGTCATGGGCGTGGGGCTTATCGTTGGCTTGGTGATCTCCATGTTCCAGTCCATGACCCAGCTTCAGGAGCAGACCCTGAGCTTCGTTCCGAAGATCGTGGCCATGGTCGGCCTGACCCTGCTTCTGATACCGTGGCTGGCCGAGCGTCTGCTCGAATACACGGTCGTTCTGCTGGGCGAGCCGGGAATGTGAGGATGCGGCCCGGCGCCGCATGCTGCGGTGCCGGTAGGTGCGGGATCACGGGTGGAGGGAGCACGGCAAATGAGTCAAGAGGTGACGATGCTGGCGAGTCACCGGAGCGACGTCGCAACAAGGCCTTCATACTCGAAGGAGCCGCCGGTTCATGTGGCGCAGAGACTGTTGTTGACGATGTGCGTGCAGATGCGAGGTGAACCGTCCATGCCGCGGTCCGTGCCGAGCGTGGTGCTTTCGCCTCCTTTCGCTTCAATGTTCCCCGGTCGGTTTTCGGCTTTCTGATTATGTCGGTACCGTTCGTTGACATCTACCTGGCCTTGCCCGCGTTCATGCTGGTGCTGGCGCGCATCTCGGGTTTGATGTTGACCGCTCCGTTCTTCAGTGGATCGATCATTCCGACGCAGGTCAAGGCCATCCTGGTGCTCGCCGTCTCTGCAGTCGTCTTTCCGATGGCCGGTCCGCACACGGCCGTGCCGGTGACCATGTCCACGGTCGTCTGGGGAATGGTCGGGGAGTTGGCCTTGGGGACGATTGTCGGGATCGGCGTGTCCCTGGTTCTGACCGGCGTGCAGATGGGTGTTCAGTTGGCGAGTCAGCAGGCGGGCATGGCCTTGGGCGAAGCCTTCAATCCGATGCTCGAGACCAGTCTGCCGGTGGTCTCGGAGTTGTACTTCTTCGTGTCGTTCACGGTGTTCCTGGCCGTCGGAGGTCACCGGGCGATGATCCGGGCTTTGCTCGACAGCTTCGAGACTCTGCCGCTGATGGGGCTCCGTGTGGACGAAAACGTGGTTCTGCTGATGATCAGCCTGGTGACCGTGGCGTTCACAGTGGCGATCCGCGTGGCCGGACCGATGATGCTGGCTCTGCTCTTGAGTTTCATCACTCTGGGCTTTCTGTCTCGGACCGTGCCGCAGTTGAATATTCTCACCGTGGGCTTTCCGGCCAAGATGATGCTCGCCTTGCTGATCATGGCCCTGACCATCATGTCGCTGGAGCCGGTCCTGACCGGATCGCTCACTCTGGTGATGGACGAGCTCCGGCAGGGGCTTGGTATCGGTGCCGGGTAGGGGATTGACGAGACATGGCTGATACACTGCAAGACAAGACCGAACCCGCAACCCCACGACGACGCGAAGAAGCTCGAGAGCGAGGTCAGGTGGCCAGGAGTTCAGACTTCACCTCGGCCGTGGTGCTCCTGGGGGCGATTGTCGTTCTGTACGTGAGTCGGGACACCATCACCGGGCGGTTGCTGGCTGTGCTGCGCCTGTGTCTTGATCCAGATGATACCTTTGCGGTCGACTCTGCTCAGATGGTTCCGATGCTGATGATCGCCGGCCGGGCCGTTGCGGAGATCCTGGCGCCCCTGATGCTGGCGGTGACGATCATCGCCCTGGTGATCTCGTTCGGCCAGGTGGGCGTGGTCTTCTCCTGGGAGACGATCAAGCCGGGCCTGGACAAGATGAATCCCGTCGCCGGCCTCAAGCGGATGTTCAGCGCCCGTTCTTTCGTCCACCTGCTCATGGGTTTGGCGAAGATGTGTGTGCTCGTGGGAGTTGCCTACAACACGCTCCGTGGCCGGCTGAACAACCTGGCCGAGGCGGCTCTGCTGTCGCATCTGGCCTTGGCTCAGATCACGATCGACCTGGTCTTCACGCTGGGACTTCGCCTGGCGATGGCTTTGCTGGTCCTGGCCGTCATTGACCTGGTCTACCAGAAGTGGAAGCTCGAGAAGGACCTGCGGATGACCAAGGAAGAGGTTCGCGAGGAGCTGCGGAGAATGGACGGCGATCCACACATCAAACGCCGCCGGCGTGAACTGCAGATGCAGTTGGCGATGCGACGGATTCGGGCCGCGGTACCCAAGGCCGATGTCGTGGTAACCAACCCCACCCACTTCGCGGTGGCCCTCCAGTATGACTCGGAAACGATGTCCGCCCCGACGGTGACGGCCAAGGGAGCCGACCATCTGGCTCAGTTGATCCGCACGCTGGCAATCGAGCATGGCGTGCCGATCGTCGAGCGGCCGCCGCTGGCTCGGGCCCTGTATCAGAGCGTCGAGGTCGGCCAGGAGATCCCCGCCCGATTCTATCGGACCGTGGCGGAGGTCCTGGCTTATGTCTACGAGTTGGCCGGGCGAAGCGACCGGCGCCGCCCGACCACGGCCGCACCGGCGGGTGTGTCATTGAACTGAGGGAACGATAGTCCATGGCCGGACCGGCATTCATCCAATCGAAGCCCTTCAAGTGGTTGGAAAGCAACCGGGCGATGCTGCTGCCTCTCGGGGCCACGCTGCTGATCTTCGTCCTGCTGGTTCCGCTTCCCACCCAGATGCTCGATGTTCTACTCGCCGGGAACATCACCCTGGCCGCGATCATCATGCTGACCGTGATGTACCTGCGGCATCCACTGGAGCTTTCCTCGTTCCCCTCGCTGCTGCTGGCCACGACGCTCTTCCGGTTGGTGCTCAACGTCGCCACCACGCGTCTCATCCTCTCCAACGGCCAGTCGGGCATGGACGCTGCCGGCCAGGTGGTCCGGGTCTTCGGCGATTTCGTCACCGCCGGAAACCTCACCGTCGGCGTCATCATCTTCACCATTCTGACGGTGATCCAGTTCGCGGTCATCACCAAGGGGGCCACACGTATCGCTGAAGTGGCCGCCCGGTTCACCCTCGACGGCATGCCCGGCAAGCAGATGGCCATTGACGCCGACCTGAACGCGGGCATCATCGACGAGAAGGAGGCCCGCCGCCGACGCGAAGAGATCGCCGCCGAAGCCGACTTCTACGGAGCCATGGACGGCGCCTCGAAGTTCGTCCGCGGCGATGCCGTCGCCGGCCTGATCATCACCCTGGTGAACATCATCGGTGGACTCTACGTCGGCATGGTCGAGCACGGCATGCCGGTCATGGACTGCATCCGGGTCTACACCACGTTGACCATCGGCGATGGACTGGTGGCCGCCATTCCGGCGTTTCTCATCTCCATCTCGGCCGGCATGCTCGTGACCCGGAGCAGTGCTCGCTCGAACCTGGGTGAGGATCTTCTCTCCCAACTCACCGCCCGTCCCGTCGCCCTGGTTCTGGCCGCCGTCTTTCTGGGCTTTCTTTCGCTCACCCCGCTGCCGAAGATCCCCCTGCTCGCGCTGGCGGCCGGCTGCGGAGGAGTGGCGTTCTTCCTGACCACCACTCGAGCGACTGCGGCCGCCGACGCCGCCATCAAGGCCAAAGAAGAGGCCAGGAAGCCGGAAAGGGTCGAGTCCCTCCTGACCATTGATCCAATGGAACTGGAGGTGGGTTACGGGCTGATCCGAATTGTCGACCGCAAGCAAGGGGGTGACTTGCTCGATCGGATCACTAACATTCGACGGCAGACCGCCACCGAGTTGGGTATCGTCGTGCCCCCGATTCGCGTCCGCGATCATCTTCGGCTTGAACCCAATCGGTACGTGGTCAAGCTCCGCGGCGTGGAGGTTGCCCGCGGCGAATGCATGCCCGGCTATCTGCTGGCCATCGACAACGGCCAAGTGAGTGTGCCCGTCCCAGGCCTGGAGACGCGAGAACCGGCGTTCGGCCTGCCCGCCCTCTGGATCAACGAGGACCTCAAGGCCGATGCTGAGCAGCGGAACTACACGGTCGTTCCCCCTTCCAGCGTCCTGGCCACTCACCTCAAGGAGATCATCAAGCGATATGCCGATGAGTTGCTGACCCGCGAGCAGACCCACCGACTCCTGGACACCCTCAAGGAAAAGTCTCCCAAGGCGGTCGAGGACGTAATCCCCGAGGTCGTCAAAGTGGGGGAAGTGCAGAGGGTCCTGCAGAACTTGCTTCGCGAACGGGTACCGGTCCGCGACCTGGAGACCATTCTCGAGACCATCGCCGAATGGGCACCTCGTACCAAGGACACGGACATTCTCTCAGAATATGCCAGGAATGCTCTGGCAAGAACGATCTGTCAGATGTATAAGGACGACAAGAACGTGGTCCGCGTGGTGACGCTGGACCCGAAATTGGAGGATCTGGTCGGCGCTCACATCGAGCGCAGCGAACGCGGTGCGTTTCTGAACCTGCCGCCCGAGACGCAGAATCGGCTGGTTCGGGCCATCCGCGATCGCGTCGAACAGTCAACACCCAGTGCAGGAGGCCAAACGGTGGCAGTCCTCTGCTCGCCGCAGATCAGGATGTGGGTGCGGCGACTCATCGAACCCTCCTTGCAACACGTTCCTGTGTTGGCTTACAACGAAATCGTCCGTGGTATCGAGGTGCAGTCACTGGGATTGGTGGTACTGAACGATGGAGCTTAAGACCTATCAGGCCCACTCGATGGCCGAAGCTCTTGAGAAGGTCAAGCGCGAACTCGGCCCCGACGCGGTTATCCTGAACACCCGAACCATTCGCAGGGGGGGCGTACTCGGCGTCGGGGCGAGAGACGTCATCGAGATCACCGCCAGCCGCGATCGCGACGCTCTGCCGGCCGTCGAACGACGGGCGATGGCCTATCGGGCGGCCGGTGCTGCGGGGCGACCTTCCCCCGCCGCCGAACCCCTCCGATCGGCATCCAGCCGCTCCTCCCTTCAGCCTTCCTCATCGCAACCTCAGGTTAAAGAAGATCTAAGCCTTGAGGAGGGGCTCGGTGATCGAGGTTCGACCGAGGTCTCGGCTCTCACCTCCGGACTGCGCGACGAGATGCGCGAAATCCGGGGCATGGTCAGCGAGCTGCTCAACCGACCAGCCGTGGCCACTCCCGCCGCACCGGCCGTGCCCGCCGAGTTCCAGGACTACTACACCCGCCTGCTTCAGAACGCTGTGGCCGAGGAACTGGCTCGCGAGGTCATCGCCAAGGCCCGTGAGCGCCTCGACGATTGCCGCACCCGAATCCTGTCTGGAGTGGCCGGCCGACTCGACCACGCCCAGGCGGAGGAGAAGGTCGCCGCAAAGCTGAACGAGCTCGTCCCGGCGGTGCTCTCCGAGTGCATCGAGCGCATGCTCCCCGCAGCCGAGCCAGCGACCGGTGAGGCCGGCGATCCACCCAAGGTCATGGCCCTGGTCGGACCGACAGGCGTGGGCAAGACGACGACCATCGCCAAACTCGCCGCCCAATTCCGTCTGCGTGAACACAAGACCGTCGGCCTGATCACGATCGACACCTACCGGATCGCGGCCGTGGATCAGCTGAAGGCCTACGCCGAGATCATGAGTTTGCCCCTGGAAGTGGTGTTTACCCCAGAGGAACTTGGTGCCGCGGTCGTCAAGCTTCGTCACTGCGACGTCATTCTGATCGACACCTCCGGGCGCAGCCATCGCGACCTGCAGCGATTGGGCGAGTTGCGGGCCTTCCTGGACGCCGCCCGCCGGGCAGCGGAACCGTCCCGGAGACCCCGGGGTCAGGCCGCCCGGCTCAAACACGCGGCCGGCAACACTCCCAAGCGTGGTTCCGGGCGCGGGACAGTGTCGGCCAGAAAGCGACTCGAAGTCCATCTGCTCCTGTCCTGCACATGTCATCAGGATCAGCTGCTCCAGGTGGCCGAGCGGTTCGCTGCTCTGGACGTCGATCGGGTGGTATTCACCAAGTTGGACGAAGCGGTCGGCTTGGGCGTGATCCTCAACGTCGCCAGTCGCCTCAAATGGCGCATGTCCTACTTGACGACCGGGCAGGAAGTGCCGGATGATATCGAAGTAGGGCATCGGCGGCGGGTCGCGGAGATGCTGCTGCGTGCGAGGTCGGATGCGACGGCCGAGGGTCGCTCATCCGCGCCGCAAGCCGGCATCGCGTCCGTGGATCAGCTCGCATAGGACCTCGGAGTCGGGGGTGTACGACCGGAGGTTAGGATGTTCCGACACGAGGGTGGCAGTGGTCGCCTCGATCAGGCGAACCGCTTGCGCCGCATGATGACCGTACCGGAGGCGACCGCGCCTCCGGACCATCCTGCCGCTCATGTCATCGCTGTGGTCAGCGGCAAGGGCGGCGTGGGCAAGACATTCATTTCCGCCAATCTCGCAATCGCTCTCTCTGCCCGTGGTCATCGGGTCGTTCTCTTCGATCTCGACATGGGCTTGGCTAACACTGACATCATCCTGGGTGTTGAGGCCGCGGGTACCTGGCCCGAAGTGCTCGGTGGTCGTCGCTCGCCCGGCGAGGTGATCATTCAGGGACCCGGCGATATCGCGTTCGTGCCCGGCGCGTCGGGTATGGCCAATATCGCCAACCTCTCCGAGTTCGAGCGCCACCAGCTCCTGGCGGTCTTGGAGGAAATCGAGAGTCGCTACGATGTCTGCGTCCTGGATTGCGGGGCGGGTATCTCCCGCAACGTCGTCACCCTGGCCGCCTCCGCGGACACTCTCCTGGTGGTGACCACGCCCGAGCCGACCGCCGTCACCGACGCCTACGCCACGATCAAGGCATTCGCTCAGGAGAGACAGTGCGCCGATACCGGCATGGGCGGTTCCATGGGCGTGATCGTCAATCAGGCACTCAGTCGCCGGGAGGGCCGAGACACCTACGAGCGCCTGGCTAGTGTCGCCGCACGCTTCCTGCATGTACCGGTCACCGACTACGGCTACATCCTCGCCGATGAGCATGTCCCCGCCGCCGTTCGTCAGCGCCGCCCGGTCCTGCTCGATTATCCCCGATGCGCGGCCAGCAGCTGCGTCATGGCCATGGCCGGCCGGCTCTCCCGCGAATTGGGCCGGCCGGAAGCCCGGCAGAGCCTGTTTTATCGGGTCATTAGCCTGTTCATCTGAGCCGCCCGGTGACCTTCCCCCAGCCGCTGTTTTTGAGCTAAAGCTATCGGTCGCCAGAGCCGTTACTCTTGAAGCGATGATTCACGGCGACAAGGATGTTGCGTGATGGTCAGACTCTGTGGAGCTTACTTAGCTCTATTCGCGTTCTCGATCACGGTCTTGTTGGGTCTATCCGCCGGCAACCCGATCGAGGTGATTCTCCCTCGGGCAATCTGGGCCCTGGTTCTGTTCTGTGCAATCGGTTTGAGCGCTGGTTGGGTGGGCAGTCGCATACTCGATGAGCACGCCCTGCGGCGCAGTCGCGAAATGTTCACGGAAGTTGACGAATCCGAGGCTCAACATGAGCCCCAGGCACCGGGCAAGGACACCGGCGCCGCCAAGACACTCGTGGGGCAGAAACGAGCCGAGGTGAGGGCGGGTGCAGGTGCGGCCGCACCCGCGGGCGCCACATCAAGCGCAAGAGCGCCTGCCACGGCCGGTGGGGGACCCCGGTGACCTGAACGGCTCGCCAGGGGTGGCTGATCAATGACCTATGGGGAGGTGATGGATGGCCGACGTCGATGCGGACATCCAGCAAGTCTGGTTGGATTACAGACAAAGTGGTGATCGACGGTTGCGGAATATGCTCATGGAGCATTACCTGCCCCTCGTTCGCTACACCGCCGAGCGGGTGGCCACCAAGCTGCCCAGCGAGGTAGATACCGACGACCTCGTTTCCGCCGGCACGTTCGGGCTCCTCGACGCCATCGAAGCCTTCGATCTCAGCCGCGGCGTCAAGTTCGAGACCTACTGCTCCGCACGCATCCGGGGCGCGATCCTCGACGAGCTCCGCACCATGGATTGGGTGCCGCGACTCGTTCGCAGCCGGGCTCATCGGCTTGAGGTAGCCACTAAAGCCCTCCGAGCAGAATTGGGGAGACTTCCCTCCGACGACGAGGTGGCGCATCGATTGGGACTCAGCAAGGCCGAATTCCACAAGCTCATGCGTGACGCCAACGCCGTATCGCTCGTCTCGCTCTCAAGAAAGTACCACGATGAAGATTCCACCCGCGAACTCCAGGAGATCGACGTCCTCGAGGACCGCCAGAGCGAAGACCCCTTCAACGAACTCCAGAAACGCGACATGCGCGACGTCATCATGAGCGGCCTGAGTCGTATCGAACGGCTCATCGTCGTACTCTATTACTACGAGCAGATGACCATGAAGGAGATTGGCTCCACCCTCGACCTCTCCGAAAGCCGAGTGAGCCAGCTTCATTCCAGCATCCTCAGCCGGCTGACGCATCAACTCGTCCGCAAATCGTAGCCGGACGCAATACTCATGGTCGACGGTCGGCCGCCCCCCTGGCTCCCGTTCCCCAACCGCGTTAGACTGTCCTCTGTTTCAGGCCCACTTGCTCGTGATCGGTGAGGGTCCGACCATGCAACCAACGATCCAGCGAAGAGAACTGCTGAAGGCCGGAGCTGCCGTCTCAATGGCCGCGGCCATCTCGGGTCGACTGGCCGGTGCCCTGGGACAGGCGTCGACCCCCGCACCCGCCCGGCCAGATCTGATCTGGGCCAATCTGCTTCACCTCAGCTACAATATGTGGTGCGACTGGGATTCGCCCGCCTGGAAGGGGCTACACGGCGCATACCGGCCGGAGCTTCGCTTCGACCAGACCCTGTGGGATGATCTGCTGAAACGGATGGTCGACGCCGGCCTGAACATGGTGGTCATCGACCTGGGCGACGGGGTGCAGTACCGAAGCCATCCCGAGATCGCGGTCAAAGGCGCCTGGCCGATCGAGAAGCTCAGGACCGAGTTGGCTCGGCTGCGCAAGATGGGACTTGAGCCGATCCCGAAGATGAACTTCTCGGCCACCCACGATGCCTGGCTGGGCAAGTACGCCCGTGCCGTCTCAACCGATGCCTACTACGCGGTTTGCCGGGACCTCATCATCGAGGCCGTCGAGCTGTTCAGCAAGCCGCGGTTCTTCCACCTGGGCATGGACGAGGAGACCGCCGAACACCAGCGCGAGTACCAGTACGCCGTCATCCGCCAGCATGATCTCTGGTGGCACGATTTCCTGTTCTACGTTGAGCAGGTCGAACGGGCCGGCTCGCGGGCCTGGATCTGGTCGGATTATCTGTGGAAGCACGCCGAGCCGTTCTTCAGGAAGATGCCCAGGAGCGTCCTCCAGTCCAACTGGTACTACGGCGACACGTTCGGGAACGACGTGACCGCCGCCAAGGCATACCTCGATCTTGAGAAGCACGGCTATGAGCAAGTGCCAACGGGAAGCAACTGGTCGAGCCCCAACAACTTCCGCCTCACCGTGGACTACTGCTCCAAGAATGTCGCCAGGGAACGCCTCCTCGGCTTCCTCCAGACCGCCTGGCACCCGACGCTCGAAGTCTGCCGAAAAAGGCATGAAGAGGCGATCGACCAGGTTCGTGCGGCGAAAGCGGCCGGAAGATAGAAACGAGGCCGCAAGGCACAAATCCGCGACCCGACCGAATGACGCAGGGACAAGGAAGGCCGCTCATGGGCATTTCGGTCACCGATCCAAACGGACAGGCTGTCAACCGTGCCAAGCTCATGACGTTTCGGCCATTCGATCTCGGCAAGCGGCTCGTGCTCAGCTTCGTCGCCTGGCTGGCCACGCTCGGCCAGGGTGGCTGTCACGCAGGGGGAGGGGGTGGCGGCGACGGTAATCGACCGGGCACCTGGCCGGGGCAGGGGGCCGGGACGACAGACAAAATCAGGCCGTGGTCTTCCACGCACCTGATGAACGTCATCGGCGTCGGCCTGGCGGTCATCGCCGCAATCCTGGCCATAGGGCTCCTGATGACATAGGTCAGCAACCTCTCCTGTTTCGGTTCTCGGCGTCTCGGCCTACGGCCTCCACGTTCATCCATACACAAACACGTACGTCGCCAGCAGTGCCAGCCCGTCCCACGGAGCTTCCGGAGCGGTACCCTTGACGTAGGCATCGCTGAGGTAGCCGATCAGCCAGTATCGCTCGGCATGAGTCGGAGCGACGGCGGTGAGGAATTCGATGGCGTGTCCCTCGTCTCCGTGGTACCGGTAGCGAAGACGGAGGAACTGGAAGGCCAGCCGCTGCAAGGACCTTAGGACCTCTTGCCAGTCCTCGGCTTCGGCGTACTCGAGGAGCCGTTCGACTTCGGCATCGGTTTGGAGGAGCAGTCTCCTGCGATCGGCTCGAGAAATCGGCCCGCTGGCCAGCGTGACGCGGACGAACAGCCGGGCCTGGCGGCGGATCTTGCGGGCCAGCTTGGCGAAGCCGCTGCCTCGCCAGTGCCGATCCTGTCGCCAGAGCCTCTGGAAGTCACCGCTGCCGCCGAGGAGATCTGCCAGTGCGACGAGCATCTGGGAGCGAACGGTGGTATTGCCCGAATGCAGGGCCAATTCGATCATCTCGTGAACCGCGCCCAGTTCCTTCAGGTTGGACAGGGCCGCCGCTGCGGCCGCGAGAACCTCGGCATCGTGCTCACCGGCGAGCAGGCTGCGCAGTTCCCCGGCTGCGGCCGTGTCCTCCGAGCGGCCCAGGGCCTCGACCGCCGCCCGGCGGACCCGGCCGTCCGGATCGTGCAGGGCTCGCTTGAGCAGGACGGTTCGATCCTCGATCTCCGCCTGGCTGATGGCTTCGATCGACTGGGCCCGAACCGACGCGTCCGGTTCGTGGAGATACCACCGGAGCATGTCCAGGGCTTCAGGGGTGCCCAGCCGACCGAGGGCGAGCAAGGCTTCCCGCCGAATGGCCAGATCCGGGTCGTCCAGCGCGCCCACGATTTCGGGCAGCATCATGTTCCCGTCACGCGGACTGATTCGTCGCAGGGCTCGCACCGCTCGCGAGACGCTCGACGCTGAACCTAGCACACTGATGTTCCAGGTGATCCGCCAAAGGTCGCCGGAGATGAGCCGGCCCAACCACGGGCGGACGGCCGTACCCATTGGATCGGGAATGCGGGCCATGAGAGGGATGGTCAGGAAGACTCCGGCAAAAGCGATGACCAGCAACACATGCATGTAGCACACCGGCTGGCCACTGGGCAGCTTGAACCACGGAACGACACGACAGATGTCCGCTAGCCAGCCGGCCAGCAGCGGCCCGAACGCGCTGGCGACGGCCGTCACCGCCTGGAACATGCCCATGTAGAACTCATGCTGGCGGCTTGGCGCCATGGACAGGGCCAGATTCTGAACCGCCACCGTCTGGCCGCCGAACAGGACTCCGTATGCCGCGGCATTGACCAGGGCGATCCAAGCGTAGTTCTCCTCGTTGATGAAGAAGTAGGTGACGTGAGTCAGCAAACCCAGTGAACTCAGCAGCCAGACCGTGCGGTGTCCGATCTTGTCTGCAAGTCGACCCCATTGGCTGGCAGCCAGGGCAGTGCCCACCGCGTACACGACCCAGACGGCCGAAACCAGCCACAACGCCGCATGGCCGCCCAACCAGACGCCGTCCACTTCTTCGCCGCGGAGAAACAGCGGCAGGAACACGATGGGCACGTTGTAGAAGAACAGATACATGCCCTGGGCGATGAGGACGTTGCGGAACGGCTTGTCCCGCAGCGGTGCGAGGTACTCGTCGGCCAGCTTTCGCAAGGTGCGGCGTTCCGGCGGCGGCCGGACCGGTTCGGGCACCGCGCAGAACAACAGCGGGTCGAGCACTGCCAATGCGGCCATGACCATGAAGACGGCGAAGTACATATGGCGAACGGCCGCCTCGCCGCTGGTTCGATCCACGAGGGCGCCGGCCGCGATGGTCACGACCGACTGGCCGAGCAGCATCCATCGGTATCGGCGTCCGAAGAATGTCCCCCGGATCGCGTCCGGGATGAGGTCGGCCATCCAGGACCAGTAACCGGGCGAGGTGAAGACGCTCCCGCCCTGAACCAAAAGCAGGCCAACCATGAATACCCAGATCAGGGTAGTATGCCACTCGCGGTAGCCGGCCAGCAGGGCCACGGCCGCCGAGCCGAACATGCATGAGCGGGCCAGGGCGGTGATGATGATCCAGGTTGCCCGGCGGCGCTGGAGCCGGCAGAACACGGCCGCGCCGGGCAGCGATGCGGCTGTCGCTAGACTCACCAAAGTGAGGTTCATGCCAATCAGGGTCTTGCTCGCCCCGAGCTGCTCGGCCATGAAGACCGCGGTAATACCAGCCGTCGGCCACAATACCGCGATCGACATCATGATTGAAGTGCCGCCGAGGATGTTGATGGTCATGGCCCGGGCGAGGCGCAGCGGTCCAATCGGCCGTCCGGCATAGTCTGTCGGCCGTTGAGGCAAGGGCTCCGGCAGGCTGTTGGTTGGGTCGGTACCTCCCATGAGTCAGCGATTCTAGAGAAAAGCACGGTGGGAGCAAGCCAGGCGGGGGAACAAGGCTGGCGGAGAAGTAGGGGGGAGGGAGCATCGGTTGCCGGACGGCGCACTCGCGGGAAGACGGCGTGTTCTGCGGTCGTTCGGGTGCGGTGGTAGAATGCCCTCAACCCCGGATGGCAGCAAATGCTGCCCCATTCTCAGAAGGCGAGGACGTCGAATGGTTGTTGTCGCGATGCTCATCATATTCCTGTTCGCCATCCTTGCGGCCGCAGGCGTGCGGGAGGGGGTTCGCCTCTCAGGGCGGCGACCTTGTCTGCATCGGTGGTACGGGGATAGAGTATGCCCGGGTGGATGGCCGCTCGTGCATCGACGCGATTGGCTCTCGACCCAGGGTCGCGTGAATGCGAGGTGCGGAACATGAGTAGCCATACACAACGGTGCAGTGGTGCTGCGGACACCTCCTCTCGTTCTGCGGACTGCTGCACAGGGATGTGCCGCCGCGACGTGCTGAAGGTGGCCGGTCTGGCCGTGGCAAACGCGGCCTTATCGGAGATGCCGCTCATGGCCGGTCCTTTCGAAGTGTCGGATTTTGAGAAACTCGTTCCGGCCGACAAGAAGCTCCATCCCGATTGGGTGAAGTCGCTT
This sequence comes from Planctomycetota bacterium, assembly GCA_022711465.1. Classification (GTDB taxonomy): domain Bacteria; phylum Planctomycetota; class Phycisphaerae; order UBA1845; family PWPN01; genus JAGNEZ01. Next base: position 20,555 of record JAKLEZ010000020.1, on the reverse strand, counting down.
TTCGCCCGCGGGTCGCAGGCGGTGTACCGCGGCGCCGATCTGGAGAGGATCGGCATGCCCGTCGGCGGGATCTGCACGGGCCAGCTCTACCTCGGAGGCGATGGCCGGCTCTGGCACTGGGATATCTTCAACGAAGTGACCGGCACGGGGGCCGAGCATTACGCACAGCCAATGGCTCCCTCCTCCCCGCTGGAGCATGGCTTCGCCCTCCGCATCACCTCGGGCGGTCCATCGCGGGTTCGCACGCTGGACCGCGCTGGCTGGAAGGACGTCTCGTTTATCGGAGAGTACCCCCTCGGTCACGTCGAGTACCGGGATGACAGCTCGGCCGTGGCCGTGTCGCTCGATGCGTTCTCGCCCTTCATTCCGCTCAACGCCGACGATTCCGCATTGCCTTCGACGGTGATGCGTTTCACGCTCAAGAACACGGGCTCGGAGAAGGTCAATGTCGAACTGGCCGGCCGGCTCGAGAACGCGGTCGGCCTGCGTTGCGAACAATCGTTCGCAGGCGCGCGGCGCAATCGGATCGTACGCCTGGGCGGGCTCACCTGTCTCGAGTGCGTCATGGAGCCGCCGGCCGAGAAGCCGTCGGAGTCGAGGAGGCCGGATCTCGTGTTCGAGGATTTCGAGCGGCAGACCTACGAAGGCTGGACCGCCACCGGCACCGCTTTCGGCCCCGGCCCGATCGAGAAGAACAAGATGCCCGCTTACCAGGGGGATATCGGCTCAAAGGGCGAGCGACTGGTTAACACGCACAACACGCGCAACGGCGAGGACGTCGGAGCGGGCGACGCTCATGTGGGCACGCTGACCAGCAGAGCCTTCAGCATCGAACGCGACTACATTTCGTTCCTGATCGGCGGCGGCGGCCACAAGGGTAGAACGTGCATTGACCTGCTGGTCGACGGCAAGGTCGTCCGTTCCGCGACTGGCGTGAACGACAATCGGATGAGCCCCCGCGGCTGGGATGTACGGCCATGGGCGGGCAAGACGGCCAGGCTGCAGATCGTGGACAACGAGAAGGGCGGCTGGGGCAATATCGGCATCGATCAGATCCTGTTCACCGATCAGCCGCAGGGTCCGGGCGGAAGACTGAGCGACCAGCCCGACTTCGGCAGCATGGCACTGGCCCTGCTCGAGCCTCAGCCCGACGACCGCGCTGCGGCCGTGGTCCGGGAACAGGGCGGTGACGCGGCGCTCTTTCCCGACAGCTCTGCGGCAGCCGACGTCTCGCCTTCGGCCGCGTCGGAGGGCAGACTCATCGGCGCGCTCAGCCGCACCGTGAGCTTGGCGCCGCAGGCCTCCGCCACGGTGACGTTCGTCGTTACCTGGCACTTTCCGAACATCAAGCTGGGCGGTCTCGAGGGTGAAGGGGGGCGTTGGTATGGTAAGCGATTCCCGAATGCCTTGGCGGTGGCCGAGTACGTGGCCGCCAACTTCGCTCGCCTTCACGCCCAGACCCGACTCTGGCACGACACCTGGTACGACTCCACGCTCCCGTACTGGTTTCTCGATCGCATGTTCCTCAACACGTCGATTCTGGCCACCAGCACTTGCTACTGGTTTGACAGCGGCCGTTTCTATGGCTGGGAGGGTGTAGGCTGCTGCGCCGGCACCTGCACGCACGTCTGGCACTATGCCCAGGCGGTCGGACGGTTGTTCCCCGTGCTGGAGCGATCGCTCCGCGAACGCGCCGACTACGGCGCCGGTTTCAGCCCCGACACCGGCCGGATCCGCTTCCGGGCCGAGCACAACGATCACTGGGCGGTTGACGGCCAGGCGGGCTGCATCCTACGGACCTATCGCGAGCACCAGATGAGCGCGGACGATGCGTTCCTTCGCCGCCTCTGGCCGAAGGTCAGAAAGTCGCTCGAGTTCCTGATGGACAAGGATCCCGACGCCGACGGCATCATTGACGGCCCGCAGCACAATACCCTGGACGCCGACTGGTACGGCCAGGTTGCCTGGCTCAGCGGCCTCTATCTGGCGGCCGTGCGCGCCGGCGAGGAGATGGCCCGCGAAGTCGGCGACGAGGTGTTTGCCGGTCGCTGCCGGGCGATCTTCGACAAGGGCGGTCGACGGGTCGACGAGACGCTGTTCAACGGCGAGTATTACGTTCATAAACCTGACGAGAAACACGCCAGGACCGTCGGTTCGTACGACGGTTGCGAGATCGACCAGGTCTTCGGCCACAGCTGGTCGTGGCAGTTGGGTCTGGGCCGTATCACCGACCGGGAGAAGACACGTTCTGCCCTCCGCTCGCTGTGGCGGTACAACTACACGCCCGACGTTGGCCCCTATCGCGCCGCCCACAAGTCTGGCCGCTGGTACGCCATGGCCGGCGAAGGAGGGTTGCTCATGTGCACTTGGCCGCGCGGCGAGGGCTCGCGTGTGACACGCGACTACGATTCCTATTTCAACGAGTGCATGACCGGTTTCGAGTACCAGGTCGCCGGGCACATGCTGGCCGAGGGCATGCTCCTCGAAGGTCTGGCGATTGCTCGAACGATCCACGACCGCTATCACCCCTCGCGGCGCAATCCGTGGAACGAGGTCGAGTGCGGCGACCATTATGCCCGGGCGATGGCCAGCTACGGAGTGTTCCTGGCCGCCTGCGGCTACGAGCACCACGGGCCGAAGGGCCACCTCGGCTTCGCTCCGCGCCTGACGCCTGACAACTTCCGAGCCGCGTTCACTACCGCTGAAGGCTGGGGCACGTTCACGCAGAAGCGTACCGGTGTTGCCCAACAAGACACCATCGAGATGAAGTCGGGCAGGCTGCGCTTGCGGTCGCTGGCCTTCGGACTGGCCGAGGGTGCAAGCCTGGTGAGTGCTACCGTGACGGTGGCAGGCAAGAACGTGCCGGCCGATCTGAAGGTCGAAGCCGGTCGCGCGCAGATCGCCCTCTCGGAAGAGGTTGTACTCCAGGAAGGGGCGGCACTGGAAGTCTCACTTGGCTGATGCAGTCTCTGCTTTCATTTGCACCAGCCAGAAGACCTTTACTTGGCCCGCTCTAGATACTCACCGGTGCGGGTGTCAACCCGAATGATCTCGCCGACCTCGATGAAAGGCGGGACTTTGACCTTCGCGCCGGTCTCCAGCATGGCTTCCTTGTTCTGGTTGGTGGCGGTCGCGCCTTTGATGCCCGGGGGGGTGTCCGTGACCTGCAAATCGACCGTGTTGGGCAGGTCGCCGCTGACGATGACCCCGTCGATAACCGAGCAGACGCAGCGGGTGTTCTCTTTGAGGAACTGCAGGGCGTCCCCAAAGATGTCGCCGGAGACGGGGATCTGGTCGTAGGTGTCCACGTCGGCCATGATGTAGTCGTCGCCGTCACGGTACAGATACTCGAACGGCTTGGTCTGCACGAAGACGGTCTCGATGCGGTCGTCCGGGGCCATGCGCTGGTCGATGATGCGGCCAGTCTTGAAGTCCTTGAGCTTGACCTGGTAGTAACTTCGCCAGTTCCCCTTGGCGACATGCTGCAGATCCTTGATCGTGTAGCGCAGACCTTCGTACTCGATGACCTGGCCTCTCTTGAGTTCGCTCACCTTGACCGACATAAGCTCCGATCTCCGAAACGAGCCCTTCAGTTCCTACAGATTAGCCAGTGTCCCACAATCATACCGCAAAGTCAACGGTCGCCCGTGACGGCTTGTGGCGTGTGTGGCGTGCCCGGCGTGGACGTGGTGGCGATTTGAGACTATGGGACCGTTCCCCGACCGGGCCACTGCGACCCCTTCGCTGTCCACAGTGCAGCGGCAGGCCTGTCGCCGGGGAATAACCCGCAGTTCGCGCGCCATGGGCCAGCTCAAGTCGGGACAAACCCTTGCGTCTCGATATCCCGGGAAGTGGTCAATCCTGATCGAGAAACGACCGCGAAGGTCGGGCTGCGGGATCCCGTTTCTATCCCGCATGCTCGCGGCTCAGTCCGCTTTCTCCCCTTCCTTCTGTGCCGCGATCGTCCTGGGAGCCAGGACCTGGGCGGTTCGGGCGGGGATGTAGATCTGGATGGACTGATCGCGGCCGTCGGCGGGAACCTGTTGCCAAGGGTGTTCCTGGCCGTGGTCCACCAGGCCGTGTCCGCCGAACCAGAAATCGTCGGTGTTGAGGACCATGCAGTAGGTCTCACGATCGGGAACGCCGAAGCGGTAACCGGTGATTGAAGTCGACGGGTGGAAGTTGAAGACGAAGACCAGCGGGCCGCGACGGTACATGAGCAGCTTGGCTGGTTCGTCGTAGTGCAACTGCTCAATCAGCGGTGAGCACAGCAGGTCATACTTGGTATCGAGGGCCTGGAGGTGCCGATCGAACGCGGCCAGATCGCAGTAACGCAGCATGGGGTCGTCCATCAGGTGCCACAGTCGTCGAGCGTACTTGTAGCTGAAACCATTGCCCTCGCGGGGGAAGTCGATCCACTCGGGGTGGCCAAATTCGTTGCCCATGAAGTTGAGATAAGCTTCGCCACCAAGGCTGAAGGTGATAAGTCGGATCATCTTGTGCAAGGCGATGCCGCGGTCGATGATCAGGTTGGGTGGACCGCCCTTGCTCATGTGCCAGTACATCTCCTTGTCCATCAGCCAGAAGGCCAGGGTCTTGTCGCCGACGAGGGCCTGGTCATGGCTTTCGGCGTAGGCGATGTGCTTCTCATGGGCCCGGCGATTGGTCAGGACGTGGTAGATCTCGCCCATGGACCACTCCTCGTCGCGTTTCTCCTTGAGGAGCTTGATCCAGTAGTCGGGGATGCCCATCGCGAGCCGGTAGTCAAAGCCGAGACCGCCCTCATCGAGCGGCCGGCAGAGGCCGGGCATGCCGGAGACGTCTTCGGCGATCGTGATGGCCCGGGGGTTGACCGCATGGGCGACCTGGTTGGCCAGCTGCAGGTAGGCGATGGCGTCGGTGTCCAGCCCGAAGACCAGGTAGTTGTCGTAGTGTCCAAAATCTCGCCCCAGGCCGTGGTCCAGGTACATCATGCTGGTGACGCCGTCGAACCGGAAGCCGTCCAGGTGGTACTCTTCCAGCCAGTAGCGGACGTTGCTGAGCAGAAACTGCTGGACTTCGAGCTTGGAGTAGTCGAACAGCAGTGAATCCCAGGCCGGGTGCTGGCCTCGGCCACCGGCGTGGAAGTACTGGTAGTCCGTGCCGTCGAGTTGGTTCAGTCCGTCGTGCAGGTTCTTGATCGAATGGCTGTGCACCAGGTCGAGCAGTACCAGTAGCCCATGTCCGTGGGCGACATCCACCAGCCGCTTGAAGTCGCGCGGTGTGCCAAACCGCGAGGAGACGGCGTAGAAGCTGCTCACGTGATAGCCGAACGAGCCGTAGTAGGGGTGCTCCTGCACGGCCATCAACTGGACGGCGTTGTATCCGGCTTCCTTGATTCGCGGGAGGACCTGCTCGGTGAATTCCTGGAAAGTGCCGATCCGTTCCTGCTCGGTGGCCATGCCCACATGAGCTTCATAGACTCGGAGTCCGCCCTCGATCTGGGGTGATGCGTGCTTCCACTCATGAGGAGTAGGCGGGCTCCAGAAATGCCCGCAGCTGTCGAAGGATTTCGGATCGAAGGTGACACGTCGGATGTAGGCCGGGATGCGATCCAGCGGCCCCAGGCTGCTGACCACGTGGACCTTGACGCCGCCGTCATGGACCAGCCGCCAGGCGTATTGCTTGTCCGGGAGGAAAACGCTCCAGACGCCCTTGGCATCACGGGCCATGGGGTGGGAGTGGCGGTCCCAGCGGTTGAAGTCGCCGGTCAGGAACAGGGCGTTGGCCTTGGGAGCCCACTCGCGATACCACACCCCGGCGTGGCCATCATGCTGGCCTCGGGTGAAGCCGAAGTACTCGTGGGCTCGGCTGAACTCGTCCAGTGAACCTGCGGCCTCGCTGATCCGGGCCAGAGCCTTCTGGAAGTGCTCATACCGGTACTTGAGGGCGTCGGCGTAAGGCTTGAGCCAGGGATCGAGATCAATCAAGCCCGTCCCGTCGGGTCTCTTGTCTCGTGCGGGACCTGTTCTTCGCGGAGTCGTGGCCATCCCGCAATTCTACGCGCTCAGCGGTCGATTTGCACTTGCTCGTCATCGGGGATTTCGAAGCGGTAGCCGATGTCACGGACGGTCTGGATGAACTCCGGACGGCGAGGATCCGCCTCGATCTTGCCGCGCAAGGTGGTCACGCAGCGATCAACGCTCCGCCGAGTAACGAAGACGTCGTCGCCCCAGACGGCATTGAGCAACTCGTTACGGGTAAACGCTCGTCCGGCATGGCGGACCAGATGGGTCAGCAGCCGGAACTCCTTAGGGGTGAGGACGACCTCGGCCGCACCCCGAAGCAGGCGGTGGGACGTCAGGTCAAGTCGATAAGGACCGAAATCGTGGATGGAGGCATCCTTGTGGCGGCGGCGGCGAAGGAAAGCGTTGGCTCGGGCCAGCAGCTCGCGGACGCTGAATGGCTTGGTCACGTAGTCGTCCGCGCCGAGGTTCAAACCCAGGACGATGTCCGACTCTTGCCCCTTGGCGGTCAGCATGATGATGGGCACGTCCAACCCCTTCTCCCGCAGCCGCCGACAGACTTCGTAGCCGTTGATTCTCGGCAACATGATGTCGAGAACGATGAGGGCGGGCTTGGTGTCCAGGGCAGCTATCAGCCCTTGCTCGCCATCGGTGGCGGTGGAAACCCGCCAGTGGTGCTGCTCGAAATTGTCCTTCAAGCCGCGGAGCAGCGCCGCGTCGTCCTCAATGATCAGGATATGCTCTTCACCGTTCATCCCTGTTCGGTCCTCGTCGCCTCGACCCGAGCCGGCAGCCAGATGCTGAATGTGCTGCCCTGGCCGGGCTGGCTGCGGACATCGATTCTACCTCCGTGGGCATCGACGATGAACTCCACGATGCTCAGGCCGAGGCCACATCCCCCACTCTCACGCGAGAGGCTCCGGTCGACCTGGTAGAACCGATCGAAGATGCGACGGATATCCCGGCGGCTGAGGCCGATGCCGTGGTCTTCCACCGCCATGCACACCTGGTCGCCCACGGCATTGATTCGGACCGCCACGCGTCTGTCGTTCCGGGCGTACTTCAGGGCGTTGTCCAGGAGGTTGACCAGGAGGGTCACGAGCGCATCGCGGTCGCCCGTGACTTGCGGGAGCTGGGGGGCGGTCTTGATCTCGAGCTGGAAGCCGGCGGCGTGGAAACGCTCGTGAACGGCCTCGACCGCGTCCTTCGCTACCTCACTCAGGCTGACCGCCCGCATTTCAAAAGCCCGCTTGTTGCGCTCCATCCGCGAGAAGGTGAGGAAGTTGTCGATCAGCCGGCTGAGTCTCTGGTTCTCCCGGGCAATCATCTCAAGGTACTCGCGCGTCTGTCTCGGGTTTCCGCATTCATTGTCAAGCAGCGTCTCGACCAGCACCCGGACCGACGACAGCGGCGTTTTCAGCTCGTGCGACACGGTCGCGATGAGATCGTTCTTCAGCCGGGTCAGGCGAACCTGGCGGCCCATGTGCCGAGCCAGGACGAGAGTCACCGCCGCGCACGCGAGGATCACCAGTATTCCCGTCCACCAGTAGATGGCGATTTGCCGTTCGGCGGCCTTGGCGAAGGGGTTGGGTCCCGCGAGTTTGACGTTGAATTGCCAGTCGGTCATCGTCTGGCCAACAGGTTCTCGGAGGAAGCAGTCGCGGTCGCTCAGGCCCGCGCCGGTGGGGAAGACCCAGACGGCGGCCTCGGGCAATGTGGCCCATTTCTTCGCCATGGCCGCCGTCTCGCTGACGATTCGTGATTCCTGCAACAGGGCGACCACTGTTTTGTCCTCGGAGGCGAGTTGCCAGACCCTGTTCAACAGGGTACGGGTGAGAATCGTGGTCGAAGGAAGCGGCGTTTGGCTCTCCACGTAGTCAAGAGCGAGCTTCTCCGCGTCCCACCGCTCGAAGCCGGGCTGAGGGACCAGTGAGCCAAGACGCTCCATGAGGAACAGGCGCTGGGCGGTTGGCATGACCGGTTCGCGGTAGTTCAGCAGCCGGGCGCGCAGATCTCGGGCGGTCCTGCCGAAGTCGCTCTGGTCAGCGGGGCGGCCGGCCATCATTTCCAGGGCTACCAGCTGCGCGGAGGGCACGATCAGCCGGCCATTCGAATCCCGAGCGTTGCCGTACCTGGGTTCGGATAGACGATGGACCAGCACGTCGATGGCCGCCTGGTGATGGCCGCTGCCGCCCAGGCAGCGGGCCTGGGCCATCAGGGCTTGGGCGGCCAAGTCAATCTCGGTCGTCTGGTCGGCAATGGCTTGGTAGATGCCGGCTGCTTCCATCAGGGCGCCGGCCGCGATCAGGTCTTCCGCCTTCACCCATTCCTCGGGACCTCCCGTGGGCTGGCTTTCCGGTACCCGCGGCCACGGCAAAACGGGGTACACGAGTTCGCCCTGAGTGTTGCACAGGATGAAGCTGTCCGCGAGTCCTTCATCGACCAGCTTCGCGAATCGCTCGCCAGCGGGAACGTCGGCTGCGAGGGCGGTTAGTCGGTCGGTGCGGTCCCGCCACCAGTCCTCGAGCCTGACTCGCACTTCCTGCAGCTCGGCCCGGTAGGCATTCTCGAGTTTCTGCCGGATGGCCAGGCGCTCATTCTGGGTTGCCTGGGTGATGAGCCAGAGCAGGCAGGCCGTTGGGGCCACGACGGCGACGATCAACAGAAGGAGCACAGGGCCAAAGCCCGTTCCCGAGGTCGGTGTGCCCCATTTGCGCATGGCCATTCGCATTCGCGCTCCCGGCAGGACCGGGTTTTCAGAGGGACGGCTCTTGGCTCCGAGACGCCTCTGGCGCCGAGTCTGGCCTGAGGTACAGACCACGGCACAAGAGCAGCGGGACCACGACAAGGGCATTCAGCAGCAAAACAGTCACTCCATGCTCGTGCGGTCGAGTGAAGGCCAGGCCTGTGCCGAAGCCGGCCGCCGCCAGGGTGAGGATAAACGTCCAACTCCTCATCTGCCAGAGCCCACAGAGTAACACAGCGGAGATGCCCGCATCAATCAGGATCAGAGGCCCGACCTTCTCCGCCGCCAGGATTTTGCCCAACACCATCAGCGCGAGGCTGATGAACGTGATCCAAATAACCGGAGGCCTTTGTTGAATCATCGTTTGTCCCTCGTTGCCCGTATTCCTGCCGCCCTCAGGGAGTCAGCTGACGTCGCCCGTCCGTCCCCTATCACCGATGATTTTTCCACCAGGCCCGCCATTTCTCCTTCGAGGTTCCGAAGTACTCGCCGGTGATCTGGGCCAGGGCCAGCCGGGCGTAGACCTGCACGTTCTGGTTGCCGTACTCGACCAGTTCGATCAGAACGGGTACGGCCGCCTTGTCCCCGATCCGGCCCAGGCCCCGGATCGCCATCCACTTGGGACGCTGGTTGCCCATCGGTTCGTCGACGATGCTGATCAACACATTGGTAGCCTTCTTGCAGGAGATGTTGCCCAGGGCCGCGATCGCCCGCGTGCGCGTTCTGAAGTCGTTCCCGCGGGCTTCGGCCATCCACTGCTCCACCATCGCATCCTTCTCCGCCTGCGAGGCCGCTTCATATCGTGTCTCGGGTCGAAACCAGTTCGCGAAGGACTGCTCGAAGTGCTCGATTGCGGATCGCGTCTCCGGATCGAGCAGGGCCATGGCCTTGTCTGGGGATGGCCGACCGCTTGTCGGCTTCGCCGGTTCGTTAATGGCCTTGGCTTGGCTGACAAGGTCTTCAGGAATGGGCGTAGGCTTGCCGTCGGCCGACCGCGTTGCGAAGAGGATCACGTGTCTGGCCGCCGGGATCTTTGCCTCCGACTTGAAGTTCCTGTGGCTCGGGCTGTTGATGCCGACCCAATAGACCTTGCCCGGCTGCAGTTGAACCGGTAGCGTGCATTGGGTGCGGGAAGCGTCGTAGGAGGGTCTGCCGGTCAGCTTGGGGTAAGTCTCGCCGCCGCCGGTCCACGACCAGCTCTGGTCGAGCATCCGCTGGTTGAATGTTGCCGTGATCTCGGTTGTGTCGGGGGGCACGTCATTGGCGAGCGCTTTCGGCGTCGTCGACAGGATAACGGGGGGCTTGGTGGCCGTTTGTTCGAGGAGCTTGAGCGCCGCCTCGGCGTTGGCCCGCACCATGGCATCCTCGTCCTTGTTGACTTTCTCGAGGACTTCCTTTGCCTCGGGTCGCCCCATCCAGCCGAGGGCGATCGCCGCGCAGCGTCGGGCGTAGCCGCTCTTGTCCTTGAGAGCCATCTCCGCCACTTTGTCGTAGCTGGCTGTAATCTTCTTCGATCCCAGAGCCAGGGCGGCCATGCCGCGGGTGAGATCCTCCTCATGTGAACAGAGTCCCGACAGCCCCTCCACCGCTGGATCGATGTTGTCGAACTGACCCATCCACAGGATGTAGATGGCCGCCCGCCGGGCGTTGGCCTCCGGCGACTTGAGGTGACTGGCCAGGATCTTCGCGGCCAGCTTGGAGTCGAGGCCCTGAAGGGTTGCCAGCGTCTCGCCGACTTTGGGGTCACTCTCGGTCAGTGTCGAGATGATCGTGATCGCCTTCTTGATCAGTGGGGCCATCTGGGCCTCGGTGAGGTTCCTCTGTGAGCTGGCCAGCCGCTTCTCCGCCTTCTCGACCCATTCCTTCTGGCCGGGGAAACGCCGGACCAGGGTCTGGAATGCAGCCGTCGCCTCGGCGGGCTTGTTCTGCTTCAGGTAGCATTCGGCCAGGCGGAACATGGCTTGGGCGGCATACGGCCGGTCAGCCTTGTCCGCCTCGACGATCTGCTTGTACAACCGGATGGCTTCCTCCACGTCGCCCTTGGTTTCCTCTGCGTAGACGGCCTTCTCTAATAGGACCGAAACGGACTCGGCCGCAGCCGCAGGACAGGGTAGCCAGCCCAGGGTGGCGATCAGGATCAGGGTTAATGTGCGGTTCATGACGTTCACTCCTCGACCATGTTCAACGGGATCCACGTACACGCCGGTCGAAGTGTAAACCACCTATGTTACCAGCTTGTTACCCTGGCGTCCTTTTTCGGCCCTCTCGGCCGAATTCCATTTGACCGGCATGGCCCGGGCAGGCAAGGGGCCGCGGCATCCGGCTTGGCTTCCCGCCGCCCCTCGATTTCACTTGCCGGCGTTGTCCGGGTACGCTACTCATCTGGATGGGCAATTGTGTCTGCCGGCACCAGAACGCCGCCCGGAGAGTCTATGGCCGTACAGCAGCTGGGATCACGACTGTGGAGCCTGGGGGCGCGATGTGGAGACGCATGGGAATCGCTCCAGGACGCCCGTTTTCGCATTCGCGGGCCGGTCAAGCTGCTGATCTTCCTGGTCGTGGTTTTCCTCGTGCTCTATCCTCGTCCCGCGCTCTTCATCAAGCACGTCAGCCATCTCCGCCAAGTGGACGCCCTGGCTGATCCGAACGACCAAGCCGTTGCAGCCTTGTCACAGCGGTTCGACGCCCATTTGCGGATGCTTGCCCATGGTTCGCAAGCCAGAGACGGCCCGGGCCCGAACGATCCCCAATTCGCGATCTTGGCGGTGGATCGGTTCGTTTGCCGGGAGATCCCGTACTCCTACGACTGGGACAACTGGGGCGTGATGGACTACATTCCCACAGCCGGCGAGGCCATCGCCCGAGGCACGGAGGACTGTGATGGACGGGCTGTGGTGGCCACCGCGCTCCTGAGACGACGGGGGATCGATGCCCGGGTCATGGGTGACTTCCAGCACGTCTGGGTTTGGACACCGGCGGGCGAGACCCTGCACCCGCTCCCCAAGCCGGTCTACAGGGTCACTGAAAAGGGTACCGTGATTCAGTGGCGCAATATCGTGAATCTCAAGCCTGTGGGATTCGCGTTTGGCGCCTTCCCCTTGCCGCGGCAGCTCGTGATCGTGGTCGCGGCTTGGTTCCTGCTCCTGGCTCCCGGACTCGCCCGTTCTTGGCGGCTTCTGGCCCTCGGATTGGCGCTTCACGGCTTGTTCGTGGCCCGGGCGGCGGGCCAGCGCGGGCGCGTCCCGGATGACCTCGGCACGATCCTCGGGCTGCTGGAATTGGGGGTCGCGGTGGCCGTTCTGCTGTGGTTTGGGTGGAAAGCCCGCCGGGCTGAAACCGCCCTTGATTCACGGTTGTATTCCAGTAGGCTGCCGGCAGCGGGGACAGAGGGTCCCTGACCGGCGGGAAGGAGCCCGGCTCCCCTGCTTGCCGGGCTCGTGTTTTGGCTTTTTGGGGAGTGAGATGCGATGCGCAGTATCCGTTGGCCTATGGCGTTGATGCTTGTGGTTTTCTTTGCCCCGCCGTTGGCCGCCGACGACGCAGCCGCCCTGGCGGACAAACCGGCCCAGACCGCTGAAGCCGACGAGACTGAGAAGGCGGACGGCAAGAACAAGGCCGGCGGTCAGGCGGACAAGACCGATGAGGCCGAAGCGAAGGTCAAGCCGGAGAAGACGAGCCAGTCGCTCCGAGGGGGCTCGAAAGCTGCCGTCGAGGCGGACAAGATCGTCGTTCTCCAGCTTGGCGGCGAACTGATGGAGAAGCCTCCAGAGGTCAGTCTCGGCCTCGACATGGAGGTTCGCCGTTCCCTTCACGACCTGCTCCAGCGGCTTCGCAGGGCCGAGAAGGACAAGAGCGTCAAGGCCCTGGTGTTCACCTTCGAGGATCCGTCGATTGGCTGGGCCCAGATGCAGGAGCTCCGGGTCGCCCTAGACCGCCTCCGCAAGGCCCGCAAGGACGTGTACTTCTATATCGAGAATGCAGGCGGTGGGCTCTACCAGTTGGCCACTGCGGCATCACGAATCTGCATTTCCCCGGCCGGTGAGGTGGGCCTGATCGGCCTTCGCAGCGAAGGGGTCTACCTCAAGGGGCTGCTTGACAAGATCGGAGTGGAAGCCGACATCGAGCACATCGGGGCCTACAAATCGGCCGGCGAGTCACTGACCCGCACCGGCCCTTCCGACGAAGCCAAGGAGATGATGAACTGGGTGCTCAAGGATCTGTTCGATCAGATGGTCGATACCATCGCGGAAGGACGGCAAATACCCGCGGACAAGATCCGGGAGCTGATCGATCGCGGCCCGTTCAACGCTCAACAGGCTCTTGATGCCCAGCTCGTGGACGAGATCCTGGATGCCGACGCCTTCGCCGAGTCACTACGCGAACGGCATGGCCGGGCGTGCAGGCTGGTCCACAATTACGGCGAGAAGAAGGGGCCGGAAATCGACCTTTCCAGCCCCTTCGCTTTCTTCAAGCTGCTCGGCGAGAGCATGGGCAAGCAGAAGAAGACCGGCAAGAACAGCGTGGCCGTCGTCTACATCGATGGAACGCTCATGACCGGCAAGACCGCGCCCGGCCTGCTTGGTGAAAGCGAAGGCACCGGGAGTACGACCATCCGCTGGGCCTTGGCTCAGGCCCGCCATGATGACGCGATCAAGGCCGTGGTTCTTCGCATCAACTCGCCCGGCGGCTCCGCCCTGGCCAGCGACATCATGTGGCGGGCGGCTCGGACCCTCGCCGAGGTCAAACCCGTTGTGGTGTCCATGGGCAACGTGGCGGCCAGCGGCGGATACTACCTGTCCGTGGGAGCGCCGACCATCTTCGCCGAGCCCGGCACGCTCACCGGTTCGATTGGCGTGGTCGGGGGCAAGGTGGTCACCAAAGGCCTGTGGGACTGGCTGGGTGTTTCCTTCCACGAGTACAAGTTCGGCCAGAACTCCGACTTGTACAGCACCAGCCAGAGGTTCGACGATCGCCAACGAGCCTTGATTCGCGAACAGATGAACCATGTCTACCAGATGTTCGCCGACTGCGTGAAGAAAGGCCGTGACGGCAAACTCAAGAAGAACCTGGACGATCTGGCGGGGGGACGAGTATTCACTGGCCGACAGGCCCTAGACCAGGGCCTGGTGGACAAACTCGGCGGTTTGGAAGACGCGATTGTGTTTGCCGCCGAAAGAGCCAACATCACCGATTACCAGGTTCAAACCCTGCCTGAAACCCGAAATTTCATGGACATGCTGCTCAAGAGCCTGACCGGTCAGCCAACGGAAGAAGAGGGCGGGGGCAAGGGGGTATCCACCGGTATTCGGGGGTGGCTGGTCAAACAGGCTGCGCTCCAGGATATCCTGAAAGCCCTGCGGCTGGCCGATCCAGCCCGGGCCAGGGCCGTCCTCGGGGCTTTGCGCAGAGCAGAACTCCTCCGGAGCGAGGCTACCCTCCTGGTCATGCCGTGTGAGCTTCTGGTGCGGTAGAGCCGAACAGATGGACGAACACGGCATCGATCTCGTCTGCCACATCCGGGCGAGTGTCGGCCACGACCACGATTCGGTCGCGCTTGTCCGCCAAGCCGTGCGGGAGCAGGACTTCGTCCAGCCGGCTGAGCATCGCTCGGAATCCTTGACACAGGTCCAGGCGGATGGGAATGACCCCGTAGAGCAGGGCCATTTGTCGGCAGGCCGGCTCGTCCTGTCGCTTGCCGATCGCCTTGAGCCGAATGTTGCCGTCATCGATGAGTACCCGATGTCCTTCCTGCACGTCGTCGATCAGGCCGCATGCCGGCCCGACCGTTGCGATGAGCTCGGTTCGTATCATGACTGGGCATTCTAACCGTCTGACCGGTCGGACAGAGCCGCGCTGTGGCCGGAATTCCTCGCTCGCCCGAGTGATTGCCATTCGTCCCCTTTCCGAAGATAATACGAAGGCCGTGTGGGGGGAGGGTTCGAGATTGGATGGCTAGAGAGCATGATCGTTGACTGCCATACCCACATTTGGGAATCCATCGAGCAACTGGGTCGGGGCACCGGTCAGGTCTGTGGCCGGCTGCACCGGCATCGTTCCGCTTCGATCCCCCGGGCAGATACAGCCAGTCATCTCGCCGCCGCCAAGCCGGTGGACAAGTCGTTCGTCCTGGCGTTCAAGAGCCACTACCTCGAGGCCGACATTCCGAACGCCTACGTCGCCCGCTATGTCCGCCAATACCCCGACCGGCTGATCGGTTTCGCCGGCCTGGATCCCTCGCGGCCCAAGGAGGCGATCGACGAACTCCGTCGGGCACACGACGATCTGGGCATGCGCGGCGTGACCATCTGGCCGGCCGCCCAGGACTTCCACCCGGCCAGTTCAGCCGCCATGCGGGTATACGCTGAGGTCTCCCGGCTGCGGCTCCCCATGCTCATCCACCAGGACATCCACGTGGCCGAAAACTGCAAGATGGAGTTCGCACGGCCATACCTGGTGGACGAGATCGCCCGCGAGTTCCCCGACCTCAAGATCCTCATCGCCCAACTCGGCTACCCCTGGACGGAAGAGACGATCGCTCTGCTCTGCAAACACCGCAACGTCTTCGCCGACATCAGCGGACTCCTTCACCAGCCCTGGGCAGCCTACAACGCCCTCGTGTCGGCTTACCAGGCGGAAGTCATGGATGCCCTGCTGTTCGGCAGTGACTTCCCGTACGGCAACGCGGCCGCCTGCATCGAGGCGCTGTACCGAATCAACCAGTTCTGCCACGGCACCAACCTGCCCACCATTCCCCGCGAGCAGCTCCGCCTCATCGTCGAACGCGACGTCCTCAAGCTGCTGGACATCGAGTCCGACGGCGACACCGCTCCTCCCGAACCGGATACAACCGTCATCCGCGACGAATAGGACGTGGCCGGGCTTGCCCTGGTGAGAACCTCCTCTTCCGTGCGTATTCAGTCTGGACACAAGCGACCACTCGCTGGACACTTCTGATCATCTGCTGGCTGGCCCAGCACCAGGTGACACGGCCTCCCCCTGACCCTGGTCCTCAGCGAACCTGGGCCGCTCGCCTTCGCGCCCGCCCCCCCGTTGCATCGCTCGCCGGGCGGGATACACTGTTCGCCATGGGCACGGCTCGCTCTCCCAGACCGGTGAACCTCGTCTGCGGGTTGATCTCCAATGACCCCGACTTGATGAACCGCGCGGTCAAGTTGCTGAACGAGTACTTCGGGGCGACCGATGAGGTCACGGAGCTGTGGCCGTTCGACGATACCGACTACTACGCCCTGGAAATGGGCGAAGATCTGCGGCGGCAGTTCATCTCCTTCGAGCGAGTGGTCGATCCGGTTCAGTTGGCCGCGGTCAAGGTACTGACCAACGAGATGGAACGGCGGATTGCGCGGGACTGCGGGCTTCCGGCGGACCGGCGACCGGTGAACCTCGACCCCGGGTACCTGACGCTCAGCAAGCTGGTGTTGGCCACGACCAAAGATTTCGGCCACCGGGTGTATCTCCGCGAGGGGATTTACGCCGAGAGCACGCTGCACTACGAGCATGGGCGGTGGACGGCGTGGCCGTGGACGTATCCCGACTACGCCGGCCCGAGGTACCACGAATTCTTCGACCGCGTCCGCGAGCGCCTGCGGGTTAAACTCAACACATGGGCGGCCGAATCCAGCTCGGACAAGGGGACTACCCGGTGATATCTCGTGGTTCGATTGGCGTGGCTGTCGCCTCTCTGCTGGTCTCCCTGCTGATCAGCGCGATCCTGACCCCGATCGTCCGTCGCTGGGCGAGTCGGCGCGAGTTCGTGGATCGGCCGGGGTCGGCCGACAGCTACAAGAAACACAAGACCCCGACCCCTTACGGCGGGGGGATCGCGATCACCGTGGCCATCCTCGTGCCCATGGCGGCTATGGTCCTGGCCGGTGTGGTGTTCAAGCATATCGATCCGAACCAGATCCACGCGTTCACAAACTGGCTGCCGCACTGGCCGCACTGGCTGGGTGGCATCGCGATCAAGATCCCGGTCGCACTGGCCATCATCGCCGGGGCCCTGGTCATGCACCTCATGGGCATCATCGACGACCACTACCCATTGTCTCCGTACTTCAAGCTGTTCATTCAGGCGGTGGTCGCCCTCATGCTCACCGCCGGCTTCAAGATCCGCGTGCTCGAGTTCTTGGGGCCGGCCCCTGCGGTCATGCTGACCATGCTGTGGATCGTCGCCCTCACCAACGCGTTCAACTTCATGGACAACATGGACGGTCTGTCCGCGGGGGTGGCGGCGCTGACCGCGATCATGCTGGCCCTGACCTCACTGCTGGCCGGTCAGGTTTTTGTGCCCTGCATGCTGCTGCTGGTCGCCGGGGCGGTACTTGGCTTCCTGATCTACAACTTCCCGCCCGCCACCATCTTCATGGGCGACGCCGGCAGCCTCGTGGTAGGGTACATGCTCGCGGTGAGCGTCGTCCTGGTGACATTCTACAATCCCGGGCAGGACCGTGAGCCGTTCGGCGTCCTCGTGCCGCTGGTCATCTTCGCCGTGCCGATCTACGACATGGGCAGTGTGGTGATCCACCGCGCCCGCAGCGGGGCGAGCATCTTTCGCCCTGACCGCCGCCACTTCTCGCATCGCCTGGTCAAGCTCGGCATGAGCCCGACGACCGCCGTACTGACCATCTACCTGGCGACCACGGCCACGGCCATGCCCGCGATTCTGCTGCCGTTCCTGCACTGGGCGGGAGCGGTGCTCATCTTCGGCCAGTGTGTCTGCGTCGTGGCTCTGATCGCCGTTCTGGAATCGCGTGATGCATCCTGATCGACCGCCGTCCCGCTCCATTCCGGCTGCTTCGGCCGCTGCCCGGCTCGCATCGACTGCCCCCGTGGACGGGCGTCAGCGGATCGCCCGCGTCCTGGAAAGGGTCGCGCTGTTCGTGCTGCTCATGCTCCTGGCCATGCGGCCGCTGTTGGGAGAAAGCTACGACTCCTCGTTGAACTCGATTTCCGCCGCAGTCGACCTGCCAGACACGATCAACCCGGCCACCACCGCGTGGTTCGATCTGGCCATCTGGGCGGCGGGCATTCTGGTTGCCGGTGCGGCAGTGCTGAGCCGTCGCGCCTGGCGATGGACCGGGCTCGAAGCCGGCTGGCTGCTGCTGATTCTGGCGGCCGTCGTCTCCACCTTTTTCGCCAGTAATCGGAGGCTGGCGCTCAACGGCTCGGCCGATTGGCTCGCTGCCGTGGTGCTCGTCTTCCTCGTGGCCAACCTGAGCCGCGACCGGCTGCGGACCGCCCTGGTCCTGGCCGTCCTGGTCGCGTCGGGTGTGGCCACCGCTGCCAGGTCCGGTATGCAGGCCACAGTCGAGTTCAAGGAAACCTGGGACCATTATCAGAAGACCAAGGAGGAGTTCTGGCGGCGCCAGGGGATCCAGCTCACCGACGCCCGCGTCGATCTGTTCGAGCGCCGAATGAAGTCGCGCGAGGCCAGTGGCTTCTTCCCGTTCAGCAATGCCCAGGCTGCTCTGCTAGCCATGTGCGGATTCTCGCTGCTGGGCCTGCTCGCCTTGCGCCGCCGAGCCCGCTGGCAGCAACTCGCACTCGCCGTGCTGGCCGTTCTGTTGTTTCTGTTCATCCCCCTGACCGGCAGCAAGGCGGGTTGCGCCGCCGGACTCCTGGGATTGCTGCTGGCGGTCTGCCTCTGGCGATGCTCGGAGGCCTGGCGGCCGCAGTGGCGAAAGGTTCTAGCGCTGACTTGGCTGGCCATCGTGGCCTGCGCGCTCCTTGTGACCATCCTCGGTTTCGCACGGGGCGGGCTGCCCGGCGATTCACTGAACTTCCGCTGGCAGTACTGGCAGGTCACCGGTCGGATCATCGCCGACACCTGCCCGATCGGCACGGGTGCCCTCAACTACGATTGGGCTTACTTGCTGCACAAGCCGGTCGAGTACCCCGAGGAGATCAAGGACCCGCACAACTTCGTGCTCTCGACCATTGCCCAGGGGGGCGTGTTCGGTGGCCTCGGGCTGCTGACCCTGCTGGCCGGCGGTTCGCTGGTTGTCGCTCGAACCTGGGGCGGGGCGGCGGGAGGACACGTCGAGGCCGTGCCGGAGCCAGAGACCGAAAAGACCGTCGTGCTGCGGTGGGCAGGGGCCCTGATCGTGGGGTTCTTCCTGCTGAGGATTTTTCTCTTCAGAGGTCTGTGGTTGCGTGACGCATCCGGTCAGGCGATGGTCATGTTCGACCTCGGCCTCTACGGTGTTCTTTGGGCTATCTCGCTGGGGGCATTCCTCTGGCTCAGTCTGGAGGGCCAGCCGAGGAAAGGCGATCACTTCCGCATCCCCATTCTTTGTGCCGTGCTGGTATTCCTGTTGCACAACACGATTGACAGTTCGATGTTCTTCGCCGGAACGCTCACTCCTTTTGCGGCCTTGGGTGGGCTGCTGCTGGCCTGTGCGGATGCCCGCTTCGTCTCCTCCCGCTGCGTCCGCGCGGCCTCCGTGGTCCTGGCTGTGGCGACGGCGGGGTTTCTCGCCCACCTCGCGTTGAACGTGATTCCGGTGTCCCGATGCCGGGCGGCTCTGACCGAGGCCAGGTCAAGGAGCTTCGACGATCACGTCCTGGGCCGCTTCGCCGAAGCCTTCGCCGCTGATCGCCTGGATCCGACGCCGTGGTCCGATCTGGCCGCCGCCTTCTTCCGCGATCCCTCGCCCGAGGCCCTGACCGCCGGTCTCAAAGCCCTCGATGAGGCCATCCGCCGTGATCCCAGACAGATATCACATCAGCAGTACCGCATGCGGGCCCTGGAAGCCGCCTTCCAGGCCGGGGGCACACTCGCCGACCTTCAGGCCGCTATCGCCGCCGGACGTCGATGTACGGCCATGTATCCTGCCTCACCCGACCACCACCTGGAGCTGGCCGCATTGCTGGACCGCGCCCGAACGGCCCTGTCCGATCCCGCCCTCCTCGACGAAGCCGTCCGCGAGTACCGCGAAGCCCTGCGCCTGAACGATGCCCGCCCCGCTGCCGAACCCCGTCGCTGGTCCGCCGAGCATCGCCGCCAGGTCCAATCCCGCCTGGAGGACCTGCTGGCGTCCCGAACCCGGCCGGCTGGCTGAGTGACCGTCACCCTCATGAATATGCGACAAAAGAACACGGCCACGGGTGATTCGTGTACCCGTGGCCGTGTCACAGTGTCACCTACCCTGCCCTAGATCATCCCGGGCAGTTGGCAGTCGCTGCCCACGGAATCGCGGGTCCGGTGTAGCAGTTCTGGAACGTCGCGAAGTCAGTGGCGTTGATGAAGCCGTCGTCGTCCTGATCCAGGCAGGAGCATTCCGCGGCCATCTCACCCACGTCACCCGTGAAGCACTGTTGCCACGCGCCAAAGTCCTTCTGGTCCACGTCGCCGTCACCGTCCGTGTCCGCGAACGGGATCGGGCACGGCGTGACCGTCTGGAACACTTTGGCGGCATTCCCGACATTCACGGTCTCAGGCGTGATGGTTCCATCGATCGAGACGATGAACTCCTTGAAGTGGAGATCTTCGCCGCCGCCGCGTTCGTTCATGTCGATCTCGAACTTGTAAAGACCGTCCTGGTCCGCGACGACGTAGAAGTACCGCTCCGAGGCACCCTTCAGTGGCCCGGATTCGCCGACGACGTTACCGTCGAGGTGCGGCGTCGTGCCGCCCATCCACATCTTGAAGCCGTCGTCGCTCGAGACCGAGAAGATATGCCCGCCCTTGGTCAGGGCCAGGTAGCCGGTCACGCGAACGGCGAAGTCCTCCTCGTTGGTTCCGGTCACCAGGTTCGGGTCGGTGAAGCCGGACATGCCCGGGAAGG
>JAKLEZ010000002.1 GCA_022711465.1 Planctomycetota bacterium | reverse complement strand
GCGGGTTCTGGAGTGTGATCCTCCCGGTCTGCAGCGCGTTCGTCCCGGTGGATTTCGACCAGGACTGCGATGTGGACGCCGCCGACTTGCAGGTTTTCGCCGCTTGTGTGACCGGCCCGGCGATTCCCTTTGACCCGGATCACCCGCCGCCGGGATGCCTGCTGTTAGTGGACCGGGACGGCTTCATCGCCGCCGACCTCGACCGCGACGCGGACGTCGACCAATCCGACTTCGGCATTTTCCAGCGGTGCTACAGCGGAGCCGGGAAGCCGGCCGACCCGAACTGCGCGAACTGAGGCAGCAGCGTCCTGATGGATGTCATGGTATCCCTCACCCAGCCAAGGCGGCCAGGCTTCGGTGAGCGGGACTGGACGCCTCTCGTGGCGACCACGACTCGGACGTCGACCAGTCCGACTTCGGCGTCTTCCAGCCGTGCATCAGCGGGTCGAATACCTCGGCCGATCCGGATTGCGCGGATTGAATGCGCTGCGCGACCAGAGACGCCGGGATCGGCGACTGCAATCCCCTATCGCCGATCGGAAAAGTGTCTGTCCGCAGACCCGGGTGGCACCGGCGTCTCGCCGGCGCGCCTTGGGGGTCTCGGGGTCGACGGCAGGGGTGTGGCTTCACGCAGGTTCCTGGATTGCTCTCGGCCGATCCTGGGTTCCGCTCCACCGGTCACCGCCGATCGGCGCGAGCATCACTTATCGGCAGTATAGGCCGTGTTCTGCTCATAGAGCCTCAATCGCTCCCGGTACTCCTGTTCGTCGCCTGCTTTGATTGCTTCCTTCTGAGTTTTTACGGCATCGCCGAACCGGCCGGCGCGGGCGTAGGCCGCCGCAAGCGTATCGAGATAGCTGTGTACCTGGCGCTTGCTCTCGCGCACCAGCGTCTCGGCACACTCGACCGCCATCTTCGGCTGGCGACAGTCAGGATTCGCCGCCGTGGCTAGGTCCCACGCCAGGCGGTTCGACGCCGCCGCACGGTCCGGCGAAAGGCGGATGTACTGGTCGAAGCTGGCCCGTGCCTCCGACCACTTGCCCTTGGCCCCCAGGGCCATGCCCAGCTGGTAGTGGCCCTGCCCGTCGTTGGGCTTCATTTCGATTGCTTTCCGGGCAGCTTCCACGGCGGGATCGTATTGCCGCAGCGCGCGGTATGCATAGGCCATGGAGTACTGGGCTGCGGCGTGCAGGTTCGACGTGTCCCGCCGGAGACACCCCGAGAAGTCCTCAATGGCCTTCTTGTATTGCTTCTCGTCGGTATCGAGGAAACCGCGCAGGTACAGTCCGGTGGAGATGCCGGCGTACTGAAGCTTGGCGCGTTGGGAGGTCAGCAGGTCGCCAAGGCGAGGATCCGCCTGCTGGATCGCCTGGTCCGCGCTGGCGCGGGCGGCGGCGGGCTTGTCCTGCAAGTAGTAGATCTGGCCCTGCAGGGCGTGGGCCCAGCTGAACGTCGGGTCCAGCTTGAGCGCCTCGGCCAGCGCCTGGTGGGCGCCGTCCAGATCGCCCTTCTCCTTGAGGACGGACCCGCGGGTCGCATGGACTACTGCCGGCCATTCCGCGTATTTGAGCGCCCGGTCCAGGGCTTTCAGCGCCCCCGCGTAATCCTGCCGGTCGCCAAGCTGCAGGGCCTGCTCATACGCCTCCTTGTACTTCTCGTACGCGGACCTGCTGAACGGCTCGCGTATCAACATGCAGCCGACGATGAATAGGATCGGCCCGAACACCAGGCATGCCAGGCGCCCTTTCCAGTAGGTCGTCACGGCCTCGCCCAACGCTGCGGTGGGGCCGACGAAGAAGGGAACCCGGCCGAATAGCGCGAGGAAAACCAAGCACGGCCCCGCGATGATCGCTCCCAGTCCAAAAAGCAGGTACAGCAGCGTCGCCATCGGCAGGCTCCTTCTCGAATGGGTGCACGCGCAGTCGATCGGCCGTGCACGAGGGGGTGCTCCGGAAGCGATCCGCCGGGCTGTGTTTGGCGATTACACAGTGCCCCTGCTGCGCCTTCCTGTTCTCGGGCCATTTCACCGTCCCGAGGGCACCCTTGCGGCAGCGGTACACCCGCGTCGCCCCTGTCTCTTGTGATGGGTGCATGCCGTCCTCGGCACTCCGGAGTCGCTGGATACGCTTCAGGATGGCGGCGAACCGTTCTCGAGGAACGGCCCCCGCCCCTCACCTCCGCCTTCTCACCCAGCGATCCAACGGCGACTCCGTCAGGGATCGCAGAACCGCCGCTTTCCGTCGCTCCCAATCTGAATTGAGCTTCTGCATTATTGCAGCCGCCCGCTCTGATTCGCCTCCTTCAGCCATGCTTCTCAACCTCCGTGCCAAGGGCACTGCTCAATTCTGGGCAGTGCCCGCTGGCCTCACCTGCCCTTCATCTCCCGCCACTCGGCCATCCTGGCGCCGGCAGTCAATGAAGAACTCGCATTCCTGGCAGCATGGGCCAAACGACACTTCCGTTCCCAGGGCCATATCCATTACACCGCCGCCAGCCGGTCGCCATCTGCGTCCGCCTGGATGGTTTCGCACCGACCACAGGTGTCCGACAGGAAGCTCTCTTCGCGCCGCCGCCCACATACATGACATCGCTTCTTCATCTTCAATACCTCCGCCGGCCGTGCCTCTTCCGGGCAAGCTCGGCTCGATCCCGGGCTGAGCTTGCCAGATTCCCAGCACCGGCCGGAAAACAAGGATCGGCCGCTCGGAACGGCAATCCCTCCTGTTGTCGTCTCCCGCCAGCTGCACAATCGCTCGTACCGGTCTCAAGTCACTTGCTCGTCAGCCCGACGGCATCGGTCCGCACGGCCTCCCTGAGACAATGACAGCTTGAGGCCGCTCGTTCGCAGCCGGCCCACAGCGGAGACTGCTGATGGCTCAGTCCCTGAGACCCCAGACCCTCGACGAGATGATCGGCCAGGAAGACGTGAAACAGAAGGCCCGAATCGCAATCGGCGCCGCGATGCAGCGTCGCGAGCCGCTGCCCCACGTGCTCCAAACCTCCAGCGGCGGCGGCCTGGGAAAGACCTGCTTTGCCCGGATCCTCGCGAATGAGATGTTCAGCCCGCTCGTTGAGACCAGCGGACCGTGCGTCGCCTCGGTTGCCGACCTGCGACGCGTTCTCGTTCAGCTCGAGCCCGGCAGCCTGCTGCATATCGACGAGGCCCACGTCATCGGCCGGCCGGCCGCCGAAGAGCTGCTTCTCGTGCTGGAGGAGCGCGTCCTGAATCTCAAGTTGGACGGGACCGCCCTGCGCCTGCCGTCATCCACTGTCACGGACGTTCTTGAGCCGCCTCTGGTTCGCCTTGGCCTGATGATGGTCACTCCGGGCGGACGGCTGATCACCGATCCGGGCAGGCGGCATCTCCAGCAAGCCATGAGCGAGCATTCCGCGAGCATTTCGAGCGCATTGGGCGTGCTTTCCGGGAGCATTGAGGATGAAACTCAGCCATGACTTGAAAGACAGATGCCTGGCGGAGATGTTCAAAGGAGAACGGCCTGGGCTCGCCCAAGTTACTCCCGCTATCGCTCAGCGTCTGTTGGCCAAGCCCTCGTAGCCCTGGAGAACGCACATCGGGGTGACTCTGCTGACCGGAGAGAACTCCAATTCTGTCCGGCGGCTCGGACGACCCGTGACTGAGCCCTCGGCGAGACCACAGAAGGCGGAAACCGGAAATCACTCTGCCGTCAGGGCTGTGGCATTGGCTGCGCGAGGTCCCGTGCCATACTGAACGGCATGGCTAAGGACCAGCATGACCGAGCCTCCGCCTCCAGCCTTGTCCGTGTTCTCGAACAGATCGAGGAGCACTTGGCAGCCCTGCGCACTAACCGACCGGCGTGGCACAACGAGTGGCTCACGGTTGAAGAAGCAGCAAGGCAGATGAAGCTCTCACGCGATACCATCGAGCGCCTTATTGGCTCGGGCCAACTCAAGGCGGCCGCCATCGACACTCCGCGCGGAAAGGGTCGACGCAGACGCTTCCGCATCCAGCGGGAGTGGGTTGATGAGTTCATGCGGGCAAGGGTCGGGTCGTCAGTTCCAATTGTGCACTCATTGTCTCGCCGTCGACGCCGCGCCAGAACCGACCACGACTTTATTGGCTGAAGATCTTGCTGCGTACGTGATCCACGACTGCCCGCAGTCGGTCCAGGCTGATCTCCTCGACATAGATGCCACTCATTCCGGGAATCGCGTGTCCCATGATCCGATGCACGGCGTGCTGGTCCTTCACCTCATCCGCCCAGGTGCGGAAGGTGTGTCGGAGAGCGTAGAAACCAATTCCACTTCGATGGACCCTCAACTCCTTCAGCAATTCCGCGAAATGCCGCGAGAGCAGATCCAGACGGCTAATCTTCTTGGGCTCACCACTCTCCGAACGTGTCACAATCTGTCTTACAAGAGGCCGCCCGTTGGGCAGCAGTAACGCGAGCTTGGCCGTTTCCTCATCAGCGGGTTCAGGCCGCTCGTCGGTCAGCATCTTTCGCAACGCTTCCGTGGTCTCCGGCCAAAGTGGCATGACTCTCCGAACTCCTGTTTTAGGCCTGCCATACTCGATTACGCCTGTATCGAAATCAATGGTCGAGAGAGGAAGTGTCGCACAGTCTAGATTGCCGAAACCTCCATTCAGCCCCAGCAGTACAGCCGCCTTGAGGCATGGTCCGCTGGCCTTCAGGATCGAAAGCAGTTCCTCCTTCCGAAACAGTCGTTTCCCGTGCTGCAGCTCCGCTTGAGTCTTGGCTTTGCGTTTCACGGAAGCGCTCGGGGCTGAGAACCCCGCGCCGAATTTCATCGGTCTCTCGATAACATCGGATTCGTAAGCGTACTTGAACATGCTCCTGATGACCGTTATCTCCCGCGTCAGGGCATGAACGCCGAGTCGTTTGGCCTGTCGGGCACGGTATCGCTGGAAGTCATTCGGTCGCAGATCCGCCACGAGTCGGTTCTTTCCCGTCAGGCCAGCGAAACCCTTCAGGATGGACCGGCAATCTTCGAACCATCGCTCCCCGATCTCGCGAGCCTCCATTTTGCCTTTCTGCCAGCTCAGGTAGGAATTGCACACGTCCTTGACCGTAAGGCCCTCAGGCGATAGCCTTGAGGCCTGCGGTTGGCGTCCAGCGTGCAGGTCCGCAGCCAGGGCGAGGTACCGCTTGAGGGCGGTGTCGTGATCAGCCCAGACACCGAAGAAATGGACTTTGCCCCGGATTTTCTTGCACCACTGCCCGTTCGGATGGGCTGTTAGCGGGAAGCTCGGGTACGGTTTGGTAGGTTTCGCCTTGCCGAGAATGCCCATGAGATCTGGCCTCCTCAAAGACGTCTCTGCTACAAGCGGGCCAGAATACCCGATCGGTGGGTTGTCGTCAAGGTTGTCGTTAGCTGGTACGACGCGATTCGTTTAGCGCGTAAACTATTGTTGATAAGTAACTTGGAGAGGTGGCTGAGTGGCTGAAGGCACCGGTTTGCTAAACCGGCGTACGGGCGTATACCTGTACCGCGGGTTCGAATCCCGCCCTCTCCGTTTTTCATGCCTTCGACAATCGTAAGTGGTTGTCAAATAAGCATTAGCGATTTCAGGGGTCTTCCGTTTGTGCACACTTTTGTGCACATTTGTGCACGGGAGGTTCTCTGGTATGGCCGCTTCGAAGAAGGCCTGGCGCCGTCGCGTGGGCCGCGTCACTGTCTATCAGCGTGGGGGTCGGTTGTGGATCTACTACCGGGACTACAAGCCGGTTCGCCGGCCGGCGGGCACCAGCCGCGAGGAGGCTCTCGCCCTGGCGGCGAAGATCAACGCCCAGTTGGCCGACGGTACCCTGACCATGCTGGCGTTTATCGTCGGTGTGAAACCACGTTCCACGACGCTCTTCTCGGTTTTCGGCTGTTGTTTCTGACCACCGACGCCGCTCGGTTGATTTCCTCCCCAGCCCGGGGCCTCGTTAGCCGGCCTTTTGGACAAGCCTGTACGCCGTATTTGGAGTCCCTCAGACCTTTGGCAGGGAGATCCCGGTGAAACAATCGGTTGACCGCCTGCCGGATCGCTCGCGGATGTCCGTTGAAGTGCCCCGTATCCATGTGTCGACCGACGAGGATGGATCGGTCTCGCAGATCGACGATGCGGATGGGCCGTCCGAGCGCGACCGTGAGCGAGTTGATGAACTCCCTCAGCTCGCGGGCATCCCAATAGCACACACCGTAGGTTACCACCATGGATTCTGGCCCCGTCGGGGTGGCGTCGAACAGACGAGGCCAACCCAGCAATCTGCTGCATCGACTTTGCCGGAACGGAACTGCCGTTTTCATTGTCTGGCACCTTCAGTCTCCTTGCGCGTTGAGCGGCACTGCCCCGGTGATACACCTCACCAAGGCTACACGAGGGTCAAGTCCTTGCTTGAGCGGTCTGCCGTCTGCCGGGACGCTGGGCCGCGGGCTGAGGTGCCGATTCGGCTTCCGCTGCCGATGCCACCAGCACTTGGTCCAGACGAGCTGCGGCGGTCGAGGCCGGCCACGTACACAACCGAGTTCCAGCCGAACGGTCCCAGTTCGAGGCCAAACGCGGCATAGTCCAGAAACCGCTGCCCCTCAGCGTCGTATTGGAACTGATACACGCCCGGCCCCAAACGCACCCGACAAAGCCACCAGCCATCACCATCCGGTTTCATCAGCACTTTTCGAGCATCCCAATCGGTGAAGTCGCCGAGCAGGAAGACCTGGCCGGCTTGACCTCGATAGAAGCGGAACTCCACGGTCCCATCGCGATGTTGGATGGTCATTCGATCACCTTCCATGGATCCACACGGTTTTTTCCTTCTGACTCGGCCCGTCAAGACATCCACACGGCAGGTACGAGACAGGAATCCACATCAAGCCTCCTGGGGTAGTATCTGGCCTGACGTGAGTCTGCCCTTGTTCGCGGCGACGAAGGCCGACGTTGGGAACCGAACCGGTGCGCGGCCGGGAGGAGACTTGGACGGATTCCCTAGCCTTGATTCCCACGGACCTTTTTGCGGCTAACATTTTCCCGGTTTTCAGCCGAGCGTAAAGGCGAGGCGTTTGTTGCCCAGCCAGGGGATGGGCAGGTCGGTGTTGGCGAAGCCGGCCGCGACCAGCAGCGGGTTGTGGGCCCGTTTCTGGAATTGGACCCGGATATGCCGGGCCTCGATGTCAACGCTGGCGGTGGCCTCCACGAAGTCGCGGAAGATATGGCGCGACTCAGCATGTTCATAGCCACGGCCGATGCGGGCCGCCAGCAGGCGGTAGAGGCTGCTGGCCATCAGGGTCAGTTGCAGGTCGCAGTTGACCTTCATGGCCACCGCCGAAGAGAGAGCATCCATGTGGAAGAAGTCGATGCCGTCGGCGATGCTGTTCTCGATGATCATGCGCTGAGCGTAGCGGCCGACCAGTTGAGCGGGGCTGCGTTGGAGCTGATTCGTCAGCAGCAGCGTCGGCTCCTCGTGGCCTAAGTCGGTGATGGTCAACTGCCGGATCGGCCCCTGGTAGTCCCGCAGTTGGATTCTCTCATCCAGCACCTGGGGCGTGCGGTAGGCCCGTGCGATGTTCTCCAGTTCGATCCGCCGCCAGGCTGAGGCGGGGCGCTGGTAGATCTGCCCCAGGAGTTTGCTGGAGCGCCGCCGGAGGGTAATGAAGTCGATGCCCATCTGGTTGAGCCGGTTGAGGTTCGGATAGGTGGTCAGCTTCGAATCGAAGACCAGTTCCTCGGGCTTCTGCCCCGTGCGCTGCTTCCAGAACTCCACGAAGCGCAGGATCTCGTCATTCTGCTCGCGTTTGCGAAGCTGCCCGTTGGCGTAGCAGAACACGCGGGCCCCGGCATCCTCGGCCAGGAAAGCCAGCAATCCCTTCTGGCGGCGGGACCGCTTGGAAACATAGTGTTTTTCGACCAAAGCGTCATCGCCGTGATAGGGGATGGTGTGGAAGTCGAGGTTGAAGGAGGTCCCCCGCTCAAGGCCCAGACCGCTGGCCGCGTCGAACCAGGCGCGCATGAACTTGGGATAGCACTGCGGGTCGATCCGGCAACTGTACTCGGTCAGGAAGGACCGCTTGGGAATGACGTTGAGCCCGGCGAACAGAGCCAGGCCCTCGTCGAACACGTGGCTCATGACGTGACTGTACCGGGCACTGCCGAAGAGCTTGAGGGCCAGCAGCGAACGCATGGCCGCTGCGGCCGGGACCTTCTGCGAGCCGGGGAAGCCGGCCTGTTTCAGCATCTTCTCCAGCGGCACGGGGGCCAGGAAGGGCAGAAACAGGAACAGTCCGCCGAACTGGGTGCGAAAGTGGCGGGGTTGAAGATCGAGCTGGCGAACGTCGGCGATGTCCGCGGCGGTGGGCCCCGGGCGATGCGGCCGTTCGTCGTCGGCCCGCCGGGGCAGACGGGCAAAGCCTTCCTGCTTGAGGATGAGGGCGATGGACGCGGGGCTCAGTGCGTCTCCGGCCTGCTTCAGGGCTTCGCGGATGTCATACATGGAGAGGTTCTGCTTGCGCAGGGCGATCACCTGCTGGCGGACCTTGTCCATCTTGGGCGCGGCCTTGGGGCCTTTGGCCGGGGGCAAGAAGAAGGCCCGGTCCGGATCGCGACGGAAGGCATGGCATAAGACCCGGAAGGCGCCCGGCGAGTAGCCGAACTGCTGGGCGACTTTTGCGGAGGGCCGGCCCTCGACGAAGTAGGCCCGCAGGGCCTCGTACTGCCGATGGGTGGAGTTGGCCGGGACCAGGAACCGGTGGGCCAGGCATGTTATATTATTCGATGTACTGTTAGCCATAGTATCAATATATCACACTATCGGACGAATGCAAGGCCGAGCCCGGGGATACTTCAGAAAAATACGCGTAACTTCGGGATAATCAACAAATTCGAGGAGGGTACTGGGAGGCTGTGGCCGGCCGGCCATTCATCATAATGATGTGGATTGTCTGTTTGTATCTAGTGCACTACTAACAATTGAACGACTGAAAGCCCGACAGGCGTGCACGAAAAGGGGATTCCGACGTTAGGCTCAGGGGGTTCGTGGGAATCAAGGCTAGTGCCGGAACCCCTGTCCCGAGGAGTCGACGTAGGAACGCACGAGCAGCGACAGCATCGCGGAGGTTGTAGCGTGCCTTGCTCGGCTGCGGGCCTACATGGATGCCGTACCCTTCCGGCGGAAGCGCCGCGAACATGTCCTCGTCGGTCCGATCGTCGCCCAGGGCCAAGATGACCGCTCCCGGCTGTTCCGCCAGGATGCGTTGAACGATGGCTCCCTTATGCACACCGTGCATACGAACCTCGATAATCCGATCGCCCTGCAGTACTTCCACCGGCACATTGGAGAGGACCGCCGTCAGGTCCGTACGTAGTTCCTTCGCTTGATGGGCAGCGAACTCCGGCTCCGCATCGCGATAATGCCACACCACGGCGGCCGTCTTGTCCTCGATGAACGAGCCGGGCACCCGATCCAGGAACTCCTCCATGATCGTGCGGACTTTCTCTTTCCAACTGACGATAGGTTCGGTCAGTGACACCCAGTCTTCACCTGGTGGCTTCAGCCAGAGGCCATGTTCGGCATACAATCCCATGCCGAGATCGCCGAACCATCGTTCCAAATCATCCTTGCGGCGGCCACTCACCATGTGAGCCCGGGTCCCGGGTCTGGCAACCAGCGACACGAGTAGCGCACGGAGCTCATCATCCGGAGCGGCCAACTCGGGTGCGGACACGAACGGCATAAGCGTTCCGTCGTAGTCCAGGAACACGTGCAATCCCGCAGCGGAACCAACATCCTCGATGATGCGGTTCATAATCGCCTTCGGAGTAAACGAGGACCGAGTTCCGGGGGTGCCTTCAGGGGTCTCCGTAAGCATTTCCAAGAAGCACCGCACCCATCGGTGAACACTGTTGTTCTGGACGCGTTGCCGCAGGGCACGCATCCGGGTGGCCCTCTCTGCGGGCTTCATTTCCAGAGCCTGCTCGTAGGCCAACGAGAGCTGGTCGATGTCATAGGGGTTGACACGGATTGCTTCTCCCAGTTCGGCGGAAGCACCGGCGAACTCACTGAGGATGAGGACTCCGTCGTCGTCAGTCCGGCATGCGCAGTACTCCTTCGCCACCAGATTCATGCCGTCACGCAGCGGAGTGATGACCATGACGTCCGCGGCTCGATACATGGCCGCGAGTTCTGTCTGACTGAACGTTCGATAGAGATAATGAACCGGCACGGCGGCAGCGGTTCCGAATCGCCCATTGATGTGCCCGAGCAACTCGTCCACTTGCCTTCGAAGGGCTTCGTACGGTCCAATCCCCTCGCGGCTCGGAACGGCCACCTGAATGAAGCGCACCTTGTCGCACAGGTCGGGCCTTCGCTCAAGGAATCGCTTGAAAGCAAGCAGTCGTCGCGGTAGCCCCTTGGTGTAATCCAGGCGATCAACACCCAGCAGAATCTTACGATCGTTCGCTTCCTTTCGGATGGTATCAGTCGCAGCGAGGACATCGACGCTGTCGGCCATTGTCGCGAAGCTGTCTGCATCCACGCCCATGGGGAAAGCACCCAGACGAATTGCGCGGCCCTGGTAGGTGAGACGATCCACCTGGGATTCCAGGCCCAGGGTGCGCAAAAGGGAACCGGCGAAATGTCGCATGTAGGTCAGGGTGTGGAAGCCGATCACGTCGGCGCCGAGCAACCCCTCCAAGATGGGAGTGCGCCATGGCAGGATGCGGAATACTTCGGATGACGGGAAGGGAATGTGCAGGAAGAAGCCGATCCGGGCATCCGGCAGCCGTTCTCGGAGCATCGCCGGCAGCAACATCAACTGATAGTCGTGCACCCAGATGAGATCTCCCGCTCGATAGCGTTCCGCAACCGTGTCCGCGAATCGCTCGTTGACGCTCCTGTAGACCTCAAAGTCGCGGCTCTCGAGAGCCACCTTGTCGAGGAGGTAGTGAAAGAGCGGCCACAGAACGCCGTTGGCAAAGCCCTGGTAGTACCGCTCGTGTTCTTCGTCGGTCAGATGCAACGGAACGGCACGCTGCTCGACGAGTCGCTGGTCCAAGCTCTCGCGTTGATCGGGGCCGACGTTTGAGACGTCCCCCGGCCACCCCACCCAGAGCCCGCCGTTCTTCTGGTGAGGCCCCCGAAGTCCTGTCGCAAGGCCACCTGTGCTCGGGGTTATCGCGATCTGGCCGTCATCCACGCTGACAGTCATGGGCAAGCGATTGGAGACGAGTATGGTACGCATCTGTTCTCTCCTCATATAGTGCCGAAGCGTCGAGGTTCGACCCATTCCCCGTGCCAGGATTCTGTGGAAGTCACGTCCTCGCCGGGTAGCCAATGGCGACCGGAACGGCGAATGCTCACCATTCGCGCAAGGAGGACCGGTCGGTGCGCTGAGCCAGCAAGCAAGATTCGTTCCACCGGCAAACCGCCTCGGACTGCTTCGCCTTGGCCGGGAGGGTGACAGATTGACCATCGAGACATGGTGTGAGCAGCGCCCACGTGGACAAGTTGGCCGACGATGCCCTTGCTGCAGAGACTAGGCTTCCATTACTGTCTGTGAATACGCAATTTACAGATCGTGCGCACGCCTGCAGCAGGCGGCACGCTAGTTGCCCAACTTGATGCAGTGGGATGGCCGCGACAGTCGGCTTCCTCGTTTGTCGAGGCTGAAGGATCTGGTATCGATGGCTTCACAACCCATCTCGTGGCTCGTGCACAAACCGCCGTGGATGATCTCGGCGCTGGTTTCCTTCCTATTGTTGCTGACCTGGGGATTCTTGCGTCTGGTGGTGTTCTCCTCGTTTCTGTTTCCACTGACCTACGTGCTACCGCTGCTCGTGGGGATCTGGACGCGGAACAAACGGGTGCTCTGGGCCATGGCGGCCGCGTGTCTGAGCTTCGCCAGCATGGAGTTCCTATGGTTACCACCCGAAGGCGTTCCGACGCCCGCGGCTGTGGCGATGGTCTTCGGAGCTACGCTCCTCAATACTGTGCTTGGGGCAGCCGTTGTTCACGTGGTAATCGTTCTGCGCGATCGGCTGGAGTTGTCGCTCTCTGAACTGACTATTACGAGTGATGCGCTTCAGGCCGAGGTGGCGGAACGGAAGAAAGCACAGGAGGAACTGGCCCGGTATCGAGATCATCTGGAGGAACTGGTGGCACTTCGAACTGCCGCCTTGGAGCGATCTCGAACGGAACTGCGGCGGTCGGAGCATTTGGCATCCCTCGGCACTCTCGCCGGCGGCATTGCCCACGAAGTCAACAATCCGATAGGAGGCATTCTGCTTGCTGCGGAATATGCTCTCCTCGGCGAACACGATCACGACAGAATGAGTCGAGCCCTTACCGAAATCGTCGAATATGCCAAACGGACCAAGGCAATCGTCAGCGATGTTCTTCTGCTTGCTCGTCAGGGGAGATCGGAAATGAAACTCAGCGACCTCAAGGTAGCCGTTCACGACGCGATCGGTCAAAACCAAGCCTATGCTGAGCGATCCGGCTGTCGACTCGTTTTCGAGGCCGAAGATGGGATCCCGCTGCTGATGCTGAACACAATGGAAATGGAGCAAGCGGTCACCAACATGATACGGAACGCCGTCGAGGCTGGGGCCCGGCAGATCTGCGTGTCCGTCGTCAGAGACGGGAAGTACGTGCTGCTGAACATCGAAGACAATGGAAAGGGCATTCCTGACGACTGTCTCGATAAGGTGTTTGAGCCTTTCTATTCGACACGACTCACCTCGGGAGGAACGGGTTTAGGGCTGTCGATCGTGCATAGAATCATCCGCAGCCACGGAGGTACAATTGACGTTTCTCGTGCGCCGGGGCAGGGGACCCGGTTCGCCGTGCAGCTACCGATACCTAACGGCCGCACGGATACGAATCCACAATCGTGAGCATGTCGTCGAGTCGTACAGTTGAGTCTCCGCGACGTCATTTCGCCTGACTTCGGTGCACGGTTGGCGCAAAACGCATCTTGACGGACGGAACGCAAGGGCGGCAGGTGGCGTTTCCTGCCTGATGTCAGCCATCGTGCTGCTGCTGCGGGAGGACAGAGCGGCGGCAGGGATTGCTCAACCTGGCCACGCCGACGTCAATTTGACCGGAACAGGAAACCGAATCTGCTGGGTGGGGTTCTGTAAATCCTATTGAGACAAGGGCTTGAAGGCAAACTCGGACAGATACGTTGCCTGGCATAGCCTATGCTTGACTTGGCTATCGACTGGCGATGAACCACCCTGACCAACAAAACGCGATGTCCTGAGGGATGGCGAGGATGATCGATGTAGCGGAAACGTACACGGATTCAAGTGGCCTCGATTTGTGGCTGCCGCGTTGTGTGCCCCACCGACGAGGTCGAACCTCTGCGGCCGCGCTTCGAGCGCTGGCAGTGGCCAAAAGGATCCGAACTGGTCGCGGGTCGGGTGCGGAGCCTGACGAACATGCCCTCTTCACCGCCATGCAGGTCTGTGCCTACCGTGCAGCCAGAAGCGCGGGAACCGCCTCGCGTGAGCGGAATCGGCAGGAACAGTGGATCCAACGCTGGCTCTCGATTCGTGAACACATTGTCAACCGCAATCTTGGCCTGGCACATTGGGCAACGAATCGATTCGCTTCCCACAAGATCGATGAGGATGAACTCCTGAGTGAGGCTCTGTTCGCCCTCGCCCGTGCCGTCGAGGGATACAACCCCTGGAGCGGCTTTCGGTTCAGCACTTACGCGGTCAATGCCATCCTCCGATCCCTGGTCCGCCGCGTCAGGCGGGAGAACAGCTACCGGAGGGTGCTGCAGGTCCAGCTGGACATGGCGAGGGACGCTTCCGAGGAACACCTGCCGCTTCAGGAGTACCGAATGGGTCCATCAGACCTGCGGCTTCACGAAGCATTGACGACAAACAGGGCGGGATTGTCGAGAATCGAGACTCTGGTACTGGCCCATCGGTTCCCCATGGATAATCGCCCCTCACTGACTTTGCAGCAGGTGAGCGACATAGTCGGACTGAGCAAGGAGCGAGTCCGCCAGATTCAGAAGGCAGCCCTATCCAAGCTCCGTGGTGTGCTGGCTTGCGGAGCCGTGGAGAAATGATGCGAGACTACGATAGTGGCCCGATCATCTTGCGGCCGTCGATCTTGGCCACCCGAAGGCGATTGCGGCAACGTCTTCTTGAGAGGACGGCAAGACAGGTGTCCTTTGCGTCTCTTCTGCGTACCAGTACCCCAGGGTACCAGCGAGACAAAGGCGCCGGCATCAGCGAGGAGCCGTGGCAATGACCACACCCAACATCATGATCGTTGATGATGACACCTCTTTCGTGGAGGCGGTGACGACGTTTCTTAGGGCACATGGCTATCAGGTGACGAAGGCCCTGACCGGGCGGCAGGGTGTCGATGAGGCACGCCGGCAGCAGGTTGACCTGGCCGTCATCGATGTCTATCTTCCGGACGTGGGGGGGGCCGTGGTGGCACGGGCCATGCGGCATAGCCATCCAACTGTTCCACTCATCATGATCAGCAGCGATGATTCACCGGAGACGGTCCGCAAATGTATCCAGGCCGGGGCATGCACGTTCCTGCCAAAACCCCTGATTCCTCGCGAGTTCCTGTCGTGCATCAGCAAATGGGTAGACCGGGGCGTGGCCACACAGTAAATACGCCGATCCGACGACCGCACGAAGAGACGACTGAGAAGCTGAAGCCTGGAGAACCCGTGTGCTTGCCCAGATCGACTCCCTACGCTAAAAAACAGCCGCAACGGCAGTTTGGTCCGCGGGCTACGAGGGGCAAGGCCCATCCAGAAAGGTGGCGGTGTAGAGACGACAAACTGGGTTGAACCGGCCGTCACCGGCCCCGCGTGACGAGCGATCGTGGTGAGCCATGGCTGATGCGAGTCAACAACAGGCTGCTCAGGCAAGACCCGCGCTTCACGTGGGCCTTTTCACGGCATGGGCAGCAAGTGCCGGTCTTCTGCTCGTTCTCGTCGTGTTGATCGCCGGCTGGTCGCTCCAACAGATCGAAGGCCGGGCTCGCGCTCGCGCTCGCGACGACGCCACCCGTCGAATCGAGAGCATCCGGAACCGCATCCTGGAGGAAGCCGGCGCACGACCCGACGCGACGCTCGAGGATCTCATCAGGTCGGCCCGCTGGATCAGTGTGGTCCTTACTCGCCAGGCCTCGACAGGCGCTCACATCGAGTGGATCGCCATCATTTCACCTGCCGGAGCCGTGTTGGCACACAGCAGCGGCGACACCTTGAGGGAACCCTCGTCAAGCTCTCCCGACACGTCGTTACTTCCCTCCGAAGCTACAATACCTTCGGGTTCCACCTCCACGCACAACAGTGCCATCCAATACTCGGTTCCAGTCGTGTTCAACCAGAAGCAGCTCGGCAGCGTGCGAGTAAGCGTGTCGGCGGCCAGCCTTGACGGCGCGGTTGCTGAGCTGTTGCGGCCAGTCAAGCATGCGTTCATTCTTCTCGGCGGCGTATCAGTGCTCGTTCTCTTGCTCGGCGGCGCCGTGATGCGCCAAGTGGTTCGTCGGGAACGTATGCTCGACCATGCCGCCGCCCAACAGGAACATGCGGCCGCCATGGGGGCCTTGGCTCGACGCATGGTGCACGAGATCCGCAATCCATTGAATGCCATGCGCATGCAGATCGCGGTCGTCCAGGATATGCTCTCCGATCCCACGATCTCCGCCGATTGCGTCCGAACGGAGCATCTTGGCCGTCTCGATCAAGAAGTGATCCGGGTCGAAAGGATGGCGAAATCATTTCTCGCATACGGGCGGCCGCCCAGCGACGAACCGGAACTGATCGGGCTTGCGGAACTGATTCGCGACGTGGCCGACTTCATCCGCCCCAGCTTCGAGAAGATCGGGGCATTCGTGAAGTGTGAGCTTCAGCACGGGGCTGAGCAGGTCAACGTCCGGACGGATAAGTCGAAACTGCGAGAGGTACTGTTGAACCTGACTGAGAACGCCAGGGAGGCGATGGACGGCGGGCATCTGACCATTCGTCTTGCCAAGAAATCCGGCCGAGAGATTTCGATTCAGGTAGCTGACACAGGAAGGGGGATTCCCGAAACTGAACTGCCAAGAATCTTCGAAGGACTTCGTTCGACGAAGACCGATGGCAGCGGCTTGGGTCTGCTGATCGTGAAGAGAATCATCGAGGATGCGGGTGGATCCATACGGGTGGAATCACAAGTCAATGAAGGAACCTGCTTTGAAGTGACCCTGCCCATTGCCGGCGAAGGGGCCGATGGCCCAGGCACGAACAATGGTGGGCACATCCGGAGGACGCACGCATGACGGATTCACCCAAGGTCAGGATTCTCTTGGTGGAGGATGACGCGGGAAGCCGGGAGACGACTAAATCGTTTCTTGAACGGTCTGGTTTCGAGGTGCTCGCCGCGGAAGACGGTGCTCGGGCGTTGCAGCGGCTTTCCGAGGGCGTCGCCGTTGTCGTGACGGACCTTAAGATGCCACGCGTGGATGGTATGCAGTTGCTCAAGTTCGCTCGCCAGGAAGCACCCCACACGCCCGTGATCATTCTGACGGGCCAGGGCAGCGAGGAGGCAGCCGTCGAAGCGCTGAAAGCAGGAGCCTTCCACTATCTGACCAAGCCCGTCAACCCCCAGCAGCTTCGCCATGTCGTGCAGCAAGCCCTCGACAGGTTCCAGATGGCCACCGAGATTGCCGCCCTGCACCAACGCCTCAGCGAGAGTGCCACGTTCGAGACAATCATCGGAGCCAGCGCGCCGATGCGCAAGGTGCTGGAGACCATCAGTGTCGCCGCGGACACGGTGAGCACCGTTCTCATCTCTGGGGAGACCGGAACCGGCAAGGAACTTGTCGCCCGGGCGCTGCACCTCGGCAGTTCTCGGCGGGCAAAGCCGTTCGTTGTTGTCAACTGCCCCGCCATCCCGGAATCTCTGATCGAAAGCGAACTCTTCGGCCATGTCAAAGGGGCTTTCACCGGAGCAATGGACGACCGCGTCGGCAAATTCGTTGCTGCCGACGGGGGAACGCTGCTCATTGATGAGATCGGCGACATGCAACTCGGTCTTCAGGCCAAGCTTCTGCGGGCGATCGAGACTCGCCAAGTGAGTCCAATCGGAACGAACAAGGAAACGCAGGTCGATGTCCGCATCATCGCCTCAACGCACCAGGATCTGCAGAACCTGGTGATGGAAGGCAAGTTCCGCGAAGACCTTTACTATCGGCTCAACGTGGTCCAGGTCGCTCTTCCGCCGTTACGAGAACGTCGCGAAGACATTGCCCTGCTTGTCCGGGCGTTCATTGATGAGTTGGCGGCCAGGCACAAACGGCCAGTCCATGATGTTACGCCAGCAGCCCTCGCCAGGCTGCAGAACTTCGATTGGCCGGGCAACGTCCGTCAACTGCGGAATACGCTCGAGAGTATCATCGTGCTCTCCACGCGTGAGCTCATCGACGTTGCCGATCTTCCAGTCCCGCTCCGAGACGTCTCCGACGCACCGACGCTCCAGTCGCTGATTTCCGCCGGAACCTCTCTGCCGGACATCGAGCAAGAGGTCATTCGCCAGACGCTGGAGCGCACGCATGGGAACCGGGCTGAGACAGCCCAGATCCTGGGCATCAGCGGGCGCACCCTCCAACGGCGTATCAAGGACTACAATCTGCCATTCTAGCCGTCGACGGGTGAGCTGTCGGACAGGTTGAGCCGGCATCGACAGATTGTCCAACGATACACCCGGGTCCATCGCCTCGACACGCCATTCTGTCCGCTTTCGGCCATGCGGCAACACGACCAGACACTATCCAAGTTCGGGTGGGCATAAGGTTTAGGAGATGTCGGGGCCTGATGCCACGTCTGGAATGAGAACTGCTATCTGGTTGTGTGGATCGCTCGAAAGCCATTGACGAGGCTGTGCAGGCACGTCCTTGTCCGAGCGTGTCGCAGACCGACATGGGAGGGGACGTTCTGCGTTCTTGACGCCAGGTAAGGAAGGATGTGCCATATGGTTGTACAGGCGAATCACGCTGAAAAACCACACGCCGGTAAGATTACGAGTTTTGGCGTATTGGCGTCGCGAATGATGTGGACACTGTTGGGCCCCGGATTCCTGGGCATTCTGACCTACCGCATCATCTCCGAAGGAACCGGTTGGTTCACTGTCCAGGACGGATGCTATGGCGTCGTCTTGCTCCTGATGATTGTCGGCCGCTGGCGGGAACTCCGATCCGGCGCGGGCACGACCATTACCGGCGAGCCCGTCACCGTCGCCCACCTTCGTCGGTACGTTCTGATGGTCGCTCCATCAGCCGTCGTAGTCTGGGTAGTGGCAAACGCGATGGGGAACCATGTGCTCAACGGATGACGTTGAGACTGTACTGCTCCGGACCGTGGTCGAATACAACACGGTTGGGGTCAAAGTGAGTACGACCACTTGACCTGACTGCTCAATTCCGTTTGAATCAGCACATGGCCAAAATCCATTGGGTCTGGCGGGCGGTAATCGCGGTTGCGGCTGGATGGGGTTACGCGTTCCTATCTCTCACCGTCCTGAGAGTGGTCCACGACAAGATTAAGATCGCGATCACCGATGTCCTGACCGGCGGTAACGTGCGCGGGCCGTTCTGGCTGGAAAGTATCGGCATTTCAGTCTCGTATTTCCTGCCTGCAATCCTGCTGACAGTGATAGCATACGGAGTCCTCATGCGACCATTTGAGCCCACTCCTGACGCCCGCGAGACCCGCTGCCGCAAGTGTGGTTACATTCTGCGAGGCATCAGCGAACCGAGATGCCCGGAGTGCGGCGAGAGGATATGACAGCTTCTCGCCAGAAGTGCGGAAACCTGCCGCGCATCGGCCGTCACTGAAATCGAGCATTCCACCCCCGTCCTCAGGCCAAGCCTCCCACGGCGTGAGCGCCCACCAGTACCATAATCGGCTTGGATGAGGGCAGGGATCGTGCGGCGATGGATTCAGCATCGGGACTTCGCACGGAGTCGCCGGCGTACGACACGGCGATATTGCTTGCGGTCGGCGCGGTCGCGACGTTCAGCCACTCGGTATTCGCGGATGGCTTCCGGATGGGCGTGTCGCCAGACATCCGGCCGTAGTGCGGCGTAGTCTTTGTCGCCAGCCAGCAGACGATCGAGCACATCCTTGAGGTAGACCCACACGTCCAGGTCGTTGCGGACCGCGCTGCTGACCAGGGTCAGGAAGTCCGCGGCACGATCACCCGCCCGCACGCTGCCGATGAACAGCCAGTTCTTCCTTCCGAGGGCCACCTGCTTCATCAACTGCTCGACTTCGTTGTTGTCCATGGGGATCCGGCCATCGCTCAGGTAGGCCTGCAGCAATTCCCAATGATTGCGAAGGTAGCCCAGGGCCTCGCCCAGCTTGCTCTTGGGCAGCACATCCGTGGCCGACTTGCTCTCCATCCACTCGCCCAGCAACCGCCAGACAGGGGCGGACTCGCTCTGACGCAACGCTAGCCGCTCCTCGGCCGATACCGACCGGGCGCGATCCTCGATATCGTAGAGCTGCTGGAACCTGGCCAGCACCACGCTCGACTCGAGCGGATAGACCTCCCGGGCATCGAAGACCTTGCGTCGGGCATGAGCACTACAGGCCGCCCGGCGGATCCGCCCATCGCTGCGCAGACTGATCCCCTGGTATCCCGAATAACAATCCGCCAGCAACGTACCCGTGTACCCCGCCAGCATCAGGTCCGGGCCGTCCCGGTGCCGGCTGACCGTGAAGTCAAACAGGTTCAACGGTAGGTTCACGCCCCGATAGGCCCACATCCGTGCCGTCACGCTTCGGCGACCCGCGGCGGCCGCCTCGCTCAGTACTTCGTGCGTCCGCTGAGACTTCGGATCGTTCGCATTCACCTCGGGAATCGCCGGCGGCACCAGCAGGGTGACGCGAGTGTCGTCGGTACCCAGCACATCGTCGGTGAGCACCACCTGCTTGATGGATTCGGCCAGCGGTCGAAGGAACGAGGCCGATGCCACCAGCAGGTTCAACAGGGTCGAGCGATCCGGCGTCCAGCCGCTGCCCGCGAACAGGTCCTGCTGGCGGTACACCGGAAGGTGGAAGCCGTACTTGGCGGTGATGATCTCGGCCGCCACGCTGGTGTCGTAGCGATCGCCCTCCACCAGGCCTGAAGGACGCTCCGGCGAGGCGATCCCGCAGTCGGCATGGCCGGGGCAGGCATACTTGGGATACTTGGTCACCCGGACGCGGAGCTTGGGACGCTCGAACTCCAGCTTCTCCACCCGGTCGTAGCCGATCAGCGTCCGTTCGCCGTGCTCCGGGCAGTGCTTGGTCTGCTCCGGTACGCGAGCTTCCACTTCGTACCGCGGCAGATGCTCCGGCAGGGCTTCGCTCCGTGGCTTGCAAGCATGGCGGCGTCGAACATACGCTTGGACCGGCAGCCCCGCCTCCTGAACGGCCTGGGTCAATCCCTCGACCACGTCGGCCGCATCGGCCGTGCCGCCCAGGTCGAGCAGGAGTTGGTTCGGATCATTGAGGTAACGCTCGCTGCGGTGGCGAAAGGCCCGCTGGACGAGTTCGGCGTACGCCGCTTCGAGTTCCTGCTTCTCGCGACGCAGCGCGTCGATGGTGTTCGTTTGCAGCGTGACCGTCGACGCCAGTTGTTCGATCAAAGTCCGGCAGCCGGTCAGGTCGTCAGGAATGATAATCTCGGGGGTGGCATCCATGCCGGCCGCATCCTTTTGATCTGCTTCATCGCTCACAGGACAAGTATACTCCACAAGCAACGATGAGCAACAAGACAATTGAAAAGAAGTGAACATTTTAGTGCCTTTTCGTGGCACTTCTATGATGCCCGGCGATAACGCTTGCGCCGCTTTGCCGCAGCCAGCGACACCCCCCCCAGCAGCATGGCCAGTTGCGTCGAATCGAGTTGGGCACAAGGACCGTTCGAGGGGATCGTCTCGAACGTGCCCGCCTCCAGCAGCCGGTAGTAAAGCCAATAACCCGCCCCGTCCCAGTGCAGGATCTTGAGCCTGTCGCGCCGGCGGTTAATGAAAAGAAAGAGGCTGCCGTCCAGCGGATCGGCCGCGAACTCGCGACGCACCAGGCCGGACAATCCATCGAACCCCTTGCGCAAGTCCGCGGGCCGCGTGTACAGGAAGATCGGTACGGTGGGCGGAATGCTCAACATGCTCCATCGCTCCCATGACGGCCATCGTCCGATCGGGCCACGACACCCACCACCGCACGCACCACTTCCAGATCTTCAGTCCCCACCTCGATCCGCGTGCCGCAGGGCAGCTCGATGCGGACCGCCGATGCCGCCGGAACCACCGTGACCGGCTGGAAGACGCTCCGCCGATCAGTCTGTGGCCGGCCCTCGTCTCGAGGCCCGCACGCCCCGACCTTCTCACGCCAGTAATAGAACGAAGCTACCGAAACATGCTCCCGCGCACAGAACGGCCCGACGGCCATCTGGCCACGCGAGAACCGCTCGAATCGCTCCTGCCACAACGCCAGCTTCCCGGAATCCGTTGAACGAGGCATGCAGACTCTCCTCAACGTGCACACTTGCACCATCAACACGCACGTCAGGATAACCCGCGCGTCAAGAATGGTTCTGGTGGGCGCTTACCCCACGGCGGCACTTTGGCAACCAAGGTCTTACCTTCTGACGCGATCGTGGACATCCGCTACCTGGTGATCGATACGGGGCCGCGGGCAGCTGAGACAGCGGGTTCTCATCACATGGGGGTCGGTTGCACAGTCAGATCCGGGGCAGCGACTTCTTCGTCTCAACCTGACTCGCCGGCAACTGAGAGCCTGTCCGGGGGCAGACGCAGCCGCTCCGAGTTGGCACCGGGACATCGCCGCATGCGATTCCCGCACACCTGATTCCACGGCACCAGCCAAGTAATGCGACGCATCGCAGCTGCTGGTTCGTCCTCTCGCGGTCCCCTGGATCTCCCCCAGCAACCGGGTTATCTCTGCAACTGCTGAACGTCTGAAGCGGCTCCCGCGAGCAGCAGAACGTCGTTCGGCTCCAGCGGCGCGTCGGGATCAGGAAACCGCCACTGTCCGGCAGCCTGCAGCGAGCCTCGACGGATAGCCACCAACACCAGCCGGGCCTTCCTCGTCAATTCCAGTTGCACCACCGTCTTGTTAACCCAGGCTTCCGGGACTGGGATCTCGACCATGGAGAACTCGTCGTCAACGGCGAAGAAGTCGAGGATCCCACGGCCCGCCAAGATCCCAGCCAGGCGTTCTGCCGCCTCCTCCTCCGGGAAGATAACACGTGTTGCACCCACGATCTTCAGGATCTCGGCGTGTTCGGCGTTGACCGCCTCGACCACGATCTCCGGCACCTTGAGCTTGGCAAGGTAGTTGGTGACGAGTATGCTCGCCTGCATCTGGTCGCCCAGGTCGACAATCGCACACTCCATTCCTTCAGGAAGGACTTCCTCAAACAGTTGACGATTCAGCGCGTCGGCCATGATGGCCTGTGTCGCGAGGTCTCGCACCTGTTGAATCTTGTCGTCGCTCCGATCGATGACAATGACCTGCAGGTTGCGTGCGGCGAGACTC
Organism: Planctomycetota bacterium; assembly: GCA_022711465.1. Classification (GTDB taxonomy): domain Bacteria; phylum Planctomycetota; class Phycisphaerae; order UBA1845; family PWPN01; genus JAGNEZ01. Next base: position 398,180 of record JAKLEZ010000002.1, on the reverse strand, counting down.
CGCAAGAGGCATTGGCCGAGACTGCCCAGCCCGACGATAATGAAGTTTCTCATAGCTGCCCTTACCCGATGGCTAGCTCTTCGCGCGGATAATCGAAGAGCACGCTCGTGCGCGGGCGAAACACCGCCAACGCCAGAACAAGTGGACCTGTCCGACCCACGAACATACAAGCAATGATGATCAACTTGCCGCCCACCGAGAGCTGAGGGGTGATTCCCGTGCTCAAACCCACCGTGCCGAAGGCTGAAGTAGCCTCAAACACAATCGCGAGAAAGTGGTGGGCAGGGGCATGGGGGCTCATAAGTTGCTCCTCGGTGATCAACAGAGCCGCGACGACGAGGCCGAGAAACACGATCGCGAGCGATGCAAGCTGAAAGGCTCGCTGCACGATGTCCGGCGGTATCGTCCTGCGCAGAAAGGTGACCGACTCGCGACTGCGTAGCCTGGCATACATAGCCGCCAGCATGACGACGGCGGTCGTGACCTTAATTCCGCCGGCAGCGCTCCCTGGTGCTCCGCCGATGACCATGAGGAACAGGGTGAAGAAGAGCGTGGATTCCCGCATTCTGCCGAAATCAAGCGTATTGAAGCCGGCCGTTCGTGTTGTTACGGACTGAAACAGGCCCGCTCCGAGCCGACCCGTTACGGGCAGGTTCGCCATGGAGTTCCGCCATTCCAGCAGGCAAAACATAGTCGCCCCAAGAATCCAGAGGATCACCGAGCCCACCAGGACAACTCGCGTGTGGAAATACAGCGGCGGGCGCCGACCGTGAAGCCGACCACCGACCCAGAGACCAATCTGTCGCAAGCAGATGAACCCGATGCCACCCGCGGCAATGAGGATCATGATCATCACCAGAACCAGCGGTTGATCACCGAAGCGCGTGAGGCTGTCAGGGTAGAGGGAAAAGCCTGCGTTGCAGAACGCGGAGACGCTGTGGAACACAGCCGACCAGGTGGATTGCCCGCGGCCGAGCCCGGGTGAGAGAACGATGACCCCCAGCGTTTCGGCGATCACTGTCAGCGAAACCACCCATAGTAGAAGTCGAAAGGGCTTGACACGAACGGCGGCAAGCTGATCCTGAGCCTCGACGTGATGAGAGAGAGATGCTTTGCCTGCGGCGACAAGGAGCAGGGTGGACATCGTCGTGATGCCTAGTCCGCCGAGTTGGATGAGAGTCAATAGCACCCCCTGGCCGAAACCTGACAATTGATCGCCGACAGCGATCGTCGACAGGCCGGTGACGCAGACCGCCGAAGTCGCCGTGAAAAGCGAATCGACCCAACTCAGGCGTGCGCCTTGGCTGGCACCAGGAAGCGACAGAAGTGCGGTACCGATCGCGATCAATACCGCGAAGCCGCTCGCCAGGCGTAGTGAACTTGAACGCTGACGATGCATCTTCAGGCTTCCTTTGAGCCGGTGTTCACGGCGGGCGATCCTCCGGCTTCGTCCCTTGGCTGTCTTGAAGGCACGAGGGCGACGAGTGTCTGGCCGGGCCGAGGATCCAATCTCTGTTCGGCCGAAACGACCCTGAGCACGCCGGTCTCGGCAAGTACGAACAGTGGGATTGTATCCACACCATAGAGAGCAGTGAAAGCCGCAAAGTCGAACATGTCCGTCAGTTTCGTTGCTTTCAATAAGGCACCGTTGGTGATCATGGCCTCTAACCGGAAGAAGCCGGCATCCTGGGCGAAGAGGCATCTGCCGCACATATGCTCTTCGATTTGTCGGCGGCCACCCAGGCCGAGCTCCGGGGCTATCTGGTACACTTCCGCTCGTCCGAACACTCGGGTGAAGCGACGGACCGCCAGAGCGTTTACCTCATCGCTGGATGTCAATGCCAGCAACCGTCCTATTCGAGCTAGATCGATCTCATCCAGCAACTGGGACGCCAGAATGCTCCCGTGATACGCCTCCAAACCGGTCAAACGAGCGGCCCTCACATGATCTCGGTTGGTGTCCACCAGAACCGCGCGCAGCCCCAGATCGCTCAGCGTTTTCGCCACCGCTCGGCACAGCCGGCCCGCACCGACGATCATCACGCCCTGCGGATTGGCGTCCGAGAGTCCCAGCCGTCGAGCGATCTTGCCCGCCGTCAAGCCGTATACGAGAACCGTCCCGACGATCACGGCAAACGTGATCGGCACCAACAAGCGGGCTTGAGCGTACCCTTTCTCTTCCAGTGCCAACGCGAACACCGACGCGACTGCTGCCGCCACGATGCCCCGGGGAGCCATCCACATGAGGAAAAGTCGCTCTGCACGCTGCAGGTTGCAGCCGACCGAAGCGAGCCAGACGCTCGCTGGACGCACAACCAAAATGAGGACGGCAACGAAGAGCAGTATTCCGGGGCCTATCCGTTGAAGGTCAGCAAGCCGCAGTCGAGCGCCGAGCAGAACGAACAGCGACGAGAGTAGGAGTGTGCGAAGCTGCTCTTTGAATTCAATGATGGCATGAATATCGACTCTCCTCTGGTTCGCCAGCGTGATACCCATGACGGTGACGGCCATTAAACCCGATTCGGGCTGGAGGGCGTCTGCTGTGGCGTAGCTCCCGGCTACCAACATGAACGTGACTGCCGCCTGCAAGTAATCGGGTACCCAGTACCTTCGCAGAACCAGCACGAGCAATGCCGCGGCCAGCACTCCAATCCCACTGCTCAGAAAAAGTGTCGTGACCACCACTGCCGCAAGATGCTTGCCGACATGCTCCATAGCGGATCCGGCTACCATCTCGAATACCACGACGGCCAACAGAGCCCCGATCGGGTCGATCACGATGCCTTCCCATTTCAAGACCGGGCTCACACGGCCGCTCGGACGGATATGACGCAGTAACGGCTGAATGACCGTGGGGCCGGTGACAACGAGGATCGCCCCGAGCAACACCGCCAGAGCCGCATCGATCCCGATGATCCAATGGGCTGTCGTTGCCGCGAGCGTCCAAGTGGCTAGTGCGCCAGTAGTAACGAGATTGCGGACGACGTGGCCGGCACCGCGAAGCTCGCGCAGGTCCAAGCTCAGTCCACCCTCGAAGAGAATCAGTGCAACGAACAGCGAGACCATCGGCAGCAAGAGCGAGCCGAAGAGCCGATCGGGATCGACAATGGGCGCCGCCAAGCCGAGGAGCATTGACCCGGGACCTGCGATGAACCCAAACAGGAGCAGCAGAAGGATGGAAGGCAAGCGGATCGCCCATGCAACCCATTGGGCCCCGGTCCCGAGGATGACAATCAGTGCCAGTCCGGTGAGCGGATCATGCATGGTTCATTTCCGGGAACGGGGGCGCGTCGCGGCCGGCTGCTTAACGGGCATCGGCGCTTGCTGTGGATCGGCATTGCCGGCCAGCTTCCGCGTTAGCTCATCGAGGTTGGCGAACAGGAAACGATGTTCAATCGCCGTGCCAGTGAATTGGCTCGATGGTTCAAGCAGGTTGTCCAGAAACGCCCGTCTTCTGTTGGCGAGATTGCGTGCACGGGGAGTCAAACGGGGATTCCCCGCTTCGATTCGCGTGCAGACTGACATGCATTGCAGGATTTCGTGGATCCGCTCGTGGACGAGTGGAGCATATCGCCTGCATGCCTTCACGATCTTCAGTTGGCATGATCTCGATCCCGACTCGAAGGCCGATATTTCCCGCACAAGAATGACGGCGTTCTCAAACACCCCCATCAGGCGATTGGCCTCGATGAGGCGTATGACACATTGCTTCAGGCATTCATGAGGTCGGCTCTGCGAGGGGCGCGGTGCGGGTCGGTCAACCAGAACCTTCGTTCTCCCGGCTGCGAGCTTGACTCTCTCAAACGCGGCAAGCAGGCGCAGATCGGCTGGGATGGCATTGAATGTGACGAACCCAGTGCCATTGCAGAAATCACAGCGGGCGACCCCCGTCGTAACGCACGTTTCGCACAAGGTGTTGTCCTGCCAGTATCCCACCCCCTTGCATCCTTCACACGGTTCCACACCATTCTTGCAGTAGAAACACGGATGTCTCGCGTAAGCCTTCAGGAGTTTGGAGGCACCTGCCTTCCCGATCGCACTGACCGCCCAGTGGACGAGGTTGATTCCTGGCGGCACGATCCCATGGTCAAGCCCGTCAGCGAACAATCGCACGGCCTGGACGTCCCGATCAGCGTTGAGCTCGTCGGTCACTTTCTCCATCAACTTCGCAATAGCGGAGCTGGAAACCGCCCTGCTGCAATGAATGGGCTCGCTCATTCGGTGACTTCCTTTCACCGTCACGCCGCAACTTGGGCTGGACCCTGGATAGACGTGACGCTCGATGATAGCAGCGCGGGCGTTGCGGTCAAGCTCCTTCGAACAAGGGCCACGAAGGGCATATCTGGCTGCGGGGGTAGCCCTCGCGGAATGGTCGCGTCCTGTAGTGGTCACTCTGAGTTTCTGTGGTCATGCAACTTCGGTTTGGGGCCACGTTTGGGCTGTGGATCCCGCGTATTCCAGTTCCAACTTGGTGATTGGCTTGTCGATGGAGTTGTCCCGTGAGTATCTGCCGGGTGTAGGCACGGCACCGAGCCCAACGATTCAATCATGCCCCGCCGGGTAGCGCCGAGCCATGGTGGCGACACTTTGGCAAATGAGGCCCCACCCCCGGGCGCGAACCTGGACAGAGTGTCCGCACGCCGGCAGCGCACGAACACCTCGTCATCTGTAACTCCTTATTTATTAGAATGTTAAACACGGTTCTACGGGAATGAGTGTTCACGGCACGGCATGTGCTTGGGGTGTAGTGACCGCCGCTGGTGGACTGTCTGCAAGGCCGGGCGCGCCTAGGCTGCCAAGCGGAGGCGCGAGGCCTTTGGATTCAGCTCAAGACCTGGCCACGCCTGCGGTCCCAGGCACACTCGCCAGCGGCAAGTGGAGAGCAGTGTGACGAATGGAGGGGCTCGTTGGCGACTGAGGCAGAGAAGCGCGGTTGAAACAGGAGTAGGCGCCATGCTGCGAAGCCTGAATGACCTGAGACAGTACGGAGTTGCCGGGGTCGACGGAGATCTGGGCTGGGTGCACGACTTCCTCTTTGACGAACGCGACTGGGTCATCCGCTATCTGGTGATCGATACGGGGCCGCGGCTGCTGAGGCAGCGGGTTCTCATCACCTGGGGGTCGGTTGCACAGTCAGATCCGGGGCAGCGACTTCTTCGTCTCAACCTGACTCGCCGGCAACTGAGAGCCTGTCCGGGGGCAGACGCAGCCGCTCCGAGTTGGCATCGGGAGATGGCCATGGGCAACTACTGCACGGCGATACCTAGCTGGTTGGCGGCGGGTGTTCTTGCGCCGCCTCCATTCTCGCTTCCGGAAACAAGATTCTGCGCAGGACGGGCGACGACGGGCGCCGCCGGCATTGATCCTGAGGTGAACACCTTGCGCAGCGTCATGGCAACCACCAGATATGCGGTGGAGGCCTTGGACGGCCGTGTCGGGTATGTCAGAGATCTCATCGGACAAGAAGAAACCTGGAAGATCCGTCACTTGGTGATTGCCATGAGAAGCTGGCTGCCAGCTAAGCGAGTGCTTCTGCCGTCGCGATGGGTTCAACGCCTCTGTCCGGAAACAGCAGAGATTCTGGTCGCTCGCGAACGAGACGAAATCAAGAAGGCACCCGAGTACCGTCCCTCGACGCCGATCAACCGGGCATACGAGGTCAGACTCTACGACTACTGCGGCAGGCCGAGTTGCTGGCAGTGAACCGGCAACGCAGAGCTGAATGACAAGCTATGGTCCCCGGCCAAATGGGGGCGATTTCGAGCCCAGGAAGGAGTCAGCCATGAATCGACCATCCTTAAGCTGGTTGGAGCGGCATGTCGAGAAGGTCGTGCTCGGGTTCACCGGCAGTGTCCTCCTGGCCACGGTTCTTTTCTACGGTATCCGATCACCCTACACCATCAACGTGGCCGGCGAGAGACTCGGGCCCAGTGAACTCAACGGCGCGTTGGCCGAGAAGGCCAATGCCGTTCGACTCGCCATGAAGGATGCGCCGCCGCCGAAACTCGCATCCGTGCCCGACTTCTCCTGGTTCAATTCGGTACCGGCGGCTCCGGCGCCACCCTTTGTCCCCCTGGGCTACCCGATACCCAAAGTCACAGTCCCTGATCTTGCGAAGCTCGGCCACGTGAGACTGGCGGCCATCCTGCCGCCCACCCAACCGGTCGTAAGCACAGGCAAGGCGGCGGCCAGGATCCCTGATCCCGTGGAAATTCCAGCGATTACCGCGACTGCAAGAGCCGCTCAACCTGAGTTCGTGATCACCCGAGACTGCCACTGGGTCACGCTGGCAGCCGCCATCAGCCGGCAGGCCCAACGAGAGGTCTTCCTGAAGGCGAAGTACGACCCGCGTCTCCTGGACCTCGTCGTCGCCGACATCGAAGCTGAGCGCCAGCTGCGGCTGCCTGATGGCAAATGGGATCACCCTGTCCTTGTCAAGCCGTATGCGCCGCTTCGGCGGACAGGTCCGCGTACGATCAGGTTGCTCAAGGACGAAGCGGGCTATGGCATCACCTCTGCGGACTACGACTACCTCCGCGCCTATGGCGGATACCTGTCGCATCCGGATGTCCAGGCTCAGATACTGCGGGTGCCGTTCCAGAGCTATCTCGCGGACGAGAATCCCGCAAACGATGACCGCATGGAATGGACGGTACCCTCAACGTTGAAGGCGGCGGATGGGGTGGTGCTGGATCTTTCGGATCCAAGCTACGGGCTCATTCGCCCGGATGACGGGTCTCGGCTCGTCATCAACCCGCGAACGGATGGCCCGATCGGTCTTGCTCAGATGAAGAGGATCAAGGACATCCTCGACACCGGATGGAAGGACGCTGGCTTGAATGCGTACAGCGACGCTGTGTCTGTCTTGCGATCAATCGAGACAAGCCCGAACGATTCCACCATGGTTCGCCGGATGGCAGAACGGCTTCTGGACGAGCATGACAGCGAGATTCGAGTTGCGGATCAGCTATACCAGGCAGCCCGCGAGTCACAGCCGCTGGGAGCCGACTTGGGACCGGATGTCGAGCCGATCTGGGGCACCGATACGACCGTGACCCCAGGGGAGACCTATCGCTATCGCCTGCGATTGCTCGCGTTCAGCGGCTATGCCGGCCGGCCGGTATTGCTTGATGATCCTCTCGAGGCTGGAAAGGTCCTCATCGAAGGCGAATGGTCGCCGTGGTCTGAGCCTATTGCCGTGGGGCCTGATCGATACCTCTTCGTGCTCGACACAGTTGATGAAGTCGAGAAGCAAATCAGGGTCCAGCTGTACCAGTGGTCCAATGGACTCTGGCACAACGGCAGTGCTACAGTCACGATCGGGGATTCTCTTTCGATCAGAAGCGATTTCACAGACCTCACCTATGACGGCGTCGTACGGGCTATCGATTTCCATCGACCCTACCAGGAGCCCGGGGTGTCGTCGAACCGAACCGCGGGCACCACCTCGAGCGAGACAGTGGCCGTCACTCTCGTCACAGCCGGGGGTGAAGCGGAAGAGCACCTCGCTGCTGTTGATCGAAAGGCCCGAGCCGCCTTGATCAAGGAGATCAAGGAAGAGGAGAGACGCCGCAGGTCAGTAGACGAACTGTCGCGGACCGTGCTCACGCGCGGCAGGGAGACAAGCCTTCGTCGTGATCTTGGTTCCGCCGTCGGTGATCGGTGACAAGGAGGTCGAGATGGCTCGTGTGCGTCCATTAATTGTCTCGTGGCGGCCCATTCTCTTAGCATTCACGATCTGTGCTGCAACCCACGCTGATGATTCTCTGAACCCTACAACCAGACCGGCAGTACCGCCTCCCGTCACAGGCAAGCAGGACAACGTTCCGGACCCTGAAGCCAGGCAAAGCACGCTCACCGATGCGGAGAAAATCGCCCGACTCCAGCGGTCGATTGAGGACGACGGACGGCTCCTGCAAGAGCTGCGTGACAAGCTGAACGCTCCGGATTCTGAGTACTCGAAAGCAGAGCGTGAGTTCACGCACATCGACGGTCAACTGGAAACGAAGAGGAAGGAAGCTCCGCAGAGCTTGACCTCGCAACCACAGGATGAGCTTGGTTCCTACAAGACCGAGCTTCGCGAGCTCGAAGCCAAGCACAAGCTTGCAAAAGACCGTTTCGATCTCGCCATCCGCGAACGAAAGGTGCTGCAGGAGCAGGTGGCCACGCTGGAGAAGAAGATCCAACAGGACCAGGCCGCCCTCGGCAAACTCAAGGGCGAGCCTGCTCCTCCGACCTCGCAGCCTACTCTTCCTCACTCTGCGAAGGAGGCGGCGACGACCCTTCCCTCCGTCCCGCCTCTTTCGCCCGCTGCCGCTCAGAGAACGGCGGCCGCACCAACCACACCCGCCGTTCCAACACCGGCTGGTAGTCCCCCCCTTCTTCCTGGTTCGCCTGGATCCGGACAAGCGGGCGGAGTTCCGCCGGTCACTCCTCCCAAGGTGATGCCAAGCCCGGAACTCGAGAAAGCCCGAGTCGACGCAGCGGACAAGCAGGTTCAAGCTCAGGAGGCCGCGAAAGAAGCTCGGTCGGTCACTGAGCGCATGGAGGCCGCTCACAAGGCCATTGCACTCGAGCAGAAACTGTTGCAGACGGTGCGGGAGCGTTCGGACAACGCTCGGAAGACAGAGCGGACCCTCTACGATGAGTTGCAGACCAAGTGGCAGGCGGGTGCGCCGCCCGAGCAACTCGCTGAGCCTCGCCAGAAGATCAACGATGCCAGAAGTCGACTGTGGGAGGCCGAGCGAGAAATCCGTGAACGAACGGACCGCATTAGCAAGTTGCAGGATGAACTGTCCGGTCTTCAAAGTGAACAGATTGCCGCATTGAAGCAGGCCGAACAGAAACGACTGGAGGCCGAATCGGCCCAGAAGCGAGTCAAGCAGCTTGAGAATCCATGGTCTCCGCAGAACCTCTTGCGATGGTTGCTTGAACACGGTCCGCGTGTACTCGGCATCATCATTGGCATGGCCGCGTTACTCTGGTTGTCGCACATCATGGAGGACCGAATCGTCAAACTCTTGGCCGGCCGCGCTCAACACAGTACTCATGAAGACCAGGAAAACCGGGCGAGAACGCTGGTTGGTGTATTTCGCAGTGCGGTGGCGATCGTGATCTACACTGGCGGTACGCTCATGGTACTGACCGAACTCGGCGTAAACATTATCCCCCTTATGGGCGGCGCCGCAGTCATTGGCCTGGCCGTGGCCTTCGGCGCCCAAAACCTCATCCGTGACTACTTCTATGGCTTCATGATCCTGCTTGAGAACCAGTACACGATCAACGATGTGGTGAAGCTCGGTGAGATCGCGGGTCAGGTTGAGAACATTACGCTCCGTATCACGGTTCTCAGAGGCCTGGATGGCACGGTGCATTTCGTTCCCAACGGCCAGATCACGCAGGTCAGCAACATGACGCACGGTTGGTCGCGAGCACTGTTTGAAATCGCCGTGTCGTACAAGGAAGACGTTGACCAGGTGATGGCGACCCTGGTGGAGCTGGGGAAGGAACTGCGACGTGATCCAGAGTTTCGAGGGATGATCCTGGAGATGCCGGAGATGCTCGGTGTTGACGAGTTCAGCGATTCGGCGATTGTCATCAAGTTCTTCATCAAGACCAAGCCGCTCAAGCAGTGGACTGTCAAGCGCGAGTTGCTGCGTCGCATCAAGCGCAAATTCGACGAGTTGGACATCGAAATCCCGTTCCCACACCGAACGGTGTACCACCGGGTTGAGGACAATAGTCCTTTGGCCGGCGCAATGGCTTCGTGGGCGACGGCCGCGAAAGAGAATGATCGTACTCTGGTTGAGTATGCGTCGGGTAGGCGTGTGTAGGTGGGCAGACGATTTCTTGCGGACTCAGGTGACATGACCGACCACAGCAGTAAGCTTGGCCAGATCGCGGAGAGCCCCATCTTGCTGGTCGCCTCCGACTACGACGGGACACTCGCTCCGATCGTGTCTCATCCTGCCGATGCCCGGCTCGACGCTCGCTCAGCCGAAGCCCTCGTCGCGCTGGGCAAACTCCCTCACACGCATGCGGCCGTCATTTCAGGCCGAGCACGGAGTGATCTCGTTCGCGCGTTTGGTGGCGCGGCTGGTGTCGAGCTGATCGGCAGTCATGGCGTCGAAACCGATGATGCCGGCCCGGCGACCATGACCGAGCCGCAAAGATCCTTGTTCGATACGGTGGCGTCCGCCCTCGGCGAGATTGTTAGCCGAAGTCCCGGGTGCCTGATTGAACACAGGCCGACCGGAGTCGCGCTGCACCACGGACGTGCAACCTCTGAAGTCATCGACCAAGCACGCCGGTTGATCATGGATGGGCCGGCTACACTGGATGGCGTGGAGTTGCAGTTCGGTACCGGGACGATTGAACTGACCGTCGTGCCTGGCAACAAAGGGAGTGCACTAAGAGCTCTGCGCCACCGCTTGGGTGCGTCGACGACGGTGTTCATCGGTGACGATTTCACGGATGAAGATGCGTTTCGCGCGCTCACCCCCGGTGATCTTGGAATTGTCGTCGGCACACACGAAACGCTCGCCTCGCTCAGACTGACCAACACGGATTCCGTGGCCGATCTGCTCGTGGAGCTCGTGGCCCTACGCAAGGCATGGGTGACGCAGCGTGTGCTCGTCCCTATTGAACGACATGCCATCCTGAGCGATCAACGTACCATTGCCGTCGTCGAGCCTACCGGCTGCATCAGCTGGCTCTGCCTGCCGCGTCTTGACGCCACTCCGATCTTCGCCCGGCTGCTCGGCGGCGATGCAGCGGGTTACTTCACGATCGTCCCTGCCAACGGCGACCAAGCACTCAGTCAGGCGTATGGAGAAGACTCGTTCATCCTGCATACCCAATGGCCGGCGATGACCGTTACCGACTATCTTGATGGTTCGGGCGGCCGTCCTTTTCAGCGTGCCGGCCGTACGGATCTCATTCGTCGCGCGGAAGGTCGGGGCAAGATCGTGGTGCGATTCGCGCCGCGCCTGGATTGCGGCCGCCTCGAAACGCACCTGATGATTCGAGAAAACGGTCTTGAACTTGAAGGCGTGTCCGACCCGATCGTCCTGTCTGCCCCTCGCGTATCTTGGCAGCTCGTCGACGAGGGACAGCACAAGACTGCTATCGCCGAGATCGATCTCGTCAACGGACCGTGTATCCTGGAACTGCGGTACGGCACTCGGGACTTGAGTGACAGGCATTTCTCTGAATCGGAGCGGCGTCAACAAACGCTGAAATTCTGGACTGGCTGGGCCCAGGGATTACGAATTCCCAACTTAGCTCCTGCCCATATCCGTCGCAGCGCGCTCATCCTCAAAGCGCTAAGCTATGGGCCGACGGGCGCTATCGCCGCCGCGGGAACAACGAGTCTGCCCGAACAGTTGGGTGGAGAACGCAACTGGGATTACCGACTATGTTGGCCCCGTGATGCGGCCCTCGCCGCCGCTGCTCTGGTGCAACTCGGAAACACAGGGGTTGCCATGCGGTTGTGCGACTGGCTCCTGGGCATCGTCGATCAATGCGAGTCGCCCGATCGCTTGCGACCCATTTATACTGTGACGGGTGGGCACCTGGGTTCCGAAGCCCAGATCAATGAGCTTAGGGGCTATGGAGACAGCCGGCCGGTTCGTGTCGGTAACGCGGCAGCCCATCAGGTGCAGCTTGACGTCTTCGGCCCGATAGCTGGTCTTATCGCTCTGCTCGCGGAGAAGGGAGCGCCCATCTCTCCGGATCATTGGCGTCTGATGAAAGCTATGGTGGCAGCCGTGGAGATGCGGTGGCGGGAGGCTGACCATGGAATCTGGGAGACTCGCGGGCCGCGCCGGCATCATGTGCACTCCAAGGTTATGTGCTGGTACACCGTTGACCGTGCGATTTACGTGCAGGATCAGTTCCTCGGGCATCCGAATCGAGACTGGGAAGCACTGCGCGAATACATCAGAGCGGATGTCATCGAGAACGGCTGGAATCGTCGCATCAAAGCGTTCACTGTAGCGTATGGAGAAGACCATCTTGATGCAGCCGCGCTTCAAGTTGGCTTGACCGGCCTGCTGGAGCCGTGCGACGAACGGTTCAGTCAAACCGTGCAAGCCGTCGAGGAACACCTCCGCGATGGACCCTGTGTCTACCGTTACCGATACGACGACGGATTACCCGGCCGGGAAGGCGCGTTCCATCTGTGTACGTGGTGGCTCCTTGAATCCTACCTCAGGCTGGGGCGCGTGGCGGACGCGCAAAAGCTCTTCGCCGGTTTTGTCGAGAAGGTTGGGTCCGCGGGGCTTCTCTCTGAGGAATACGACCCAATCGCCGGCAGAGCCCTGGGCAACTTTCCGCAGGCCTATTCACACCTGGCTTTGATCAATTCGGCTGTCGCACTTGCACAACACATGTCGTGACATCGCGCGGGGGCTGGGGCCGGCCCCAACCAAGCCCCCCGATGATGATCCTCGCCACATCATGTCTCTGAGCCTGGAGTATGTGAAAAGGAAAGTCCACCGAGTGGATTATGCGCAGTATTGCCAAGCGGGCTTGTCCATCACCAGTACCGCAGTCGAGTCGCTGATCAGGCAATTCAACAAGCGGGTGAAGGGCACCGAGCAGTTTGGGATTAAAGTTGGCGCCGAGGCCATTCCCCAGGTCCGGGCCGCCGACCTGAGCGAGGACGACCGGACCGAGCAGTTCCACCAGCACCGCCGCCCCGGCCGTGCCGTCGGCCAAAACCGCCTCCGGTCGGTCGCATGAACGGCCATGCACCCCCGTGCGTCCTGTGGCTCGACGTGATCTCCAACTGCGTTATAATGTCTTCCGCGGACGGATGTTAGCTTCGCGTCGCGCATCCTCTTGCAGGAGTATTCCACATGGGAAGCACGGTCCTGCCAGGGAAACCATACCCGTTGGGCGCCGCGATCGATGGCCGTGGCACCAACTTCGCCCTGTTCTGCGAACACGCGGAAAAGGTTGAGCTTTGCTTGTTCGATTCGCCTGAGGCGCCGACGGAAACGGAACGAATCCCGCTACCCGAGCAGACCGACATGGTCTGGCATGGTTACTTGCCGGGCATCGCGCCGGGGCAGCTGTACGGATACCGCGTGTACGGCCCTCACGATCCTCAGCACGGACACCGGTTTAACGCGAACAAAGTCATCCTCGACCCGTATGCCAAGGCGATTGGCCGCGACCTTCAGTGGGCGAATGGGCTGTTTGGCTATCGAATCGGCGATCCGGCGGCTGACTTGTCGTTCGACGATCAGAACAACGCGGCCATTGCGCCGCTGGCGATCGTGATCGATCCCGCGTTCACATGGGGCGATGACCGCCGGCCAAGCATCCCCTGGAACGAGACCATCATCTACGAACTGCACGTCAAGGGCTTCACGAAGCGGCATCCCGAGATTCCAGAGGAACTGCGCGGCACCTACACCGCGCTGTCTTCGGAGCCAGCGATCAAGTACCTGAAGAATCTCGGCGTGAACGCCGTTGAGCTCCTACCGGTCCACCATCATGTCGATCATCGGCACCTGATCGAGCGTGGACTGACGAACTACTGGGGCTACGATACGCTGGCGTACTTCGCGCCCGACATTCGCTATGCCGCCGCCGACTCAGCCCGCGACGCGGTCCGGGAATTCAAACGGATGGTGGCAGCCCTACACGCGGCCGGCATAGAGGTGATCCTTGATGTGGTGTACAACCACACGGGCGAGGGGAACCACCTCGGGCCGACCCTCTCGCTACGCGGCGTCGACAACGCATCGTACTATCGCCTGGTGGCCGACACCCCACGTTATTACATGGACTATATCGGTTGCGGCAACACGCTGAACATGATGCACCCGAAGACGCTCCAACTCATCATGGATAGCTTGCGCTATTGGGTGACGGAGATGCATGTCGACGGTTTCCGATTCGATGCCGCGTCCGCGCTCGCTCGCGAGTTGCATGAGGTGGACAAACTATCGGCCTTCTTCGACATCATCCACCAGGATCCCGTTCTTTCGCAGGTAAAGCTGATCGCCGAGCCGTGGGATCTCGGCGAGGGCGGTTATCAGGTGGGGAATTTTCCCGTTGGCTGGGCGGAATGGAACGGTAAGTACCGTGACACGACGCGCCGTTTCTGGAAAGGCGATGGCGGCGTACTATCTGAGGTGGCGACGCGGCTGCTGGGCAGCAGCGACCTGTACGAGCGAAGCGGTCGCCGTCCCTACGCCAGCGTCAACTTCGTCACCTGCCACGACGGCTTTACGTTGCACGACCTGGTCAGCTACAACGACAAACACAACGAGGCCAACGGCGAGGACAACCGGGACGGCATCAACGAGAACCTCTCCTGGAACTGCGGTGTCGAGGGTCCGGCCGACGATGCTGCGGTCACCGAGCTTCGGGAGCGGCAGAAGCGCAACTTCCTGGCTTTTCTTATGGTTTCACAGGGGGTGCCCATGCTCTGTGCCGGCGATGAGATCGGCAGGACGCAGCGCGGCAACAACAACGCCTACTGCCAGGATAACGAGACCGGTTGGACTGACTGGAAGACAGACGACAAGCGCAACGCGCTGCTCGAGTTCGCACGGAAGATGATCGCCTTCCGGCACGCTCACCCGAATCTTCACCGGCGGAGGTTCTTCCAGGACCGCAAAATCCGCGGCGACGAGACCAAGGAGGTCCGGTGGTTGCGACCGGACGGCCAGGAGATGACCGACGACGAGTGGAACACCGGCTGGGTCCGCTCGCTTGCGCTGCGGCTGAGCGGCGAGTTCCTCGATCTGGTCGATGACTCAGGCGAGAGACGGCTTGATGACACGCTGTTGATCCTGCTGAATGCGTCGGAGCTTCGACTACCCTTCCTGCTCCCCGTACAGGATCATCGGCTGCGGTGGGAACGTGCGTTCGATACGGCGGATCCCGCCGCGGACGCGTTTGAGTGGACCGGCGAGGGGGCGTACGAGTTGGAGGCGCGGTCGATGACCGTGTTCCTCATGCGGCGGAGTTCCGAGAACTCGTAGAACCGCACAATGCATCGTGCGTCCGGAAGCCGACGACGCTGATGTTTGCCGAAGTGACTGCGAGTGGCGAATGCTCCACTTGCCACCTACCGCCTTCAACTGCGTTCGAGCTTCAGTTTCGCCGACGTCGCTGACGTTGCTGATTACTCAAACTGACCGATTTCATGCCGCCTGGAGAGACTCCAGGCGGCATGAAATCGGTCAGTTTGAGTAACAGGTTACGAGGCTTATACGCATCGTGTCCCCTATCGGCTGATCCCGTTTCTCTGGTGAACACGCGCACGGCTCGACAACAGGAGCACGCTACACCCGAATTGAATCCCCCCTTGCGATGGATGATGCAGAGACAATCGCCGTTGACCCTCTTTGGAGGTACGCGCCATCACGAATCTCAAGTCAGACGCATTCCCGTTCCTCCTGGACCTAGCCACAGAAATAGGGTATGTTTCATGGTCCCCGGGCGCGAGAGCACTCCAGGTCACACCGGCGCGCCGTGGCCGGGTCCTCGCTGGCGAACGTCGGCTGTCACGCGGATTACCGCTACCGACCGGCCGGGACTCCACACTGCAGAGCCAAACGGGCAAGAGGACACACGAGCCGTGAAGCGTACCGAGATTCGGAACATTGCGATCATCGCCCACGTCGACCACGGCAAGACCACACTCGTGGACCAGACGCTCCGCCAGTGCGGCCAGTTCCGCGATGCGCAGCTCAAGGGTGAGCGGATCCTGGACTCCAACGACTTAGAGCGGGAGCGGGGCATCACCATCCTGGCCAAGAACATCGCCATTCAATACAAGGGCACCAAGATCAATATGATCGATACGCCCGGTCACGCGGATTTCGGCGGCGAGGTCGAGCGAGTGCTTAAGATGGCCGACGGCGCCTTGCTGCTCATCGACGCGTTCGAAGGCCCCATGCCCCAGACCAGGTTCGTGCTCCGCAAGGCGTTCGAGTACGGGCTTCGCCCGATGGTGGTCATCAACAAGATGGACCGCAAGGACGCCCGCCCAGCAGAAGTACTCGACGAGGTGCTGGACCTCTTCATCGAGTTGACCAATGACGAGCAGGCGATCGGTTTTCCCGTCATCTATGCCTCGGCCACGCAGGGCTGGGCCTCCCTCGATGCAAAGGAGCACCCCAAGGACATCTACACCCTGTTCGAAGCCATTTTCCAGCACGTGCCCGTACCGGAGGTAGATCCAACCGCCCCGGCGCAGATGCTGGTCACCACACTGGACTACACCGACTACGTCGGGCGAATCGGGATTGGTCGGGTCCACGCAGGTACGCTCCGGTCCGGCCAGAAAGTGGCCCTCATCCACCGCGACGGCACCATCGCCACCGAGCAGATCGCCGAGTTGTACCTGTTCGACGGTCTGGGTCGCAGGAAAGTGGACGAGGTGCCCGCCGGCGACATCTGTGCCGTAGTTGGTATCCAGTCGGTGGATATTGGCACCACTCTGACCGACCTGGAGAACCCCGTACCGTTGGCAATCATCCGGATCGACGAGCCGACGCTGCACATGACCTTCCGCGTCAACGACTCGCCCTTCTCTGGACGGTCGGGCAAGTACCTCACCAGCCGTCATCTCCGCGACCGGCTGGAAAAGGAGTTGGAGCACAACGTGGCCCTGCGAGTCGAGCGGGGGTTACACCGGAGGAGTTGCATGTCAGCGGCCGCGGCATGCTGCACCTGTCGGTGCTGATCGAGAACCTGCGCCGCGAGGGGTACGAACTGGCGGTGGGCAAGCCCAAGGTCATCTACCGCGAACGGGACGGCAAGAAGACCGAGCCGATCGAGCTGTGCACGATCGACGTGCCCGCCCAGCATGTCGGATCGGTGATGGAGCTGCTCGGCGGACGGCGGGGCATCTGCACCAGGATGGAAACCCGCGGCGAGTACACGCACATGGAGTTCACCGTCCCGGCTCGTGGATTAATCGGCGTGCGAAACCGGCTGCTCAACGCGACCAACGGCACGGCCATCATGTACCACAACTTCTATGAATACGAGTACCTGCGGGGCAGTATCCCCGGGCGGGCCAACGGTGTGCTCATCGCCAGCGAGGCCGGACAGGTAACCGCGTACGCTCTTGACGGTCTGGCCGATCGCGGAATGATGTTCGTCCGCCCCACGGACCCAATCTACGAGGGCATGATCGTCGGTGAGCACTGCAAGGACAACGACATCGTGGTCAACGTGTGCCGGGCGAAGAAGATGTCCTTCTGGTGGCGAAGCATTGTAGTGACGGATACGACGCGATGGCTAATCCTCATCCGACTCATGGTCGGCGGCGTGTTCCTCTCCGAGGGGATCCAGAGGTTCCTCTATCCCAACGAACTGGCGGCCGGCCGTTTCCTTCGCATCGGCATTCCCGTGCCAGACGTAATGGGCCCGTTCGTAGGCGTCGTTGAGACCGTGTGCGGCGCGATGGTGCTGCTCGGCCTGCTCATCCGTCCGGCCGCACTGATTCTGCTCATCAACATTTCCGTGGCGATCCTCTCAACGAAGATCCCCATCCTGCTGGGCCACGGATTCTGGACGTTTTCGTTGCCGAAGCTCGCCCGCTACGGCTTCTGGAGTATGGCTCACGAGGCAAGGACCGACTTCTGCATGTGGATGGGCCTGCTATTCCTGCTCCTGGTCGGCGCCGGGGCCTTGTCCGTGGACGCTTTCATGGAGAGAACGAGGGGGCGCAAAGATGCTGCCGCACGACCGGGGGGACCTGGGGCACCCACCTCGGCCACCGAGCACCGGCCACGCCTGGGTTCGACCATGCCGGCCGATCGCCCCCTCGCCGTGGCCGAGGCTCCGAGGAAGCCGCCTGCAGCACGCGAATCGCGGGGCCTTGCCCCCGAACTTGACCCCCGCGTATTACGTAGTATTATTACCCAGCCATGAGACCCTGTATGCGCGAGGCCGGATGATCATGCCCAATCACAAGCAGTCCATTGTGACATTCAAGGCCGAGGGTTCACTGGTCGAAGCCCTCAAGACCCTGCCCAACCGGTCGGAGTTCATCCGGGCCGCCATCCTGGCGGCTCTGGACAACGTCTGCCCGCTGTGCCAGGGCACCGGCCTGCTGACGCCGGAGCAGAAAACTCACTGGGCCAAGTTCGCCGAAGATCACGCGGTCAGAGAATGCGGCGACTGCCACGAGTGGCACATCGTGTGCTGCCGACCAACGGCGGAGCGTGTGCACACTCGCCAACGCAAAGGAAACCCCAGGCGGCGACCGGCACGACACCCGAGGTAACCAAGTCTTCATGAAGCAGGAAGCAGTACCATCATGAACCCAACCACCCACCCCACGCGATCTCGATCCGCACCTCTCCATCTTCGGCTCGGAATCCTCGCCCTCGGCACGCTGGCCTGCCTGCTCCTGGGTGTCCCCGCCTGCCAACAGAAACCTGGCAGCACCCAGCCGTCGGGCGACCGGGTCTCCGTCTTCGTGAGTATTCCCCCGCAGCGCTATTTCGTTCAGCGCATCGGTGGCCGGCGGGTGGATGTGGCCGTCCTGGTGCCGCCCGGCCAGTCGCACCACACTTACGAACCAACACCCAAACAGGTCGTCAGCATCAGCAACGCCCGAGTCTTCTTTCGCATCGGAGTGCCCTTTGAGAAGAACGTCGTGGCCAAGATCGGCGAGGCGGTCAAGAACCTGCGCGTCGTGGACACATCCGAGGGCATTGCGTTTCGGAACATGGACGCCGAGTGCGCCGAGGAACACCATGCCCCGGCCACCGCACCCGACGCCCACGACGCAGAGCACGAGGGTGATCACCATGAGCACGGCGAACTGGATCCCCACACCTGGCTGGACCCGCGGCTGGTCAAGCACCAGGCGGCAATCATCTGCAGGGAACTCATCGCCCTTGACCCGGCCCATGCGGCCGAGTACCAGGCCAACCTCGATGCCTTTCACATCGATCTGGACAACACCGACGCTCGCATCCGCAAGGCCCTGAAGCCGCTCGTGGGCCGCGAGTTCTTCGTCTTTCATCCGGGCTTCGGCTACTTCGCCGACGCGTACGGCCTCAAACAGGTGGCGGTCGAGACCGGCGGCAAACAGCCATCGGCCAAGCACCTGGAGGAGCTCATCGCCAGAGCGAAGAGAACCGGCGTCCGGCTGATCTTCGTGCAGCCCCAGTTCACTCGCCAGAGCGCCGAGGCCGTGGCTCAGGCCATCGGGGGCGCGGTCGTCGTCATGGATCCTCTCGCAGAGAAGTACCTCGACAACCTGGTCGACATCAGCAGGAAGATCGAGATGGCTTTGGCGGGCGTCAGCGCGGGAAGCAGCCAGTGAAAGTGGACCCGGTCATTGAGCTTCGGGATGTCACGTTCTCCTACGACGGACCACCCGTCGTCTCCAGCGTCACCCTGGCCATACCGCCGCGCGATTTCGTGTGCGCGATCGGGCCGAACGGCGGCGGCAAGACCACGCTGCTGCGGCTCATGCTCGGCCTCATCCGCCCCCAGCGCGGCACGGTGAGCATCCTCGGCGAATCGCCGGAGCGGGCCCGCTGCCGGATCGGTTACATGCCCCAGCACGCCCAGCTCGACCCCCGCTTCCCGGTCAGCGTCATGGACGTCGTGCTCATGGGCCGTCTCGGCCAGGCCCCCCTCCTGGGCGCGTACCGGCGAGCCGACCGGACCGTTGCCGGTCGGGCGTTGGCGGAGGTCGGACTCGGCCATCTGGCCAGTCGGGCGTTCTCCGAGCTGTCCGGCGGGCAGCGGCAGCGGGTACTCATTGCCCGAGCCCTGGCCTGCGAACCGGAGATCCTGCTGCTCGACGAGCCGACGGCTAACCTCGATCCGGCCGTCCAGGATGATCTCTACGCCTTGCTCCGCCGCTTGAACGAACGATTGACGATCATGATTGTCTCCCACGACATCGGCTTCGTGTCCGTTCATTTCAAGACCGTCGTCTGTGTCAACCGCACCGTGCATATGCATGCGACCAGGGAGCTGACGCAGCGGGCCGTGGCCGACATGTACGGCCGGGAGGTTCGTCTGCTGCATCACGTCGGCGCGCCACGCCCGGAGGGAGGCACATGATCGAGTTCTTCGACGCACTGGGAGCCAACACGCTCCTTCGCCATGCTCTCCTGGCGGGCATCATCGCCAGCGTGGCTTGCGGGATCGTGGGCAGCTACGTGGTGACACGCAGGATCACCTACATCGCCGGCGGCGTGGCCCACTGCATTCTCGGAGGAATGGGCGCCGCCCGTTACCTGCACACCGTTCAGGGCTGGACCTGGCTCGAGCCGCTTCACGGCGCGGTTGTGGCCGCGGTCGCCGCCGCGCTGACCATCGGCCTGGTCAGCCTTCGGGCCCGCGAACGCGAGGACACGGTGATCAGCGCCCTCTGGGCCATCGGCATGGCCGTGGGCATCTTGTTCATCGCCCGTACGCCGGGATACTACGAAGACCTGATGAGCTACTTGTTCGGCAACATCCTGCTGGTCTCGCGGGAGAACCTCATCCTCATCGGCGGCCTGGACATCATGGTCGTGGCGGTGGGACTTCTCTTCTATAACAAGTTCCTGGCCGTCTGCTTCGACGAGGAGTTCGCTCGGCTCCGTGGAGTGTCGGTCGAGTTCTACTACCTGTTGCTGCTGTGCCTCACCGCCCTGACCGTGGTCGTCCTGGTAACGGTCGTCGGCCTGGTCCTGGTGATCGCTCTCCTCACCCTGCCGGTGGCGGTCGCCGGGCACTTCGCCAGCCGCCTGTGGCAGATGATGCTCCTGGCCACGATGATCAGCGCCGCCCTGACCACGGTCGGTCTTGCGATCAGCTACGGCCCGGAGCTTCCCCCCGGAGCGACAACCATCGCCTTGGCCGGCGGCATGTACCTCGCTGTCATCGGCGGCAAGTGGCTGCTGGCAGGGAGGCGCCGCACCGCCCGATCCGCGTAGGGCAACCTGCCGCTCTAAGGGAACCGACCTCGCATGAACTGGATTCTGCCGGAGGGACTCGAGACTGCACCCACGACGTACCTTCTGGTCGTCGGCGCGGCCTTGCTCCTGACCGGCGCCGACAAGGGCGGTTTTGCGGCCGTCGGATCGCTGGCCTTCCCGATGCTGTTGTTCGTCCTCCCAGCCAGGTTCGCCTTGGGAATGTGGGCCCCCATCCTTGTCTTGCTCGACGTCTTCACCCTGCGACACTATCCGAAGGAGTGGCGGATCCAGCCCTTGATCACCATCGCTCCATGGGTCCTGGCGGGCCTCGTCGCCGGCTGGTTCCTGCTCGACAGGCTCGATGCCCGCCTTCTCAAGCTGATCGTCGGCGTCCTGTCGGTGGCGTTTGTCGTTCTTGATCCGATCCGAGCCCTCCTGGTGCGCAGGGAGGCGAAGGAAACACCCGGCGACCTGCAGCACGGCTGGCGTCCCGGATGGCTGGCCGCGTCGCCGTTCGGCCTGGCCGCCGGGATCAGCACCATGGTCGCCCATGCGGCCGGGCCGGTGACCACGATCTATTTCCTCCTGCAGCACATGGACAAACGGGTCTTCGTAGGCACGGCCGCGAGGTTCTACTTCGTCTTCAACACCGTGAAGATCCCTTTCCTCGTGCAAAACCACGTCATTACCGCCGATACACTGATCAAGAGTCTTTGGCTGGTGCCGTTTGCACCGCTCACCGTCTGGCTGGGCGCGGCGCTGAACAAGCGCTTGCCGGCCACCGCATTCCGGCCGGTCATCTACGGCTTACTGGCCATCACCGGCGCCTACCTGATCTACAAGAATGGATAGCCGCCCCGCCTATCGCATGGGCCCAACACCGCCAGTCACCCGTCCTCCCCCAAGGTCGTCCCCCAGGGCCGGCCAGGAACAGACGACCCGAGACCTTTGTTCAACCTGGCGACCAGGCGTGTTAGAATACGGAGCGGCCGGCACGGGGTTTCGAAAACGGGGTGAGCCCACAGGACAACGCAGGAAAGGAACCCGAGCATGGATCGAGAAAAGAACCAACAGTTCACGCGGCGGGCGTTTCTTCGGACCACAGCGGCCGGTGCGGCGGCCACGGGAATCGGGGCCCTGGCCACAAGCGCCCTGGCCGCTCCCGAAGCTGCCGCCATGAAACCTCTCTTGCCGGCCGGCGTGCTCGGCAGGACCGGTTTCCCGGTCACCCTGATCAGCTTCGGGAGCATCCGAATAGGCGATAAGCTTGGCACCCGGATCCTCAAACTGGCCATCGATCGCGGTGTCAACCTCGTGCACACCGCGGCCAACTACGGTGGTGGCAGGGCCATCCGCTCGGTCGGCGATCTGTTCAAGGCCGACAAGAGCTACCGCGACAAGGTCTTCCTGTGCATCAAGAGCTACTATCCCGACCGGGAGAACGAGATTGACGACCTGCTCAAGACGCTCAACGTCGAACACGCGGAGGCGGCCCTCACCGAACTGCACGAGCCCGATCTCGCCCGCCTGGAAGCCATCCAGAAGCAGCAGGACAAGCTGAAGAAGAAGGGCAAGGTCCGTTACACCGGATTCGTCTGCCACAAGGACATGAACGGTACCCTCGAAATGGTCATCGAGAGGGCGCCGAAGTACTTTGACATGGCCCTGCTGTCCATGGCTATGATTCCTGGAGCCAGCGGCCGCAGGGCAGAGAACGCCGCCGAGAAGGGCGAGCGATTCCTGAAGAACCTCAAGGCTCTCCGCGAAAAAGGCGTCGGTGTCCTTGCGATGAAGAGCGGCGCCCAGGAGGCGACCACAAAAGGCGAGAACGTCTTTCTGCCCCACGCCAAGCTGGTGCTGGGGGCGGGCGCGGACAGCGTGCTCACCAGCGTCAGCACGCTTGACCAGGTGGATATGATCGCCAAGCTGGCCCTCAAGTCACCTCACACCCGCCCGGCCGACAAGCAGGCCGCCGTCGACTTCCTCCGCACCCGGTCCGGGGCCTGCATGATGTGCGGCGATTGCACCAAGTCCTGCCCGCAGGGCCTGCCCGTGGCGGACCTGATGCGCTTCCGCATGTACAACGACGAATACGGCTGGCCTGATCACGCCCGCGCCGAGTACGCCGCCATGGGCGTCGATTTCGCGGGCCTCGCCGCACGGTGCGGAGACTGCCAAGCCTGCGCCAAGGTTTGCCCTGTCCATCTGGCCAGCCCTGCTACAGTGCGCGACGCGGCCCGACGACTGGCCTGAAGAAGTGCGGCAATAGGCAGTGATGATGCTGCCCCGTGGGCGAGCCGGCGAGGTCCAGCCTTGACCAAGGCCGCGCGCCATCGCCCCGCGTGATCCGCCCCGCGGTCTCGGCGACGGGGGCGGCCACACATCCGATAACACCTTCAGCCACCTCAAGTCCTTTTTTGCCAGGACCGATACGTCTTCTATGAGACAGTCTCCTCGCATGGACAGCGCGGCCATTCTGTCGCCGACCACAACACCGCCTGCCGGCCCGGACGGTGGCCATCAGGAACCCACCGGCCAGAATGCCGCCGAAGAGGCGAACTCGGATGATCAGCCCGAGCTGCCGGCCGCCCTGCCACCCCTGAACTGTGCTCCGGTCGGCGGCGGAGTGGCGATAATGACGCCGTTCTCGAGTTTGCTGATCGGCAGGCAACCGGTCTTACGGCGAGAAACCACCGCCCCACTCAGAGAGTGAATCGTATACTGAGTCCTGGAGGCATAACATGAAGACCGAAGAGATCGTCAAGCTGACGCCGAAACGCGTGGCCAGTCTGCTCAAAGCCCGCAGGAAACTGGCCGGACCGTCAGCCGATCTATATGCTGGTCATGACCTCCGCCGAAGCGTCCGCTGGCCCTTTCCGGGCCAGGTCGAACTCTGGCCAGCGGGCGGCGATGGGCGCGAACGCTTCTACGCAACTTGCCACAACCTGAGCACCAACGGCTTGGGCATGATCGCCGACGCGTCCTTCGAACCCGGCACGCGCGTCGAGCTCGCCTGCCACTTTCCCGAAGCCTCATTCTACGGCAAGGGCGTGATCCGCCACTGCACGAAGATCCCGAAGGGCTACCTGATCGGTCTGCAGTTCGATTTCGAGGAATAACGACCACAGGCCCGCGCTCGCCCCTGGCACCTTGCCCGGAACGTGTTTCATCACCGTCACTCGGATCCGCTGTCCGCCGGGGCCGAGGCCGCAGGCCGGACGACGAGCACCTGCTCCTGGTAGTACCTGCACAGGTGACTCACTGACCCAGGTCGGTCCTGGATCTCGCCATCGCGAAGGTACCGCCCAGAATGACGGTCACCAGCAAGCCCAATGCCAGGTAACGATGGAGAACCCCCGTCGGCGGCCCGCTGCGTCCAGGCTGGCTCTGTCGGTTATCCATCCGCTGCGGCCTCTCCGGCACGGCCACCGTCGCAACCGGGCAGCCTAGTCCTGGTCCCGACTGGCGCCACCCAGCAAGCCCGATCGGATCAGGAGATAAACCAGGGTCAGGATGGCACTGATCGTCGCGGCGACGTACGTCATCGCCGCGGCGCGTAGAACGCGGCCCACCTCACGGTCCTCCGCCACCGATACCAGCCCGTTGGCCACCAGCGTCTGCCGCGCCCGCGTGCTGGCGTTGAACTCAACCGGCAGGTTGACGACCTGGAAAACCACCACCATGGTGAAGAGCGCAACACCCACGGCCGCCATGCCCGTGAAGCCCATGCCGATGCCCAGGAAAGCCAAGGTCATTCCGAAACCCGAGCCGAAACTGGCCATCGGCACCACACTGTTGCGTATCGCCAAAGGCGCATATCCGCGGGCGTGCTGGATCGCGTGCCCGACCTCATGGGCGGCTACACCCGCGGCCGCAAGCGAGCGACCGTGATACACGTCCGGGCTCAGCCGCAACACCTTGTGCCTGGGGTCATAGTGGTCGCTCAGATGGCCTTCCACCGGCTCGATGGATACATCGTCAATGCCGTTGGCATCCAGAATCCGCTGAGCGATCTGCTGCCCGGTCCAGCCTCGTTCCGACGCGATCTGGCTGCCGCGGGCAAACGCGGACTTCACCTTCCACTGCGCGTACAGCCCCAGAAGAAGGCCAGGCAATCCCACGTAGAGCAAATACATCGGGTCAATCCAACCGAACATCGTTCAAAGCTCCTGCTTTCAGCTTCTTACATCCGTCCGCCGCCCAGAGAACACTCCTCCGTCGGCTCACCCTATATACGGCTCGCAAAGCCTGCAAGCCCAGTGCCAATCACCGAATGCGCTTAACCCTTTGCCAGGACAGCAGTTGCCGCGAGACCAGACCGTCTGCAACCGGCCAGAATGGCAGGAATGAGCCCGGTACGGCCACCCGGCGGGATGCCACCCATCTGTCGAAGGCTAAAGGTCGCTGTGAAGGTCCGCCTCGCTGAGAACCTCAAACTTGTTCCGCAGCAGGGCATCCGTGGCGATCTCGACGTTGTCCACGGCCAGCACCAGGGCCGAGCCCAGACTGGTCGGCAGCAAGGGGTAGCAGTAGGCAATGTTCGTCTCACTGCTCAATAGACACTGCCAGACAGAGAGCAAGCCCCGCTGCCCCGGCGGTATCTTCACCACCACCACCTCCGTGCCTCCGCACGCGAAACCGCCTGCCTGCAGGACCCGGCGAGCCTCGTCCGGGTTGTCACAGATGATGCGAACAACCCCATACTCGGCGGCGGGAATCACCGACAGGCCGAGTATGCGAATCCGCTCCGCGTCAAGGAGCTGGCTGAGACGCAGGAGTTGCCCCACCCGGTTGTCCAGAAAGACGGACAGCTGACGTACCCCGGGCATCCCCTGCCCTTCCAAGGTCTCGAAACGGCTAGGAGCCATGGACATGGCGGCATTCTACCTCAGTTGCAGGATGTGCCAAACCTGAGATCCACGGTTCTGCCACTCTGGCAGGGATGACACGTGCCCTTTCATCGGCAGGAAGCCGCAACTAGGTGTAGGGAAAAAGGTTAAGACAAAGAGCCTCCGTCGAAGACCAGATGGCACCGCTCTTGCATTCAGACTTTTCACTAGCTGCGCCCAAGGCGCGCCTCCAGGCTGCACGCAAACGCAGCCCCGGCGAGTCGGCAGGCGACGGACGGGCGATTGGGATCGCCGGCGCGCGGGACCGCGGCAGAGGGAGCAAGCGTGATGTCGTCGAAGATCATCGGGATCGATCTGGGAACCACCAACTCGGTCGTCGCGATCATGGAAGGCGATTCGCCCAAGGTGCTCACCAACGCCCAAGGGTCTCGTCTGACTCCGTCCGTGGTCGGCTTCACCGAGAAGGGCGAACAACTCGTCGGGCAGATCGCCAAGCACCAGCAGGTCACCAACCCGACCAACACCGTGTTCTCCATCAAACGCTTCATGGGCCGCCGACACAACGAGGTCCACTCCGAGGAGAAAATCGTTCCCTACAAGGTCGTCGGCGGCGAGACCGATCTGGTCAAGGTCGATGTCCGCGGCAAAACCTACACCCCGCCCGAAATCTCGGCCATGATCCTTCGCGATCTGAAGAAGACCGCTGAAGACTACCTGGGCGAAACGTTAACCCGGGCGGTCATTACCGTCCCGGCCTACTTCAACGATGCCCAGCGCCAAGCCACCAAGGACGCCGGCGAAATCGCCGGCCTGAAAGTGGAGCGAATCATCAACGAGCCCACGGCCGCAGCCCTGGCCTACGGTCTCGAAAAGAAGAAAAACGAGAAGATCGCCGTCTTCGACCTGGGCGGCGGCACATATGACATCTCCATTCTGGACATCGGCGACAACGTCTTCGAGGTCCTCAGCACCAACGGCGACACCCACCTCGGCGGCGACGACTACGACGAGGTGCTGATCAACTACGTGGCCGAAGAGTTCCGCAAACGCGAAGGCATCGATCTCCGCAAGGACGCCATGGCCCTGCAGCGACTGAAGGAGGCCTGCGAAAAGGCCAAGTGCGAGCTGTCCAGCCTTCAGGAGACGACCATCAATCTGCCCTACATCACGGCCGATCAGAGCGGTCCCAAACACCTGCAGGAGACACTCACTCGAGCCAAGTTCGAGCATCTCACCCGAGACTTGACCGAACGATGCCGCGGCCCGGTCATGAAGGCGATCAAGGACGCAAAGCTCTCACCCAAAGACATCGACGAGGTCGTTCTGGTCGGCGGCTCAACCCGCATGCCAGCCGTCCAGCAACTCGCCAAGGAGATCTTCGGAAAGGAACCGAACAAGAGCATCAATCCGGACGAGGTCGTCGCGGTGGGTGCAGCCATCCAGGGCGCGGTTCTCACCGGCGAGAAGGATGACATCGTCCTCCTCGATGTCACCCCGCTCTCACTCGGCGTCGAGACACTCGGCGGAGTCATGACCAAGCTCATCGAACGAAACACCACCATCCCGACCAGCCGAAAGGAAGTGTTTAGTACTGCGGCCGACAACCAGACCGAGGTCACCATTCACGTGCTCCAGGGGGAACGCGAGCTGGCCAGCGGCAACCGCTCGCTGGGCCGGTTCAACCTGGCCGGTATCCCGCCGGCACCGCGCGGCATGCCCCAGATCGAGGTCACTTTCGACATCGACGCCAACGGCATTCTGAACGTGTCCGCCAAGGATACGGCCACCAGCAAGGCCCAGTCCATCCGCATCGAGGGCAGCTCCGGCCTGAACAAGGAAGAGGTCGAGCGGATGCGCAAGGAGGCCGAACTCCACGCCGCCGAGGATAAGGCTCGCCGCGAACTGGTCGACCTCAAGAACCAGGCCGACAATCTCGTCTACCAGACAGAGAAAACGCTGAAAGAGTACGGCGACCGAGTCCCCGCGAACGAGCGAGGCTCGATCGAGGCGGCCCTCAATCAGCTCAAGGAGGCGGCCAAGGGCGACGACAAGGACAGCATCCGCAAGTCCATGGAACAGCTGGCCACCGCCTCGCAGACCATCGGCAAGATCATGTACGAGGAGGCCGCCAAGAAGGCCGGAGCCGCGGGTGCCGCCCAGCCCGACGCGACCGCCGGATCGACCGCGACCGGCTCCGCTCCAAAGGACGACGACGTCATCGACGCCGAGTTCGAGGAGAAGAAGTAACCGGCCCAACCACCGTCCGGAAGCTCGTGCGCGAAGGAGGCGAATCCATCCCGGGACTCGCCCCGTTCCTTTCCCTCACCCAGACGAAGCCGGCAGCGGCGGCCACTAGCCGTGGCCCACCTTCGGCGCAAAAAAAGAGCCCCGGCAGAACTCCGGGGCTCGGTATTCTCTCGGCTCACTTGCCCGGACCCCGCCCCAGAACGGCAGAGGCGAGGGCCGGCATCACCACCAACCACCGCGTCACGGCTGCTCCTTCGTCAGGATGCCCACCGGATAAGGCGAGACGCGAACGCGAGGAGCATACCGCTTCACGTACGGCACGTTGCCTCTCTTCTTCCACTCGATCGGCTGCACGTACTTGCCGGAGCCGTCCGCGAATGCCACCGCGAGCCCGCCTTTGGGACTGTGCCGGTAGTGCGGCAGGCGACCCCACACCCACTCGTAGTTCTCAAGGTACGGCCCATTCATCGAACCGCTGTTGGTGATCAGCAGCGCGGGTTCGTTGGAGGCGTCTTCATTGCCGCCATCACAGTACAACACGACTTCACTGGGACGGACAATCTTGCCCATGTCCCCTTCTAGCCGCTTGGCACGGGTCGGCGTCTCGTCGCCGCTCCGCCCCACGTGGGTCTTCGGGTCCTCCGACCAGGGCTGACCCTCCCTCGGATTCGTCGTCGGATCCGAGATCCCGAATACGTCCTCGTTGGCCGCATAGGAAACGGCACCAACGACAGAGCCACCCGTCGGAGACCAGACGTTGTTGACCGGATCCTTGTCCGAGGGGCACACGAGCACCTCAACCCGACCGAACTTCTTGTAGTAGTATGAGGCTTCCTTGCTTCCCTGGGCCGCCTCCTCAAAATACTGCTCAGCCCGCTTGTACCCGGAAAGACCCAGCTGTTTGGCGTAGGCGATCGGCCATGGCTTCAGCCAGTTTGTCGTACCCGCAATCATGCCGTGGCTGAAGAAGCCGTTCTGATACTCGTACTTGGTGTAGTTCGCATCGACGACCGGCCATTCCTGGTAGGTGCCGATGAGCTGGGCGAAACCTCGGTGCTCGGTGGCGAAAGTCAATGTCGCCTTGGGCATGTTCGACATGTTGGTCAGACACACCACGCGCTTGGCCTGCTCGCGAGCCTGCGAGAGAGACGGCAGGAGCACCGACAGCAGCAGTGCGATGATCGCCACGACCACCAACACCTCGATCAGGGTGAAGCCCTTCGATCGTTGACGAGCCTTTACCCTAAGTGGTGCTTCCGGCATCCTACACCTAGTCCACAGAGTCATTTCACCTTCTCCCGATTTGGCTGGGTCCATTCCGCTTGATTCCACTATACCACAAGTAAGGATCGGAACACCAGAGGGTTCCAGTCCGGTTACATTTCTGCATGGGGGCGTTTGCCCCATTCTCCAGCAACCCGGGAGCCGACCCGCGGTCATCCCTCCCGGCGACCGCCCCGGCGAAGCCAAACACACGGCAGGGAACCAGTTGGGGCGCTTCCCTGCCGCCAGTCGTCCCTCAAAAGACCGCCTCACCGCGGCCCGAGACCCTGCAGTGTATCACAAGCCACGAAGCCGAAAGGAATTATGTCATCGGCTTCTCGTCTCCGAGACGTCAAGACCCCTGCGCAGGTTCGCCATCGACCCAGGCCGCAAGGACGCCGCTTTCCGTGAGCCGCCCCGCAGGCTTCGGCCCAGCCGACATGCCCCCTTTGGACCACGCAGAACAGCCGCCACCCGGGATCCTGTCGTTCTGACGTATTATATTAACCCTGACACCGAATTACGCAACAAAAAAACGACCTGAATGCGCAAAACGCCCCCCGGGCAGAACCCGCGCCGTGGGCCCCGCGCTGGCGAGTGACCGCTCACCTGCCCACCAGAACGCCCCATGCCCGAGCATCGTGCGACTCGACCGACCCCGTCCTCGTGACCTCCACCCGTCCTGCAACCCCCCTTGTTTCAGCTTCCGGTCTTTTGCCCTACCATGCCGCCATGGTCGAGATGGAGTCGATTCGAATCCGGTATGCGGACCTCTACGAAGCCCATGCCCGGCTGTGGCACCCTCGCGAAACACGCGGAGCCGTTCTGTATCTGCATGGGATTCAGTCGCACGGATTGTGGTTCGAGACCTCGGCCCAGCGGCTGGCCGAGGCGGGCTATGCGGTACTACTTCCCGATCGCCGCGGAAGCGGGCGGAACGAGATCGAGCGCGGACACACGCCTTCCGCCTGGCGATTGCTCCGCGATGCCGCCGAGGGCATGGATGAACTGCACATCCGGACCCGCTTGAGCCGGTTCCATGTGGTCGGGGTCAGCTGGGGCGGCAAACTGGCCCTCGCCCTGTACCGCTATCTGCCCGCCAGGGTCACAAGCCTCGCTCTGATCGCCCCCGGCCTGTTCCCCAAGGTTGATATTCCACTCGCCCAGAAGATCCGCGTCGGCTGGTCGGCCATCACCAACCGCCACGCGGCGTTCGACATTCCGCTCAACGATCCGGAGATGTTCACCGCCAATCCGGCCAGGCAGGCGTTCATCCGCAACGATCCCCTGGCACTTCGCACAGTAACCGCTGCGTTCCTCCTCGCGTCGCGAAAGCTGGATCGGTACGCCCGACAAGGCCAACAGCCGACGGCCGGTGGCCGCGAAGGGTCCCCCAAGGAAGACACCGAGACACTGAAACGCCCAGACGCCGACTCGCTGAAAGCAGGATCCCACGCCGAAGGCGTGACCTGCGGCGGCTGCCCCTTGCGAGTCTTCCTGGGCGGCCAGGATCGGATCATCCGCAATGCGCGAACCAAGGAGTTCGTACGCGAACTACATTGGCCCCAGCGCGAGATTATCGAGTACCCAGAGGCCCATCACACCCTTGAGTTCGAGGTCCGACCCGACCAATTCTTCGACGACCTGGTCAACTTCATCCGCGAGGCAGAATGAGTACCGGCGAGCCCCTGGGAGCTAGGGAGCCTGGCCAAACGCCGCCCCCTTGTGCTCGGGGCCCCTGCCTCTCAATCCAACCGGCTCCGCCCGGGAAGACCGCCGATTCCTGCGTTGCCTCCCGACCTCCCGATCCGCCGGCCGGATGGGACGGACAGCCTCTCCTCAGGCTCGTGCCGCCCGCACCCCGACCGAGAGGCCTTGCCAGGGCCCCTTCGCACCCCCACACCCCCCGCCGGATCCGTCCGATCCGTCATCCGAGTTGATCGCATTGCCGCTAGCCCATATACTCAAAGATCTGTAGATTCTCGCGGCCAATCCCGCGAGACCGGCGGCCCCATCGTCTAGAGGCCTAGGACACCGGCTTTTCACGCCGATAACGCGGGTTCGAATCCCGCTGGGGTCAATGAAGTATTTAGATTGGAGACGGGGACGTAGCTCGTTAAGTATCTGTCAGCGTCCCTGGTCCGATCTCGTCCCCGTTTCGATTCTCACCAGCGATCGCACGATTGCGGAATACGCGGCCGAGATTTGGAGTGTGAAGCCGTGCCCGGTGCCGCAAGATGATCCCCAGTGGCGAATGAATGAGCCGATGACAACAGAGCAACGCGATTGTTGGCTCGTGCTGGCCGGAACGCGCAAAGACTCCCCCTGTTCCGAAAAAGCGACAGACATACGCCGCCTCAATGCTCCTCGAGGGCCCGCACTTCGCCGACCGACTCGACCACCACCGGGTGGCCATCGAGCGAAGCGGGAATCCTGGCAGCCAAGTCAGAACCCTGCTTCACCACGAGCACTTTGATGCACCCTTGGCTCCCGCGCAGGCCAATGGCAGTTCCCACCACGCCGGGAAGCTCCAGTAGCCACCCGGTGTGTTCTTGTAGAACCTGCTCAATGCTCTTTGCAGACATAAGTGCACCCCGAAGCGGTCCCACGGCCGCATGCCGGAGGGCATGGACCCGCCACCACCGCCACCACCGCCGTGATCGAGGCCAGTCGCCACAACGAGAATTTGGCCTTTGAGCTCGTCAAAGCCCCATCGGCGGACGGGTCAGGGTGCTTCAGCCGGCGGTTTACCGTCAATAACCACCCCGAGTAGTGTCAGGACCTTATCGATAGGGTTGCCGAAAGTCGTCGTATTACTGCCCGCGAACAGTAGGGCCACGGCTTTCTCGAGCTGGTTCACACTGGCCCCTGTGTCGGTCACGATCAGGGAACCGGAATCGCCTGCATCGCTGAAAGAGCTGTCATCACTGCCCGTGATCTGGACCTGGTTGATGAACCTCGCGACACCTGAGTCATACCTGACTAACACGGTGACATTAACCCCTTCGACGGTTCCCTTCGTCAAGCCGGTCGTCCGGCCGTGCTTCTTGACCTTCATTGTGAGAGCGGGTGGAGTGGTTTCCGTGCTTAACCTGTAAGACAGACTCCGGTTAGCCACTAAAGCCGTAGGCAAGGTGCTCCCGTTCTGGATGAGGGCCAGGGCTGCGTCGACCTCGTTCTTGGCGGTCCTTTTGAACGTAATCGGAACGAATGCGGAGAGATTGCCTATCACCGCGTCGCCGATTTCCTGGTCCGACCCGCATGCCTGCTTCGTCATGTCGATCCGCGCCGGCTGCAGAATGAGATCCCCCACAATCCCTGCATTCTCCAACGCATAGACGTGGTTGTTGCTGAGCGCATACCAGTAACTGTTATCCGTGACCCGAGCGCCCAGCGTGCCCCCGGTGCAATACCACTTCTTCCTGATCTTCTTGAGCCGCTCGCTGCCAGATGAGGAACCGAGGGGGGCAGGTCTTTCTGGCTCGAGGCGCGCGACGATCTCGCCCGTGACCTCGACAACAGCGGACACATCGTCCAGCTTCGCCGGAATACCGGCCACCCCGGCTTTTTTGACAAAGACCTTGACCACCGGCTGACCGTTGGCGTCCAAGCCAGTGGCGGTCCCCACGACATCAGGCAGGGCCAACAGGGCATCGGTGTGCTTGTCCTGTACCTTCTTGACCTTGTCAATCTTCGATGGATCGGGGGGCTGAGCCGGGGCGGATGGCACCCAGGCCAGCAAAGACAGGAGCACAACGGCAGCAGACCATAACACGATGTGGCGATATGCGGTTTTCACGGGGTTTTCTCCTTTCGCAACGAAGTGCAGAATCGGCGGTCGAACGCAACAATTGCTGCGCGGCAAGCACCTGAGATTGCCCAGACAGGCCGGCGCGGCTACGCCGCCCGACCTTGTGCTATCATAATACAGCCGTTTCCTTGCTGCGCCTACTGCTCCGCCACACCCGATTGTGCGGGTGAGCACGCGGTCCTGCCGATACTCCTGATGGGGATGGTGCCCATGATCAAGGAGGATCGGCATGAAGGAGCATATCGTTCGGCTGGATGACGAGGAGCGTCAGAGACGGAACAAATGGTACGGGTGGGCAAGGCGGGGGGGTATAGGATTCAGCACGCCAACATCTTGCCAGCGATAGACGAGGCCAGGAAGGGTCCCAAGCTGAAGGACTCGCGGTCAGCCAAGGCGCCGGGGGCGGCGGTTCGGGCCATCGAAAACCTGCATGGCGGTGCGTGGAGGCAGGATTGGAGGCCTGCCTGGAGCGTGAGAAGCAGGTTCGTCCCAGCGTGGAGCGGATGCTCGATGGCGAGAAGGAGGCCAAGCTAATCGCGGTGGCCTGATCGCCGTCGTCATGAAGAACCGGCTGTTCATCGCCTTCCCCGGCGGAAGCCAATACGCCTTGTGCCCCTTCCCGCAGATCGCGACCATCGAAGGAACCACGACCCGGGGCGGCTCCGCCAGAAACAAGACCGCTGCCGATCGCCAACACTCATCACCCAGGATCACGCGCCGCCCGAAAAGTCCCGCCACAGCCGAAGGCGGCTCACCGCCCGCTCCCCGTCAGGCAGTCAGGGTCGCCGGGAATGTCGGCACCTGAAAGGCACTGAACGAACAAGGCCACATCGTCGCCGTCAACGTCGGTGTCGGAGTCAAGGGGAGTGTCCTCGCACCCGGAAGTGGTCTGGGGAACCTCACGACCGCTCAGGCACCTTTGCAGATGCCCGAAATCACCGAGATCCACATCCCCATCGTCGTCGAAGTCGCAGGGAACCGGAATCTGAACCGATCCGGTGAGATAGGCCATCCCGGTCACCTCGCCGGTGTCGGGATTTTCGGGGTCGATGTAAACCTGAACCGGAACCGACACTGCGAAGGTCAGGACCCCGTCACGGATGACAGCTGTCCCCGAGATGTCCTCGGTGTCGACCGGCTCCGCGGCGAGATCCTTGGTGTCGTTGCAGGGCAGATCCATACCCTGCAGCAGCGTGCAGACCAGGCCCGTGGCGGTGTACACCACCAACCCTTCCTTGAAATAGGGCGCCTGGTACACCGTGAAGTCCCCCTCGGCACCCAGCAACCAGAAGGGCTGTATCCCCGGTTGAGCGTGATAGAAGCGGATGCCGGTCGCGCTGATGTCCACCTTGCCGAGCCATCCGTAGCTCAGCTGCCAGCTCATGTTCCTGTCGGCCCGGGCATCGAAATCCTGCAAGGAAATGGTGGTCGGCGCCGAACGGGAGTCCAGATCCACCGTGCAGTAGCCGCTGAGCGTGGAACTATCCGTGTCACACTTCTGGAGACCCTGGAGTGTCGAGCAGATGGTCAGGTCGACCCGCGATTGCATCGGATCGATGGGAATCACAAGGCCCGGATAGCCGGCCGGAACGAGACTCGCCGCCCACATCGCCAACGTGAGTGCTACTGGCACGATTCACCCTCCTGATGCGTTATCGGTCAAACGCCACCGATCCACGGCCTCGGCTTCACATGCGACTCACCTCTATCTTAGCGAACAGCAGGGGGTCAGGGCAACGCCCTGGAATCCGCACGCTTCCCTCCGAAAAGGCGGCAATCGCTCGCCTCGCCGGTCGCCCCTCTACTCCTCCTTCTTCGGATGGGGGATCTTCGCCGCGCACGTCTCGGCCCCACAGGACGTCACCTGGCCCGCGGCATCACGCATGTAAATGCCGTAGCGGTATTCCGCCTTCGGGTCGGCACCGGTGACCTCGAACGTGAGATCCGTGGTCCAGCCGCTGCACTTGCGGCCCGGCTGACCGAGGCATTCCACGAAACAGTACTCCACCCGGCCGTCGCCGGCCTTGCCCGCGGTGGCCGTCATGACGATCTTGTCGCCTGCCCAGTGCGGTTTGACGGCAAAGGTCGGCGGGTCGGGTGTCGGAGGCGCCATCCTGGCAGCCATCGCCCTCTTGCCGAACGGATCACCCAACTCGACCTTCATGAAGTAGGGCACGTTCATGTCGTAGGTGTGCGGCAAGGCGGCATCACAGCGAACCGTCCTGCCACCGTCGCAGTCCAGAACGTACTGGGCGAAGCGCAGACCGCGGCCCAACTTCAGCGTGGCACCGGGCAAAGCCCTCTCCGGAATGCAGACCTCAACGTCATAGCCCCCCGCGCGAACCATGTACCTGGCGGTGATGCCGTTGTTCGCGGCCCTGCGCTTCTCACACCAGCCGGCACCCTCAAGATGTTCATAGAAGTAAACCGTGGTATTACCATCCTCGCCGGCGGGCATGATCCAGACGACGTAGTTCAGCAAGCCGAGGTCCGCCTTGGTCGCGACATACCCGTCGCCGTCGATATCGAACATCCACTGCAGGCCGTCGTTCCTCGGATCATCAGGATTGTCGCTCTCCTTCTGGCCGACCACGATCTCGTCGTCCTCGATCGCCGCTGCCAGGTGGAGCTTGCCTTCCTCCCAAGCCGCGTACATCTTGCCCGACAGGCCGGCGTCGTACCTGAAGGTCGAGAACTCCGCGTATTCGTCTTTCCCGATCGTGCCGTCCAGCGTGGCCGTCTTCCGCGGCAGCCAGTTGACGCTCGGACACCGCGGAACAAAATCCACGCCGTCTGAAATCCCGTCGCCGTCGGTATCGGCCGAGGTGGGGTCGTACCCGCCGGAGTAATCGCCCATCGCCTCGTCGCGATCGCTGATCCCGTCGCCGTCGGAGTCCCGGTCGGAAGCCCGATCACTGCATCGCGTGCCGAGCTTCTGCTCTGAAACCGGCACCTCACCGCTGTCCGGCAGCCCGTCCCCGTCCTTGTCCGGCAGCGTCTTGTGCGTCATGTACGGGGGCACGAGATCGAACCAGTCCCTCTCCGGAACCTCGACCGACATCAGGAAGTTCCCGCTGGCGGCATTGTCCACCGGCCAGGGCATGTTCTCCGCCGCAACGTCCGGGTTACGATAAGGATGATCGCCCCACCCCTTGCCGGACACAATGCCGAACGTATCGTCATAGACGTGCTGCTGCTCATGGAGCATCGTCCAATGGGCCTGCGAGATGTCGCGACCATGCTCGTAGGCGCTGACGTCCAGCCGGGTCTTGGTGAAGAACGCCTCCTGCCCGGTCGCACCCGGCAGGCCACCCGCCCAGTTGAAGTACTTGTCCGTCGGCTCGATCGGCCACACCACCCAGATCAGGTGAATATCGCCGTCCTTGAGACCGGCCGCGGAGTAATCCCTGTGAACCCGCGCCGCATCGAGCCAGCTCTCCTTGAGGTCCGCCTGGGTCAGCTCGGCATCCACAACCACCGTCTTGACGTGCTTCGGATGAATCCGGAAGTGCGAGGCCCGCCAGAAGTAGTCGCTGATGATCGCCGGCTGGGCCTTGAACGTCTCCACCTCGGTGTCAGTGAAATGCCGTTGAGGATGGCTGCCGTCCGGCTTGGTCTCCTCGTGATTCACGTAGTGCTTGTAGATCAGCAGCAGTCCGGTCTGCTCCACATACTTGTGCTCCGCGGCCGCACTCGCAGGCACCCGCCCCAGGAGCATGACCAGCAGGCCCAGCGCGGCCGCCGCGACTCCGGGGAACCCACCGCCCACGTGCGACAATCGCGAACGACCCTCGAACATAGGACACTCCTCGTCCTCGAAGACGGCGAACAACCGAAGCGAACACTTTCTCTCACCTCGGTTTAGCGCTTTCCAGACGGTTTCACCCGGCAGCCCGATCAATCGGCGGCGATTCATCCGCTATTCTACAGAGCAACCCGGTGGCGCCAACCACCCCGACCCTGTACCCACACGATGGCGCGCCGGACAGATTCGGGATGGTGGCAGCAGCAACAGGCGGTGCGGTATGATGACCGTCCGCGACCCGGCGGAGAAGCCGGGCATCGCCGTCCGAGAGCATCCCGGTTAAGGAGCGGAACATGGTCCGTGCCTTGGCGACGATTCTCGCGACAGGCCTCGTTTCCCTCACCGCAGCCGCGCAACCGCCGGCTTCAACCGAGGATCAGCGCGGCCGGCCGGGTTCCGGCGCGATGCCCGTGGAGCCGCTCCGCCAGGAACCGGTCACGTTCGTCACCGCTGTCCGGCCCGCCGACAGCAGCAGCCTTGAAGCCGCGGTTCGCCGGGGAGTTGCGGCCGTTGAACCGAAGGTCATTCAGTGGCGCAGAGACATCCACGAACACCCGGAACTCGGCGACCAGGAAAACAGGACCGCGGGTGTCGTCGCCGAGCACCTGCGCGGTCTCGGTCTCGAGGTACGCACCGGCGTGGCCCGGACCGGTGTGGTGGGAATCCTCAGCGGCGGGAAGCCCGGCCGGACTGTCGCCCTGCGCGCCGACATGGACGCCCTCCCGGTCAAGGAACCACTGAGGCTGCCGTTCGCGTCCCGGGCCAAGGCTCAGTACCTGGGCAACGAGGTCGACGTCATGCACGCCTGCGGGCATGACACCCATACCGCCATGCTCATGGGGACGGCAGAGGTCCTGGCTGGGCTGAGGAACGTGCTGCCCGGTACGGTTATGTTCATCTTCCAACCGGCGGAGGAGGGATCCAGCTTGTTTGCGCCTTCCTCGGGGAAAACCTGGGGGGCTCGGTTGATGCTGGAAGAGGGCGTGTTCGAGAAAACCAGGCCGGACGCCGTCTTCGGCCTGCACGTCGGCCCCGGCCCTGCTGGCCACATCTTCTACCGCGGCGGCGCGGTCACCGCGAGCAGCGACACCCTTGAAATAACCATCACCGGCAGGCAGGGCCATGGCGGCATGCCCTGGTACACCGTAGACCCGATCACCACCTCGGCCCAGGTCATCTTGGGCCTGCAGACCGTGGTCAGCCGGAAAACCAATCTCACCGCCTCACCCGCCGTCGTGACCATCGGCGTGATCAGCGGCGGAACCAGACCCAACATCGTGCCCGAGACGGTGCATCTGTCCGGCACCATTCGGACCTATCATGAGAAGGTTCGCCAGCAGGTCATCCGCGATGTCCGGGTCACCGCCGAGAAGATCGCCGAGAGCGCAGGCGCGAAGGCAGAAGTCTCGATCACCAGCCTCTACGACGTGACCATCAACGACGAAGCCCTGACGACGCGGATGTTGCCGGTGTTGAGGCGAGCTGCAGACGGGCAGGTGAGCCAGGCGCCGCAGAGCGGGGCCTCCGAAGACTTCTCCGTCTTCGCCAAGGCAGCCCCCGGAATGTACATCGGCCTGGGCATCACCCCGCGCGATCAGGATCCGGCCAAGGCGGCTCCAAACCACAACCCCGACTTCTACGTGGATGAGAGCGCCTTGGTCGTGGGCACGCGAGCCCTGGGCTCACTCGCGGTCAACTTCCTTGCCACGGAACCAGATTACAGCATGCCGTCACTCCCGACTCGCCCATCGCCTCCGGAGAGTCGTTGACCCGAGGTCAAACGCAAGAACCGGGCGAAGAGTACAGGGCGCGGCATCGACGAGCCGCACGCAACCCGGACCCGCGCTGGCTGGGCACACAACCAGCGGCTCTCTGATGTCCACCTCGCGTGTCGGCCGACCGGACCACGCCCTCCCAACTCCATACCCGCCTCCCCCGCCAACCGTAACACATTGCCCGAAAAGAGCTTGCGACTGGTCGAAAGGGAGTTGAAGGCCCGACCATCCCCCGCGGGTCATCACCCCACCCTCGCCGAACCCCCAAACGGCCAGCACCCCAGCTTTCTCCGCGGACTAACAACACCCAAATGGTCTCCTAACAGTCGACCGCGTAAGATACCCGTTGAGTCGGAACCGAAAGGATCGCAGGCCATGCGCGTGGGCAAGACCATCTTGGTTGTCGAAGACGAGGCCGACCTGGCCAAGATGCTCCGCTTCAACCTGGAGCGCGAAGGGTACAACTGCCGATGCGTGGCCGACGGCCGCGAGGCGGTCGCGAACGCCCGGCGCGATCCACCCGACCTCCTGCTCCTGGACCGCATGCTCCCGGGAATCTCCGGCGACGAAGTGCTGCAACAGCTCAAACGCGAGCCGTTGACCGCCACCATCCCCACGATCATGCTGACCGCCAAGAGCGAGGAAACGGATGCTTTGGTGGGCTTCGCCTTGGGGGCCGACGACTACGTCACCAAGCCGTTCTCCATCAAGGTCCTTCTCGCCCGGATCGCCGCCCTTTTCCGGCGAACGGAACCCGCGGAACTGGATAGCGAAGTACTGGCCATCGGGCCGATCCGGCTGGACAGCAGCCGCCACGAGCTGCACGTGAACGGCCAGAGCGTGTCCCTGACCGCGATGGAGTTCCGCGTCCTGCGAGCCCTCATGGGAGCCAACGGACGCGTCCTCTCCCGCGGGCAGCTCATCGAGTCCACTCTTGGCATGGGGGTCGCCGTCACCGACCGGGCAATCGACGTCCATATCACCGCCCTGCGCAAGAAACTCGGCGAGGCTGCGGCGTGGGTGCAAACCGTCCGGGGTGTCGGCTACACCTTCCGGGAGCCGATAGAGTCCGAAACATGAAGCCCCCAACAGGCTCAGACGCAACCGCCGCGCCTCGCCATCAAGTCGACCGGCATTCTTAGCCGAATCTTAACCTCTTCCGAACTCCGGCCGAACAGGATCTTCCTATATTCCCTGTAGATGGAGAACGCGCGTCGAGCGCAAAACCACCTACCCGGAGACAACGCCGATGATCAGAGCCTCCTGTCTGGCCTGCGGACTGTTCCTTCTTCCCGCGATCGGCTGCAATGAACAGCAGACAGGCAAGGAACCCACGACGGTCAGGGTCGACGGATCGAGCACCGTCGCCCCTATCTCGATGGTCGCCGCCGAGATGTTCCAGGGCAACCGTCCGGACGTCCGGGTCTCGGTGGGCATCTCCGGAACCGGCGGCGGATTCAAGAAGTTCCTGGATACAAAACCAACACTCAGAACCGACATCAACGATGCTTCCCGACCGATCAAGCCGGCCGAGATGGAAACTGCCCGGAAGGTGGGCGTTCAATACGTCGAACTGCCCATCGCCCTGGACGGCATCGCGGTCATGGTCAACCCGAGCAACACCTTCTGCGATCACCTGACGCTGGCGGAGCTGAAGAAGATCTGGGAGCCGGGCAGCAAGATCAACAACTGGAAGGACGTCCGGGCAGGTTTCCCCGATCTGCCCCTGAAACTGTACGGCCCCGGCACCGACAGCGGTACGTTCGACTACTTCACCGAGGCGGTGGTCGGCAAGGAGAAGGCCTGCCGCAGCGACTACAGCGGGAACGAAAACGACAAC
This sequence comes from Planctomycetota bacterium, assembly GCA_022711465.1. Lineage (GTDB taxonomy): Bacteria > Planctomycetota > Phycisphaerae > UBA1845 > PWPN01 > JAGNEZ01. Next base: position 357,683 of record JAKLEZ010000002.1, on the reverse strand, counting down.
GTCTTGGTGCAGGGAGTCTCCGGCGACCCGGGCTCCCTGGGTTACTTCGGCTTCGCCTACTATGAGGCCAACACGACCAAGCTCAAGCTCCTCGCGATTGACAACGGGGACGGCAAGCCGGTGAAACCAAGCCTCGAGAACATCCGAGCAGGCACTTACAGGCCGCTCTCCCGCCCGCTGTTCCTCTACGTCAACAGGGAATCGCTGGCCAAGAGCGAGGTCAAGTCGTTCATCGAGTACTACCTGGCCAATGTCAAGTCGATCGTCGAGCACCCCAAGGTCAAGTACGTCTCCCTGCCCGACGCCATCAACTTGGCGGCCATCGAACGACTCCGCCGGCAGACTACGGGCTCTGTGTTGGAGAACGCCAAGCCCGGCGAGTCGGCCAACATGGCAACACTGTATGGTGCGAAGTGAAACTGCCGCTGGAGAAGAAACTGGAGTCCCGAGACTGTGACAGCGAACCGGGCCATCCTGCGGTGCAAGGAACAGGCGATCCATGGCGGCCTGCTGGTATGCGCTTTGCTCTCGATCCTGACCACCGCAGGCATCATCTGGGTATTGGCCACCGAGTCCTTCGCCTTCTTCCGGCACGTGTCCGTCGGCCAGTTCTTCCTCGGGACCCGCTGGGCACCGCTGCTCGAGCCGCGCGGCTACGGCGTGCTGCCACTGGTCGCGGGCACTTTCCTGGTCGCGGCCGGGGCATTGCTCGTCGCCCTTCCGGTGGGACTCGCCGCAGCCATCTACCTCAGTGAGTACGCCCCGCGAAGCGTCCGCCAGATCGCCAAACCACTACTGGAAGTCCTCGCGGGTGTCCCCACCGTCGTGTATGGCTACTTCGCCCTGACCTTTATAACCCCCCATCTCCTCCAGCCGATGCTACCGCGAACCGAGATCTTCAACGCCGCCAGCGCCGCCATTGTCGTGGGCATCATGATCATCCCCACCATCTGCTCGCTCTGCGACGACGCCTTTCGGGCCGTCCCCCAGACCCTCCGGCACGCAGCCTACGCCCTGTCGGCCACCCGCCTGGAGGTCTCAACCCGGATTGTCCTCCCCGCAGCCCTCTCCGGAGTGGCGGCATCCGTCCTCCTGGCCCTCGCCCGGGCTATCGGAGAAACCATGGCCGTCGCCCTGGCCGCCGGAATGACCCCCAAGCTGACCCTCAACCCGCTGGAGAGCATCCAGACCATGACCGGCTACATCGTGCAGGTGAGCCTGGGCGACACTCCGGCCGGCACGGTCGAATACCAGACCATCTTCGCCGTCGGAATGGCCCTCTTTCTCATCACCCTGGCGATCAACCTCCTCGCCCAGCAAGTCCTCGGCCGATTCCGGGAGGTGTACGAATGACCGACGCCGCCACATTGTTCCAGCCTCGACTCGGCCGCCGCCGGGCCATCGGCCGGCTGTTCTCCGCACTGTGCCTGGTCATGACCATCAGCGGAGTGGGCATACTCGCTGTCCTGCTGGGCCGGGTCGTCGCGGACGGCTGGTCCTGCGTCAGCATGAAGTTCCTGACCAGCTACCCTTCGATCATGTCCCCGGAAAACGCCGGCATCAAAAGCTCCCTCTGGGGGACAATCTGGCTCATCGCGATCACTGCGGCCGTCGCCGTGCCACTCGGCGTCGGAGCGGCAATCTACCTCGAGGAATACGCAAGGAAAACACGGTTCACCCGCTTCATTCAGCTCAATATCACCAACCTGGCCGGCGTGCCGTCCATCGTCTATGGCATCCTCGGGCTGGCCATCTTCATCCGGTCGATGGCCCTGGGACGAAGCGTCCTGGCGGGCGGGCTGACCATGGCCTTGCTCGTCCTCCCGGTCATCATCATCGCCGCCCAGGAAGCACTGGCGGCCGTGCCCAGCTCCCTACGCCAGGCGGCGTACGCCCTCGGAGCTACCCGATGGCAGATGGTGTGGCATCACGTCCTGCCGGCAGCCCTGCCTGGTATCGCGACCGGCGTGATTCTGGCACTCTCGCGAGCCATCGGGGAGGCCGCCCCGCTGGTCATGATCGGCGCCCAGGCCTACATCGCCTTCGTCCCGCGCGGACTCGGCGATGCCTTCACCGCCCTCCCCATCCAGATCTTCAACTGGTGCGACCAGCCACAAGCGGAGTTCCACCGCCTCGCGGCCGGCGCCATCATCGTGCTGTTGACGATTCTCTTGTGTATCAACGGCGTGGCCATCGCAATTCGAGGCTGGCAACAGAGGAAAGCGACATGGTAGTCGTGGCAGGACGAACCACCGAACCGTTCGGGACTCAGAGCTCTGGTCCCAGGCTGCAACCTCCCCAGGCCCGAATGCCCGCGGGCGACCGGCCCCGTACGCCCACGATCAGGGCGCCCGGCTCGTCGCAATCCCGGACCGCCACGGCACGCACCATCCTCCGAACCAAATCCTTCACCATCCGCTACGGCAACTTCAGCGCCGTGCGTAATGTCACCCTCGATATCCCCGAAAAACGGGTCACCGCCGTCATCGGACCGTCCGGCTGCGGAAAGAGTACCCTCCTGCGGGCCTTCAACCGCATGAACGACTTCATCCCCTCCATGACCGTCGCCGGCAACGCCTATTACCTCAACCAGGATATCCACGACCCCAAAACCGACCCCGTCGAGCTGCGCCGGCGAATCGGCATGGTCTTCCAGAAACCGAACCCATTCCCCAAGTCGATCTTCCGCAACGTCGCTTGGGGGGCGGCCATCAACGGCTACCGCGGCAACATCGAGGAACTGGTCGAGCAGTCACTCAAGCAGGCGGCCCTTTGGGACGAAGTCAAAGACAAACTCGACGACAGCGCCTTCGCCCTCTCCGGCGGACAGCAGCAACGGCTGTGCATCGCCCGGGCCATCGCCCTGCAACCGGAGGTCCTGCTCATGGACGAGCCCTGCTCGGCCCTCGACCCGATCGCGACCGCCCGCATCGAAGACCTGATCGACCAGCTCAAAACACGCTACACCGTGGCCCTGGTCACCCATAACATGCAGCAGGCGGCTCGCGTCTCCGATCGGACCGCCTTCATGTACATGGGCGAACTGATCGAGGTGGACGCAACCGAGCGACTGTTCACCCACCCGCAGGATCCGCGAACCCAGGACTACATCACCGGCCGGTTCGGATAGCCCCATGAGGGCCCGCTACGCCAACCCCTCGACGACCTGCTGCGCCGATCGGTCCGACTTCGGCTGCCACCAAGCCTGTCTCGCTGGAACCGGGGTCGCGGCCGACGAGCTCCGCATCGATTGGGCAACCGCCCTCGTGCAATGAACACACGGTCCGCAATCAGTTGTCGTAGATCTCGTAACAGCGCGAATCGCTCGAGGACGGCCGCCGCAACTCCACGGTGATCACACCATCGGAATCGCACCGGTACACCTCGCACACCGGCTGATGGGCGAAAGCATCGGTGGCGCATATGTCCGCCACGCTGAGCGGGGCGCTCAACGGCTGGCCCGGATCGTATGGGAAGAAAATGTCCGACCAGGCGCGGACGTTTCCGTCGGGCAATCCGTCCTGCCCGATCGCAGTGCACTCGAGATACCGGAGGTGGCCGACACTATGGGCCGGATGATACCAGGCAACCCTTTCAAGAGGCTTCTCACCCTTGCGGGGAATCGGCGTACCCGCCGGGAAAATGGTGTCGAACGTCTCGATCCGGCCGTGGTCGCGAAGCCTGAGCAAGCCGAAATGGCGGGCAAATACGTCGCGAAAGGTGACTCGATCCATCGCGCAGATGGCCGCGCCCATGGCCACCGACCGGAACGGCTTGTCGGTCAGAACGACTTTGCTGGCCGGGAACGCTTCCGCCACCATCTGCCCGACCAGCGGCAACTTGGACGAGCCGCCGACCAGGTAGACGGTCAGCCGCGAACCATCCTCGATGCCCGGCTGCTTGGTGGCAGCAGACTCGATCACGCCCTTCAGCATCTTGACCGCCGGTACCAGCATCGGGCGGATGCGGTCGTAGTAGGCGGCCACCGGAATCGTGACCGGCCGGCCGTCAAGCCCATAGTCCGCGGGATTGAGGAACAGACTCCGAACCGCCCCGGTCGAGATGCCCTCTTTCTGAGAGCGGGCTTGATGAATCAGGGCCTGCCGCGTCAGGGGACTCATCACCTGGTTTGGCCCACCCAGCTTGGCCAGGAACATCTCCAGCAAAACCCGGTCAAAATCGTCACCTCCCAGGTTCTCGATCCCCGCGGACGCGATGACCCTGAAGTCCTGGTTATCGATCCAGACCAGCGATGCGTCAAACGTGCCACCGCCGAGATCGAAAACCGCCACAGCCATCGGCTCCGATTCCTTGCCGGCCTTGCGGCCACCCTTTTTGCCCCGGCCGGCCGTGAGCCAGTCGGCCAGTTCGATGGCCGACGCCGTGGGTTCGTTGAGCGTCCCGACGACCTCGAAACCCGCCTCCCGGAAGCAGGCCCGGGTAATGTGCCGCTGGGCACCGTTGGCATTCGCCGGCCAGGTAATGACCGCCTCGAGCAGCTCGTCGTCCGGGATCATCTGCGACTGACGGATCGAGCTTGCCAGGGACTTCAGAAAACCAGTCAGCAGCGCCGCCGTCTCCTGCGAGTGACCGTCGCCGCGAGCAGTGTAGTCGCGAAGCTGCCGCTTGAGCGACGGAACAAACAGATACTCCGCCGATGCCGGCAACTGAGCAAACCGCCGCTCGGCCTCGAGACCGAACCACTGGAAGCCGGTCGCCCGCTCAACCAGAATGGCCGAGGGATACGTCTCTTGAACAACCGTACCCGCGCCGGTTTGCGCCCCGTGAAGGACAATCGAAAACATGCCCCGATCGTGAATCGCGGCCACGGTATTGGTCGTGCCAAAGTCGATGCCCAACCGGGCCATGGCCTTACCTCCTGTTGACCAGAACCTTCGCGGCCACCAGAACCTTGCCGCGCGCAGAACGGAAACCGGGCTGGACAGTCTGACCCACACTGTTGGCGGCCAGATCCTGACGATGGCACTCCCCCACCGCCAGATGAATGATCGGATCGAACAGCTCGCCCAGCCGAGGCTCGTAGCTCTGTACGCCCGCAAGCATCAGAACGTGGTCGAGCGTCTCCTTGCCACGCTGGGCAAAATCGTCGTCCGCCGCCTCCTGGCCGCTGCCATCGACCCGCTGAGCACACTCGTTGCGGAGACTGATCAACGGCGGCAGCATCTCCGCAAGCTGGTCATCGATCACTTCGGCAACAAGCCGCTGGAATGTGGCCGTCGCCCGGTCCAGGGGTGCCGTCCGCACCACCGCGTGACCCTTGCCGCATTGCGCCGCCGCCAACTCGGTCAACCGACTCATCGCCGAATTCATCTGGTTGTTCATCGCTTCAATCGCGGCGGTGATATCGGCCTCCGCCCGAGCAAGAATACGGGAAGCCGCAGTCTTGTCCTCTCCCGCGCAAACCGTACCCGTGCCCGCGCTCTTCGCGGCGTCTGCCTTGTGGGCAACCTCATCCCCCCGCTTCACCGCCTTCGCCGCGGCCGGAGACCTCTCCGCAGCCCCTGACGCCGGTTTCGTCTTCGCCTTCGCCGCCAAAGCCCTACCCGTCGATGCGGAGGCCGTGCTTCGTGACCCGGTACCCTTCTTTGCCATAAGTACACCTCGTTCCTGATGTTGCAGCCGGATGAAGATCGCGCGGCATCGGCGTCCGGCATAGTAGCCGCGCCACCGGACGTCAACGTCGCCCCACATTATACACCGCCTCGGCCAAGACGCGAGAGATAATCACGCCAACGCCCAACGCCGCGAGACGAACATCCGTCGCACACACTGAACCGCCACCAGCCAGCCATACCCGCCCCTCGCAATCAACCACCGGGCCTTCGAAAACCAGCAAGCAGCCCCGGCCACCCTCGTCCGACCGATTCCTCACAACGTCGACAAGTCCCGGCGAGCGAAAACGAACCCACCCACCGTCCAGAGCACGCTCCCCAAGCCAAGCAGGACCAAGATGTCACCCACCGGCCAGCGCCCACTGCGGATGATCGAGAGCGGATTGTAGTAATGCAGCAGCGACAGGAACGACAGGCGATCCGCCAGTGGCCAGAACTGGCCCAGGAAGTTCAACAGAAACGAAGCCAACACGAAGGCCAAAACCCAACCGACCGACCGCCCTCGTCGGTCACTCATCGTGGATATGAGCCAGGCCAGCCCCCCCACCGCCACATACAAACTGAAGAGGTTGACCACAACCATCGTCAGAGGCCGAGGATCAAGCCGCAATCCTTCGGCGGACAACCGGCACCCGATGAGATGCCCGATCACCGCCGCCAGCATGAGAACCACGCCCGCCGCGAGCCACACCACCGCCCCAGCCACGTACACCTGCCAACGCGAGACCGGCAAACCCAACAACATGTCGATCGTCCCCCGATCCACCTCCCCGGCCGGAACAAGCGTACAGTACGCAATGGCATGAGCCCATACCAGAGCCAGAACCACAGGATGAACCCAGGCGAGAGCCCCAATCATCTCCGGCCCCAGCCCCCCGGAGATGTTGGTGCCCAGCAACGCCTGCAGAATACGCTGCACAAAGACCAGCTGGGACAGGATCTCGCCAATCTGCTCCTGCACCCGAGGCAAGGCCCGAGCCAGCAGCGCCTCCGCCAGCCCCAGCCCTGCACCGAGGAGCAGCGTCAGAAACCACACGTCACGCAGCGACTTGGCCAGCAGACCCCTGTTCATGGCGCCTGGCCCCCTTGCCGATAGTACCCGCGAAACAGCGTGTCCAGATCCGGTCGTCCAACGCTGAAATCCTCGATCGGCCGGCCAGCAGCCCATTGCAGCAGATCCTCCGGAGAGCCGGCCAGCAGACCGCTCCAGGTCTGCCCGTCACGCCGGCGAACCTCGAGAAACGGCGGCGGAACTTGCTCGGCCTGGACCACGCCCTTCCACCGGATCATGACCTCGCGCCGCGAACGGCCGCGGAGCTCGTCAAGACCGGCGTCCACGATCACCCGCCCTTCACGCACGATGGCCACCCGGTCGCAGAGCTGCTCCACCTCACTGAGCGTATGGCTGGAAAAGAAAACCGTGTGCCCGGCAGCCGCCAGTTCGCGAAGATGACCGTGCAGCTGCTCCTGCATCAGCGGATCAAGGGCCGTGGTCGGCTCATCCAGGATCAACAAACGCGGCCGGTGAGCCATGGCCAGGATCAGGCCGAGTTTCTGTCTCATGCCCCGGGACATCTGCCGGGCCTTGACCCGGAGGTCCAGATTGAACTCCTCGGCCAGACGGCGGCCCTCAACCATCAGATCGCGATGCCGGATCGCCCCGAAGAGCCGAAGGGCCTGCCGCCCGTCCATCCAGGGATGCAGGCGAAGGTCGCCCGGAAGGTAGCCCACCTCCACCTTCGCCCGGTGTGAGCGCCGCCAGCAGTCCAGGCCGAACAAGCTCGCCCGGCCCGAGGTCGGACGCAGCAAGCCGAGAAGCACGCGGATCGTCGTCGTCTTCCCGGCACCATTGGGACCGAGAAAACCGGACAGGGCCCCCTCCCGCACCACCAGGTCGAGCTCCTCGATTCCGGTCCGCCGGCCGTACCGCCGCGTCAGTGACTCCGCAACGATCGCATCCACCGCAAGACCCCAACACCCCGGCCACTCGGTCGAGACCCATCCCCACGACCCGACCAGCCACACCCGTACGCCCCAACACGGTTATAACCCACGCACTCGCCCCGCGACAGGGACCGTGGCCCGGACCGACGCATTCTCGAGAGCACCCGACAAGACGACTCGCCAAGCCCACCGGCAGACCAACAGTGGACAGCGAATCCCCCAGCCACCAGACCCTGAAACCCAGAATAGATCAGTCCGGGATCCACCGGTAACATAGCGGTAACATGCCGCCGGTAGACTCGTCCGCAGCCATCGTCGGCCAGGGAGACACCCGTCATGCCAAAAGCGAGCCTGCTATTCCTCCGCAATGCCCTGCTTTCCGCAGCAGTCCTGGCCACCACCGGGACCCCGGCGTCCGCCGCCCCGCCCAGAGTCACTACCTCCACCCCCTTGCCGGACGCAACCGGTGTCGACCCCGCCCTCAACTCGATCCGCGTCACCTTCGATCAGGACATGAGCACCCGCAGCTTCTCCTGGGTGGGCGGTGGACCCACCTTCCCCACCACACGGGACAAGCCCCGCTGGATCAACGCGCGCACGTGCATCCTGCCTGTCCGGCTTAAACCCAACCACGAGTATTGGCTGAGTATCAACAGCAACCGGTTCCAGAACTTCCGCAGCAAGAGCGGCGAACCGGCCATCCCCTACCCCATCTCGTTCAAGACCGGCCCGGCCAAGGCCGGCACCAGAACCACATCGAAACCGGCAGCCGAGGAGGAAGACCCGCAACCAGACCACGAGACGTCCGCCCTGGAGTTCAAGCTCCAGGATACCTTCGGCCGGGAAATCCGCTCGAGCGACTATGCCCGCACGCCGGTAGCGATCATCCTCGGCGCATGCTGGTGCGGCGGATGCCAGCAGGACGCGGAACCGTTCGCAGATCTGGCCGCCCGCTTCGGACCGCGAGGCGTGCAGTTCATCCGCAGCGTCTCCGGGGACAACGAGCTGGAATCGCTCGAGTTCCAGCGGCACTACCGGCTGCCCTTTGTCAACGTGCTTGACCCCGATCGAACCTTCGAAAAAAGGTACAACCCCGACGGCTGGACATTCATCATGCTCGTCGATCAGTCGGGCAAAGTGGTCTACCGGGCCAACAACCCGAAAATGACCTCCCTGGCCGCCAGCCTCGAGAAACTCGTCCCGCCCCAACCGGAAGCCCAGCCGATCGTTCGCGACGGGGTATCGTACATGCGGGCAACGCTGGAACGGTCGGGCGAAATCGACAAGGCTCGCCCTTCGGAACGGTTCCCCGCCCTGGCCTGCGGACCGGACAAAACCACTTACCTCGCCTTCTCCGGCAACCGTCGGGGCAACAACGACGTCTTCGTGCGGGTCCACGACGGCCGGGGCTGGTCGCAGGACCGGCCGGTAGCCGCCACCGAGGCCGATGAGTTCGACGCCTCCGTCCTTGTCGACCGCCAGAAACAGGCTTGGGTCAGCTGGACAAGCAACTCCGAGGGCAACAAGTATAACGTGTTCGTCACTTCCTTGGACGCGTCGGGCAAACCAGCCCCAGCCGTGCAGCTCAGCCACGCCGACGACGACGCCATGCACGCGAGAATGGCCTGCGACCGAAAAGGGAGGATCTGGTGCACCTACTATCGCTGGCACAGAATGGGCCGGTTCTCGCGCGACAAGGAGGTGTACGTCCGGCGGTACGACGGGAAAGAATGGTCGCCGGAAATGCAGGTCAGCCCGACGGATGTGCCCAACTACGAAGACCACAGCGATCCAACCATCGCGGCCTATCGTGACGGCATCCTCCTGGGCTGGAGCTGGGATTATCACACCCCGCCGGGCTACACCCGGGATGCCGAGTGCCCAACGATCTTCCTCCGCGAGGTCGGCCAGGACCTCAGGCTCGGCCAGGCCAGGCACGTCAGCGGGCGATCCATCGACGTCACTCCCACCTTGGTCGTCGACGGCAAGGACCGGATCTGGTGCGCTTGGGACGCACTTGGCTGGGATGACGACGCGGGCGCGAACCGCAAGACGGTCCAGGTCGCTCAACGAGACATGAGCGCCTTTCGCCCCCAGCCCGCCCAGGCATTGAGCCCCCCAAGCACCAACGTATGCACACCCGTCCTGGCCGTCGCCCCCGACGAAACCGTCAGCTTGGTGTGGAGTCAGAATCAGCGCCGCACAGGCTGGACGCTGCAACTGGCGAACTGCAGCCCCCTGCAATCGAAATGGTCCGACCCAACCGAGATCGAGTCGGCCGGGAATCCCCGCTTCCCGTCCGCCACATACGACGCCGCGGGTACGCTGTGGGTCGCTTACTCGGCCGAGGGCACCAGCGGACCCGAGATCAAGGTGAAGACAATAACCCGTAAGTGAGGGCGCCCGGATAAGCCGGCTCCCCTTCGGGAACGTCGCCTGGTGCAGCCCCGACAACTCGCCCTCGACCGCAGGATCGACTCAACCATCGCCGAGGATACAATGCGGCAACCTCATTCCCAAAGGAGTCGTCTCATGCCGAGTCAACGGGCGGTCATGCTCCTGCTGCTGATGAGCCCATCGGTTCTGACGGGAACGGAACTGGGCGTGAAGGACACCCAATTCACATTGAACGGCCAGCCGGTCTTCCTCCTCGGCATCAGCTACTACGGCGGCCTGGATGCCTCCGACGAGACCGTTCATCGCGACCTGGTTCGTCTCCGGGAAAGCGGATTCAATTGGATCCGCGTGTGGGCGACCTGGCACTCCGGCGAGAATAACGCTTCCGCGGTCGATGCTGAGGGAAAAGCTCGTGAGCCCTACATGGCCCGCCTCAAGGCCCTGGTCGCCAAATACGATCGGGCCGGGCTCGTCGTGGACGTGACTCTCGCCCCACAGCAGGCCTCCCCCGACGGCAGGAAGCCGGGCTACCTGGCGACATTCGACGCCCATCGCCGAGCGGTCCAGACAATCACGGCCACGCTCCGCCCACACCGCAACTGGTACCTCGACCTCGCCAACGAACGCAACATCCGTGACCCCAGGTACGTCAGTTTCGATGATCTCGTCAAGCTCCGTGCGGCCGCCAGACAGGCCGATCCCGCCCTGCTGGTCACCGCGTCCCAAGGCGGCGACATCGATGAGCGCGAACTGCGCGAGTACCTACTCAAGGTCAAGGTGGATTTCATCTGCCCGCACCGGCCGCGCGATGCCGCTTCGCCCGCCAGCACCGAGGAGACAACCCGCCGATACCTCGCCCGGATGCGGGCCCTGGGACGCGTGGTCCCCGTCAACTACCAGGAACCGTTCCGTCGCGGCTACGCCGACTGGCAGCCCCGGGCGGAGGATTTCCTGGCCGACGCCCAGGGTGCCCGGCGAGGCGGAGCCGCCGCCTGGTGCCTGCACAACGGCTCCCAACGCCAAGGCGGCGAACCTTTCCGATCGTTCGACCTGCGAAAGAAGGCCCTGTTCGAGCAACTGGACGAGCAGGAACGCCGGGCCATCGAGTGGCTCAAGGCGCAGGTCAGCTCAACACGTCCGCGATAGCCCCATGCCCGCGCCCGCAACCATGCCCAGCCCCAGGCTACAGCCACTCCTTCAGCTCATCCTCGCGCGCAATGAACCTGCCCGTCGGTCGGCTGTCACTCCAGTCAACCACCCCCAGTCGGATGAAGCCCTCGGAGAAGGTACTGAGCAGCGATCGCTCACCTCGGTCGCGGATCACCTCGATGCCGACCGCCCCCGGCCAGAAAGACCGGCGCCTGCCGAAATCAAAGGCGTCGCTCCTGTCGCTCTCGATGATCCACGAGTGCGTATTGTCGCCGCGAACCTTGGCCTTGACCAGCAGGATCCACCGGCCGCTGCGGTTCAACAGGCTGGCCGATTCGAGGCTGCCTTGGGGATGACCACCCTCCAGTCGGGCTTCATAGCCGTCGGCCGGTCCGACGCAAATCGGGCCGTGGTCCCGCCAGTCGCGGAAATCCGTGCTCGAGACCATCGCGATGCACGAGGCGCCTTCTCGGGTGTTCGCGGTGTAGATCAGCCAGTAAAAGCCTCCATAGGCGCAGATGCTGGGGTCGCGGCAGCTGGAAATCCCGTCCACGCGCCAGAAAGCCCACGACTTGCCCTTGCAGGGCGAGAGCGGATTGCTTTCCCACCGCTGCCATGTGAACAGGTCCTCGCTCGACGCAAAGCCGATATCCTGGCTGATATGCCGGTTCACCCCCGTGTACGCCATGACAAACCGATCGCCCCGGCGAACAATGCACGGGGCCCAGAGGTGAGCTTCCTCCCAGCTGTCCGGCCGAACGATCATCGCCGGATCGTGCACTTCCCAGTCAAGGAAGTCGACCGTCGAGGCATGGCCCAGGTAGATCTCGTGACCCGGATAGAACGGCGTCCCCTCCTGCAGCCGCCGCTCGATGTAGAAGAAGTGAAAGCGGCCCCGGTACTCGGCCACGGCAAAGTCGGCCACCTTCCCACCCACCGGCCGAAAACCGACCCTGACAATGTCCACCCTGCGGCGGCGATAGAACGCCTCCCGCTCCGCGAAGAGCGTCTTCTCAAACTCGATCGCGCTGGTCGATTCGGCAGCCCCGGCTGCACGCGGCCCGTTGACCACCAGCCCCAACAGCCCGGCACCGCAACCTTGGAGACAAACCCGTCGATTGAATCGCCCGCGACAATCAGACATGGTCAGCATGGATGGCAACCTCCTATCAACCGTCCCCCACGGCTTCAGTCGGCACCAGGTCAATCTAGCCGATGCGAGAGAGGATGGCTATGCTGAAACGCAAAATGTCCGTCAGGCCGTCAGACTGGAGTCCATGCCGCCGCATGCGGGAGCCCGCACCCAGGGGACCCGCGGGACCGGGTGGCGTGAGGCTTGATCACCGGAGAAATGCAATGAGTCGATGGCTCCCTGTTACTAGCGTTATGAATCGTAAGCCATTGTGATAAAGCATGTTAAACTCGATTCGTTCTTCGTACTCTCGACAATTCTCTACAATTATCGACCCAGTATTTACAAGGGGTTACGTTCAAGAGTACGAAGGCCGCCGGCAAGCCGAGTAACCGCCAAGGGTAGCGCTACCTTCTGCGCTACCTTGACCCGTGATATCCCACGGAATCACCGTGTCTCAGGGCCGGGGTAGCGCTACCCCAGCGTTACCTCAGCGATACCCCTGTCCCGTCCGCGTCGCGCCTTGTTGAACGGGTGATGTGGTGTTCTGTGCGTAGGGCGGTCTCGTCGGGCCGCTAACCGGGCTATAGGATGAATTCATCCTTATTCCCGGTTGACTTCTGGTCGGCGATCATGTAAGGAAGTGCCATGGATCGAGCGTGCATCGGAATTGGCGATCGTGTCAGCATTGCCCCCCCCACAGCCTCACACGCACGCTGATCGGGCGGAGCGGCGCGGAACGCGGTGGTCCATCGAGTCGATCCGGCATGGTATGCCGCTGCCGCCCCCGTGGGCGGACACATCAGATCGACGCAATCGGCCAGAGGTAATGTTGTCTTAGTTGGTCACAGACGCTGCGGTCCTTGGCGTCGATGGTCTTTTGTACGGGGGTGCGAAAGTGTTCATTGACAGAACGAAGATAGGCGCACTTGACCCAGAGACTGTTCAGAGGAACGCAGTGCTCCATCACCTGGCCCGCGATGTGCTGCCACGACTGAGCACGGCCATACTGGTCAGCCTGGCTTCCGTTTTGGATTCCGAGCTGGGGGTGCTGGAGGCGGCGGAAGCAGCGACTGTTCGCGAAGCTGCTGGATTGTGCTCGCGAGAATCCGAGCAGTGCTCTCCTCGGCTGCGGCTTGCTCCGTGTTCGCCAGAGTTGCCGTTGCCGGCGTCGTAGCAGGGGTGCCGCGTCTACTCGCCAGAACCGATTCGATCACCGCGATCTCGGCCTGCTTGCTGAGCTGGCCGAGCATCACCACCTGGAGATCACGCGGGAGCTGGAAGAAGCTCTCGATGATCCGGCCGCCCAACTCCTTGGCGGTCATGCCGAACCGCTGACGCAGCTCTTCCAGCCTGCGTTTCGCGTTGACATCCAGCCGCAGTGCCACCGGTGATGGGGTATCCGTCTTCCTGGCCATGTGTCAACTCCCATGCCTGCGATAGCTAAACCTTTAGCTATCATTGTGGGCATCGGTGCCAGCGTCAAGCCCATCCAATGATAATCCTCCGAAAGTTGGCTTGGCCAGGCCGATGATGCCCCACCCTTCGATGGCATTTCCAAGCACGGTGTCGAGTTTAGCTCTATCTGTTACCGTGTGGCTACTTATGTTTTTCGGTTCGTCCTCCCTGAACACCGTTTCACCCCTGGCCGCTGGGCCGTGGGCGGATTCACATTATGGTATTTTTTTCCTTGCCTCTGGCGTCTCCCTGTTGTAGACTTTCGTCGAGAATAGTGCCCAAATACTTCCGGGGCAACGGCCCCTGGTTTGGGCCACAAATGACAGGAGGCTCACATGGACCATTCTCACACGCCTGAAGCGGACGACACGATCCTGACGGTTCCCTGGGCGGCAGACGATCGGCCGCCGGTGACGCAGATACGGTGCAGCCCGACCATCGACAAGCTGTCTGCGGCGATGGCCAAGGTTGGCTCCGAAGTCTGCGGCGTCCAGAAGAGCGGCTGGAACCAGTTCCACAAGTACGCCTACGCGAAGCTGGAGGATTACCTGAAGGCTTTGGCGCCGATCTTGGCCCAGCATGGGCTATTCGTGCTGGTCTCGGCCGGCGAGGTGATCGACGTGGTGAAGCCGGACCAGACCGACAAGAAGAAGCAGCGACTCGTCCGGGTGACTCTGACCCAGCGGGTGATACACGCCAGCGGCGAGTGGATCGAAGGCCAGACGGTCGGCGAGGGCGAGGATACCAGCGACAAGGCGGTCTACAAGGCGATCACCGGTGCGCGCAAATACGGATTGAGCTGCCTGTTCAATTTGGCGACGACCGACGACCCCGAGGACGACGGCGCCGGCGACGCTGCCCCGCCCGCTCCGCAGGCCCAGCATGCCCATCGCCCTCCGCAATCGGCCCCGCCCCGCAACGGCGGGAACGGTGCGGGGCCACGTCCGAGCAAGGGCCAGATGGACCTGCTCGCCAGGGCTCGCGAGCTGTACGAGCGGCTGGGGCGCGAGGGGCGAATCGAAGTCAGCGGGCAGATCGGCATGCCCGCCGGATCGAAGCTGAGTGAGCAATCGGCCGAGATGATCTCGAAGTTCTGCACGACGGCTGAGACCTACCTGTCGGTTGGCGCGGCCGCCCAGTGATCGATGCCGGACACGGCACGGGAGAATGGCGATGAAAATGACAGTGGACGGACTGAAGGGCCTGAGCGACTCGTTCGATATTCGCCCGCTCAACCTGTACGTGGGGCCGAACGGATGCGGCAAGTCCACCCGGCTGGAGGCCCTGTGCTGGGCGCTGACCGGCCAGACGCGGCTGGGCAAGAGCCCGGAGGCCGCCGCAGCCCTGTGCAGCAATGGCCACGCGATCGTGGACGTGAGCCTGCCGGACGGCTTCGGTTGGCGGCGCGAAGTGCGGCGCGACCCGCTCAAGGGCAGCGTGAGCAGTGATCTGCATGTCCATGGCAAGGAAGACGGCAAGCTGGCCGACGCCCAGGCGGCAATCGACCAGCGCTGCGGCGGGCTGACCGCTGGGCTGGATCTGTCCGCGTTCACCAGCTTGTCCGCTGATCGCCGCCGGGCGTACGTGCTCTCGCTGTGCGAGTCGGCCGGCTCGGTGGCGTCGGCCGCACGACAGCTGGCTCAACTTGACCTGGCGGTGCTGGACAGCGTGCTTGGCGGCGGCCAGGTGAAGGCGGTGGCCCTGAGTATGTGGCATCGCGAGCCGTTCGATCTCGAAATTGAGCAGGCCGATCAGGTCAGCACGGCCCTATGGAAGACCGCCCCGGCTGAGATCCGCGACGCCTGGCAAGCGGTGATGGGCTTGTTTGGGGCCGACGCGTCGGACGATGTGCTCCAGACGGTGACCGCCTGGATGGACTTGAGCAAGCAGCTCAAGAGCGAGCACAAGAAGGCCCGCGAGCAGGCGTCGGCGGCCACCCAGAAGCTGACCCAGGACAAGAACGAGCTACGGGTGTCTGCCGAGCTGGTCGAGACGCTGCGCGCGCGCATCGTTGAGTGCGAACGCGAGCTGGCCGAAGTCCAGCGGCAGATCGGGGCCTTCGATGGAGCGGCTCGAAACCGGGCCGCACTGGTCGGGCGGATCGAGCAGTGCCGGGCCAAGGTCGGTGACACCGAGCGGCAGCTGGCTGTGGCCTATGCCGCCCTCCAATCCCGCGACTGGGATGGCGAGCGACAGCAGATCGAGGCCCAGCTCGGGCCGGACTGCGAGGTCATGCGGGCGGACCGGGCTGAGAGGCTCGACCGTGCAAAAAGCGAGCTGGAGGCGGCCCGCATGGTCGACTGCGAGAATCGCGAGGAGGTCGGCAGCGTCGAAACGCTGATCTGCCTTGCCGAGGCCGACAGCGTTGCGGCCGACCAGTCGATCAAGCGGATCAAGGCCCAGATCGAGAATCTCGGCCGCAACCCGTGGATCAAGGTGCAGAAGTTGCTGGCCCGCCTCACTGAAGCGATCGTTGAGAAGTTCGGCACAGACACCCTGAACGAGCTGGCCGGGCGGATCGAAGAGATCGGGGACCTGGCCGAGCGCGAATTGACTGTTGTGCTGGAGGCGATCAATGCAGCCGAGATTGAGCGCGAGAACGCGATCACCAACTCCGACAACCTGGTCGGCAAGTTGGGCGCGCTGCGAGCCGATCTGGCGGCGGCGCGCAAGCGGTACGACGATGCCCACGATCGCATGCTGGCCCTGGAGAAGACGGCCCACGACCTGGACGAGAGTGATCGCCTGTATCACGTTGCCAAGGGGCAGCTGGCCACGCTCGAACGCGAGATGGCCGTGGCCAACGGTGCGGTCGAGACCTACCAGGCCCTGCTGGAGGAGGCTCGGGCCAACGTTGAGCTGGCCGAGACCGAGCTGGAGGGCTTCGACGACACGGCCGGCGAGGCCGGCGACCGCGACCGGCTGGAGCTGCGGCTGGCAGAGATCGAGGGCGAAATCGGCGAGCTGCGGGCCGAGGTCGAACGCAAGGGCAAGCTCCAGGCCCTGACCGCCGAGCTGAGCAAGTGCATCGCCAAGTCGGCGGAGGAGGCAGCCCTGTTTGAGTGCGCCACCCATACCGAGAAGGCGGTGAAGAGTCTGCGCGAGGTATTACTGGCCGGCCAGGTCCGGCCGCTGCTGCACCATATCGACCGATTCCTCCACGAGGCGGGACTGAAGGTCCGGGCGTACTGCTCGCTGAGCAACGCTCGGGGCAAGGCGGAGTTCGACCTCGGCTGGGTGCTGACGCTGGACGATGGCCGCGAGGTGAACCGCAGCATGGACACGATGTCCGGCGGCGAGGCGGCCTTGTTCGGCGCCGCTCTGGCATACGCACTGACGGTGATGAGCGACGTGCCGCTGAAGACCCTGACCGTCGAGGCCGACGCGGTTGACCAGGTGAACCTCGGGCTGATGTTGGCCGGGTTTGCCGGCGTGCGAGACGAGATCGATTACGTGCTGGTGGCCACCTGCCACGGCCCGGCGAGTGTCGCCGACGGCTGGCACGTGGTGCAGTGGTGATCGGGTGAGTGGTGATCAGGTGATGGTCAGCCAGAAAGGAGTTGACATGAAATACTGGCTATCGAAAGACGGTGAAACCTTCAATCACGGGCCGATCGTCTCGCGCCGGGCGGCGCATGAATGGGCCATCCGCGAGGGACTGCGCGAGTGGCATGTCGGGGCTGCTGAGCACTATATTCCTGCCTCCGCCATTGCCCATCCACATACACTGCGCTACCTTCTGCGGTCACCGCTCAAGACTCGCGGCGAATTTGTGTGCGCAAGCCTCGCCATAGTTGGGCATTTTGAGCATGGCACTCCTCTTGGGTAGGGTTATACGTCTGTCACAGCCCAACAACCTGCCCCACTCGGGTGCGATACTCTATAGAGGGCTTGTCAGAAAAGTCGGCCCAGTTGGCTCCTGGCCAAAGAGTGTTCCTTTATCTCGCGAGGATTATCGGTATCCAGGATCGCCACCAATCAAACGCAGAATCCACGCGAGCACGAAGCCAACTACAAGAGGCCACCAAGCGCCTAAGAGAAACGACAGGGTTGCCGATCCCACGGCCAGGAATGCCGCCAGCAAAATACCTACGTGCTTCGACTGCGAATAAGTGGTAAAGAGGCCAATACCCATCATGAGAACGACGACATCGGCTACAAACAGTATGATTCGCATTTGTTCACCGCCATCTAAGAGGGTGTGTGAAAAGGCCGTTTCTTGCCGATAAGTGAGGTAATCTTTGCAAGGAGGACCTGAAATGGCAAGGATTCCCCTCATATCGTCACCCGCTCTTGTCCCGCCGCCTAGTCATCATGCACTCTCGAAGCCGCGTGATCTGCGGTCACAAAAGGCCGAGTTCAAACACGGTTTTCATCATGGGCACGGATGAAGAAAAGCATCCCAATAGACCAAGAGACCGAAGAGGGCGCGCCCGACCGAACGATGGAAGGCCTTAGCCAAAGAGAAGCTTCACCAGCACGCTCGGCATCGGCCACGGCGTCTCCGCCCTGCGTGACCTGGCGATCAACAGCTGGATACAGATTCGATGCCCGCGATGAATGAGGGTTCCGAGACCCGTTTGGCATGGGCCGCCCTGGTGTTGTAGATTTATGTCGATGAAAGGTGCTGAATGAGCGAGACCGAGCTGAGCGGCGAACAGCGAGCGGCGGTCGAGGCCACCGAGAGCCAGGTCCTGGTGGTGGCCGGCGCCGGCTCGGGCAAGACCCGGGTATTGACCCACCGAGTCGCCCACCTCGTTGACACGCTCGGGATTGAGCCGGACCGGGTGTTGGTCCTCACCTACACCCGCAAGGCCGCTGCGGAAATGCGGGCTCGCCTGATCGGGATGCTGGATGCCGATCGGCTCGAAGGCATGTTCATCGGCACCATCCACGGCTGGTGCCTGAAGATTTTGAACGAGCATGGTTTCCGCATCGGCTACCGGCGCGGCGTGCCGCTCACCGTGCACCGGGAGAACGAGCGTAGCGATCTGGTGCAGGGCGTGGCCACGGATCTCGGCTATCTGCGGAACGGCAAGTGGCGACAGCAGCTGAGTATGGCCCGGTGCCTGGCGGCGGTGGACGGCCACGGGGCGATCGACTCGACCGAGCTGGCCACCCTGGTGGTCGAGTGCGGAGCCCGCCGGATGGCCTGCAACGCCATCGACTATGCCCACATGATCTCCGAGTGCCGCAGGCTGTTGGACATGGGCGGCATCCGCGACACGCTGCGTTTGGAGCACGTCGTCGTAGACGAGGTGCAGGATGTCAACGCTGATCAGGACCGGCTGTTGCGGCGGCTGGCTCCTCCGGCCCACTACTACGCGGTCGGCGATCGCCGCCAGGCGATCTACGGGTTCCGGGGCGCCCGGCCGGATCTGATGGACACCCGCCCCGGCCTGACCGTGTACCAGTTGGCTGACAACTACCGTTCGGTGGCCCGGATCGTGACGGCGGCGAATCAGCTGATGGACGCCAGCGGCGACCAGCTGGCCACGCACATGGCTGCGGTCCGGGCTCAGTTCGAGACGCTTGGTACGATTGACAGCATGAACGAGATGGTTGCCAAGTGAGATCGCGGCGAACGAGGAGTGTAGCAATGAGCGAACCTGAAGAGGCGATACGCCTGATACAGAGCTATGCCGAAGCGTGTGCGTTTGCGACCTACCTGCCGGTGCGGGCGTCTCGAATCCAAGCCTGCAACCGAATTGCGCTGAAGTTGTTCGAGGCGCTCGCCGGCAGGAAGCCGACGCAAGAGGAAGAGGAGAAACTCGGTTTCTGAGGCCCGAAAAGGAGAACGGCGATGGCGAACGTGGCAGAAGTGGATATTCGGGGCTACTTGAACTTCGACGGGTGGACCCTTGACGGAAACGAGGTTCCCTGCTTGGCGAATCTGCTTGCCCAGCTCAACCTCCCTGTCTTCGGCATCCGAATCGCGTACCGAGAGGATCACCGACGCGTGTCAAACCAGTTTGGCGGCGTGACCATCCAGGTCGGCTTCCGAGTCAGCGGCTCAGAAGCTGTCTCTGAGTCGTGGGTCCTCTGGGCTGTCGGCTGCCTCCGGGAGGCCGGCGAGGTGACCTCGGCCCGGATGCGCGATGTCGATGATGCGACCGGCTGGCGGACGCTGGCGCCCGAAGTTGCCCAAGTGGTGTATACTTAGGGCGTTGTGTTTTGTAGGCGATTGTCGAGTAGACGGAGGAACGCCCCATGGCCGAAGAGGAGTCTGAACAGAAGACCGAGAACCCGTCCCGCGTGCCGATGAAGATCATCGGCTACGAGGATGTGGACCCGAGCACGCTCGCCGCCCACCCCCAGAACTGGCGGGTGCACCCCCAGCATCAGAACGAGGCCATGCTCGGCGTCATGCGCGAGGTCGGCTGGATCGACCCGGTGACGGTCAACAAGAACACCGGGGTGGTGGTCGACGGCCACATGCGCGTGGCCCTGGCCATCCGCAACGGAATTGACAAGGTGCCGGTGGTCTACGTGGACCTGACCGAGGACGAGGAGCGCAAGGCCCTGATCACCTTCAACACCGTTTCGGATATGGGCAAGACCGACCCGGACATGCTCTCCGACCTGCTCGACGGCGTGGACTGGCAGGATGCCGCCGCCGGCGAACTGGCCGACGCGATCGCGGACAGCATCTCCAGAGAACTGAACCCGGAGGCCGAAGGCGAGGAGAACGGCATGACCGGCGGGGATGAAGACTGCGAGTTCCCGATCAGTCCCAAGCTGGGCGAGAAGTACGACTACGCCCTGATCTACACCACCAACGAGATTGACTACACCTACCTGTGCACCGCCCTGGGGCTGGTCAAGGAGCAGAGCTACAAGTCCAGTGCTGTTGGCCACGGCCGGGTGGTGCCGTTCGAGAAGTTCCGGCAGCTGTGGGAGGCTCGCCGGAGCGGAGGGTGACATGCACGAGGAAATCGTCAAGATCGTGGTCCCGTCCCATCTCCGGGCCGAGCGGGTCGCGACCATTCACGCCGTTCCGAACGTCATCCTGTGCGTGAGCGAGGCCCAGGCCCCGGCCTACCGCGAGCACAACCCGGGCGTCGAAATCGTTACCCACCCCGACGACCTGGCTGGCCTGTCGCCCAAACGGCAGTGGATCATCCAGAAGTTCGGGGCAGTGATGCAGCTCGATGACGATCTGGAGTACATGCAGCGGGTCTACCTGGAGGACTCGCACACCGGCCGGGTGCACCGGCTGTCCAGAATCGCCCCGGAAACCTGCTGGGACATCATTCAGGCCACGGCGGCCACGGCCCGTGAGCTGGGCGTTCACCTGTTCGGGTTCGCCGGCACCGCCCAACCCCACTACTACCGGCCGCAGAAGCCGTTCAACCTGACCGGGTTCGTCTGTGCCGCCTGGACCGGCGTGCTCCCGGGATTCAAGTTCTGGTACGACCGGCGGGCGGAGCTGTGCGACGACTACTGGATCACCGGGCTGAACGCCTATTTTCACCGCATGTGCTTCATCGACAACCGGTACTCCTTCCACACCGGCCGGGTGGGGCACAACCTTGGCGGCCTGGGCGGATCGCGGACCGTGGAAAAGGAGAAATCCGCGTACGAGTTCCTGAAGCGGACCTTCGGCAGCGCGGTCGGACGCAAGACCGAGCCTCCTGGCAGGAGGAAGACCCTCGGCCACGAGTGGGAGCGATGCTGGATGAGCCCGTTCTGAGGTTGGCCGAATGAGCCCTGAGCGAGAAACCGTGAAAATCGTGATCCCCTCGCACCTGCGGCATGACCGAGTGCGCGCAAAGCACGCCGTGGCCGGAGCCATTCTGTGTGTGAGCGAGACCCAGGCCCCCAAGTACCGCCAGCACAACCCGGATTGCGAGATCGTTACCCATCCCGACAGCCTGTTCGGGGCCGCCGCCAAGCGGGCCTGGATCATGAAGCATTTCGGGTCGGTGTTCATGATCGACGACGATGTGCAGGCGGTGGTCCGGCTGTACGGGGACTTCGCCGGCAAGCACCGGCTGAGCAGCACCATGCCGCCCCGAACGGCCAGCGACGCGATTCAGGCCACGGCCGCTGCCGCTCGCGAGATGGGCTGCTTCCTGTTCGGGCTCTCCCACAACGGCAACCCGAAGTATTACCCGCCGGGCAACCCGTTCAAAATCACCGGATTCGTCTGGGGGGCCACCCTGGGCATTCTCTCTGGCTCTAAGCTGTGGATTGACCCCGGGCTGGTGGTCGGCGAGGACATGTGGCTGTCGGCCCTGAACGCCTTCTTCCATCGCACCGTGTTCATCGACCAGCGTTACGGCATCAGGCTCGACGGCTTCAGCGGGACAACCGGCGGCTGTTTCGACGTGCGGACGGTCGAGACCGAGAAGCAGGCCACCCTGCGGCTCAAGCGGGCCTTCGGCTCCGCCATCCAGGTCACCCCGCCGGACCGGTCGAAACGCTGCGCCTGGGAGCGGAGCCTGGTCCTGCCGTTCTGAGCCCCAAACCACTTTTTGGATCAAAAGGCTTGCAAAAGATGGCATCATGTTGTATGCTTGACCGGCCAACCATGTTGGTTGGTGGATGAAGGAGTAGAGGATGCCCATGAAACGCCAGACGGAAAGCGGATATGACTTCTGGGAGGTCTCGTCCGCGTTCCAGAAGAGTATCCGGCGGGGCCTGACCGATGACGCCCTGTTCTGGGCGGTCGAGCTGTCCCTCAGCGGATACGAGAACTACCTGTGGAAGCGGATGTTCGTCATCGTGAGCGAGGACATCGGGCCGGCCGAGCCCAACCTGCCGGCGACGATCGACGCTTTGTACCGGAGCTACCTGTCCGGCTGGGGTGGCCGACTGGCCCTGGTGCACGCCATCCTGCTGCTCTGCCAGGCCCGGAAGTCGCGGATCGTGGATAACGCCCTCATCGTTCACTACCGCAAGCATCACCAGAAGTCGAAGGGCAAGCGGATTCCCGACTGGGCCTTGGACAAGCACACCTCGGCCGGCAAGCGGATGAATCGCGGCTTCGAGCATTTCTTCGCCGAGGGGGCCAAGCTGGCCAACAAGACCGAGAGATACGACGATCCGTACGACGCGGAAGTCTACGAGGCGATCACCCAGTACGACGACCCGACGGAGACGCCGCGTTTCAAGGCCCTGAACAAGAACGCGACCGCGAGCAAAACCCCCACTCCGGCTAGCCTGTTCGACGCCGCCAATCGGGCGGCCGAGCAGGCCGGAGAACCCCACAGCGAGTAGCCCGCCGGCCAAAGCGAGTCAAGGCGACATGCCCCAGGCCAGCTCCGTGGTGAGACCTTCGGGTTCCATCACGGGGCGGCTTTTTGCGCGCAGGTCGGCACCCATTCGCGCTTCCTGGTCCAAGTTTGACTGAGTTGGCGCCTGCGCCAGCCATCGCTGTCCCACTTCGTGTATGTATGCTGCGGGATAGTCCCGGCGGTAGTTGTGCGGGCAATGCGATGGCTGATGATCCCGGCAGGGGCAAAGGCGAAAAACGCGCGGGCAAGGGCGGCAAGCTGCTCAAGCCCGAGGAGCGCGAACTCCTAATCCAGTTCGCCCTTTCTGCGGACATCATGGCCGCCAAGCCCTACCAGGCCGCAACCCAGGTGATGAATGAGTCACGCAAGTATGGCGACCCGAAAACCACCGTCAGCCGGCGCCAGGCGACCGGATACATCGGCTCCGCTCGCCTCCGGCTCCGCGCCCACTACCGCGAGCTGGAGCCGTTCCTGGCCGACCAGGTGCTGCACAAGGTCCGCGATGCGTACTCGTTCTGCAAGGCCAACGCGAACAAGGCGATCGGTGTCGACAAGTTGAGGGACGCGTGTAACTGCATGAAACTGGTTCTCCGGGCAATCGAGATCGAGCAGAAGATCGTCCCGCCGATCAGTACCGCCGTGGCCGACGGCGGAACCCCGGCCGAGATCCGCTTCGCGGTCGTCAGCGACGACTTCAGGCCGGACGAGGACGGAGGGGACACGTGATCGCTCGCCCGCCACCGCCGGTCTCCGGGGCTATGACCATCAGGGTCAGCCGCAAGCAACGCGACGCCCTGGCCAGTACGGCGGAATATACCCTGTTCTGCGCCGGCGTCGGCAGCGGCAAAACCAAGGCCGGCGGACTGTGGGCGGCCAGAGAAATGTGCCGGTGCGACGGCATCGGACTGGTCGGGGCCAACACCTTCAAGCAGCTCAACCGGGTCACCCTCAAGGCGTTCATCGCCCAGCTGGCCGAAATGCGGATTCCCTACGTGTTCGGCAGCAAGCCTCCGGCTTCCTGGGGCAGGTCGCCGTTCCCCTCGCACGAGATGATCCTCAGCGCCTCCGTGGCCGGCCAGCTCCGCCAGGTCATTTGTACCCAGCTGGGCAGCTTCGACTACCTGCGTGGTATCGAAATCCGCTGGTTCTGGTGCGACGAAACCCGGGATACGCCCAAGGAGGCGTTCGATGTGCTCATGGCCCGCAAACGCGGCGGACCCCGGAGCATGCCCCGGCCGGCCCTGATCACCACCACTCCGGCCGGGTTCGACTGGCTGTACGATTGTTTCATCAGCAACGGCGAAGCCGCCCTGGCCGACCGGGAGGTGATCTACTCCACCAGCCACGATAACCCCTGGCTGCCGCCCGGCTACGTGGATTCGCTGCTCAAGAACTACAGCCCCCGACTGGCCAAGCAGGAGGTGATGGGGCAGTTCGTGTCCCTCGCCGAGGGCCAGGCATACTCCGAGTTCCAGCGCGGCATGCACGTGTCTGAGGAGTTCAGCTACGATCCGATCCAGCCGCTCATCCACACCTGGGACTTCAACGTCAACCCGCTGTGCAGCTGTATCATCCAGGTCGATCCGAAGTCCGGCTGCGTGTACATCATCGACGAGATCCACATCATGGGCTCGGCCCGCACCCGCGACGCGACCGAGGAGTTCGTGCGGCGGTACGGCAAGCACCAGGGCCTGATCAAGGTCTACGGCGACTCCTCCGGCAGCCACCGGGGCACCTCCAACGACCGCACCGACTTCCAGATCATCGAGGACGAGTACGCCAAGGCGTTCCCCGGCCAGGTGCGCATGTGCGCCAACTACCGGCGGAACCCCTGTGTGGCCGACAGCGTGCAGGACGTGAACAGCCTGCTGCTGAACGCCAACGGCGCGGTCCGCCTCAAGGTCCACCCGCGATGCGAGTACACCATCCGCGACCTGGAGCAAGTGGTGTTCAAGCCCGGAACACGCGAAATCGACAAGACCGATCCGGTAATGACCCACCACAGCGATGCGCTGCGGTATTACGTCACCCCGGTGTGGCCGGCGCGGATGGAGAAGGTGAAGTCGGGCGGCCTGAATGGCTGGTGATGCCGCTCGGAGACGAAGGCTTTGTACGCGCGTGAACCGCGCAAGCCGTCCGAGCTGTGGTAGAACATGAGCGAGGTGAAACCATGAACGCGGCTTCAGATGTCATCGTGACCGAGCCCAACCTGCTGGCCCCGAACCACGGCGGGTCGATCCCGTTTCCGCAGATCGGCTTTCCGCTCCCGATCCACCCGCAGTGGGCGAGCGACTGCCGCCGGTATGATTTTCTGGACCTCAGCTACCGGGGCGGGCCGGAGTACAAGAAAGGCTACGATTCACAGGGCTGCCCGGTGCTGATCGAGCACGATCGGGAGACGGCGGTCGGCCGGGATCGCAGGACCCGGCTGGGCGTGTACGTGAATCACTGCCGGCCGATCGTTCGCCGATTCACCGACTTCGTGTTCCGCCAGGACATCCAGCGCTGCACGGACGATTCGATCTTCACCGAATGGACCAAGGATGTGGACCTCCAATCCACCCCTCTTCAGACGTTCATGCGCAGCGTGGTCCGGCGGGCGTGCGTGCTGGGCCGCTACTTCGTCGCCGTGGACACCACTCGGCCGTCGGGCCTTGAGGACATGACCCGCACCCAGGCCCTCGCCGCCAAGGTGCGGATGTTTCTGAAGCGGGTCGACCCCCGCCGGGTGGTCAACTGGCGGCGGGAGTCGGACGTGCTCACCGAGGCCCTGGTGCTGTACGACGACAGCAGTAGCGCGATCCTGTGGACGCCGCACGTGCGGGTCAGTATGACCTTGGACGAGCAGGGTTTGGTGACCAGCATCATCTCGGTTGACCATGGCTGGCCGAGACTGCCCCTGATCGAGCTTGTCCCGTTTGACGGTGATAGCCAGATCGGCGACATCGCCGAGCTGAACCGGGACCTGTTCAACCACGGCACCCTGCTCCGCGAGGAGCTGTACAACTCGACCTTCACCAT
This sequence comes from Planctomycetota bacterium, assembly GCA_022711465.1. Taxonomy (GTDB): domain Bacteria; phylum Planctomycetota; class Phycisphaerae; order UBA1845; family PWPN01; genus JAGNEZ01. The sequence continues at coordinate 331,710 of JAKLEZ010000002.1, read as the reverse complement.
GCGGCTGATGTTCGGCGTCCGGTCGAGCGACCTGGCGGACGAGAGCGGCACGATGGAGAGCGGCAGCAACCGGCTGCTGTGCATTCCCAACCCGGACGCGAAGCTGGAGGTCTCCGGCGGCGATCCGGCCCAGGCGGAGTCGATCCGCAAGACCATCACCGACAGTACCACTGAAATCTACCGGCAGTGCGGGCTGCGGGCCGAGGACCCGATGACCACGACCGCACCGCAGAGCGGGATCGCCCTGAAGGTTCGGTTCGACGAGGTGTCCGCCCAGCTCTCGGCGATTGCCGAGGAAGCTGAGCGGGTCGAGGGCGAGATCGTCAAGCTCTACAACGTGGCCAACGGTACGGACGTGCAGCCCCCGGACTACCCGGAGCAGTTCGGCCAGCCGGACGCCGGGGTGGAACTGGGCCGCTCGCTGGCGGTACTGGAGAGCCCCCAGGTGGTCCCGGCGGTCAAGCGGCTGGAGGCGTTGCGGCTTGCGCGCATCCTCCACCCCAAGGCCGCCGCCAGGGACGTATCCCTGATCGAGCGGCAGGTCAGGGAGCTGTTCGCCGACGAGACGATGGAGACCGAGGCCGATCGCCAGGCTGGGGCCGACCAGATGGCCGAGTTGCTAAAGCGCAACTTCCAGGGTGATAATACACCTGCTGGTGGTGCCGGCAGTGACAACCCGGACGCCGGAGGCGACGGAGGCTCCGACTGATCCGGGCGGCTGGCCGGCAGCCGGATGGAGGTTCTCTCATGCCCACGGAGTTTTATGAAATGACCGATTCGATGGTCATGATCCTGTTCGTGGCGTGGTCGCTGGTGGCTCTGAAGTACGGTTTGAGGGGGGCGAAGTCGGCCCGGAGCCGGATGTACAGAATCGTCGGCTTATTGTTCCTCACCGGGGCGTTTGTCGCTGTAATGGCCAGCTACGCCGACAGCAAGGTGGGCGAGGCCAAGTACGGAAGTGCGAAAAGTATACTGAGTGCAACGAGCGGCAGGGCTCCGGTACGCAAGGTGGTCATTGGGACCTCGAAGCCTGCGACCCGGCCTGCCGGTGTCAAGTCAAAGGAGTAGATGATGTGGCGCTGGATGAAGCAGTGGCGGACGTTTTTCCCGGCCTGCGTAATGTTCGCTGAGCCGGGCGGAGGCGGCGATCCCGTACCGGCCGGGGACGACGATCCCAAGCCCGACCCTAAGCCCGGCAAGCCGGCTGGGGACGATGACCCCAAGCCCAACCAGGATGCCGAATACTGGAAGGCGGAGGCCAAGAAGGCTGCCGCCGAGCGCGACCGGGTGAACAACGAGCAGCGGCAGCTCCAGGCCAAGCTGGCCGAGATCGAGAAGGCCGAGAAGGCCCGCGCCGCAGCCGAGTCCGCCAAGGAAGAGGACGAGAAACGCAAGGCCCTGGAGGCCCAGAAGGAGTACGTCAAGGCCAAGGAGATGATGGCCGAGAAGCACAAGCAGGAACTGGAGACGATCACCGTCCGCGCCCGCAACGCGGCCATTGACCGAGCCAGGTCGGACATGCGGGTGGCGATCAGTAAGATCGACGGCGTGGTCTCCGGGGCGGTCGACGAGATCGCGTCTCTGCTGGTCGCCAAGGTGGCCCTGGACGAGGACTACAAGCCGTTCGTGGTCGCGAACGACGGCAAGCCCCGCCGCGACCCCGAGGACCCGGTGAAGCCGTTCACTATGGACCAGCTGGCCGCCGAGTTCATCAAGGAGCGGCCCTGGTATCTGAAGTCCAGCCTCCCGGCCGGCTCCGGGGCGGGCAACGCCGACGACAAGGCGGCCGTGCCCTGGGACATCCAGAAGGCGACCACGGATATGGCCTATGACCTCGAATGGAAGAAGGCCGACCCGGCCGGCAACAAGGCGGCTTGGGCCAAGTTTCTCCAAGAGGCCGAGGCGGCCTTGACCCGGAAGGGGCGCTGATCGCGAAACCACTAGCCCTTGTCTATTTTTGTTGACAAGGCGCAATCTGTGGTGTATGGTGGTTGTGATTGGCGGGTCGGTCGGTCAACTTCCAATCCCACCGACCGCCCGCCTCTACTGCGGGAAGGACTGCTGGCGCAGTCGCGAGCCTCATAAACTCGCCCAGTTGGGTTCGATCCCCAATCCCGCTATCTCGGTGGCCCCGTGCGGGCCGGGCGATGCGGATGCTAAGCCTGGCGCGCATGGAAGCCTAACCCAAACACCGCGCGGCCGATGCGGACGCTAAGGCCGACGAGTGTTTAGCCACGCCGAACGGGGCGTCCTGCCCCTGCCTGCCGACCGGATGGCGGCCAGGTTCGTTGTTTTCCCGAAAACCACGACTCAAGACCTGGAGCCAAACAATGGCCTCGACGATTTTTGTTCCGACCGTCAATAGTGATTTCGTTCAGATTGGCATGATCGACAGCGAAGGCGCGGCCTCGGTGGACAACAAGCCGTGGCGCGAGCTGGTGGCCAGCGGCTGCGTGATCGTTGATCCGACCGAGGCGGTCACCCTAGCCAAGCACGGCGACCGCATCAGCATCCCCAGCATCAAGGACCCGGCCGACTTCGGGCGGGTCGACATTACCAGCACCTCGGCCATGTCCGCCCAAGAGGTGGACACCCTGACCGACGTGGGCGTGGTCCAGTGGAATCGCCAGCTGTATCAGTTCGACGACTCCGACACCATTCGTTCCGGCCACGACGCCTCCAAGGAGTACAGCATGAAGCTGGGCGGCAAGAAGGCCAAGCGCCTGTTCGAGCTGCTCATGAAGGTCGCGGTTGGTGCGGTGGATGCCGTTGACACTCCGACCGCGAACTGCCACACCAGCGTGGTGTATTCCGGCACCACCCCGGCGTACCCGACCCTCCAGCGTCTCCGGGCCACCAAGGCCCTGTTGGCCGATGCCCAGACCCGGATCACCACGGCGGTCATGCACTCGGCGTCGTTCAACTACCTGCTGAGCGACCTGATCACCAACTACGGGGCCGGCTCGGTGGTTGGCGACTTCGCCGCCCAGACCGGCCTGCTCGGCACGCTGCTCGGCATCAAGAACTGGATCGTCAGCGACTTGGTGCCGACCAGTGATTCCGGGGCGAGCTACAACACCATCCTGCTCGGCCCCGGCGCCCTGTGGCTCAGCCATCAGAAGGCCCTGACGGTCGACACCCAGCGGGAAGTGAAGGGCACCAAGACGGTCGACTACATGGCCGTCAGCTTCAACGTGTGCCCGCACGTCCGGTTCGTCAAGTGGGCCGACGCGGGCAATAACCCGACCGATGCGTACCTGATCGATCCCACCAAGTGGGACGAGGCGTACGACGATCACCGCCGGGTGCTGGTCGCCAAGTTGAACTCGAACTGATGGCATCTGCTGTGCCTCTTTCCGGCCCTCATCCTCCGTGCCGCCCGGTTCTGGTCTTCCAGGCCGGGCGGCATGAGGAGTGGGGGAGGGGGTGGCCATGGAGTCAGCCACGTCCATCTGCGAAAGGTTGTTCGGAGGAATCCAGACCATGTTGACTAGAGAGCAGATCCAAGCTCGACTGAGCGACGCGGGACGGGCGTGGTTTCGACACCGAACGACCGGCCAGGTTGTTGATGCGGTCGGGGAACGTATTCCGTTTCTATCCGCCCTTGCTGCCTGGGAGCCCTTGACGCCCAATCAGGTGCGTATCGAGGTTCTCGGCGAAGCGGTCCCGCAACCCGCACCCCCTGTGCCGGCCCAATCGCCTGACAAGGCCGTCCCCCCAGCTCCTGCCACGAACCCCGTTTCTCAGCCGGCCAACAATCAGCCGGTGACGCGGCTACGGTCCAACGCGACCCCACGCAAGCGAGGAGTAGGAGTTCATGTTCAAGACGCTGGCCAGTCTGCAAATGATGTGGGCTAGTGCCCTGGCTTCAGCGGGCATCAACGAGTCCACGGATATCAGCCTCTCCCTGTTTCTGGCCGGTATTGCCGGAACGGCCGCCATTCTCTATCGGGCGGGCCGCGACCGGCAGATGCTCACCGACCGGCTGGAGCAGCTGGATAAGCGGCTCACCGAGCTGGCCAACAACTGCCGGGCCAACAAGTGCGCGATTGATCAGAGCCCGCCACCGTCGAAGCCGGAATGTTCCGGTCCCGACCGTGGTAGTGTCTGTAAGGTCTCTAAATCGGAGGATTGACCATGTTGTCGAGAATCGTACAGGTGTGTTTGGTCGGGTGTGTCCTCGCGGCCCTCTCGGGCTGCGGCATGTCTGAGATCCAGAACGAGCGAGCCACGATCGCGGAAATGGGCAAGACGGTGATGTTCCGGCTGGTCGAGAACGCCAAGATCGATCAGTCCAACTTCACCGCCCAGGGCAAGGTCATCAACCCTAAGTACCAGTACACCTGGTTCGGCGGGGTTGGCCCGTACAGCGTCGGGTCGATCGAGGCGATTGGTGTCGAGGTCGAGGCCAGTGCCGCCGGCGGCGGGGTCGGCAGTGCGGCTCTCGATCAGGATCTCCGCGACAAGCTGTTCGCGATTCTGCAAAGGAGAGACATTGGCGAGGAGCAGCGCAAGGCCCTATGGGCTGAAACCGTGCAGGCGTGGCTGGTTGGCAAGACCTCCGCTGCGGCGACTACTGCCGTCAGCGTGGAGGTTGTTCCTGTCGAGCCTGATCCGAAGGGCAGTGCGGCGACTCAGGCAACTCAGTCCGGTTCGGCTGGGTCAGCGACTCAGCCCACTCAGTAAAGGAGTCGGCGATGTCGTTTTCGGTTCGATATGCACTGGCAATCGTGGCGATCCTGGCGCTCACGACCTGTGGGTGCCAGGATTTGCACATTCACCTGCACTACGGGGAGAAGGTGTACACCCTGGACAACGCCTCGATGGTGGAGGCGTTTGCCAAAGCGGCCGGATCGTGCGGCAGTTCGGGGTGCGTCGAAGGGGGTGGGACGTGCTCGCTTCCGGTGATCCCATCTGCAAGTGAGATCCTGAAGGCTCAGGACGAGGGCAGCTTTGGCGACTCGCCCGAGGAGCAGAGTGTCAAGGACACGCTGCACAAGTACCTGGAGGAGCACCCATGAGCTTCGCGCAACTGCTCAAATGCAAGACGGTGTGGGTCGGTATTGCGATGTTCTTCACCGGTCTGGGCACGATCTTCGCGGACGGCCAGACCGCCGAGGGTATTCGCATGGCCCTGGAGGGGCTCGGGTTCATCACCCTGCGGTCCGGCTTGCTCAAGCTGGGCAATCTCGGCGTGATCGGCCAGGTGCTGGAGTCGTTCGCCAAGAGTGCCGAGCTGGATGCTGCCAACGCGGCCAAGGCGAGCGTTACGGGCAACGCCGCGAGCGGTGCCTAATGGGAGAGCTATGCCCTCGAAGCCCGACATCGCGCGTGGCGACGTGATTGCCGCTCACCGGCTGGTTGGTGAGCACATCCATGCCATGCGTTCCCGGGTTGACGAGGTGAAGGTCAAGCTCGCCCGGCTCGCCTCGGAGTGCAAGTCTCTCTACCTGGACGGCAAATGGGTCGCGTCGGTCATGGCCGGCCTGAGTGTGCGCAGTCCGCAGAACATGCTGTCCACGGCCAATACCACCCTTGCCGACTCGGCCATGCTGATTCGCAGTTCGTCGGTGGTCACCTCGGCGATCGCCAAGGCCGAGCAAGCTCTCTACGAGGGTTCGCTGGCGATCATCGACCGCATGCAGCGCGACGAGTACCGGCTCGATCAGGAGACCCGGGCTCGGATCTACGACGCGGTGACCAGCGGGGAGGTGGCCATCCGGGCGGTGGTGACCGACGAAGAGCTGGCCATGCTGGCCAAGCTTCCGCTGGAGGGCGGCGACCGGGACGAGTGGGTCGGCAAGGCCGCGACCGATTGGGCCGACGGCATGCGTTCCGCGACCGTGCGGATCGTCTCCGGGGCCAAGGGCGGGGCCGAACAGCGAGCAGTGGATCTGGCCAAGGCGGTCGACCGGCACCTCGGCACCTGGCTGAACAAGGCGTATCGACTGGCCTACCTGGCCGCCCTGGTGGCCATGCACGCGTCGGCCAAGGTGTTCATGGCCGGACTGGTCAAGCCGAGCCGGCGGGCGGACATGCGGAGGGCCATGTAATGGCCGTTGCCGTCGTCAGCCTGGTGGACGGGGCCAGCCTGTGGCAGCAGGGCCGCGAGCAGGGCGTGACTCGCATGCGCTGGGAGACGCACCCCGAGCTGGTCAAGGAAGTCTGCGAGGAGTGCCTGTACTACAACCAGACGGTCTGGGATATCGACGACCCGAACGCCCCGGAGCCGCCGCTCCATCCCGGCTGTGCTTGCCAGATGGTGCCGGAGTTCGACGAGGGCACGGTGCTCGGCCAGGACCCGGACGGGAACCCGATCGTGACCGAAAGCCCGCCGATCATGCAACCCGGCGAATGGCTTGCGCGCACCAGCGACGGGCTGAACGATGAGCACCAGGAGCACCTGGAGAAGCGGCTGGGCAAGGCCCGGGCCGCGAAGATCGTTCGCCAGGCCAAGGACCATTACGGCGAGGAGCTGCCCGAGAAGGTGGTCCCGTCGGTCGAGCGTTACGCGGAGGGTCGAAACCCGAACGCGGTCCGGCTGGGCAAGGCCCCGGAGTTCGATTCGATCCGGGTGGCATCCGGCCGGCTCGAAGTCGAGGACATGGCCATGGTCAATGAGCTGGCCGACGAGGCCCGGGAGTGGGCCGACAAGCAGCCCGAGGCGATCCATGAATCCTTCGGCAAGTGGAGCGACGCGAAGGGGTGGTTCTGCACCGAGATCCGCAAGGCGGATCGGGCCGGGGCGACCGGGGACGGCGATGCCGACCGGGCTTGCCGCGAGCTGAATCGGGCGTTCGACAAGGCCCCCAAGTACCGGGGCGACCTGTATCGCGGACTCATGTTCAAGCCCGACCAGATGGTCGGCCTGGGGCCGGGTTACGTGATCGAGCTGAACGCGATGGCCTCGTTCAGTAAGAGTGCCGAGGTGGCCGCCGACTTCGCGGGCATGCGCGAGCAGGGCATGCTCATCGCCGTCAAGGCCAAGAGCGGAATCGACATTGGCGGCTTCAACGCCACGGTCGAAGCCGAGCAGGAGGTCATCATGCGGCGGGGCTCGCGGATGCGGGTCCATTCCGTGCAGGAGGGTTTTTACCAGGGCAAGCGGATCAAGGTCCTGTTGTGCGAGGAGGTGCAGTGATGGCGGCGAAGGATCGGCGATTCTGCGAGACGGACCCGGACATGCTCTCGGTGGTCAAGCCGGACCAGCCGGCCCGGCCGACTCCTCCTCACGGCCATCGGGACGCGACCCTGGCCAGCCTGAAGTTTGCCCGGCGGGTGCGGCGGGTGGTCGCCCTGGGCCGAAAGGAGCACGACCAGTGAACACCAGCGATGCCCGCCCCGACTTGTCGTTCGTGACCACGACCGAAATGGTCGAGGAGATGGGTAAGCGCTACGCGGGATTCGTCATGATCGGCGACGAAGTGCTGAGCAGCAGCGACAAGGCGGAGGAAGAGCGTTACGGGATGGTGTTCTATCGTCACGGAGCGAGCGTGGCCCACATTTACGGGCTGCTGGAGTACGCGATGGGCATGGTCCTCCACCAGATGGAGGAAATCTACGAGGAACTCTCCGGCAAGAGCAAGGGCGACGAAGACGAGGACGACGACGACGAGGATGAAGACTGAGGAGCGGCCATGAGTTACGCCACCGACAATGAGGCGATCGAGCGGATCGGATCGACCACGCTGATGCGTGTCCAGGGCGAAACCGTGTCGGTCAGTACCGCTAAGCTCAAGGCGAGCCGGGCTCACTCCGCCGCCCTGATGGACAGCTATCTGGCCGGCCGGATCATTGTGCCGGTCGATACCGTCTACTGGGCACACCTGGCCGGCCGGCTGCGCGATGTCGAGCTGGACCTGGTTCGCTACCTGGAGTTCGCTCGCGAGGACGTGGCCAATGTGCCCGAGCTGGTCAAGGACCAGCGCGATGCCGCCATCCAGTGGCTGGAGGCGGTGCGCGACGGGCGGGCCAGCCTCACCGGCTCCGGGCAGATTGGCTCGGTGACCATTGTGCGCGGCAACCTCGGGGCCGACAACGTGCGGCCGGCCAATGCCGAGTTCAACGTGGTGACCCGTGGAGCCACCGGCACCTACGCGGCAGAGCTGGGCGACAGCGGACTGACCAATCTGGTGGTCGGCCTGCCCGGCTGGCTGGTGGGCTTCGGATACCGGCAGATTGACGCTTTGAGCGGCCTGAACACGGTGGCCATGGTCCCGGCCATCAACGGGACGGCGCTGACCGACAGTGCCGCGACGCTTACCTGGGACGCCAGCCACGAAACCGCCAGCGAGCGGTTCATGCTGATCAGCAACGGCCCTGTATTGTACGGCGGCTTCGACTTCGAGGCCGGCGACCTGTTGACCGTCAAGTTCACGGAGGGCGGTTCGTGTGCGGCCAGCAAGGCCGCGAAGGCGTTCTTGAATCTCCAGTTTTACACCGGCCTGATCGAGGACGTGCGCCTGGTGCGGTAGGTGGCTATGAACGTTCTGGCCCAGTTTGTGATCCATATGCAAGACCTGAGTCGCAACCGCAGGTTCCGGCGGGCGCTGCGCCTGTTCGACGACCTGCGTTCCGAGATGCGCCAGGTCGGTGAGTACCTGGTGGACGACGCCGAGAAGCAGCTCAAGGCTCGCGACACCGAGTACAACCAGTACGCCAGCGGCCGGCTGCTTCGCTCGCTGAGTGTCCATCCGTTCAAGAAGGCGGTGACCATCTCCAGTGTGCAGCCGTATGCCCGCATTCAGCAGGAAGGCGGAACGGTCAAGTCCAAGCGGCCGAACGGCTATCTGGCCATTCCCCTCCGGGCTCGGGAGAAGAAGAACCGCGCCTGGCCGAGGCACTGGAAGACGCCGCTGCGTGTGGTCCGGTCGCGGGCCGGCAAGCTGTTCCTGTTCTCGGTGCGGTTCAAGCAGATCGTCTATCGGCTGATTCGGCAGGTGACCATCCCGGCCCGGCCGTACCTGATCAAGAGCGAGGAGCTGCTGGAGTACATGCGCGACCTGATCGCGGCTCGGATCGCGGGTGCCAACAAGGAAAGCGGGGCGGCGTAATGGCGAATCCGTACACCCTGATGCGTGAGAACATCGAGTTCGCCCTGGAGAACCATGCCGGGCTGATGGCCCTGGGCTTCGCGATCCGCAAGTGGGATCACTCCGGTGCCCAGCGGGTCGAGAACCCGGCCGCCGACCGGAAGCGGTGGATTCGGATCGACACCGTGGCCCTCAAGGACGAGCCATTCTGGACCAACGGGGTGACCCGAACGACCCAGGATCTCCAGATCGTGCTCTGCCTGCCGGTGCAGGAGGGCAAGAAGCTGGAGGATATCGAGGAGCTGTTCTACCAGGTGAAGCGGGCGTTGACCCCGCTCACCCGGCACAACCTGGCCTCGCCGGTGGATGAGTTCGCGGGCCTGTCGCTGTCCGGCGGCGACGTGGCGTTTACGGAAACGAGCGTGCCCGGCAAGGAGTCGGGCGCGAATCTGGTTTGGTGTTGCGTGTTTCGGGCAACCGTGACCTACGAGGAAGCGGTCGCCGATCTCTCAGCGTAAAGGAGTCTGTCATGGCTAAGGGTTTCATTCAAGAAGTTGGGATCGGCGTCGAGTCCGCCTGGGGAACTGCGGTCACGCCGACGATTCGGGTGCTGGTCAAGGATGCCGGGCTGGGGCAGAAGGACGAGGCCGAACTGACCGAGATCAAGGCCAACAGCAACTTCCCCGATCCGACCACCCACGAATTGACCAAGGTGTCGGCCGGCTGTTCGCTCACTCAGCTCGTGTTCCCGTCGAACGCGAACACGATTATCGGGTGGGGCAACGCCCGCGATGTGAACATGGAGCTGACCCCGCTGACCATCGTGAAGAACGAGGGCATCACCGATGTCGGCTCGCAGTACGCGGGCTGCAAGGTCGCGAGCCAGTCGCTGAAGTGGTCCAGCGACGGGCTGGTCGAGCTGTCCCAGGAGTTCACCGCCAAGATCCGAACCAAGGCGGTGTTCAGTACCAGTGGGCTGAGCTTCATCACCGGCCATCCCTTCAAGGGCTGCAAGGTCGCGGTGACGGTCGATGGGGTGACCGCCGTGGCGGTCGAGAGCGGCCAGATCGATTGGAACAACAACCTTACCCCCGGTCCGACGGGCAGCGACTTCTCGCCCACCTTCCTGAACGAGGGTCACCGGAACGTGTCCGGCAATATCAAGGCCCGGTTCGCCAGTGATGCCTGGAACGCCCTGATGCGCGACGCGACCGACGGCAACCTGGATGCGTTCACTGTGGTCGTGACCCTGACCGATCCGACGGCCACCGACCCGAACAACTGTGTAATCACGATTCCGAGCTGCCGGTCCGGCTCGGCCCCGCTGGAGGTGGCGGACCAGGGAGCGACCGTGTTCCAGACCATCAACTTCGTGTCGGCGGGCGCCCCGACGGTGGCGTGAGCGAGTCTTTGAGCCAAGGAGTAGCCCATGGCGCGGCTGAAGTTTGCTAGGGATGAGTGGCGATTGGTCCAGGGCGACGGCATCGAGGTCGAGCTGCTGATGCGTCGCCTGGGCCAGCTCGAACAGATCGAGGTCAGTGAGCGGCTGAACGCTGTTTCCTGGGAGAAGATCGATACCCAGGACTCGTACGACGCGGCCGGCCGCAAGATCCGGCACGCGGTTCGCGAGGCCAAGCCGGTCGCCGGCCGGTACGTGGACGGCATGGGCCTGGCGGTGAACCGGGTGGTGCGCGGCTGGCGGAACGTGGAGGACGAGTCGGGCAAGCCGATGGTGTTCTCGCCCGAGAACCTCCAGGCACTGACGGCGGCCTATCCCGGCTGGGGCAACGCGATGATCGCGGCAGTGATGGAGTTCACCGGGATCGGGGCGGCCCTGGACGAGGCCGCTGACGGCGCCGTGGACCCTCAGAGCCCGCCGACCGCGTGACCGAGCGGGATCGGCGGCTGGCGGAGTGCCTGGTGCAGCTGGGCTGGCTGAGCAAGGAGTCGGGCGTACCCTTCGAGCTGCTCGGCCAGCTTCCAGAGCCGGCGATCCAGGCGCTGGCCGAGGAGCTGAGCGAATGGACCCGGGCGATCGCGGCGTACGCGAAGACAGCCACCGCCAAGTAGGGCAGGTAGGAGACGACCGGTCATGAGTGAAAGCGGATTCGACTTCACTATTCGGGCGGTCGATGCGACCAAGAAGGGCCTGTACACGGCCCTGTCCGGGGTCGAGTCTTTTGCGCGCAGGGCCAGCCACCTGCTCACCTCTCCGTTCCGAGCCCTGACCTCGCTGGGCACGATGGCGTTCGTGGCCAACGTGAACACGCTGACCGGCGCACTCCAGAAAGTGGCCGACGTGATCGCCCAGCAGGAAGACGGCATGTCTCGGCTCAAGACCACGCTGTCGGCTTCCGGTTACGCGGCCGGGCTCACCGCCAAACAGATCGGCGGCATGGCCGGCCAGATATCTCGGGTCACCGCATTTGAGGACGATGCGATCGTCGAGGCCCAGGCGGTCCTGGCCCGGGCCGGAAACATGCGCGGTCAGATGTTCAAGGAAGCCAGTAAGCTGGTGGTGGACATGGCTGCGGCGATGGGCAGTAACGACCTGCCGACCGTGGCCAAGATGCTCAGCATGGCCATGGCCGACCCGGCTCGGGGGATGGCCATGCTCCGCCGGGCGGGCGTGGCCCTGACTCTCACTGAGCGGGCGATGATCAAGAGCCTGATCGACTCCGGCAACACCGCCAAGGCCCAGGCGACGATCTTCGACCTGCTCCGTTCGCGATTCAGCGGTATGGCCGAGGAGATGGCCAATACCACTACCGGCTCGGTTCGCCGCATGCAGGTCAGCCTGGGCGAGATGGTCGAGTCCGGGGCCAACGCCGTCTCCCCGCTGGTCAAGGTCATGGCCGACAAGATCGAGGGCTACGCCAGAGCGATCGCCGACAAGATCGAGCCGATCGGGACGGCGATGGAGGCCAATCTCGGTCTGGTGGGCACGACCGCGAAGGACGTGGGCAAGTCGCTGCTCCAGTCGCTGGGGATCAGCTGGGACGAGGTGGGCGGAAAGGCGGCCACGGCCTGTGAGAAGATGATCGCCGGGCTCAAGAGCGTCAACTCCGCCTCCGAGACCGCCGCCAAGATCGGAGTGATCGGCCAGGGCTTCTGGAACGCCGGCAAGACTTTCGTGCACACCGCCCGGGGTGCCGGTGCCGGCGTCCTGGGTACGGGGCTGAAGGCAGCCGGCGGCGGCTACTTCGGGGCCGAGAACTGGGCCACCTGGATGGGCCAGGGACTACTGGAGACCGCCGAGAAGGCCCAGAAGGCCGCTGAAGCCGCCCATAATGCGACTGGCGACCCGGTGGCCCGCTTCGATGAGATCAGTAAGAGGTTCAAGGCCAACCTGGACAAGATCGAGGCCACCGCCAAGCAGGCTGCCGACAATACCGCCAAGCTCAAGGCGAAGAAGGCCCACCAGGAGGCGATCGAGCAGTTCCGGGCCGCGCTCGGCCCGATCAGTGCCATCGGCTCGCGGATGTCGGAGGCGATCGGCAAGGCGTGGGAGAAGATCGGCGGGACGGCCAAGGACGCCGCCAAGGCCGCCGAGGAGAAGTGGAAGGCGGCCGGTGATCGGGTCAAGACCGCCCTGGACAGAGCCCGGGACGCCGCCCTGCGGCTCAAGGACGCCCAGCGGGAGAAGAACCTGGGCTGGAACGAGATCGAGAGCCAGAAGTACGAGATCCGCATGGCCCGGGCCGGCAGCGAAACCGAACGCCGAAAGATCATGCTGGAGCAATCCCAGGCGCTCATGGCCAAGAGCAAGAAGGCGACCGACACCGAGGAGCGAAAGGCGTACCTGTCCCAGGGTCTGGGGATCGCGATGGGCCTGGCCAAGGAGTCGGCCGTGTTCCGCGACAACCGTGCGCGCACCATGACCGACAACCTGGTCACCGAGTACCAGAGCGCCATTGGCCTTGAGCACGGGGCCACGTACGGCTCCGCCTGGCTGAAGAAGGCCGACGCCGACCAGGAGCTGAAGGATGCCGAGCGTGAGAAGCGCAGGCTCGAAGGGGCTCAGAAGCTCCAGGCGGCCAAGGAGGCCCTGGCCCCGATGAAGGACGCCGCTATCGAGACGGCCAAGGCGGTATTTGAGCTTCGGGACTCGCTCAGAAGTGCCGCCAAAGCCGGGATGGGCGTGCTCTTCGGCGTGGGTCGCGGGAACAACAACGGCCAGGTGGAGTCCGGGGCTGCCGGCTCACTGAGCCATGTGGCGGGTTGATCATGGCGAATGACGTACTCAGCTTTGCGGGAACGCAGATCGGAGACATGTGTCTGCGCGCAACCATCGAGGTCCATCGCGGCCAAGGCGGGTCGGTCGAAACCGGAGCGATGCGCCAGTATGCCCTGCTCGACGACCCGAGCCCCAATCTCTACTACCTGCTCAAGGCGGTGGTGACCAAGGTCTGCGACGACTCCGCCGAGCTGTGCCGCTGGTCGGCGGCGATGGGCTATCTGATGACCCTCTCCAAGCGCGACGTGCAGATCACTGGCCCGAACGCCATATTGATGGAGGACGCGGTGCTGGTCGGTCCGGTGGTGGTCCCGGTGAGTATGGACGCCCACCCGGGCAAGGCCCTGGAGATGGAGTTCGTCTTCGTATCGGTCACGCCGCCCTCGTGACAGGGCCGTGACAGGATCGTGACAGGATCGTGACAAGAGCGTGACGGGTGAGTGAATGGCGACCTACGAACTGCTGATCAATGACGCCCCCCTGGTGGTCGGGCGTGACGCCTCGCTGGTGAGCATTGCCGTTCGCTACCAGTGCCCGCGCGAGTTCGCCTTCTCCGTGCCCGCGTCCGCTCAGCGGATTGCCCTGGGCTCGACCTGCGAGTTCACGGTCGACGGGGTGATGCGGTTCTGCGGTCTGGTCATGGACTGGCAGCCCTCGCCGACCCTGGCCGGCTCGGACATCTATCGGGCGTATGACTATGCTGAGATGGCCGGCGATGTGCAGCTGGTTAAGCCCCGCGACGACAGCCAGGCTCGATACCTGAACTTCCTGCTCAACCGGGCGCCGTTCGTGGCCCTGTCCGAGATCCTGAATGCGATGAGCAACGCGTTCGCGGCCGAGCTGGTGGCCGTGGGTGCGGCGGCGAGCTGGGTGGTGTTCTCGGGCGTAACCGAAGGCTGGTTGGCCCAGTGCAACGTGTCTGACGGCTCGTTCCCCGAGGTGCTGACCGCGATCCTGTCCGGGTTGCCCGGCTACACCTGGCTGTGGGAGCCCGAGAACCGGCAGTTCGTCATTGTCAACCTGTACCGATCGCCGACCCAGACCGTGACCGTGGGCAGTGATCTGGTGACCCAGCTGGCCATGAACATGTCCATCCGCGATCGCTACACGGTGGTGACCTGTGTGGGCAAGCCGCTCAACGCCCCGACCCCGGTGTCCGTGGACTGCGTGCCCGACTGGGACGAGGAGCTGGAGGAAGGCTGGGCGCCGGACCTGGTGACCGGCCAGGACAGTGCCGAACAGGCGTACGATGAGGAGATGCAGAAGGTCTTCCGTCGCTGGTCGTTCAAGGATGCCCTGGAGAGCAGCGGCTATTCGATCAATGCGGATTTCCCGGTGGATCTGCGGGTCAAGATCCGGGTGCGTAAGGACCCGGCCAAGTACCGGTGGATCTCGGTAAAAGTGGCCAACGTGGATACTGACCTCGGCTACATCGAGGCCGAAGAGCCGCTGATTCGCGGCGTCGACGTGGGCCAGGCGGGGATTGCCCCGGCGTTCCAGGTCGGCGGCAGCCAGAAGGCTCTGGATGTGAAGCTGCGGTTCGTGGGCACACATGTGGTCCGGCCGGAGTACACCTGCGGGCCGGGCGGTTCGGCCTATGCCCAGTACGGCCTGCTCCGGCACCGCTACGAGTACGACCAGTCTAATGACGACCTGTCGGCCGAGAGCGTGGCCCAGATGCTGCCCAGCCGGGCGTCGCTGATGCTCGACGCCCTGGGCGACGTGGCGATTTCGGGCTCCGTGCCGCTGGCCGGCTCGGTGCCCGACTG
The DNA here is from genome assembly GCA_022711465.1 of Planctomycetota bacterium. Lineage (GTDB taxonomy): Bacteria > Planctomycetota > Phycisphaerae > UBA1845 > PWPN01 > JAGNEZ01. The sequence goes on along the minus strand of JAKLEZ010000002.1, from coordinate 316,672 downwards.
GCTGTGGAATCTGAATGTCCGGGTCAACGTCTCCGTGCCCAACCGCAACCTGGGCACCGAGTCGATGGCCGCCGTGGTGACCGGCTTCACTCACTCGTTCGACGGGTGCGGCTCGACCACGCTGGAGCTGAGTACGGATCGCAGTTCGTTCGTAGGCCGAGGGATGATGTGATGGCGGGATGGTTGGAAACTGCGCGCAAGTTGCTTGGCCGGATCACCCGGAGCGAGAGCCGGCTGCTGGCCGCCGAGAACCGGATTAAGCGGATCGACCGGCTGCTGGCCCAGATGATGGCCAATCGGTCGGCCAGGGCGGTGGTTCCGGGCACGTTCAACGCCCCGATTGGCGATCTGCTGGTGGCCAAGATCACCGGCTCCGCCGGCGGGCACACCTACTACGGGCGGATTCAGTATTGCACCGGCTACGGCACGTTCGAGAACGACGATGTGTGGACGGACACGATCAACGTGTCGCCGCTGCCCAACGCCGACAGCACCTACCCGGAGCTGACCACCGGCCAGTATGTCTTCGTCCGCAGTCAGGGCCGAACCGACGATTCTGAATACTGGATCGCCATATCCGGGGTCGGGTCGTCGGTGGCCAGTTCGCACGACCCGTGGTGGGGGGTGATCACCTCGTGCACCTTTGGCGGCCGGGTCATGGTCAAGAAGGTGTCTGGCACGTTCAATGATCCCCCGGGGGTGCCGGAGGAGGATTTCACCATCGACCAGGGTGCGGTCGAGATCGAGGCGTGGCAGGGCGACGGCTGGCACATCGTCGGCGACTATGTGCACCTGATCTACAACGGCGACGACATCTCGCCGGCGTGGTCGGTCGAGCAGCGGATCGAGGGCACCAGGGCGTGGAGCGTCTCCCAGAGTGCCGATTGGTCCACGAATCAGGTCGATCCTGGCGAGGTGACGAGCTGTGGCTGACGGCCTGCTCATGCGCTGTGGTGCGATCGTCGGCTACCCGATGCGCGAGGAAGACGAGCGCCAGCTGAAGGGCTTCGCTAACCTGAGCGGTCTGGTGCCGTTCCGCTATTGCAGCGGCGGCTGGTGCGACCCCGACCGGCCGGGCCGTGGCGAGACCTATCGCATGTGGCCGATGCGGGTCGGGCGGCGGCTGATGTTCGTCGGCAACGTCGACGGCGTGTGGCGCTGGGGCTTCCCGTTCCGCAGTAATGCCGAGAGCGAGTTCATCAATGGCCAGTACCAGATGACCCGGCATGGCACGCTCCGCATCGTCACCGCGTCCGGCCCGGAGATCGACGAGGGGCCGTGCGGCTGCCACCCGGACTGCGAGTTTGTCATTACCATGAACGATGACTTCGCGGACCATATCGACTGCGCGGAGTGGGAGCGTGACGGCCAAGGCAACATCATCTACTACTATGACGAGTGGGGCCGGCCGCACGCCAACTGCTTGCAGGAGGAGTTTGTTCCCAATGCCGACGCGGTGGTGTTCAAGGACCAGTTCAACGGCACCATCTACGGGTGGCTGATCGACGACGGCTGCGAGGAGGATCAGCCCTACGCGTGGCCGCCGGACCGCAAGACCCCGTTCATTCCGCCGAAGGTGCTGGCCGAAGGGCACCAGGATTTGGAGTACCTGGCGTATGGCGATGGCCGCATGTACCAGGGCGAACCGTACTACGGCCTGCTCACCATCCACGAGCAGACGACCTGGAAAGTGCTTCGCGAGTTCGAGTTCGCCCGTTGTCCGTCGGAGGCGAACCTGAATGTCTACCAGTGGCAGAACCCCGACCCGGATGGGATCTGGAACGGCTGCTACATTGGCCAGAACGACAATCACGGGGCGATCTACCCGTTCAATGCCGGCTGGGAGACGATCTACGACGGCTACTGCTCCTCGCCCTCGTCGATGGTCGAGTTCTTCGGCTATTCGTGGTTCGCAAGGGTGCTGATTCTGTCCTACTACCGCACCGAGCGGTGGTACGTTTTCCCCGACGGCGTGCCTCGCTATCACGAGCTGGCCGACGATTGGACGGCGGACTTCTACTACTGGAACAAGATCTACCGCATCGGGGCCTGCCGGTACTCGGACGCGGGCTACATCTCACCCTTTACCGAGGTGTCCACAACGTGCCAGGGCACGCCTGGCCAGCTCGGATCGCCGGACGTGCCGCTGCTGCGCGGCGATGTGGTCCGGTCGTTCTCGGACTCGGCGTACTGGGGAATGGACTGCGACCTCCTGTACGGCCGAACGGCAGTAGTGGGCAGCGTCAAGTACGAGGGCGATGACTGATGGGCGGACTCGACTACATCACCCGGCACGGCGGCTGGAACGGGACGCCCGGTTCCATGCCCGGCCATGTTCGGGCGGTGACCCGGGAGCGGTACGTGAGTCGCCCAGCCAAGCGGACGCCGATCGTTCGCTACCGGCCGGTGGCCGATTTGCGGGCCTTGTGCGACGAGTGCGATCATGCCGAGATCGACGGGCCGAGCGGTAGGGCGGTGGGCTGTGATCTGCTCACCCCGGCCGTCGGGCGGAGCTGTACGCCCTGCCGGGGCCGGTGGCTGGCGGCGATCAAGAAGAACATCCCGCCGAACGGCTGCCCGCACGCTGTGCCGATCACGTCCCAGGCCGCCACGTCCCAGGATGGAGGGACTGAGTGATGGCCAACAACGTGGTCCTGACCTTCGTGCCGCTGAACCAGTGGGCCTCCGGGCTGACCGCCGATGTGCTCTGGAACGGGGCCATCGCTGACGATGGCTCCGGCGACGGCATTCCTGGCGGCGGGGACCTGAACGAGACCCCGCTGAGCCTGGTGCCCATCCCGGTGTGGCCCTCGGGCAAGGCCGGCGACGGGCTGAATGAGGATGGCCGGGAGGAAGACGGTTATCCGTGCAATCCGGCCTGTTCCGGGCTGGGCGACGGAAATGGAGTCGACGGGTACGCCGAAGACGGCCTAAGTAGTGTATATTTCTGTTGGGAATCGTCGTCTGTGTTGCGCTGGCTGCGGGACGGCACGTATCGGTTCGCCGTCCGGCTGTCCGACCAGTACGGCACGCCGCAGACCGACGTGCTCTGCGAAGTGGAGGTTATGGTGCTCAACAACCCCAGGCCGCCGAGGAACCTGCGGTTCACGAGCTGGAACGCGGGAACCGGCAAGGTCGGCATCGCCTGGGACGCGAGCTATGACCTGCTGCTGATCTGAGGAACGAACATGGAAATGCACATCGACAGTGAGACCGGCTATTCAGTGAACACGTTCACCAACGTGCGCGACACCCACTCCGGCGTGTGGTATCGGCTGTGGGGTGCGGTCCCGGCGTACACCAACATCATTCGCATGATCTGGTCGCTGTGCCGAGCCCTGGCGGCAGTGGGCGGGGGCCGGGTCTACCGGGACTCGTCCGACGGCACTGCCACGTTCAGCGTGACCGCCCTGAGCTACCTGTATCGCGGCGTGGTCAAGACCATGAACGCCTCCACCGGCAACACCATGTCCGGCGGCGACGGGGTGTATTCGATCTACGCGATCCCGTCGAGCACGGCGGTCCAGGTATCGGCCGTGGGCGGCGGCTGGCCGACCGGCCCGCACGTCCGCCTGGCCCAGATCACCCTCTCGGCTGGAGCCTGGTCGCAGATCAGCGGCGTCGAGGACCAGCGTTCGGTGTGCGACCTGCGGGTGATGAACGAAGGCCCGTCTGGAACCAAGGTGGTGACGCCTCTGGCCACCGGCACGCTGGTTCTGGCTGCGAGCGACTGCGGCACGCGTTACGTCAACACCGGGTCGAGCGCCATGGTCCAGTTCACCCTGCCGGCGGCCACGGTGGGCCTGTGGTACGAGTTCGCGGTGACTGTGGCCCAGAGTCTGCGGGTGGCCACCAATGGGACGGACACGATCAGGATCGAGGGCAACACCTGTTCGGCCGGCGGGTACACGGCCAGCAACACGATTGGCGATGCCATCACCCTGGAGTGCGTCGAGACCGGCAAGTGGACCGCTGTTGGCGGCTCGCGGGTGGCGAGCGGCTGGCTGTTGAACTGACATGAACTGACATGAACTGACAGACTGAGCGGCGTGATGGAACTGAACGGCTATGACATCTGGGTGCTGCCCGAGGGCTCGGACCTGAGTACCGAGGTGGTGCATGAGATCGAGCCCACGATGCAGGTGCCCTGCCTGACCAGTGCGTGGATTTCGTTGACGCCTGGCCCGGCCGGCACCGGATATCGAGTCGTCATGTGCGCGCGCACCTGGGATGGCCGTCGTGGCGAGGTGGCCGAGATCAAGCTCCCGCTGCTGAGCGACGGGACCATGATCGCCCTGCGGCCGTCCACGCCCAGCAACCTGCGGTATTCGCCCCTGGCGAACGGCGAGATCCTGCTGCGATGGGATCATCATACCGAGGAGGGCCATGCCCAGGCCGTCGGGTTCGAGGCTGAGTTGGTTGAGTGATCGAGTGGCTGAGCGAGTAACTGTGGAGGCGTTATGGACGTTAACCTAGTCAAATCCGTGTGCCTGTGTAACGGCAAGAACACTAAGACCAGCCGCAATTATCTGCTACTGACCGATAGCGGGCCGACCACTTCCTCTCAGGACGTGAGTCTGTTCATCATCGGGGAGCGCTGGACCAATGCCGAGTCGTACGGCCGCTGGCTGATCGGCGTCGGCGGGACGGGCATCTACCGCTACTCGCTGGGTATCGACACCAATTTAAAGCTGGTGCTCAACCTGGATACGGTGACCACCATTACCAGCAACATCACCATCGACACCAATGCCTGGTTTGCCGCCGGCGCGGCCATTGACCGCACAGCCAAGACGGTGACCTTCTGGTATCGCAAGTTGACCGGCTCCGACGGGGTGAGCTACAGCCCGGGTACGACTCAGACCCATGTGGTCTCGATGGGTTCGAGCAACCCGGTCACCGGCGGGTCCAGCTGCGTCGGTTGCAGTTCGGGCGGTGAAAGTGCCAATGCGTACTCGTGGGACGGCCGCATCGCCCACCCGGCGATGTGGGTGGACTACAAGCTGGATCAGACCGATTTCGAGGCTTTGATTGGCGGGTTCTACGCCGGCACGTCCGACCCCACCGGCTACGGCGATTCCGGGGACTGCAAGTGGTGGTTCTCGTTCGAGGGCGGGACGGGTATCGACCAGGCCCTGACCATCGATACGCCTTTCGAGGATTCCACCTCCGGCTCGGTCACCGCCACCCCGAAGAAATACTCTAACGGCAATCCGCCGTACTACGATGTCGGGCCGTTTTTGCCGCGCTCGTTCGCTCGGCCGAGGAGTACCTATGGCCGGGCGACGCCCAGGTTCTTCCCCTATCCGTACAAGGGTGGGTTCATCTACTCACACGACGAGCACGGCACGCTGACTCGCGAGGACTGGATGCGTTTGTTCCGGTGGATGAATACCCGGGCGACCGATTCGGTCCACGGGGCCGGGCTGGGCATCGAGGTCAGCTCGACGTACTGGCCGTTCGTCTGTTCGGGCAGCAACTCGAACTGGGGGCCGCAGAACAAGTTCTCTTACTATCAGGGCCTCCCAAGAGAGGGTGGAACCGCCCTCCAGAAGACCGCCGATGTGGAGACGGTCAGGATGCTGCTGGAGGCCGGGGTGATCGACGGCATCCACGGGTACGGCGATTTCGGTGAGACGGGCTATGTTGACTATCGCGTTCCGTTCGACCCCGCGTACGCCAACCAGTTCATTGCTGAGCTGGCCCGCCACGGGCTCAGTCTGCCGAAGGTGTTTGTCAACCACGGGGACTCGCACAACACCCACAACATCGGCAACGAGACGTTCACCAAGGGTGACGATTCGGCTGCGGACGAGTACCACATGGACCAGACCAAGGCCGCCGGCGGGGCCGAGATCGTGTGGTCCGCCGCAGTGTCTGGCATGGGCAGCGGCATCGCCAACGCCAGGCTTACCCGCTCGCCGGATATGAACGATTTGGATCGGCCGCCGTTTCTTTCCAACACCTGGGGCGATTCCAGCAAGAGCTACGTCTACCAGCGCTACAGCCCACGGATCATCTACGAGGTCACTGACGACGACACCGCCTCGATTACCCTGGGTACTCCGTCGCTGCTCGTCGTGCCGGACACGGTGTTGAGCGATTACACCTACTCGGCCGCTCACAGTGTGTTGGTTATGAGCAGCTCGACCAACCAGATCGGTCACGCCTGGGTCAGCTCGGCGAACCACAACGGCGACAACTGGGAGTTGCGGCTGACGACTTATGTTGGCGGGCTCGCGATCACCGCGAGCGCGACCGATGTCAAGTTCCTCTTGATCGAGACCAGCTACTCGAATAGCTCTTGCTTCTGGGGGATCGATCACTACTACGATAGCCGGCTGCTCGACCAGATCGAGACGGACGGCGGCCTGATATGGGCCTATGCCCACCTGGGATACTACTCCAGCGATCCCGCAGTGCACGCTCAGCATCCCGATCTGTACAACGGGTACACCGCCGACCGGCTGGCGGCCGCGTATGCCGGCATGCGGGCGCTCGCCCAGCGCTATCACGACGGGACGATGTTCACCGCCGGCCTCTACCGAATGTTCAGGTATTTGTTGACCATGAATCAGGCAATCTGGAACGTGGTCAGCACCGGAGTGAACGCCTACCGCATCACGATTGAGCCGACCTTCACGGACGCGGTGCTGGGCACGATCACCCTGACTCTCGATCACGTCATGGGTTTGACCTGGTATCGCCCGGAAGGGGCCACGGTGGAGGTGTATCTGGGCGACACCCCGGTTGCGGTGCAGAACAACGCCGCCGATGCGACCGGCTTCCAGTCGGTGAGTATTCCCTGGGTCAAGCTCGCGTTCCCGGCATTCGAGGGCGGGACGCGCAGGCTCTCACTACCATTCGGAGAAAACGCTATGTACAAGAACATCGCTGGCCAGTACCTGGCCGTCTATGCCCACGACACCGAGGCCAATGGTCCGATGGAGGGCGATGCCGCCAACATCACGGCGACCATCGCCCTGGATTGCGGTTCGCCGACCTCGTGGGTCGGGCCGAGTTCCCAGACCCATCCGACCGAGCGGGGCGGCGGGATCTACATCTTCCCGCTGACCCAGGCCCAGACCAACTGCAAGCTGGTCACGCTGGTCGCGGCCAGTGCGTCGGAGAACGTGATCATCGAGCCCCGGGCGGTCGAGGTCCAAGACCCGTACGGCCAGACGGTGGACGGGATCACGGTGTCGAGCGCCATCGAGTCGCTGCTCGCCGTGGTCGCCGGCCAGGCGGTTCCGTCCGGCAACGCGGTGGCCTTCAAGAAGCGTGACGGATCGACCACCAAGGTCACGGTGACCTACGGTTCGACCGCCGGGCAGCGAACCGGTAGCGAAATCGCCGGCTGATTGAGATGGGGCAACCATGGCCGACTACTCGCACTGGAGAGTCGATGCGTGGCACGCGGGCCATTGGGCGGCGTGCCACTACACGGCCGTAGAGCCGGTCCCAGAGGAGGAGGTGGTCTTGCTGACCACCTACTCTCACTGGCATGGCAATGCGTGGGCCGTGAACCACTGGCACGCCCGCCAGTGGGTGGTGGTGGTCGAGCTGGAGGAAGAGGCCCCGGTCACATTGACCAGCAGCCACTGGCCGCTGATGCACTGGGCCGAGGAGCACTGGACGGAAGACCACTACGTTGGCCGAACGGTGAGCGAGGGGCTGAAGTGGAGCGCCGGCCCGTGGGATCGCTCCATCCGCATCACCGGCCTGCCGGTCGACCTGGTGACCCGCCTGGTGCTGCGGGCATTGTCCGCAGATGGCACGGATGACGGAGGCTATGCGATCGTGGACGTGATTCCACGCAACAATCCGCCATCCGGTATTGCGGCCGGGAGTCTGGCCGCCGAGGTGGTGGAGTAGCCCGAACACTCGGGGGCTCCATGCCAGTTACACGAGTCAACGTACCGTACCAGAAGGCGGGACAGCGGTTCCCGGTTCTGCTGATGTCCGATCTGCACATCGGGTCGGGCGACTGCGACCTGAAGCTGCTGGTCAGCGATCTGGAATGGGCCAAGCGGGCTGGGGCCACGGTGCTGATCAACGGCGATGTGGCCGACCTGCTCCTGCCCAAGGACCAGAAGCGGTTCACCCCCAGCGTACTCGACGGGCAGCTCTCGGGCCGCGATGCGGTGCTGAACGCGACCCTGGACCTGACGTTCTCGGTGCTCAAGCCGTACGCCCGGAACCTGGCCATGATCGGCTGCGGGAACCACGAGAGTTCGGCAACCCGGCACCACAGCGTGGACTTCGTGCGTTTCCTGCTGGACAGGCTGGCCCAGCTCAATCCCAAGATCGCCCACGGGGGCTACACCGGGGCGGTGGTGTTCCACTTTCGGAGGCCGACCGGCGGTGGCAGCATGTTCAAGATCATGTACTTGCACGGGGCCGGCGGCACCGCTCCGGTGACCAAGGGCATGATCGACTTCAACCGCTTCGCCGGCTATGCGCGCAACGCCAACCTGCTCTGGCTGGGCCACAAGCACAACCGGTTCGTGGCCGAGGCGGCCGAGCTGTTCATTCCCGAGGCCGGGGACGAGCTGGAGTATCGGCCGGTGTGGCACGTGATGACCGGTGCGTACACCCAGACCACGGTTCCCCAGCTCGATTCCGCCGGTCACTACCAGAGTCACTGGGCCACCGAGCGGGGCTTCGCTCCCCAGGGCCACGGCGGCGTGCGGCTGTGGTTGGTGCCGGAATGCTACCGGAATACCGTTCGGGTGCGGTGCGAGATCGATCTGCGGTCCTCGGATCGCGAGGACTGAGCGAGGAGTCTAATCATGTACGACTTGATAACCGACATCGTGACCGGCCAGGCGGACAACGGGAAAATCGTCAACGTGATGCTGGAGGCCGACAACGCGGCCGTGCTCGGCGAGCGGGTGTCGAGCCCCAAGACCGGGCTGACCTACGCGGACGTGACGTTCTGTTGGGTGCGGGAAGGGGCTGCCGACAGTCTGGCCCACGGCTCGTGCGTGACCATGACCGCCGACGAGCATGTGGACGGCGGGTTTGTCGAGATCGACAGCGTGAATGCCCCTGGTTTGTACCAGTTCGGCGTCCCAGATGCAGCCCTGGTAAGCGGGGCAAACTCGGTAATCATCGTGCTCCAGGCCGCCGGCGTGGTGACCAAGACCATCCGACTGCTGATCACTACGAGCGACTTTCGGGCCGGCGGGGGCGGCGGCTTCGGCGGTACGGTGGTTCTCGGGCCGGTGGTCGGCGGTCAATCGCCGGCCAACCAGCTCGGCGAGCCGCTCATTCTGGAGTGCCACCGGGGCGAGGCCAAGGTGTTCACTCTCACGGTGCTGGATGCGGATGATCTCCCGATTGACCTGTCGGGCAAGACCCTGGCCGTGGTGTTCGCCGAGAACCAGGACGACGCCACCGCTGAACTGTTTGAGCTGGGCAGTTCCTACCTGACCGTGACCGGCGACGACGACAACGTGTTGCTGGTCACCTTGGGCGCGGTGCGGACCACGACCACCCCGCGCACCCTGCGCTGGCAGCTCTGGGACCGAACCAACGCCCTCGCCCCTCAAGTGCTGCTGCACGGCTATCTGACCATCCGCCAGGCTTTTGGGGCGTCTTGACCGAGTATTTTTTCGTCGATTTTTCTGGACGGGGATTCTCCCTTGTTGTATACTGTCTACGGATGGAGGTTGACAGATGGCTAAGCCTCGCAGCAGGCCAACCTACGGTCATTCCTGCAAGCAGAGATCCCTCCGGTGCGTGTATTGCGAAGCGGTGATCGACATATCCCTGACCGGCGATCAGCTCGCGAGCATGGCGGCCGAGGATCGGGCTGTGGCCGGGTACATCGCTGAACACCTCAGCGAGTGCCGGCGGCACCCGATGCGGGCGCTGGAGTGGGACTTTCGGGCGGCCATGGCGGTGCTGGCCGAGTTGGCGAATGCCGATCGGCCGGTGGTGGATGCGGCGATTGCCCGCCTGCGAGCCACCGGGGCCGCAGGGGACGCGATGGCCTCGGCGATCGAGGCCAAGCTAGAGGCATGGGTGAGCGATGTTGAAGCTGCAAGTACCGAGTGCTCTGCCCCCGTCAACAATCCGTCCATCGAGCCCGTGTACGGCGGGCGGGCGGAATTGGTCTGAGGTATTTGTCCCGCCCGGCTGGCCGTTGTCGCATTGGGCCGAGGAGTGCGAACGGATGGCCGCTTGCTGCGTTGGCGTGCGGCCGGACCTGTCGGCCGAGTGGAGTGCGCTGGCGGGGCGAGTGCGGGACGAGATTGCGAGGCAACAGGTGGGCCAAAAGAGTCGGAAACAGCTTCCCCCGGTGAGTGGCTGGGTTCTCCAGCGCGCCCGGGGAGAAGCCCGATGGGTTCCGCCGGCCAGAAAGGGGGAGGTGACAGACGCGACCGACATAGGCTGGTAAAAAGTGCCGGCTTGACGTTTCAGCCGGCGGACGTTACAAGTAACGAAAGGAGCGTATTCACATGAACAAGGTCGTGATTGGTTTGCTGATCTCGATGATCGGCGTGCTCCCGTTCTTGGTGGATACCGGGTATGGGTGCGAGGTTGTGTGCGGTTCGTGCGATGAGGAGAAGTGGCCGCCGGCTTGCTTGGGGAGAATCTATGAATGGACGCCTGACCCTGATCATCTGTGGGAAACTGCGCAGAACAGTTCGTGTCAGGCTTTCTCGAACGTGACGGTTGGTGCCTCGATACCGCCGAGTGCGTGCCTTGGCTGGCACGAGGTGATCACCCCTGTTTGGGTAGCCGATCCGACTGAGTGCAAGCCTGACCGTAAGGTCCTTTATACCTACACCACATCGGAGAAAGTGTGGGAGTACAGTGGCGGCGAGGACGAGATCGGCTTCCCGGCAAGTACATGTCCCGCCTACGCGTGCGGAGCCGGATGTAGGAAAACGGACGACAACGAAGGCATAGACAAGTACATCGCCGACTACGGTCAGCTGACTGGCCTGTTATGCAACACATATAATCTGCCGTGCGGCGCTGACTCCCCCACCTTCACGCACGAATGTATCAACAACATCGAAGACGATTACCCTACCGTTTGCACCTGCACGGACTTCGACGAGTCCATGGAGATGTACGAGATCGTGTGGGAGCCGAACACGGACGGTTGTGCGGACGACGTGTTTTACGTCAACGGCCCCATATATGGCGAGTGCCCGTCAGCGTGCGACTGGCTTGACAGGCTCACTTGTGTCGAGCGTCCAGACTGGGAGGTCACTGCGCAAAAGTACCTTAACGAGAATTGCAAGTGTGCGAGGCCGCCTGACCTTGATCCTGATCCTCCGCCTTGCCCCTTCACCCATCAGTGGTGCAACAGTATCCAGGCTGCGCAGTGCATGCCTCCGTGATAGTGCGGTGGCGAGGCGTGTTCTCTTGATGCGGAAGTGTTTTCATGGTAAAGAGTTCTCCTGTAAGGAGGTTATGTATGATCAAGCAAGTTTTCATGGTTTCAGCAGGTTTCCTGTTTCTGGGCTCGGTTGCTCTCGCTGCCGAGCCGGTCAAGCATGAGTGGTCAACCGTCTCTCCGTCCGACTTCAAAGCTGAGTCTCGCGCCGCCCTGGACAAGTGGGTAAGCAACTTCGCTGGGCTCGGCAACTATGAAGTGTGGTCGGCCACGAGTCGGGAGTTGCACGGCAAGCCGTACGTCGGGCAGTCGGTGCTTCGCATGGAGGCCAGCCGCCCTGGCCGATTCCTGTTTGCCTGGTACGCCCCGTGGCGCCAAAAAGATGTCCAGTTTTCCATGTTTGACGGAAAAAAGGCATACAGAGGAAGCGTTCGCTTCGGCGAGTCCACAGTTGTCGACAAGTACGAGACCCGGACGATACCTACGGTCAACGGCGACGCTGGCAGATCGACCGAAGGGTTTCGCGATTGGGACGCTTTAACTGAGAATCTTGATTCGGATGATCGGTACATTAGTATTGTCGGCGCCTGGATACCGGTTTACAGGCCAGATTCGCTCTGTGCCAGCGTAGATCCGATAGTCCGATCCGGCTTTCCCTATCTTGGCAAGATGCTGTTTGAGGCAATGGGCAATACTGCCCATATCAGTCCGTTTCATGCCAAGATCAAACCAGAAGTCGGGGAATCGGTCTATCTGTCCCTTGCCGGGCCTGGCGCCAGGTTTGAGGTCGGACCTGACGGCGATCGGCGGCTGGTGAAACCCGGCAGGCTCATGATCGCTACGCAGCCTGACGGGACAAGGAAGCTCGTGCCCAGGGTGGTGGAGAAAGTCGATGAAGCTGCTGCCACCAAGCCGTTGCGCGACCCCGCCAATTACAAGATCACCAAGGGGCCGCCCATGTACGTGGTAACCTTGGATGAGAAGACTGGTTTGCCGCTCACCTGGTCAGAGACTGTCTTGGGCGGCACAACAATTGAGCGGCAACCCGTCTATCGGGCATCGGACTTCCTACCTGTTGACGGCACGACTTCGGTCATACCCGCCAAGGTGGTCATCTCGGCGTATACAACCGGCAGCCCTGAAGTCCGAGTTGATGTGATTACGATCCTGCGTACCGGGGTGAATGCGAAGGTCACATTCAACGGTGACTCATTCGACCCCGCCAAGCTGACCCGTGACAGTCTGTCCCCAAAGAAGGCTCAGAAGTAACCGCTTCGCTGCCGAGCCGACCCCGAGGCCCAACCGCCTTTGGGTTGGCTTGGCGGCGGGTGGTTTGTAGAGTTTTGTCGAATAGTGTTGTCTGGAGCAAGATCATGAATCGAACGAATCGTACGAACCGAACGAGGGTGGCCCTGATCGCGGCTGCGTGCTTCGCGGGCGTGGCCGGACTGAGCGGCCCCACCCTGGGCGCGGTAGCCGATCCGCCGTCCTGCCCGATCCAGCTGGTCGGGTATATGTCCGACACGGAGTACCAGCGCTGGGATGAAGCGCCGATGAGCGACTTCAACTACCGCACGCTGGGCATGTTCCTGGCTGAGCGGCATGCCCGGAACGCCAGGCTGGAGCCGATCGGCGAGGAAATCGCCTACTGGGCCAAGAAGTTCCACCTGACCCCTCTTGGGATCAACATGGCCGACCTGCACGGCGCGACCGGGCAGTACCTGGCCATGCGCGCAACGGCCCTGGCCTATGCCAGGTGCCTGGACGAGTATTTTGCCATCCTGTCGCTGATCCAGTTCGCGGATGGCCGAATCAGCTGGAGTTACCACCTGCGCGACATCGGCGGCCAATTGATCGAGGCGAACGCCTGGATCTGGCCGAACGTGACCAATGAGTTGCTTGCGGCACTCAACCCCGAGGCTGAGGGCCGGCTGTGGACCTGTTTGCGGCCGCGCATGCAGTGGGAGCGGGCAGTGCGGAACGGCGAGCGCGCCGAGCCGATTCGTGTCGGCGGCCTGAGCCAGATCCGCGAGATGATGCCGTATCAGACCAAGTTCATCAACGGCGATTGCCCGGCTGGTTACTACAAGTTCCCCGCCGAGCTGCTCAAGCCCGGCGATATTGTGCTGGGCGTAGGCAAGCAGCCATTGACCGATTACGACAAGTCCCTGGCCGACGAGTGGCATATTGACTGCAACCTCGTGCGGTTCGCGATGCCTCACTCGGTCGGGGTTGTCGTTCGCCACGGCGACAAGCTGAATGTGGCCGGGGTGTGCGGCGGCGGTATTTCCTGGGGGCCGGTTGGCAACTTCGTGCTTGGCGGAAAAGAGCAGACCACCATCGGGGTTATCGTCTTGCGCCCCACCGAGAACATCGCCCAGGTGCAACAGCAGGCCGAGCGGTGGCTGGAGCGTACCAAAGTCCGACCGGATTGGAACTGGCTAGACTCACCGGACGCCTATGCGACAGTGGATGCGGCCAGCAAGGTCTGGAAGCGCGATGCCGACGGCCGGCAGATCAAGACCCGGGGGACGACGGATTACTCGCTCCGCGAGCTGTGGTTCTATCTTGACTCGGAGCGGCTTGGTTCGTTTATGGCGTCGTTCGGCGTTGAGCGAGCGGCGCGTGGTGTCGTCAGTGAAAACGTTGGCGCGAAGAAGTGATCGTGCCTCTAGCTACTACCTAAAAGGAGTACACAAATGTGGAAGCGCTCTGTAGTGATTGGGGTATTGGGCCTGGCTCTGGCGGCGACACCGGTGTATGGCGACCTGCCATGCACCGGCTCAGGGTGCTGGTGTGACGGCGTATCCTGTCAGCCGAGCACCTGTAGCATGGACCCGGGTTGGTATTGGTGTGCTAATTGTTCTCCAACGTGGTGGTCCCCCGGGAATGGATGCCCTGGAAGTACGGCTCTCTACTCAAGCAGCTGCGGTTACGTCCGCAGAACGTACCAGTGCTCACTGCCGGAGGCAACGTGGTTTCGCAAAGACTCGTACCCAGGGGGTACGCACAATTGCGAAACTAACCAGGTGGCTGCCAAGTGCTGGGGCTACTGTCTGGTAGATAGCTTCGGCACTGGGGGGTGCGGATACCTTGAGAACCCGTGGCCGAGGGTCACAATTTGCGAACACAATAGCCGAGGGCATACGGTTTATGGTTGTGCTGACGGCAACACGATGGACCCTTTTGGCTACTGCACGTGTGGTCGCATCGCTGGCTCTTGGGATGCTTATTGCATGAGCTGGGTGACGGAGACGCTGACTGAGGAGATTCCGTTTGAGCTGTGGGTTGGGGCCACCTGCGAAACGAGCGATCTGGCGACATCCTGGTTCTACAACTGTATCGACCTGACCGATGATGCGCAATACTGTGAGATGCTCACCGAGTACATGGATATCGAGGGGCCTGATTCAAACGGCATGTGGTTCCTCTCCGGTGCGTGCCGGTGCTATGACCCGACCGGTGGCGCAGGGAGATGTGGGAACATGAGCACAAACGAATGTGGTGTTCATACTTCCAGCATCTCCCCTACGTGCTATGGTCCGTGATGCACATGTGGGCAAAAACGAAACAGTGGTTGGCAACAAAGTTAGGAGAATGAAGATGAAGATGACGAGAATGAGTGTTGTATTCTTGAGCGTGGTCGTTCTGACGGCGGTTGCCCAGGCGGCCAACATGCACAGGGCAGAGGAAGTGTCCAACATCGTGGCTGGCCATCTGGCCAAGCTGCAAAGTCGGTCCTACAGCGCGGTGACGACGGTGACCGATCTGCTTCCGACCAGTACCGGCAAACAACGACCGTACTTGAGTGAACGGCTCAACTATTTTGCCATTCGGGCATCCGTTGGTTTCCGGGTAGACCTCGTGACTGACGCACAGAAGCTGAAGGCGGCTGGCCTGGCGGACGGTAATGTAGATCCGCATTCTATGGCCAGCTGGTCCTACGCGGCCGCAACAGCCGGTCAGTCCGCCGTGGAGTGCCGGGTGGCCCTCGGGCCTCCCGACAAGTCTCAGTATCGAACAGAAACGTACGAGCCCTATTGGTTCGCGGCCAGAAACCTGCTGATATTTGATCCGATCGGCATGCTGTTCCTGACTCATGATGGCGCCGCCGGCGTGCCCATATGGGGTAGCCAGCCGAAACCTGACGGCACTCAGTACCAGAAGTACCTCGCTGGCGAATGGAAGTTCCCGCAGATCGTTCTCGGGGCCGAGACGGATACCACGTTGGAGGTGGACTACAAGGTGCCCGGCAAGACGGCGAAGTGCCGTTTCGTACTGGACAAGAAGCGGGGCCTCTACCCGATCAAGAGCACGATGTTCTATCCTGACTCTGAGATTGAGCTGGTGAACACCGTGACCGAGGTGATCGCCTGGGGCAAGCATGGCGATCTAGAGTACCCTGCCCAGATCAAGCGGACATTTTCCCATGCCAACGAGGAGCGCGACAAGGTGATACCCGACAACAAGCTCATTGTGGTCACTATCGTCGACGGCACGTTTAGCCTGAATCCGCCTACCGATCGTGCCCACTACGCCGAGGCTAAGTGGACCGATCCGGTGCAGATCCAGCGGTCCGTGAAAACGCGGAAGCCGAGTGCGTTCCGAGACAAGATCGAAGCGGGTAGGGCCAAGGTCGAAGCCGCCAAGGCCGAGGCCGCCAAGGCCAAGACCGATGTTACTGCCCCGGCCAAGTAGCGCCACGGGGCGAATGAACAACAAACATGATCCGCGCCGCGAGCAGGGCGGTCATGCGGGTTCGACTCCCGCACGCGGATGTTTTGGGGGACGACACGTGAGTCAGTACCGATTTCCCGCCGGCGTCCAACTGCTGACCACCGACCAGGTGGCCGAGCGGCTGAGCTACACCACCCAGACAGTGCGCGCAATGATCAAGTCCGGCCGGCTGCGGGCCTGGCGGCTCTGCGGGCCGAACTCGAACTGGCGAATCGACGCCGCCTCGGTGGACGAGCTGCTTGGCGTGACCGTGCAGACGCCGACCCGGGAGCAGCGTCTGCCGCTGAAGGTTCGGGAGCGGCTGTCACGCAGGGCGGCGGCGAGTCTGGGGTGGGCGTGAGGGTTGATGCTGTCGGGGCTTCTGGCAACGGCGAGGCCAATCGGCTCGCCACTTCCCGCGCCTGAGCCCTCCGTACCTGGGCGTACCGCTTGGTGATGTTCAAGTCCTTGTGGCCGAGCTGGTTGGCCACCTCTTCGAGTGAGCACCCCTGTTCCAGCATGGACTGTGCCCGCGTGTGCCGGAGCGAATAGAGCCGGCCCAGCTTGAGCCCGACCGCCTTTGCTGCCCGGCAGATGACGGAACGCAGGCCGGAAACGGTGTACGGCTTGGCCAGACGACTGATGAACACGTACCCTTCCCTGCGGGGCGACTGCTCAAGGATGGCCCTGGCCGCCGGGGTGAGCGGGATGACCCGCGACTCGCCGGTCGAGCCCTTGGTCTTGTGCTCGTATA
Organism: Planctomycetota bacterium; assembly: GCA_022711465.1. GTDB lineage: Bacteria > Planctomycetota > Phycisphaerae > UBA1845 > PWPN01 > JAGNEZ01. The sequence goes on along the minus strand of JAKLEZ010000002.1, from coordinate 299,846 downwards.
GCGTCACCTCGCCATCGGCGAGGTTCACGTCCGACCATTCCATGCCCACGACCTCGCCCGGCCTGGCCCCGGTTTCGACGATGAACTGGATCGGTGGCAGGGCCAGCCGGCGGCGCTTGGCCTCGCGGAGCTTGTCCCACAGGACGGCGAGCTGGTCGGGCCGGTAGTCGCGGGGTTCCTGGGTGGCCTTGCGGAGTTTTGGTACGGTCTGCTCCGGCACCCACCCGCGTTTGTGAGCCCATTTGAGCACCCGCTTGGCGGTCTTGATCTTGTAGCGGATTGTTGCTGCCGATTGGGGGCGGGGCGTATGGTTGCGGAACTGCTTCTTGGTGCGATCCCATGCGGTTGGGTGCGACTCCAGCCAGGTCTTGTAGACGGTCAGGTGGTCGGCGTCGACCTCGCGGAGATCGGTGGTCCCGAAGGCGATGTGCCACGCCTTGAGCATGCCACGGGTCCAGTCTGAGGGGTTGTTGATCGCCGCCCACCTGGCGATCAGCTCGGTGACCGTGGCCGGCTTGGTGGCTGGCCGCTGGGGCTTGTCGATTGGAACCTCGCCCAGGGGCGGGAGGCCCATGATCTCCCGAGCCCGTGTCACCGCCCGGGCGTAGTTACCCCGGCCGGAACAGAGGTGATGCTTCTGTCTCTGAAACTTGAGGAACCACTCGTTACGAGAGTCGTCGAAGTGCGGCTCAGGGGTCCAGCCCATAGCCAATCCTCCATCCCGTCCGCGAATGTACCCCGTTCAAGAGTACGAAGTCAAGCGTACGAAACGGCTGCGGCGGGATCGTCCGGGCGAGCCGTATTCCGGGCGGTGAAACCGGCCCAAGAGTACGAAATGTGCTCAAGAGTACGAAAAACGGCCCCTCTACGGGCCTCTCCGCATCACGAAACGCTAGTGTTTACAAGGGTTTATAATCGGGGCGAGAGGATTTGAACTTGCGACCGCTTGACTCATGGTCAACATCGCGTTCGCCGCTCTGCTTGCCGGGCTCGCGGGCACGGCCCTCGCCGCCGAACACACCAACGTGGTGTTCATCCTCACCGACGACCAGGGCGCCTGGTCCTTGGGCTGCTACGGCAACAGCGAGGCCCGCACGCCCGGCGTCGATCACCTGGCGGCCGAGGGCATACGCTTCACCCGGGCCTTCGCCACCATCCCCGTCTGCTCGCCGAGCCGGGCCACGTTCTTCACCGGCCGCATCGCCTCCCAGCACGGAATCCACGACTGGATCAAGCACGAAAACATGGGCAGCCGGGCCCGCGTCGCCGTCCCCGAGGAAGACTCACTCCTCAGCGCCATCCTGGCCCGCCAGGGATATACCTGCGGCCTGGTGGGTAAATGGCACCTCGGCGACAGCGCCCGCCCTCACGCCGGCTACACCTACTGGTTCAGCCTTCTAGAAGGCTCCAGCGAGTATAACAACGCCGAGATGATCTGGGAGGGCAAGCCGACCCGGACCAAGGGGTACCTCACCGACCGCATCACCGATAAGGCCCTCGACTTCCTCCAGTCCAACAAAGACCGACCGTTCTTCCTCACCGTGACCTACAACGCCCCACATAGCCCGTACCGGGGCCATCCCGCCGAACTGGTCGAGCTGTTCAGGGACTGCCCGTTCAACTCGATCCCCAGGCTGCCTACACACCCCTGGTCAACCTCGAAAGTCGAGAAACTCCGCACACACCAGACCCTGTCCCAGTACTTCGCCGCCTGCAGCGCCGTCAGCCGGGGCGTCGAGCGGATCGCCAGACAACTCGACGACCTGGGCCTCTCCGGCAACACGCTCGTCGTCTATGCCAGCGACCAGGGCTATTGCTGCGGCCATCACGGACTGTGGGGCAAGGGCAATGCGTCCAACCCGCGGAATATCTACGACACGTCACTCCAGATCCCCCTCATCTTCCGCCAGCCGGGCCGGATTCCCAAGGGAGCAACAACCGACGCCCTGTTCGGATCGTATGACTTCGTCCCCACCGTCCTCGCCTATCTCAACCTCCCGCCCTCCACCGGCCGAAACCTGCCCGGACGCAGCTTCGTCCCCGCCATTAAGGGCCAACCGTGGGAACCACCCGACGCGGTCTTCGCCGAGTACGGGCGGGCACGAATGATTCGAACCGCGACCTACAAGTACGTGCACCGGGCCGACGGCGGACCGCACGAACTCTACGATCTCCAGAAGGACGCCGGCGAGACAACCAACCTGGCCGACCAGCTCGAATACCGCCAGCGGCTGGTCACCCTGCGAACCCGGCTGTTCAAATGGTTCGACAAGTACGCCGAGGCCGGACGAGATCCCATCGGCAATGAGTACCTGCGACCGGACGACACAAACTGAGCGGCCACATCACCCGATCGAAGGCAGCTGAACCCACGCCCGCTTCCGCCAGGACTCCAGTCCCTTCTCGGCAAGCTGCACGCCCTTGGCACCTTCCAGCAGACTCCATCGGAATGGATCGCCCTTGACCACGTGCTTGAGGAAAAGCTCCCACTCCACTTTGAACGCATTATCGTAGTCCATGGTCGTCGGCATGGGCGCCCAGGTGTCGAAGTGGTTGATCGGACTGTCAACGTCCGGATTCCAGACCGGGCGCGGCGTGGCCGCCGCCGGCTGGATCAGGCATTGCCGCAGCCCGGCCACGGCGCTGCCCTGGGTGCCGTCCACCTGCAAAGTGAGCAGATCGTCACGCCGTACGCGCACGCACCAGGAGGAGTTCATGTGGGCGATAATCCCCCCTTCGATCTCGAAGGTGGCATACGCGGCATCATCGGTGTCACAGTCATAGGACCGGCCGTTCTCGTCCCAACGCTTGGGAATATGCGTCGCCCCCAGGCAAGATACGCTCTGGATTGGACCAAAGAGGTTGTCGAGCACGTAACGCCAGTGGCAGAGCATGTCGAAGATGATGCCGCCGCCGTCGGCCTTGCGGTAGTTCCAGGACGGCCGCTGGCACGGAACAACATCACCTTCGAAGACCCAGTAGCCGAACTCGCCGCGAACCGACAGGATCCGGCCGAAGAAGCCCATATCGCGCAACATCTTGAGCTTCAACAAGCCGGGCAGCCAGAGCTTGTCCTGAACCACCCCGTGCTTGACCCCGGCCTTGGTAGCCAGCCGATACAACTCCAGGGCTTCCGCGGTGGATAGCGCGGTGGGCTTCTCGCAGTAAACGTGCTTGCCCGCGGCGATCGCCTGCTTCACCGCAGCCACACGACGGTCGGTCGTCTGGGCGTCGAAGTAGACCGTGTACCTTGGATCGGCCAGGGCCTTGGTCATCTCCGTCGTCCATGCGGCAACGCCGGACATGGCCGCCAGCTTCTCGAGCTTGGCCGGATTGCGCCCAACCAGAATGGGATCGGGCATGATGACCTCTCCCTCACCGATCTTGACCCCCCCTTGCTTGATGATCGCCACGATCGATCGCATCAGATGCTGGTTGGTGCCCATGCGCCCGGTGACGCCGTTCATGATGATGCCAACGGTATGGGTCTTCACTTGTCCCATGGCTGCTCCCTCGTCTTTCACGCAATAGTCTTGAACATGCATTTCTCGGGAATGAACGTCACCGGCACGGCCGGAAAGACCCGGGTCAAATGATCGGCTAGCTTGCGCATACCGGACTCCTCCGAGCAACCGTGATGGACGACGATCACCGGGTATTCCATATCCACGGCCAGGGCCCCGTCGCGCCAGTGGCAGAAGCCGTCGTCGGTGGCAATGATGAGATCGGCCTTCAGCTTGCTCGCCATCTGCCGGAACGGCGTGATCGCCCCGGTACCGATCGCCACCGTGCGGATCTGCTTGCTCTCCGGGCCAATGAGCTCGACAGCCTGCTGGCCGAGGAGCGCAACCTTCGCCGCCACCTGCCGGGCAAAATCGCGGACCGTCGTGCTCGGAACCTCGTACACGTGGCAGAAGGTGTCCTTCCTCACCAGCTGGGTGAGCCCCAGAAATTCCGCCCAGGCGGAGGGAATGCCTTCCTTCTCCACGCGGTCCCAGACGTCATGACAGCGGACGATGACCAGCTTGCTTTCGCGGACCAGCTCGCGTTTCTTGCGGGCGGCTTCAAAGGCAAAAACCGATTCGTCCTTGTCGACATGATCGTAGAAGGTCGGCTCGTGGCACACGAACAGGTTGCAGCCCTGCTCAACCGCCTGACGCAAAGCCCAGGTGTAGCTCATCCAGGCGACGGCCATCTTCTTGACCACCGTGGCCGGATCACCGGCCTTGAAGGTGTCCACCGTGTCCTTGGGGTCCACCCATGGACCCAGACGCATCAGGTAGTCGTGGACGTCTTGGGCGGTCACCGGGCCTGCACCCCCGCCCGACTGGGCCCGCAACGAGCCCGCCGAAACCGCAGCCGCCGCTCCCAACAACCCGTTCCTGATGAACTGTCTGCGATCCATGGGCCTCACTCCTCGGCCGCGACCATGCGGCCTCGGCATTGTACCGGCGCGGAGGGCGAGACGCCCAGCCGTCGGGGATCCCAGCCTTCACCCGCCATGGAAACCGCCGACCCGAGGCGTGGCCCGCCCCCTCAAGACCTGTCGGGATCCGGGAAAGCTAAATTGCATTTCCGACAGCCTGCTCTACAATATCCTTTTGGGCGTCCCGGTTCTTGATTCTCTCGGCCTCGAGCGGCTGTCACGCCGACTCACATGCAGGAGGAGTGACCATGTGTAAGCAGTGTTCCGGACTCAGAGGCGGCTTCTCTCGCCGCGACGTTCTGCTCACCGCGGCCAGCACGGGGCTTGCGGGCAGTCTGCTCCGCAGCGGGGTCTCCCTGGCCGCCGGAGCCGATCACCCGACGTCCGTCTCGGCCGGCAACCCGACGGTCATGGCCGTCTTCCTGCGCCCCAGAGAAAAGTACTGGCTCGGATGGCCGGGCACCGCATGGGATGTCGAGGGGTTCGTCAAGAAGGCCAAGGAGGCGGTCGCTCGCTTTGCCGGCGAGCTCAAGGTCGACATCAAGTGGGAAGCCGAACCACTATACGACGATGCCGCCGTCGACGCCTTCGTCAACAAGATCAAGCAGGACAAGCCGCAAGGCGTCCTCGTGTTCCCGCTTCACATGGAGTATTGGGGCAACGTAGGCAAGATCGCCAAGGCCGGCGAGCCCACGCTCATCTTCGCCCCGCTCGGCATCTGCTTCACCGGGCACATCCAGACCCTCAGCAGGCAGCCCAAGGTCTACCTGGCCTCGTGCGGTGATTTCGAGTTCCAGCCGGTGCGGTTCGCACTCAAGATGGTCCGGGCCAATCACGACATCCGCCACACCAAGGTCGCCGTTCTGGTCGGCAAGAACACTGGCGAGCAGGTGCTCGAGCCGCTGGGACTCAGCATCCGCCACCTGCCGCGGAGCCGCTTTCCCGAGGTCCTCAAGACCGTGGAACTCAACGACGAGGTGCGGGCCATCGTCGATGACTACAAGAAATCCGCAGCCAAGATCGTGGAGCCCGGCGAGGAGGACCTGGTCAACGCCGCCAAGAACTACGTCACCGCGGCCAAGATCATGGCCGAGGAAGGCTGCCAGGGGATTTCGCTCGAATGCCTGGGCCTGGTCGTCGAGAAGATCATGACCTGCCCGCCGTGCATGGCCTGGTCGAAGCTCCTGGATGCCGGCGTTTCCGCAACCTGCGAGGCCGACGTCAACGCGGTCATGTCCCAGGAACTCTGCCTCAAGCTCCTGGGCAAGCCCGGCTTTGTACAGGATCCGGTGCCCAATACCGTGGACAACACCTTCATCGGCGCTCACTGCGTCTGCGCCACCAGGCTGAATGGCCCGGACAAGGATCGCGCCAAGTTTATCCTCCGCAGCCACTCGGAGTCGAACCTCGGCGTCTCCGTGCAGGTCATCTGGCCGGTCGACACCGAGGTCACCATCATGCAGTTCGTCGGGCCGGGCAAGATGATCCTCGGCCAAGGCAAGGTGCTGCGGAACTTCGATACCCCCCCGGCCGGGGGATGCCGAACGTCGGTTGAACTGGCCATCGACGGCCCGGCCGACACCCGCGATACCAAGGGCTTCCATCAGCTCTTCATCGCCGGCAAACACATGCGCGACTTCCAGGCGTACGGCCAGCTCTACGGAATCGCGACCGAGCACATCTGAGCCCGGTCGCCGGACGGCAGTTCAGGAGTCCATCCCAAGCTCGCCGATGCCGGGCGGTGGCAGGCCGGTGCCAGGCGGAGTTCGGGATGGGCTCGTTTTTACAGGGGAGTGACTTCGGGCGGACTCTCCAAGCCGATGCATTCCGCCAAGTAGGCGGCCAGGTCGCCCAGCTCCTTGAGAATGTGAAGATTGACCGACGATTGAACTTCCTGCGCCAGGCCGGGAACCGACTTGGGCAGATGAAGCTCGTACCGCGCCGTCGCGGTGAAGAAGGTCGGAGCCGGTCGAGCCAGCACGCGCACGATCAACGGCCACCGGCTGAACTGCCCCTTCATCAACCGGTCAGGCACCGGCGGCCCCATGCCCAGCAGGCTCCTGCGCCACAGGCCCCGCCGGAACTCGAGCCGGAATCGCTCGCGACGTTCACAGGTGTAGTCCCCCCCCGGATACGATGCGAAGAAAGCCTCCAGCACCTCCACGAGCCGATCGTAGGGCGGAACCTGAATCTGGTATTCCCAGGTGTAGGAAGTCGTCATGGACAAAGCCGAAACGTCGGGACATCGAGCCGGTGAAACGATGCAGCCCTGATGCCTCGAACCGCCAACGGGACACCTGCTTCAGAGGACGCGGCGGTTGCCCGTCGAGCTCTCCCCGCCTGCCGACCACTGACTGCTGACCGTCCATCCGAACGGCCTCCGCCTGTCAACCTCTGTTGCGCCGGCCACGCCCGATCGGTATAATAGCTCCCAGGTGGGCGACGTGGAAGGCGGGGAGAAATCGGGTCGATCACAGGCTGATGACAAGTGGGATGAAACACATTCTGGTCGCAGTCCTGCTGGGCGGCGGGGCTTGGCTCTCGGCGGAAACGGTCATCCTCAATAACGGTGACCGGATCGAATGCGAGATCCTCCACCAGTCGCCGGCCGATATCTCCATCCGTCGACTGTCGGACGACGGCCGGGTCCGGTTCGTCCAGACCATCGCCCGTTCAAGCATTCACGCTATCGAACCGGGGGCGATTCCGGAACTGATCCCGAAGGCGCAGAGCCGTCCCGCCGAGGAAACCGACGGCCCGGTCGATACTCGACCTGCAGCGAGCCGGCCTGCCGGTGCCAAGGTAAGAACAAAAGTATCGACCCTGGCTCCGGCCGATCGCCAGGAACTGCTCAAGCTCGCCATCGATCAGTGGAGAAAGCAGGAGTACGGCTCGGCCGGCTTCAACCTCTCGCGACTGATCAACAACCTGAATGAGACGGATCTGGCGGTCATCTCCACCCAGACGGAGAAGGCCCTGGACATGTCCCTCGCGGACCTGGCCGCCGAAGCCCACTTTCGGGCGGCTATCGACGTCAGCCGGGATCGGGTCAGCCCTCTCCAGTACGTCACCGGCTACGAGAAACCCTATCTCATTCCCCGGCTGGTCGACGCGTATGAACAGGCCCTGGTTGAGGAGGTGGGCGTGACCGGCAAGGCCCTCTCGACCCGATCGCCCAAGCGGACCAGGCGACGCGAGGAGAGCCGTGTCCCGGAGACCGGGCCGGTGACTGCGAGCCAACCTGCCACCACCCGGCCCAGTGAGCCCCCGTCCCCACGGACCGTCGCGGCCTGGCTGGATCGGCCAGAAGCGTTCAATCTGCCCAGGAAAGAGGCCCGGCCGTTTGCCCGCCAGGTCATCTTCGCCGCCAAGCTGATATCCGAGATCGCCCGCCTCGATTCTGAGACTCGGGCGAACCGAAACCGGCTGGAGGAGCTGACTCGGTCCAGGCGAAAGCTCTACACCCTCTATCGCGTGGCCATCGCTCGGGCAGGAGGCGCGCTGACCCCTGAGGAACGGGAAGCTCAACAGGCCGGCATCGAGGAACAGCAAGAACGGCTGCGCAAGATCGTCGAGTTGAACCAGAGGCGGCAACAGGAGATGATGGAGAAGGCCATCCAGATCGCCAAGGAACGCGGCGCATTGCCCGCGGACGCTCAGGTGCCAACTTCGGCTCCGGCCGAACTCCAGGGTAAGCTGCCCAGCCCTGCGAACACCGACGACGTCACGACTCTGGACTATATCTTGAGAAACAGGGCACCGGAACTGGACAACGAGAGGTAGGCAATCATCGACTGTCTCGAATCGAGAGTTGCAGAAGCCGGAGGCCGCATCCGAGCAAGCGCCTCGCGCGAACCCTTGCCGCACGGACTCTCTTCTCTCGGTTCCGGGCACCGATCGAGTGGTCTTCAGCGCTTTGACCGAAAGTGCCCCCGCGTTCGGCGTTTCAGCCCTCTTGCCTAAGGAGTCAGCTCTTGGCTTCCCAAGTCATTCTGCAGACCAGCATTCCCGGCTTCCCCGTCAGACGCGGCAAAGTGCGCGACGTCTACGATCTGGGCGATCGGCTCCTGATCGTAGCCAGCGACCGGATCAGCGCCTTTGATGTGGTCATGCCCAACGGCATACCCTTCAAGGGCGAGGTCCTGACCCGAATCAGCGCGTTCTGGCTCGGCCGGCTCAGCATCGCCCGCCACCATCTCATCGAGTTGATCGAGGACCGGACTCCTCAAGGATTCGCACCCTACCTCGACCAGCTCCGCGGCCGTGCCATGCTGGTCAGAAAGACCAAGGTCGTGCCCATCGAGTGCGTGGTCCGCGGCTACATCACGGGTAGCGGCTGGAAGGAGTACCTGAAGAGCCAGTCCGTCTGCGGCATCAGGCTCCCGGCCGGTCTTCGCCAGTGCGACCCGTTGCCCGAGCCGCTGTTCACTCCATCCACCAAGGCCGAGGTGGGCCACGACGAGAACATCTCCTTCGAGCGGGCCTGCAAGCTGGTCGAGCCCGGCCTGATGAAGACAATCCGCGATCGCAGCATCGCCATCTACCGCGAAGCCGCCGAGTACGCCCGAGGACGAGGAGTCATCATCGCCGACACCAAATTCGAATGGGGCCTCGATGGCAACGAGGTCATCCTCATCGACGAAGCCCTGACTCCAGATTCCTCGCGATTCTGGCCGGCCGCCGACTACTCCCCCGGCCGCGATCAGCCCAGCTTCGACAAACAGTACGTTCGAAACTACCTCGAGACGCTGAACTGGAACAAAACCCCGCCTGGTCCGACCTTGCCGGAGGAAGTGGTCGCCCATACGAGCAAAAAGTACATCGAAGCCTACGAGAAACTGACCGGCCGACCGCTCCCGAAGCACTGAGAATCGCACTCCCTCGTCCACCCATCGCCGTCGATCGCAGACACTTGCCCCTCGCAGGAGCGAAGGACCACGCGGCAAACGCGACTCCGCCCGCCAGGACTGAATACACATAAATCTCTTGAGAACAAATACTTATAATCAACCAGAGCCCCAAGGACGCCCGCCTTGACCCCGCCGAATGCGCTTTTTATACTTCAGTCCGAAACGACCCTCTGCCTTATCTGAGGTATCGCTATCTCGAAGATCACCGACCACCAGGCATCCGTCCACAGCACCAGCGGCTGGCCCAGATCGTTCGTGATCGCATGGGACCGGTTGTGACCGAAAGGGAACTACGCCTGTGTGTGATCAGCGTCGTGGCCCAGTGTCGGCACCACCACCACGCCCGGCCGGTCATCTCGCGCCCGTACCCTGAACAGACTTGCGAGCCAGCCGACCTCGACGCCATCGCCGAACACATCACCCGTTTCACACTGGGGCCCCTGAAACACCTGCCGCCCCGTGCAGCCGAGGTGGGACTGTGAGTCTCGTCACCCCGAGCGTGCCGCCCTCCGAGCGGGTTGACACGCGGGTTCCACAGTTGATATACAGCTTCCAGCGTGGGAACGGGCTGCGTCACTCGGCCGACCAGCGAGCCTTCTCATTGAGGCCCCGTTCATCCGGCCGGGCATCGGGACTGACGCCGCCGACACCCGAGAGCACGAGGATCAGAAGCCCGGCGCTACGAAGGCGGGATGGGAACTTCGCCAGCCAACAAAAGCGAACGAACAGCCTGTCGCACACGCTCTGCTGAGGCGGGCTCTACTGGAGAACGACCGTGATACGAACAACCATGCATTTCCTCAAACTCGGCTCCCTGTGGACATTGGCCCTGAGTGTGGGCTGCTCTGTCGGGCCCAACTATCAGCGCCCCGCGACCACCATGCCGGCGGGTTACTCCGGGGTCTCGGCCTCGCGGCCGGCCGCCACCCAGCCAGCCCAGCTGGATCGCTGGTGGGAGATGCTCAAGGACCCGATGCTGAACTCGCTCGTCGAACGGGCCTCCCAGACGAACCTCGACCTGCAGTTGGCCGAGGCGAGAATCCGCCAGGCCCGCGCTCAGCGCGGAGTCGTCGCCGCCGATCTCTGGCCCCAACTGAATGCCGCAGGCTCATATGACTACATGGGCAGCAGTCTCAACACCCGCGAAGAGACCGCCGGCGCCGCCGGTATTGGCCGCCAGCTGCGTAACACCGCCGCCAGCTCGGCGCTGGGTACCCTGCAGTCCAACGGCGCGTTCGGCCCCGGCCCGCTCGCCAACGCGGCGGTCACTACCCTGCGCACCGGCTTGGCCCAGAACGCCCCCCGCAGCGGAAGCCGGGTCAGCCATCGCGGGTCGAATCTGTTCCAGGCCGGCTTCGATGCGTCTTGGGAACTCGACCTTTTCGGAGGAATTCGCCGCGAGGTCGAAGCCGCCGACGCCGACATTCAGGCGGCCGAGGAGGCCCGATCCGACGTGCTCGTCTCCCTGCGATCGGAGGTCGCCCGCAACTACGTCGAGGCCCGAGTCTATCAGCGGCGGCTGACCATCGCCCGAGAGAACATCAAGACCCAGCAGGAAAGCCTCGAGTTGACCCGGGACCGCTTCAAGGCCGGCCTGACCAGCGAGGTGGATGTGGCCCAGGCCACCGCCGCACTGGCCACCACTCAGTCGCAGATCCCGCTGCTCGACTCCCTGTGGCAGCAATCCGCCCATCGCCTAGCTGTACTCCTCGGACAGGAACCCGCCGCCTTGCTCGCTGAGCTGACACGCGAAGCGCCAATTCCAGCCGTGCCGCCCGAAATCCCGGCCGGCCTGCCTTCCGAGCTGCTCCAGCGCCGTCCGGATATTCGCCAGGCCGAGCGCCAACTGGCCGCGGCCACAGCACGCATCGGCGTCGCCACCGCCGATCTCTATCCGGCATTCTCGCTGACCGGCTCGGTGGGCTCACAGAGCCACGATGCCCGGCTGATGCTCGATCGGAACAGCTTCCTCTGGTCGCTCGGCCCCGCGGTCCGCTGGCCGGTCTTCGACGCCTGGCGGATCCGGTCGAATATCGAGATCCAGAACGCGATCCAGGCTCAGGCCCTCACCACCTATCAGCAAACCATCCTGATCGCCCTGGAGGAGGTCGAGAACTCCCTGGTCGCCTACCGCCAGGAGCAGGTGCGCCATGTGTCCCTCGCCGAGGCGGTCAACGCCAACCGAACGGCTCTCAACCTGGCCAACGACCGCTACGCCAAGGGCATCGATGACTTCCTGACCGTGCTGGAATCACAACGCGCACTCTATCAGACGGAGGACGCCCTGATTCAGAGCGAAGGCACCGTGGTCTCCAACCTGATCGCCCTGCTCAAGGCCCTCGGCGGCGGCTGGCAGCCCACTCCCACAGCCCCCTGACGACGCCGACCCGGCTCAGCTCCAGGAACCCGGGAGAAAAGCGGCACCTGACCACCGGCCAACCCACATCGGCCAGGGCCTCCGCTCGCCTACCCGTCCATCGTTCCCATGACGCCGTCGACGCGTCCCACCGGATCCAAGACCGCACCGACGAAACCGGCCGCCTCACCGCCTCCGGCTAGTGGCCGCGGGCCGTGCTCACCCCGTGGAGCGATTCCGCGCGGCTCAGCTTAGGCCACGAGTAGCCATAGAACGATATCAGCACGAAGCACAACAACGGGACAATGAAGCCCCGGGACATGTCGTAGTGGTCCGCGACCGCCCCCATCAGCTTAGGCAGCAGAGCCCCGCCCACGATCGCCATGACGATGTAGGCCGATGCCCCTTTCGCCTTGTCACCCAGTCCGAAGATGCCCAGCGCGAAAATGGTCGGGAACATGATCGACATGAAGAAGTAGCTCACGAAAACGCATGTGACCGAGAGCCAGCCAAGCTTGAGGAAGATCACGAAACAGGCCACGGTATTCAGCAGCGCGTAGAGACCAACGATCTTGTGGGCCGAGACCCGCCGCAGCAGCGCCGCCCCGACCACCCGTCCCAAAAGGAAGCAGATGAAGCCAAATGACGCCAGCGTCGATGCGAACTGGTTGGTGACCGCCACAACGCCGTCCCGGTAATCGAGCTCCTTCGAGAGAGCATCCGCGAGCAGCAGGCGGTTGAGTCGCGACTCGTTTCGGCCCTTGGCATCCTGGGCCAGCAGCTGTCTCGTCCCCTCCTGGAGGGTGATCCCCTTAAATCGTTCCGGGCTGTAAACGCTCTGCTTCAGGATGAGCGTGTTCAGGTCCTGCATTACCGCCACCCGGGCCGCCGTCTCACTGGCCGCGCCCTCCTTGTACTGTCTCAGGGTCTCCCGGGTCGAATCGGAGAGGTTCCCGGCCAGGTACTCCGACAGCGGATCTGACGGCGCACCCAGCTTCGCAGCCAGAGACGACATGTCCTTGAAGTCGGACCCGGCAAACGCCGTCCGGGTCTCTACCCAGGTGCTGTCCGCCTTCAGCCACGAAGCCGGCAGCGAGGGCGGCTCCGAAGTCATGTAGTTGATCAGAAAGCTGAAGATCCCCGCTTGGGCGGCCACGTAGAAGAACTGGGCAAGCACCGCACCCGTGAAATGCTCGTGCGACCAGATGCTGTGATGCGTCAGCCGCTTGGTCACTCCGATCAGCCAGATCGCCGCAACCACAAGGGCCAGGCACCCCGCGGCGAAGAGCGTCAGCAGCAACGCGGTATCGGCGGTCACGACCAGGCCCATCGTCGAGGCAAACGCCGCCAGAGTCGGGCCAACATGCAGCGAGCCAAGGGCCAGCCACAAAATCATGCCGAAAACGCCAAACAACGCACAGATATTGCCCAGCAGCAACAGGAACGACAAGCCACGGTTCACATGCCGGGTGACCGGGGCCTTCCCGCCGGCGTCATCCTTGCCGCCGATACCATAGTCGTCCTTGGCCTTGATGTCCGGAACCGGAGCGAAAAAGAAGACCACAGCCAACAGCAGCACCACCACGCCCACGCCGGCGTAGGGGATCCAGAGCGTCTCCGAGCCGGTGCTCCGACCGGATGCGTCCTTCCCATAGAAGAACAGACCGCCGGCAATCGGCCCCAGCACCCAGCCGACGCCGTTACAGGACTGGGCCAGGTTGATCCGCGTGGCCGCATAACGCGGCGGCCCCAGCACCGTGGTGTAGGGATTGGCCACCGTCTCCAGGAACGTCAGACCGGAGGCCACTACGCACACCCCCAGCAGAAACGCCCAGAACGCCGCAATCTTCGCGGCGGGAATGAACCAGAAGCCGCCCACGGCCACGAGCAGCAGCCCGGCAATGATGCCTCCTCGGTAACCCAGGCGCGTCGCCAGCCAGCCCGCCGGCATCGACATGAGGAAGTAGCCCATCCAGTGCGCGAACTGCACCCAGGCCGACTGCGAAAGGCTGAGGTGCAATTCCTCCTGGAAGTGCTTGTCCATCACGTCAATCATCCCGTTGCAGAACCCCCAGAGGAGGAACAACGAGCTGACCAGACAGAACGTCAACAGCACATTCCTGCCGTCGACGACGAACATGCTCTCGGAACGCCCCAGCATCGGTGCGGCGTAGTCAAGGGCGCTCTGGCCGTCGGTGGCCATGGACTTGCCTGCTTTTTCTTCGGTCATGGTATTCGGCTCTCTTTGGACGCAGATCACCCGCCACAGATCCGTGGGCGGCCGGTATTCACATCAGGACGCGCCGGGCCGGATCACTTCTTGAACACGGTCTTGATGCCCTCGAGCGGCACACCCAGCGCCGCCTTGGCGATCTCGTCCAGTGCGGGCTCCGGTCCGGTCAGGTGGATCGTGCGATGCGTGTGCGTCAGGCTCTTGCCCGGAGCCAACGCGGCAGCCGGGGAGGAAGACTCCAGCTCGTAGAACGGCCCCATCGGCTTGGCGCCCGGAGCGGGCGGCCCATCGTTGTAGCTGTTGGCCGCATCGCCACTGAAGGGATGGTCCTGCAGTTTCCACAGCGAGTTGACGTAGTCGGTCACGCCCTCGGGCTGGTTGAACTGCACAAGGGTCAGCACCTTGCCGTCCGCGTCATAGCTGCCCAGAATCGCCTTGCTGCGCTTCGGACCAATGCCGATCTTGCTGCGGTACTGGCCGTCGGCACGGAGAAACACCACATCCTCCCGTACCACGAGCCGATCCGGCGGCACCTGGCCAAAATAGTCCGAGGTCACCTTCACGCCAAGCTCCGCCTCCGGTCCGGCCTTGATTGGCACAACAACCGTGGTCGACGGCGACGGATTGAACATGCCCAGAATCCAGACCGACAGGAGTCCCGTCTCCTTCTTCCACCCTTCCTTGCCCCTATTGACAATCTTGTTGTTCGAAGCGTAGGCCACCACGCTCACGTCCTTCGCGGCCTTCACCCCCAGCTTCGCCCAGGCGACGTCCGGCGAAAGCAGGCGCACCTCGCGCTCCACGCCCACCTCGAAAACCGTGCCCGAGTAGTTGGTCAGCGAGAACTCCGCGCCGAACACGGCCTTGTCGGCCGCCTTGCTCACCACCTTGAAGGGCTCAGTGTCGAAGATCGCCGGCGTCTGCCAGTCGGCGAACTCGAACTTCTTGCCCTTCTCGAAGAAGATCGAGAACTGGCCACCCTCCGGCCCCATCCAGAAGCGGTCCTCGCCGCCGAAGGCGTTCATGTGCGGCAGAATCTTCCCCGAGGCAATCAGCTCGCGGTTGATCCAGCCGAAACTCGGGCCGGCGTCGCCGCCCGTCGTGCTGGTCATCACCCGGCCCTGCCAGGCCGGTACGAGGGCAACCTTGGCCAGGCCGGCCTTGTCGCTCAGGACAATCAGGTCGGTGTGCTTCTTCAGGAACGCACTGTCATCGCCGAAGTTGGCGCCGAAGGCAAAGTGTGGGATTGAGGTCATTGCAGTGAGAGCGACGATCGCGGTAATGAGAAGTCTGTGGTTCATGGATAGTTCACAACGTGTGGCGCGACAAGGCCCTCCGCCCCGGGACCGCGCCGCCGCCCCTGGCGGAATCGAGATTCCTATTCAACCGCCAGCGACAGTCTAACGCGCTCCAACCCCCCGTCAAGCCCAGCAGGCCCTCTCCGAAACCGCCCGCCAAACCCGGCCGGTCTCCACCCATCAACCGACGGGTGGACGACAACGATGAGGCAACCCAGGTCAAGTCGATGCGGTTCAAGAACGCCCCGCGGGCCGGGCAGGACAACGCCTTCATCCATTCAACTCTGGGAATCCGGTATCTGAGGTTCTATGTCACCGATCTGACCGCAGTGCTCAACCAGGCGGCCCCAGCCGGGGCCACCCCCATCGCCAAACCCTGCGCCCTCTCCCCCGATCCGGCCGAGGGAGACTACCTGGTCCTGGTTCGCGATCCCGATGGCAACATGATTGAGCTGATCGGCCCGCCGAGCTGAGCACCGCAGGCCCGGTGCCGACATCGAGTCCGAGCCCGCGGCCGGATTCCCGCGAGCGGGGCCCGCCTGCACAATGGCCGCTGCAGACGAAGAGCCGGGCGCCCAAGCCCGCGGCGCCTCGCCTGGCAATCGATGGACGCCGTCCAGATCGCAACCACGCGGTCACTTACTTCGCCGCAGGTGTCTGCGAGACGGCCTGAGGGCTGGCCGGCCTGATCGGGATGACGATCTCCTTCATCTCCGCGTCGTCGGTGCGAATCGAGATCTTGTCACCCGCGACCGGCGGGGTGTAATTCACCGGAAAAGTCAGATGCAGCCGGTAGGACGCCCCGTCCGGCTCGGGAAAGAACTGGGCCCCGATCTTGTCGTTGCTCCGCGTGATCTCGAGCATGTGGATCGGCGATGGGCCGTTGTTGGTGATGCTGATCTCGCTCTGCTGGACGCGCGGGGCCGGGGCCATCGACAGCTCCGCCGGCAATACCTCGATCCGGGGCGGCATGTACAGGGTCGCAGGCACCTCGACCGTCGGCTGATCGGGCTTGCCGGTCTCGATGCTGAGCACCCCCTTGTTCTCGCCCAGCTCGAACGGCGGAACGGCGTAAACGGTCAGTGTGGCGTAAGCCGGCGTGTTGGGCAGGGGCTTGACTTCTCCTCGGAACTTTGGAGAACTAGAGGTGATCTTGCCATACTTGATCTCGCCCTGCCCGTTGTAGACCAGCGTGGCCAGCCGAGGCAGATCGTGGAGCTTCGGGCGACGGGAGAAGTCCACCCCGGAGGAGGGATCAACCTCGACCAGCGGCCGAACCATCCCGCTCAACTCCACCACGGTGGGTGACCGGGCGGTGTCATTGGAGACGATGGTCAGCGTCCTGCTGAACTCCCCGGGCTTGTCGGGGGTGACAAGCTCCAGCTGCACTATCCCGGATCCGCCGGCTTCCACGGTCTTGGTGAAACCAGGATCGACCTTCACCCCCTCCGAGGGGCTGACACTGGTGATCTGCAACGATAGCGTGCCCTGGTTGCGGTAGCGGAGGCTGTACTTCACGGTCTCCGCGGCTTTGCGCCGGCCAACGTCCTGCTGCCGCGAGTCCAGCCAGATCTTCGGCGAGCTGATCGCGGTCTGGGGCGGGGCCGCCTCCAGCAGGGTGAAGGCCGCCGAAGGTTGAGGCTTGAGCCGCAGACTGGCCACCGTCCGGCCCTCGGACAAGGCTTCAATCTCGGTGACGAGGGTCTGCTTGAGAGCCTCCAGGGCCGCCTCGTCCGAGCCCACCCCGCGGTGAATGGCTTCCACCAGTCCAGTCTTGCCAATCACCACCAGGAGGGGAATCCCGTTCACACCAAACAGCCGCTTGGCCTGTTGAGCCGAGTCCAGCCAAACCGACTGGCTGACGCCGTTCTGCTTGGCCGTCTCGGCGATTTCAAGCCCCGGTCTCAGCTGGTCCACCGATACAAAGTGAAAGTCCACGTTGTGACGCCCCAGCTCACTGGCCAGACGCTGCACCATCCCAAGCTGGCGGCGAGAGTTCTTGCACCAGCTGGCCCAGAAGTCGATCACCGTCACCCGGCCGCTCCTGCCCCCCCCAATCTGCGTGCCCCGGCCGTCCACCCCCTGAACCGTCACCTGAGGAGCCGGTCGACCAAGCAGGGCTTCAGGGGTGGTCTGGGCAAGCTGCTGCGCCGGCGGGGTGTAGGACTGGGGCCGCACCTGAATCGGGATCGTGATTTCAGGCTGCTTCTGGTTGTCAGTGGTCAACTTCACCATCGCAGGTTTGTCCGGTGGAAGACTGAAGCCCGCCGGCAGAGTCACCATCACCTGGAAATCCTTGCCCGGCGTGCGCTCGCTGACATTCACCTTGACGGATTCGTCCGAAGCCACGGCGCTGAGGATCTTCAGGGCCCCCTGAGCGTTGTAGCGAATCTGAACCGGCCTCGGCATGGGCTGAGTGGGCGGCATGGCCAGAATGATCGAGACCGGTAGGATCTCGATGTCCGGCGGGGCAAACAGAGAGCAGCGGACCGAGACCAGGGGCTGTTCCTTCAGCCCGGTCTTGAACTGCAGTTCCACGTAGTTGTTGCCCTGGTTGAACGGCGGCTCCGCGGTCACCGTGACTTCGTAAACCTTGCCCGCCTCAACCTCGGCCACCTCGGCCTTGAAGACCTTGCTTGCCGTGGGCGACACCGGCTCAATCTTGATTGGCATGTTCACGTTGCTGGTGATCTTGACCTTCTGGGGCTTGAGGGGCTCGCCCAAGTACCGGCCGAAGTTCACTCCTCCACCGATCGGCTCGAGAGCCAGACGTTCCTTCAGCGTACCCTGCAGCGTGAGCCGGATGGTCGGATTCTTGGTGTCGTTCGTCGTCACATTGACCACCTTGGTGACGTGGCCCCTGAAACCCGTGGTGCGCACAGCCGCTTTGACCTTGCCCTTCTGTCCGGGCTCAACCTTCTTGTCGGCCTCAACCACCGTGCAGCCGCAGGTGCCGACCACCTGGGTGAGAAGCAGCACGCCTTCACCCTCGTTGTGGAAAACAAACTCGTGCTCGATAAGATCGCCCGACCAGGCTTCGGGGAAGTCATAGACCACACTCTCAAACCGGATCCGGGGCTGCGGACCACTGGGTTGCGTCGCCATCGCCGCCGGCCTCGGAGCCATCACCGCACCCGGGGCTGGCGTGGCGGCCCTGACCGCGCTCGCCGACGGCTGACCGCCAACCTGCTGCCCAAAGGCCAGTCCACTCCCCAGAAACAAAGCCACTCCGACCGCCAACCACCTGCATTTCAATCGTCGCATGATCCCAACCTCGAACCTTGTCATTCTGTGACCGAAAACGATATGCCTCATCTACGCCAGAGTTCCAGACGCGGTTCAGACACCGGCTGTCATCAAGGGGGCCAACCGCGCGCACCCTCTCACTATAGCGGGCGCAGTACATGGTTGCCAGATCGGCAGGATACGGTCCCGAATCGAGACCCCGACCGCCATTTCCCAGGGGTATGCAGGCATCCACACCGGCCTGTCCTGGACTCCATGCCCAGAGAAGCCGTTCACGGATGCCCATCTCACTTACACACCACATTTTACAGTCGACCAAGTGTCCAAGGGGGCACCGCCCCATGACAGGACCGAAAACCGGTACCAGACCCCCAGGACGCCGCCCCCAACCCGCCCATGGCCGCGCCCCCCGTGCATCCGCCAGCCGCCGTGCCGCCTTCGGTGCCCCCTTCCGGCGCCCTCGCCGGAATGCCCGAACGTGCATTGAATGAAGAGACAATACATCCACACACCATCCCATCTTGTCGATTCGTGCCCTCCGCGTTTCATGTGGGACAAGCCGTCCCCAGGCTCCTCCATCGCCACCGCGGGGGCCGTCCCGCCACCCAAGACCCGTCTCGCCGCTTGACCCACTGTACGCCCCCCCTATCATGCTGCCCATGAGACTCATTAACGTCTGCGGAGCGCGCCCCAACTTCATGAAGATCGCCCCCCTGATGCGGGCCTACCAGGCTGAACCGGTCATCGAACCTATCCTGGTTCACACCGGCCAACACTATGACCAGAAGATGAGCCACCTGTTCTTCGAGGAATTGGGGATTCCCCAACCCGACATCAACCTCGAGGTCGGAAGTGGCTCGCACGCCCAGCAGACCGGCCTGATCATGCAGCGATTTGAGGCCGTCATCACCGGGCACAAGGCCGACGCCGTCCTGGTGGTCGGCGACGTGAACTCAACCATCGCCTGTGCCCTGGTCGCCGCCAAGATGGGTGTGGCCGTCTTTCACGTCGAGGCCGGCTTGCGCAGCTTCGATCGCACCATGCCCGAAGAGATCAACCGCGTGCTCACCGATGCGATCAGCGACCTGTTGTTTGTCAGCGAGCCGAGTGGGCTCGAGAACCTCACCCGAGAGGGCATCTCCGCGGACAAGGTACACTTCGTCGGCAACGTCATGATCGACACGCTGGAACGCAACCGGCGGCGCGCGGAATCGTCCACCCTGTTGGAGGATCTCGGCCTGCCGCCCGGCGGCTACGGCGTCATCACCATGCACCGACCGGCCGCGGTCGACCACCCCGGAATCATGGGACCGCTGATTGACGCGTTTGCCGAGATCCAGCGAGACCTGCCCCTCGTTTTTCCTGTCCACCCCCGCACCCGCGCCCGGCTGGCCGAAACCGGTCTCGATCGCCGCATTGCCGACTTGAGGCAGCTTCGACTGATTGACCCGGTCGGCTACCTGGACTTCCTCAAGCTGATGGCCCGCGCGGCCATCGTCCTGACTGACAGCGGTGGCATTCAGGAAGAGACAACCATCCTGGGCGTGCCTTGCCTCACCCTGCGGGAGAACACCGAACGCCCGGTCACCATCACCGACGGCACCAATCAACTGGTGGGAATGGACCCGGCCAAACTCCTGGCCGCCTACCGGCAAATCCGGCACACCCCGCCACGCTCGGCACACCGCCCCGACAAATGGGACGGGCAAGCCGCCCAGCGAATCGCGGGGATCATCGCTCACTGGGGGAGAGGACAGTAGGTCCGACAAAGGATGAACCTGGATCCCATTGACCTGCTGATTCGCGTGCCGCTCGTGCTGCTGGCTCTCACCGTGCACGAGTTCTGTCATGCCTATTTCGCCTACCGGATGGGTGATCCGACGGCCGCCCGCATGGGCCGGTTGACGCTCAACCCGATCAGGCACCTCGATCCGCTGGGCGCGATCTGCCTGGTGTTCGCACCCATCGGCTGGGCCAAGCCCGTGCCGGTCAACCCGGCCAACTTCAAGAACCCGCGCACCGGCGATCTGGTCACCTCCGCCGCCGGCCCGGGCAGCAACCTCGTGATGGCCCTCGCTTTCGCCCTGGTCCTGAGAGCCGTGATTCACGCGGGCGGTGGCGTCCCATCGTTCATGGAAAACTCCGCTTCCCGGCCGCTCGACGCCGTGTTCCTGTTCTGCTTCGTCGGCGTGCTGATCAACGCCAGCCTGGCAGTCTTCAACTGCCTGCCGATCTACCCGCTGGACGGGTTTCATATTACCCTTCAGCTGCTGCCGCCCCGATCGCAGCAGGGCTTTGCCGACACCGCCACCTACGGCCCTTTCCTGCTGCTCGGCTTCATTGTCCTCGACCGGGCGGTGGTCCTTGATCGGGAGACCGGCCAGGGCGTCCTTGGCCGACTCATCGAGCCACTCGTCAGTGCGCTGTTGAAGTATGGGGCCGGAATGCGCTGAACGCACCCCGGCGTATGAGGAAGATGTCAGCCATGCGAGTCCTATCCGGAATCCAACCTTCGGGACGCCTTCATCTGGGCAACTACTTCGGGGCGATGCGCCCACAAATCGAGATGCAGAAGAACCACGAGTGCTTCTACTTCATCGCAACCTACCACGCCTTGACCAGCCTCAACGACGCGGCGATGCTCGAGCAGTACACCCGAGAGGTGGCAACCGGATACCTCGCCCTGGGGCTGGATCCCGCCAAGACCGTGTTCTATCGCCAGACCGACGTGCCCGAGGTCAACGAGCTGACCTGGGTCCTGTCCTGCGTGACCCCCATGGGGCTGCTCCAGCGATGCCACTCCTACAAGGACAAGATCGCCCAAGGGATCTCTCCCAATCACGGCCTGTTCGCCTACCCCGTACTCATGGCCGCCGACATTCTCATCGTCAAATCGCAACTGGTCCCCGTGGGCCAGGATCAAAAACAGCACGTCGAGGTCGCCCAGGACCTGCAGACCAAGTTCAACCAGGGGTTCGGCTGCGAGATCCTGGTCCGCCCGGAGCCGCTCATCGGCGAGGAGGTGGCAGTCATCCCCGGCATCGACGGGCGGAAGATGAGCAAGAGCTACGGCAACACCGTCGAACTGTTCGGTCCGGAAAAGGCCGCCCGCAAGCAGATCATGTCTATCGTGACCGACTCGACGCCAGTCGACCAGCCCAAGGATCCGGCCAAGTGCAACGTCATGGCCCTGTTGCGGCTGTTCGCCTCCAAGGACGAGGTTCGCAACTGGGAAGAGCGGTATCGCAAAGGCGGCATGGGCTACGGCGAGGCCAAGAAGCGCGTCGCCGAGCTGTACGTCGAGACCCTCGGCCCGGCCCGCAAACGCTACGAGGAACTGGTCAAGCACCCCGAGGAGGTCGACCGCGTCCTGGCCGACGGAGCCAAACGAGCCCGAGAAGTGGCCGCCCAGACCATGCGCGAGGTCCGCAAGGCCTGCGGGCTCCTGACCGCCGGGTGAGAAAAGCGACGCCACCGCCGAACGCCGCCCGGCGGTCTCCACGCCGATGACCTACGAAATCTCGATGACCCGGCATGAAGGAATGGCCTTGAGCATCGCCTTGCCGTACCGCCGAGTCTTGATCCGCTTGTCCAGCACGACCACCCGCCCACGATCCGTCTTGGTGCGAATCAGCCGGCCGAAACCCTGCTTGAACTTGAGAATCGCCTCCGGAAGCTGGTAGTCCATGAACGGGTTGCCGCCCGATGCCCTGATCTGCTCGATGCGGGCCTCGATGATCGGCCGGTCGGGGACCGCAAAGGGAATCTTGACAATGATCACGTTGACCAGGGCGTCCCCGGGCACGTCCACACCCTGCCAGAAGCTGTCCGTGCCGAAGATCACCGAGCCCCGCTCGCGACGGAACTTCTCCAGCATGAGCGAGCGCGGCAGCCCCTCGCCCTGAACCATCAAGCCCAGCCCCGCTGCCTCGAACACGGGGCGCAGGGATGCGGCCATCTGGTTCATCATCTGGTAACTGGTGAACAGCACGAACGCATGCCCCTTGGTCTCGAGCACGTGCCGCTCGACCGCCGCGGTTGCCGCAGGCACGAAGTGAACCCCGTCCTCCGGTTCCGGCAGGCCGGTTTCGATGTACAACTCGGCCTGCTCCTGGTAGTTGAACGGCGAGCCGAGCTGCAGCTCGTCGGCATCCTCCAAGCCCAGCCGCGATCGAATGTACCTGAAGCCGTCCTTGCGGCCGACCGACAACGTGGCGCTGGTCAACACGACGCTCTGAGTCTTGCCGAAGAGAACGTCCCGCAGTACCTCGGCTACCACGATCGGAGCCTCGCAAAGACACCTGGCAGGCCGCGGGCCCCCTGAAACCTCGATCCAGCGGACGCTCTCCGCGGATTCGTTCTCCATCAGGTGCTGTAGATCGTCGCTCAACACCCCCGCCCGGTCGAGGAGACTGGTCAACTCGTAGGCGTCGTCGGCCTTCTTGAGATCCTTGCGGACCCGCTCGAGCACTTCCTTGAGCTCCCGAAGGGCGGGCGTGAGCGAGTTCTCGATCGGTACGCGGCCCAGAATCCGCCCGTTCGGCCGTCCGTCCGTATCCTGCCAATCGCTCAAGTTGGCCCAGAACTGCTCGGCCACCTGGCGAACATGCTCGACCGCTTGGATCGCCCGCTCGCTCGGATGGATCTTGAGAAAACCCCGGCCGGTCCGGTCATGGTGCAGCCGGTTGAGCAGATAGCGGAGTTGTCCTTCCGAGACGCTGACCCCGAAGTACTCGGCGGCCACACTCTCGAAGCAGTGGGCCTCGTCGATCACCGCCAGGTCGTAGTTGGGCAGGATCCCGGCCTTCTCATTGACGCGCCGCAAAGCCAGGTCACTGAGCATCAGGGCATGGTTGACCACGAGAATCTGGGCATTCGCTGCCCGCCGCCGGGCCCGCTGGTAGAAGCACTTGTTGTAGTAATCGCACTGCCGGCCCAGGCAATTCCCGTGCTCGCTGCGTACCAGCTCCCAGACCAGCGGATCCGGGCTCGGCGAAAGATCCGACAGCGATCCATCCTCCGTCTTGTACGCCCAGTCCTCGATCCGCCAGAGCTCCTCTAGGTGCGGATGGGCCGCAAGCAGCAGCTTCTGTCTGTCACTGGCCTGCTTGAGCCGCCGGATGCCGAGGTAGTTGCCCCGCCCTTTGACCAGCACCGCCGTAAACTCGTCCGGCCAGATGGCCCGCAGGAAGGGAATGTCACGCTCCACAAGCTGTTCCTGAAGGGCAATGGTGTGCGTGCTGATGATGACCCGCTGGTCAGCCGTCGTCGCCTGCCGAATGGCCGGGATCAGGTACGCGAAGCTCTTGCCCACCCCCGTGCCCGCTTCGACCACCAGGTGCCGCGACTCCTCGAAAGCCCGCTCGACGGCCGCCGCCATCTCCAACTGCTCCGGACGCTGCTCGTAGTTCGGCAACCGCCGGGCAATGGTGCCCCCCGGTCCGAGCATGTCAGCGACAGTCACGACGCGGCCTCCTCCGCGGTCAAGCGCATAACTCGCGGATGAAGTTGATGCTGAACAGCAGAGTCATGGCTGCGCAGAGCACCGCCGTGATCGTGATGACCATCGTCACGAACGTGGGACCCGGCATCCAGGTGCTCTCTTTCATGGTCGCGATGATGTGCGGGCGGGCAAGAATGAGCATGCAGATCACCATCGCCCCTTCGGTAGGCCACAGCGAAATCGAGTGCAGGAAGCTGTAAATCCAGACCCATTGCGGAACCACCCGCTTGCGCCCCACGTCCGAGCCGTGAATGAAGTGCCCGCTGATGATGTACCGGCTCTCCGGCTCACCCGCCTCGTTCAGCACCGTCTCCTTCCATCCGTTGCGGGCATCACCGCCCAGCGCCGCGTAGCACACGGTGTAAACCAGGACGTTGATCAGCCCGCCAAGGATGATCCAGATGCACAACAGATTGCGGGTTCGGCGCTGCAAGGTGTCGGTCCTACGTGCGCGGGCCAGGGGCCGCGGCAATCACACCCTCCGTCGGGCTCGATGCCGTTGCATAAAGCTTCTTCGGGATCCGGCCGGCACCGTAGGCCAGCCGGCCGGCCTCGATCGCATGACGCATGGCAATGGCCATCCGGAGCGGGTCCGCGGCTCCCGCAATCCCGGTGTTCAGCAACACGCCATCACTGCCTAACTCCATGGCAATGGTGACGTCCGAGGCGGTCCCTACCCCGGCATCGACAATCACAGGGTAGCTCGGGTCGTTCTCTTTGAGATACTCCAGGATGATGCGGATGTTGTTCGGGTTGAGCACGCCCTGGCCACTACCGATCGGCGAGCCTGCCGGCATGACGCTCGTCGCCCCCGCTTCCTTGAGCCGCTTGGCCATCACCGGATCGTCCGAGGTGTAAACCAGGACGGCGAAGCCCTCCTTGACCAGGGTCTCCGTCGCCTGCAGGCTGCCCACCGGATCGGGCAGAAGCGTACGCTTGTCGGCCAGAACCTCGAGCTTCACCCACTGGGCACCGGGATTGTCCAAACCCTCCAACAGCTCCCGGCTCAGCCGGGCGGCGCGAATCGCGTCCTGGGCACTGAAGCAGCCGGCCGTGTTCGGGAGAACCGTGTAGCGCTTCGTGTCCAACGCGTCCAGCAGACTCTTGGGCCGCCGCCCACCCTCGGGAGTGAGCACGTCCCGGCGCACCGCAACCGTCACCACCTGGGCCCCGGACGCAGCCAGACACGCGTTCATCCTGTCGAAGTCCGCGTACTTGCCGGTGCCCACAAACAGCCGCGAGGTGAACGTGAACGGCCCAAGTTTGACCGGATCCGACTCCATCAGCCGCCTCCAACGAGGGTCACAATCTCTACCCGATCCCCCTCCCGCAGCGGGGTGGCGTCATAGGTTCGGCGCGGTACCAGTTCACAGTTGACTTCCACGGCCACATGCTTGGGATTCAAGTTGTAGGAAGCCACCAGCCCGCCAACCGTCATCTCCGACCCCAGATCCCTGTCCTCGCCGTTGACCCGCACGCGCATCGCACCCAACTCCTGTGACGAAAGGCTGATTATAAGAAAGCCGATGGGGGCGATCAATCGGCGGCCAAGTCACGCCGCCGGAAACGCGATCCGGTCGCTCGATGGAGTGCGCCCTCCACCGGACAGGCTGCACCGGTAAGCAAGAGCCGGAACCCTTCTTCCCCCGGCCTGAACTCCGCGCCACCAGCCAACCGCCCATGGCGTCGGCTTCGCTGATCGCCAAAAAGGATCGCAGCGAGAAAGGATGCCCGCGAACGCAAATAACTCCAGCGGCGGTAGATGACCAGGTGGATCGGAGCCGGCGGACGTGGGCGGCGCACGATCAATATCGTCGGTGGGCAATCAGGGCCGCTGGCGTCCGCCGATGCACCCCACGGGGCCGCAATCCGCCGGCCGCGCTGCCTCCCACCCCGTGAGACCGTGCCTCAGAGGCCGGTCGGGTCTCAACGCCCCCCTTTCGGCGCTTCGACGTTCCTTCCTATGCCGCCAGGTAATTGTCGTCCAGGATCGAGCGGATCTTCGCCAGAGCCTTGTTCTGGATCTGCCGAACGCGCTCCTTGGTCACCCCGATCATCGCCCCGACCTCCTCGAGCGTCTTGCCCTTGGCCGGCTGAGTCTCGGCATCCAAGGCGAACCGCTCGCGAAGCACGGTCTGCTCGATGTCATTGAGCGATGCCCGATTGCGGGCCAGGATGTCGCGAATCTCATCCACACACTCGGTCTCGACATCACCCCGCTTGGTGTCCGCGAAGTCGCTCTTCTCCATGGTCGGGTCAAACTCGGTGGGAAAGTGACCCCGGTACCGGCTGGCCTTCATCGCCACCCGCGAGAAGCTCTTGAGAATCGCCCGGCATGCGTAGGTGCTGAACTTGAACCCGCGCCCGCAATCAAACTTGTCCACGCTCCGCAGCAGAGCAAAGTTGCCCTCGCTAATCAACTCGTTGAAGTCCAGAGCGTTGAGCCGGGTCCGCTTCGCCATGGCCAGCACCAGAGGCATGTTCGCCTGCACGATCAGACCACGGGCCTCCATCACCCGATGGGCCCAGCCCAGCAACTCCCGCACCGCGTTCATGGGCATCCGCTTGCCACTGTACTGCTTGAGAATACGGGTGATCCGCATGCGGCTGTAATTGAACCGCTGGAACAGGAGCATCTCCTGGTTCGTGCTCAAGGTCGTCTCCCCAGGCTCCATGCTCAATTCCGGCTCATTCCGCTCGACAAAGTACGTGGTCTCCGGGGCAAGAACCGCCTTGCCCCCGAACAGCAGCTCCTCCGCAATGCTCTTGGCGAACAAGTCATGGTTCACGAACTCAGCCGGCTCAGCTAGCAGCCGCAAGAGGAGAGACCGTTCCTGCTCGCTCAAGCGATCCAGTTGGCTCATCGTCGGTCGAGCCACTTCAGGGATCGCCAACGCGCAATCCTGCTCACCCTCAGTCTTCCGGACATGTGCGGTTCCCATGATCCACTCCCCGGCCCTCCAATCGGTTGCCCGCAGGACCGATGAAGGGCCACCACTGTATGTACGATACGATTCGCCTGCCGTGCGAATCGCACTTGCCCCCGAACCACAAAAAGTCAAGAGGCAGAATGCCATCTTCAGTTGTGAGGAGTCTTGAGACGTCTCCATGAGAGCCACAGCAAAGACGTCCCGTTTGGGGAGAGACACCAGAGGGGAGTCCGATGTCAAATACAGTATACGTCATCTTCAGGTGTCCGCCAAGCGGATTTTCGCGGACCCAACTCCGAGTCAACGAGCATAACAACGGTCCCGTAACGTCTTGTGATCTTGAATGTTAAAGCGACTGATGATTTGTGAATTGTACAACATGGGGTTTTCGCCCTATGCCCCGGACGCCACCAGGCAACCCCGGCCCCAAGCCACCCTTGACTTGGAATCGCCGCCGAGCCAAGCCCAGCCGCCCTGTCTCGCCATAGTGGAGGATTCTATACCCGGGCTCTAGTAGCGTCCCGCTTACTCGTGGCGCAGAGCCTCGATCGGATCCAGTCGCGCCGCCGCCGCCGCCGGGTAGATGCCGAAGAAAAGACCCACCGCCACCGCCAGGCCGAAACTGACCAGGATCACCCACTGATGGATAACCGTCGGCCAGTGGACCCAGGATGTGATCACATGAGCACCGGTCGCCCCGCTCACGATGCCCAGAATGCCGCCGACCGTGGTCAGCACAATGGCTTCAATCAGGAACTGCAGGACAATGTGCCGCCGCTTGGCTCCCAGCGCCCGGCGGATGCCGATCTCCCGGGTCCGCTCCGTGACAGTGGCCAGCATGATGTTCATGATGCCGATGCCGCCAACCAGCAGCGAAATGCCCGCAATGGTACCCAGGGTGATCTGCCGTCGACGCTTCTCCGCCTCGGCGATGCGGAGCCGCTCCAGCGGCACGTTGATCGTGTAATCCTGCTTCGTGTGCCGAAAACTGATCGCCCGGTGAACCATCTCGGACACTTCTCGCACGTGCTCCAGGGCATCGACCTCAATGTAGAAATCACTGTAGGCGCACTTGGCATACTCGCTCGTGCCGCTGCTCCGCTGCACCTTGATGTCCCCATAGCGAGAATCGGCCGTCGCCAGCGGGATGAAGACCTCGCTGTTCAGATTACGCTCCCCGATGCCCCTGGCCGGCAGGCCCGCCGTCTCCACGCGATCCAGTACTCCAATGACCTCGTAGGGGATGGTGCCCGCCGTGAAGCTGTTGACGATGATGGACCGGCCGATGGGATCCTCGTAGGCGAACAACCGGCTGCGGACCTCGGCACCGATGACGCAGACTTTGGCCAGCTGCTTGCTGTCCAACGGCTCAATGGTCCGACCCTGGCTGATTCCGATCCGAACCGTCTCAAAGAAGGCCGGATCGGCACCCACGACCGTCACCGGGTAACGAGTAGGGCCGCGGCACACCTCGAAGGCCACCTCCCGGAGCGGGACGATCCGCTGGATGTGCGGGATCGTCGCGTACATCAACCCGAGGTCCTCTTCCGTCAAGCCGTATTCCAGAAGGCGGGACCGCCCTTCGGAAACATCACCGCCGGCCTGGGGCTTGACCGACTTGGCGATCACATTGTGCGTGCCCAGCAGGCGGATCAGGTTCATCTCCGCCTCCGAGGCCCCCTCGCTGATCGAGAGCATGCAGATGACCGCCCCCACCCCACAGATGATGCCCAGCGTCGTGAGGAACGAACGCAGCTTGTGCAGCAGAATGTTCTTGATGCCGAGCCGAATGGTCTCCGCGCTGATTCCGGTGAACATAGCCGGATGATTGTAACCGGGACCGCGTTCTCTCGGCAAAGGCCGGAAGCCAAAAGGCGAAGTCCACGCGTCCATCCCCCAAAGCGGCTGCGCGGTGGCCCGCGACCACCCTCGTCAGTGCGTATCCGAGCTCGGCGGAAGCTCTGCCTCGCTTCCAGACGGCCGGCCAGCCGTGGCTGACGCGCCTGCGGACGACTCCCCCAGGCCACCATCCTGCTTGACGAAGATGTAGTAGAGCTTACCCTCCGCCAGGGTCCGCCCCGCCAGCTCACCGATCTCCGGGCCGGTGCCCAGGAAAACATCACATCGCCCGGCCGCCCGAATCGCTCCGCCCGTGTCCTGATCCATGGCAAAGCCGCTGTAACTGTGGTTGCAGATCACCCCACTCTGCGTACGGGCCGGCAACTGCGTCACCAGAAAGGCCGGGCACGCCCGCGGAAACACCTGCTTGTCGGTCGCGATCGAACGGAAGGGCGTCACCGGCACGTTCAGGCTGCCAAACGGCCCACCCGGTCGCGGGGTGAAGAAGACGTACCGCTTGTTGAGCGACATGGCCTCGTCCAGCTTGTCGGGATGCTGCCTGAAAAACTGAATCAGCCCCTGAAGCGACAACTGCTCCGGCGTGATCAGCCCGCGCTTGACCAGGTCCTGCCCAATCGAGGTGTAGTCGTACCCGTTGTCGCCGTGGTAACCGATATCCAGCAGCGCCCCGTCCGCCATACGCAGCCGGCCAGAACCCTGCACCGTCACAATGTAGGTCTCGAATCGGTCCTTCAGATAGCACAACTCGAGCCCCTGGCCCGCCAGGCCACCCTTCTCAATCTCGATTCGACTCAGGTACGGGCCGCCGCCTTTACGCTGGTAACGCTGCGTCACCTCGTTGTGCTCCAGGTCCGGAGGCTGCCGGTAAAGCGGGTACCGGAACTCGCCCTCCGACCTCAGTCTCGCATCAAAGATCGGCCGGTAGTAGCCGGTGAACAACACCGTTCCCTTCTCGTCGCACCCGCGCGACATGTACACCTCAAACCGCTGCCGGATCCGCGAATCCAGCTCCTCGCCCGAACCCGCCGCACGCAACGTCTGAAGGAACGCCTCCACGCTCGCCACCGCCCGCTCATGAGTGATATCGCCGTACGGGAAAGACCTCCGCGACGACGGCCGGCTCAGGAACTCCAGGCTGTGCACGGCCGCTTCTTCAAGCCCCTTCCGGTGCTCGTAGCCGGCCCCAAAGTCGGGATACTGCTCCGGACCGATCTTGACCAGGGCCAGCTCACCAGGTGGCAGGGAGGCACCGTAGTCCTTCTTGTCCTCCAGAATTGGCTGGGTCTGCCTCGGTGGACATCCCGTCGATGATAGCGCCAGACCGCTCAGAACCATGTACCAGCCAAGACGTGACCAAGACACGTTGTGTCCTCCCTGACCAATGAGCCGCCCAAAACCACTCACTGCACCCACACTCGTATGTGCCGGTTGGCTCGTCGCCGGAAGCCTCGACTCGTGGAGTGTGGAATGCCCGCCCGCCGACCGGCCGCGCCGCGGACCGATCCGTCCGGATCAGGCGGCATTGTAGCGTCGCCAGGGCCGCTTGTCTCGCGTAGCCCGCGCCAATGCTGGAGTTATCGGTCGTTGGACCACGCCACCATGAGGCCAGGCCGGCCCTTTTGTCCTCCCCCGAAATCGGGTACAGTTCACCGGATTCGGAGGTCCCCAGCGTGAGCGGAATACCCAACGGCCGCCCAGTGATCTGCGTCTTCGGCAGCTACTCGCCCAAACCGGGCTCCCTCTTGTACCAGTTGGCCTATGACATCGGCCATGCCCTGGCCACGGCCGGTTACACCATCGCCAACGGGGGATACGACGGAACCATGGAGGCCAGCGCCAAGGGAGCCAAGGACGCCGGCGGAAAGACCATCGGCGTCACCTGCTCGGCCTTCGATACCGCCCGGGGCCGAACCCTGGCCGCCAACCCCTGGATCGACCGCGAGATCCACCACACCGACGTCATGCTCCGCATCAAGGACATGATGATCATGTCCGACGGCTACGTGATCCTCGAGGGCGGCACCGGCACCATGACCGAGCTCAGCCTGGTCTGGGAGTACGTCTGCAAGCAGCTGATCCCGCCCCGGCCGATCTTCGTGGTCGGCGATTTCTGGCGGCCGATGATCGAACGAATCATCGCCCAGCGGCCCAGACACGGCCAGCACGTCTACCTGGTGGATACGCCGCGGCAGATTGTCGATATCGCTACCAGGACCGTCCCTCCCGGTATCGGCCGGCTTGGGGCGAGCTCCTCCGTGGGGTCGTGAGCGCCTATCTCACTCGGAAGTGTGGAACAGGCTTCCAGCCTGTCACCTGACCGGCAAGATGCCGGTCCCACACCGGACGCATAGGCCGGAAGTCAAGACGTTTTCCAAAGGATGGCTTACCATGGCAGCACCCACCGGCAACGTGATGGATCGAATCGTCGCCCTCTGCAAGCGACGCGGCTTCATCTTCCAAAGCAGCGAAATCTACGGCGGCATCAACGGCTTCTGGGACTACGGCCCCCTCGGCGTCGAACTCAAACGCAACATCAAGGACGCCTGGTGGCACGACATGGTCCACTCCCGCGACGACATGGTCGGACTCGACTGCGCGATCATCATGCACCCCCAGGTGTGGAAGGTCAGCGGACACCATGACCTGTTCAGCGACATGATGGTGGACTGCACCGACTGCAAGCGACGGTTCCGGGCCGACAAGGTCTTCATCGCCACCCTGGCCGGCGGAACCGGGCCGGGCGCCGTGCTCGGCGTCGAGGCGGACGGTGTCGCCGGCGCGGCCGAAGCCCTGCCCCAATCCATCGCCGCCTGGGCCAAACAAACCAACACCGCCGAGTTCAAGAAGGCCGAGGTCGTGGTCACCGGCTGCGCGGCCCGGGTCAAGACCGCCAGGGGCGAGTACACCGCGACAATCCAGCCCCTCTCACAGATCAGCCCGGACATCCCTCGCCGCTGCCCGGAGTGCGCCCAGACGCTGACCGAGGCCCGCGAATTCAACCTCATGTTCATGACCTACGTCGGGGCCCTGATCAACGACGACTCCAAGGCCTTCCTCCGACCCGAAACCGCCCAGGGCATCTTCGCTAATTTCAAGAACGTCTGCGATACCACCCGCATCAAGGTCCCCTTCGGCATCGCCCAGATCGGCAAGAGCTTCCGCAACGAGATCACGCCCCGCAACTTCACCTTCCGCTCGCGCGAATTCGAGCAGATGGAAATCGAGTTCTTCTGCCATCCGAGCGAGTCCGGCAAGTGGTACGAGTACTGGCGGGACACACGCTTCAACTGGTACACCAGCCTCGGCCTGGCCAGCAGCAAACTCCGCCTCCGCGAACACGATAAGGACGAACTGAGCCATTACAGCTGCGGCACCAGCGATATCGAATACGCCTTCCCGTTCCTCGCCGCCGGAGACTTCGGCGAGCTGGAGGGCGTAGCCCATCGCGGCGATTTCGACCTCCGCAGCCACATGGAAGGCAAGCTGGTCAATCAGGACGGCAAGCTCGTCGTCGACACCGGACCGGACGGCAAACCCAAGTGGAAAGGCAGCGGCAAGGATCTGAGCTACTTCGACGACGAACGCAAAGAGCGGTTCATCCCCCACGTGATCGAGCCGTCCGCCGGGGCCGACCGTGGCATGCTGGCGTTCATCTGCGAGGCATACACGGTGGACGAATCGAGACCCAGTCCGGAACTGATGAAATTCCACCCCCGCCTGGCCCCGATCAAGGCGGCCGTGTTCCCCCTGGTCGCCAAGGACGGCCTGCCCGAAATCGCCGAGCCGGTCTACCGCGAGGTCCGCAAACGCTGGCCAGCCCAATACGACGCCAAACAGTCCATCGGCAAACGCTACGCCCGCATGGACGAGGCCGGAACACCCTACTGCTTCACCATCGACGGCCAGACCAAGGAAGACGGCACCGTGACCGTCCGCGACCGCGATACCGGAAACCAGAACCGCATCGACAAGAGCCGGGTCGTCGACTTCCTGACCGAGAAGCTCGAAGGCCACACCAGGTGAACACGGCCTGCTCACCCACCTCCGCGCCACCGCGGCCCGCCGCCGGATAGGTCGGACTCGCCTTCTGGGGTCTCGTGCCGGCCGCTTCGCATCCGGCGACCCATCCATTCCCCTCCGCGCTACCGCCGTGAGTCTCTCCGGCTGAGGATATTGCCCAGCCCGGATATCTGCGCGGAACGCGGCTTCCGACCACCTCATCACGGCCAGCGACGACAAACACCGCACGTTCGAAGGACGGTGTCTGGTCGGATCGCTTCTCTCCGCCCGCCTCCCGCGTCGCGACAGGTGAGGGAGCCGCCGCCCGCTCGGATTGGCTGGTCAACGCGATGGTCTCACTGACTGCGCAATACCGCAAAAACCACGGACGCCGCCAGGAGTATGACGCCCATCAGGGCCGCCGCCAGCAGAGAAAACCTCCGACGCACGCTGAACCCTCCATCATCCTCCGACTACGCCAGGTCAAACCGCTCCGAATGGTAGTCCCCGATCGGAATGCCAAGCCGACGCAGAGATCGCTCGACGGCATCCATCATCATCGGCGGCCCGCAAATCAGGTATTCGTATTGGCCGTCGCGCGGCATGTGGCGGCCCAGAAGCTCCTGGCTCAGGAGACCCGTCTCGCCCGTCCAGCCGACCGGCGGATTGGCAAGCACGTAAACCACCTTGAGTCTCAGCCTCGCCGCCAGCAGATCAATCTCCTCACGGAACGTCAAGCCATCGTAGTCCTGCCCGCCGTAGACCAGCACCAGTGGCCGACGATCACCTCGATCGGCCAGCGTTCGCAAGTGGCTCATCATCGGGGTGATGCCGATACCGCCCGCAATGAACACGAATCCGTAGGCATGAACGTGGCGGTCGGCACTCAGCGCCCCGAAGGGACCGTCAACATACACCCGCTGCCCCGGCTGCACCTCGCGGATCCGCCGGGTGAAATCACCCAGCGCCTTGATGGTGAACTCCAGCCGCCCGGGAGCATGCTCGGCGCTCCCCGAAAAGGAGAACGGGTGCTCCCGGTCCGAAAACGGCGAGTCCCCCACCGTAACCCAGGCAAATTGCCCCGGCTGAAACCGGATTCCCGGGTGGCCGAGCGGAGCGACCGTCAGGGTGTGGGCGTCACCGCGTTCCGGTCGCAGCCCCTCAACGACATACGGCCTGCGAAGCTCCAGCCATGGCTTGATCAGCCGAACCCAGAAGGTGAGTGAGAGCCACATCAGGGTCTAGCCCAGCCAAAAGAAGCGCTTGCAGGGAGTCTGCAGGTAGTGGTTGATCTCGAAGACGTGCAGGACGCCGCACAGAATGGCCACCGAGGCAAGCACGCCGTGCAGCCGGCGCCAACCGTCGTAGCCGATCCTCAGGGACCGACGAAAGAGTGAGGCTGCGACCAGAATCGTCACTGCGAGGGCCGCGTAGAAGCCGAAACGCGGATAGAAAGGGTGGTTGATGAAGTCGAACCGGATGAGGACCGCCGGAAGGTCAACCAGGGTCAACAGCAGGGGATGGGCGAGAATGAACCCGAAGGCGATGAGCGAAATCTGACGATGAAAGCTGTAGACGATATCGCTGCCGTACGGCGCTTTGAGCCACTTGAAACGGGCCGTCAGGATGAACTGCAGACCCATCATGGCAAGCCCGACAAAGCCAAGGGCAACTGAGGCTTCTCGAATGAACTCACGCTTCGGTTGTGCAGCGCCGACGAGGACGATCAGCAGAGGGGCCAGTGCCAAGACGAGGTACAACGTCAACCAGACAACGCCTTGAACGAGGTAATTGACCCGCATGGCTGCTCAACACGCCCTGTGACACCCGTCTTCGTCAAGACCGCTCGTGGTCGTATTCGATCTTCCGGCCCGGCGAAGGAAGATGATATCCCGGCGCCGCAGAAGGAACCAAGCCACACCCCAAGGGGCTGACTGGACGGCACCCGCGCCGGGGACGAGAAGTCGCTAAATCGGTCCAGGTCCAAGCCAACTGAGCGGTGGCCGGGCGAATCGTCCCGGACAACAGGTAGTCTCCTTGCTTCGCACCTGATGCTCTCAGGCCAGCACCCCGTCAACTCATCGTCCGCTACGCGTGACTCATCACTTTGGCTCGGGCAATCCGCCCATCCACTCCCTCGCCGCCATCGCGGCCGTCTGAGCGATGCCGTCCGTTCCCGCACCGGAGTCCTGAGCCTCCATCATCCGCCGCACGAGGGCACTGCCGATGATCACACCGTCCGCCTCACTGCACACCAGCCGGACCTGCTCGGCCTTGCTGATGCCGAAGCCGACAACCACCGGGCGGCCCGAGGACATCCTCAACTCGCGGACGTTGGCAACCAGCTCCGGCGGCAGCTTGTCCCGCTCGCCAGTGATGCCCGTCACCGACATGTAGTAGACGAAACCCGTCGATAGCTCCGCCAGCCGCTTCTTCCGGTCCAGCGACGAGGCCGGCGAGACCAGCATGGGCAGTCGCAGCCCGGCCTCGGCAATCCGAGCCGCCACTTGCGGAGCCTCCTCCAGCGACAGATCGGGCACAATCAGACCGTCGATCCCACCGTCCGCCGCCATCCGCAGGAACCGCTGCAGCCCAATCCGATAGACGATCGAGTAACTCAACATGGCCAGCAGCGGCAGCTCCCGACGTCGCCGGAACTGCTTGACCATCTCCAGGATGTCCTTCACCCGGATGCCCGTGTCCAGAACCCGGGTGAACGACGACTGAATGATCGGCCCGTCCGCGATCGAGTCGGAATAGGGGAACCCGAGCTCGACAGCCGTAACACCCGTATCCGCCAGAGCTTCGAGCACCCGCTCGGTGGTGTGGAGGTCCGGCAGGCCGGCGGTCACGTAGGGCAACAAGCCCTTCTTCCCGGCCGCTGCCAGCCGAGCGAAGGCCGCATCGATGCGATTGGATGACTCACTCATGGTCCGGCCAGAATACTCGCCGGAATGGGGTTAATCCAGCATCTTGGGCAATTGACCGATCAACGCCCGGAGTCGATACTGATACTGAACGCCTCCAGGGCGGGGGAACAAAGTAGGAGGCCCGCTCGCGTGAGAGCCCTCTGTCTGAAAGACACTCTTCGATACGAAGCCGCCTATCCGGATCCCAAACCGGTCGACGGCGAGGCCCTCGTTGCCGTCAGGCTGGCCGGCATCTGCGCCACCGACCTGGAACTGGCCAAGGGCTACATGGGCTTCACCGGCGTGCCCGGGCACGAATTCGTCGGCACCGTGGCCAAGGGCTCCCGAACCTGGCGCGGCAAGCGGGTCGTGGCCGAGATCAACTGCATCTGCGGCAAGTGCGACATGTGCCAACGCGGCCTGGCCAATCACTGCCGCCGCCGGACCGTGCTGGGCATCGATCGGCACGACGGCGTCTTCGCCGAGCAGGTTGTGGTTCCCGAACGTAATCTCCACGAGCTGCCCGCCTCAGTCAGCGACGCCCAGGCCGTCTTCGTCGAGCCGCTGGCGGCCGCCCTCCAGGTCATCAAGCAGTCCCGGATCGAGAAACGAATGCGAGTCGCGGTGATCGGCTCCGGCCGGCTCGGCCTGCTCGTCGCTCAGGTGCTCAAGACCACAGGCTGCGACCTCGAGGTCGTGGGGCGGAACGAACTCACCCTGAACTTCTGCGAGAAACGGGGCATCCGCGGAACCCCGGTCCGCGAACTCGCCCCTCGCGCTGACCGTGACGTGATCGTCGAATGCAGCGGATCACCCGCCGGCCTGGACCTGGCCCTGGCCATGCTCCGTCCGCGCGGCACGATCGTCCTCAAAAGCACCTACGCTCAGCAGTCGCCGGTCAACCTCACCCCCGTCGTCGTTCAGGAACTGACCGTCCTGGGCAGCCGCTGCGGCCCGTTCCCAGACGCCATCGCCACCCTCGCCCGCGGTGAGATCGACGTCGATTCCATGATCACCCGGCAACTGCCGCTCGACCGCGGCGTCGAGGCCTTCGAGCTGGCCGCCGATCCCCGCTCCATCAAGATCCTCCTCAAGATCGGGTCATAGCCCATGCTTCAGACAACCCACGGCGATCTCACCCTGCTGCACTTTCCCCGCCTGGCCCGCGAGACCGGACTCGCCCACGCGATAACCACCAAACCGCAAAACTACGCCCCCCACCGCGGCAACGACCGCGAAGCCGCCCTCGACGCGCGCCGAAGGGTCTGCAGAATCCTCGGCTTGGAATACGACCGCCTCACCTCGCCCGAACAGGTCCACGGCGGCGAGGTCGTCGCCGTCGAGAACGCCGATATCGGCCGGGGCCGCGACGGACGGGGTACGGCCGTTCGCTACGTGGACGGCTTGCTCTGCGACCGGCCGGGCGTCCCGTTGATCCTCCTCTCCGCCGACTGCCCACTCATCTGCGTCTATGATCCCCGGCGCCGCGCCGCGGGAGCAGTCCACGCCAGCTGGCAGGGCACCGTCGCTCACGCGACAGTCAACCTCGTCGCCCAGATGACCCGGCTCTTCGGCTGCGACCCGACCCGACTCCTGGCCGCCATCAGCCCGTCCGCTGGCCCATGCTGCTACGAGGTGGGCCACGACGTCCGCCGCATCGCCCAAGGTAAGCTCGATCACGCCGACACGTTCTTCACCCCGCGCAACGACCGCTTCCTGTTCGACCTTTGGTCCGCCAACCACGCCCAGTTGACCGCATCCGGCGTGCACCCGGACAACATCGAGATCGCCGGCCTCTGCTCAATCTGCGACCACCACTTCTGGAGCCACCGCCGCGACGGCGCCGACGCCGGCCGCTCCGCGCTCTTCCTCGCTCTGCGCGACCGCTGAATTCGGCAAGCAGGACAGACTACCCTCACCCAAGGCGAGACGAGCTCGCCAGGAAGAACCATCGAACGACGCGAACCTCATCAGCCTTCGGCAAGGCTCAAGACGTGGTTCGACTCAGGTCGACCTGTGCCGGTCCACTTGGCGAACTCGGCGCCGTCGCCAGGTGGAACCGGTGGAGAGCCAGTTCAGTCTGACCGCCCTCCCCAAGGCACTCTGCCAATCGAATCCCCCCGGGCAAGGACCAGACGGAATCCGGCTCCGGACGACCACCCAGGCCCTCCTTACCTGGCAGGCTCACGGCTTCGCGGCCAGGTAGGCCCAACGCGACGAAAGCCAACCGCGGGAAGCGGCGGATGATCCGCCCGATCACCATGGGTATCAGCATCGTGGCCAGCGCGACCGCTACGAACCAGCAATACACGCTCGGGGCGCTCGGCCGGAGCCGCCCGACAAGCAGCGACAAGGGGTGGCCACCCACGATGACGTGCAGCAGGTAGATGTCGTATGAGTAGAAGCCGATTCGAGCCAACACCGCCGCGGGACCACAAGATCAAGGTTCGATCGTCAGTTCGGATGGCGCTCAGGAACCCGGGCAGAAGCTCCGGGCGGTCGTGGCAATCGAAGACCAGCGCCGACCGACCGGGTCGGGGAGCCCGCGGCCGCCAATCACCGGCTCACCCACGCGATTCTCGCGGATGATGTTCACCCCCTCGGCCTCGGCCATTTCTGCTTTCCCTGCTTCCCTGCTACAATACCGGAGCCGCGCACTCCGTCCCTGCAGCCTGGAGGATCATTGCCCATGAGTCGCTTCACTCTGGCATTGCTGCCATGCCTGGCCGTCCTCGTGGCACCGGCCTCCGCCCAGATTAGTACGCGGGTGGTCCTGGTCAGTCACCGCGTGGCCAACCCGGGCGCCGCACCGATGGAGAGCGTGACCGCCCACTGCATCCTGCCTGCTTCAAACCTGTATCAGGAAGTCCTCAGTTGGCAAATCGATCCCGCACCCGCCCACACCCAGACCGATTCCGAGGGACAGGAAGTGGTGGTCGTCCCCCTGGGAACCATCCCTCCCGGTCAATGCCGCTCCGTACGCCTGGCCGCATGGGTCCGGCTGAAGCCCGCCAACGTCCCGCTGGTCCGCAAGCCCGCCGGCGTTGAGCCGCTCGACGACCTGGTACGCGCCGCCCTGGTGGCCGACGATCTGCCCTTGCGCCTGCCGAGGGTCAAACCCCTGGCCGAGAAGATCGCCGCCAGCAAGACCCGCGACGTCGACCGCGCCCGGCTGTTCTATGAATGGATGGCCGGACATTGCCACTACGACATCGACCTTAAGGACGATCCGGCGGATGCCGTCCTGGCCGGCGTGCCCGGTTCGTGCACCGAACTGGCTTTCGCCTTCATCGCCCTCTGCCGCTCCGTGGATATCCCCGCCCGGCTGACGACCGCCTACGTCAACCGCCAGGACGAACAACCTTCAACCGACTGGCGAACTCACGCTTGGGCGGAATTCTACGCCGAGGGCATCGGCTGGGTCCCGGTCGATCCCACCAACCGGCTGAACTACCCCCGCCAGGACTACTTCGCCCGCCAGGAGCCCAGGTACCTGACCGTGCGCGACGACGGCGTGCCCCTCGATGAGCCGCCCGATCCCGCTTGGCACATCGTCTTCGTCACCACCGCGACACCCCTGCCGACCATGGCTATCAGCCGCACGGCCGTCTGGCACGCCTCGGTCGGCCGCACCGACGAGACCGCGTTCTTCGTCTCCGCCTGCGAGACCCTCCGCAAGGCCGAGGAGGAGGAGCGCCTCGCGGCAGTGCAGGAGTGGTCCCGCGGCCGGCAGCCGCTCCGCGTCGCGTTCCTGCTCGAGGCTACCTTCGATCCTTCTGCAAAGATTCGAAAGGTGGTACTCGATGCTCTCGGCCAGGCCCGCGACGGCACCCTTATGATCCCTCTCATGGATATGCTCAAATCGGAAAAGGATGAGTCGGTCAAGGCCGCCATCCTCGCCGCCGCTCGGCAACTGCTCGACGGTACCGAGGGAGAACAACGAGCCCTCGTCGTGGGAGAATTGGCCAAGAGCCGCAATGAGGAAGCCCTCAAACTGCTCAAAGGAATCTGGAACGACTCGTCGCGGGCGGTGCGGGTCATGGCCGCACAGATGCTCTACAAGTTCGGCGACAAGCCCGCCGTACATGAAGAATACCGCCGGCTGCTCACCGATGAGGACGACTATGTGCGGGTGTTGGCCGCCCTGCGATGGTCACGCATCGGCACCAAGGAATCACTCGAAGCCCTCGTCGACTTCCTGGAGAGCAGTGTCGACTGGGACCGCCGCAGGGTGTTCGAAACACTGAGGCGACTGTCCGGCGACGGCTTCGGCTACGTCCCCGCCGCGAGACCATCAGGCAACCGGGCGGCCATCCGCAGATTCAAGGACTGGGTCGCCAAGCAGCCGGCCATACGAGCCCCGGCCTCGGCTCCCGAGGAGTCGGATACCCCCGAGCGCCGGGAATAGGAATCGGGCACCCTCTCTCCCAACGGTCAGCCAAGAACGGAGTAACGATCGTGCGTCTTGCCCCCCCTCGCTTGGACCCTACCTTCCAGTTGATTTGCCTGGCAGCCACGGCGCTCCACACCGGGCCGACACTCGCGCAACCTCCGCGAGAAACGAACATCACGCCGGCCATCGGCATGTGGTACACCGTGTGGTGGACCCAGGACAACCGGTATCACCATTGGACCCATTGCCACGTCTTCCCCGCCCGCGGCTGGTATACGGCCGGCGACCCCAAGGTGATCGCGGATCACTACGCCCAGTTGCGGGATATCGGCGTTGATTTCCTGGTCCTGGACGACACCAACTGTATCGGCAACGACGGCGGACGAATCAACGACAACATCCGGGCATGGTTCGACTTCATGGACGCCAGACCTCCGGTCGAGCGGATCCCGATGTGCATCGGCAGCGGCGGGGAGATGCGCGCCCAGGGCCGCACCGGCCAGCAGCGGGCGGCCGATTTCTACGCCAACCATTGGGCCAGGCGACCGTCCTACTTCCAGCTCGACGGCAAACCGCTGCTGCTGGTGGATACGGACAAGAACTACGGGCCCGGCGACTGGGACGACCCGCGATTCACCGTGCGATGGGCATACAACGGAGACAACCACGCGGCCATGAAACAGCGGCAAACGTGGGGCTGGGGCTCCTATGAGCCGGCACCCGTTCTCGATGAGTGCATGAGCATCTGGCCGGGCCATCGGTTCCCCGGATCCGTGGCCCGGCAAGGCAAGGACCCGCTCGAGGAACCACGCGAGGGCGGCCAGCTCTATGTCCGTATGTGGCTGCGGGTGCTCAAGGCCCGGCCCCGCTTCGTGACCGTCGCCGACTACAACAACTTCGAGGAAGAGACCGCCATCGAACCCAGCTACACCTGGGAAGACCCACGCGGGCACGCGGTCCCGGATCTGTATGTGCGCATCACTCGGGCCTATGCCCGCCTCCGAACCGGGATACTCGTGGCCGGCGAGTACTACCGCGACGAGGACAAGCCGGAGGTGTACCTGTACGACAACCATAAGCTCGTCCACCAGGGAGCTATGCCCCGCCGGGCGGTCGTCATCCTGACCCCCTCGGGAATGCTCGACCAAATCCGGCAGCGGACGAACACCGGCACCACACCGGCCGCCCCGGAGATAAAACCACAATGAGCCCGCCCCACTCCCGCCCCTCCAAGTCCACCGGCAGGCCATGGCTGATCGTCGGTCTCTGGGCCCTCTGCGGCTGCTCCGCTACTACCCTCGAGGCCGGCCATGACCAACTCAACCAGGAATACGTGATCATCAAGGAAGGCCAATTCATGCTCGCTCGCGCGGGCCGGAACGGCCGGCAATCAGCAAGCCGGCCGTTCGTCCCCTGGGGATACAACTACGATCGGACCGTCGTCAACGGGCGTGATGTCTTGCTCGAGGACGCCCTCCGCGAACAGCCGCAAAAGGTCGCCCGCGATCTGGCAACCATGCGGGCAATGGGCGGCAACGTGGCCCGCGTGTTCGTGGCCACCACGGATATCCTCGACGGCCCCGAAAAGCCCAGCCCCGAGGGTCTGCGAAAACTGGGTCTCCTGCTGGACGCCACCCGGCGCAGCGGCATGCGGCTGATTCTCGTCGGGCTGGCCAATCTGCGCCCGGACACGGCGCCCGCCTGGCTGCAGAAGGCCGATGATGCCACCATGAACGTCATCCAGCTCACCTTCTGGCAAACCGTCGCTCGGCAGTGTCGCGGAGAACCGACTGTCTTCGCCTACGACCTGCAGAACGAGCCGGCTGTCCCCTGGAACGACACCGAACCGTGGGTCATCGGCTGCTTCGACATGTCCGGCGGACAGAATTTCTGTTATGTCCACTACCTCTGCCGGCAGATGGCCATGCAGTGGACGCAGTACATCCACAAACGGTTCACCGACCAGGCCGCCCTCCGCCGCCATTGGCCCGATTACCCCCGGTCAGGAGAATCGTGGACCGCCATCGCTATCCCCAAACAGGATCCCAAGGACCCGCGCTACGGCGAGTACTTCGGCTTGCACGCGGAGCTGATGGCGACCTGGGCGGACCGGCTCGCGGGCGCGATCCGGGCCGAGGACCCCGGACATCTCATTACCGTCGGGGCACTCAACCCGCCGGCCTTCGCCCGGACCGTCGACTTCCACTCCTTCCATTTGTACCCTGAACGCGTACCCGCCGGCCAGGACTTCTTGGCCCTCAACCGCGATCGATGGCGGCAGCGCATGACCGAGGTGCCCGACCGCAAACCGGTAGTGATCGAGGAGTTCTACCCCATGGTCGTGCCTCAGGGGATCACATTCCAGCAGGCCCTCGACGCAATGCTGACCGCAACCAGGCCGCGAGCGTCGGGCTGGGTCAGCTTCTACTGGGGTCCGGCCGCCGAACTCAACTGGCCGACGCCAATGATGCACCCGATGTACGAGAACTGGCTCAAGGTGTGGAACGAGACAGGCAGGCGCGAGTCGCCCCCCGCCGACCATGAACGCTGACCCCGCAACCACGGTGCGACCAACCAGCACCCAACTCGTCCGGCTCTCAAGACCGGGACGAACTGCCCGGCGCCAACTGGTGCGCCGCGTATAGGACCGCACCAACCAGCACGGCCGCATCACCGAAAACGCAGGACACGATGTCGTAGCGGCCCTTGTTCGTGATCAGCACGTATTCGTCCGTGTAGCGGCGGATGGGGGCGAGCAGAATCTCGCCCAGCTTGCCCACACCACCACCGATACTGACCCGCTCGGCACTGACGAGTGTCAATACGTTGGCCAAACCGATCGAGAACGAGTGAGCAATGCGATCGATCTCCGCCAGGGCAAAAGCGTCACCGGCCGTCGCCGCAGCCCCGAGCGCCTGGCAGGTGATCCGGCCGACGTCACCGCCACACGACGCCATGAGTGCCGATTCCCTGGGCACGTAGCCGGGACTGCGCAGCCGCCGCTCGATCGCCCAGCCGCTGCACAAATCCTCAACCTTCCGCGGAACACCCGGAACGGCGGCCGTCCAATCCGGAAGGTAAGTGTGCCCAAAGTAGGCCGCGCCGTAACCCTGCCCGTCAAAGCACTGCCCGTTGAGCACGAACACCCCGCCGATCCCGCTGCCGATATTGGTGTAGAAGAACTGCCGCACCCCCCGGCCGCTGCCCAGATGGTACTCGCCGTACCCGCCAGCCACCGTGTCGTTGAGGATAATGGTGGGTAATCCAAACCGATCCTCAAACCATTGCTTGAGCATCATGTCTTTCCAGCCCTCAACCTGCACGCTGGTGAGAATCCGCCCGGTCGACGACTCAATGAACCCGCCAAAACCAACGCATATCCCCGCCACCCGCCCACCCAGACCCTGCGCTCGGCGGACCAGGTCCTCGAGCTGCCCGCCGACCCACCGCAGAATGCCCGCCGCGCCTTCCGCAAGGACAACCTTCTCCTGCACCAGGTGGAGAATCTCACCCTGGTCGTTGCCCAGCGCAACCTGGGTCTTCGTACCTCCGATCTCAACACCCACGAATAGCCGCCCCATGCACTAGCCTCCCCTCGGCTACGGGGCCAGGCCGCCCGGCAACGAGTCCGGACAACCAGCTCAAAAACACGCACCACGTGCCGAAAAACCGAGCCGCGCGGCTAGCCTACTGATGCTCAACCACCGTCGCAACACCATCACTCCTCTCGGCACCGCACCGGCCGACCGACAAGCACGTCAACCGACCGCAAAACCCGCCCACGCAACTGGACACCGCTCGGGCCCCACCTCAACCGGCTGTGGACGAGGAGCAAAAACCACAGAACCCCCTCGGGCGGAGTGAGACCGCCCGGCTGCCGCGACCCGATTGAGGAG
The DNA here is from genome assembly GCA_022711465.1 of Planctomycetota bacterium. Classification (GTDB taxonomy): domain Bacteria; phylum Planctomycetota; class Phycisphaerae; order UBA1845; family PWPN01; genus JAGNEZ01. The sequence goes on along the minus strand of JAKLEZ010000002.1, from coordinate 255,887 downwards.
TCCTCCCTCGGCGATTAGAATGCCGGCACCCGAGACATGATCTCCCGAGCCCGTTCGAGAGGTGCGACCCATGGCCCACCAGTTCGAGTTAGGTTTCCTCGGCGCGGGGAATATGGCCGAAGGTATCGTCGCCGCCGTCGTCGCCACGAAGCTCTATCCACCCGAGCGACTGATCGTGGCCGACCCCCTGCCCGCACGCCGCGAGTTCTTCCAGCGGCAGTTCGGCGTCCCCGCCACCGGAGACAACCGCCGGGTGACAGCCGAGTGCCGGCGCATCGTCCTGGCAGTCAAACCCCAGGGCTTCAACGAGGCCGCCGAGGCGATCCGCGACCTGGTCCGCGGCGAGCAACTCCTGATCAGCATTATGGCCGGTATCACTACCCGCCGGATCGCGGCGGCGTTCCCCGGCACTACACCCAGGATCGTCCGGGTCATGCCCAACTTGGCGATCAAGGTCGGAGCCGGTATCGCCGGACTGTGCCCCGGCGAGCAGGCCACCGAGCGGGACGTCGCCGAAACCCGGGCCATCTTCGATGCCGGCGGCGCGACCGTGGTACTCTCGGATGAGTCGCTCATGGACGCCCTCACGGCCGTCTCCGGCTCCGGGCCAGCCTATTTCTACGCTTTCGTCGAGGCCATGGCCGCCGGCGGCGTGTCCTGCGGATTGAACCAGGCCGACGCCCTCCGACTCGCGGAATACGCCTGCCTGGGCGCCGCCCGGATGATGATCGAGACCGGCGAACCGCCCGCCGAGCTCCGCCGCAAGGTCACCAGCAAGGGCGGAACAACCTTCGCAGCCTTGGAACACATGGAGAGAGCAGGCGTACCCGAAGCCATCCACGATGCCGTGCGCGCCGCCTGTCAACGAGGACAGGAACTGGGCAGAGAAGGCTGAGAATGGAAAAAGAAAAAACAAACCGCCCCGCCGCATCCTCCCCCATTCTCGGTGCCGAGGCCTTGACCAGTCCCATCCTGAAAGGACCGCTGCCCGCATGACACCCGTCGCCAGAACACTATCGTCCGTCTGCTTCAGCTCGCTGGCAGCCCTCGCCGCCGGCTGCAGCCAGCAACCCCGCGAGATCCAGCGCCATGCGTATGTGATCGGCATCAAGAAGGAGTCTATCCCCGAATACAAGAAACTCCACGCCGAAGCCTGGCCCGGGGTGCTCAAGATGATCCGCGACTGCCATATCACCAACTACTCCATCTATCTGGCCGAGCTCAAACCTGACGAGTACTACCTGCTCAGCTACCTGGAGTACACCGGTGAAGACATGAGCAGGGAAATCGAGGCCAAGATGAAGAACGATCCAACCACCAGGGAATGGTGGAAACGGACTGACCCGCTCCAGACACCAGTGCCAACACGCAAACCGGGCGAATGGTGGCATGAACTCGAGGAAGTGTTTCACACAGACTAGCGGATCGCGTGGCGTCATGACCGGGCAACTCTTGCTGATCGCCGATCGCTGACTGCCAACCGCCGACTGCTGATCACTGGCCCTTACCCAAGGACGACCCATGCTCGCAACGCAACTTCGAATCGAAGGACTCGACCTGACTATCGTCATCGCCTATTTCGTGATCGTCATCACCATCGGCTGCCTGGCGGGTCACCGGCAGAGAAGGTCCTCTCAGGGCGGAAAGGACTACTTCCTGGCGGGGGGAACCCTGACTTGGCCAATGATCGGCTTGGCCCTCTTCTCGACCAACATCTCGACCATCCACCTCGTCAGCCAGGCCCAGGAAGGCTATATGAACGGCCTGGCCTGCGGTAACTTCGAGTGGATGGCCCCCTTCACCCTCATCGCCCTCTCACTGTTCTTCGCCCCCTTCTACATCCGCTCCAAGGTCGCCACCCTGCCGGACTTCCTGGAAAAACGCTACAGCCGGGCAAGCCGCAACTGGCTGGCCGTCCTCTCGATCGTCTCCGCGATCTTCATCCACATCGGCTTCTCACTCTACACCGGGGCGGTCGTCCTCCGAGGTATGTTCGGCATCGATCTGTACACCAGCATCATCGGCGTGTCCGTGCTGACCGGCCTGTACACCATCGTCGGCGGCTTGCTCGCCGTCGTGCTGACCGAGTCCATCCAGACGATCATCCTCCTGACCGGCGCGATCTGCATCACCCTGTTTGGCCTGCACGAGGTCGGCGGGTGGTCGGGTATGGCCGCCCACGTCGAACCGGTCAAGCTGACCATGCTGCGATCCGCCGACGATCCCGCCAACCTGCCCTGGTACTCGGTCTTCCTCGGCTACCCGGTCATCGGCCTGTGGTACTGGTGCGCCGACCAGACCATCGTCCAGCGCGTGCTCGGAGCCAAGAACGAAAACCACGCCCGCGTCGGACCGCTGTTCACCGGCTTCATCAAAATCCTCCCCGTCTTCATCTTCGTGATGCCCGGCACGATCGCCCTCGCCCTCGTCAACCAGGGCAAAATGTCACCGCTGGCCATCAAGGCGACCGAGGCAAAACCGGCAGCGGCCAACGACCTCTCCGAGGCCGAGCGAAAGGTCTACGACGCCCTCCTCGCCCGGGGAACAGGAAGTGAGTCACGCGCCAGGGTCGATGAGATCGCCAAGGAGACCGGGCTGCAGAACACCGCCGTGGTCGAGGCCACTAATGAGCTGGCCCGCAAGAAACTGGCCCGCGTTCGATCCGACGATGTCTACGCCCACATGATCATGGAACTGCTCCCCGTCGGCCTCAAAGGCGTGGTGGCCGCCGCCCTGCTCGCCGCCCTGATGAGCACCGTCTCCGGAGCCCTCAACTCGATCGCCACACTGTTCTGCTACGACATCTACAAACAGCTCCGCCCCGCCGTCCCCGACCGGACCTTGGTCCGCATCGGCCAGGGAGTCACCCTCGTGGCCATGATCATCTCCATCCTCTGGACACCAGCCCTCCAGCACTACGAGAGCATCTACCAGGGAGTCAATACCCTGATCTCCTACATCGCCCCACCCATCACCGCCGTCTTCGTCCTGGGCGTGTTCTGGCGCCGAGCCTCGGCATCCGGTGCGTTCATCACCCTCGTGGCCGGATCGGCAATGGGCATCCTGGTCTTCTTCCTGGACTGGAATAAGGAAGCCCCCTGGCTGACCCCCTACATCACCTGGAAAGTGCCGTTCATGATGGCGGCTTTCTACCTGTTCATCGCCTGCTCCGTAGTCATGGTCGTGGCGTCACTGGGGCGACCCGACCCACCATCCGCAGAAAAGGACACCCTCTGCTGGAGTAGCCCACTGGCCGCCCTGCGCGGCGAAGCCTGGCCGGGACTCGGTAACTACCGCGTCCTGGCCACCATCCTGTTCGTGGTCATGGTTGCCCTGTACGTGGTTTTCAGATAGGAACAACCGTCAACCCGGCCCGCAATCAGAAGACCTGCGGCCGTACCATTCGAGTGGAGTCTGCCATGAAACACTTGTTGTCCACTGCGCTGATCATCACCGCATCGTCGCTCTCGCCCGGCTGCAAGGAGCACTCGCCCGCACCCGGAACTCCAGCCGCCCCAGCCTCGCCCGTCGCCAGCTCCGCCAACCGCCACATCGCGGTCATCCCCAAGGGCATGACCCATGAATTCTGGAAGGCCATGGAGGCCGGAGCCCGCAAGGCCGCCACCGAAATCGGCAACGTCGAAATCGACTACAAGTCGTCGGCCAAGGAGGACGACACCCAGACCCAGATCAGCTTGGTACAGAACTTCGTGAGCACCCGGGTGGACGCCATCGTCCTCGCCCCGCTCAGCGATCAGGCCCTCGTCGCCCCCGTCCGCCTCGCCGGGCAGGCAAAAATCCCCGTGGTCATCACCGACTCGCCCCTGGCCGCCCAGGTCGGCAAAGACTTCATCGCCTACGTCGGAACCGATAACTACAAGGCCGGCGTGCTCGCCGGCAAGCGAATGGGCGAACTGATGCACAACCAAGGAACCGTCATGGTCCTGCGCTACGCGGAAAGCTCCGCCAGCACCCGACAGCGCGAGGACGGATTCTTGAACACGATGACCAAGGAGTCACCCGGCGTGGCCATCATCGACCCCCCCCAGTACGCCGGCTCAGACGTCACCGGGGCCAAACGGGCGGCCGAGAACATGATCACCGCCCACATGGACAAATTCCAGGGCGTCTTCTGCCCGAACGAGACCACGACCGCCGGAATGCTCATCGCCCTGGAGGCCCGCCAACTCGCAGGCAAAACCCAGTTCGTCGGCTTCGACTCCCAGCCCCGCCTCATCGCCGGCCTCAAGGACCGCAAACTGATGGGCATCGTCCTCCAGGATCCGTACAAGATGGGCTACATCGGCGTCAAGTCCGCGATCGATTACCTCGAGGGCAAAACCGTCACGCAAAACGTCGATACCGGGGCCACGCTCGCAACACCAGACAACCTCGAGACACCCGAGATCCAGAGACTGCTGTACCCCCTGGCTCAGTGAATACCCCCAACCGCAGATCCTCACCCCCACCAATCCACCAGGTCGCCGTAACCCAGGCCGACCACACCACCCCAAACCCACAAACGCGGGACAGCCCCGCGGCTATACCGGAAGCCGCGGACACCAGCAGAGCCGGAGAAGCTCAAACACGCCCCTCAACCACCCTCCACACCCGATGTCCTGGCCCAGCGGCAGACCACAGGACCAAGCCCTCGACACCATCCAGGCCCCACACGACCACCCCACCCGGTCACGCCAAAAGCAATAGGCCGCCCAAAGATATCATCCCCCTATTGACAAGGGCAATGACGTTCGTTACCTTGCGGCCCCATCAGATCGTGGTCATGAGCACGCCGGTAGGCGGTTATCAGCGGCTCATGTCAAGAAGGTATGTTCGAAAGGAGTCCTACATGAAGAAGGCATTGTTAGTGGCGGTGGCGGCGTTCGTCTCGATGTGCCAGTTCGGCTGCAACCTCAAGACGATCCACGATGTGGCTGTCCACGTCATCGGAATCGGTGACTTGTTCAACCTCGGGCCGTTCAACTGACCACATCGCAGCCGGGGACGGTGGTGCTGCCCAGAATGAAGGTACCACCACCTCTCCGGCTGTTTCTTTGCGCCCATCCCACCGCTCGAATACACCCACAACACCCCGAGCCCCCCCCGGCCCCCAACGATACCGTCACCCCCCGAAGGCTCGACGACGCTCACCCAAGCGATCCCCCTCATCCAACCCGCCCCGCTCAGCTCTCCACCCGCGGGACAACCGCTGTGTTCTTCCCAAGGCGACCGGACCGGTCTCCTCAAGGCCCGACCGCCTTCAATTGGCTTCGTTTGGCGCTGGACAGAAAACGCCGGCAACCCCGGCCCTCGCCTCGGGCCAACAACTGACAACTTGAACCGCCGAGGTTAACCTATCTTCATGAACCTACCGGCTGAGACACGAGCCCTCGGTCACTGGGCAGGCAACGCAAAATGGCTCGCCCCAGTCGCCGGCTTGGTCATCGTCGGCGCGTTCTTCCAGATCAAAAGCCCCGCCTTCCTCGAATCGACCAACTTACGCTTCATCGCCGCCCAGACCGTCCTGGTCGGCGTCTGCGGCGTCGGCATGACCTTCATCATGATCGGCGGTGGGATCGATCTGAGCGTCGGGTCGGTCATGGCCCTGGCCGGAGTCTCGCTGGCCGTGTGCCTCAAAAACGACCTCCCACCCCCCGCGGGCATCGCCGTCGCCGTCCTCCTCGGCGGCCTCTGCGGACTGGTCAACGCCCTCATCATCACCGGCCTGCGCGTGATCCCCTTCGTGGCCACCCTCGGTATGTTCGGCATCGCCCGCGGAATGGCCCGCTTCCTGGCCGACAACCGCATCGTACGCCTCGAAGAAAACCCCGACCAGCTCGCCTGGATGATGCAGCCGCTCGGCTCAGCCACCTGGCTGGCCCCGGCCGTCTGGGTCATGCTCGCAGTCGGCATCCTCGCCGGCGTCGTGCTCAATCTCACCGTCTTCGGCCGCCAAACCATCGCCATCGGATCAAACGAGACCGCCGCCCGACTCAGCGGCATCCACATCGTCCGTCAGAAACTGCTCCTCTACACCTTGGGCGGACTGCTCACCGGCCTGGCCGGCGCCTTCCTCTTCGCCAATACCTGCGAGGGCGATCCGACCGCGGCCGCCGGACTCGAACTCCAGGTCATCGCGGCCGTGGTGATCGGCGGCGGCTCACTCATGGGCGGCGAGGGCAGCGTGCTCGGGACACTCCTCGGAGCTTTGATGCTGACCGGATTGGTCAACGGTTGCACCATGGCGGGTTACCAGAACTACGTCCAGGAGATCATCATCGGGGCAATCATCGTCGTGGCCGTCGCCCTCGACTACTTCCGCCGACGCTCGCCGGGATAGCCGCCACCCAACCCGGGACGCCGCCCCCCCCGAACGGCCCCCGAACCGTCATTCCGGCGGCTTCATCATCGCCAGCTTCTCGAGTGGAAACGGTGTGCCGCACTCGGGACAGCGAGGCTCGGTCAGGCCGTAGAGAAAGTAGCCGCAATGGGCGCACTCGTGGGGAGCCGGGGAGGGTGGTATCTTCCATGCAGAGTGAAAAAGAGGTATAATGCAGATGTTGAATGCCCCGCCCATCCACAGGAACGGCTGCTCAGCCTCGCCCGGCCCCCAATCGAAGATCACTACCAGCAGAAAGAAGAACAGGGACACCCCGGCGTAGCAGGCCCCGACCGCCGCCGCTCGGCCATACTTGGCCAGCAGGCCCGCCATGACCGAAAGAAGACCGACCACCAGCAGAATGGGACCGGTGAACAGCACACTCTCGACGTCCACGAGAACAACCAGACCCCAGGCCATGATGCAGGTGAACCAGCCAAGGGCGATCAGGCCGCGAGTCACCGCCACAAGACGGGGTCTCCTCGTGCTGATGTGCATGGTCTGATGGCCTCCGGGCGGCCGCGGCATCGAGCCTCTCCCGCTCAGTGTGGGACCCGCGTCTTGCCGGTCCAACGACAGGCTGGAAGCCTGTCCCACGCTCCCAAGTGGGATAGGATCCTATTCCAGTTCGCTCATCGTCTTGACCACCGTGGCCTTCTTGGCCTCCAACTCGGCCAGCCGCTCACGCTCCCGGGCGACCAGGTCCGCCGGAGCCCGGGAAAGGAAACCCTCGTTCGCCAGCTTGCCGGCAATGCCCTGAATCTGCTTCTCCAGGTTGGCCAACTCCTTGCCCAGACGCCCGCGCTCGGCAACCGGGTCGATCACCTCGGCGACGTAGATCTCCATGTCGCCGATGATGAGCGTGGCGGCGTGACCCGGCTTGGCCGCGTCCGGACCAATGGTCAGCTCGCCGACGTTGGCCAGGTGACGAATCACGTGAGCCTCACGCTTCATCGACTCCACCCGGGCCGCGGGAACGCGAATGACCACGTGCACACTCTGCTTGGGCGGCACGTTCTGCGTCTGGCGAATGTCACGCACCGCCCGCGTGGCCGTCTGAAGGTCGTCGAAGACCACTTCGGTCTTCAGATCACCCAACTTCGGCCAACCGCCCACCGGCGGATACTCGGAGACAATCAGCGGCTTGCCGCTGTCCACTTCGGCCAGGCTGGTAAGCCCGCGCCGGGAAACGAGCCCGTTGAGCTGCTGCCAGAGCCGCTCGGTGATGAAGGGCACAAACGGATGCAACAGACGAAGCGACTGGTCGAGGGCAAAGGCCAGAATCTGCCGGGCCTCGGTCGCCTGCCGGTTCTCCTTGATCCGGGACTTGACCAACTCAAGGTACCAGTCGCACAACGAGTCCCAGAAGAAGTCGCGGGCCAAACCAACAGCCTTGCTGAACTGGAACTTCGCCAGGGCGTCTTGCACCTCCACCGCAGCCTTGCTCACCCGAGAGAGGATCCAGCGATCTTCGATGGGCAGGGTGGCGAGATCGAGCTTGGCCACCCCCACTGGCGAAACGGTGAGTGGCGACCGAGTAGGGAGCCCGAACAAGGCGTACTCGCCGGTGCCACACTCGCCTTCGTCCACCAGGTTCATGAAGGCGAACCGGGCGGCGTTCCAGACCTTGTTGCAGAAGTTGCGGCCAAGCTCGAACCGCTCGGAGGTCTGCAGCTCGCGGCCGTCGTCGAGCTTGACCTTCTTCATCGGCATGCGGATGTCCTGCGTTTCGGTGGCCACCGAGGCCATGGTGAAGCGCAGGGCATCGGCGCCGTAGATCTCGATGATGTCCAGCGGGTCGAAGCCGTTGCCGAGCGTCTTCTTGAACGGCCGGCCCTGGGCGTCCTGAATGACCGCGTGAATGTAGACGTCATGGAACGGCACCCGGCCGATGTTGTACATCCCGGTGAGCACCATGCGGGCGACCCAGAGGGTGATGATCTCGCGGGCGGTGCTGAGGACGGAGCCGGGGTAGTAGGTCTTGAGTTCCGCACTTGCCTCGGGCCAGGCGAGCGTGGAGTGCGGCCAGAGGGCGGAACTGAACCAGGTGTCGAGGACGTCGGGGTCCTGCTCAAGGGAGATCATCATTTGCAGCAGTCCCCCGCCAAATGGATGCTGAGCAACGTAAGCTTCGTCGCGTTTGCGATCGAAGTGCACAAGAGCGTCGGCGAGCCCCGCGAGAGCTTTGTCGGCATTACTCGCCCGCGTAGCGAGCAAGATCACGAGCGGTTTGGCGGGATCAGTCAGAACAAAGACGTCATTCTTCAGACCAGCCTCGTCTATCCACGCCTCAAGGGTCCCCAGGACTTCCTGTTGCTCCCAGACAAGTTGCCCGGTGTCCTTCGCGGTCACGCCCCAGGTGAGGTGCCACACCGGTATTCGATGTCCCCACCAGAGCTGCCGGCTGATGCACCAGTCGCGTTTCTCCGAGAGCCAATCGCGGTAGGTGTTGGCGTATCGCTCGGGGAAGAAGTGGACCTTGCCGCAGGCGGCGCGGTCCTCGGCGGAGGCGTGCTCCAGCGTGCAGATCGAGTCGATCGCGAGCTGGGCCAGGCCGCTGCTGCCGCGCAGGCCCTCGATCTTGGCAGCCTGGGTGGGCGGCAGGTCGCCCATGCGCACGAACCACTGGTCGGACAGGTACGGCTCAATCGGCGTCTTGCTGCGGTCGCTGTGGCCGACGTCGGACTCGTGGTCCTCGACCTTGACGATCAGGCCGGCGGCCTCGAGGTCGGCCACGACCTTCTTGCGGGCGGCGTAGCGGTCCATGCCCTGGTACTGGCCACCGTTCTCGTTGATGTGGCCGTCCGGAGTGAGGATGTTGATCATCTCCAGCCCGTGACGGTGACCACACTGGTAGTCGTTCGGGTCGTGGGCGGGGGTGACCTTCACGCAGCCGGTGCCGAACTCCATGCTCACCAGGATCGGGTCGCCGATGACCGGAATCTCGCGGTTCACCAGCGGCAGGATGACCTTCTGGCCGATCAGCCAGTTCCAGCGTTCGTCGTCGGGGTGCACGGCCACCGCCGTATCGCCGAGCATGGTCTCCGGCCGGGTGGTGGCGACGACGAGGTGATCGACACCGCGCTGCCGGTCGGGCTTCTGGAGCGGGTAGCGGATGTGCCAGAGGTGGCCCTTGACCGTCTCGTGGTAGACCTCATCGTCGGCCACCGCGGTCTGCAGGTGGGTGTCCCAGTTGACCAGCCGCTTGCCGCGGACGATGAGACCGTCCTTGAACATGCGGAAGAACGTCTCGCGGACCGCCCGGGCGCAGGTGTCGTCGAGGGTGAACCGGGTGCGCTCCCAGTCGCAGGAGCAGCCCATGCGTTTGAGCTGCTCGATGATGCGGTTGCCGTACGACTCCTTCCACTCCCAGATCCGCTTGACCAGTTCTTCGCGGCCCAGGTCGTGGCGGGTCTTCTTCTCCTTCTCGAAGAGGGTCCGCTCGACGACCGCCTGGGTGGCGATCCCGGCGTGATCGGTGCCCGGCATCCACAGCGTGTTGCACCCCTGCATCCGCCGCCAGCGGATGAGGATGTCCTGCAGCGTGTTGTTAAGGGCGTGCCCGCCATGCAGGGCCCCGGTCACGTTCGGCGGCGGGATGACGATGGTGTAGGCGCCGTGCCGCGTCCTGGCATTCGGCTCGGCGTGGAAGAGGTTCCCATCGAGCCACTGCTTGTAGATAGAGGGTTCGACACTTCGAGGATCATACGTTGTCGGCAAGTCAACCGCTGGAGCCATGAAACACCCAAACCCAATCCCTAGCGAGCCGCGGCGCAGGTCACGTCCACGGCGACCGCGGAAGTCACGCGTGAAATCGGTATCCTACCGTTACCGGAAAGCGGCGTCGACCCCGAGGAGAATGCCGAAAGCCCAAAGGGGGGGTGACCGAACAGAGAGCTCCAAACAAGCAGGAGGTCCAAACAAGGGGTATGCGCCGCACACGTCAAAACGTCAGAACGTCCGAACCGCAAGGGCGATCAAGGCGGGAGTCCGAACTTGGCTGATCGCGGTCATTCCCAAGCCGGAACAAGGACCGTCCCCCCCTGGACGGTCCAAATTCCGGGTACCTCTTGACGCCGAAAGCGGGCCGCGGATCAACCGGCCTTGGCCGACACGCGGACCCGGGGCCACTGGATATCGACGACATCGGAATGGCCACTCGGCCTGGCGTTCTTGGCCTTGGATGGAGTCGCGGAGGTTGGGCGCACGGTCGGGCGTGCCTGCTCGTCGTTGCGCCGTGCGGTCTCGATCAAGTCGACCAGGCCCGCGGTGTTGCGGGCCACGGCGGCGAGTATCTGCTTGCGTTTGGCCAGCGTCTCGTCGACGCGGGCCCCGGTTCGGGACGCCTCGCCCATCAGGGCAGACAGTTTATCGATCAGCTGACGAGCCTCTCGACCGCGGTGGACCCATTCGTCAGCCACCTGCTGGCTGAGGCCGGCCTCGGTGATGACAGTCTCGAGGTTCTCTCCGGCCGACTGGGCCTTGCGCGCCGCCTGCTCGATCCGGTCGGCCAGCTGCTCGCGGATCAGCTGGGTCTTGCGCGTTGCCTGTTCGACCTGGTCCACGAGCTGCTCGCGGACCGATTGAGCCTTGCCCACCGCCTGCTCGATCCGGCTCACCATCTGCTCGCCCCGAGCCATCTCCTGCCGCCAGCGTGGGGAGTTCATCTTCTGCTCGAGCGCCCGGTGGCACTTGTGAATGGCGACGATCACCTCCTGAGCCAGCACCGCCGAGGACCGCAACTGCTCCGACTGGCGATCCACCTGCTCGGCGTTTTCCGCCCAGTGACGCAGTACCTCCTGAACGCGCGACGAGACGCCCAGCAGTTGCCCGGTCATCGCCTCGGCCCGGTTCAGGTTGTCCTCCAACTGCTGCACCCGCTGACCGGCGGTCTCGACGATCGCGCCCAGGGCCTGCCCCACCTTGGGGGCGAGTTCAATCTGGATGGGCCGCGGCCGCTCCATCTCCTCAAGCTGGGTGACGCGCCGGGCGTGGTGGGCAACCTCGCGGGCCACGACGCTCAGGTTGCGCTCGTTCTTCGCCGACTCGCTCTCCAGGCGGCCGAGTAGCTCGTGAAGCTTGTCGGTGTGCTGCTGGCGGAGGTTCCGAACCTCATCCACCGAGGCGGTACGCTTCGCCAGAGCTTCAACGGCCACGTGAGTCTGCCGCGAGTGCTCGGCGACTCCGCGGATCGCCTGCTCAAGCTGCGATCGACGCGTGGCCAGTTCCCGGGCCACGACCCGGATCTGGTCCATGTTCTCTCGATGCAAGGCCACCATCTGGCGCATCGTGGCGATGTCCGGAGGCAGCGCCGTCAGGCGTCCGATCAGATCATCGCATCGCCTGTTGACCGCATCGACCATCGAGTCCAGTTCCCGACGCTGATCGGCGAGGGCCACGAGGACGCGTTCCTGCTCCTCGACCTGCTTCCGCTGGATCAGAACGACATCATCGGACCGGGCGGCGCTCAAGCTCAGCGCTTCCAGGTCCGTCTTCGTCTCCTGCAAGCGGATGGCCATCTGGGCAAAATGCTCCTCCATGGCCGAACGATGCCCCGCCAACTCGTCGAGCAACCGCTTCGACTCCTGCTCATACTGGCTGCGCAGGGCGGACAACTGCTCCTTGTCCGCGTACGACGCGCTCACCGTCTCCAGCTGGCGATGCGTGGACTCCCACCGCTGAACCACGGTGCTGATGAGCTTCTGCATCGAATCCCGGTTGGTCTCGATGCGTTTGAGGATCTCAGCCGCTTTGGCTTCCTGCCGCTCGCGCAGTTCGCCAAGATCGGATTCATGCTCACGACGGAGCCCTGCGACGTCCTCCCGATGCTGCCGGGCCAGGGCTTCCTGATTCTCGCGCAGCTCGCCAAGCCCGGTTTGGTGCTCGCGGCGAAGACCCTCGATACCGTCCTCGGACTGCCGGACCAGGGCTTCGACCTGGCCCTCCAGATCGGCCCGAAGCTGCTCAACCTGGCCGCGATCGGCGAACCTCTCGGCGAGGCTCTCAAACCGCTGCTCCGTGCCGGTCAAGTGCTCGAGCACTCTCCGGCGGATGACCTGCAGTCGTTCCTCTTGAACCGCGACTTGCCGTGCGATCTGGGCAAGCTGCTCGTCTTTCTGCCGGTTACCCTCCTCGGCGCCGTGGACGACATCCTCACGGAAACGCCGCAACTCATCGCCCTGCTCGGCCAGCCGGCGGACGAGATCGTCCATCGCTTCCGCCTGACTGCGTCTGAAACCGTCGAGTTCGGCGGCAGAGGCTGCGGTTTCCTCCAAATGCTGCAGGGCGGTGTTCAGTGACGCGAGGCGATCATTCATCTGGTCCTGCAACGATTCGATCCGTTGTTCGCTCCGTCCCAGGCGCTCCTGCATCGCCGCCCGCGTCTCCGCGATCCGGGTTTCCACCTCAGTCGCCAGGCGAGCATGGGCTTCAACCTGGGCCTCCTGGGCGGCGACCAGCTTCCTTTCCATCACTTGAGCGCTGGCCACCACCCGGCTGGCCACCTGTCGACCGATCCGGGCCTCGGCCTCGGCCTGGTCGCCCCGCATGCTTGCCAGGTCGCGCTGGGTCCGTTCGCAAAGCTCCTGCAGTGACTGGGCCAGCTCACCGATCTGGTCGCGGTGCAGGTCGAACCGGCCGAGCAACTCGCCGACCCGGTTGCTGAACTCGTTCTCGACCCCTTCCAGGTCACCCTTGGTGGCGGTGCCTTGAGACAACTCGGTCAGTTGCCGGGTGGTGTCGTTCCAGCGTCTGTCGGCGTCGGCCAGGAGCTTGCGGAACCGGTCACGCTGCTGGGTAATCTGCTCGAGGATGCGGGCGGATTCCGTGAGGTAGCCCTTGCGAACGTCTTCGACCGCCGCCAGGGCCTCCTCGGTCGACGGAGCCTTCGACAGGGCCTCGAACTGGCTCTGGATGGTCTGATACCTGGCCGCCGCGTCGGCCAGTGCGGACTGAATCTCGTTGCGGTATTCATCGAGCTTCCCGCGGGTCGCATGCCACCGCTGCTCGACCTTGCTTGAAATGGCCGCCCATTCGTCCTGGACCTTGGCAGCCCGCTCGGTGACGGCCTGCAGTTCCTGCCGTGCCCGACTGGTCTGCTCGCTGAGGGTGTGGAGCTCGTCCCGAGCCAGGCTGGTCTGGGCGGCGATGTCGTGGAGCTCCTGACGGGTTCGGCCGGCCTGATCGTTGACCACGGACAATTCGCCCTGAGTGCGAGCGGCCCTCGCACCGAGATCGGCCAGCTCGGCCTTGGTTCTCTCGGCATGCTGAGCGATGGCCGCCAGCTCGTCGCGGCTCTTGACGATTTGCTCGACTTGCCTATGGGCGAGCTCCAGCAGTTCCGGAGACACGGCCGGCATGTCGGAAGCGACGGGGGCCGGCCGGGGGCCCACCTCGCCCTGAAGGGCGGTGCCGGCGAACCCGCGGTCGGCCGCTCCCCAGGCCTCTCGCCGCTCCGCCCCGTCGTACTCGAGGATGTGATCGATGATCCGGGAGCTGACCTGCTTGATGTTCTCGCCGTAGGCGGTCAGGAGCGCGTTGTCGCAGAGCTGGTTGACGATCCGGGGCACCCCGCGGCTGGCCACGTAGATCCGGTCAATCGCCTCCTCGGAGAACAACTCCGCCCCCGGTGCGCCCGCCACGGTCAGACGGTGCTGAATGTAGGCCTTGATCTGGTCTCGATTCAGGGCGGGCAGGTGAAAGCGTCGAAACAGGCGCTGATCCAGCTGGCGCATGCCGGGCTGGCGGATGCGGTCGCGCAGCTCGGGCTGGCCGAGAATGCACACCTGGAGAAGCTTGGCATCATCGGCTTCCAGGTTGCCGAGCATGCGCAGCTCCTCGAAGCTCTCGTTGGGCAGATTCTGAGCCTCGTCGAGCAGGACGACCGCGTACCGGTCCTTAGCGAACTGGTCGAGCAGGAAGGTCTGCAGTCGCTCGAGCAGCTGCGGCGTGGCTTCGCCGGCCGGGGCGTCGATCTCGAATTCCGAGCAGATTGCGGCCAGGAGCTGCTGGCCGTTGAGATGGGTGTGATTGATGACCGCCACGGTGGCGTCGCGTTCGATCTGACGCATGAAGAGTCGCCCGACCAGGGTCTTGCCGGCTCCGATTTCGCCGGTCACCAAAACGAAGCCCTTGCGTTGGAGCGTCGCGTACTGGAGGGTGGCAAGAGCCTCCTCGTGCTCAGGCGTGCTGAAGTAGAAGGTGGGGTCCGGCGTGTTGTTGAACGGCGGCCGATGCAGGCCGAAGTGCGAGCAATACATGCTTTGGACTCCTCAGGTCCCGTCGAGGGCGATACCCCTTATCGGACCATGCTTCAAGCTATCGGTCCAAGCGAGTCTATCGGACCTGCGGGTGAGCTTCTTGAGGTTCGCCCGGGCGGTCCGAAAAATAACCGGTAATTAGTCGAACCGGCCCCCGAACCATCCGATGATTGATGCGTTGCCGGCGGACCGATAAAGGGAACGACCGGCCAGAAGGATCGCCACGGTGTGTCAGGGACGACCATCATGAAGCGAAGAAACCGCCTTCCTATCTCGATCCGTGCTTGCGGCGGATTGGCCCTGTTCCTGGCCTTGAGCGTTGTGGGGTGCGCCCAGACCCGCTACGCGGACATCAAGCCGTTCGTTCAGGCCCATGACCAGGACGTCGCCGCGACCAACTACCGGATCGAGCCTCCCGACCTGATCGAGATCAGCTCGCCCCAGGCCCCGGAGCTGAACGGTGAGACCCAGGTGATCCGCCAGGACGGCAAGATCTCCCTGAAGCTGATCGGCGAGGTCAAGGTCTCGGGCATGACGCCGCGCGAGGCGGAAGCCAAGATCGAGGAGCTTCTCGCCCGCTACTACGTGAATCCGAAGGTCCAGATCCAGGTCCTGAGCTATGCCAGCAAGAAGATCTACATTTACAGCGAGGTGGCTGCGGCGGGCCAGGTTCCGTTCACCGGCCGGGACACGCTCCTCGATATCCTGAGCCGGTGCAACCTCACCAACGGCGCCTGGCGAGCCAAGATCAAGGTGATCCGGCCGAGCCCGACAACCGGCGAGCAGCACGAAATCGAAGTGGACGCCGACAAGATGCTGCAGCACGGCGACCTCAAGCAGAACTTCCTGCTGAAGGAAGGCGACATCATCGTCATCCCGCCGACACCGCTGGCCTGGGTCGGGCTGCGGGTGCGCGAGCTGTTCTTCCCGGTGTCGCCGGTGGTAGGGGCTTACACGGACGGCGCCTCCGTAGTCAGTGCGCCAAAGGCCTACCGCGACGCCCTTGACGGTGATGACGATGGTGGGAACTCGAACCGGGGAGTCCGCCGTCTCTTGTCGAGATGACCGATGAGTGTTCAGCCGACATCGATGATCTGGGGTCCACGGTTCGGAGCGACGCACAGCGACTCCTACACCAGCGATCTCCAGCACACCCTCGGCAAGGTGATGGCGATCGCCAGCCACCGCCGCTGGCTGCTGGTCATTCCCCTGCTCACCGGCATGATCGCTTACCTGGCCTACGGCCTCACCCTGCCCCGGAGGTACGTGCTGAGCACGACGTTTGAGCGGCGTGACGACGTGGTTCTCACCAGGCTGATCAGCAACAGTTCGCCGTACACCTTCGACACACTGCGCCGTTCGTTGAGGTTCCAGCTCACCGGGACGCAGGTGGTCGGCCAGGCCATCGATGATCTCGGACTGACCCGGAGTATGCCCCGCGACGCCCAAGGCGCCTTAACGGCGGAAGGGAGCGCCCGCAGGCAGGCCCTGATCGTGGAGATCTCGGCCAGTCTCAACATGCGGCTCGTTGAATCCAGCACTTTTCTCGATCTCATCGAGCTGTCCTATTCCGGGAGCAATCCGGACGTGGGCATGCAGGTGGTCAATCGCCTGCGCGACAACTACGTCGCCTCGACCCGGAGCTGGATCACCGACATCCTCCAGAAATCCAAGGCGTTCTTTGCCGAGGAAGCCGAGAAGCGCCAGGTCCAGGCCAACAAGATTGACCTCGAGCTGCAGGATCTCAGCGCCGCCTACCCGGGAATCAACCCGAACGACACCAGCCCGCTCAATCAGCATCTGGCCTCGTTGAAACTGGCCATCGACGACCTGGTCCTGCGGCGCGAGGAGTACCAAGCCAAGCTCGGTGCGTTGCAGAAGTACGCTCGGGACCTTGAACAGCAGCGAGCCACGGGTAAGACGCCGAGCAGCCGGCCGGCGCTGACCGACAGCGAGGCTGGCCAGGCCTGGCTGCCCAATCCCACCCGAGAACGGCTCAGCCAGCACATTGACACCACCAAGGCCCAGATCGCCGAGGCCAAGTCGGTCCGGAACATGACCGACATGCATCCGGAGGTCCAGGGACTGCGCCGAAAGCTGGAGCAGTTGCGGATCGAGTTCGAGAACCAGCCGGAGCGGATCGCGGCCCCACCGTCCGGGAACGCGAACGGCCAGGCCGAGCCGCTCGTCGACCCGCTGGCCGCCGAGCAGAAACGGACCGCCGCCGAAATCCAATCGGTCACGGACGTGATTGCCAGGATGGACCGCGACCTCGCCCGTCGGCAGGCGGAGAAGACGACGCTGGAGGACGGGAAGACCAAGATGCTGGACAAGCGGGAGTTTTACCTGAGCCGCCAGCAGGAAGCCCAGGCCATCCGCAACGACATGCGTGTCTGGCAGAACAACGTGGACACCCTGGGGCGGGTGCTGACGGCGGAGGAGAACGAGCGGGGCATCAAGTTCGCGACGGTGGAATCCCCTCACCGGCCGCGGGTGCCGACGTCACCGACCTTCGCCGGGCTGGTGCTGACCGGCCTGGGCGTCGGCCTGGGGCTGGGCGTGGCCGTGGTCTTTCTCCGCGAGTTGTTTGACCGATCGTTCCGGGATCCGGCGCGAGTCCGGCAATCGCTGGGCATTCCGGTACTTGAGACCATCGCCGAGATCCGGAGCGAAATCCGGCGGCAGTGGCTGGGATGGCGGACGGTGGCCCCGGCGTTCGCCGCGGTGGAAGCCGTGTTGGCCGTGGCCCTGGGAACACTGACGTATCTGAGCCTGCAGTATCCGGATCTCTACCAGCGCATCGTGAATCGGGCTGTGGTTGCGGGATACTGGAGCGGGGCAACCGGGTTGGGAGCATGATCCCGACGGTGATGGACAGCCTATGGGACGAATAGCGGACGCACTGAAGAGAGCTCAACTCGAGCGTGCCCGCCACACGATGGCGGGCGGTGTCGCCCTCGAGGAGGCGCCGGATTCTCGGTTCGCCGGGATGCCGGCCGGGGCCGATCCGCGCGATTCGCTGGTGGCGGCATCGTTCACCTCCACGCCCCCGTTGCCCCTCCGGACGCCGCCGGAACCGTCAGCCGCGCCCATGGCCATCAATCCGCCACCACGTCCGGCGTTCACCGCGGCCTTGGCGCCGATTCCTCGCGAAGACATTCACGCGGAGGTCCTGGCATTCCACGATCCGGCATCACCGATCACCGAGAAGTACCGATCGGTTCGCACGCGGCTGTTGACCTCCAACCCCGGCGGCAGCACGCGGGTCTACTCGATCACTTCCGCGGCGAGCGGCGAAGGCAAGACCATCACCTCCGCCAATCTAGGATTCAGCCTCGCGGAACTGCGCCACCTCCGCGTCGCGATCGTGGATCTGAACTTCCGCAACCGCGGTCTGAGCCGTCTCTTCAAGTGTGACAAGCAGCCCGGCATCGCCGACGTCCTGCGAGGGGAGAAGACCCTGGCGGAGGTCTGCGCCCCGATGCCGCGTCCGAATCTGCACTTCATCGGCGCGGGTGACTGCGGCATCTCGGGTCCGAGCGACCTGCTTTCCGGCGGGCGGGTGGCCGAGGTATTCCGCGAGATTGGCGAACGTTTTCACTACACCCTGGTGGACACGCCGCCGATCAGCGCTTTCGCTGACATCGGGCTGATTGCCCCTCTCTGCCACTACGCCTTGATCGTGATCCGGATGAACAAGACGCCGGAGCCTCTTCTCCGCCGCTGCGTCAAGCTGCTCCAGGCGAACCACATCGCGATTGCGGGCAGCATCCTGACCGGCTACACCGAAGAGACCATGAGTTGCGGCGAGAACCAGGATTACTACCTGGGTGGGATGTAGTTTCTTGACGGATTGTGATCCGATGGCCGTGGAAGTTCGAGATCTCGATGAGTCCAGCGTACGGGCCTGGGAGTTCTACGTGGCCGGTCATCAGGACGGGACCCTGTTCCACACCCTGCTGTGGCGCGACGCGGTCCGGGAGGCTTTCGGGCACCGAAGCTGCTACCTGACCGCGTGGCGGGGCGGGGCCTGCGTGGGGGTATTCCCGCTGATGCAGGTCAGCAGCTGCCTGGCGGGCACCATCCTGGTCAGCGTGCCGTATGCCGTTTATGGCGGGACGCTGGCCGACGATCCGGAGGCTCACGCCGCCCTCCTGGATCGGGCCCGGCAACTGGCCGCCCGACTCAAGGCCCAGTGGATTGACATCCGGTCGGTCGCGTCGCAATGGCCCGAACTGCCCGTGGTTCGCCGGTACGTCACGTTCCGCAAGCGATTGCCTCGCGATGTTGACCGGGTAATGAGTTCATTGCCACGCAAAGCCCGCGCTGCCGCCCGTCAAGCCAGAGAGGTATACCATTTGGAGGCGAGCTTTGACGACTCCCACCTGGGCACCGTCTGGTCGCTCTACAGCCGGAGCATGCGCCGCCTGGCCTCACCGAACTATCCCCTCAAGTTCTTCCGCTACCTCGTCGAGCACACGCCGGCCGTGGGAAGCGGCACGGGAACGAACGGTGAGGACAGCCGCCCGGGCCACATGGTCCAGTTGATCCGCCATGGCTGCCGGCCCATCGCCGGGCTCGTCAGTTTCGTCTACCGTGGGACCTTGATGCCCTACTTCTCCGGCTGCGACGACGGATTCGAGAGGACCCACCCGAACAACTTTCTGTATCTGACCGCGATGGAACGGGGTGTGGAGGCGGGGTGTCAGGCGTTCGACTTCGGGCGGTCCCGGGTGGACAACGCCGGGGCCTGCAACTTCAAGCGTTTCCAGGGTTTTGAACCGACGCCCCTTCATTACCAGTATTACGTACCCGACGGTGGCCGAGCGCCGAACCTGCATCCCGGCAATGCGCGGCTGAGCCTGGCTCGTCGCGTCTGGCCGCGACTGCCGCTGGCGGTGACGAGGCCGCTCGGATCATGGCTGGCCCGATCGATTCCTGGCTGAGAAGACGAACGATGAAGCTGCTGGTCCTGATCCATCGACTGCCCTGCCCGCCGGACCGCGGGGCCAAGCTGCGTGCCGCCGCCGAATTGCGCTGGCTCGCGGCCCGCCACCAGGTCTGGTGCGCCGGCTTCATCGATCCGCCTGGAGACGACGAACCCGGAGCGGCGGCCGCGATCGAAGCCTCGCTGAGCCGGCTGCGGGCCGAATGTCGGGCGGTCGAGGCGATCCCGCTGCGCCGCTCGTTTGCCAGACTTCGGGCCATGGTGGGACTGTGCGGGGGGGGAACGGCCACGGAAGCGTACTTCGCGTCCAGCAGGCTTTGTCGCACGGTGCTCCGCTGGTCCTGCAAGGTGGGGTTTGACGCGGTGCTGGCGTTTTCGTCGAGCATGGCCCCGTTGGCCCTGGAGGTCCCCGCCCGGCGGAGGGTGCTCGACTTCGTCGATCTGGACAGCCGCAAATGGGCCGAGTCGGCGAACAGGGCCCGCTGGCCGATGAACTGGGTCTATCGAACCGAAGCCAGGAGGCTCGCCCGGCGCGAAAGGGAATGGATGACGGGATTCGATGCCACGGTGTTATGCACCCCGCGGGAGGCGGAGCTGGTGTCGGATCCCCTGCTGCGTCAAGGGTTGCACGTCATCGAGACGGGAGCGGCGGCGGGAACACTGTCCGCGGGGTCGGCCATGCCGGTTATGCAGGGGGGGGCGGGGGATTGTCTGCCATCCGAGCCGGTGGTCGGGTTTCTGGGGGCCATGGACTATGGACCCAATGTCGATGGGGTGTGCTGGTTTGCGAAGCGCATCTGGCCGCTGATCATCGAGAAGAGGCCTGATGCCCGGCTTCTCATCGTGGGCCGTTCCCCGTCCAAGGCGGTGCGCAACCTGGGAGACGGTGATCGGATCGAGGTGACCGGCGCGGTGCCCGAGGTGGAGCCGCATCTGCGGCGCATGCGGGTGATGGTTGCCCCGCTGCGGCTCGCTCGCGGGCTGCAGACCAAGGTTCTCACCGCGATGGCCATGGGCCGGCCTTGCGTGGTGACGCCGTGTGTGGCGGAAGGCATCGGTGCCCAGGCAGGCCAAGAACTGCTGGTGGCCGAGTTGCCGGGTGCGTTTGCCGCCGCGGTCACGGAGGTGCTCGGCGATGAAGCTCGAGCGGCGGCTGTCGGTCGGGCCGGCCGGCGGTTTGTCATTCGCCGATACCGGATCGACGATGCCCTTGCCCGTCTCGAGCGACTGCTCGTGGCCGAGCCCACAGTAGGAGGAGCGGCATGATTAGCGACAAGAATATCGTCTGCTTCGCCAGCGGCTGGCATTACCATCCAACCAGCAAGCACCATGTGATGCGCCGGCTGTCGGAACACAATCACGTCATCTGGGTGAACTGGCACGCGTCCCGCCGCCCTCGCATTCGCCTGGACGATCTTCGGACGATCGGTTCCAAGCTCCTGCAGATCCAGAAGGGTCCGCGGCAGGTATCCAGCAACCTCACCGTGATTACGCCCCCGCAGATCCCGTTCCCGGGTTCGAGCCTTGCCCGCCGGATCAACGTCGCCCTTGTTCGCCGAGCGATCAACCGCGTCCTTTCCCGGATTCCCGTTCGGCCGACCCAGTTCTGGTCGTTCGCCCCGGACGTCGCGGACCTGGTGGGCAGCTTCAACGAGGAGCTAGTGCTGTATTACTGCGTGGATGCCTTTGGCGAGTTTCCCGGATACGACCGCGACCTGATCGAACGGCGAGAACGGGAGCTGCTCGCCAGGAGCGACGTCGTCCTGGCCACGTCCGAGCCGCTCTACGAGGCCAAGAAGCTCCTTCACGACAACGTGCACTTCATCGAACATGGCGTGGATCACCTCCATCTGTCGCGGGCGGTGACTGAGCAGCTGTCCGTTCCGGCCGATCTGGCCGCTTTGCCCAAGCCGGTTTTCGGATTCGTCGGGGTGGTTGGCGAGTGGGTCGACATGGAGTTGATGGCCGGTCTGGCCCGCAAGCAGCCGGAGGCGTCGGTTGTGGTCATCGGGCCGGTAGCCGGGCCACGCGGTTCCGGGAGTCATTTGCCGAACCTTCACTGGCTTGGCCCCAAGGATCACTCCGAGCTGCCCAACTACCTCAAGGGTTTCGACGTCGGGCTGATTCCCTTCCGCAAGGTCCCTCTGACCTACCACGCCAACCCGATCAAGCTGTACGAGTACTTGGCCGCCGGTGTCCCGGTGGTCAGCACCCACCTGCCGGCGGTACGACCGGTAGCCGGCTCCGTCTGGCTGGCCGACGATATCGCCGGCACGGTGAACTGCTGCTGCCAAGCGACGCAGCACAACTCGACCGAAGACCGCCTCCGCCGGTCGCGGTCCATGCAGGTCGAGTCCTGGACCGCCAGGCTCGAGCAGATCAGCCGCATCGTTGCCGAGATCGAGAGCTGGAGGACCCTGTCCGCAAGTCAATCGGGGGTTCCGATTGCAGCTCCGATCGCCGGCGCCGCCCCGGTTCCCAGCTTCTGTTGTCGGTCGAACTAACTCAATCGCGGCGCGGAATCGTCCGAATAACTCATGTGTCCATGGGTTTATCGGCCGGTACCATCTCGGTCATTGTTGCGTGTCGCAACGCCGCGGCGACCCTCGGCGAAGCGCTGGAGAGTGTGCTTGCGCAGACCGTCCCACCGATGGAGATCCTGGTGATCGACGACCGGAGCACGGACGAGAGTGCCGCCCTGGCCCGTTCGTTTGGCCCGCGAATCCGTGTGCTGGTCAATCCTGGCCGCGGCCCGGGCGCCGCCCGGCGGCTGGGTGTCAGCGAGGCCAGCGGCGAGTACATCGCCTTCGTGGACGCGGACGACACCGTTGAGCCGACGAAGCATGAACAGCAGCTGGCCGTCCTGCAATCTCGCCCGCCTGGCACCGTGGTCCACACCGGCTCGTATCTTTACTGGGCGGACGACAGCCGAGCCGGCTACCGGCGTCCCGGAGGCGAGAAAGCCACCGGCCGATGCCTGCAGACGATCTTCGAAGCCAATCCCCTGTGCAGCGCCTCGATCATGCTCCGGCGCTCGCTGATTCTCGAACTGGGCAACTACGATTCCGAGTTGATCGGCGCGGAGGACTATCACTTATCGCTTCGCGCCGCGACCTGCTGCGACTTCGTCTACCTGCCGGAGCCGCTGTATCGCATCCGCCGCCACGCGGGCAGTATCACCCGCCGCAAGTCGCTCATGGCCTTCTATCACTGGCTCGCCCAGGACAAGTTTCGTCGCCAGTATCCGGAGGCTTTCGCAGCCCTGCCTCCGGATGTGATTCGACGAGCCATGGTGGACCCGGTGCTTCGGGCGGTGGAGAGCGCTTACTGGCGACGTGATCCCGACGGTTACCGGCGCCTGCTGCGGCTGGCGATCGGACTGGTCCACGGAAACGACGTCGGACCGGCCGAGCGAGCCGGCATTGAGCGTCTGTGGCGGCGGCGATGGTGTCCGATGTTCATGCTCCGCTGGCAGGACCGAATTCGATCGACGCCGGCCCAGCCTCGAACGGAGGTGGCCTGACCCATGACCACGGGGATCGGCGATACATCGGCACCGCACCTGGCCCTGGTGGCCGGTCATCCTGCTCGCTTGGGCGGGATGGAGAAGTTCGGCCGCTTCGTGGTCCGGGCGGCGCTTTCCGCAGGCTGGCCGGTCACGGTTGCGCTTTCCGGAGAGGACATCTATTCCGAGTTGGCCGGGAGCGGCCGTGCCCGGTTGTGCGTGGATCGCGTCGATTGGCTCGATGCGACCTTCGCGGGCGACCGCCGGTGCCAATGGCCGCTGATCTTCGAGCGCCGGCGGTGGTTCCGCAGGACTCGGCCCGACGTTGCCCTCTTCGTTCAGTCCTCGAACACACCGTTGCGGGCCTCGGTGGTAGGCGCATGGCTGGCCAGTGTGCCGGTGGTCAGTACGCATCGCACCCTGCCATGGCCGGTGGAGAATCCTCCGATCGGCCGGCACCTGTTCGGCCTCATTCCCGGCCTGGGACTTCATCGCCGCAAGGTGATCCGGAAGACGTGGCTGACGGCCAGGCTTGCCCGCTACGTGGTCTTCAACAGTCAGCGCGTGCGGCAAGCGTACGAGCGCGAGTACCGTTATCCGCACGACAAGGGACGAGTGATCCCCAACGCGGTGGAGGCCGTTTCTGCCGGTTCGGGCGAGAACGACCCCTGCCCGGCGACGATCACGATCGGTTTCGTCGGCCGTGTCAGCCGAGAGAAGCGACTCGACGTGCTGCTCCGCGCCGTGGCGGCTCTGCGCACCGACCGGCGCGTCCGGATCCGGATCCACGGTGACGGCCCCGAACGTGAATCGCTGGCCGCATTGGCGAGCGATCTGTCCATCGCGGACCTCCTCGACTGGTGCGGCTGGGCGGACGACGTCGGGCCTGCCTACCGGGCATGCGACCTGATCGTGCTCTGCTCGCCCCGGGAGTCGTCGAGCAACATGGTGCTGGAGGCCATGGCGGCGGGCAAGCCGACGATCGTGACGGACGCAGGGGGTCTGCCGGAACTCATCGACCATGGCCGCTGCGGTTATTGTGTTCCGCCCACGGACATCGAAGCGCTGACCTCCGCCCTCAGCGCCCTGATTGAAGACCACCGCCTGAGAGCCGATCTCGGGGCCAAGGCTCGGGCCAAGGCCCGGCGCGAACACGACCCGGCGTCGATTGCCGCGGCCTGGCTTGACGTCCTTCGCGAGGCCGCGGGGCTCGCGATACATCGCGGCGTGGACACACCGCCGGCATCAACCCTTGCCCTGGGGAATCTCGATGGCGTGGCTGCTCGTTAACGTCGACACGGAAGAGGAAGGTCTCTGGGGCGCGACTTTCCCGACCAGCGATTGGCGGCTGGAGCATCTGGCCGAGTTGCCTCGGCTCCAAGCCATCTTCGACCGCCACGGTGTTCGCCCGAGTTATCAGGTGACCTCGCCGGTCGTGCAGGACCGCCGAGGCAGCGGACTGCTCCAGGATTACCTGGACGGGGGGCGTTGCGACATCGGGGCACACCTCCACACCTGGTCGACCCAGCCGATTGCTCTGCCGGCCGACAGAGGCTGCTCGATGCCTTGTCATCTGCCCGTTGAGCTGGTCCGTCGGCAGCTGCTGACCCTCACCGAGCAGATTCGAAGCCGTTTCGGCATTCAGCCGGTGACCTATCGTTCCGGACGGTACGGCAGCTCCGCCGAGCACACCGCCCTGCTGACGGGACTCGGATACCGGGTGGAAACCAGTGTCTGTCCCCTCGTGGATCACACCCGCGACGGCGGACCGGACTACTACGACGCCCCGTTTGAGCCATACTGGCTGGGCGGAGACAGCATGCTTGCTGCGCAACCGAATGGCCTGCTGCTCAGCGTACCGATCAGCGCCGGCTTCAACCGCCGGTGCTTCGAGTCCGCCCGCCGATTGCACCGGATGCTCAGCCGACCGCCGCTCTCGAAGCTTCGCACCATCGGCATCCTGTATCGGCTAGGTCTGCTTCGACTGATCCGACTGAACCCGGAGATGACCTCGCTCGGGGACATGATCGCGTTATGCGACACTCTCGCCCGCCGCAGGACGCTCGTCTATCACCTCACGTTCCACAGCTCGGACATCGGTGTCGGCGGCACCCCGTATGTTCCAACGATCGAGGCAAGAGACGCGTTTCTGGACCGGTTGGATGGGATTCTCGAGCATCTCGTGAACCACCTTGGCGCCCGGCCGGTCACCGCTAGAGAATACTATGACCTGTTCCGCGAATGCGCGGCGCGTACGGAGCCGGCCGCCGGAGACGGCTTCACAGCAAGGCATGGCGGGCATGATTCACCCGCGGAGGAGAGCCGACAATTCCGTCCATCGCCGGCTACGATCTGAGGCCGTGGCCTCCTGCTGTCGGTTCGGCTGCTTGGCCGGCCTTCTCTCGGCCGGAGCGGGGACCAAGCTCGTCGAAGGTCATCGAGCCGTGTTTCAGTTTTCGGTTATCAGGTTTCGACGTCCTGTATGATGCTTCGCCCAACACAACCCGACGACCTACCTGAACTGGCAGCATTCCTGCAAGCCAACGGAGTCGCGTGCACGATCTCCACGCTGGGCTGGAAGTACCCGGGACTGACAGGAGGAAGCGGCAGCCCGGTCCGATCATGGATCGCCCAGGTTGAAGGGCGGATTGTCGGCCACATCGGCGTGGTTCCGGCAGTAATCCGTGACGGCCGGCGATCGGCATCACCGGCGCCCGCCGGGTGGTTCATGGACTGGATGGTCCGCGACGACTTGCGAGCCCGGGGAATCGGGGTCTTTCTGCTCCGCGAAGCGGCCAAGCACCACCCCGTGCTGATGACCATTCAAGGATCCGCCGACACTCAACGGGTGCTTCCCCAGCTGGGGTGGTTCGCTTGTGACGATCTGTCGCTCTACAAACTGAACCTGGCCGCCGGGGCGATCAGCGTGAACGCCAGTCTGCCTCAACGCACGGCAGCGTATCTGGCCGGCGTTCTCTGGCTGCACCCGGTCACGCACCGGCCGCCGCACGGCTGGCACTTGCTGGGCAGCGGCCCGTCAACCGAAGCGCCGAGCTGGAACCTGCTGAGCGACGCCATTCGCCGGCTGGAGGCCACGGTACCGGATGTGACTGCCAGGTGTCCGCACACCGCTGAGTTTCTCACCTGGTGGCTGGGGAGTCATCCCACGCGTGCCTACCGTCTGATTCTGGCGACAGACGCGACCGGCCCGAGCGGATATGTCATCTGGCGATGGTCGAGCCGCGCGGATGGGCGGAAGGACGCCCGAATCGTGGATGCGGGAGCACCTTGGGATCGGCCAGACGTCTGGCGATGGCTGCTCGGTGCCGTCACGGCGGAATGTCAGGCGGGAGGCGGCCTCCAGGTCGGCTGCCTGGCCGGTCGACGCTCACCCCTGGCGCTGGCCCTGAGGGCCAACCGGTATTTACCCCGTCAGACGCTGCCCCTGTGGCTCAGTCCCGGTTTCGGGCCCGCTGACGCCGGGACGCACTGGCACGCGACGCTGGCCGACAGCGACATCGATACGGCGGCCGCGGTTTAGGTTGGCTGAATGATTATCGGTCGGACCGAAAGTCGTGACGCGGGTGTCGAGCGGCTCCCTTCCCGCGGGACAATCAGGTTATCCAAGGGCCAATAAAAGCCGATGAAACAAGCGTGAACGCGCATTCCTATCACACCATTGTGCTCGGGGGGATTGGCGGCGACTCGCACTCGGTCGGCCTGATCATTCTCAATCGGGCACTGGTCGCCCAGGGGTATCAGGTCCACTTCCTCGGCATTCAGAACCGCATCGAGGACTTCTTCTCGTGGGCTGACGGATGTGATCTGGTGATGATCTCGAACATGGACGGGCATGCCAAGCACTATCTGCGCGGCTTTTCCGGTCTTCTTCAGCAGTATGCGGGCCATCGGCCCCTGTGGTACCTCGGTGGCAACCTGTCGGTGGGTGACGCGCGGGACGGCGCGAGCGAGTTCCTGCAGATGGGGTTCGATCGTGTCTTCAGCGAGTTCACTGACGTGCAGACGGTCATCAAGATCGTGAAGAAGGATCTGGCGGGGACCAAGGCACGTAACGCGGGTCACCGGCATATTGTCCGGCTGCGACCCGACGACCAGGCCGAGCCGCGCGTTCTGGGCCAGCCGATGGACGCAAGGGAGTTCGACCGCCAGCGCTGCGACGTACTCGCTCATTGGTCCACGGGCCGGGGTGCGGCCGATCTGGCCGACAACGCCGCGTTTCTGGCCCGGCAACCGTCGCTGGCCCGCGTTCAGTCGCTGGTCCACTCCGGCGATCTGCCGATCCTGATCCAACCCCGCAGCGGCGTACCCCTCGTCCAAGACCAGATTGGGCTGTTCCAGGCGTTCAAGGCTGCCGGCGTGCGCGTGCTTTCGTATCAGGTCGACTCGTACACCCGAAACAACCGATACGCCGACGCGGACGAGGCCATCCAGCTCAGCGCCGCCCGGGGCAGGCCGACGATGAACGGCTTCCCGGTTGTCAACCACGGTGTGGCCGGCCTTCGGCAGGTGATCAACGCTGTCGGCGTACCCCTGCAAACCCGCCACAGCACCCGGGATCCGCGGCTGCTGGCTGAGATTTCCTACGCCGGAGGGGTGTCCTCGTTCGAGGGCGGGGCGATCTGCTACAACATCCCGTACTACAAGGATTATCCTGTCGAGGACTCGATCCGGGCGTGGCAGTACGTCGATCGACTGACCGGTCTCTACGCCGAGCGATACGGCCTGGTCCTTGACCGCGAGTTCTTCGGTGTGCTCACTGCGACGCTGGTCCCGCCGTCGTTGGCCATCGCCATCGATGTTCTGGAGGCCGAGCTGGCCATCCGGGAAGGGGTGCGCTGCGTCAGCCTCGGCTATGCGGAGCAAGGCCACCGCTCCCAGGACATCGCCGCGATGCGTGTCCTCCGCGAACTTGGCGACGAGCTGCAGCATCGATACCGGGACCGGGCTGTTCAGGTTGGCACGGTGTTTCACCAGTACATGGCCGCCTTCCCGCGCGATCTCCGGCAGGCGGAGGAACTGATTTACCAGTCCGCGATCACCGCGACGTTGTCGAAGGCGACCCGTGTTCTCATCAAGAGCCCGGTCGAGCCGGTCCGCATCCCCACGGTCCAGGACAACGTTCGCGGCATCGAGCTCGTCTCGCGAGCGGTATCCGCGGCGTCCGACGCATCCGTTGATGAAGAAGCGATTGCCACGGAGATGTTCATGATCCACCGCGAAGTCTCGGTCATCCTGGACTCGGTGCGAGACATTGGGGAAGGCAATCTGGCCTCGGGCATCTGCCGGGCCTTTCGCGAAGGACTGCTGGATGTGCCCTTCTCGCCCAGCGTGCACAATCGCGGCGCCGTACTCACCGCTCGCGATGCCGAGGGCGCGGTTCGATTCCTCTCTGCGGGCCGGCTGGCCCTGGGCCGGGATCAGCGCGAGTATCATCGTGAGAAGATGGCCAAGCGTCTTCGCCAGGAACGGATGCGGTTCGCGGACACCGATTTCCTGCTGATCGAGCAGGATGTCATGCGGATCGGGCGCGGCGAGCACGGCCACTGGCCGCTGGACCGGCGCGAGCCCGCGGATGACACCGATTCGCTCTCCGCGGCGCCCCTGGCCGGAACGCTCTGAGACCGCCAAGAGAGTGAGCCGGAATGTACCCTGGATTGATGCTGGTTTGTGATCCTCGCCCCGGCGCGGCCGACGCCGATCTGGCCTTCATGCTGGAGCAGTGCGGTCTGAGCCCGGATCACAGGCGCGTGCGGTCAGGCCGCGGCGAACGATGGGCGGGGGCGGCCATCGCCCCGGCGGCCAACGAACCGTCATGTGGCGCGGGTGTCTGCCACGAGCACGGCCACACCCTGATCTGGGCGGGCGACGTGTTTCTGCCCGACGCCTGGGCAGCAAGGCCGCCGGCCGGCCCTCCGCAGCGCGCGATCGGCGGCGCCATCCTCCGACGGCTGACCAGCCACGGCGTCGAGTCACTGGCGGACATCGACGGGGTATTCTGCGGCGCGTGGTATGATCCCGCCCGCCGGTGCTGGACCCTCTTCAACGACCGGCTTGGTCAGTTGCCAACCTTCTGGGCGGCGGAACAAGGCCGGCTGGTCGTCGCCCCGAAGGCATGGCTGGCCTGGCAGGCATCGGGCCTGCCGCTGGCCATCGACGAAGACGGCGTCACCGACGTGATCCGGGCGATGAACACGACCGAGGATCGTACACTCATCCGGCAGGTGCACTGGCTCATCGGCGGCCATGCGCTGCGGTGGCGGCCCTCGGAAGGGGCCACCTCGCGCCGCGATTGCAGACCCTACTGGGAGTTTCGCCACCGCTCCCCGGCCTACGCCACGCCGGCCGAAGCCGTCGATGCCTATGTCGAGGTGCTGACCGAAGCCTTGCGCCGACATGCCAGCAGCATCAAGCCGCCCATGCTGGGCATCAGCGGCGGTATGGACTCCCGGATGATCCTGGCAATCTGCTCGACACTCAGCGTCGAACCCGCTTGCTTCACGACCGGCTGGCCTTTCAGCGAGGATGTCCGTTTTGGCCGGCAACTGGCCAGGCTGGCAGGTGCGGCGCACGTCGTCGTACCGATGGAGGCCGCAGCCCTCGCCGGACAGCTGCAGCGATTGATCATTGACAGCGACGGCCTGCACGGCGCTCGCCATCTCGGCGGAGGCTTTGCACTCCAGGCGTTCCTGGCCGGACATCCGGGGGCCGTTCTGCTCGAAGGGCATCTTCACGGCATTGTCGGCGGGGCCTACGTGCCGTCGGACGGCGACATTCCCGACGGCCGGTCACCGCACGACTGCTACTGGGCGGCCAAGTACTGCCATGGTGGCGGGAGCATCGCGCTCATCAACGAGCTCTGCCGTTCTGACCTTGCCCACCGTAGCCTGGAGCGCTGGCAGGCTCTCATCGACGACCGCTTCGCCCGGGCCCCGACGTCGGATCCGCTGGAGCAGGCCGAATACGTGGTCTTCACCGGCCGGAGCGGGCGCAACGACGTGCTTGGCCCGATGCTCCTGCGGCGTGACGTTGCCCTGCGAAGCCCGGCCACGGACCGAGCGGTGCTCGACTGGATGGCCGCAACCCCGGCCAGCTGGCGGCGCGGCAAACAACTCGTAGCCGAGGCGTTTCGCCGGTACTTCCCGCGGTTTGCACGCGTCCCGCGAGCCAACCACAGCGGGTTCCCCATCGCCGAGGACCGGCTGCTTCGCGAATACTGCTGGCAGCGGGACAAGTTCCACCGCTGGTGGACGCACTGCCGGTACCCCAAGACCCGAGCCTGGGGCATGGCCGGCGAGTTCCTGACCGCGTGGCTGTTCGAGACCTGGCGACAAACAAGCGGTGCAGGCGGGATTCGTGAGGCCGACGCCCGGATACTCGAATGGGTCCGGCCGGAGGCGTTGAATCGCCTCTGGTCAGTAGTAGAACGAGACCCGCGGCAGGCCGGGCCGCTGTTGACCCTGGCCACGATCGAGACGATGGTCCGTTACCTGGAGCGGCTGCCCGGGCGGAGCGGGCCATCGTCACACCAGGTCCAGGCGACGGTGGAGCGGGAGCCGGAACCGGTAGTGGCGAGCTAGGTGAGACCATCCCCCAAGGAAGATCGCTGCATGCGGACGCTGCTTGTCGGCCCTTATGTCGGAGAGATCGGCTGGGAGCTGATGTCCTGGCAAGGACGACTGCGTCTGCAGTTCGAGATCGGGCGGTTCGATCGACTGATCGTCCTCGGTGCCGCCGGCAAGGAGGCTTTCTACGAGGACATGCCTCTGGACTACCGTCCGGTTGTGCTGGACTCGATCCCGGGCCATGCGTACGAAGACCGCCGGATACTGTCCTCCTCTGGTGATCCTTTGCCCTCTGTGCGGCTTCGCTCGCTGGTCGAGCCGATGGTCGAGGTCGCAGCCTCCGAACTGCAACAAGCCGGACACCAGGT
Source organism: Planctomycetota bacterium (assembly GCA_022711465.1). Classification (GTDB taxonomy): domain Bacteria; phylum Planctomycetota; class Phycisphaerae; order UBA1845; family PWPN01; genus JAGNEZ01. The sequence continues at coordinate 224,846 of JAKLEZ010000002.1, read as the reverse complement.
GGAGACTCTCTGGCCGGCGTACTCCGGAGCGATTCATCCCTGCGACGAAGAGCACCAACGCTTCATCCGCTTTGACCGGCCTTGCGAACGGGTACTGCCTCCGCCTTGGGTGGTCCTGGTCCGTCGCACCCGCGGTTTCGGGGCGGAGAATTGGACCGCCGGCGACTGGGACGACTTGGCCGGGCGGCTGAACAGCCGCGGCATCCACACCAGCGTTTTCCCGGACGACTCGGCGACCGCGATCGAGGTTCTCTCGCGCTGCGATCTGGCCGTGGGCCAATCGACAGGCGGGCTGCACCTGGCCAGCCTGTGCGGGTGCCCGCATCTGGTCTGGTCCACGGACGACGGCCGGCTGTGGACGCCCTGGGAGATGACCAACCGGCAGCGGTACGAGACTTATTGGAATCCCTTGGGTACCCCGGTGATCTACCAGGGGAGCCGGTGCCTGCCGAGACCTGCAGTGGCGGCCGCGTGGATCGGCGATGCCCTCGGGCGGATCGGACGGCGGACCGGATCAGCGGTTCGTCGGGTGATTCTCCGGCAGAGGTGGCGAGTGCGCAGCCACATCGTGGGCGGAATCATTCGCAGGAGAGGTTTTCGGCGATGGCCCTGGCGAGTCCAGAAACTGGTCCGGAGCCGCTGGATATGAGCACCGTCCGCTGTCCCCGGTTTTTACCCGGCTCGTTGACGGCCGAGGCGATATCCCCGGCGACTTGCGGCTTGTGCGGTCAGACCGGTGCGCGGCGGGTGCGGTCGCTGGTGTTTCCCGGCCACCCGGGACCGTTTCACCTGTGGCGTTGCCGCCGCTGCGGCCTGGTCTTCAACTGGCCGCGGCTGGCAGCCGAGCCGATGAAGCGGCAGTACGACGGCGACTACTACGTGTTCAACGCCCGACCCGAGCACCGCTGGAGCCGGGCCACGCAACTCTACCTGAACTACCTGGCCCCACTCGAGTCCTGCCAGCGCAGTGGACGGCTTCTGGAGATCGGCTGCGCACAGGGGCATCTACTGGCCTTAGCCAGCCATCGAGGCTGGCAGGCCGAGGGGGTGGAGATTTCCGCCGAGGCTGCCCGAGTGGCGAGGTCCGAGTTCGGGCTATCGGTTCACACCGGTTCGCTGGAGGGACTGGGGGACGAGTTGGGCCGCTTCGAGGTCGCCATCGCGACGGACGTGATCGAACACGTGCCCGATCCCCGGGGATTCCTGCAAGCCATACGCGGCCGGCTTCTGCCTGGCGGGCTCGCGATCATCGAGACGCCGAACTGGGGCGGCGTGTGGCGGCGGCTGGGCGGGCGGCGATGGCTGGGCCTGAACCGCTTCCACATCTCCCTGTTCGACGGAGCCTGCCTCACGCGTCTCATGCGCGAATGTGACCTCATGCCGACGGCGGTCTTCTCGACCATGAACACGGTGTGCTCCGACTGGGGAGGGCGACCGGAACTCACACGATTCCTTTCCCTGCTGCCGCGCGGTCTGCGGTGGCGTGTCCAGGGCCGATTGAGCCGAATGACGCCCCAGTCAGCGGAACACCACCTGGAGCAGAACCCGCCGGCGTCCTTGTCCGCGGCACTGGACCGCATTGCCCTCCTGAAGGAGGTACCACTCGGACAGCCCGGACCTCACCCCGGCGGCACACCCTTCACTGCGGACTTCTGGCTGAGCGGAGACAATCTGGCGGTGATCGGGCGTGCGGTCAGCTGCTGACACCCGCCGCCGAGCCCGCGCCCTTCCACTTCCGCCGATCGCGAACCCGGTCCACATTTTCAGAGGTTGAGGTGGTCGCCGAAACCGAGGGTGCCTACCCTCCCATCGGGCCTGAGCACCTGGGAGAAGCAACACGTCAGACGCTGGGAGCATGATGTCCCAAGTCGCCCGCGAAACGGACGCGAGGCACCCCTCAATGGCCGGTGCATTCAATCCCTGCGCGACGGCCGGGGTGTGGGATGAACGCTTGTCGCTGGCCGCACACGTGTAGCGGGCCAGACAGGTCAATAGGCAAGACAAAGAGGTATGTGGATAAGGAGAAAGTGATGAAATCACGCAAGGCAGTTGGAATTGCGGGCTTGCTGGTAGTGGGCGTGCTCGCGACGGCCGGTCCGAGCCTCGGCCAGGGCGTGGGTAATGTCGGTGCCCTGCCCAGCCTGTTTACGCAGGGTGCTACCAGTGGCGGCTGGTCGATCGGGCCGTACGACGTCGTTCGGGACCCGACTGGTCCGGCCTGGCTTAAGGAACTGTGGGGGCCGAATGCGGCTCCTGTTGTCGCTCAGCCGGGACAGACCTTCAGCCTGAGCGAGACGCTCACCGTCGGCGGCAAACTGCCATGGCTCGACTGGCATGAGAAGATCATCACGCCGGGTTGGGAATGGGTTGCCCCCTCGGTCTTTCTGGCCAACGGCAATCCGCCGTCCGGACTGTCCGTTTCCTACACCCCGTCGACCGCAACCCAGGGCGGGGAAATCGACTTCTACTTCGACCCGCTTCAACCCGGCACGCAGGTCAACATCCGCAAGCAGCTGCAGTATGTCGGAGTGCCGGGGACGGTGTTCACCGGCGGCATCCTGATTGCCGAGTATCCGACGCCCGAGCCGGCCTCACTGGCCCTGCTCGGGCTGGGCGGGCTCGCGTTCCTACGGCGGCGCCGGGGGCGATGACCGGTTGCGAAAACACGAAGAAGGCATCAGCACAGCAGGTCGGGTCCAGGGACTCGACCTGCTCTCTTTGACGCTCGGATGGAAATGGCAAGGGCCGGTGGCGGCGTGCGAAGCTGTCGTCATCGCGGGTTGACCCCTGTCTCAGCGGAAGCGGTGCCGGCGTCTCGCGGGTGACGGTTCGACGGGCTGCCTGGGTCACTCGATCTGCCGGGAGAAGCTTCAGGGGGTACCGCGGTGCGTGTCCATGGAGCCCGGCGGGCTTGTCGCCTTGTTTCGGCCGGCCGCATCCTTGGCCGCGGTCATCATCGCACCGGCGGCCTGGTTCATTCGGGCTTCGCGATAGGCGTTTTCCCTTGCCCGCTTCTCTTCGGTGCTCCACTGCGGATGGGCACTGACGTAAGCCATGAAGACGGCCACTTCACGCATGGCGGCGAGCATATCGACCATCTTGGTTTCCATGATGGCCATCATTGGGGCCATCATCGCCTGAGCCGCGAGTCCCATCTTCTGTTTCTTGTATGCCGCGCGCACGAGCTGTCGGTTGCAGTCGGTCAGCAAGGCCCGGGTCGGAAGAATCGCCACCCAGGCGACCTCATCCTTCACGGGTCCGGGCAGATCGATCAGCTTGGGGGCCTGCTCCCTGGACAGGCCGACCGGCGCCATCCTGAAGAGCAATTCCCAACTGATGCCCAGGTCGGCCACCATCTGGTCATCCTCCTCGGGCTGCGAGGCGGGTACCGATCCCGGCGCGGACGCCGGTGAGGAAGCAGGGGCTAAGGCCGGGGCGGACTCCGGGGCGGCCGGACCCTTTTCCTGCCGTCTGGCCAATCGGCGGAGTTCGCGCCACTTTCCCGGACAGAGGGGGTCGCGAAGATCGGTCACGATGACCAGGCCCTTGGCCGGCGGCCCGCCCGCCTCGCGTGTGTAGGTCGCGGCCACATCGCGGATCACCGTATCCGCCTCGCCGGCCGCAGCGTCGCTGGTCGCGTAGATGTAGGCCGCCGGCGTGTTGTGAAGGGCCCGGTCACACCAGGTTGGCGGCCAGTTGTCCGGGTTCTTCAGAAGCACGGTGGGGCCGCATCCGATGGCCGTAGCCAGCCAAGCCGTGCAGAGCAGGCACGCCCACGATGGGTCCTGGAAGACGCGACCACGGTTCATTTCGAGACTCCAGCCGTGAATGGGAGGCCCGTACCAGGACCCCTGCTCGCCCACTTCGCCCGGGCAGCGACGTGCTGTTGTAACAGACACCGTGGCCAGGCGGAAGTCAGCCGCACCGAAAGCCTGAGCGGTGAGGTCGGGCGTGATCGCCGAGGCAACCGCCCTTGTCAAGGGAGTCCGCAAGTGGCCGGCTGCCGGCCGCTCCTGCCCTACCGCCCTCGATTCACCGCATCCAAACGGGTCCCGGACGCCTCAAGCCGGAGACGCTGCGACGATCGAATCTCGTACTTGCCCAGGGATAACTCAACTCCGGCCGGCAACGACCGATATTACTCTCCAGGAGCTTGGATTATCGGATGCACAGGACGTGCAGACCGGCAGGGAAGAGCGGATTTTGAGCATGAGTTCGCGGACACCGATACCGATAATCCATGGGCTTCGCGGGGCGCAAGCCGAAACTGCGCCTGCGTCTGACGCGCAAGTCAGGTCCGAGCCGGAGGCTTGGGCCGCCCAGGCGAAAGGGAACGGTGAACCGACGCCGGCTGTAGCCGTGAACCACGGGCGGGAGATCCGTCGCACGGAACACGCCCAAGCCACGATGGCAGGCCGCCCGCCCGGCAACGAGATGTGGCGGCGTTGGATCAGACATGCCCCGGCCGTTACCACATCAGGCGGCGGTGGTGGCGGCCGGGCGCTCCTTTTCTCGTACACATTCCCCCCCACCGGCGGGAGCGGTGTTCAGCGACCCGCGAAGCTCTGCAAGTACCTGGGCGAGTTCGGCTGGCTGGTCGAAGTGTTGGCTGCCGGTCATGATCGGTTCCCCTGGCACGACCCTACTCTGACCACGGACATACCGCGTCACTGCCGCATTCACCGGGTAGCGGGCCACGAGCCCGCGTGCCTGGCGGCCAGGATGGTCTCGCCCCTCAGGAATCTCCCGGGGCTCGACGATCGGCGATGTCGCTGGGTCGAGGACCGATTGTACTGGCGACTCCTCGGCATGGCCGAGCGGATGGGACGGGGCAGCGGCGAATCCTGGTGGGTCGGACCGGCGAGCCGGGCGGCTATTCAGCGGCACCGGGAACGCAGGTTCGACGCGGTCATCTCGACGGGGCCGCCGACCTTCGTGCACCTTGCCGCCATGAGGGTGGTCCAGGCCACAGGGCTGCCCTGGGTGGCCGACGTCCGCGACCCGCTGGTAAGCGATTTCGATCGCGGCCGCCCGGACGATGCCCAGCTCGACACGATGCGCCGACTCGAACAGGCGGTCATGCATGAAGCGGCCGTCGTGGTGACGACCACCAAGGCTCTGGCCAATGACTTCCTGGAACGCTACCCGGTTCGGCGGCCGGAGAATACGCTGGCGATCACCAACGGTTTTGACCGCGAGGATCTGGCCCGGGCCCTCGGTATTGACGGAGCGGAGCAGGAAAGCGCCGTTGTCTCAGACACGCAAGACCCGGACCACGTTTCCACGAACGCCTACCCGGATGAGTGCGTCCTGGCGGCGGTGGGAGCGTTCTACGGACGGCGAGAGCTGAGCGGGTTCGTGACTCCGTTGGCCCAGGTACTCGAGCGGCGTCCCGAGTGGCGCGGGCGAGTGCGCCTGGTCGTGGCCGGCACGCTGGACAAGCAGCAGCGACTGCTCTGGGATCGGCATCGGCCGGACTGGCTGGAGATCGAGGGGTATCTGGATCACACCTCGGCGATCCGACGGACGGCGAAGGCGGCCTGTTGCCTGCTCGTGGCCCCGGACTGCTACCACAGCCGGCACTGCATCCCGGCGAAACTGTTTGAACTCCTGGCCCTGCCGACACACCTGCTCGGACTGGTGCCTTCGGGCAGCGAGACGGAGGCCATCGCGCGATGCGCGGGCGGCGCCACCACGGTTCCGTTCGAGCAGCCGCAGCGAGTGGCGGCCGCACTGGAGCGCATCATCGGCGCGTACCTCCGCGGGCGACTCGAGAACCAGCGAAACTGGCCGGTCCTGGACACCTATGACCGCAGAGTCGTCGCCGGGCGATTCGCCGAGGTCCTGGCCCGCGCCACCCGCTCAGCCGGTACCCAGAAAGACGAGTGAATGGCGAGACGGACCATCCAGCGGCTGACCTTCGTGACCGACGCTCCCGGCTTCGGCGGAGCCGAGCGGTACATCGTGGCGATGGCCAAGGCAGCCCAGCGCCGAGGCATCGAACCGCACATCTACTGGACACCCATTCCCGGCGGTGATCTCGCCGCATTCGATTCGGCGAAGGAGGCGGGTGTCGCGGTCACCTGCGTGCCCGTTTCGCGGACGCGTGGCTGGAGCGGTGTGGTCTCCGAATTCCGGGCGATGCTCTCCCGACGGCGACCGGACGGACTGATCATCAACGCCTGCGGACGCCCGCGGTTCTGGATCCTGCCCTGCCTGGCGCGCCTGGCCGCCATTCCCGCCGTGTGGGTGCACCAGATGGTGGACGGGCGTGATTACCGACGGCTGCCTCCCGGCAGGTTTCGGGGCACGATGGAGGGCTTTCACTGGTGGCGTGTCCCTCAGGCCGTTCGGCATCGACTCGCGGGGATGGCCGCGTCCTCGGTGGTGGTATTGAATGCCGAGGATGGTGATCAAGTCGTGCGGCAGCAGGGAATCGATCACACCAGGATCCGGGTCGTTCCCCATGGCGTCGATCTCGAGCGGTTCACGTTCCGGCCCGAAGGTCGCGAGCGGCTTCGACGAGGGTGGCAGGTCGGCCCCACCGGCGGCCCCGCCCCCTTTCTGGTGGGCACGGCGGTGAGATTGGTCACCGGCAAGGGGGTCGAACCGCTGATCGAGGCCACGGCCCTCCTCGCTCGCCGAGGCATGACCATCCGGCTGGTGGTCGCGGGTGACGGCGAGGATCGAGGAAGCATGGTTCAGCTCGCCGCGCGGTGCGGCATCAGCGACCGGGTCACGTTCGCCGGATTCGTGGCCGACATGCCCGCCTTTCACAGTGCCCTCGATGCCTTCGCCCTGTGCAGCGTGACGGAGTCTTTTGGACTATCCCTGGCGGAAGCGATGGCCTGCGAGCGGCCGGTGATTGGCACGCCGACGGCCGGGGCGACGCGGCAGATTGAGGACCACCGCACCGGGCGGCTGCTGAGGACGTTCGAGCCGGCCGAGCTGGCGGACGCGATTGTGGACCTGGCCGAGGATCCGGTCGGTTGCGCGGCCATGGGCCGTGCCGGGCGGGACAGTGTCCGCCGGCAGTTCAGCATCGACCTGACCCTGGAGCGTACGCTGCGTGCCCTGCGCGGCCCGGCCCGGGAGCGATCCTCGATTCGCTGGCCGGGGATGGGAGAACCCTTCTTCGCGGCCATGACCTCGGAGGATCGACCCGTCAACGGGTCGATTATCGGAACCACGGTCCTTCGGCCGAGGTGTCAGACTCCCGTCCGATAGCTTGAGTCGTCCCCCGCAGACTCCGATAAAACAGCCGTGAGAATCATGGTGCTCCGCAATGAGCCGCCGTGGCCTCTGTGTCACGGCGGAAGACTCCACACCTACGAGCTGTGCCGACGGCTGGCTCGCCGCCACGACGTGCTCGTGGTGGTCGGACACCCCAGCGAGGGCGACGTTCCCCCCCTGCCTTTCGCATGCCGAGCGGCCCGTGCTCACCGACTGTTCGACGACGATCCCGACTTGGCGGAAGAGGGTATCCGCCTCAGTCGATGGGAGCGCTTCTTCGGTATTGAAGCGGCGTATGTTCGCGACGTGAGCCGCCTGGCCCGCGAGTGGCGGGCGGAGGTGGTCATCGGCATGAGCTACCAGGCCCTCTCCTGCCTGTCGCGCATCCGCGGGGTCCCGACGATCGCGGACCTGCAGGACGACGAAGTGTTGCACCTTCTCCGAGAATGTCTCCATGGTCGCACGACCGACCGGTGGACGAATCTCAAGGGCCTGTTGAGTACGCTGTTCTATCAGCGGGCACACCTTCCCGAAATCACCGCCGTCACCATGCTCTCGGAGAGTGATCGCCGGTTCTGTCGATGGTACACGGGGCATCCACGAATCGTGTGTATTCCACACGGAGTCGACTGCGAGCGATATGCTCCGCGCGATGCGCCGGTGGACGAGAACCTGATCGCCTTCTGGGGCGGGCTGACTTTCGATCCGAACATCAACGCCATTCTGTTCTTCGCAGACCGGGTCTGGCCGATCGTCCGCCGGCACCGTCCACAGACGCGCTGGTCGATTATCGGCTGGGGCGACTCACCGCACCTGGCCAGGATTCGACAGATGCCTGGGATTGAGTTCCGAGGATTCGTCGAGGATCTGCGACCGGAGATCGCCCGGGCGGCGGTGGCGATCGTTCCCATGCTGACCGGTACGGGTATCAAGAACAAGATCATGGAAGCCTGGGCGATGGGAAAGCCGGTGCTGTGCACGCGGCGGGCGCTGGGCAACCTGCCGGGCACCCATGGCGAGAACGTCTGGCTAGCCGATTCACCGCGCGACCTGGCCGACGGACTGATCGAATTGCTGGACATGCCCGCTCTGCGTTTGAAAATCGGTCGCTCCGCGCGGGCGACGGCCGTCGAGCACTGTTCCTGGGACCAGGCCGCCCGCCAACTCGAGCAGCTTTGCGATGACTTGGCCCATCCTGTGGCCGACCGGCGATTCGGCGGCACATTGGACCGGGCGTACCCCCAGGCGGCGGAGTGTCCGTCAGCATGATCATCCACACCGATTGCCGGCATTTCGATGGCTACAAGCCGTGCCCACCGCACAAGCGGTCCGGGGCTCATTGCGCGAACTGCGCCAGTTACGACTCGACAAGCGAGAGCATTCTGATCCTCAAGCTGGGCGCCGCCGGAGAGGTGATTCGCTGTACGCCGATTCTCCGTTATCTCCGACAGAACCACCCGAGCGCCCGGCTGGTCTGGATGACCGAGTTCCCCGATCTGATTCCGGACGGCTGGGTTGACAGGATCATCCGGCCCACGTGGCAGAACGCGGAGTGGATTCGCGCCCAGCGGTGGAGCCTGGTGCTCAGTCTGGACAAGGACCCGGTCACCTGCGCCATGGCCCGGCAACTCGCGGCAGATCGAGTCAAGGGATTCAGCCTGGATGATCGCGGCCGAATCGTCGCGGCCGACCGGGACGCCGCCCGGAAATGGCATACCGGGCTGTTCGATGATCTCATGAAAGCGAACACGCGCCATTACGTCCAGGAGATCTTCGCGCTGTGCGGGTGGCGCTACACCGGGGAGACTTACGTCCTGCCTGATCCCGAGGCAAGCGAACCCATCGAGATCCCTGGCCAAGGGCCGGTCATCGGCTTGAACACCGGAGCTGGAGCGGCCTGGCCCACGCGGATCTGGCCGGAAGAGAACTTCGCCCTGCTGGCTCGCGAACTGAAGCAGCTGGGGCTCCGACCCCTGTTCCTGGGCGGCCCGGACGAGCACCGCAAGAACCTGCGTTTGGCCGGGGCCACCGGGGCCGCCTACGCCGGGACAAGGCCGCTTCGTCAGTTCCTCGGCCTGGTCGAGACCTGCGATGTCGTGGTCACGGCGGTTACCATGGCCCTGCACATCGCCATCGGCCTGGGCAAGCGGATCGTGCTTTTCAACAACGTGTTCAACAGGCACGAATTCCATCTCTACGGACGCGGTCGGATCCTCGAGCCGGCGCTGGGCTGCCTGGCCTGCTACAAGAGCCGGTTCGACAGCGGTTGTCCGGTGACCAACTGCATGGAACAGATCGCGGTCGGGTGCGTGGTCGCGGCCGTCGTGGAACAGGTCCACCAGCTTGATCCCGTCGTGCGCACGACGAAGGTGACGGAAGGAGGCGCCGTCCATGCCGCTTCGTAGCATCGCGTTTCTGCTGAGCTTCCTCGGCAGCAGCACGGCCGCGTTCGTCGTTCCCGTGCTGGGCGTGCTGTTCTACGTGGCCTTGTACCACCTCTATCCGGAGAGTGCCTGGTGGGGCAAGCCGCTGCGGCCGCTTGGGATTCGCTATTCGTTTGTCTGCGGCTTGTGCCTGCTGATCGGGACCGCGCTGAACCTGAACCGGCTGCGGTTCGGCCAGCGTTTCTTTCATCCGGTGGAATGGCTGTTGCTCGCCCTCTTCGGCTGCATGTTCCTGTCCGCGGCGATCCTGCCGGAATGGAACGCCCGCACCGAGGAGCACATGGACAAGATGAGCAAGGTGTTCCTGTTCACCTTCCTCATGTCCCACGTGCTTGTGTCCCGGAACCATCTCTGGCAGTTTGCGGTGCTGCTGACCGCGGTCTCGCTTTACCTCGGCCATGAGGCCAAGACCGCCCCGCCGGGAGCCTTCACCGGCAGCCGATTGGACGGTATCGGCGGGCCGGACTTTCAGGAATCGGCCGGCCTGGCCATTCACTTGTTCGCCTTGCTGCCGTTCGTGGCGGTCGTCTTCAGAGCACGGAAGCTCTGGCTGAAGGGGCTTGCCTTCCTGGCGGCCTGCTACAGCATGAACGCGATCCTCCTGTGCCGGGCCCGGTCAGCGTTTCTGGCGGCCATCGTTGGCGGTCTCATGGCCCTCTGGTACATCCCACGCCGGCACCGCCGATGGGTGGTGGTCGTCCTCCTCCTGGGCACGGCCGGCGGCATCATCCTGAGCGACAACTGGTTCTGGGAGCGCATGGTCACGATCTTCAGTTCCGCCGAGGAACGCGACGCGTCGGCGGCCTCGCGTCTGATCATCTGGCAAGGTGCTCTGAAGATGATCCGCGAGTACCCGTGGGGCGTGGGTGTGGGCCGATTCCGCGACATGATCGGGCGATACATTGACGACCCGAGCTTTGCCTACCGCGACGCCCATAACAGCTTCGTCATCTGTGCCACCGAAATCGGGGTGCCGGGACTCCTGGCCTACACGGCCGTTCTGGCCGCGTCATGGCTCACTCTCTCCCGGCTGGCGCAGCGGGTACCCCGGACGATGGTGAACGGCGATCTGTTCGAGATGCTGATCTTCGCCAATCGGCTGGCCTTGATCGTCTACGTCGTATCCGGTTTCTTCGTCAGTCGATTCTACGTCGAAGGCTTCTGGTGGTTCGTGGCCCTCCCTGTCTGTCTCCAGCGTGCGGTGGAGAACGAGATCAGGGTGGAGCGGGAGGAGGCTTTTGTCCTCCAGGCACGATTGAACATGGAGATGAACCCGGCTCCGGGGTGGCTCATGCCTCCCCATCTACCGACGCCGGCACGATGAGGTCCCACATGCCACATTCAGCTCAACACCTCAGGGACCCGCACCTGGTGCGGCGAGTCAATCAGCTCTACCACGAGCTGACCCGGGACTCGTTCGACACCGAGCATGAACAGCGATTCACCGTTGAGCGACCATTCTGGGAGCTGGTCGGCGACGTCGCCCTGAAAAGCCGTTTGCCGCGTGCCCCGAAGGAGGTTGCGCGGCTCGAGGCTCGCCTGGTGATCGACCTCTGCTGCGGCACAGGCTTCGTCACCGAGACGCTGGGGCGGAAGATGAGCGGCCGCGACCGCATCATGGCGATGGACCTCAGCGAAGCACCCCTGAACACCACAGTACGCAAATGGAGCCAGCATTCCGCGGCGCGGGTCGATCGTCCCCGGCTGATCCGCGTCGCCACTGACGCCCAACGGCTGCCTCTGGCCGACAACCGCGCCGACCTCGTCGCCATCAACGCCTCGCTGCATCACGTGCCTTCTCCCCAGGTCGTGCTGGGCGAGGTGGACCGCATCCTGCGCCCCGGAGGGTTCTTTGCCCTCGGCTTCGAACCCAATCGGACCTTCTTCAGTTCACGGCCGCTGCGCGGCTTCTCCACGAGCTTGAGCCGCGTGAGCTGGTACCTGAGCCCCCGGCAGAACCGCCGGCGACTGATCCAGCTGACCGACCGCTGGGGACGGCAAGGGAAGGGTGCCTTCCGCCGAACCCGCCTGCGCCCCGGTGGACCGCCGGAGGCGGACGTCCTCGCCGAACTCATGAATGAACGGCTGCTGAACGAGGGACTGATTGCCGATCCCATGTCGTCCACTGGCCTGCTCGACCTCGTGGATTGTCACGCCCGCGGTGGTGAGGAAGGTGGCGGATTCCAGCCGCTGGAGCTGATTCGTCACTCTATGCCTGACTACTTCGCCTACCTGTTCGAATCCTCCGATTACCTCGGCGAAACGGGACGCCGTTGGCCGCGGGTCCGTCAGCTGGTGGACGCCACCCTGCGAATGATCGCTCCCGAGCACGGTTCTCTGTTCAGCTGGCTGTTGCGGAAGCCCTCCCCGGACGGAGGCCACGGCGTATGAAGGCCCAGCCCGCCACGTTCGGCGCCCAGCCCTATCGCCACCCCCGTGTTCTGACCGAAGCGCGGCCGGCACGGGTTCTCCACGTGGTGGCGGACCTGACCGGCGGTGGGATGGAATGGTCCTTGCTTCGTTTGCTGGGCGGATTGAGCAGGCAGTCGCACCGCAAAGGCCTCAAGACATGGGGGCTGCACGGCGTCTGCGTCCTTCGTGACGGGGAGGAGAGGATGCTCGACCAATGCCGTGGCCTGGCCAGCACCTGGGTTCTGGGCAGTCAGAACCTCGGAGACGAGACCGGCCGCCGCGCCCTTTGGGCAAGACTGGCCAAGATCATCGACCTCTTCGGTGCCGAGGTGGTCCATGCCCGGGCGACGGGAACATGGTTCGACGCCGCGGCGGCACTGCCGCGAGGACGAGGACCGAAACTGATCCTCAGCTTCCACGGTTTCACTGACCTCGCACCACTCTCCTGGCGAAGGCGATTCAGCCGCGTCTGGGCGACGCGGCGGGCCCACGCTCTGCTGACCGTGTCGAGAGATTCCGCCCGAATGCTGCACCACAGCTGGGGAGTCCCCGCGCGCAAGATTCACACGATCTCCAACGGCGTGGACACCGATCTGTTCCGGCCGTTCAAGGACACGGCGGAGCGGGCCGCGATCCGAGACCGGCTGGGGCGCTCCGGACACGGCCCGGTCGTCATATGCCTGGCAAACCTCGTCAAGATCAAGCGGATCGACGCTCTTCTGTCCATCTGGCCGACGATTGTCGCCGCACACCCGGCGGCTCATCTTGTTCTGGTCGGCGAAGGGCCGCTGCGTTCCGAACTGACGGGGCTGGCGCGTCGCCTGGGCTGCACGGCCAGCGTCTCCTTTCTCGGCACACGACATGACGTGCATGAGCTGCTGAGGGCGGGTGATCTCCTGGTCCTGCCCAGCCGCTACGAAGCCAGCTCGAACGCCGTGCTTGAAGGCATGGCCACCGGCCTGCCGATCGTGGCCTTCAACGTCGGTGGTCTGGGCGAGCAGGTCATTCCCGGCGAGACCGGGTGGCTCATTTCCCCGGACAGCCCCGGCGACATGGCGACCGCCATCATTGAGGCTCTGAGCGACGCCCGCACATGCGAGCAGTACGGGCGGGCGGCGCGGCGGGCGGCCGTCGACCATCACGGTCTGCGCGCCTGGCTCGATCGCTACGAATCGCTCTACACTGACCTGGCCGCCGGACGGAGCCTGATCGCAATTCGAGGGGAGGAGGCGCCGTCGTGTGCGGGATAGCGGGCATGGTACACTTCGGCGGACTGCCACCCGAGCGGCACGATGCCGGGGCACGGATGGCCGGCACCCTGCGTCACCGCGGCCCCGACGACCGCGGACTCTTCTGCGACGGCTTCGTCAGCCTGGGCCATTCACGTCTGAGCATCATCGATCTGGAGAACGGCCGCCAGCCGCTGCCCAACGAAGACGGTACTGTCTGGGTGGTGTTCAACGGCGAGATCTACAACTACCGGCCGCTTTCCGACATGCTCCAGTCTCGCGGACACGAGTTCAAGACCCGCTGCGATACCGAGGTTCTCGTGCACCTCTACGAGGATTTCGGCGAGTCCTTCGTCGAGCACCTCCATGGCATGTTCGCGATTGCCCTGTGGGACACCCGCCAACAGAAAATGGTCCTGGCTCGCGACCGTCTGGGCATCAAGCCGCTCTACTGGTCCGCCGACGGCGAGCGAGTCGCATTCGGATCGGAACTCAAGGCGGTGCTGGCTGACGGCGACGTGCCGCGAGACATTGACCCCGCCGCGATGATCGACTTCCTGGCGTTCGGTCACGTGCCGGCGCCTCGAACGGTCTTCAAGGGCATTCGCAAGCTGGAGCCGGGGCACATGGCGGTGTGCCGCGCCTCGGGCGTCGCCTTGCGCCGATGGTGGGATATCCCCTTCGGCGAGGAACCTCCGGAGCCAACCACGGGCGAAGAGAGCCGGCGGTGGACCGATCAGTTCGCGGATCTACTGGAGGACGCGGTCCGAATGCGCCTCGTCGCCGATGTGCCGGTCGGTGCGTTCCTGAGCGGGGGCGTCGATTCGGCATCAGTGACCGCGACCATGTGCCGCCAAGCCGGCGGCGCGGTTCTGACGCACACGGTCGGATTCCACGAAGAGGACCATGACGAGCGGGCATGGGCCCGCCAGGTGGCCGAAGCGTTGGGCACCGATCACCGCGAGGTCATGGTGCGACCTGACGCGGCGTGGGCCGCCGAGACGCTGGTCCGCCATTTTGACGAACCGTTCGCCGACCCTTCGGCGGTGGCGACGCTCTACCTCTCGAGGATCGCCCGGGAACGAGTCAAAGTTGCCCTGGCCGGGGACGGCGGCGACGAACTGCTGGCCGGCTACCGGCGTTATCGCTTCGACATGGCCGAGTCCGCTTTGCGGGCTCGGGCTCCGGCGTGGCTACGACGTTCAGCCGCGGGCTGGGCGGGATGGCTGTATCCCCAGGTCGACTGGCTGCCCCGCCCCTTGCGGGCCAGACGGACCCTGCAGAACCTCGCGGGCGATAACGCCACCGCCCACCTGCGAAGCGCGGCTCTGATGGGCGGCGTCCTGCCGGAGCTGATCCTCCGGCCGGAAATCCGCGGCCTGGCGAACAACCACGATCCCTTTCTTCGGGGACGAGAGCTGTTTCACCGGTGCCCGGCGAAACAGCTGCTGAACCGTTTCCTCTACGTCGATCTGAAGACCTTCATGGCCGACGAGATTCTGACCAAGGTTGACCGGACGAGCATGGCCGTCGGACTTGAGGTCCGCGCTCCGCTGCTCGACCACCGACTCGTGGAACTGGCGGCAAGACTGCCGATCAGCCTGAAGCTGGCCGGCGGTCGCGGGAAGGTGATTCTCCGCGACACCTGTTCCCGCTGGCTGGGCAACGCCGTCGCCGACCGGCCCAAGCACGGTTTCGACGTCCCGACGGACAAGTGGTTCCGAGGCCCGTTGCGAGCCATGGCCCACGACCTGCTTACCGGGCTTGACAGCCGCTCTCGCGAGTGGCTCGAGGCCAAGGCCGTCAGCCGCCTGCTCCGCAACCATGATCGCGGCATCCGAGCGAACGGAAGAGCCCTGTGGGCCATTCTCAACCTGGAACTGTGGGCCAGAGCGTACACTCGAGAGGAGGCGAAAGTCGAGGCCTGAGTGGGGTGATGCACGATCCTTTAACCACCAAATAGGGAGCTGGCGGCTCTGTTTCGACGTTTTGTGAATCGATGGTTCCCATGCGTCTCGTGACGACGACAATGTGCTATCCGACACCGGCCGAACCCGACCAGGGCATCTTCGTCCAGCGACGAGCGTTGGCCGTGGCCCGATGTGCGGGAGTCGACGTGCGGGTTGTCGCGCCTCAACTGTGGTGCCCAGGCCTGCGAGCCCGCCGCTGCTTCCCCGACCAGACAGGTCAGCTGCCGGTGACATACCCTCGGATGATCAGCGTGCCGGGGCTCAGCTGGGCCTGCGATGGCCTGGCCTACGCACGGACCCTGGAGCGAGCCATCGTCGTCGAGCGGCAGCGAAGCGGGCATGACTTCGATCTGATCGACGCTCACTTCGAGTATCCCGATGGTGTGGGTGCCTGGCTCGCCGGCCGACGCTTGGGACTTCCTGTCGCGGTCACCGTCAGAGGCAAGATCGTCTCCCTGTCACGCAGGGCGATCCGGCGAATGCAGATCGGGGCCATGCTCCGGGGTGTTGACGCCCTCATCGCGGTCAGCGCGAGCTTGGCCGCCTGGGTACACAGGATCGGCGGATCGGACCTGTCGGTGAATATCATCCCCAACGGGATCGATGAAACGATCTTCCATTCCACGGGCCAAGCGGACGCCAAGTCAAGGCTGGGATGGGACGCAAGGGCACGATATGTACTGGCCGTCGGCCATTTGCAGCGTGTGAAAGGCTTCGACCAGCTCGTCGACGTCCTGCCGGGCGTGCGGAGGGCCATGGGCGACGTTCGACTTGTCCTGGCGGGCAGCCGTCGCGGCGAACCGCGATTCCAAGCCCGGCTGGAGAGAGCCATCGCCCGCATCAACGCGCCCCAGGGCAACGCCCCCTCCATTCAGTTTACCGGCCCGGTGTCCGGCACGCAGTTGAACCTGATGTACAACGCGGCCGACCTGTTCGTCAACGCCTCGCGGAGCGAAGGCTGGAGCAACGCCATCAGCGAGGCCCTGGCCGCCGGTACGCCCGTTGTTGCGACCGATGTCGGCGGCAATCGCGAGCAGATCCGCTCGGAAGAGATGGGAACTCTGGTATCGGGCGACGACCTGAACGCACTCCGGACGGCGATGATCAACGCCCTGTCCAAGGAGTGGAACCGGGCGGTCATCGCGGCCCACGGCAGGCGCCGGACCCATGATCGCGTCGCCGAGGAAGTTCTGGCGGTATTCGAGCGGATCCTCGCGAATCCTCCGTCATCCGTGGCCGCTACCGGCCGGGGCGTGGAGACGGTTCCTCCGCCTGGCCGCGGGGCATCCGCCGCGGAGGTGCCCGCATGAACCCCTGGCTGGCAGGCCACCTCTTCTGGCCGCTTACTGAGCGGTTGGTCGGGCGAGACACGATGCGACGCTTCGACGATCTGTGCCGGAGCGAACGATGGTCAACCGAGCGGCGCCGCGATCTGCAAGCTCGCAAGCTGCGGCGAATCCTCCGCTCAGCAGCCCAGCACTGCCCGTTCTACGCCCGACGGTTCCGCGACGCCGGCCTGGATCCGGCTGACCCCCACCTCGGACCCGACGACCTCCGCTGCCTGCCCGTGCTGGCCCGAGCGGAAATCCGGGAGCACCTTCACGAGATGACCTGGTCAGGTTGTCCAGGCGGACCGCTGCTCTACAACACCGGAGGATCGAGCGGAGAACCACTCCGATTCCACGTCGACCGTTTCCGTAACGCTGCCGACACCGCCGCCCGGCTCCGAGCTCGATCCTGGTGGGGAGTCGCACCGGGCGACCGCGAAATCCTCCTCTGGGGAGCTCCCACCGAGCTGAAAACCAACGACCGGGTCCGCCGATGCCGCGATGCCCTGCTCAATCAATCTATCCTCAATGCGTTTGACATGACGGCCGAGACAATGAGCGCCTATCTCACGACCATCCGTGACCGCCGGCCGGTCTGCATCTACGGTTACGCAAGCAGTCTCGCTCTGCTCGCCCGGCACGCTCAGGAAAACGGCCAACCGCTGACCTCGTCGGGGCTCGCCAGACCTCGAGCCGTCTTCGCGACCGGCGAAGTGCTGCTCGACCAGGATCGGCAAGCCATCGAATCGGTCTTCGGCGCGCCCGTGGCCGTCGAATACGGCAGCCGGGACGGCGGCTTCACCGCGATGAGTTGCCGGGCCGGCCATCTGCACGCCGCCGATGAAAACCTGATCGTGGAACTGCTCGACGACAACGGCCAGCCGGTCGCCGCCGGAGAGGCAGGCAGAATCACCCTCACCCACCTCGAAGCCCTGGCCATGCCGCTGATTCGTTACGCGATCGGTGATCTGGCCCGCCAACCGCCGAAAACCGCCCTGCCCTGCCGGTGCGGGCGGAACCTCACCTCCCTGGCGGAAATCCGCGGCCGGCTCACGGACCAGATCGTCTGCCGCGAACACGGGCAACTCAAGCACATGCACGCCTTGTCTCTGATCTATGTGCTACGCGAGGCCGAGGGACTCGCTCAGTTCCGCGTACTCCAGCCATCGATCGACCGGCTCGAGATCGAGGTCGTGGCCGACCATCGGTTCACGTCCCTGGTGGAGCGGGACGTTGAACAGAGCCTCCGCCGTCGAATGGGCGAAGGCGTTACCATCATCATTCAACGCCGAGATCGGATCCCGCCCACTGCCTCCGGCAAGCACGCCTGTGTCGTCTCGCAGGTGCGATAACTCACCCGCGCTCGCTCCTGTCCCTCATTCCGTGGTACAATCGCGGTCGCCATGAGCAGACAACTCTCGCAGACAGCGGGCGCGTTGACCCTCTTGCTCTTTCTGGCCTTCCTGCCCGGTTGCCAGACCAACCCGCCGCGGAAGTCGCCCGTACCCGACTGGTTTGACGTCACCCTGGCGGACGACTTCGAGTTCGACGCGCCCAGTTCAGCCTGGAGATTCCGTACGCCATCGCTTTGGAGAATTGCCTACGAAGGGGACCGCCGTTTTCTACAGATGGCGATTCCGCCGGAAGGAACACGGCCGGGAGCTGGGATCCGCCCCTGGGAATACGCGGTCTACGGCAGGTACGAGTTTCGCTCGTTCAGTCTTTCCTGCCGGGTGCGGATCGACCGTGAGCTCACCGTCGAGGGCCGCGACGTCTGCATCCTTTTTGGCCGCCAGGATCCCGGCCACTACTACTACCTGGACTTGTCGGCAGATTCCGGCGATTTTCGCAACACTCTGGTGCGGGTGGATGGCCCGAGCCGCAAGGCGCTGCTTTCGACCACCGCGGCCCGTCCGCCGACGATCACCGACCGCGCCTGGCACCGCGTCGATATTCTCCGCGACGTGGACTCGGGCACGATCAAGGTCTATGTGGACGCCGAGCCTAACTCTGCCCCGCCGAAACCGACCTTGGAGGGGCAGGACCGCAGCTACCCCTGGGGGACGATCGCCCTGGGCTCCTTCGGGCACCACGCTAGCTTCGCCCGTCTGGCGATCGAAGGTCAGGCCCGGGAGCCGCGAGCCCCGGGCGTTTCCTTGCCCTGAAGTTGCCATTCGGGCATTCGGGCGCCATAATGGGTTGCCGAAACTCCCATTCACCTCGGTTCCACGACGCGCTGCGCTGACGACGGTGGGAAGGTGGTGCAGGGCATGACCAGAGTACTGATCGTCGATGACGAGGAGATGTACCGCAAGTACCTATCCCAGATCCTCGAGATCGAGGGTTGTATCGTCAAGACGGCGGCGACCGGCTCGGCCGCTCGCGAGATCGCCCGGGATTTTGCACCCGACGTCCTGATCATTGACTGGCTTCTGGCCGAGGATCGCCGGGGAACCGAGATCGCCCAGGAGCTTCAGAGCATGCATCCCGGCATGCGCACGATCATGATCACCGGCTACAGCGCGGACGAGATCAGCAAGTCCGGCATCACCGCGCCGGTCTTCCGGCTGGTGGAAAAGCCTTTCCGATTGGAGACGATCGTTTCCGCGGTCAATGACGCCCTGGCTGCCTGTTGAATTTCCCGCCATATAGGTTACGCTTCCGGCGTTATTCCGGGCACGCCGCTCGGAATGTCATTTCGACCGGAAGAGAGGCCATGACGGTGAAGCACATTCAGACCCCAGGGCGTTCCACGGCCATCGCCGGCCTGGATGCGATCTTTCAACCCCAATCCATCGCCGTTCTCGGCGTCACCAACACGCCGGGCACAGTCCCCCACGATATCTTCGTGAACCTCTTGTCCGCGAAGTTCCAGGGAGTGGTATACCCGGTCGCGCCGCGCAAGAGACATATCGCGGGGGTTCGAGCCTACGACTACGTGCTCGACATCCCCGACCCGGTCGACCTGGCCATCCTGGTCTTTCCCGGGGCAGTCTGCGAACAAGCCCTCAAGCAGTGCATCGAGAAAGGCATCAAAGCGGCGATCATCATCTCCGCCGGTTTTCGAGAGATCGGCCCAACCGGCGTGGAGCGTGAGAAACGAGTCCGGGCCATCGCCTCCGAGGCGGGGATGCGACTCATCGGCCCCAACTGCTTGGGCGTCATTAACACCGAGCCCCATGTCCTGCTGAACGCCAGCTTCGCTCGGGCGATGCCCGCGGCTGGCAACATCGGCTTTCTCTCCCAGAGCGGGGCGCTCTGCACTGCGGTGCTGGACTACGCTCAGGGCAAGGGCATCGGCTTCTCGAAATTCGTCAGCCTGGGCAACAAGGCCGATGTCGACGAGGTGGATATGCTGGAGTACCTGGCCACCGATCCGCGGACCTCAGTGATCCTCATGTACCTCGAATCGATGAGCCGGGGGAAGGAACTCATCGAGGTCGCCCGCCGGGTCACCAGTGAAGGTGATCATCCCAAGCCGGTCCTGGCCATCAAGGGGGGGCGCACGGCGGCCGGAGCCGCCGCCGCCCAGTCGCACACCGGGGCTTTGGCCGCCTCCGACGTGGTCTGCAACGCGGTCTTCGAGCAGGCCGGCATCATCCGCTCCAGCTCGCTCGAGGAGCTCTTCAACAGCGCCCAGCTCCTGGCCTATCAGCCCCTGCCTCGCGGCAGGCGTCTGGCCATCGTGACCAATGCCGGCGGGCCGGGCGTCATGGCCACCGACGCGGCCATCGAACAGGGCCTCGAGATGGCCCGTTTCTCACCCGAAACCGCGGTCAAGCTGAAGAAGGCGCTTCCCGCCGCGGCCAACATGAAGAACCCGATCGACGTCATCGGCGACGCCCGCGACGATCGCTACGTCGCGGCCATGGAAGCCGTTTTCAACGACGAAGGCGTCGACCAGGTGCTGGTGATTCTCACCCCGCAGTCCATGACCAACATTACCGCGATCGCCAAGGCGGTCTGCGAAGTGCACGATCGATTCCGTTCCAGCGGCAAGACGCTGGCCTGCTCGTTCATGGGTGCCAAGGATGTCGCCCAGGGTATCCACATCCTCCAGCAGCACCTCATCCCGCACTACATCCTTCCCGAGTGGGCAACCGATGCGATGACCAAGGCCGTCCACTTCCGCCATTGGCTCAATCGAGATCGTACCGGCTTCAAGGAATACAGGATGGACATGGCCACGGCCGATGCGGTCATCACCAAGGCCCCGGACGGCTATCTGACCGAGGCGGATGCCCTGAAGGTCCTCAAAGCCTACGGCTTCCCACTAGTCGACTACAAGCTGACCCAGACCGCGGACGAGGCCGTCGCCGTCGCCGAGAAGATCGGCTACCCGGTCGTGCTCCGGGTCGTATCCCCCAAGATTGTCCACAAGTTCGAGATGAAGGGTGTCGTTCTCGATCTCCAGGATGCCAAGCAGCTCCGCGAAGCCTACATCCGGATGCGGGAGAACCTCCTCAAGCACGTATCCGCCGAGGACATCCAGGGCATTCTGGTTCGGCAGATGATACCGGCCGGCAAGGAGGTGATTCTGGGCATCAACCGCGATCCGGTCTTCGGGCATGTCATCATGTTTGGCCTCGGCGGGATCTACGTCGAGGCCTTCAAAGACGTCACTTTCCGCGTGGTGCCCATCCGTGAGGCCACGGCCAGAAGCATGGTCAACAGCCTGCGGGCGTCGGGTGTGCTCCGGGGCCTGAGGGGCGAGAAGCCCAGCGATGTGGGGGCCATCGAGGACGCCCTCAAGCGGCTCTCGCAACTGGCCCAGGACTTCCCGCGCATTGCCGAGTTGGACATCAATCCGCTGATCGTCCACCCGGCCGGCGAAGGTTGCCACGTGGCGGATGTACGCATCAGGCTGCAATCGTAGTCAACCCCTTGGGAGAGCAACGCATGTCACAGAAAGAGATCTTGGATCGCGTCAAGGCCGTGACCGCACGGGTCCTGGGAGTCGATGCCGGAACAATCAATGACAACTCGAACTTCATCTTCGATCTGGGAGCCGAGTCCTCCCAGAGCATCGAACTCGTCGCCGCCTTCGAGGAGGAGTTCAGCATCGAGATGGAGGAGGACGCTGCCCTGGCCGTCCAGACGGTCGGGGATGCGGCCACATTCATCGCCAAGTATCTGTGACTGTACCTCGGCCGGGGCTTTCGCTACACTTCGTGGCCGATCGCATCGGGCACCTCCGCTGAAGTGGCGTCGCGGCTGCCCGGCGATGCAGGCCGGCACGACCGAAGCGGCCGCGAGGTGCACCATGCTTGAGGAAGTCCGTTACTACCGTTTGCGTCCCTGGCAGGTCGTCGCTGCCCGTGAGGCGTGCCCGGTCGCCTACGTCCCCCTGGGCACGACCGAGTGGCACGGCCCGCACATGCCGCTGGGCGCGGACACGGTGATGGCCGAGTGCCTGGCGGAGCGATGTACCCGCGAGGGCGGCGGGCTGGTCCTGCCTTCGCTGGCCTGGGGCGAAAGTCGACTCGAAGGGCTGATGGACGCCCACGCCCCCGACTACCTGGCGATCCACGCGGAAATGAAGCTCCCCTCGGCTGGATTCACCGCCGCTGCCTTCCGCTATGGCCTTCAGGAACAGTACGAGAACTACCAGCGGCTCCTCCTGCACATGCTGTGCGAGATCCAGAGCCTGGGATTCAAGGTGGGGGTGCTCATCGCCGGCCACTACCCGCTGATCGATCACGCCCGTGCGGCCCTCGGCATCTTCCACCAGATGCGGTTCAACGGCAGCCGGGCTCGCATGGTCGGCTGGACCTTCACCGGTCCGGAATTGATCCCCGAGGAGATCCCCCAGGGCGGCGACCACGCCGGCTTCTGGGAAACCAGCATGATGCTGGGTATTTGTCCGGAAGTCGTGGACATGAACCGACTCCCGCCCGGCACAGAGAAGCCCACCGGAACCCTGACCACCCGCCCGATCCAGGAAGCCGATGCCCAGTTCGGCAAGAGAGCGGTGGATCTGATCGTCCAACGAGCCATCGCCGCTGTTCGCGACCGGCTCGACAACCCCAAGGCGTACTACGCACACGGCCTGCGGGTTTGAGGCCGCCGGGAAGGCAAGGGTGGCGGGCACCGCCAGCCTGCTTTCCGCCACAAGTGCCATGAGGTGAATCTGGCCGGGCATGATGCCGATACCCAGGCAGCTCACACCCAACTCGGAGTGGAACAGAGCGACCGCAACCGGAAAACTACCCACTGTAACCACTCGGTGGTGGTAAAGAGTTTTAAAGGATCCGGCCGACAACAACATCAACCAGGGCGCTTGCGGCTCCATGCGGCGGTGCTTCACGGGCCGCCGGACGCCCTTGGCACAACGCGGAATCGATTCGAGTCGCCCATGGCTTGTGCCGACCGAACCTGCTATCATCCTCCGCTTTCCAGGAACCGGGTGAGTGCCGATTCTCGCAGCATCAACGGAAGGCGTGGTTCTGTCGCTGTTTACCGCGCTGTGCTGGGCGATTTCGCCGATGTGCGTCGCCAGCGCCGGGCGGAAGATCGGCTCGTTCCCTGTCCTGCTTCTGCGATCGCTGGCCGCCGCCTTCCTGCTGCTCGCCATGCTGCCGATCTACATCCACTTCGCCGGCCTGCAGTGGGTATGGCCAAGCGGGATGCAGATGGTGTGGCTGGTCCTCTCCTCGATTACCGGCATGGTCATTGGCGATGCCCTGCTCTACGAGGGCCTGGTACTGCTGGGACCCCGTCGATGTACCCAGATTCTGACCCTGGCCCCGGTGGCAGCCGTGCTGCTCGGCTGGTGGCTGCTGGGCGAGCACCTCAACCAGCAGGCACTGGGTGGCATCGGGCTGGTCCTGGCTGCCACGGCGTACGCCACGGCGGCCAAGCCCCCCCAGGGTGACGAATCCCGCGAGCCCGGCCGGTTGACCGTGACCGGCATTGCCCTGGCCGTCGGTGCAGCCTTCTGCGTGGGAGCCGGGGCGGCCACCGGCCGGCTCGCCTTCAAGGACGGGCCACCCCTGGACGCCGTCGTCGCCACCGTCATCCGCGTAGGCACCGCCGCGGTTCTGCTCTGGGTGATCCCCCTGGCTCAAGGTACGACCGGTCAGACGCTTGGGCACCTCCGCGACCGGTTCATCCTCGGCAGGCTGGCGGGCGGCATCGCCACCGGACCCATCTGCGGCATGCTCTGCTATTTGTTCGCCCTCAAGAACCTGGAAGCCGGGTTGGTCAGCACCCTGGTGGCCATGTCGCCGCTCTTCATCCTGCCGATGATGGCGATCCGCTACAGAATGCGCATCGGGCTTCGAATCACCGCCGCAACCGGCTTGGCGACGGTTGGCGTGGCCCTGATCACCCTGCGTTGATCCGAGCGCGAACCCGGCTACACTACAACCACCGGCTGCGGACCGTCTCCATGCTTGCCGCAACTGAAAGGACGCCATCATGTCCGATCGCTTTTCTCGACGCCTGACGCTGGCTTTCGGCCTGGCAGACCTTCTCATCCTGACTTGCCCCGGGGCGAGCCGGGCGGAGGCCCCCCTGGCCGCCATCGATTTGGCGGGCACGTGGTCCTTTCAACTCGATCCCAGAGACATCGGCGTCAGCGAGCGGTGGTTCGCCCGCAGTCTGCCGGACAACATCAGGCTGCCCGGCAGCACCACCGAGGCCGGGTACGGCGACCCCATCACCATCGACACCCGGTGGACCGGCTCGATCATCGATCGGTCCTGGTTCACCGCACCAGAGTACGCGCCGTATCGCGAGCCGGGCCAAGTCAGGGTCCCCTTCTGGCTCTCGCCGACCAGGCACTACGTCGGGGCCGCCTGGTATCGGAAAGAGGTGACCATCCCCCCCAAGTGGGCGGGGAAACGAATCACCCTGTCCCTGGAACGCTGCCACTGGCAGACGCGCGTCTGGATCGACGGCCAGGAAGCCGGCATGGCCGACAGCCTGGCGACGCCTCATGAACACGACCTGAGCACATGGCTCACCCCGGGCAAACACACCCTCGCCCTCCGGGTAGACAACACCGTTCTGATCCAGGTCGGCGAGAATGCCCACAGCGTTTCGGACCACACCCAGTCGAACTGGAATGGGATCGTCGGCGCGATCCGCCTGGTGCCAAGGGCGCCGGTGTTCATCGAGGACCTCCAGGTCTACCCGGAAGTCACCACCAAGACCGCCAGGGTCGTCCTCACCCTGGCCAATACCACGGGCAGGCCGACCGAGGGCACCGTGACCCTGACGGCCGTTCTGTCGCATCCCCGCACCCAGCAAGGGGCAGAAGCCAAGGAGGTGCCGTTCAGGGGCGACGGCCGGCGAATCCTCGTGGAAACCGACTACGCCCTGGGCAAGGACGCGCTCCTCTGGGACGAGTTCGCGCCCAACGTCTACACCCTCACCGCCCAGGCAACCACGGCGAGCGGCACCGATACCCAGCACGTGGATCTTGGCCTGCGACAACTCGGTGTCGACGGAACCCAGTTCACCCTCAACGGGCGCAAGATCTTCCTCCGCGGAACGCTGGAATGCTGCATCTTCCCCCTGACCGGGTACCCACCAACCGACGTCGACTCCTGGACGCGGATCCTCAGGATCACCAAGGACCACGGCCTCAATCACCTGCGCTTTCACTCCTGGTGCCCGCCCGAGGCCGCCTTCGCCGCCGCCGACCGCATGGGCTTCATGTACCAGATCGAGTGCTGCGTCTGGACCACGGTTGGAGAGAATCCGCAGACCGATGCGTTCATCAGGGCGGAAGGTGATCGGATTCTGAAGGCTTTCGGCAACCACCCCTCCTTCTGCTTGATGAGTCACGGCAATGAGCCGTCGGGGAAGAACCAGAGGCAATTCCTGGGAGAGCTCGTCAGCTCCTGGAAGCAGAAGGACCCTCGCCGACTGTACACCACCGCCGCCGGCTGGCCGCTGCTGCCGCAGAGCGACTACGACAGCACGCCCGATCCTCGCGTCTACCGCTGGGGGGAGGGGCTCAACTGCCGCCTGAACGCCCGACCGCCGGAGACCATGACCGACTACCGGGCCTTCGTGGCCAAACATGACCGGCCGGTGGTCAGCCACGAGATTGGCCAATGGTGCGTCTATCCAGACTTCAAGGAGACCACCAGGTACACCGGCGTCCTCAGAGCCCTCAACTTCGAGATCTTCCGCGACTCGTTGGCCGCCAATCACATGCTCGACCAGGCCGACGCCTTCCTGCTGGCCTCGGGCAAGCTGCAAACGCTCTGCTACAAGGAGGACATCGAGTCCGCGCTGCGCACACCGGGCTTCGGGGGCTTCCAACTCCTGGATCTCCATGACTTCCCCGGCCAAGGCACCGCCCTGGTCGGCGTTCTCAACCCGTTCTGGGAATCGAAGGGCTACGTCACGCCGGAACAGTACCGCCGCTTCTGCTGCGAAACCGTGCCGCTGGCCCGCATGATCAAGCGCATCTGGACCGCGGATGAGACCTTCACGGCCGCCCTGGAGATCGCCCATTTCGGCCCTGCACCGATTGAAAACGCCCACCCCGCCTGGACGATCACGGACGCGGCGGGCAAACAGCTGGGCGGGAGCACCCTGCCTGCCCGAACCATCCCGGTCGGCAACGGCACCGTCCTTGGCGAAGTCGCTCTGCCGCTGGCGGCCGTCGCCAAGGCCACCAAGTGCGCGCTGACCGTCTCGCTTCCCGAAACCACCTACGTAAACGACTGGGAGTTCTGGGTCTACCCCCCCGCCGTGAATACCGCCGCCCCCGCCGGCGTTCTCGTGGTCGACGATCTGAACGCCAACGCTCTGGCTGCACTGAGAGCCGGCGGCAGGGTCTTGCTGTTGCCCGCTCCCGGAACGGTCAGCGGCGACAAACACGGTGTCGTTCCACCCGGCTTCACCAGCATCTTCTGGAATACCGCCTGGACCCGCCGCCAGCCCCCGCACACCCTGGGCATCCTCTGCAAACCCGACAGTCCCCCTCTGGCGGCCTTCCCGACCGAGTATCACAGCAACTGGCAGTGGTGGGACATGATCACACATTCGCAGATCATGGTGCTGAACAGCCTGCCGGCTGAACTGCAGCCAACGGTTCAGGTCATCGATGACTGGGTCACCAACCGCCGACTGGGACTCGTCTTTGAAGCCAAGGTCGATGGCGGCAAACTGCTGGTCTGTGGAATCGATTTGACCAACAATCTGGACCGGCGCCCGGTCGCCCGCCAGATGCGGCACAGCCTGCTGACGTATATGGCCAGCGACCGCTTCGCTCCTCAGGTCTCGGTCGAGGCCGCGGCGATCCGGAGACTGATCGATCGCGTGGGCATCGAGGTGATCAAAGTAGATTGTCACCAGCCCGGCTACGAGGGCGCCAACGCGGCCGACGGCAACCCGGATACGATCTGGCATACCGCCTGGAGCGGCGACGCGCCCGGCTATCCCCATGAAATCCAGCTCAAACTCACTCGCGAGCTGACCATCAAGGGGCTGCGCTACCTGCCCCGCCAGGACATGAACCACGGCTGGATCACTGACTTCGAGGTCTTCGCGAGCGGCGATCCAAGCCGTTGGGGCCAACCCGTCGCCAAGGGCGTGTTTGACAGAGGCACCCAAGAGAAGCGGATTCTCTTCGCCCGGCCCGTCAAGGCACGCTTCCTGCGTCTGGTAGCTCTGACTGGCATCGACAACCAGACCTATGCCTCGGTTGCCGAACTCGGCGTGATCGGGGAATGAACGCCCGCACCTCGCCACCAAGCCCGATCACGTTTCTTCGGCTGTCGAGCCCCGTTTCACAGCGAGCTGCCTGTTCATCGACGACGGACGCCTAGCTCCGGCCTGCATGCTGGGCCAGCCAAGCACCGGCAGAACACCAGTCGTGCCCCACGGAGGCCCGGGACGCGCCGAACAGGCAGCAATCTGATCCGTGGTCAGTCTACCCGCCCATCGCAGGCGAGCGATGCAGGCCTTCCGAAGATCCAGTCGCTCCAGTTCGTTGAGCGCGTTCCGGAGCCGATCGGTCGCTCCTGAAGCCGAGTTGGCCATATCCGAGGGGTACCACCAGGTGAGGCGAATCACCCATTTCTCCATGTCCCTCGCCGACCTTTATTATCATAAACTTCTTCATTAAATGATGTTATCAACGAAAAAGAACTGGCCTCGACGTCGTCAGAAAGGTCACCCGGGCCCTTGACATAGTCGATGCCTCCTTGTAGGTTGTGATAAGATTCACAGCGTGAGGCGTGTCACAGGAACGTTGTCGCATCGTGAACATGGCGGATCGCTCCGCAGGAGGTTTCGCTACGAGGAAGGTCGTCAAGAGGCTGAGTGTCTATCGCCGCCTGCTGGAACGGATCGGCCAAGCCGGAGCCAAGAACGTGTTCTCCCACGACTTAGCCGCCCAAGCCGGGGTGACCGCCGCCCAGGTCCGGCGTGATCTGATGACGATCGGCTTCTCCGGCAGTCCGTCGCGGGGTTACGACGTCTCGCGATTGGTGGATAAGATTGGCCAGTACCTGGACGCGCCCCAGTGGCAATCGGTTGTGCTGGTCGGTGTCGGACATGTGGGACAGGCGTTGCTGGCCTACTTTAGCGGACGCGGTCCCCATCTGGCCATTACCGGAGCCTTCGACGCCGATCCCGGGAAGGTCAACCGGGTTATTCAGGGATGCCGGTGCTATCCGGTCGATGACATGGAAGCCCGAGTGCGCCAGTTGGGGGCCGAAGTAGGCATTATTGCGGTTCCCGGGGACGCGGCGCAGCACACGGCTCTGCAGTTGATGCGCGGCGGGGTCCGTGGGATCTTGAATTTTGCTCCCACCCACCTGCGCCTGCCCGAATACGTATACGTGGAAAACGTGGACATCACCGTGCTGTTGGAAAGGGTGGCTTTCTTCGCACGGCAAGGTTCTTTGGACAAGGAAGCTGTCAGATGATCCAGGCGGACATTGAACCCATTCTGGCCGAGTTCGGCGATGCCGGGCGCGATGCCCTGATCCCGATCCTGCAGGCGGTGCAGGATCGTCACGGGTATCTCTCGCGCGAGGCGATGGAACAGATCGGTCGACATTTGACCCTGCCGGTCAGCAAGGTCTACGGCGTGGCGACGTTCTACAACCAGTTCCGGTTCCAGCCGCGCGGCAAGTTCCATATCCAGGTGTGCCGAGGCACGGCCTGCCACGTGAAGGGCTCGGCCAAGGTGCTGGACGCGATCAGGCAGTCCCTCAAGGTGGAGCCCGGCCAGACAACGAAGGACGGGATGTTCAGCCTCGAAGTCGTGGCCTGCGTGGGCGCCTGCGGGCTGGCGCCGGTCATTTGCGTCAACGGCGAGTTTCACGCCGGCGTCACGCCGGAGGGTGCGACCAAAATCGTGAGTTCCTATCGCAGAAAGGCGACAGATAATGGCTGAGCCGACGTGTGCGGGCGGATCGTGTGGTTGCCATGGAGGCGGGCACGAGGCCGGCGGTCAGCCGGGCCTGGCCGCCTTTCTGACCCAGCCCCCTGGCAGTGGCAACGGCAAGAAGAGTGCGTTGTTCAGCGGCGAGCGGCTGGCCCAGCTTCGGCGCGAGGTGATCGCCCGGCCGGTCATCTACATCGGGGCGGGGACCTGCGGCCTCGGCGCCGGCGCCGCCAAGACGCTGGCCGCCGTGAAGCAGTACCTGGGCGATCACAAGCTCGAGGCCGACATCGTCGAGGTGGGATGCATCGGCTACTGCTCCGCCGAACCGCTGCTGGATGTGCAGTTGCCCGGCCGAACGCGGGTATCCTTCCAGAAGACCAGCGAGGACAAGGTTGTCGGCCTGCTGGATTCGGTGTTCGCCGGACGGGTGCCCGCAGACCTGTCGCTGGGGCAGTTCCGTTCCGAGCAGCAGAAGCCCTGGGCGGACGTGCCCTTCATCGACGAGCACCCTTTCTTCGCCCCGCAGATGCGCTGGGTGCTGGCCAACTGCGGCATGATCGATCCCAACTCGATCGACGAGTATCTCGCCCGCGGCGGCTATCGGGCGTTCGCCCAGGTCGTCGGCACGATGACCCGCGAAGAGGTGTGCGAGGCGGTGGAGAAAAGCGGCCTGCGCGGGCGTGGCGGTGGTGGATTCCCCACCGGCACGAAGTGGAAATTCGCCCTGAAGACCCAGGGCGATCAGAAGTACCTGGTGTGCAACGCGGACGAGGGCGACCCCGGGGCGTTCATGGACCGGGCGGTCATCGAGGGCGATCCGCACCGCGTGCTCGAGGGCATGGCCATCGCCGCCTATGCGATCGGGGCGAACAAAGCGTACGTGTACATCCGGGCCGAGTACCCCCTGGCCATTCAGCGGCTCGTTCAGGCCATTGAGCAGGCCAAGAAGTACGGCCTGCTCGGCGACGACATCCTGGGCAGCGGCTTCAGCCTGAAAGTCATCATCAAGCAGGGCGCCGGGGCATTCGTGTGCGGCGAGGAGACCGCTCTCATTCACAGCATCGAAGGCAAGCGGGGCATGCCACGCCCACGTCCGCCCTTCCCGGCGGTCAAGGGTCTGTTCGGCAAGCCCACGGTGATCAACAACGTGGAGACGCTGGCGAACCTGCCCAGCCTGCTGAGCGGCGGATGGGAGAAGTTCGCCGCGGTGGGCACCCCGAAGAGTAAGGGCACGAAAGTCTTCGCCCTGTCGGGCAAGGTCAACCGCACCGGCCTGATCGAAGTGGCGATGGGCACCACCGTCCGCAAGATCGTGTTCGACATCGGCGGCGGCATCCCGAATGGCAAGGCCTACAAGGCGGCCCAGATGGGTGGACCGTCCGGGGGGTGCATTCCCGCCTCACAGGTCGACGTCGAGATCGACTACGAGTCGCTCAAGGCCCTCGGAGCGATGATGGGATCCGGAGGCCTGGTCATCATGGATGAGGAAACCTGCATGGTGGACATCGCCAAGTTCTTCATGGACTTCATCCAGCGCGAGAGCTGCGGCAAGTGCGTGCCCTGCCGCGAGGGCACCCGCCGGATGCTCGAGATCCTGCAGAGCATCTCGCGAGCCCGCCGCAACGAAACCAAGATCCAGGCCCTCGAACGATTCAAGAGCGTGATGTACCTGACCCGTCTCGCCGAGGTCATCAAGGACACGAGCCTGTGCGGTCTGGGCCAGTCGGCTCCGAACCCGGTGCTGAGCACGCTGAGGTGGTTCCGGGACGAGTACGATGCCCACGTCTACGAACGCAACTGCCCCGCCGGAGCCTGCCGCGAGCTGCTGCTCTACAGCATCGACGCGGAGCTGTGCCGGGGTTGCGGGCTGTGCGCCAAGAAGTGCCCGGCCGAGGCCATCATGGGCGCCCCCAAGAGCCCCCACTACATCGTTCCAGACAAATGTATCGGTTGCGGCACGTGCGAGGATGTCTGCCGTTTCGAGGCCGTCAAGACGGAATAAGGCGAGGATCATTCGGTGATTACGATCGAAGTCAATAACAAGAAGGTCCAGGCGGAACCTGGTGAAATGCTGCTGGCCACCCTGCGCCGGGCCGGGATCAAGGTGCCGACCCTGTGCCATATCGACGGGCTGCCGCCCAGCGGCGCCTGCCGGATGTGCGACGTCGAAGTCGAAGGCCGGCCCAACCTGCAACCCAGCTGTGCGACCCCGGTGGTCGAGGGCATGAAGGTCCAGACGCACTCGCCCCGGGCGGTTCGAGCCCGCAAGACCATCGTCGAGCTGCTTCTGGCCAACCATCCGGACGACTGCCTCTACTGCGTGCGAAACAACAACTGCCAACTCCAGGACTTGGCCGCCGAACTGGGGGTCCGAGACCGGCGCTACCAGGGCCGGCGGAGCCAGGCCAACGTCGACCTGTCCAGCCCCTCCATCGTCCGCGATCCGGAGAAGTGCATCCTGTGCGGCAAGTGCGTGCGGGTCTGCGAAGAGGTCCAGGCCGTCTCGGCCATCGACTTCGTCGGCCGGGGCAGCAAGACCCGGGTCGGCACGGCGTTCGAGCAAGGGCTCAATATCTCGAGCTGCATCAACTGCGGGCAATGCATCATGATCTGCCCGACCGGCGCCCTCCGCGAGCAGAGCAGCATCAAGGAGGTCACCGAGGCCCTCAAGGACGCGAACATGTTCGTCGTCGTCCAGCATGCTCCGTCGGTCTCGGTCTCGCTGGCCGAGGAGTTCGGCGTGAAGCCCGGCACGGACATTTGCGGAGCGATGGTCACCGCTCTCCGGCAGCTCGGCTT
Source organism: Planctomycetota bacterium (assembly GCA_022711465.1). Taxonomy (GTDB): domain Bacteria; phylum Planctomycetota; class Phycisphaerae; order UBA1845; family PWPN01; genus JAGNEZ01. The sequence goes on along the minus strand of JAKLEZ010000002.1, from coordinate 193,073 downwards.
CAAACGGGTGTTCGACACCTCGTTCAGCGCCGACCTGACCATCATGGAGGAGGCTTCTGAGCTGGTGCACCGGGTGAAGAACGGGGGCAAGCTTCCCATGCTGACCAGTTGCTCACCCGGCTGGATCAAGTTCGTCGAGCAGACCTTCCCCGATTTCCTCGAGAACGTCTCAACCTGCAAGAGTCCGCAGCAGATGATGGGGGCGGTCATCAAATCCTTCTTCGCCCAGCGGGAAGGGATCGACCCGAAGAAGATCTTCAGCGTCTCGATCATGCCATGCACGGCCAAGAAGTTCGAGGCCCGGCGTCCCGAGATGGGCCATAATGAGATCGCGGACGTTGACGCGGTTCTCACCACCCGCGAACTGGCCCGCATGATCCGCATGCGCGGCATCGACCTCGAGTCCCTGGCACCTGAGCCGGCGGATACGCCGTTCGGCGAGCGGAGCACGGCCGGCAAGCTCTTTGGAGCGACCGGCGGCGTGATGGAGGCGGCCATCCGTACGGCGTACCATCTCATCACCGGCAAGGAAATGGCTGATCTGAAGGTCCAGGCGGTGCGCGGCCTCAAGGGCACCAAGGAGGCCCGTGTCAATGTCGACGGCATGGACATCGGCGTCGCCGTGGTCAGCGGCCTGGGCAACGCGGCTCGGCTGCTGAACGAAATCCGCGACGGCCGTCGTGATCTGCACTTCATCGAGGTCATGACCTGCCCCGGCGGCTGCATCGCGGGCGGCGGCCAGCCGACCAGCACCGACACCGACGCGGTTCGAGCCCGGATGCAGGCACTGTACAATATCGATCGAAACGAGCCGATCAGGACTTCGCACGCCAACGAGTCCATCAAACGGCTCTACAAGGAGTATCTGGGCGCGCCGCTGGGTGAAAAAAGCCATCACCTGCTGCACACCCACTATCACAAACGCGAAGTGGTAGGCTGAGGACAACGGATTGCGGCACACGGATGACATTCCGCTCGTCACCACCATTCGGGAGCACTGTCGCGTCTGCTACACGTGCGTGCGCGAATGTCCCGCCAAGGCCATTCGAATCACCGAGGGCCAGGCGGAAGTGCTCCACGAACGGTGCATCGGGTGCGGCAACTGTGTACGGGTGTGCAGCCAGAATGCCAAACAGGTCCAGACCAGCATCCCGGCCGTCGACGCCCTGCTGGCGAGCGGGGCGAAGGTGGCCGCCTGCCTGGCTCCGAGCTTCCCAGCGGAGTTCGACGACATCGAATACCGCCGGCTGGTCGGCATGCTTCGGTCGCTTGGCTTCCAGCTGGTCGTAGAGACGGCCTTCGGCGCAGACCTGGTGGCCGATCGTTACCGGCGGCTCTTTGAGGCAGACCAAAGCCGGCGGTACATTGCCACGAGTTGCCCGGCAATCGTGGGCTACGTGGAGCGATACCATCCCAACCTGGTGGGATCGCTGGCCCCAATCGTCTCGCCGATGATCGCCACCGCCCGGGCTCTCCGGCACCTGCACGGCTCCGAGCTGAAGGTGGTGTTCATCGGGCCGTGCATCGCCAAGAAGGGCGAGGCCGGGACGCAGGAGGTCGAGGGCGAGGTCGATGCCGTCCTGACCTTCGTGGAACTGCGGGCCATGCTCCGCCTGCACGGAGTCAGCCCGCTGTCGGTGAACGGATCGGAGTTCGATCCGCCTCACGCGGGCACCGGGGCCCTGTTCGCGATCAGCCGGGGCATGCTCCAGGCCGCCGGCATGAGCGAGGATCTGGCCGTCGGAGAAGTGGTTTCGGCGGACGGCCGGGACGGCTTCGTGGACGCGATCAAGGAGTTCGAGGCGGGAGATCTGGACGCCCGGCTGCTCGAGGTGCTGTGCTGCAAGGGCTGCATCATGGGCGCCGGGATGAGCAGCCAGCTGCCGCTGTTCAATCGCCGGTCGTGCGTGAGCCACTACGTGCGGCACCGGCTGAAGACGCTCGACCCGGAGGCGGCGAAGGCCGAGCTGGCCCGGTTCGCCAACCTGGACTTGAGCCGCGTCTACCAGGTCAACGACCAGCGGGTGGCGTCACCTTCGCTGGTCGAGCTCCAGGCGATCCTGGAGCGGATCGGCAAGCGCCGCCCGGAGGACGAACTGAACTGCGGGGCCTGCGGATACGAAACCTGTCGCGAGCACGCGGTGGCGATCCACAAGGGCCTCGCCGAAAGCGAGATGTGTCTGCCCTACACCATCGACCGCCTGCGGAGAGTGGTGGACAAGCTGGCCATCTCGCACCAGGAGCTGGCCAGCGCTCGCGAGGCCCTCACACACTCAGAGAAACTGGCCAGCATGGGGCAGCTGGCCGCGGGCATCGCCCACGAGCTCAATAACCCCCTGGGTGTGGTGATCATGTTCGCCCACCTGCTCCTGGAAGAGATCGGCAAGGACGGCAAGAGCCGCGAAGACCTGCAGACGATCGTGGAAAACGCCGACCGCTGCAAGAAGATCGTCTCCGGCCTGCTGCACTTCGCCCGACAGAACAAGGTGACGCTCGCTTCGACCGACTTCCATGAACTGGTCGATCGGGTGGTTCGAACGCTGGTGGTGCCGGAGAATGTCACCCTGCGGGTGGAACACGAGCACGAGGAAGAAAACGCCGACGTGGATCGGGACCAGATCGCCCAGATCCTGACCAACCTGGTCAGCAATGCCCAGGCGGCCATGCCCGAGGGCGGCACGCTGACCATCCAGACCGGCGGCGACGAGAAAAACGTCCGGCTCAAGGTGGCCGACACCGGCGTCGGCATCAGCGAAGAGAACCGGGCCAAGATTTTCGACCCGTTCTTCACCACGAAGGGCGTGGGCAAGGGCACCGGACTGGGTCTGGCGGTGACCTACGGCATCGTGAAGATGCACCGTGGCCAGATCAGCCTGGAATCGAACCATCAGCCGGCCAAAGGGCCGACGGGGACGACTTTCACCGTGGTGCTGCCTCGACAGGCGGCCAGAGGCTAGAGTGACGGCGCCGGATTCCCGCGAACCGGTGCCCGAGGAATGCGACGATGGCAACGAAGATTCTCGTGGTGGATGATGACATTGATTACCTCGCCCAGACCCAGGCCCAACTCGAGGCCGCCGGGTTCGAGGTGACGACCGCCGAGTCGGTCGACGCCGCTCGCGAGCTGCTCGGCAAGCGGAAACCGGATCTGGCAGTCGTCGATCTGATGATGGAGAACTTCGACGACGGCTTCCGGCTCTGCCATGCCATCAAGAAAGCGGACGCGTCCATTCCGGTCATCCTGGTGACCGCGGTGGCCAGCGAGACGGGCATCGATTTCGACGCCTCGACCCAGGAAGAGCGCTCCTGGATCAAGGCCGACGCGGTACTGGACAAACCCATCCGCTTCGAGCAGCTTCAGCGCGAAATTGATCGACTACTCCACAAGTGAGCCGGCCATGGAAAACCTGAAACTCCTGGTGACGGACGACGAGCGCGAGATGCGCCGAGCAGTTGAACGCGCCCTGTCCGTGTACAGGGTGCGGCTTCCCGAGGTCGATGGCGAGGTCGGCTTCGTCGTGGAACAGGCCGCCAGCGGCGAGGAGGCCCTGGAAAAGATCGCCCAGAGCCCGCCGGACATTCTGCTCCTGGATTTCAAGATGGGCGGCATGACCGGACTCGACGTGCTGGACGCCCTCGCCCACCAGGAGCGCGACATGCTCACCGTCATGGTCACCGCCTACGCTTCCCTCGAGACCGCGGTGACCGCAACCAAGCGCGGGGCGTTTGATTTCATCGCCAAGCCGTTCACTCCGACCGAGTTGAAGGACACCATTCGCAAGGTCGCCAGCCACCTGATGGCCCAGCGGCAGGCCCGAACCCTCGCCCGCGAGAAACGCCAGGTCCGCTTCCAGTTCATCTCCGTGCTGGCCCACGAGCTGAAGGCACCCCTGGGAGCAATCGAGGGCTACCTGAAAATCCTGGGAGACCCGAAGTTCCGCAGCGACCCGGGCGCGATCGATCGAATGATCCAGCGGTGCCTGGTGCGCTCCGAGGCGATGAAGAAGCTGATCTACGACCTCCTCGACCTGACCCGAATCGAGTCCGGCCAGAAGAGACGCGAGCTGGTCGAGGTCGATCTGGCCCAGGTGGCTCGCACCTCGATCGAGACACTCCGCCCGGACGCCGCAGCCCGGGGGATCACCATCGAGCTGCATGCCCAAAAAACGCAGATCATGTCCGCCGACCGCGGCGAGATCGAGATTATTCTCAACAACCTGGTCTCCAACGCGGTGAAGTACAACCGGGACGGCGGACGAGTGGACGTTACCCTCGCCCAGGACGGCGATTTCGAGATCCTCACCGTGTCCGATACAGGCATCGGCATGACCGAGGAGGAGGCGGGCAAGCTGTTCAACGACTTCGTCCGCATCAAGAACCGCAAGACCAAGAACGTTCTCGGCAGCGGCCTGGGGCTGTCGATCGTGAAGAAACTCGCGATGCTGTACGGCGGTGCGGCCACGGTGGCCAGTACCCCCGACGTCGGCAGCACGTTTACCATCCGGCTCAGCCGGCAGTCCGCGATACCAACCGATGGAGATCACACGACAACACATCCTGCAGTGGCTGCGGGAGGATGACCCCCGGCGGCTCGCCGAACTGTGGCAACAGGCCGACCAGGTACGCCGCGACAGCGTCGGGGATCAGGTCCACCTTCGAGGGCTGGTTGAGTTCTCGAACCACTGCGTCCGTTCCTGCGGCTATTGCGGCCTGCGCCTGGGAAACGAAGTCATCGCCCGCTACCGCATGACCGCGGACGGCATCCTCGCCAGCGCCCATCAGGCCGTTCGCTTCGGTTACGGGACGCTGGTCCTGCAATCCGGGGAGGACGAAGAGACCTCCACCCGGTGGATGGCCTCGGTTGTCCGCCGCGTCAAGAGCGAGACCCCCCTGGCGGTGACGCTCAGCCTCGGCGAACGAGGCAGAGACGATCTGGCCTGCTGGCGAGAGGCCGGGGCCGACCGCTATCTGCTGCGTTTCGAGACCTCCAACCGGGAACTGTTCGACAAGATCCACCCCTCGCTGCCCGGCCGGCACTCCGACCGCATCGCCATCCTGCACCAGCTGCGGGAGTTGGGCTATGAAGTCGGCAGCGGGGTGATGATCGGCATTCCCGGCCAAACCTACGACGATCTGGCCAACGACATCGAGCTGTTCCGGCAGCTGCGACTGGACATGATCGGCGTCGGACCTTACCTGCCGCATCCGGCGACACCGCTGGGGCAATTCGGCGACCGACTGGCCGCCCCCCCGGGCGAGCAGGTACCCAACAGCGAGGAGATGACCTACAAGGTCGTGGCCCTCGCTCGCCTGGTATGCCCAAAGGCGAACATCCCAAGCACCACCGCCCTGGCCACCGTCAACAAGGAAGAAGGCCGCGAGCTTGGCCTGCAACGTGGGGCCAATGTGGTCATGCCCAACCTCACCCCCCTAGAATACAGGCGGCTTTACGAGATCTATCCGTCCAAAGCCTGCATCCAGGAACGAGCCGAGGATTGCCATCATTGCCTCTCCCATCGCATCGCGGCGATCGGCAGGGAAGTCGGCTCGGGACGAGGGGATTCCGCGAGTCACCGGCATCGGTCCACCCCGGCCGATCCGGGCTGACCCAAACGGAGGATGGCGCTATGCGCGCGATGGCCGAAATGACGTTGAGCGATCGGGCAACCGATTTCGTCAACGATGACACCCTGCACTACCTGTTGGACACCCGTCGTCCAGATCCGGTACACGTCCGCGAGCTGATCGCCAAGAGCCTGTCGAAACAACCGTTGACCGTCGACGAAACCGCGGTGTTGCTCAACGCCTCCGACCCGGAACTGACCGAGCAGATCTTCGAGACTGCCCGGCAGCTCAAACGCGACGTGTACGGCAACCGCATCGTGCTCTTTGCCCCCCTGTACATCGGCAACGACTGTGTGAACGACTGCGCCTACTGCGCATTCAAGCGATCCAACCGCGAGGTCGTTCGGCGATCACTGGATCACTCCGAGATCCGCGCCCAGGTCGAAGCCCTGGAACGAAAGGGACACAAGCGGCTCATTCTGGTCTTCGGCGAACACCCCCGCTACAACGCCGATTTCATCGCCGAGTGCGTCCGGCTGGTCTATGAGATCCGCGTGGGCCACGGGGAGATACGCCGGGTCAACATCAACGCCGCCCCGATGGATGTAGCCGGTTTTCGCACCATCAAGAACTCAGGAATCGGCACCTACCAGATCTTCCAGGAGACCTATCACCACGGGACATACGCCCGCCTGCATCCGTCCTCGACCCGCAAGGGCGACTACCTCTACCGCCTCGATGGACTCAGCCGGGCGATGGAAGCGGGAATCGATGACGTCGGAATCGGGGCCCTCTTCGGCCTGTACGACTGGCGGTTCGAAGTGATGGGCCTGGTCACTCATGGGCTTCATCTGCAGCACACCTACGGCGTCGGGCCGCATACCATCAGCTTCCCTCGTCTCCGCCCGGCCGCCGGCGTCGCCCTGGATTCGCCCTGGGCGGTCAGCGACCATGACTTCAAACGGGCGATCGCCATCCTGCGCCTGGCTGTGCCCTACACCGGAATGATCCTGACCGCCCGCGAATCGCCGGCTTTTCGCAAGGAGGCCCTGGGATTCGGCGTGTCGCAGATCGACGCCGGATCGCGGATCGAGCTCGGAGGCTACACCGAGGCGGGCGATACCCAGTGCATGGAACGCGAGCAGTTCGAGCTCGGCGACATCCGGCCGCTGGACCAGGTCATGCGCGAGCTGCTGCTGGACGGCTACCTCCCCAGCTTCTGCACGTCGTGCTATCGCCTCGGGCGAACCGGCGAGCACTTCATGGAATTCGCCATCCCAGGGTTCATCCAGCGCTTCTGCACCCCGAACGCCCTGACCACGCTGATGGAGTACCTGGTAGACTACGCCACCCCGGAGACCAGGGCCGCCGGCGAGAAGGCGATCGCCGCCGAGATCGCCAAGATGCCCGACGGCAAGGTGAAGAAGCAACTGATGGAAGCCATTGGCCGGATCGGCAAGAGCGACGAACGCGATCTGTACTTCTAGCGCCGGTCCGATCCGGGTACGACCGTGGATGACGTATGACGCCGTATCGCACCGAGTACGACCTCCTGGGCCCTCGCGACGTGCCCGCAAACGCCCTGCATGGCATCCACACCGAACGGGCGATCGAGAACTTCCCACTGACACGCCGGCCGGTTCGCCCGCCGCTGATTCACGCCTACGGGGCAGTCAAGCTGGCCTGTGTCCGGGCCAACCAGGAACTCGGCCGGTGGGATGCTCCCAAGGCCGCGGCCATCGCGGCGGCATGTGCCGAAATGATCGAGGGCCGACTCGACGAACACATCGTGGTCGATGCCCTGCAGGGCGGCGCCGGCACCTCGACCAACATGAACATCAACGAGGTCCTGGCCAACCGGGCCCTGCAACTGCTCCACAGGCCGCTGGGCGACTACCGCACGGTCAGCCCGCTCGACGACCTCAACCTCCACCAGTCGACCAACGACACCTTCCCGACCGCCCTCAAAGTGGCCGCCATCGGGGAGCTTCGCCTGCTGGAACACGAGGTGGTCGGGCTGATGGAGGCATTTCAACGTAAAGAGAAGCAGTTTGCCCATATCGTGAAGGTGGGGCGAACGCAACTCCAGGACGCGGTGCTGACCACCCTGGGCCGGGAGATGTCCGCCTATGCCGAGGCCTTCGCCCGCGACCGCTGGCGAATCTACAAGTGCGAAGAGCGACTTCGGGTGGTCAATCTGGGCGGCACGGCCATCGGCACCGGGCTCTCGGCCCCCCGGCAATACATCTTCCGGGCGGTGGAGCACCTTCGCGAGATCACCGGCCTCGGCCTTGCTCGGGCGGAGAACCTCATCGAGGCCACGCAGAACACCGACGCCTTCGTCGAGGTCAGCGGCATTCTCAAGGCCCATGCCAGCAACCTCCTCAAGGTGGCAACGGATCTGCGACTCCTGTCGTCCGGCCCGGAAGCGGGGCTGGGCGAGCTGCGACTGCCTCCCCGCCAGGCGGGCTCCTCCATCATGCCCAGCAAGGTCAACCCGGTCATCCCCGAGGCCGTCTCCCAGGCCGCGATCGTGGTCATGGCCAACGATCAGGCCATCACCCAGGCATGCTCGATGGGCAACCTGGAACTCAACGCGTTCCTGCCGTTGATCGCCGACGCTCTGCTGGGCAGCCTCTCGCTGATGGTCAACGCCTGCAGTGCCTTTCGCAGGCTCTGCGTCGATGGACTGGAGGCCGACGAACAACGCTGTCGAGGACACGTCGAGAGCACGACGGCCAGCGCAACCGCTCTGGTGGAACGACTCGGTTACGAGGCCGCATCGGAACTCGCGGAGGCCACCGGAAAGGACGGCAAGACCATTCGCCAGATCACCCTCGAACGCGGCTTGCTCACCGCCGAGGAGTACGATGAGCTGTTGTCGGCCGAGGCGGTGACCCGATTGGGCTCACCACCTGGACCGGAGAAATCGTGATTGAAACGGCAGGCGCAACGACGCGTTCCAGCCCGCCACGGTGGGGTGCGAGGCTGGTACCAAGGATCAATAGCTGATCGCTCATGGTTTCTGAATGCTGACCACCGACTGCTGATCGCTGAAAGCTGACTGCTGAAAGCTCTCTTCCATGACCAATACCCCCAAAGGCATCCGTCTTCACATCGGCTTGTTCGGCCGGCGAAATGTCGGCAAATCATCGCTGCTCAACGCCCTGACCCGGCAGTACGTATCCATCGTCTCGGAGGTGGCCGGCACCACCACCGACCCTGTCGAGAAGCCGATGGAACTGCTGCCCGTCGGCCCCGTCCTGTTCATCGACACCGCCGGAATCGACGACGTCGGGGCGCTGGGTGAGATGCGCATCCGGCGGACCCGGGAGGTGTTCGACCGCACCGACGTCGGCATCATCGTGTGCGAATCCGGCGTATGGGGCGAGTTCGAGGAGATGATCCTGAACGAGTTGACCGGCAGATCGGTACCCGCCCTCGTCGTCTTCAACAAGGTCGATCGGGCCCAGCCCCAAGCGGCCGTGCGGGACGCACTCCAGGCCCGGCGGGTTCCGTTCGTCCAGACAGTGGCGGCCAAGGGCGACGGCGTCCTTGATCTCCGCCAGGCCCTGATCAACGCCGCGCCCGAGGCGTTCATCAATACCCCTTCGATTCTGGGCGACCTGGTACCGGCCGGAGAACTGGTCGTGCTGGTCGTGCCCATCGACATGGAGGCCCCCAAGGGCCGGCTCATCCTGCCCCAGGTCCAGAGCATCCGCGACACGCTCGACAACGACGCCTACTGCATGGTGGTCAAGGAACGCGAACTGCGCGATGCCCTCGGTCGCCTGAACCGCCCGCCGGCCCTCGTGGTCACCGATTCCCAGGCGTTCCTCAAGGTGGCCGCGGATACGCCAAACACCGTCCCGCTGACCTCGTTCTCCATTCTGTTCGCTCGCTACAAGGGCGACTTGGCCGAGTTCACTCGCGGGGCACTGGCCATCGAGCAGCTTCGACCCGGCGACCGGGTGCTGATCGCCGAATCCTGCTCACATCACCCGATCGGCGAGGACATCGGCCGGGTCAAGATCCCCCGCTGGCTCACCCAGTACGTGGGTGGCAAACTCGAGATCACCCATGTGCAGGGTCACGACTTCCCCGCTGATCTCGCTTCCTGCCGCTTGGTCGTCCATTGCGGCGCCTGCATGACCAATCGCCGCGAGGTCCTGACCCGAATCCTGCGATGCCGCGAAGCCCGGGTGCCGGTCACCAATTACGGCATGGCCATCGCCTATTCACTGGGTATCTTCGAGCGCGCCCTGAGCATGTTCCCGGCGGCCATGGACGTGTTTCGCCAGCATCGGTCTGCACGCGGCTAGAATCGCGAGACGACTCCTCGCGGAGTGCAGATCCACTCACTTGACCGTTCGGGGCCCCGTCGCACCGTCCGCTCTCGCGTCCGCTCCGGTTACCGCCGGTTTCGACGTCGCCGCCGACCTGACGGTGAGCAGCATGCCTTGCCCCGGTGCCAGCCATCCTTGCTCCCCCGCGAACGGCTGCGGCTGACCGGTCTGGGCGTTGATCTGCGTGATCGCCCCGCCGGCCTTGAACTTGAGCGAGAAACACACCGAGCGCTTGAGGCCCTTGTTGACCACCAGGGCGTACGGCCGATCCTCCGGCCCGACAAACTCCCCCACCACGAACGACCCGCCGGAAAGCCCGCCGAGATGGACCGCCGTGTCGATACCCCTGCACTCCTTGGGCACATCCGGGTGATGGAAGACGTTGACGTTCTTCAGCGCGATGTACGTCGGCCCCAGCCGGTGAACCTCCATGTTGACCCTCCGGAGCATGGACCAGGTGGCGGTCTTCTGACCGAAATGGTCGATGGGGGCGAGGCGGAAGTTGCCGACCGGCGCGGAGAAGTAGGTGAACCAGCTGATTCCCCGGCCGCCGTAGGCCAGCGTCGTGTAGGCCTGAAAACGCAGGCCCGCGTCGGAGGGCTCCGCGAAGTCCAGACAGCCGGTCGACATGACGACGTTCCAGAAGGGTATCTTGTGCCGCAGGGCCGCCTCGCGCACGATCTCGAGATTCTGGAAGTAGCCGTCGCGGAGCGAGCCGTCCTCCATCAGTGCATAGTGGTCGTAGCTGATGTACGGCAGCTTCACCATGTTGATGAAGGTCTCCAGGTATCGAACGTAGCTGCCAACGCCCAATTGGTCGGCATTGGCGTAGGTCGGGAACAGATTCACATAACTGATCTTGTCTGGCGAGATCGCCTTGAACGCCGCCGCCCAGCGGGCCAGCGCGGGAAAGCTCCTGGCATTCGGCTCGTCCGCCAGGTAGAAGCCGAACACGGCCGGATGGGCGGCCACCTTGTCCGCCAGTTCGCCGGCTCGCTTCTTCACTTCGGCCTCGGTCAGCGTGGCGTCAAGCACCACGGGCACGCGCGAATCGTGAACGATGGCCTTGAGCCCGGCCGCCGCCACCTCGTCCAGCTGGTCGGGTGGCACAAAACCCGCCAGGTTGAAGCCGCATTCACGCATCTGCTCGAAAGTGGCGCGATCCCCGGAACTCCGGTTCCAGGCCAGGAGGGCAAACCGCTCGGGTGCGAGCATGGCCTCCTGGGCCAGCAGGGCCGGACCTGGGCACGCCAGGCCAAACACCACCATTTGATAACAAACTCGAGAAGCCTGTGTACTCATCGGTTCGATTCCTCCTCGGCAGTCTCGAACAGCGTGACGATGTTCACGGTCGGCGAAATGCTCTGGATATTGTGACACGGGGCGCAGATCCATCGACCTCTACCGAAAATAGCCAGGTTCTCCCTGACCTCGGCGGCCACCTCGGCCACCGTGCCGAACGGCAGGGTGTACTGGTTGTCCATCGCCCCGTGGAAAACGACCGCTTTCCCGAAATCCCGGACCAGCCCTTCCCGCTCCATGCCCGCACATCGCCATTGCACCGGATTGAGAATCTCGATTCCGACCTTGTCGATCAGATCCGGCAGAAAGGGGCGCGATGCCCCATCGGTGTGGTAGAAGATGTGGCAGCCGAAGGAGCGGGCCAGGGTGGCCATTCTGACCTGGTTGGGCAGCAGAAAACGGCGGTAGTGATCCAGGCTGATGAGCGGCCCAGCCTGGCCTCCCAGATCCTCGGCCAGAACGAACAAGTCAATTCGTCCGCGGCCGATCTCCAACATCCGCCGGTTCCGCTCGTGGTAAAACTCGAAAAGGTGACCCAGGATCGCCTCGGCCACATCCGGACTGAGCACCAGGTCCATGAAGGCCTGCTCCAGGCCACGAAGTTGAGCATAGAGCAGGAAGGGCTCATAGTGCCAGGCCATCACCGCCCGCCGTCCGGCATTCTGGTCGATCGCTCGGGTAATCGGGGAGTAATCGAGATCCTCCGGTCGCGGCCAGCAGAAAGCGTGAACCTCGCCGACGGTCTCGGCTCGAGCCAGCGGATGGTACACCGCCTCATCGTAGATGCCGGTGCCGTAATCCACTCTCCGGCGCCGGATCCCCCAGTTGTCGGCTTGTGGGTCGTCAGGATGGTGGAGGCTCCGAGGTTCTGGGCAGACATTGCACGGCCGATCAATCACCAGTCTCTGCCACAGACTCTCGTCGTCAGGGCAGTCGAGGTCTCTCTTGAATCGGGCGTGAAACTCGTCCGTCGCCCAGTAGTCGGTTACGATCCGGTCGCTCTCGCGGCCGGCCAGCAGGGCCAGCCATCGCTCGCGGGGCGTCATCGGCATGGTCGCGCCTACTTCTTGGTCGCAGTCCCGGCCCACACCTCGTACGCCCGCCGTTTGGAGGGTTCCTGGGCCTTGGCATAGGAGTCTAAAGCCTTCTCCAGCCCCGTGCAAAGCTTCGCCAGCGCGTCCACATAGCTCTTGTCGGCCGCCGCTGCCCGCGGAGGCTCCGGCAGGAGAGCGAGCTCCCCCTTGGCCATAAGTTCCTGCCGCTGAGCAATCGCGGCGAGCATCTCGATCGCCAACCGGGCGTGTTCAGCCTCATAGGACGCGCCCAGGCCCACCGCGGCCATCGCCTCGCGGAACCGGGCCAGCCGTGCCAGCAGCGGCCGCAGGGCCGCGATTGAGCCGGGCATGTCCGACGGGGCTCCGGCAGCGGCAGAGGCCACACACTTGCCGTCGAGATAAAGCCGCAGCTCCCCGGCCGCCTCGAAAGTGGCTGCAACGTGCGACCATTCGTCGAGAGGTAGCTTGGCGTCAAAGGCCACGCTGCCCCGACGGGTGATCAGCCGCAGCGAGTTGCCGGGGTGCGTGTCCAGCAGAAAGTTGTCCGATGTGCCCACCGTGGACTTGTCGATGATTCGTCCACCGCTGTCCGGCAGGGCCTTGGGCGCTACCCAGGCGGCCAGAGTGTAGGACTTGGTCAACGCCAAGCGGGCGTGGTCGGCAACCTCCACCCACCCCTGGCCGGTCAGGCGGATGGCCTTGCCGTGGGGGCTGTCAACGATCTCCACGTCACCGCTGATTCTCGCGGGCAGATCGGCCACCTTGATGTGGTCAAAAGCCCTGTCCTTGGCCTGATCCCAACGCCAGGCGCCGACCAGGGCCGCATCCGCCGCAAGCCCGCCATCGTCCTTGGCCAAGCGGGCAATCTCATCGGCCGACAAGGCTCGACCTAAGACCAGCGGACGGGCGATGTCGCCCAGGAACCGGCTGGCTCCGTTGCTGTCGGCGCCGATCCGCAACGGCAGGGTATTGGGTCGGGATTCGCGGGTCGCCCACTCGCTCGACCAGAATGCTTCATGAGGAAGCGACACCACCGGCGGAGGCTGGGTTCTCGTGGTCTCGGCCGCCGGAGCCAGTTCGGCACCGCCCAGCGCGATCTGAACGTGAGCCGTGTCCGGCGTGTGAGCGTAGGGCAAGCGGACGGCTCGAGCATCGAAGTCCTTCCACTCTTGCCCGTTGATTCGAACGGCAGTGACCGGTCCGCGTCCTCGGGTACTGAGAAACAGCCACTTCTTGCCGAACCGGATCGGGAATCGCTGTTCAAGTTCAGTGATCCCCGGCGGGATGTGCGGAAGGAGCGTGAGCTTGTCCGCGGCATAGAGGTACTCGAACAGTCCACGTACCAGCCCGGCAGCCGGCGCGAACGTGTCATAGCACAGGTTGATCAGCTCCCCCGGCTGGTAGACATCGCTGCCGAACTTGACCAGCGGATTGTCCATCCGGAATTGGCGGGCGAAAGTCAGGAGTTGCCGCATCGAGCGACGGGCATCCTCGTATTTGCCCAGGCGGTAGTAGGCCATCATCATCCGGCCTTCACAGGTCGACCAGTGCCCGCCGTTGACCCACGTGCCGTACTGCCACAAACCCGTCGGCTTGTCGTAGATGTCGTCCAGGCCCGGAGCATTGGCGATGATGAACGCGTGTGGACGCAGGTCGGGGATCGACGCGATTTTGTTGTAGATCCGCTCGGCCTGGGCGTCGTCGACCACCCGGAACGCAATGGCGTCGTGGTTGGGCGAGGCTTCGAAGTAACCATGCTGCTTGGCCCCGTAGACGCCATGCCTGACGCCATCCGGATCCAGCGATTTGATGAAGTAGCCTTCCTCGGTGGTCAGCAGGGCCAGCCCCTCGCCGGCCAAGTCCCGCTTCTCCTCGTAGAACGCGGCCTTGTCGGCGTAGCCGGCCAGCTTCTCAACCTCGATCAGCCGGTCCAGGGCGGCGATGTGAGTGATCGACAGGCCGGTCAGGTAGGCCATGTCGTAAGTGCCGTCCGGTCGCTTCCAGCCCGCGTAACTGGGAGCCAACAGGTTGCCCGCCGGCCCGGCCAGGAAGAGGTTGTTCTTCGGATCGCGACGCGACTCAATGAAGCTCACGCACCGCTCCAGCTTGGGCAGGTAGCGGGCGATCGCGGCCTCGTCGCGGCTGATCAGCAGCAGTTCCGCCTGCATCAGCACGCCCGCCGCAGTGAACTCCATCGCCCAGTCGTGAAGTTCCACCCGGCAGTCACCTTGCTTGGCCACGAACCAGCCCGGGCTGGCGGCATCACACAGGCAGCCGTCGGGCGGCACGAAGTCGAACCGCCCGAACTTGCGCACGGTCTTACCGTCGCCCATCTGGTCGAACCAGAGATCGTGCGAATGGGTCAGGAATGTCAGCCACGGCTCCCGGTAGAACGGCAAGGCGCCGTAGGTCGTGCCGTAGCTGTTCTGAATCCACCACGCGCCCCAGGTCGGCCCCTCAACCAGCCCGTTCCAGGCCGGCGTGTACAGCATGGGGAGGTTCTGGAACTCGGCGTCGGGCTCGAACAATCGCCGGGCAATGTCCAGAAGCTGAAGATACTCGACGTCGCCGGCTCCGCGGTAAAACCTGCCATCGAACCGATCGGCAGCGAAGGCCGGAGATGCCCCAAGAAATGTCAAAAGCCATGATAAAATAGCCAAAACTTCTATATTGCATCGGGTCATGGCGGCCTCCTCGAATACTCGGCTGGCGATTTGACGCCCGCGACCGTCTTTTCGGGACCGGGCTGCTTGGACCCAGGTTTGGTTCGGCAACTCAGACAAGATGGATCCCGGACCGCTCGTCCCTCTCCAGTTCAGCTCTCGAACCGGTCAGACCAGTCGAACGGCCGGATCGTCCGGCCAAGATCCTCTCCACGCCCCCGCCCTTCGTCGCAGGGCGGGCCTATCGCCCAATCACCGTCCCGATCTTCTCGCCCTGGACGATCCGCTTCATGTTGCCGGCCTTGTGCAGGTTGAACACCACGATCCGCGTGCCGTTTCGCTGGCACATGTCGACCGCGCTGAGATCCATGACCGCGAGGCGACCATTGATGACCTGGTCATAGGTGAGCTCGGAACAGAACCGCGCGGTTGGGTCCTTCTTCGGATCGGCGGTGTAGACGCCGTCCACCTGGGTGGCCTTGAAGACGGCTTCGGCATTGATCTCGGCGGCGGCGAGGGCCGCGGCCGTATCGGTGGTCACGAACGGCCGGCCGGTACCGCCGGCCAGCACCGCGACCCGGCCCTTCTCCAGGTGCCGGATGCATCGCCGGCGGATAAACGGCTCGCAGACCGAGTGCACCGCGACGGCCGACAACACCCGGGCCTGGATCCCGAGATGCTCCATCGCCTCTTGGAGGGCCAGGGCGTTGATCACCGTGGCCAGCATGCCCATGTGATGCGCGGTCGCCTCGGCGATGTGGCACGTCCTGGAAAAGGTGCCACCGCGCAGAATGTTCCCCCCACCAACGACAATCGCAATCTGCAAACCGAGAACGTGAACATCACGAACCTCGCCAGCCACGTGCTGCAAGGCCTCCGGCCCGATTCCGAAGCCCTCGGAACCGGACAGCCCTTCTCCACTGATCTTCAGTACCACTCGCCGATAGGCGCACTGTCCCTGTGCCATCATCGCATCCTCCTGTGACCCTGGATCATCCTGCCAACACCAGGCGGGCGTGTTACTCGCCGCCGACCGAAATGCGGGCGAAGGTCTTGGCGGTCAGACCGGCGGCCTTGAGCACCTGGCCGACCGTCTTCTTGTCATCCTTGACAAACGCCTGCTCGGTCAGAACGTGGTCGCCAAACCAGCGATTCATCTTGCCGACCAGGATCTTGTCGAGCATGTTCTCAGGCTTGCCCGAGGCTCGCACCTGCTCGCGGGCGATCTCCTCTTCCTTGGCAACCACATCCTTGGGGATGTCCTGGCGATTGGTCGCCATCGGACTCATGGCGGCAATGTGCATACACACGTCGTTGAGCAACGCGTCGTCGCCGCCTTCACCCTCGACCACCAGCAAAACGCCCAGCTTGCCGTCGTGGTGCACGTAGGCCGCGACCCGCCCGGTGTGCCGGACGACTCGGGCAACCTTCATGTTCTCGCGAATGCGATTCAGCAGATCGTGGAGCATGTCCTGGATCGTCGGCCCACCATCCACATGCTTCTGGGTGAGCAGGGCGTCAACATCCGTGCAGCCCGTGAGGGCCACATGCTTGGCAACCTTGGCGGCCAACTCCTTGAAGTCGGGATTATTCGCCACCGGAGCGGTCTCGCAACGCATCACGGCCAGAGCGGCAATACCCTTGGCCTTGTCAATGAACACCCCGACGCGGCCTTCGCCGGTCTCACGGCCGGCCTTCTTCTCCGCAGCGGCAGCCCCACTCTTTCGGAGCAGTTCGTAGGCCGCTTCCGCGTCACCGTGGGTCTGAGCCAGAGCCTTCTTGCAGTCCATCATCGGAAGCCCACTGCGCTCGCGCAGCTTCCTCACCATTTCCGCAGTAATCTCAGCCATTGTCTGTCGTCGCTCCTGCTTGTGTCTTCAGGTGTTAGGTCTCAAACAACCCGTCAATGCCGATTCCGCAGGGTCCGGGATCAGGCGGAAGCCATGGCCGATTCGCTGGGATCGGAGTCATCCTTGGCAGGACCTTCACCGGGAACCGGCTCGCTACCGGACCGGGCCATGGCTCGGCTCGAACGACGGCCAGGACGCTCTTCCTGCTCCTTCTCCTTGACCGGCCGGGCCTTCATCCCCGCGAGGATGGAATCCCCCAACTGGTTCAGGATCAGCTCGATCGCGCGCATCGCGTCATCGTTGCCCGGAATCGGAATGTCCACCGTGTCGGGATCCGAGTCGGTGTCGATCACGGCCACGACCGGGATGTGAAGCTTGCGGGCCTCGCGGGCCGCGTTGTGCTCACGCTTGACGTCGATCAGTACCAGGGCGCCGGGCAGCTTGGTCATCTTGCGGATGCCCTCCAGGTTGCGCTGGATCTTGCGGCGCTCGCGGGTGAGCATCGAGATCATCTTCTTGCTGTACTTGTCGGCCATGCCCGCAGCCTCGATGGCCTCGAGCTCCTCAAGGCGGGCAAGCCGTGAACGGATCGTGCGAAAGTTGGTCAGCGTACCCCCCAGCCAGCGCTCGATGACGTAGTGCATCCCGGTCTTCTGAGCAACACCCTGGATCGCGGGGCGAGCCTGACGCTTGGTGCCGACGAAAAGCACGTCTTGCCCGTTGGCGGCCACGTTGCCCAGGAACTTGCTGGCCCGTAGGACACCCTTGACCGTCTCGCGAATGTCAATGATGTGGATCTGATTGCGCTTGCCGAAAATGTACGGCCGCATCTTGGGGTTCCAGCGGCTGGTACGATGTCCAAAGTGAACCCCTGAACTGACGAGACTCTGAACGAATTCCGAAGCCAAACGACACCTCCAGGTGCGGGCCCTTCAAAACCGCAGGCCGGGCGACCCGAATTCCGACCACGTGCGCGGCCGATCCGCGCTTCACACGCCCCCACACCCACACCACGCGCATGGGCTCACCTCCCGCCGGACGCCAAGAGGCCATCGCGGCTTCAGGCGATACAGGATCACGCATCATAAGGGATGACGATCGTCAACGCCAGTCAGCCACCAGAGCCCGCCCCTCCCCCAGTTTGACCCCGCCCGCCACCTCGCGATACAGTCTTGCCCGCTCGTGGACCACTTCGTCCAGCCCGCAGTTGGGAGACCGCCGCCCATGACCCTCACGACCTCAAGCCCCCGTCAACCCGCCCGCATCTTCATCTCGGCCGCTGAGCCCAGCGCCGATCGCCATGCCGCATCTCTCGTCTCCAGAATCCTGCAACTCTCGACCGATGCGCAGGTTACGGGAGTCGCAGGCCCCCTCACCCAGGCCGCCGGCTGCACCGCGATCGAGGACTGGACCGCCCAGGCAACCATGCTGGTCGGGGCCGTCCGACTCGCCCGCCGGGCCTTCAAACTTATCGGACGAGTCGGCCAACTCATGGCCCAGCAGCCCGCCAATCTCGCCATCCTGGTCGATTCCCCCGCCTTGCACCTGCCCATGGCCAAGCGAATCCAGGCCACCGGCTGCCCCGTCCTGTACTACATCGCCCCGCAACTCTGGGCCTGGGCCCCCTGGCGGATCCGCCGAGTGCGCCGCCGGGTCGACCGGCTGGCGGCCATCCTGCCCTTCGAGGAGAACTACTTCCGCAGCCGAGGCGTGGATGCGACCTTCGTGGGACACCCCCTGGTCGAGCAGCTCTCGCAGGCCAGACCCGACCCAGCCACCGTGGCGGAGTACCGAAAGAGCGGCAGTCCCGTCATCGCCTGCCTGCCGGGCTCCCGCGCCCACGTGATCGAGGAGGTCCTCCCCGGACAGATCGAGATCGCCCACACCATCGCCGCCCAATACCCGGAGTCGGTCTTCCTCTTCGCAGCGGCCAACCCGACAGCAGCCCAACGCATCCAGGCGAGCGTCTCCGCCGCCCGCCTGAACACCCGAGTGCAGACGGACCACAACGCCGAAATCCTGTCCGCCGCCGACTTCGCCCTCTGCGCCTCCGGCACGGCCACGCTCGAAGTCGCCTGGCATCGCGTCCCGATGGTCGTCATGTACAACGGCTCAAAATGGGGGTACCGGCTGGCGGGACGATGGCTGATCCAGACGCCGCATCTGTGCCTGGTCAATATCCTCGCCGGCCGCCGAATCGTGCCCGAGTTCATGCCCTACTACACGTCCACGAAGCCGATCGCCGCCGAAGCGCTCGACATCCTCGGCAAGCCCCCCCGCGCAGCATCCATGCGCCAGGATCTCGACGCGGTGATCCGCTCCCTGGGCACAACCAGTGCCGCCGAGCAGACCGCCCGGATCGCACTGCAGATGATCGCAGCGAGACGACCGCAATGACGGCTGCGCATTTCTCTGCCCTCTGCCCGAGCCGCGGCCATCAGCAGCAGGGCGGAACCCAAAGCCAGCACCCGTGCCCCGGATACCATCCCGACACTGGGGACCCTGTTGAACAAGCCCCTGTGCCGGCGTAGACTGCCCGCACAAACCCACATTCGCCGTCGAAACCAGGAGGTACCGGCCATGAGAACCACCCCAACCTTGATGCTCGTTTGCTGCACTGTACTGACCACCGCAACACGAAGTCCCGGCGCCGACTTCTCCGGCCTCTCCAGGCTGGACAACGGCAAGGTCCGGGCCGAGAACGGCCTGTGGATCGAAACCCCACCGGAACGACAGTTCAAGTCCGGCAAGGAAGTCGTCGTCGCCGACGTCAAAGGGCCCGGCGTCATCACCATGATCCACTTCGCTCTGCCCAACTGGTCGGTCAGCAAACCCAAAGAATACACCCTCGGCCGCGAACTGATTATCAAGATGTGGTGGGACGGCGAGGCAGAGCCGAGCGTCAACTGCCCGTTCGTGGACTTCTTCTGTGATCCGGCCGGCTTCCGCGAACAGGTCAACACCGCCCTGGTCAACAAGCGCCGCGGCTGGAACGCCTACTTCCCGATGCCATTCCGCCAGTCCGCCAGGATCACCTTGGTCTACGAGGGACCACAAGAGGCAGGCGAGACGCTCTGGGCGATGATGCCCTGCTACTCGTACATCATGTGGCGGTCACTCGACTCCGTGCCGGCCGACCAAGGCTACTTCCATGCCCACTGGCGGCAGCGCGGCCTGCTGATCGGCAAGGAGCAGTACGTCGCGCTCGAGGCCAAGGGCAGGGGCAAGTTCGTCGGCTGGAACGTCACCATGCGGCGGCCGGGGTCGCCCGCCTATCCGGTGGACATGAACGAGAAGTTCCGCGTGGACGGCGAGAAAGAGGCCTCGGTCGAATTCCAGGGGATCGAAGACTCGTTCGGCTTCAGCTGGGGCTTCCCGGAGAACGAAAACGTGTTTCCGCTGGCCGGCTACTGGCCATTCAAGCAGGGCGCGATGGCCTACCGGTTCTTCATCAACGACGCCATCACCTTCGAGAAATCACTCGAAGTGGCCATCGGCTTCGGCGAAAAGGAGGATCCCATGTTCCACCGCGAGTTCAGCAAGCCCGGCAGTACGATGCAATTCTCCAGCACGGTCTACTGGTACCAGACCGAGCCCCACGCCGCACTCCCGCCCATGCCCGCCGCGGCAGAACGCGAACCCGCACCGGAAGAGCCCTTCTGGCCCGATAAAGAGCAACTCCCCGGCGAACAATCACTGCGCGACCGCAATGTGAAGCTGCATGTGATGTGCGGGCGACCCAAGAAAGAGGTCTTCTTCGCCGAGCCCGGATTCGGCATGACCGCCAAGACAGGCTACACCTTCGCCGGCTGGCCGCTACCCGTCTATCACACGCGGGCGGACAACACCGAGCTCAAGATCGACCTCACCGTCCCCAAAGGCGCGGCCGGAACGCTGCGGCTGTATATCGCCGATCCGGACACCTTCGAGGGCGGCCGCCGCCAGCAGGTCTTCATCGGCGACAAGGCCCTGGGTACGTTCGAGCGATTCCAGGAGGGCAAGTGGATTGAGACCGGAGTGACCTCGCGGCAAACGCAGGACGGCATGCTGGCCATCCGCATCAAGAACCTGAGCGCCCGCTCCAACGCGGTGCTGTCGGTCATCGAGTGGATCGGGGCCCGGTAACAGCGATCCCATACGCCGGATGCCGTGGAACTCGCGCCAGCTTCGTCTGGTCAGATTCATCCGGTCCGGGCCGCAAAGCCCGCACCCCGCGCATCAGCCCTTGGCGAGCAGGTTCTTGGCCGATTCGATCAGCCGATCCATGCGGAACGGCTTGTTGATGTAGCCGTCCGCGCCGAGGCTCTCGGCCCACTGCTGATGACGCTTCCCGGTATTGGCCGTGATCATGATGACGTACGGCTTGCTGCCGCGAGGCTTCTTGCCCTTGAGTTTCTCGAGAACGAGAAAACCACTGCGCTGGGGGAGCATCGCATCCAGAATGATCAGGTCAACGCCGGCATCCTGAGCCTTCGTGGTGGCGGTGTTACCGTCACTCGCCGTTGTGATCGTGGCCCCGCTGTCCTTGAACGCGGCCTCGATCGCGACCAGAATGTCCGGATCGTCATCGACGATGAGTATGTTCTTCCCGTCAAAAGGCTCTGCCATGATGATCTCTCTCCTGGGGTGCGCAGTCTACAGGGGATCAAACCTCACGAACTGCGAAGTATAACCCCGTTCGGCTACCAAAGCAACGGGATGACCCGCCCCATTCTCAGACCAGCCCCACGCGCCTGCGAACGATCCATTCGACGACCAGCAGCGACACGAGGGCCGAGTACCAAATCCAGGGATGATCCCCCACCAGACGAATGCGCTCGGTCTGTCTGAACTCCGCCTGATCGGCAGACGCCCGAATGCGATCCAGAAGCCCGGCAAGATCCGCCAGCGGCACGTACTGACCGCCGACCACCTCCGTCCGAGCGGCCATGCGCCTCAGCGTCTCGAGATCGGCCAGCGGCTCCGCGAGTTCCTGGTCAACCAAGGCCACCACAAAGGCAGCCTGAGTCTTGTCCACAAGCTGCTCACCCGTGCGGGCAACGACTTCAACATGGTACTCGCCAACGCGGTCCGGCGTCAGCCTGGCCTCAAAACCACCCTTTGCCCGCACAAACTGCACCGGGAGCGCCGTACCGCCAGGCACCTTCAGCGATCCGGTCACTCGAATTCCGGCCGGTTCCTGCCCGGTATCGGGATCGATGACTCCCGCTCGCAACTGGACCGAATCTGCCCCCGGCCGAAGACGCGCCAGGTCGTATCTCGGACGATCGGTGCTCGCCCAAATGTTCGGTCGACGGTCGGCCAGCCATAGCACCAACTGCCTCCAGAATCGCTGCTGCATCGCGCGGCCCCGCAGGTCGGAAAACGACCACTGCCAGGTCGAATCGAAGGCCAATATGCCCACTCGCCCTCTGCCGGACTGCTGGACCACCATCAGCGGACTGCCATCCATGCTCCTGAGCAGCACCTCGGCCGGGGGGGCCGGACGGGCAAGCCGGGCACATCCTGCGAACGGCGGCAGCCGCGCCCACGCCGCACCACTCGTGGCAACGTCCGGATCCAACCGGCACACCGGGTGCACACGCCCGGCATCCGTCAGCTCGAAACGCACCGGCCCGGGCAGCTCGCCAACCGCCGATCCGTCAACCGGAAGCACTTCCGCCAGCGGGCCGCCAGCCAACCCTCCCCCCATCGTGCGTACGCACCCGACAAGAACCAGCCCACATTTGCCTGCCACCACGGCATCACGAAGCTCGGTCTGGATGGCCGGCGTCAGAAACCCCGACTCAATGTCCCCAATCAGCACCACGCGATGACGACCCAACTCGGACTCAAGACCACCACCCCCGCCGCGGTTGGCCTTGCCAACCAGTTGGTCGACGTCCAGGCGGGTCACCCGCAACTCCCGGGCCGCGGCCAGGGCTCGCACGATCGCCGCCCGCTCATAGCGCGGGCGATCCACATACAAAACGGATATCGAATCCTGGCTGACGCGGACAAACTGGGAGAGCTCCGCCGGCTCAGTGACCCCGGCCGCAGTCTTGGCTTGTACTGTCACTCGGTGCAGTCCTCCGTCGCTCATCGCCGGCGAGAACTCGACCCGTACCGACTCGCGCGGCAAACTCGGCTCCACCATCCGCGATGCGACTCGAACGTCGTCGATCAGAAGAACAATCTCGACCTGCTGGCTTGCCAACCCTGTGGCCAGGAACTCGGCCGCGACCGGCAGTCGGTTGTCGATGGCAATCTGCGACGGAGCGTCCAGACGCCGTCCCTGCAGCCCCCGAACCTGTCCCACGGGCTGATCGCTGCCCACACCCACCGCGTACAAGGGAACCCCTAGAGCAGCCAGATCAATGCCCGCCTCCTCGGGCCGGGCGAGTACCGAAGCATTGTCCCTCCCGTCGGAAATGGCGATGACCCCCGCCACCTTCCGGCGAGTCTGTTCCAGGGCACCAGCCACCTGCCGAACCGCTTCCGCCAATGCGGTCGAGCCCCCTTGGCCATCCAGATCCGCCGCCCCGCCAGACCTCGCTTCACGATCGAAGACGAACCACCGAACGTCCAGGGACTCGCCGAGCCGATCCAGTGAAACACCCACTCGATCCACGCTCACCTTCACGGCTTCCAGGCGGGTCATGAACGACGACCGGCTTGCGTCACCGACAGGAACAGCGTCACGAACAGTCATCGAGCGGGAGTTGTCCAGGGCAAATCCAATGGCCGCGCGCTCGCGTACAACGTGGGTCCATTGCAGCACCGGCCCGATCACGACCATCAGAACCACGAGCACAACCAGCACCCTGACTCCCAGCAGTAACCAGCGCACCGGAAGCGACAGCGATCGGTTCGTCCGTCGATAACTCCGCCACAGCCACAGAACCGACAGGATCCCCGTGACCAGGCAGGCGTATACAGGCGTCGAGGAATCAAACCCAGGCCTGAAAACCACCACCGCCAGAACCACCACCAGGACCACGACCGATGAGACCATCCATCGGGTCCGGCGGCCGGCAGGACGGCTGCCCTGGATCACGTACCGACCGAGCTCCAGCAATAACAGGCTGGCTGCGGCCACCCACAACCAGCCCGCCAGGTCCGGAGTGTCAACTTCAAACGTGAAGAAACCCATGGCTCCTGAATCATGATACTCCCGATAACCGCCGCGAGCGATCAGCGGCACCACCGGCCCCATTCACAGCCCCCGCCTCCGTCTGCCAAAGCACCTCCCCGGGTATGCCGAAAAAGAGAGTATCCAGACCGTGTTTCTGGCTGTGACCAATAAACCAGCGGTTCCGCCGTGCGTCCCAAAACCATGCCCACGAATCTGACCCGAGTCCTGATCGTCGATGACAGTGCGGTGGTCAGACAGATCCTGGCCAGCGCTCTCAGAAGCGATCCGCGCATCGAGGTGGTCGGCGTTGCGACCGACGGCCGAGACGCCTTGGTGAAAATCCACTCGCTGCGCCCCGATGTGGTCACGCTGGACGTGGAGATGCCCAGACTCAACGGCCTGGGCGTCCTGGAACGCGTGCCCAGCCGGGCACCCGTGGCGTTCGTCATGGTCTCTTCGTTGACCCAGTCCGGCGCCCGAATCACTATGGAAGCCCTGCACAAGGGAGCGTTTGATTTCGTCACCAAGCCGCGCGCAGGTCGCATGACCGGATCCGCCGATTTCCGCACCCGCCTCTGCGAACGCGTGCTGGCGGCAGCCCGCAACAAGTACCGGCGACGCGTGATCTCGTCCGGGACAATGCCGACCAATGCCCCATCGCTGCCACCCAACAAGGTCCGAGGCTGGGTGGTCGCGATCGGTATCAGTTGCGGCGGTCCGCAGACGCTCGTGGAAATGCTCCCCGCATTCCCCAGCGACTTCCCCCCCATCTTGCTGACGCAACACATGCCCGCCGCGTTTACCTCCTCCTTCGCCAGGTACCTCAACGCCGCCTCTTCCATGACCGTTCTTGAGGCCACGCACCTCGCTCGCGTCGAGAGCGGGCACGTCTACGTCGCCCCCGGAAACCAACACCTCCGCCTCAACCGCCGTGGCACCTCCCTGGTCATCGAACTCGACGACGGCCCCAAAGTCAGCGGGCACCGCCCCTCCGCAGACGCCCTCTTCGATTCCGTGGCCCGCACCTGCGGCCCCTTCGCGATCGGCATCATCATGACCGGAATGGGCGCCGACGGCGCCCAGGGCCTTCGCCAAATGAGACAAAATGGAGCCTGGACCATCGCCCAGGATGAGGAAACCAGCCTCGTCTATGGCATGCCCAAAGAAGCCGTCAAGATCGGGGCGGCCGACGGCGTCGTTCCGCTCTCCAAGATCCCCCTGACGGTTGCCCGACTGATGTCGCGCGGACCCAAGAAAGCCGCAAGCGGCCCTCAAACCCAGCCTCTTCAACTGTCGATAACTTGATCTGAAGGCCCACCGTGGTCTACAGTAGGGTAGCGACCCAACAGTGGCGAGGAGGCCCCCTACGCCCCTTTTCAGTCTCGCTGAAAGGACCGCTCGGATGAGTACACGCGTCACGCCCGCCCCAACTTCCAGGAATGCCGCCCGTATCGCGACCGCTGCGATCCTCCTGCTCAGCGGCTCCGCAACCTGGGGCCAGGGCTTCAGCGGCGGCATATCCTACAACCGCGCTCACTCGCCTTCACTCGGCGGTCCTTCCAACTCGTTGACCAACAGCTTCGCCATGATGTCCGGCCGATCGCCAACCAACGGTCTGGACACCCGGCGTTTCGGGGCAGCCAATACCATCCAGAACGCGAACGTCATGAGCTCTTGGCAGGGAACGGGTGCCCGATCGCGGGCTCATCCCGCTCTATCGTCCCCCTTCGGCCAACGAGGCCGTGCACCATCGACCAGATTGGCCTTCACCGGAAGCAGCCTCGCAGGCCCCGCATCCGCCGCAGGCCTCTACTATCGACCGGCGAACCCGGGCAACTTGCTCACCAGACTCAGCCCGGGCGGCGGTCGACGCGGCCCGTCCATCGGCGACGTCGTCCAGGGAAGTCGGAGCTTCGATGCGACGGTAATCGGCTGGCAGAACACGACCAATTACTACGCAGGCGGTTTCCTGCCCAGCTCCACAAGCAACATGAACGTGCCCACTTCGGAAAGCCAGGGGCCACCGACCAACACCACCACCCCCAGGACAACAAGCGGCCCCGCCCCAGATATGAGCGAGACGGCCGTCGAGCCAACCCAGATCATCCCAACCGGCGTTGGACAATTCACACCGATCGAGGCCGACCGCCAGCGATTGGAGGCTGACCGCCGACTCATCGAGGAGCGAAGGAGTAGCTACGAGGCCAAGGGTAAGGAGCGATTCAAACAGGCCCGCTACCAGGAAGCCAGAGACCTGTTCACGCTCGCGGAAACGGTCACCCAGAACGACCTCGAGCAACGCGCCCGAGTCAGGCTGCTCTTGTTCTATACCCATATCGCGACCGAGGAATACAACCAGGCAACCACTGACCTCAGATGGCTCGCCACATTCGATCGCACCGCCCGCGAGTATCGCGGACTCAAAGCCCTGCAGGAGGCTTTTCGAGGTCCGGGATTGAGTAGCACCCTCTTCAGAGACCAGCCAGAGTTCACCGCCGTCAGCACCCGAGTACGTCTTTCCCTCCCCTCGAAAGAGGCCGCCTACATCGCCATAAAGGCCATGATGGCCTGGGCGGAACGCGACGCCATCGGAGCCTTGGCTCTCAGTAAGGAGGCGGCGGCAGCGTTCAGAGCCCAGCAACAGGAAGAGGAGAGGAAGCACCCCGAGAAGGTCCAGACCCCCGCCCGTGCGTCAGACGAGACCGCTCAACTCTACCAGGAAATGAACGAGTGGCCCACGCATCTGACGGCGATGATGTCCAAGGCCGCTGAGGCGGCGGCAGCGACCCCGTCAGCTCGCCCATGATGGCGTAAGAAAACCACCGCCCGGCCCCGAACAGCCGAGCCTTTCGGCGCCGAATCCACTGCCTCAAGGCCACGCCGCAAGGAAGACGGCGACCGGACCGGACGAGTCTTCAGGAGGCCCGTCGGGTATTGACTTGCCGGCCCCATGAACCGATAGTGCCATCCATGAGTGACTCATCAGCGATCCGCAGCCTGAACTGGCGGCCATACCCGTTCATCTGGCGGTCGCTCCTCCTTCACTCGGCGGTTTTCGTCTTGTGCCTGTTCCTGTCCTTCATGGCAGCCTACGGACCCTACCCCCCCGACCGGGACGGCGTTTTCGACTTCGGATCAGCGTACTACTACTACCATCTTACCGCAGACAAGAAAACCGGATCCGGCCAGGAACTCGTCTACTGGTTCTCTCGCGAGTTCCTGACATTCCTCCCCGTCACCCTTGTCATTAAGATAGCGGTTTTCGGTTTTCTTGGGATCTATCGGGAGTCATGGCGGTACGTTGGCCTCAGCGACGTATTCAGAATCACCACCGCCTCCTACATCAGCGCTTTCCTTTGCGTGGCAATGGCCTATCTCGGCACCTACGTGCTCATCCCCGCCGGTGTACTGTCCACCCCCCCCAGTAAATGGGTCCCCGACCGGGTCCTGCTGTTGGACTGGTTCTTCACCATGGTCCTGGTGGCGTCGGCCCGCATCAGCTACCGACTCTACTACGAGAAAGTCTACGATCCCACCGATGCGTCGGGAACGCGACTGCTCATCGTCGGAGCCGGCGACGTGGGAGACTCCATCCTCCGCGAAGTCGTCCGCGACACCACCGCCCGCTACCACGTCATCGGACTCCTCGATGACAATCTCCGCAAACACGGAACGCGAATCCGCGGCGTAGACGTGCTCGGGCCACCGGAGGCACTCCCGACCATCGCCGAGAAACAAGAGGTCCAGGAAGTCCTCTTCGCCATGCCCGACGCGCCTCAAAAACGCATCCGGGAACTCGTGAATCGCTGCACCCGGCAGGGCCTGAATCTCCGCTTCCGCACCGTGCCCGCGGTCAGCGATCTGATCGCAGGACGAGTCGAAATCAGTCAAATCAAGCCCGTCGATATCGAGGACCTGCTGGGCCGCGACCCCATCACCCTGGACAGCGATGCCATCGGCAACTACCTCCGCGATAAGGTCGTGCTGGTCACCGGCGCCGGCGGCTCCATCGGCTCCGAAATGTGCCGCCAGATTTGCCGGTTCAAGCCCCGGCGATTGCTGCTCGTCGAACGCATGGAAAACGCACTCTTCGAGATCAACCGCCAGTTGGCCCGCAGCTTCCCGGACATCGACCGGGTGCCTTGCGTGGCCGACATCGGTGACTCCGATCGGATCCGGCAGATCCTGCGAACCGAGCACCCCACCGCCATCTTCCACGCCGCCGCCCACAAGCACGTTCCTATGATGGAGT
The DNA here is from genome assembly GCA_022711465.1 of Planctomycetota bacterium. Lineage (GTDB taxonomy): Bacteria > Planctomycetota > Phycisphaerae > UBA1845 > PWPN01 > JAGNEZ01. Next base: position 164,926 of record JAKLEZ010000002.1, on the reverse strand, counting down.
GGAACCCCGGAGAGGCCATCAAGAACAACATCGTCGGTACGCGAGTGCTGGCCGATGCCGCCAACGAGTACGGGATCGCCAAGTTCGTGATGATCTCCACCGACAAGGCCGTCAACCCCACCAGCGTGATGGGCTGCACCAAACGGGTGGCGGAGATGTACGTCCAGCAGCTGTCCGCGGCAACGGGCGGCAAGACCGAATTCGTCACCGTCCGGTTCGGAAACGTCCTCGGCAGCAGCGGAAGCGTGGTCCCCATCTTCAAAGAGCAGATCGCACGCGGCGGCCCGGTGACCATCACCCATCGCGACATGGTCCGCTATTTCATGACCATCCCCGAGGCCTCTCAGCTCGTGCTCCAGGCCGGAGCCATGGGCAAGGGCGGTGAAATCTTCCTCCTGGATATGGGCGAACCGGTCCGTATCCTCCAACTGGCCGAGACGCTCATTACCCTGAGCGGCCTTCGCCCCAAGGACGACATCGAAATCGTTGAGACCGGCATGCGCCCGGGAGAAAAGCTCTTCGAAGAACTGTCTATCACCGGAGAAGACGTCAGCCGTACAGCCCACCCCAAAATCGGCATCATCAAGAAGCGACCCGAGGACTTCAACCGCGTCTGCCAGCGCATCCAGCTTCTGGTCAACATCGCGGATACGGCCACACCCGAGGAAATCCGGCACGAACTTCAGGCGACCGTCCCAGAATACACCCCCTCCGTCTCCGCCTCGGAACCCAGACCCGCCGCCGCCCCGGACCGAAACCGCCTCTCCCTGGCCGGCAGCTGACCCAGCCCCGATCCCGCCCGCCCATCACCATCCGCCAGATAATCGACCACTGCAGCCGAGAAACCATCGCCGGACCTGAACCCAAGCCCACCCGCCCCCCCCAGGACTCCCTCGCCAAGCCGAGACATCTCGTCGCCCAACGGGCCACCCGAGCTTTGACCCCCGCCCAAAGTCGAGTATAATCGATTATCCCAAGGTGGCCCCTCGTTCCGCCGCCAAGGGAGTCCGTTCTACCCTGACGACGATACCCGCGAGCCCGAACATGAAACCGCGACGGCCGCAAAACGTATAAGTAAATGCAGGTATTCTGGTTGTGCGCTGCCTCGAATCGACGGCCATGCTAGTCAAATAGGAAGTTTGCTGAGGGCACGGACGTGGCAACTCTGATGGTACTGCAGGGTCCCGACAAAGGGCGGACCTACCGCACCCTCAACGAAATCGCAGTCCTCGGCCGCGAAAGTGACCAGATCCCCCTCACCGATCGAACCGTTTCCCGCCGCCACGCCGAACTGCACCCCGAGAACGGCGACTGGATCCTCCACGACTGCAACAGCGTCAACGGCTCCTACGTCAACGGCGTCCGGATCCGCAAGCCGGTCAAGCTGAAACACGGCGATCAGATCAAAATCGGAGCCACCCTGCTGGTCTACGCGGGCGACCAGTCCCGAACCGAACTGAGCCCGGCCCACAGCCCCCGGGACCTGATCGACCTGGACGTCAGCAGCGCTAGCATGGACTCGGCCATCCTCTCCTCGGTATCCAGCGAGGAATCGGTCATCATCGCCGGCCCGGAACTGGCGGAGGCGGCCAAAGCCTGGCACGTGATGTCCGAGTTGAGTTCGGCCATCGGGGCCATCATGGACCCCGACCAGCTCCTCGAACGGGTGATGGACGTCATTCGCGAGGAGCTGCCGGTCGACCACGGTTTCATCCTCATGTATGACCGGGAGAGCGGCGACCTGATCCCCCGCGTGGTGCGATCGCGACGCAGTATCCAGGCCAGTAAGCAGAAGATCACCACCTCCAAGAAGATTATTCAGCATGTCATTGACACACGGGAAGCCGTGCTGTGCACGAACGCGATGACCGATGCCCGGTTCGCCCAGGACGCCGCCCAGGACAGCATCCACAGCTTCGGCCTGCGTTCCGTGATCTGCTCGCCAATCATGGTGCGCAGCCAGCTCATGGGCGTGATCCACATCGATTCCGCGGCCGGAGCCCACACCTACACCCGCGAGCAGCTGCGGCTCATGGGCGCCATCGGCCAAATGACCGGCCTGGCAATCCAGAACGCCGAACTGGTCCATCAGCAAATGCAGACCGCCCGGCTGGCGGCCACCGGCGAAACCGTCGCTTACCTGTCGCATAGCATCAAGAACGTGCTCCAGGCCCTCCAGGGCGGCGCCGAAATCGTGGAGATGGGCCTCAAGAAACAGACCCCCGGCACAATCGCGCAAGGGTGGGCTATCGTCCAGCGCAACCTGGCCAACATCATGCAGATGACCCTCAACATGCTCAACTTCAGTAAGACCCGCGAGCCCAACCTGCGGCCGTGCAACCTCAACCACATCGTCACCGACGTGATCACCGGCCTGCAGCGCAAGGCCGATGAGCAACAGGTCATGCTCCTCACCGACCTCGAGGAACCATTCCCGCCGATCCCCCTCGATGCCGATGGCATCGAGCAGGCAACCATGAACCTGATCTCCAACGCCATCGAGGCCGTGGCCGCCAAGACCGGCGTCGTCAACGTGTCAACCCGGTTCAACGCCAAGGAGGCTATCGCCGACCTGATCGTCTCGGACAACGGCCCGGGAATCGAGCCCAACAAGATCGAAACCCTTTTCGAGCCGTTCAAGTCGACCAAGGGACAGGGGGGTACGGGCCTCGGGTTGCCGGTCGCACGCAAGATCGTCCGTGAGCACCACGGACGCATCGTCGTGGAGAGCACCCCCGGCAAAGGCACTGTATTCCGCGTCCGGCTGCCCGTCCAGCAAATGCCTCAGGCAAGCGGCGAAACATACTCCAACGTCGACTAGCACGGCGCGCCAGCGCTCCTTTACCCCATCCGACCTCGATCGCCCCCTCCGAGCTCCAATCCAACACCGGCGCAGAAGTGGGGAATCACACGAGGAGCCGAAGTGGCGCATGCAGGCGGACAGGGCTCGCCTACCCCAAAACCACTCTGCGCGTACGGTGCTCCGGGCCTGCCCGCTGCCCGCGCACCACGAGGTGAGGAACGAAAGCAGTGGCCGGTAAGCCAAGATTGCGGTTCCGCTTGCCCGTCCGCTCTCGGCTCGCGGCCACTACCCGTGGTCAGCCAAGATGCGACGGGTCATCTCCACGTCCAGCCGAATCTGCTCGCACAGGGCTTCCTTCGACTTGAAGGACTCCTGGCCACGCAACCAGTCGAGAAACTCGATCCGCAAAGCCCGACCATAGAGGTCACCGTGGAAATCCAGCAAATGTGCCTCGATCAGAAGCTCCTGGCCGTCGAATGTGGGACAATAGCCGATGCTGATCGCGGCCGGTACCGAGGAAGAGAGCGGCGAGCCGCCGGGACCACACCCCCCTCTGGCCGCGACCGCGTCAACTTGACACGCGCGGCCAGCGTAGACCCCCTCGGCGGGAACAAGCAGACCGGCAGTCTGAAGATTGACGGTCGGAAAACCCAGGGCCCGCCCACGTTGGGCACCATGCCCGACGGTGCCGAAAAGGGCGTACGGCCGGCCAAGACACAAGGCGGCCTGATCCACCGTCCCGCTGTGCAGAAGCTGCCGAACCAGCGAACTCGAGATCACCGCGTCAGGATGGCCGCCCAACGCAATCCGCACCGGCTGGACGATCTCGACCTCGAAACCGTGACGCCGACCGGCAGCCATCAGGGTATGCACGTCCCCTTGCCGCTTGCAGCCGAAACCAAAGGACGCCCCCTCCACCATGGCCACCGGCGCAAAGCGGCCAAGAACCACCTCTTGGATGAACTCGCCGGCAGACATGGCGAAGAACTCCGGCTTGCTCTCGACGACCACCACCACGTCCGCCCCGGCCAACTCCAGCCACCGCAGCCTCTCCGAAAAGGGGGACAACATCGGCGGCGAAACACTCGGGCTCAGAATGGCCGCCGGGTGCGGATCAAACGTCATGACCACCAGGCGGGTACCCGCCCGCTCGGCGTGCCGGCGTCCCGCGGCCAGAATCGCCTGGTGACCGCGATGCACACCGTCGAAATTCCCGATGGTCAGCACAACACCGGAAAGGCGAAGGGACTCCCAGGTTCGAATGACTTCCATGCGGCCAAAGGTGATGAGGCGACGGCGTGTTGTCAAGCAAGAACACTGCGCCTGGAGATCCCCCAACCTCCGCCCCGCGACAGTGAACCGGTCATCTGCCTGCCGCCGGCTGACTCGCCGCCGCCTTCAACAGCGCCAGCCGCACGGCCTCGCCGGCCCCAGGATCGGTGAGCATCGCCTTGCGATCGAACTCGAATCGGGTTAGGAAGCTCGGGAATGGTCGAGGAACCTCGGGCCGAGAGCAGTGCTCGCGAGCAAACCGGCCATAAACCTCGCCCCAGGGCTTCAGTTCAAGCTGCTCGGTCCACAAGCCGCTCCATCGGGTCAGGTCAGAACTGGTCGGTGTGTCGGCAAAAGCCCAGTGGAGCCAGCCGCAGAGTCGCCCCCGGGTCACATCAAGCAGCTTCCTGCCCCAGGCTACCTGATCCTCGAGGGTCCGTGTGGGCATGACCTCCTTGCCGTTCGCCATGATCGCACCACCACCGTACCAGGCGAACTCACCCAGCATCAACGGCTTGCCAACCGTGAACTCGTGCAGAACCGCCTCAAGGTACGAGGCATTGACGGCCAGACCTTCAGGAGCCGCACCCGGATGTGGCCCTGCCAGCGGGTAGAAGTGCACAGTCATGAAATCCAGATGGCGAGCGTTGGCCTTCGGCTCGAAACCGGCGTAGTGCCAGACAGTCGGGAGATAGACGACCGCCGCCCATTGTATGTGCCCAATCGTGATTAGGTGATGGGAGTCGACAGATCGGATCGCAGTGGTCAGCCGGCGAGTCCACTCGTCACCAATCGACTCACGAAAACGCTGATAGTCGAACAGCCGGACATCACCAAGAGCAGGCTCTCGCGGAGGAGTCTCGACGCCGCCGAAACCACCCAACGTCTCCGCCTCTCGACCCCACTTCGCGGCCAGACGCTCAACCGACCCATACTCAGCCTTCAGCCACGCGTTCCACTTGACCGCCATCGCCGAGGTCTTCCACGCGACCGCGGGCTCGTTGAGCAGATCCCATGCCAGAATGGCCGGCTCATCCTTGAAGCAATGAGCGAATTCCTTCCACCAAGATTCATCCGCGGCCAGGATCCGATCATCCGCAAAAACGTCACCACCCTGCCGCCACGAAGGCGTACCCTCCCAATGGTCCGGCCCAGACGGAATGACATACAGCCCCAGGTCTCGACAAAGCGCAAGCAGTCGACCGAACTTGCGCTCCCCCTCCGGATGGACCTTGCCGGGCTCGCGATGAAACGACTCAAAAGTGAGAAACACGCGAATGGCGTTGTAACCCTGCTCATGCAGCATCTTTAATTGATGACGAATTGCCGTCTCGTCGAACCGCTGCCAGAGCTTCGGCGCCCAGCCAATGTCCGGACTGAAGTAGTTGACGCCGACAACAACAATCGGCCGCCCCGTCCCTCGCTCCCTCAAGGAAGTCGTCCGCTCGCGGTCGACCTCCACGAACGGCTGCTCAACTGCCAGAGCGACCGAGCCGAGACAAACCCCTATGGCCACGGTCGAGAAACAGTTTTCGAACACGGCACGATCTCCCAAAAGAGAAGTGCTTCCTGACCGGAAGACGGTGACCGTCAAGCGCGATGAACCTGGAGGCTGAGTTCACGCAGCGCAAGGAAACGGCCCCTCCAGACGGAGAGGCCGTCTCCGACGATGTCGATGGGTCACATCCAACCTGGAACAGGACGGATGACGACTACTCCTGCTGTTTCTTCCGAACGATGAGCAGAATGATGATCAGCACGGCCAGGCCGATGATCAAGCCTACCTGCCATCCGGCGAAGCCGAAGAGGGCTGCCAGTGCTGATGAACCGAACATCTGAGTCATGTTGAACTCCTCCCTCTGTGCTGGGTATCTTCCATTGTTGCCAGCCGCGCTGGGCCTGCGGCGGATCTACGCCGTGGCCACCCTGCGGGACCGCACCGCCGTGGGCTGGCCTTCACATAGCGTTAACCATTAAGCACCCGCCGCCCGACTGTCAAGAGGAAAGTGGGGATTTGTCGATCGGCCGCCCGAGCAAGTCACGGCCGGCCATCATCCCTCGAACGCGGAACGGGCGAGAGAAAATCAAGGACCACGCTGTCTGCCATGAGGCGGCCTTCATCGGTCAGGCGAATCCGGCCCCTCTCGACGATCAGCCGTCCAGACCCGGCGTGTCGGGCAACCGCCTCTGCAAACAGCTGTTCAGCATCAAAGCCGGTCAATGCGCGAAACTCCTCGCAGCCGATACCCTCAACCAGCCGAAGCATCAGCATGGCGGTCTCGCCCGCTCGTTCAGCCGGGGAAAGCCGCTCCTCATCCACGGCGACCGGCTCAGCAGCCGTCACACGACGAAGGTACTCGGCAGTATCCGGCAGGTTCCGCCAACGCCGACCATCGAGGTAGCTCGCGGCCGCCGGCCCGACTCCCAAGACCGGCAGATTGTGCCAGTAACGGAGATTGTGCCGGCATCGGCACCCCGGCCAGGCAAAGTTGCTGATCTCGTAGTGCTCGAAGCCCGCAGCACCCAGTTCGGCGACGCCGGCCGTGTATAACTCGGCCTCCGTCTCCTCCGCCACCCGAAGCAGCCGCCCCTGCATCAGTCGATCGTGGAGCGGCGTGCCCGGCTCGAAGGTCAGGCCATAACAGGCCAAGTGGTCGGGACCCAGACCAATCGCCCGCTGAAGCGACTCCCGCCACGTTGCAGGCGTCTGACCGGGAATGCCGAAAATCAGGTCCAGATTGAAGTGCTCAAAGCCCGCTCCATGAACCACCTCAGCGCCGGCAGCAATGTCCGCCGGAGAGTGAACACGATCGAGGACGGCCAGTTCCGCCTCGTTGAACGATTGGGCACCCATCGAGACGCGGTTGACGCCGTTTGCCCGAAGAACGCTCGCTCGGTCACGGCCCAGACTGCCCGGGTTTGCCTCCACGGTGAATTCCGTGGCCCGGTGCTCAACCGCGATCTGCCCCAGGCGCGCCAACAGCCGGTCGAGTGCCGAGATCGGTAGAAACGTCGGCGTGCCCCCGCCCACGAAGATCGTCTCGACACGCAGATCCGACCGGGCCGTGAATGCCCGCTCAAGCTCCACGAGCAGCGCCACGGTCAACCGCTCGCATTCGTCCCCAGCCGGAACTGTCGAGTAGAAGTCACAGTACCCGCACTTGCGAGGACAGAAAGGAACGTGCACGTAGAGGCCGATGTCAGGCATGAATGAGCGGTCAGCAGCCGGCGACCGGCATTCGGTATCAGGTGATTCCTTGCCCACCGACCTGCCATACGGGCATCGGGGCTCGGAACCGCGGCCATTATAGCCGCCGGCCGGCACACACACCCGCGCATCTGACCGCAGGAGGTTCGCCACAACCGGCGACGGCTCGACGGCCCGGCTCATGCGACGGGAACCAGCGCGTGCTCGGCGCTGTACACGGCCACCGTGAACTTGCCGCCGGATTTGGCTTCATAAAGAGCCCGGTCCGCCATGTGGAGCAGCGCCTCGGGAGTATCCGGCTGGTGGAGCGACAACTCGGCAACGCCACCACTGATGGTCGGCTTGGGCTGCACAGGCAGCAACCCGGCCCGCTGGGCAAAAAGCCGAATGACCCGGTCCGCCACGGCCTTCGCGTTCCGTGCCGACACCGATGGCAGAACGAGCAGGAACTCGTCACCACCCAGCCGAATCGCCAGGTCCTCCTCGCGGACACACTGGCTCAAGAGCTCACCCATGAATCGCAGCAACTCGTCACCCGCGCCGTGACCCAGCGTATCGTTGAGCGTCTTGAAGTTGTCGACATCGAACATGACGACGGCCATTTCCGCCCCGGCCTTGCGCTGCTTGGCCAGGAGCGGGCCAATTCGATCCTCGAGCAACCGACGATTCCCAAGCCGGGTCAGCGGATCGGTCCATGCCTTGCGCTGAACCTGGGAGAGTTCCTTGGCGATCCGGGCAGTCTGGTAATCCACCCGCCTCGATAGGTTCACCTTGAGCTCGGTCGTGCGGCCACGCCATTCCTCGACATCCATGTTCAGGTCAACGAGCAACCTGGCCACTTCGCCGATCTCGTCCCTCCGATCCGTGGGCAGATCCACACGATTGTGATCAAGGCGAGCCTGGCGGGCTCGCTCCGTCAGCCGGGCGAGGGGAGCTAGAACCCGGCCCCTCAACCAGCGCACCCCCAGGGCGGCGGAACACAAGCCCACCAGCGCGAGCCCTAGACAACCGACAACAAGTTGACGGAAGATCCCGGACGTGCTGTCCGGAAGCTGAGCGGCATAGAGGAGCGTGCCCACCGGGTGCTCTGACCCGGGGAGGGTCAAAGGCACGGCCACCAGACTCCCTGGCGGCCGGGGGTGGGTCGGATCGGCAGGCACGCTCCAGGCTTGGGGCCGAACCGCTGGCCTGCTGGCCAGCGGTCGAGCCAAGTACCGAGCCAGTATCGAATCGTCCCCGCGACTGGCGACGGTGTCCTGACGAGCATCAAGAACGGCGATCAGCAGAGTCGTGGGATGCCATCGTACCCGGTCGATGAATGCTCCAACCTCTAGCTGCTGGCGAGCATCGACCCATTCGGCCACTTGCGCGGCGTAGGTCTCCGCGATTGCAGAGACCCTCGTCTGCTCAGCACGGTCTTGGCCTCGATGGAGCTGAAAGACGAAAAGGGCCGCTGCACCGCATAGCGCCCCCGCCACGGCGACCCCCATCGACACGGTCATTGCGGCGCGAACAGTCATCGAGCCATGCCGTCCCATTTCAGCATCCCTCGAGCAGCTGCCGGAGTACGTCCCCAATCGAACATATGATTCAGAATCGGTCGCAGCCAAAGGAAAAAGAAATGAGCCCGTCCAAACACTCGATTCAACCGAGGTTCTCGGACGTGAGCGTCGCACCGCCGGCAGCCAAGCACCGGCTCCGCCTGCCGAGCCCGATAAGCGGCAAACGGGCCCCACCCTGCAGAGCGGGCCACACAGGCCGCCCAGAAGCGGCGAAAGAGGTCCGGCGGCGCGGCGGCCCTGATCGCACGAGCCCGCGAGTCCGGCGAGGCGGATTCGATGGACCTGCCCCGGCCTCCGGGGCCGCCGGGCCCTCCCCAGGCGCCCGATCACGGGCCGTTCATCGCCCAGCGGGTAGCGGCTTCCGACGGGAGGCAATACGTCGCCGTCGCCCAGCTGCCGCCCGGGCCGTCGCCTCCTCCGATGTTCTCCGAGCCTGAGACCCTGATCCCGCGACTGGCGGTGATCGTGGCGACGGCTGGGGTGCTGTGTTACCTGTTGACCCGCTACCTGACCGCTCCGGTGCGGAAGTTGGGCGCATCCGCCCGCCGGTTGGCCGGCGGCGATCTGACCGTGCGGATGGGCACCATCTTCGGCCACCACCGCGACGAGATTGGGGATCTGGGCCGGGATTTCGACTTCATGGCCGAGCGGATCGAGTCGCTGGTATCCGCTCAGCGGCGGCTGCTGCGCGACATGTCCCATGAGTTGCGTTCGCCCCTGGCGCGGCTGAACGTCGCCCTGGCTCTGGCCGCCCAGCGGGCCGGTCCGGAGGCGGAGAGTGCCCTGGGCCGCATCGAGCGCGAGGTCCAGCGACTGAACGACCTGATCGGCGAGCTGCTGATTCTGGCCCGGCTCGAAGGCGGGGATACCACGGCCCTGAAGGAGGCCATCGAGCTGTCCTCGCTGCTGGGCGAGATTGTGGGGGACGCGGACTTCGAGGCTCGCAGCCGGGGCCGGTCTGTGACCTTGACCCCGTGCGAGCGATACATCGCCACCGGCACGACCACCCTCCTGCGCAGCGCGATCGAGAACGTGATCAGAAACGCGATCCGTTACACGGCGGACGGCACTGAGGTGGAAGTGACCTTGACCGGCGAGGCCACACCCGAAGGGCTGCGGGCCGTCATTCGCGTCCGGGACCACGGTCCGGGCGTGCCCGAGGGCTCGCTGCAGGACATCTTCCGTGCCTTCCATCGTGTGGGCGACGACCGCGATCGGCAGACCGGCGGGGTCGGATTGGGACTGGCCATCGCCCGCGAGGCGGTGCGACTTCACGGCGGAACGACGGCGGCCTTCAACGAGCCGACCGGCGGACTTCGAATCGAGATCCGTCTTCCGGTTGAGCCCATCCAGGCGTAGCCGCACCTCGAGTGCCGGGACTGGGCCGGTCGCGGCCCGAGGCTGATCCCAGGATGCTACTTGGGCAGCTCATAGAGCCCTTGACCAGCATAGAGTAGCTTTCCCTGGCGAACGAGTTCTTCCCAGACCGCCTTGGGATACTGGCTGGGCGGCTGGATTCCCTGGATAGTCGATTTGCCTCCGGTGCTCATCGCTCGATGACCGAGGCGGGACTCATCATCGAGTCGGGCGAGCTTGAGGCGTTTCTTGAACGCATGGAAAGCGCGCTTGAGTTCTTCCGGCGGAATGCTCGGGGGGGGCGGTTGAGCTGGGTTCTGAGGCTGGTCCGCGGCCATGGCGAGTCCTCCTTCCAGGGTCAGGTCAGCCACCATCATGCGAACGTCCAGTGAGGAGTCAAGCCATCCGGGTCGCGGACTGAACTGCCTTTCGGACAAACGGAAGCGATCAAGGACTTCAACACGCCTGCACCTCCATGCGGTGCAAGACTGCCGGGGATGGACGTCGCCGCGAGTCCGGTTCCCTCTGGCCGTAGCTGTGGGTCTGGCCGCCGAAACGTACGAACCGAGCGTCGCGAGCGGGTGCCAGCGGAGCCGCTCACTCGCGACGGGAGCGGCGTCTTCTGTCCCAGACCCCATAGGCATCCCCTGCATCAGCATCAGTAGTTGAAGCCATTCAGGCGTGTGTGCAAGTGCGGCTTGCTGTTGTTGTGGATGGCACCGCCGACCACCTGCCCGACGAACACCGTATGGTCTCCGGTTTCGATCTTGCCGGTCACCTTGCAACCGAGGTGGGCGATGCAGTCCTGCACGATCACGCCGGTGGTCTCATTTCTGACCGCCAGTCCCTCGAAAGCGGGCTCGGAAGCGCCGGCGCCCTTGCCGAAGTGCTTGTACATCTTGGCCGAATCTTCGCCAATGATGTTCAGTACGAAGTGGCCGGAGCGTTTGATCATGGCCTCGATCGGTCGTCCGTGTTTGACCGCGACGGTGATGGTTGGCGGATCGAATCCTGCCTGTTGGACCCAGGTCACGAGAATGCCGGTTGAGTGGCCGCCCTCGCGGGCAGTGAGAACGAAGCTGCCGCTGGCGATCAAGCCGAGAGGTTGGGCAACTTGGGTCTTGAAGGCATCGTCCATGCTGGCCTATGCTCCTGGAGCTGAAATCTCCGATCGCCCGAAGGGCGGGCATATCATGAATGATAGCGTGCCCTGGCCGGAAGAGAATACGAGCCGTGGCGCAGGCCGCTCACTGACCCAACGCTTTGACCCAAGCCACGCCGGCGGTGCGGTTGACCGGGTCGGCGTAGGGGACAATCTCGCCACCGAAGATCTCCGGCCGATGCTCCTTCATGACCGTTTCGGCCACGACCCAGCCGAGGGCGGCGCCGAACACCACGTCGGAGAATGAATGCTCGCGATCGTCGATTCGTTCGACGGCCACCAAGCCGGTGATGCCGAACATGGGTACGCCGACGAGCGGGCCGTAGGCATCGTTGAGCACGGTGGCCAGGGCCATGGTGCTGGACACGTGGCCGCTGGGCCAAGCCCACTCCTCGCCGTTAGGCGACTCGGTGTTGGCCGCCAGTTTCAGCAGCACGGTGGAGACGCCGGTGATGGTCAGAGCGCTGACCGCGCGCTTGCCGACCTCATAGGTCTTGATGTCCTGGAACTGCTGGCCCGCGAGGTACCAGGCGCCGGCCAGGGCGAAGTGGGTGATCGGGTTACCCATTGCTCCGAAGGTATCCGGCCATTCGCCCCGGAAGGTGTGATGACGTTCGTAGTGGTCGTCGATGTCGTCGTCCACCTCCGGTCGCAGTGCCCCGGATGCGCCGCCGGCCGCCAACAGGAAGATGAGGTTGCCGGGATCGCCGTAGACCTTCTTGGTGTCGTGCCAGAGGAGTTCGGGCAACTCCATGAGATCTCGCTTGAGAGTCGAACCCAAGTGTGGTCGTGGTCCGCGTTCGATGGCCGTCCGGAGCGAGGTCGATTCGGCAGGCTGGCTTGCAGCGGCGGAGACCGGCTGGCTGGGATTTGCCGAGGTGGTCGCGTCGGCGGCGCCGGCCAGGTGCATCAATGGAATCTCGAAGGCGTGGGGGCGTTTCGGAGTTTCGTCTGCCGGGCCTGACGGATGCGACGGCGATCCGGGATGAGTACTCGCGGCGGCCAATCGGCGAGTGGCGACTTCGCGGGCCCGATCGGCCCAGGTCCTGTTGTCGGGCGTACCGGGGGGTGCGGCCAGAGAGGGCGTATTGGCCATCAGGACAGCGGTGCACGATGCCCAGAGTGTGAGTCGGAGGGTTGCGATGGTCATTTTGAGCCGTCCAGCATGCTGGTAAGGGTATCCTCGGGCTTCTTGGGTACCTGGTACTTCTCGACCAGCTTGCGGATCTTGGGCTGGTCGGGCTTGAGTTCGAGAGAATGGTGCCAATCGTTGACCGCCTGTTCGCGCAGCGTGGCGCTGTTGGTCTGCTGGAGGGCGAGGGCCATGCGAACGGCTCCGCGGCCGGCGTAGGCCTCGGCCATGCGGGGTTCGATCCCGATCGCCTTGTCGTAATGCTGGAGGGCGACGTCATAGGCCCGGTCCACGAGGCAGCAGTAAGCGAGGCGTTCGTGGGCCATGGCATCGGCGGGGGCGATCTCGACCGCGCGCTCGAGGGCCTTGCGGGCGTTGGTGATTCGCCCCTGCTTCATCATGGTGACGGCCATGTTGATCAGCACGAGCGGCTGGCTGGGATCGCGCTCCAGCGACTCGTTGTAGACATGGATTGCCTCGTAATACTTCTCCTGGCTATCGTAGACGGCGCCGAGGTTGAGGGCGGCGCCCGGCTGGCCGGGATCGAGGGCCATGGCTTGTTCATAGGCCTTGATCGCATCGTTGAGGGCCCCGGCCTGATGGTAGCAGACGCCGAGGTTGAACCGGGCCTTGTAGCTTTTCGGATCGAGTTCACAGGCGTGCAGATAAGCTCGAACGGCATCGGCGAAGCGGGCGAGCTTCTGGTACATTCGGGCGAGGGAGAGGGAGTTGTCGAGGCTCGAGGGATCGAGTCGGACCGCCTCGGCGAACGACTGGGCGGCGGCCTCGTAGTTGCCCTTCGCCTCCCACGCGCTGCCCAGGCCGGCGTGGGCGTCGACGAGCTTGGGATTCAGTTCGATGGCGTTCTGGAACTCGGCGAGGGCGGCGTCGAGTTCTTGAGCGCTGAGGAGCTGCTGGCCGTGGTGAGCGGCCACGCCGGCTCGTATTTCGGCGAATGGCTCGTAGCGGCGATCGGCGCAGGCGGGCACCATGGCAAGCAGGGCAATCACGACCGCGCGACCCGACGCGCCGATGTTGCTCTTGTTTCGGACCTCGCCCATGCTCATCGCTATCGGTACCTATGGGCCGAAATCTTGACTGCGAAACTGGGCGGTGATCATACCCGCCCACCGGCCGGTGGACAACAAGAATGCGGGATTCGGTCGAGGGACCCGGAGGGTGCTGGTCGCCGGCCGCGGGTCGTCGTGGGCTCCTCCGACCGGACCCGGTGTCCAAGGCGAAGGCCGTCTTGGCGGAGCCGAGGGCACCGTCCGGCCAAGGGAGGAAGGTTTCTGTCTCCGGCCGGCGGCCGCCGAGGGTCGGTGATCGGCTCCATGCCGAACGAAGCCACGGTGCCGGGGCGGGAACCGCGTTTTCGAGCTTGCCAGAGGGCTTTTCGCCTTCATTTCCTGAGAGCGTGGAGCGCCAAACGAAGCCAACGAGTCCGTTCCCGGCGATCGGTTGCTGGTTTCTGGCGGGAGCGGGCTGATCGATTACCGCCGGTCGGGGAGGGCATGCTCCTTTCACACCGGCCCTCCTGGGAAGAACACGCCGGCCGTCCCGGTGAAAGGCGCCGGATCGAGACGGTGGAGGCTGTGATGAAGGCGCAGGGCGGTGAGCCGCACCATCACCGGGAGTGACTGAAGAGGCTACTCCATCAGGTTCGGCGAGGACAGAGAAGCGGCTTGAATCAGCACCGGCGAAACGCCGGCATCACACCAACGGAGAGAGGTTCCAAGGTCGAGGGGTCGTCGGGGCGGGTGATATGATCGCCGGCGGCGGCATGCGACCGTGTTGTGGTTTAGTCGATGGCTTGTGGCTCGGGCCATGAAGCGGCATGTCCGGAAGGGCATCGATGGGGGTGCACGGTGCCGGCATCAAGCTCGAGGATGGCGCAACCCGGCTTGGTCGTTGAATGCGGCGTGGAGGCGGGATAGAATAAGAAGAAGTCTATACCGGTGTTTTTCATTTTCCGGCCTCATCGGTTTCGACCGTTGGGTTTCTGCGAGCGCCGGCCACGGCCGGGGGTCGGACGGGAGCTGCCCGGGAAGAGGTTCACCGATCACAGGAGGAGGGAAGATGCGATTCGCGATTGTTGCCGCGATCAGTGCTGGCGTGTTGTTCACGATTCCCTCTGCGGGCGCGATCATTGACCACGGTGACATCGACGCTGTCGGCTCGCTGCCGCAAACCACGATGGACGCCATCGGCCAGCAGAAGTGGTTTTTCAGCCATGCGTCGGTTGGCGGCAACATGATCTCGGGCATGAAGAGCCTGCGGACCGCCGACCCGACCCGCTACCAACTCCAAGTCAGCTCGGTCGGATACAGCAGCTCGCTGCAGCAGGCCAACAATCCGCCGTCGCCGACGGTGAACGGTCGGATTTATGATTGCAGTCGCGGCAATCCGGGCTGGCAATCGAAGTTTACCATCTTCGATCGCTCGGTGAGGAACGCGGGTTGGCGGGTTCCGGCCGTCGATGTGGTGATGGACAAGCTCTGCTACATCGACGAGGCGGCGAGTGCGACGACCTACGTCGATACCCTGGCAGCGATCGAGGCGGACCATCCGGACACGGTGGTGGTGTACATCACCATGCCGCTGACGACCGGCGAGGACTCGGCCAACGTCCTCCGCAACCGGTACAACGAGGCGGTGCGGACCTACTGCGAGGAGCACGGCAAGCTGCTGTACGATCTGGCCGACATGGAGGCCCACGATCCGTCCGGCCACCCGTCCACATTCACCTCCGGCGGCAAGACCTACCAGAAGCTGTACAGCGGGTATACCAGCGATGGCGGGCATTTGAACTCGACCGGGGGGCAACGGATTGCGATGGGCTGGTACGCGGTGGCTGCGGTGATCGCCGCTCCGCCGGTGCAGGGAGATTTCACCGGCGACGGGCAGGTCGACAAGGCCGACCTTGAGCGGTTCCTGGCGAGCGTCTCGGGGCCGGCCATTCCCCACGACGGATCCGCTGACAGCCTGAAGGCCGATTTCGACGGCGACAACGACGTCGACCAGGACGACTTCGGCCGCTTTCAACGAAACCTGGAGTGAGGCCTCGTCGAGCCGCTGCTCGACGGGAAGCGGCGTACACGTGGCGCATGCTTCTCGGGTCCGGCCTCGCGGCCGAGCCCCGCATGTGCGGGTCACCGGCCCCTTGGGTGAGGGTGGTGTCGGTTCTACCTAGCGATATTCGCCAGGAATCGGGCGTTGTCGGGGAATTTGGCCAGGCCCTCCAGCAGGAGGGGCATGGCCTTGAGGTTGGGCAGTGAGGCGATCTGGCGGCGAACGCGATAGATCTTCTCGACGGTTTCCTTGCCGAGGAGGAGTTCTTCCTTTCGGGTGCCGGACATATTCAGATCGATCGCCGGCCAGATCCGCTGGTTGGCCAGTTCGCGGGTGAGCATGATTTCCATGTTGCCGGTTCCCTTGAACTCGTTGAAGATGAGTTCGTCCATTCGGCTGCCGGTTTCGATGAGTGCGGTGGCCATGATGGTCAGGGAGCCGCCGTTTTCGATGTTACGGGCGGAACCGAAGATGGCCTTGGGTTCGGCGAGGGCCCGGATATCGACGCCGCCGCTCATGGTTCGGCCGCTTGAGCGTACGGCCACGTTGAACGCCCGGCCGAGGCGGGTGAGGGAGTCCAGGAGGATGAAGATGTGGCGGCCGGACTCGACCATCCGCTTGGCCTTCTCGATCATGAGCCGGGCGATGCGGATGTGGCTGGTGGCGTCCTGGTCGTTGTTGGAGAACACGACTTCGCCGCGGACGGTTCGGCGCATCTCGGTGACCTCCTCCGGTCGCTCGTCGACGAGGAGGACCATCATGTAGACGTCGGGGTGGTTGGCGGCGATACCGGCGGCCATGTGTTGGAGCAGGACGGTCTTGCCGGTCCGAGGGGGAGCCGCGATGAGGCCGCGCTGGCCGCGGCCGATCGGCGTCATCAGGTCCACGACCCGCATGGACATTGGTCCGCTGGGGGTTTCGAACCGGATGGTTTCCTTAGGATCGACGGCGATGAGATCGTTGAACTGGGGGCGCTCGGGATGGTCTGCGGGGTCCCGGCCGTTGATGGTGACGAGGGTCTGGAGGGCGCAACGGTACTGGAAGCCGCCGTAGCGACCTTGGGTGTTGCGGGTCATGCCGGTGATGCTCTCGCCGCCGCGGAGGGCGAAGCGGCGGGCAAGATCCGCGGGTACGAAGGCGTCCGTCGGATGCACAGCGTAGTTTCGCTGAGCGGAGCGCAGGAAGCCTCCGCCCTGTTCAGTGAGTTCCAGTGTACCTTCGGCTTGTGATTCGGACATAATCGCTCGGTAAGCCCCGAATGCCATTCCAATGGAGGAAGGCTCTTGTGTATCCCAATTTGGGATCCGCGTCAACAACAGACCTTGCCGCGATACCGCGCCGGGCGAGGCGCAGGGATGAACGGAACGTATGGAGTGGGTGGTCCGGTAAGTCGGCCGGTGGGAGGAGTTCTCGGGTTGGCGTTGGCCTGACCGGCCGTGTCCGGCACCGCTCGGCAGAGGCGACTCTGCCGACCTAGCTCCTCCGCTCGGCGGGTCATCACTCGGTGATGGCAGGGTGGAATCCCAATAAATCAAGCCGGGCGCCGCGCCCGGCTTGATGCCGCGTAGACTCCACCGCCTACGAAAACAGTCTATTGAATCGGGCACGATTCCGCTCAGTGGCGGTGATGCGAGTGCCCGAAGCTAAAGCCGAAGGATCGACCGCCGCAGTGAACCGGGCCGTAGTAGCGGGGCCCGCCATAGCAGTGCCGGCCACTGACGTAGCCGAATCCAAAGGAGATACTCCGGACCGGCGGAGCGTACACCACCGGGGCTGGAGCGTAGACCACGGGCGCCGGGGCGATCACGGCCGGGGCTGGGGCATACACGACTGGGGCGGGAGCAACGACCACCGGGGACGGGGCATAGACCACGGGAGCGGAATACGAGGTGTAGTAGGTACTGATGACCTGAGCTTGGGTCCCCTCTGCCATCACCCCACCCACCACAGCAACAGCCGCCAATCCGGCAACGATCATCCTGTTTTTGTTTGCAGTCATGGCTTTCAACTCCTTACAAGCTCGAACCATCATAGCTCGGTCCATTCATGCCATTAGACAGTCATGATCGGGAAAAAGTTAGCAGATGAGAAACAAATCCGCAAGGGTCTATAATGCATTGTTATGTAAGGACTTATGAATGTTCTGGCGAATAATTCGGAGTAATCGCATGAGTTCGTTGCGGTCTTTTTCGTCGAGGCCCTCGAGCATCTGCTGGATTGTTCCGAGTTTGACCTGCCGGTAGGCGTGATGGGCCTCGGTACCGGCGGGGCTGAGCTCTACATCGATCTTGCGTTTGTCGCCGGGGTTGATGCGGCAGGTGACGAGCGGCTTTTCGCCTTTGCTTTCCAGGGCACGAATGATTCTGGACATCTGCGCCGGCAGGACGCCAATCTCGCGTTGGATCTCCCCGACGTTGAGTGATCGGCCGGCTTTGGCGAGGATGTCCAGGGCGAGGAACTCCGCCTCGGTCAGTTCGTGCTGGGTCTTGCTGCGGCGGCGATTCTGGGCGGTCCAGCTGGCCTTCGAGATCTCGAAGATCTCGTTCGTAAACTCTTGTACTTGCTGAGCTTGCTGGTATTCTGGCATGGCTCATATCCTGGTCGGGTGCATGCGGCCGGCGTCCGACCGGCCCACGTTGGAGCTCACCCGATGAATGGGTGCGGGGCGCCGAGCCCTATGTTCTATCGGCACTTATGCTAATATGGGGTTTGGGTCTCGTCAATCACATTCTTCCGGGAGAACAACTATTGATGTCTTCAAATTATTCACCGGATGCCCTGCGGTGGAGGTAAGCACGATGGGGTGTCCCGCCGGGTACCCGATGGAATCGCCCCAGAGAAGCGGCTAGTGCTTTCTGCCACACCGGGAGGATACGTGGGATGGAGGGGGACAAGGTCGGTGCAGGGCTGGTTGCGGCGGTCGCAAGCTGGGTGATGATGGCCGGCGAGTTCCCGAGCTCGGTGACCGCGGCGTTGGTATCGAGGTGATCGGTTCTGCTGGGACCGGTCGAAGGGGGCGAGGGGCAACCGGCCGATGGACCGGCGGAAGGCGCACCGGCGCCCCGCGACTATAATCGCGGCCAGCTCGAAGGTTTGTCTCTTCAGCGCGAGGAGGTTGTCACTGGGCATGGGACCACGGATCGGGATTATCGGTGGATCGGGTTTGGGGCAGACGCTGGAGGCGGAGGTCGGGGGGCGGGAGGTTCAGGTGGACACGCCGTTCGGGCGACCCAGCGGCCCGATCCTGGTTACCCGCTGGGCAGGCGTGGAGATCGCCTTTCTCTCTCGCCACGGTCCTGGCCATCTGCTCAATCCATCGGCTGTTCCGTACCGGGCGAACGTTTTCGCCTTCAAGAAGCTCGGCGTGACCCACATTCTGGCCAGCGGAGCCACGGGCAGCCTGCGTGAGGAGGTTGAGCCCAGGCATCTGGTGATCTGCGACCAGGTGATCGACAAGACCTTCAAGCGGGCCGGTACCTTTTTCGACGAAGGCCTGGTCGCTCATGTCGAGTACGCTGAGCCGTTCTGTCCCAAGCTGCGGCGGTTGCTGATCGAGGCGGGCCGCAAGGTAGCCACGGTCGTGCATCCCAAAGGCACGTACGTGTGCATGGAAGGCCCGCAGTTCTCCACCCTGGCGGAGTCGCGAATGCACCGGGACTGGGGCGGTGATCTGATCGGGATGACCTGTCTGCCGGAAGCGAAGCTGGCCCGCGAGGCGGAGATCAGCTACGCCCTGATTGCCCTGCCGACCGACTATGATTGCTGGCGGCCGCACGAACCGGGCAAGAGCCGCCAGGCTCTTCTGGCCGAGATCA
The DNA here is from genome assembly GCA_022711465.1 of Planctomycetota bacterium. Taxonomy (GTDB): domain Bacteria; phylum Planctomycetota; class Phycisphaerae; order UBA1845; family PWPN01; genus JAGNEZ01. The sequence continues at coordinate 145,544 of JAKLEZ010000002.1, read as the reverse complement.
TCGGCAACCTCAAGGCAGTGACCGACCAGGGCATGGCCCTGCTTCGCGCGGCGGTTCCCATGCTGGCCCGGCAGCTCGACGAGAAGTGGCCTTACGACGATGCCCTGGCGATGGCCATCTGGTCGGACAAATCCAAGGTCAGCCCGGCCGTGGTTGAGCGGCTCCGGCCGCTGATTGGGCGGTATTTCTGATGGGTGCGGCAGGGAAGAAGGTGAGGGTACGGAGAGGAACAGCGGCGAGGACCCAGAGCCATGGCCAACAGGCGGAACGGATCGGCGCTTCGTACAAGCCTTCTCGGCGTGGGCATGCTGGTTGCGATCGTCGCGATCATGCTCTGGCTGGTTGGGGTGTTCAGACCGAAGATCGGCGAGGATGCCGTCCCCTCGCCGGGCGGGCGGCCGATCGACGGCATGGTCCTGGTTGACGTGGTCGGCGTCCGAGTTCCGGTGCACGAGACCGCGGTCGGCACGGTCAAGGCGGTGCACGAGGCCGCGGTGGCGTCGAAGCTGCTGGCCAAGGTCGTGGCCGTCCACGTCAAGGCCGGACAGGCGGTCGCCAAGGACGAGGTGCTGGTCGAACTGGACAGTACGGACCTGAAGGCCCGCCGCGACCAGGCGAAGGCGGCCGTGGATTCGGCCCGGGCGAGTCGGGACCAAGCCAAGGTCGAGTATGACCGCACCCAGAGTCTGAGCAGGCAGGGAGCAGCCGCGCCCCTTGAAGTGGACAAGGCCAGTAACACCCTGAAGGGAGCAGAGGCGGATCTGCAGCGGGCCGAGCAGGCTCTCAGAGAGGCGGAGACCATCGTCGGCTACGCGACGGTCCATTCACCGCTGACCGGCGTGGTCGTCGACAAGAAGGTGGAGGTCGGCGACACCGTGCAACCGGGGGAGGTGCTGGCGATGCTCTACGATCCGACGCGAATGCAGTTGGTCGCCCGGGTTCGCGAGTCGCTGGCCCAGCGGCTCGAGGTCGGCAGGAGTATTCCGGTTCGGATTGATGCGTTGGACCTCGATTGCCGCGGCCAGATCAGCGAGATTGTGCCGGAGGCGGAATCCGCCAGCCGGACGTTCTCGGTCAAAGTGACCGGTCCCTGCCCGCCGGGCGTATATGCGGGGATGTTTGGGCGGCTGATCATTCCGTTGGATGAGGTGGAGATGCTGGTTGTTCCTCAGGCCGCGGTGCGACGGATCGGGCAGCTGGACGTGGTCGATGTGGTTGACGGCGGCGTGCTGGTGCGGCGATCCGTTCAACTGGGGCGGAGCTTCAAGCCGACGGGTGATGAGCCGGCGAAGGTCCAGGTTCTTTCGGGCCTCCAGGCCGGCGAGCGGGTTGCGGTTGGGGGCAACGGCTCCGCCGCCAGTCAAAGGGGGAACTGAGCATGCCTGGCTCCAGTGACACACCCCCTGCGGCCCATCCAGCCGTTCCGGCGCTGGCGGCGTCCCACCACGGTTTCACCAACGCCATCGTGCGCGTTTTTCTCGAATCCAATCTGTCGCTGATGCTCATTCTTCTGGCCACGATTGCCGGCGTAGCCGCCCTGCTGATCACGCCTCGGGAGGAGGACCCGCAGATCGTCGTTCCGCTGGCGGACGTGTACGTCCACTGCCCCGGGTACGCGGCCGAGGATATCGAGCAGCTTGTCGCCACACCGCTGGAGAAGCTGCTCTACCACATTGACGGCGTGGAATACGTCTACTCCATGTCCAAGGAAGGGATGGCGATCATCACCGTTCGCTACTATGTCGGCGAGGACCGCGAACGGAGCCTGGTCAAGCTGCACAAGAAGATCGACGAGAACCTTGACGCCGTTCCACCAGGCGTCACCGGCTGGATTATCAAGCCGGTTGAGATCGACGACGTGCCGATCGTGACGTTGACGCTGACGGGGACGCGGCCCCGATCCCACATGCTCCGGCGCGTGGCCGAGGAGATGGTCGTGCGGTTGGCCGCGGTCGAAGGTGTTTCCCGGGCCTACGTCGTCGGAGGTGAGCCGCGGGTCGTCAGCGTGCGATTTGATCCCGATCGTCTGCAGGCCTACAACGTGTCGCCGCTTGAAGTGCGGCAGGCGCTGCAGTTCGCCAACGTGAGCGTGTCGGCGGGCGAGTTCACGCTGAACGATCAGGTCGTCAGAGTGGACGCGGGCAAGGCGTTTGCCACCGCGGGAGAGCTCGAGGGACTCGTGGTAGGCGTCTCCGGCGACCGGCCGGTGTACTTGAAGGATGTGGCTGCGATTGAGGATGGTCCGGCCGAGGTCACCAGTTACGTTCGGCACGGCTGGGGTACCGCCCGGGCCTTCGAGTCTCACCACGACCAGCCGGGCACCCTGGTCGGTGTTACCGAGGGCACGACTCAAGCCGAAAGCACTTCGACGCCGGCCGTCACCATCGCCCTGGCCAAGAAGAAGGGGACCAACGCGGTCCACGTGGCCCGGGCGGTGCTGGCGGCGAGTGAACGGCTGAGGCAGGAAGTCGTACCGGACGGCATCGATGTGGTCATTACCCGCAATGCGGGGCTGACCTCGAACGAGAAGGTCAACGAGCTGGTCGAAGCCCTGGGTGTGGCCATTCTGTTTGTTCTGGCGGTCCTGACTCTGGGTCTCGGCTGGCGTGAGGCGTTGATCGTAGCCGTGGCCGTGCCGGTTGTTTTTGGGCTGACGCTGCTGGTCAACCTGGTGGTCGGGTTCACCATCAACCGTGTGACGCTGTTCGCGTTGATTCTGTCGCTGGGCCTGCTGGTGGATGACCCGATCGTAGACGTGGAGAACATCGCCCGGCATTTCGGGTTGCGGCGCCGTGCGACCCGGCACATTGTCCTCGAGGCGGTGGCCGAGATCCGCCCTCCGCTGATCACCGCGACGCTGGCGGTGATTGTCTCCTTTCTGCCGATGTCGTTCATTACCGGGATGATGGGGCCGTACATGCGGCCCATGGCCCTGAACGTCCCGGTCGCCATGGCCATGTCCATGCTGGTGGCGTTCACCATCACGCCCTGGCTAACGTATCACCTCCTGCGGCGGAAGTACTCGGCAAGTGGAGCGGAGGCCGGTCATCCTGCTGACGAGGACGACCCGGAAGTGGTGAAGAGGGCTTTTCTGTACCGCTTGTTTTACCCGCTGATGGCTCCGTTGCTCCGCTCCCGAGGGGCCGCGTGGGCCTTTCTGCTGGTCATCGGCATTCTGACGGTAGTGGCCGGGGGACTAGCCGCCACCCGGCATGTGCCGCTGAAGATGCTGCCGTTCGACAACAAGAACGAGCTGCTGCTGGTTCTCAATTTCGACCAGGGCACCACGCTCGAGCGGACCGACGCCACCGTGCGGCGGATGGAGGCGTTTCTGAGCGGCGTGCCCGAAGTCACGGACTATGTTTCCTACGTGGGGCTGGCCTCGCCGATGGACTTCAACGGGCTGGTCCGCCACTACTACCTCCGCCAGGGCAACGAAGTGGCCGAGATCCGGGTGAATCTGGTGGGCAAGAAGAGCCGCCCGCAGAAGAGCCACGCGGTCGGTCTGCGTCTTCGCAAGGAGCTGACTCGGATTGCGGCCGACGGCCACGCCCGGCTCAGCATCGTGGAGACGCCGCCGGGTCCGCCGGTCATTGCCTCGATCGTGGCGGAGATCTACGGCCGGCCCGACCATGGGTACGCGGATCTGGTAGCCGCCGCCAAGACTGTGCGGGCCCGGATGGCCGCCGAGCCTGGGGTTGTCGATGTCGACGACAGCGATGAAGCGAGCAGCCTGAAGCTGGTGTTTGACACCGACAAGGAGAAGGCTGCGATCAACGGGGTCTCCGTCGAGGATATTGCCGCCACGGTTCGGATGGCCCTGGCCGGCGAGTATGTCGGGACGGTTCGCGTTCCTGGCGAGCGGAACCCGTTGCAGATTGAGCTGCGTCTGCCGCGAGCACTACGTTCCAGCGATCTTGATCTGTCGCGACTGAACGTCACGGGGCGCCGCGGGAACCTGGTCCCTCTGGCGGAACTGGGAAGGTGGCGCGAGGCGCGGGCCGACAAGACCATCTACCACAAGAACCTTCAGCGGGTGGCGTACGTTTTCGCCGAGACCGCCGGACGCCCGCCGGCCGACTGCGTGGTGGACATCGAGGCGGATCTTCTCGAGGACAGCCCCGGGCAGGGGCAAGAGATGAGGGACACCGGCCCGGCACGGAGGAACAACGCGGGCAGTGGATGGGTTGCCGGATCGAGCCCCAGGCCGGTCGACGGGCGGACCTTCTTCACCAACGGCAGCGGGATCGCATGGTCACTGCCGGGCGGCATCCGTGTCGATTTCGCCGGCGAGGGCGAATGGAAGATCACGCTGGATGTTTTCCGCGACCTGGGCCTGGCCTTCGGAGCGGCGTTGGTCGGCATCTACATCCTGCTGGTCGGACAGACCCGGTCGTTTGTCATTCCCGTGGTGGTCATGATGGCCATTCCGTTGACCGTGCTCGGGATCATGCCGGGCTTCTGGCTGCTGAACGTCCTGATCGGGGGGCAAGTTGGAGGGTACGCCGATTCGGTCTTCTTCACCACGACCGGCATGATCGGCATGATTGCCTTGGCAGGTATCGTCACGCGGGACTCGATCATTCTCGTGGATTTTATTCACCTGTCCCTGGCCCGCGGGCGTTCGCTGTTTGATGCGATCATGGAAAGCCGCGTCGTTCGTCTCCGCCCCATCCTGCTGACGACGGCCACCGCCATGCTGTCCGCCCTGCCGATCGCGATCGACCCCATCTTCTCCGGGCTTGCGTGGGCCTTGATCTTCGGCCTGCTCGCCTCGACGGTGTTCACCCTGTTCGTGATCCCGGTCACCTACTGGCTGGTCTACGAGCGAAGGCCCGGGCATGGACTGCCGATCTCCGAGGAGGATTGAATCGCGTGGCCGATACCCTGAAGGACAGCGTGTTTGAAGAGCGCAGCGACCTGTATGACGCGCTGATCGACTGGCCCAAGCGGTTGGCATATGAAGCCCCCTTCTACCGGCGGTGGTTTGAGCGTGTCGGAGCCAGGCGGGTGCTGGATGCGGCTTGCGGGACCGGCAGACATGCGGCCCTGTTCCATTCCTGGGGGCTGGAGGTGGAGGGGGCTGATCTGAGCGGGGGTATGATCGCGTACTGCCGCCGGACTCACGGCCAGCCGACCGGGCTGAGTTGGACGGTGCGGTCGTTTGCCGAACGCGGCCCGGTCGGGCGTTTCGACGTTGCGGTCTGCGCCGGCAACTCGCTGCCCCTGGCCGACGACCGGGAGGTGATGGAACGAGCGGTGGCCGCCCTGGTCGCCTCGGTCCGACCGGGGGGGATCTGCATCATCCACGTGCTCAACCTCTGGAGGTTTGCCGAAGGGCCGACGACATGGCAGAAGTCGATGCGTGTCCGGGACGATCATGGGGATCGCATCCTGCTGAAGGGTCTTCATCGTGTGGGGGCACGAGCGTTCATCGACTTTGGCGAGTTGCGACTCGAAGCTGACGGCCGGATGGTCAGCCGGTTTGATGTCTCAAGCTTTGCCGGGCTGGAAGCCGAGGACCTGGCGGCCATGGCGGATCAATCGGGTGCTTCGCCGCTGTACCGGTTCGGCAGTTACGAAGAGACTTCCTACCAGCGGGAGACCAGTCCAGACCTGATTCTCGTGGCGGAGAACCGGGGCTAGGGCGGTCGGCCGACGGCAGCCGGCGGGGATGCGGTTCGGGCGTTGGCCTACCTGGCCGGGGGTTTAGCGGGCAGAGGGGGCTTCGGAGCGGGCCCGGTGGCGGGTTTCGGGGCCGGCCTCATTGCGGATCTCGTTGCAGGCCTGAGGGTGGCGCCGGGCCTAGCCGGCTGGGTGGCGGCCCCCCGCGTGGCTGCCCCTGCTGGGCGAGTGGCTGCCGGCCGGGTGGAGAGCATCCGCTCCAGGTCGGCATAGGAAGGTGCCGACGGCTTGATGGCGGAACCTATCTTGGCGGGCCTGCGCGGCGGCTGGACGCCGACCACCGGGTGCTTCAGGAAGCTCTCCGCAATCGCCTCCTGGTACTTGGCGCCTGAGAAATACACCCGCATGTTGCGTTGGATCTGGAGCTCCTCGAACGGCCGATTGCCCGGCTTGCGGGCGGTCACGTGCAGGAGGTGGTAGCCCAGGGGCGTCTCGATGATATCGCTGAACTGACCGACCTCGAGGGCGAAGGCGGCCTTGGCGATCATCTCGTGCACCATTCCGTGCCGGGTGAAGGCACCCAGGCTGCCGTTCGGGTTTCTGAAGTCGCTCTCCGACACGCACTGGTCCCAGGTGCGTTTGCCGGCCAGAATGTCTTCGCGCATCTTGACGAGCCGCGACTTTTTCTCGGCCCGGACCGCGGGGGTATCGGTGGGGGCAACGACCAGCATGATCTGGCGCGTATCCACGGTCGTGCCGTCGAATTCGGTGGGATGCTGATCGTAGATCTTCTTGAGCGCCGCGGTATCCTCGCCGATAGCGCTGCCCCGGCGGATGAGTTCGGCGCGGGCCAGTCGGACCCGCAAATCTTCGCCGTAGGCTTCGAAGGAGAATCCCTTCTCGGCGAAGCGCTTCTTGACCTCATCGAGGGTGGCGATTTTGGCGTTTTTCATTCGCCGCTCGATCTCGGCTTCCAGCTTGGCGGGCGGGATCAGTTCCGGATGGTCGGCCAGATAGAGCTCGAACAGCTTCTGCTCCAGGAGACGACGGACGATGGACATCGCCTGGGCATCGTACTGCTCGGGCTTGAGGAGTTGGACGGCGGCGGTGAAGTCCTCCTGGGTGACGACTGCCTTGTCGCCCACCCGAAAGAGGATGATCTCGGATTCAGGTTGGGTGGCGGGCGCAGTGGCGGGCGCACTTCCCGACGGAGACGAGGTCGCGGCGGTCGGCTCCGCGGCCACCGAAACGGACGCCCCGAAAGCCGCTCCCGCGAGCGCCGCCCAACGAGCTGCCATGAGTCTGGTCTTCATCGCCTCGGATTCTCCTCTAGTATGGTGTCGAGTCACGGTCGGGACGGCCGGCGTCGCGATCATCGCGAATACACGACCACCCCCATCTTCTTTCGGTCAGGCCGCGGGGCCGCCTGAAATCCGGTCCCGCGGTTTGGCCTTGCCGAACAACAGCCTCAGATTATCGCGGTGACGGTAAACCACCAACACCGCGATGACGACGGCAAAGACGTAAAGGGGCCACAGCTGTTCGCCCGTGCCCCACTGGTCGCGACACAGGCGAGCCGCGACGGTGAATATTATCGGAAATGCGACCGCTGCTGTCACGGACCCGACGGCCACGATGCCCGAGAGCTTGGTGACGACTGCCCACAGGGCGAAGGCCAGCAAGCCGGGGAGCGTGAAGTGTGGGTAAACGGCGAGCATGGCTCCGAGGGAGGTAGCGACGCCCTTGCCGCCCCTGAAGCCGAGGTAGACGGGGAACATGTGGCCCAGCACGGCGGCGGCGGCCACGAGCATCCACAGCAGGTAACCCTGGTACCCGGTGACGGCCGGATCCCAGGCCGAGCCGGGTTTGAGGAGACACCGGCCGGCGGCCAGCACCGGGACGAAGCTCTTCAGGAAGTCGAGGGCAAAGACCAGCAGCCCGTACTTGCGGCCCAGCGTCCGGCCCACGTTGGTCGCCCCGATATTGCCGCTCCCCCGCGTGCGCACGTCGACGCCCTTGGCCAAGCCGACCAGCAAGCCGAACGGAATGGCCCCCAATAGGTATGCCGCCGCCACGAACAGGACAGCAGCGATCGTGTCGCCGGACATCAGCGGTACCCTCCTTGCCTCAAATCGCCACCAGCCTGCACTTCCATGTAGAGCTCGTAGACCCTTTGGGCATGAACTCGCATGCTCACACCCTCGACGACCCGTGGGGCGGCGGCGGCGCAAGCCCGCCGGTGGTCGTCATCGGCGAGCCGCATGATGGCCTCCGCCAGGGCGGCGATGTCCATGGGCGAGTCGATCACGTAGCCCTCTCGGCCGTCGGTTACCCGCTCGGCTGCTCCGTTGAAACGTGTGGTGATGACCGGCAACCCCGAGGCCAGGGCCTCCAGGACGACGCGGCTGCAGGGATCGTAGAACGTGGGATGCACGAGGACGTCGGCGGCGTGGAAGAAAGCCTGTATCCGTTGGGTGGAACCGGTGAAGGTGATTCGATCGGCCACCCCCAGGCGGTGAGCCAGCTGGGCCGCCGCGCGCGGATTGTCACGGCCCACCACCAGGGTCCGCAGCCGCCGTTTCCCCGTCGTTCCGCCCACGCCGCCCTGCGACTCGATCCGGGCCACCGCTTCGATCAACCGGTCCACGCCCTTGAGCTTGAAGTTGTGGGCCACGCACAGCAGCATCAGCTCGTTGTCGGCCAGGCGGAATTGCCGGCGGAGTTCAGCCCGATGCTGGACACGAACCGGCACCGGCGTTTCGTCCCCATCCACGCCGTTGAAGATCTCACGAACCCGCGAGCGGTCGAAGCCGTAGTGGCGGTGAAGCTGATCCGAGACATAGTGAGAGATAGCGATGACCCAGGGAGGTGGTCGACGGGTCAGCAGTTGCCGCTCCATGCGCGCGATCGCCCGATACTTGAGGTTCAGACATTGCCCCGCCTTCTTCAGTCCCCGCGCCAGGCGGGCGGAGCGGATGGCCAGGTTACGCTCGAGCATTTCCGGGACCGTCCCGCCCCGGGGCTGATAGATGTCCGCGACCGCACAGGGAATGATGCTGTGGACAATGTCGAAATTACCTTCGCGGACCGTCTGGCCTACGCGGTGGGCGAATGCGATGGCCCTGGATCCGCGCAACCGATGCGATGCACGAATCGGAACGACGGTCAGATCGGGAGTCGAGGGCGCGTGCGTGGTGGTCAGGATGTGCACCTCGGCGCCCAATTCGGCCAGATGCTGGGCGAACTGGAGCGTAGACGTCTCGGCTCCCCCTCGCCAGGTCTCGATTCGCTCGATGATCAGTGCGACTCTCATGAGTAGCGGTCCGCGGTCAGACTTCGGCGGCCAGCCGGACTCGGCGGGCTCGTCTCCTGTCCGGCCCGGGCACACACCCTTCCCCTTGTGTTGCTTTCCATCCTGTTACTGACGCTCCTCGGTCTCGCTTCTCAGGTTGCCCCATCGCTCTTCCACTTTCCTGCCAAGGGAGCGGGGTGTCGCCTCGCCATCCTGGCGGCCTTGGCCGCCACCGGTCCAGCCAGCTCACGCGCGGTCCCAAAGCGCGGGCAGGCCCGTGCATACCGGCAGAGAAACCGCAACCGCTCGAAAGGCCCGACCCGGTCGCTCGGCACGGAGAAGCTCAGGGCGGCCAGATCCTTGATCACCCACCGCCGGCACCGCCATTTTGGCCGGAAGACGCGCTGGAGATCAATCAGCGTGAACCATGGGCGACCCTCGCCACCCGGCTCGGCGTCCGCCCTGGCATCGAAGAAGATATGGCACAGGTACAGGTCCCGGTGAACAAAGCCCGCTCGATGGAAGCTGGCCACAAAGCACGCCAGCTGATCGGACAGCGCCCGTCGTCGTTGACGGTCGGCTTCGAAGGCGGCAGGAGCGAGATGTCCAGGCACCCAACGCTCCAGTGATTCGCCCCGGACCTCCGCCAAGACCACGAAGCTCCGCCGCTCCCATGGGCCGGCCATCAGCTGGCCGTACCCCACGGCCGTAGCCGCCGACACGCCGGCCGCCGCTAAGGCTCGGGCATTCCCCCACTCCGTCCCGCCCGTGCTCGCCAGCCAGCGTCCTTGACGCCAGCGCTCGAACTGGTACCGGAGCGGCGGGTGGTCGAAGCGCTTAAGGAATAGGACCCTGGGGCCGGCGGACGGTTCGACGTCCGATAACTTGATCCGCCACCGCTGCCGCCAGCTTTCAAGCGTAGCTTTGTCGAGTCGATCGCCGTTCTGCCAAGAGAACACCGCGGCGAGGTCGGCCAGTCCATGCCGGGCCGCCAGCTGATCGTAACCGCAGTGCCATTCCACACGAACGCCCATCCGCCGTTCACCTGTTGGGGTATTCCGGTCGGATCAGGCTATCGAGCCTGCAGATGGGATGCAACGGGGCCTCCCGGAGCCCGTCCATGAAGTTGGCGGGAGTGGGCGTGCACAATGCGGCCCCTCGGTGATAGAATAGGGTCAGGAATGGAAGTCGAGGCTGAAGAGCCCCGATGCGAGGGCCGCGCCGTGACGCCGCGGCTCGACGACCTGAGATGGTCAGGGTCGGCGAGGCGGAATCGGTGGGGTCGTCGTTTGTTCAGCTAGCGGAGCACAATCGAGGACGGGAGGAGGTCGGCGTCAACCCGTGATGGGGTTGGGCCCTGCATCCTCCCCCGATCCGAACCGACTCCCCGTCAGAAAGGACCGCTCTCGTGCCTGGCTCCAGGAACCTGGCGTGGAATACACCGGCCACCGGGAGCAGGCTGGCGCGAGTGCCTGAGCCGAGTCATGGCGTCAGCGTTCCTCGGCTGGTATTTTTGGTGGTCTTCGCGCTGATTGCGACCTGCGGGGTGCCGGTGCTGGTGGCCGCGGCGCCCGGTGAACCGGCCTGCCAGGCAGACTCGATCGCCCGGACGCAATCCGACGTTGTTGGTGATGCCGTGATCAGGAGGACCGATGCGGGTGCGACCGGGACCGTTGATCCCGCCGCCCATCGTCTTCCCGACATCGTGTCGTACAGCATCGGTTACTGGGAGTGCTACGATCCGCGGGGCAATCCCTTCTGGGGCACATGGACCACGAGCAGCGATTTCTTCCGTCTGGATGTTGTTTTCAGCGGGCTGGTGAATCCTCCGGGGCCGCTGGCCTGCTGCGGGAACCCGGCTTTTGAGCCCTTCCTGTATGGTCCGCATCCCGTGTTGGGATACATCGAGTTGGACATGGATGAGAATCCGGACACGGGCGGGGAACTGGATCGCCCGGAACTGCGGTACCTGGGCAACGTCGGCCGGTTTGGTGGTCTGCCGAGGGAGCCCTTTCTCTCCATGCGGGCGGCCATCAGCGACAGGGCATTCGACAAGAACATCGTTACGCCCCCCCTGGTGGATCGGAGCGGCGAGGAGTTTCACATCGAGCTTCAGAACTGGAATATCGAGAGCATCCTTCGAGCCGAACCCAGTGATGGCGACCTGATCTTCGAGCCGGGGGAGACCTGGCGTCTTGTGGGGCGATTCTTCTCTCGAGCCCACGGGTATGAGCCCTACAGTGTGGCCTGTTGTCTCGGAAGACCGGGGAGCTACTGGCCGCGATCCCGCGTCCAGTTCGCTCACAGCATGGCGACCAACAGGACGACGGTGAGTCTGGTCTACCCGCTGACCAACAACGGCTCGTCCCAGATGGGGGACGGCAAGCCTTGGCCGGAAGCCGACGATGGCGATCCGTCCAACCAGAACAGTATCCACGAAGCCTTGTCGGATCTGGTCTACAGCGTGGCGGTCGCCACCAGTTCCCAGCGCGAGCAGCCGGACTTTGCGATCATCGCGCCCTGGCAGGACCAGGACCCGGACGTGTACATGAATCCTATCTACTGGCGCGTAACCATCGTTGCTGGAACGAGTTACACCCTTCCATCACCCGGTTCGTGGTTTGTTTGGACGGACATTCACCCGAATGTGATGCCGGGTGACTTCGATGGCGACGGGCGGGTGACGCTGCTTGACGTGGCCAATCTGGGGAGTTACGTCGGAGGGCATGACGGTCAACCGGGGGCGGATGCCGACGGGTCGGTGAACGGGGAAGTGGTTTTACCGCGATTCGGCACCAACTTTTCGGTTTATGATGTAGACTATGATGGGTCAGTGGGCGTGGCAGATATAGCGGCCATCCCGGCGCTTCGCTACGCTCCCGGCGACCTGGACACGGACGGCGACGTCGATCTCGGCGATTTTGGCCGTCTGCAGGCCTGTCTGAGTGGGAGAGGCATGAGGCCGCCGAATGAGGAATGCGGTATCGCGGACCTCGACAAGGACGATGACGTCGATCATGATGATATGCTGCTGCTGGTTCCGTGTCTCAGTGGAGCCGGCATGTCGGCGAACCCGCTGTGTGGGCGTTGAGGGTAGACAGGTGCGGTTCAACCAGGGCATCCGGTGGCCCGATGTTCGGCCGATGGCTCGGTGGCGATGGCGAACCGGGGCGGCGGAGCCGGGTTTCACGCTCATTGAGTTGATCGTGGTGGTGGGGATAATTGCCCTGATGCTCGGCATCGTGGCGGCCTCGATGGCGAGGGTGCGGAATTCGGCCCAGGGTTTTGTCTGCAAGAACAAGCTGAAGACGATCGCGTTCGAGTTCATTCAGTTTGCCGACGACAATGCTCACCCCTGGCGGGGGGACAGCGACCAGGACGGGTGGCCGGGTTTCCGGATCGAGGACTTCCAGGAGCGGCTTTACGGGATTGACGAGTTCTGGAAGGCCCCGTCGGGGGCCTCTCAGTTTTCGTTTGGCTCGCCGACGGCGGTTGCGGACTACAAGCCCGAGGACCAGGCGATGATCTGCCCGTCGGGCCCGCAGGTTCTGTCTCGTCACGCATTGCTGCCCTGCCAAGCCGAGGCGGTCAAACCGCTGGAGAACGTGAGTGTCGGCTTCAACATGCGTCTCGCCTGGTCGGCCGTGGAAGTTGGCGGCCGGCAGATTCTGCGCGAAGTGCGTTTGTCCAAGCGGATCATGAACCACCCATCGGTGCCGCTGGCGTTCGATGTGGACGGTGCCCTGGCCAAGGAGCGCGGGGTGCTCCCGTACTATTCGGCCCCGCCGGGCCCCGCGGACGACAAGTACGCGAGCGGCATGTTCTGGAATCCCGCCCTGCGTCACGCGGGTGCGCTGAATGCGGCCTTCATCGGGGGGCAGGTTCTTTCCTCATCCCGCCCACAGACCCAGGGAGGGTGGGACTGGAAGTACCAGCACCCCGTGCAGTAGCCATCACCGTAAGAGCTGAACGTGGACCTCAGGTACAAATTTGGACTACTGATTTTCATTTACGTCGTGTCGTTGTCTGCGAATTTTGGCATGTCCGCCTGGGGGATCGCGGTCTACTTTGACTCGGCCTTCCGCGATTTCCAGTCCGAGGCCACCGAGGAGGAGCAGATCGGGCAGCTTCGCCGGCTTCTCCGTCAGCAGCGGGAGTTGCTCGATGACGCCCGCAATCCGGCTGATCTGGCGAAGGAGTGCGAGGATCTCCGGTATCAGTTTTCCGAAGCCCTGCTGCCGATCCTGAGCCGGCTGTCGGAGGACCCGGAGGATACGCGGGGGCGGGCGATCGAGCGGGCGTTGCAGGACCAGAAGACCGCCGCCCAGCAATTCCTGGCAAGAAGGTCGTCCAGCCAGCCGGCCGGCGAGTTATCGCCGGAGCAGGAGCAGGCGTTTGTGCAGCTGGATCTCCTGCTGCTGGAGACGAACGGCCTGTTCAGCCAGAAGCGGGAGCGCAACGTGGCCGAGGCCGCGCACATCCAGGAGCAGGTGATGACCATCCTGGTGGTCAACACCGCGGTCGGTGGCGTGCTCTGTGTGGTGGGCGTGTTTTTCGTGCGGCGATGGGTCATGAACCCGATCGCCGATCTCCGCGAAGCCACCAAGCAAATCTCGCACGGCAACTTCGAGTACCGCATCCGTCCGAAGGCCAGCGACGAGCTGGGGCGCCTGGCCGGCGAGGTCAACCAGATGAGCTCGACCATTATCGAGATGCAGACCAAGATGGTCGAGCAGGAACGGCTTGCCGCGGCCGGCGAGATGGTCACCCGGCTGGCCCACAACATCCGCAATCCCCTGGCCGGAATCCGGGGTCTGGCCGAGGCCACCATTCAGAGCCACGCGGATGACGAGCAGACCACCGAGTGCCAGAAGCGGATCATCAACACCGTGGATCGCTTCGAGAAGTGGCTTCGTGACCTGCAGCAATCGGTATCACCGCTCGAACTCAACCTGCAGCCGGTTGCGATCGGTGAGGTGCTCAACAGCGTGGTGACCGCCCTGCGGCCGATGCTCGACCGCCGGGGCATCGACGTTCAGATCGAGGTGGACCGGAAGATGGGGCCTGTCCAGTTGGACAGCCTGCACTTTGAGCAGGCCCTGGTCAGCCTGGTCACCAACGCTGTTCAGGCCTCGGAGAAGGGGCAGTCGGTACGGGTGGCCGCCGAACCGATTCCCGAGGCTCGCGGACGATGGCGACTCACGGTCGAGGACCACGGCGTCGGGATACCCCACGAGCTTCACCACAAGATCTTCCTGCCCTATTTCACCACCAAGCCGGATGGCAACGGGATCGGGCTGGCCATGGCCAACAAAGTGGTGCGGCTTCACGGCGGCGAACTCAAGGTCCAGTCGGAACCCGGCAAGGGCAGCCGGTTTGACGCCCTGATGCCCGGGCTGATCTCGGAGAACTGAACTCGATGGCCCATGTTCTGGTGATCGATGACGAGGAGAACCTCAGCTACTCGCTGCAGCTGGCCCTGAAGCGTGCCGGCCACACCTGCCGCGTCGCCGACCGGATCGCCGCGGGCCTGGCGGAGTGCAATCGCCAGCTGCCCGATCTCATTCTCCTGGACGTCCAGCTGCCGGACGGCAACGGCATCGACCTGATGGCCCGGCTCCACCAGGAAGGCATGGACGTGCCGGTCATCGTGATCACCGCCTACGGCACGGTGGCATCGGCGGTGGCGGCCATGAAACAGGGGGCGGTGGATTTCATCCAGAAGCCGCTCTCCATGGAGGAGGTCTGCCTGGCGGTCGATCGATGCCTCGAGAATCGCCGGATCCGCAATCGCCTGGATGCCTTCCAGGAAGCCCAGCGCCGCGAGTCCGAGGATATCCGGATTGTCGGCCAGTGCCCGGAGATCGTCCAGGTGCTCTCCATCGCCCAGCGCATTGCGGCCCTGCCGGCCGACCCGGGCGGCGGGCTGGTCACCACGCTCATCCTGGGCGAGACCGGCACCGGCAAGGGCGTCGTGGCCCGCTACATTCACCACCATTGCCTGCGGCCGGACCGCCCTTTCGTCCAGGTGAACTGCACCGCCATTCCCGAGAACCTGTTCGAAGCCGAGCTCTTCGGCCACGAGAAGGGCAGCTTCACGGACGCGAAGGCGACCCGCAAGGGCCTGTTCGAGACCGCCCACGAGGGCACGCTGTTCCTCGACGAGATCGGCGACATGCCGGGCTCGACTCAGGCCAAGCTGCTGGTCGCGATCGAGAGCGGGCGATACCGGCGACTGGGCGCAGCCGCCGAGCGATCGGCCGACGTGCGCATCATCGCCGCGACCAACAGCGACCTGCAGCGCAGGGTGGAGGAACGAGCGTTCCGGGCCGATCTGTTCTTCCGCCTCAAGGTTTTTGCCATCGAGCTGCCCCCGTTACGAACCCGGGGCGACGACCTGTTTCTGCTCACCGAGCACTTCCTGGGCACCTTCTGCCGGAACCTGCATAAGAAAGTCCCTGCCGTCCCCCCCCGAACCCGGGAGGTCATGCGGCGGTACCCCTGGCCGGGCAACGTGCGAGAGTTGGCCAACGTCCTCCAGCGAGCGGTGCTGATCAACGATTCCGACCAGTTGGAGCCCTCCATGCTGGGCCTGGAAGGGGCGAGCGTTGCCGCGACGCCGCCGGTCGGCGGCACCCAGTTCGATTTTGCCCGTGAGGATTGCACCCTGTCCGGCGTGGAGCGAAAGCTGCTCCAGGCGGCCTTGGAGTTCACCAAGGGCAACGTATCGGAAACCGCCCGGCTTCTGGGCCTGACCCGGGGGGGGCTGCGACACAAGATGGAGAAGCTGGGCCTGTGATGATCCGGTCGGCAGGGCGGCCGGAAAAAGCTTGCACTCCGCGTTCCGGGCGTCTATTCTGAACATAGCGCATGGCATGGCCCAAGCGGCCATCGCGCCGTGCCGAGGCGGCAGGGCCGACTGGCGACGCTCGCCGACATGTCTGGACCTGTCCGTCGAGGATGCGGGCCGTTCGATGCTGCTGGGGGGCGAAGGGCCGAAGACCCGGCAGCACCTCTGAAAAGGAGGAGCCCGTGGTCGGATCATCCGCCATTCTGATGACCCCTGCGCTCGCGACGGGGTGCCGCGGACCCCGCCAGACTGCCCCACTCCATGCTGAGCCTATCCACGAGCCCGGACGGGTGCGTTCCTGTCGTCGCGTTGTGACGGGGCCCGGCCGCGTGCCATTGAGTAGATCCGGAAGGAAGAGAGGATGATCCATGTCGAGCATGATTCGAGCGACCGCGCTGGCTGTGACCGCATGCGTTCTGGCCGCCGGGCCGGTTATCGCCGCGGGATGGTCGCGGAACTATGATGACGGCACCACGCAAGGCCTGTTTGAGTTCGACCCCGCCCTGGTCATGCAGGGCGTCGACGAGTTCAGGGTGTCGGTGGTCAACGGCAGCCTGCGGATGGGCTTCGCCAACCTGCCGACCGCGGCCCCGGACAACGATTCGGGCCTGATGCTGGATCCCATGCAGGTCCTGGCCGACACCAGCGGCCTGATGCTCATCAAGTGGTCCACCAACCCGCGTTTTGCGACCACGCCCACCAGCTCGGAGATGAATGCCGGCTGGGTGTTGCGTTTGAACACCAACACGCTCAGTGGTTACGTCTTCGTGATCGACGACCGAGGCTATCTGCAGATCCAGAAACTGCTGGGCGGCGAGGTATTCGATGCCTGCCCGGACAGCAACGTGAAACTGGGCTTGGACCCCTCGAAGGATTGGTGGCTGCGGGCGGAGGTATTGAATGTGGCCGGTGGAGTGCAGTTGCGGGCCAGAGCCTGGGTCGCGGACACGGCGGAACCGGTTGAATGGCAGGCCACGTGTCTGGACACCGAGCCGCCCTTGTTTGCCGCGGGGGTCGCCTCCCTGGTGGCCAACGAGGACAGCGCCGACATTGAGAACTGGGTGGACGTGGACGACACTTCGGCCGGACCGCTGCCCGAACTCATCTGCTACAACCACGCCGACGACGACGGGGACGGGCTGACGGATTGCGCCGATCCGGATTGCGCCGGAGCGGCCGCATGCACCTGCAACGACCCGTTCGCGGATATCGACCGCGACGGCGACGTAGACCAGGTCGATTTCGGCTTCTGGCAGCTCTGCTACACTGCCACCATCGCGGAGCAGTTCGATGTCGGCCGGTGCGATTGCCTGGACCGGGACGATACCAACACCGACGGCTTTTTCAGCCCGGATCTGGATGGCAACAATCTCATCGATTCGTCCGACTTCGACGCCTTCGTCCAGTGCTTCAGCGGCCCGACCATCGCGGCGTCCAAGACCTGCGACGACTGATCTGACCACCGCCGTGGCATGTGAGGGGCAGGAGTGCCCAGGCGACAAGGAGGCCTGGGCACTCTGGGAAGCCTGCGTGCTCCGGTAGGATTGCCCGGCGCGGCACGCCCACGGCACCTCGTGAACCGCGACTACTTGTCTTGAAGCCTGGCCAGCGCTTTCGCGAGGGCGTCCGCGGTGACGATTACCTTGCGAGTGTAGAGGGTTTTCATGGCATCGGGCGCCTTCGCCTCAGCCGGGCTGTCCTGGGGAGTGCTCGACTGAGCGGGCTGTGCGGCGGCCGCCGGGGGCAGGCCGAACGCGGCGACCATCATCATCCCGACGATTCGCATCGTGACACAATCCTCCGACCAGAGTGCATAGCGGATTAGGTCCGGGCGGCCACGTCGGCCGCGCCGGCAGATTCGTGCGGCCATCATCGGTGACGCGTTTCTCACCCGGCCCCGCGCGATCGGAGCCGCAGGCGAACGGGCTTCTTGAAAAAGCCGGTGTGCGACCTACAATCCCCTGCATCGGCGTCCCGGATGGGCCGCATGCGAGCGAGATTGACACATGGAAGCCGCAGCACTCGCGTTTGGGTCGTTCGCACCGGTGGCCATCCTTCTGCTCATCGTGGCGGGGATGGCTGTCGGCATCCTTGTCGTGACTCACCTGATCGGCCCGAAACGCAGCGGCCCGGTCAAGAACGAGACCTACGAATCGGGCATGCCCCTGGTGGCCGACGCCCGCGGGCGGTTCAATGTCCGCTTCTACCTGGTCGCGATCCTGTTTCTCCTGTTCGACATCGAGATTGTTTTCCTGTGGTTGTGGGCGCCCCTGTTCAAGGATGTGACCCGGGGGCCGGAGTCGTCGGCCGTCGGCCAGTTGATCCGCGATGGGCAGCCGTTTCTGACCAAGGGCTTCATGTTGGCCGAGATGGGCTTGTTCGTAGCCATCCTCGCGGCAGGTTTCGCCTATGCCTGGCGCAAGGGGGTGTTCCGATGGAGCTGAGCACTCTGGAACGCGGCCGGGCGAACCATGTCATGACCCCCAGCGACGTGGTGGCCACGCGGCTGGAGTTGGTCGTCGATCTGATCCGCAGGAACACGGTCAACTGGAGCCGGAAGAACTCGCTGTGGCCTCTGCCGTTCGCGACCGCCTGCTGCGGGATCGAGTTCATGGCGACGGCCGCCAGCCGCTACGACATCGCCCGGTTCGGGGCCGAGGTGGCCCGGTTCAGCCCGCGGCAGGCAGACCTGCTGGTTTGCGCCGGGCGGGTGGCGATCAAGATGATGCCCGTTCTGCAGCGGCTGTACCTGCAGATGTGCGAGCCCAAATGGGTGATCAGCATGGGGGCGTGCGCCAGCAGTGGCGGCGTGTTTGACACCTACGCGGTCGTCCAGGGCGTCGATCAGTTCATCCCCGTCGATGTCTACGTGCCCGGCTGCCCGCCGCGGCCGGAGACGCTGATCGAAGGCATCATGATGATCCAGGAGATCGTCGAGCAGGATGGACTGCGGAGCAGCCGGGAACGAGGGAAGGGACTGGGACTTGTGGTTCAAGGCGGACCGCGGGAAGCCGAGCGGCTCTATCAGGTGAACACCGGTGTCCCGGGGCGGAGCGCCGGGCGATGAAGAATGGGGAATGGAGCGTTGAGAGAGACGCTGCCCGATTCTCGCACCCGCAGGGCTTTGCGATTGGCGTTCCGGCACGGTCTTCTGCGTCCAGGGCCGGCACCGAACACCGGGGTTCGGCGGCAAGGGACTCCGTGAATCCCGCTCGACGGCGGAATAGCCGTTTCTCTGAGGTTTAAGCTGGGATGGACACCGACGTCATCCAGGCGCTCCACGAGCGTTTTCCGGAGATCGACTTCCGGGCCGGACCGTTGCTGCCGGCCGGTGGCGGTGGTCCGCAGCAGATCTGCATCCGGGTCGAAGCCGCCCGCCTTCTGGAGGTTCTGGGCTTTCTGCGGGATGATCCGCGTACCCGCTTCGACCAGCTCGCCGACCTGGCGGGGATCGACTACCTGAACTACCCCGAGGCCCGGGATCGCTACGCGGTCGTCTACGCCCTGCTTTCGGTACCGCACGGCCACCGGCTGTGGGTCAAGTGCTTGGCCAATGATCCCGACCCGCGGCTGCCCTCGGTCTGCCCGATCTGGAAAGGGGCGGAATGGCCGGAGCGCGAGGTCTACGACCTGTTCGGGATCCGGTTCGACGGGCATCCCGACATGCGGCGGATCCTGACCTGGGACGGCTTCGCGGCCCACCCCTTGCGCAAGGACTACCCGCTCCGCGGCCGCGGCGAGCGAACGAGCTTCGAAGAGGTCACCCGGGAGAGCGCCTGAGATGCCGCCACCGTGCCACACGAGGAGTGCCGCATGAGTTCGCCGGCCACGCTAACCGCACCCGAGCCCAGCAGGTTCGCCCCGGAACACCCGGGCGGGGACGTCTGGGTGCTCAACTTCGGGCCGCAGCACCCGGCCACGCACACCACCTTCCGGCTGGTGCTCGAACTCGACGGCGAGACGGTGCTGGCCTGCACGCCGCACATCGGCTACCTGCACAGCGGCTTCGAGAAGCTCGGGGAGCACCTGGACTACAACCAGTACGTCACCATCACCGACCGGATGAACTACGTCAGTCCGATGGCCAACAACATCGCCTGGCACGCGGCCTGTGAACGGCTATTCGGCGTCGCAATCACCCCGCGATGCAAGGCCATTCGCACGATCATCGCCGAGCTGGCCCGCATCCAGGACCATCTGCTGTGTATCGGGGCCGGGGCTCTCGACCTGGGCGGACTGACCGCGTTCCTCTATGGCTTCAACGAGCGCGAGGCCATCAATGACCTCTTCGAGGAAGTCTGCGGAGCCCGCTTCACCACCAGCTACACTCGGGTCGGCGGGCTGAGCATGGATGTCAGCGCCGAGTGGCCCGGGCAGGTGAGGTCTTTCGCCCGGGCCCTGCCCCGAACCCTGGACGACATCGACGCCCTGCTGACCCGCAACCGCATCTTCATGGAGCGAACCCGCGGGATCGGTTACCTGGGCCGGGAGGATGCGATCGCCTGGAGCGTCACCGGCCCGGTGGCCCGGGCGTCCGGCGTGCACCGCGACCTGCGCAAGGACGAGCCCTACCTGTGCTACGCGGACAACTGGGACGACCGGGGCTCGCCTGGCGTTCCGTTCAAGGTCCCGGTGTGCACCCTGGGCGACGTCTACGGCCGATACCTGGTGCGGCTGGAGGAGATGCGCCAGTCCCTGGCCATCATCGAGACCCTGATCGACAACCTGCCGGCCGGCCCGGTGAATGTGAGCCCCGAGAGCAAGATGGTGTTACCCGACAAGCGGGAAGTTTACTTCTCGATCGAAGGACTGATCCATCATTTCGAGGGGATCATGACCAACCGGGGATTCCACCCACCGATCGGCGAGGCCTATGCCGCCCAGGAAACGGCCAACGGCGAGTTAGGCTTCTACCTGGCCAGCGACGGCGGACGATGCCCCTACCGGGCCCGGTGCCGGCCGCCGAGCTTCTACAACTACCAGTGCTTCCCCAGACTGATCATCGGGCACCAGATCAGCGACGTGGTTGCAGTTCTGGGCAGTCTGAACATCATCGCGGCGGAGCTGGACCGGTGACCGGGGCTTGCCTGGGGCCACGCTCGGGAACTGAGAATGGAGCATTGAGAAAGCTGCATGGTGCGTCCAGTGTTGCCGAGTCCGCCAGCCGTGAACTGCAGGGGGAAGAGCCAGCTCGGCTGGTGAACGCGATCGAGATGTGCGATCGTGTGATCTGGTGGCGGCTTCTTTGAGAACGAGGAACGTAAGCTGTGGCTTGGCAAGCGATCGATCGTAGCCGACCGGCGGTCCCGGAGGGGGCACCACCGGTGTTATCCGAGGCAGTCAAGGAGAAGATCCGCGCCTTTTTCGACCGGTACCCGACTCGCCAGGCGGCCCTGCTGCCGGCCCTGCGCATCGCTCAGGAAGCCGCCGGCTGCGTGAGCCTCGAGGTCATGAAGGAAGTGGCCGAGCTCCTGGGCCTCGCCCCGTCGCAGGTCATGGACACGGCCAGCTTCTATACCCACTTCTGGCCTCACGCCCGGGGCCGGAAGGTCATCGTCCTTTGCCGCTCGCTGAGCTGCGAGCTGATGGGCGGCCGAGCGGTGGCCGATGCCGTTCGGCGCGAACTGGGCATCGACGAGCACGAAACCACGCCCGACGGCCAGTACAGCTTCATGACCGAGGAATGCCTCGGGGCCTGCGAGCACGGGCCGTGCATGCTCATCAACGAGCGACTCCACTCTCGGGTCAGCGCGCAACAGGTACCCGCGATTCTGCAGGACCCGGACAACGACCGGCTCGATATCGCGCCCAGCAGCCTCTATGATCCCCCTGACGACCGCGGCCGGACTGACCAGGCCTCGGCTGGAGGGACGGAGAACAGATGACCCATGGGCGGGTATGAACCGGTCCTGCTGAGCAACGTCGGCCTCGAGGGCTCTCGGACGCTGGCCGTGTACTGCGCCCGCGGTGGCTACCAGGCCGCCCGCAGGGCGGTCACCTCGATGTCGCCCCAGCAGGTCGTGGACCTGGTGAAGGCGTCCGACCTCCGCGGCCGGGGCGGGGCCGGCTTCCGCGTGGGCGTGAAATGGGGCCTGCTGCCGCCGGGGCGCGAGATCACCTACCTTTGCGTCAATTTCGACGAGTCCGAGCCGGGAACGTTCAACAACCGTTACCTGGTCGATCACGATCCGCACCAGCTACTGGAGGGAATCGTGATCGCCGCTCACGCGACCCAGGCGCGAACGGCCTACGTATACCTTCGCGCCGAGTTTTGTGAAACTTTTCACGTTCTTCAGCGGGCCGTCGATGAGGCGTATGCGGCCGGTCTGTTGGGAAAGGGGCTTTTTGGCACAAGCATGTCCTTGGACTGCCACATTCACCGCGGAGCGGGGGCGTACGTTTGCGGTGAGGAGACCGGCTTGATCGAGTCGCTGGAGGGCAAGCGCGGCTGGCCCCGGATCAAGCCCCCCTACCCGGCGGCCTCGGGCGCGTTCGGCCGACCCACGGTGGTCAACAATGTCGAGTCGCTCTGCTGCGTGGTGCACATCGTCGCCCGAGGATCTGGTTGGTTCCGATCGCTGGGTCCGCCGGGCAGCTCCGGGCCGAAGCTGTACACGGTCAGCGGGCCGGTCAACCGGCCCGGCTGTTACGAAGCCCCGCTGGGGCTGAGCGTGCGCGAGCTCGTCTTCGGCGACGCGTACGCCCGGGGCATGATCGGCAACCGGAAGGTCAAGGGGGTCATTCCCGGCGGGCTGTCCGTGGGCATTCTGAGCGCGGACGAGCTCGACTGCAGGCTGGACTTCGATGATCCGCAGAGGTACGGGCTTCTCGGGCTGGGCACGGCCGGAGCCATCGTCATCAACGAGGACACCGACATGCGCGACGTCCTCGTGAACGTCGCCCGGTTCTATGCCCGGGAATCCTGCGGCCAATGCACCCAGTGCCGCGAGCAGACGGACTGGCTGCACAAGATCGCCCGGCGCATCGCCGCTGGAGCGGGCCGGATCGAGGATCTCGACCTCATGGAGTCGCTGACCCGCACCATGGGCATGATGGAGGGGCAGAGCATCTGCGGCCTGCCGGACGGAGCGAATTACGCCATCCGCACTCTCGTGTCGAAGTATCGCGCGGAGTTCGAGCGGCACATTCAAGCCCAGCGGCCGGGCAGCGTCGAGGAGACCCTCTCGGGCAACAACCGGTCGGTCTACCGGTTGCCGGTGCTGGCCCAGGAGGCAGCGAACAGGAAGTGGTGAGCGATGGCCGCGTGCCGCCCGTCGGGCGGCGCGGCTGCGGGACGGCGGACGTATGCCCAGGATCGTCATCGACGGTCGCGAGATCCAGTGCCGGGACGGCATCAACGTCCTCCAGGCTGCGCTGGAAGCGGGCATCGAAGTGCCTCACTACTGCTATCACCCCGCCCTGTCGATCGTCGGATCCTGCCGGCTGTGCCTGATGGAAATGAAGATCCGCAACCCGCGTACCGGGCAGCTGGAATGGAGCCCGAGGCTGGTTCCGAGTTGCCAGACACCGGTGGCCGACAACCTGGAGGTTCGGTTCGAGACTGAGCCGGTCAGGGCCAACCGGCGGCACGTCATGGAGGCCCTGCTGCTCAACCACCCGCTGGACTGCCCGGTCTGCGACCAGGCGGGCGAATGCTGGCTGCAGGACTACGCCTTGCGCTTCGGCCACGCCGACTCCCGCATGGTCGAGGTCAAGAACAAGAATCCCAAGAAGGATATCGGCCCGCACACCCTGCTTTACCAGGACCGTTGCGTGATGTGCTCGCGATGCGTGCGGTTCACCCGCGAGGTCACCGGCACGAAGGAACTATGCGTGGTCAATCGCGGCAGCCGCGTTGAGATCGACGTGTTTCCTGGCGAGCCGCTGGCCAACAAGCTCCAGGGCAACGTCGTTGACCTCTGCCCGGTCGGGAGTCTCCTGGACAAGGACTTCCTCTTCGCGCAGCGGGTGTGGATGCTCCGGAGTACGCCGTCAATCTGCCCGGGCTGCAGCACCGGTTGCACGACGTTGGTGGATCACAACGAGAACGTCGTCCACCGCATCCGCCCGCGGCACAACCCGAAGGTCAACGGCTGGTGGATCTGCGACGACGGGCGGTACGTGTACCAGGTGCTCCGCGATCCGAGACGGATCGTGCGGCCGGAGGTCCGCATGCCGAACGGGGCTGCGGCCGATGACTGGCCCGGGCTGCTCGACCTGATTGGCCGCGAGTTTGCAGCGGCGGCGGCGAGGCACGGCGATCAAGCGGTTGCCGCGCAGCTCTCGCCGATGATGGCCTGCGAGGAGGCCTGGCTGCTGGCGTCCTGGGTGCGCCGCATCGCCCCGGGTACGCTCCTGACCCTCGGCGACGTGCCGACGGAAGGCGAGGATCTGCGGTTTCCCGTCGGGGCGTCGGAGGGAGACGCCGGGTTCACGATCCGATCCGAGAAGTGCCCCAACCGGCGCGGGGTGGAACGAGTCATCCAGGCGGTGGGCGGCCCCACGATGGACCGCGAATCGCTGAGCGAGCACATGGCCGGAGGGCACATCGCGGCCGCATGGATCGCCGGCGGCCACTTCAAGAGCGGCCGGGGGCCCGACACGCTCCTAGCCGGTGCGAAGCAGGTCGGCTTCCTGGTTGTGCAGGACTTGTTCCCCAGCCCTCTGAGCGGTGCGGCGGCCGTGGTCCTGCCGGCCTGCCCCTGGGTGGAACGGGATGGGACGTTCATCAACTTCGACGGCGTTGTGCAACCCTTCGAGCGGGCGGTGCATCCGCCCGAAGGTCTGTGGCGAGACGGTCAGTATCTGTATGCTCTGGCCGGATACGAGGGTCTGTACAAGGCCGAGCGCGTGCGAAGCATGATGGCGGCGAGCATGCCGGAGTTCGGCGAGGTCTATCGGCCGCCGGCGCCGCCCAAGCATCAGCATTGACGGCGAGGATGAGGCGTTTTGGATTGGCTGAAGACCCAACTCGGTTTCAGCGTGCTGCTGATGGTGGCGATCATCGGGGTGATGATGACCTTGGTGGCGTACTGCATCTACTTTGAGCGAAAGGTCGCCGCGTACGTGCAGGACCGGCGCGGACCGAACCGGGTCGGGCCGATGGGTCTGCTGCAGCCGATGGCCGACGGAATCAAGATGTTCTTCAAGGAGGACTTCATTCCCGCCAAGGTCGATCGCGGTCTGTTCCTGCTGGCCCCGGCGGTCATCTTCATCGTGGCCATGATCGGCTTCGCGGTGATCCCCTGGGGTGGACAGATTGAGTTTGCCAGCGGACGGCGGGTCAGCGTACAGGTGGCCAGCCTGGACATTGGCGTGTTGTATATCCTGGCCGTCGCGGGGCTAGGCGTTTACGGCATCGTTCTCGGCGGCTGGGCGAGCAACAACAAGTACGCGTTCTACGGCGGCATGCGGGCGGCCGCACAGCTGCTCAGCTACGAAGTCCCGATGGCCATGGCCATCCTGATTGTCGTGCTGACCTCGGGTGAGCTGCGGCTCGAGCGGATCGTGGCCGCCCAGATGCTGCCCGAGTCTGGCGGATGCTGGAACCTGCTGCTCCATCCCCTGGGCTTCTTCCTGCTGATCATCGCCTCCTTCGCCGAGGCCAACCGCACGCCATTCGATCTGGCCGAGGCGGAGCAGGAACTGGTCGGCGGTTACCACACCGAGTACAGCTCGATGAAGTTCGGTCTGTTCTTCCTGGCCGAGTATGCCCACATGATCACGGCCAGTGCCCTCATGGTCACGCTCTACTTGGGCGGCTGGGAGTTGTTCCCGTTCAGCGGAAGGCTCGGCTGGGGCTGGCTGGAGTGGCTGAACAAGGGCACCGCCTGGCCGGCCGCCCTGCTGCGGTTCGGCATCGTGTTCGCCAAGATCGCGGTCCTCATCTTCGTGTACATGTGGGTGCGTTGGACAATCCCCCGGTTCCGGTTTGACCAGCTGATGCGTCTGGCCTGGAAGAGCCTCGTGCCCCTGGGACTGGCCCTGGTCACGCTGACTGGCGTGCTGGTGTACCTTGACCGGGCGGTGTCGTGGTCAGCGCCCTGCGGCAATCTGGCGATCCTCGCCCTGCTCTGGCTGCGGCTGAGCTGTTCACGACGGCCGGTGACTGGGCGTCAGACGCACATGCCACCGATCCCCTCGGGCGGAGGTGGCACATGATTCGTGAGCAGGATCTGCTCGTGGTCAAGGAGCCCCCGGTCACAGCCGCGGAGCGAGCGTATCTCCCGGAGATTCTCCGGGGCATGATCACCACGTTCCGGCACCTGTTCCACAGGAAACGCACGGTTCAGTATCCGGAGGAGAAGGCTCCCCAGCGGATCGATAACTACCGCGGCCTGCACCGCCTGAACCGGGACGAGCAGGGCCGGGTGGCCTGCGTGGCCTGTTTCATGTGTTCGACCGCATGCCCGGCGAACTGCATCCGCATCGTGGCGGGCGAGGCTCCCTGGCCGGACCGCGAGAAGTACCCGGTCGAGTTCGAGATCGACGAGCTGCGCTGCATCTACTGCGGGATGTGCGAATACGCCTGCCCGGTGGACGCGATCGAACTCACCCCCCTGTACCATGTTGTCGGCCGGACGCGGGCGGACATGATCTACGACAAGGAGAAGCTGCTCGACGTGTACGATCAGACTCAGGGCATCAAGCCGCGGAAGGATCCGCCGATCACCGGCTACGCCGGGACCGGCCATCCGGACCGGTGCACACGCAAGCTGGAGCAAGGACGCACGTGAGCCACAGCTGGTTCTACATTCTGTACGGGGTGATGCTCCTCGGGGCGGCCGGGCTCTACGGACTGCTGCCCCGCCCGCAGGCCCGCCGGCCGGCGTGGGCAGGCGTCGTGGTCGCCATCGCGATCGTCGGGCTGGCCATCCTGGGCCTTCGCCGGATGGGCGACTGGGACCTGCGCCGTTTCTACTTCTGGCTGCTGGCGATTCCGGCCTTATGGGGCGCGGTGCG
The DNA here is from genome assembly GCA_022711465.1 of Planctomycetota bacterium. Taxonomy (GTDB): domain Bacteria; phylum Planctomycetota; class Phycisphaerae; order UBA1845; family PWPN01; genus JAGNEZ01. The sequence continues at coordinate 118,815 of JAKLEZ010000002.1, read as the reverse complement.
GGTGGTCTCTCATCCCCGGCCGGTGTACAGCGCCGTCTACCTGGTGCTCGTCGTTCTCGCCGTAGCCGGCGAGCTGATCCTGGCCGATGCGGAGTTCCTCGGCGCGGCCCTGGTCATCATCTACGCCGGGGCGATCCTGGTCACCTACGTGTTCGTCATCATGCTGGCCCAGCAGCACGGCCCGGCGGAGTATGACAACCGGGCCCGCGAGCCTCTGGCCGCGGTGATCGTCGCATCCCTGCTGGTGGCGGCCATCGCCCAGCTGCTGACTGAGCAGCCGGTCGCGGCGACTCAGGCGGCGGCCGCCGCCGCGAGCGGCGACCCGGGCAACGTGCGGCAGGTCGCGGGGACGCTGCTGACCCGGTACTTCGTGGCCCTGGAAGTGGCCGGAGTGCTCTTGTGGGCGGCGATTGTGGGTGCGATCTGGCTGGTGCATCGGCGTGTCACCGCCGACGAACCGGCATCGCCGGCCGGGGCGGGGAAACCACTGGGGCAGGTTGGGCGAGAGGTGCCGCCGTTCTAGGAAAGGACTGTTTCGAGTGTCGGAGTTGCACGGGTACATCCTGCTGGGGGCGTTGCTCTTCATGCTCGGCGTCGTCGGTTTCCTGACCCGGCGGAACCTGATCATCATGTTCCTCTCGACCGAGGTCATGCTGCAGGGTGTGGTGGTCAACCTGGTCGGCTTCAGCCGTTTTCACAAGGGCCTGGACGGCCAGGTGTTCGCCCTTTTCCTCCTGGTGGCCGCGGCCGTCGAAGCGGGACTGGCCCTGGGGCTCGTGGTGGTGATGTTCCGGCGCAAACTGACGCTCGACGCTGACGTCTGGCGGTCGATGCGGGGTTGAGGAATGACCGAGGAGTTCAGACAGTTCGGGATGCTCAACGGCGCCCCGGCGATCCCGCTGGCGCCGCTGATCGGGGCCTTGATCGCCGGTGCCGCCGGTCCGAGGCTGCTGCGCGGGGCCAGTCACTGGCCGGTGATCGTGGGCGTGGCCATTGCCCTGCTGATCAGCGGCATCATGCTCGGAGTCTTCATGTACGCCGAGCAGGGAGGCGGGGACCGACTATCGAATAGCTACCATCTGTATCCGTGGATCGCCCCGGATGCTCATCTCTGGTTCGAGGTCAGCTTTCGCATGGATCCGCTGACCGCGATCATGTTGGTCACGGTTTGCGGCGTATCGCTGCTGGTGCTCATCTTCTCCCGCGATTACATGCGCGCAGGCGGGCGCCCCGAGCGCGGCTACGAGCGGTTCTTCGCGTTCCTCGGGCTGTTCGTATTCTCGATGTGCGTGCTGGTTCTAGCGGGCAACTTCCTGCTGCTCTATCTCGGCTGGGAGGCGGTCGGGCTGTGCAGCTACCTGCTGATCGGCTTCTACTACCAGCGTCCGGCGGCGGCCGCGGCAGCGCGAAAAGCGTTCCTGGTCAATCGGATCGGCGACTTCGGCTTCGGGCTGGGGATTCTGTTCATCTACCTGTGGATCAGTCCCCTGGTCGAAGCCGGCCGTAACCCGCTTGACTACGCCGTCGTCTTCGAGAAGATCGGGCAGTTGACCACCGCCCAGTGCACGACCGTCGCCCTGCTGCTCTTCTGCGGAGCGATCGGCAAGAGCGCCCAGCTCCCGCTGCACGTCTGGCTGCCCGACGCGATGGAAGGCCCGACGCCGGTGTCGGCCCTGATCCACGCGGCCACCATGGTGACCGCGGGCGTCTACATGGTCGCGCGGTGCGGGGAGATCTTCACCCGCTCGCCGGCGGCCATGACCGTCGTGGCGGCTATCGGGGCGGCCAGCGCCCTGTTCGCCGGGCTGATCGCCCTGACTCAGTACGACATGAAGCGCATCCTGGCGTACTCGACGATCAGCCAGTTGGGTTACATGTTCCTCGGTCTCGGCGTGTGCGCGGCGAACGCCGCCGTGTTTCACCTGTTTACCCATGCGTTCTTCAAGGCCCTGCTCTTCCTCGGGGCGGGGAGCGTGATGCACGCTCTGGCCGGTACCGTCGATCTCCGCCAGTTCGGCGGGCTGAGGCGGCGGATGCCGGTGACCTACGTGACCTTTCTGATCGGCGGGCTTGCCCTGACCGGTTTCCCGTTCGTGTCCGGCTTCTTCAGCAAGGACGAGATCATCCACATGGTCTTTGCGGCTTCCACCCCGCTTGGGGCCATTGCCCTGTTCGGTGAGCTGCTGACCGCGTTGTACACGTTCCGCATGGTGTTTCTGACGTTCCACGGTCCGGAACGAGTGCCGGAGGGCGTTCACGCCCATGAATCAGGCGTGTGGATGCTTGTCCCTCTGACGATCCTGGCGGTCGGTGCTCTGTTTGCGGGCTACGTCGACGTGACGATCGACCGCGCCGGGTTCCTGGGGCTGGTTGAGCCGAACGGCTGGCTTTGCCGGTTCCTCGAACCGACGTTTCGACCTTTCAGCCGCCTGGCCCCCCGCCCGCCGCACGGACTCGGGCACTTGCTGACCTACTGCTCCACGGTCCTGGTGTTCACGGGCATCGGACTGGCCTACGCGGTCTACGTTCGACGCCGCGACTGGGCGGAACGGGGTGCGGCCATGGCGGGGCCTTGCCACCAGGTTCTGTTCAACAAGTTCTATGTGGACGAGTGCTACAATGCGATCGTGGTCCGGCCGCTGCGGCGGCTGTCGCACGCTCTCTTCGGCGCGGACGTTCATGTGATTGACGGTTTGGTTCGTGCGGTGGCCTGGGGACCGAGAGCTTGCGGTGCGGTTTGGCGGGTCCTGCAGACCGGGGCGGTGCAGGACTACGCGGTGGTGATGATGGGGGGTTTGGCCCTGATCGTGATTGTCCTACTGGTGATTTGACTGAATGGCGCACGGGCTGACTGACTGGATTCTGACCTTGCTCATCACGACGCCGCTGGCCGGCGCGACGGCGATCGCCCTGTTGCGCGGCACGTCGGATGATCGCGTTCGGCGGCAGGCTCTGGGCTGGGCGCTGGTCACCCTGGTCCTGGCCCTGGCGGTTGTGGTGTTGTTCTACCAGGGCACGCCTGCTGACGCCTCCGCGGGATGGAAGGCCGGCCAGTTCCTGCTCGACCAGAAGCTCGCGTGGCTCAGCCATTCCGGATCGGCGGGCGGGGTGGATCTCGCCTATCACGTGGGTATTGACGGCGTGAGCCTCTGGCTGGTCGTGCTGGCCGCATTGCTGGCACCGCTGGCCGTCTGGGCGAGTTTCGGGGGCATTCGCGAGCGAGTGCGGGAGTACTACGCCCTGCTCCTGCTGCTGGAGGCGGGCATGTTGGGCGTCTTCTGCGCCCGTGATCTCCTGTTGTTCTACGTCTTCTTCGAGTTCACGCTGATCCCGCTCTACTTCATCATCGGCATCTGGGGCGGGCCGGATCGCCGGCGGGCGGCAGCGACCTTCTTCGTCTACACCCTGACCGGCAGCGTGCTGGTGTTCGCGGGCGTGCTGTATCTGGCCTTTGCGGCCTCAGAATCACCCGCGGTCGGTCGGTTCACCTTCGATCTGAACACGCTGTATGGTGTGGGTGCAGGACTGCCCCTTGCCACCCAGCGATGTCTGCTGGTTGCACTGGCCGCCGGGTTCGCGATCAAGGTCCCACTGTTTCCGCTGCACACCTGGCTTCCGCTGACGTACGGTGAAGCCCCGACGGCCGGCACGGTGCTGCTGGCCGGCGTCCTGTCCAAGCTGGGCACATACGGTTTTCTGCGGATTGTCCTTCCCGTTCTGCCGGCCGCGACCACCGAGTCCGCTCCGCTGATCGCGGATCTGGCGATCGCGGGCATTCTCTACGCGGCCCTGATTGCCTGGGTACAAACGGATATCAAGCGGCTTGTGGCCTACTCCTCGATCTCGCACCTGGGATTCCTGGTTCTGGGGTTGTTCAGTCTGAAGATGGCCGGCCTGACCGGCTCGCTGCTGGGCATGGTCAATCACGGTCTGGCCACCGGAGCCCTGTTTCTGCTGGTAGGGATGATCGACGAGCGATGCGGCACGCGTCAGATCAACGAACTCGGCGGCCTGGCCCGACGGATGCCCTGGCTGGCGTTCTTCCTGGTCCTCTTCACGCTCAGCACCATCGGTCTGCCCGGCCTGAACGGCTTTGTCAGCGAGTTCCTCGTCCTGCTGGGCACGTTCGCGTCGCAGGCGGAGTCTGACCGGCTGCCGGGCGGACCGCTGGGGCCGGCCTTCGCGATACCCGCCGCCCTGAGTGTCGTTCTCGGCGCGATCTACATGCTCTGGCTTTGCGAGCGGGTGCTCTTCGGCCCTGCGAAGGAAGGCGCGGATTCGGCGACGGGCACCGCCTCGACGAGGCGCGATCTTGGCCGGCGCGAGATCGCGATCCTCGCTCCGGTGGCAGTCCTGTGCGTCGTGCTCGGGGTGTGGCCCAAACCGATGATCCAGTCGATGCAGGCCGGGCTGACCACACAGATCGTGGCCCATGTGCACGATGTCTCGCTGCCCGCGACCGCTGACTCTTGCGACTCGAGCGAAGATGAGCCACTCCTGGTCGGGAGTGATGGACGGAAGTCCAAGCAGCCCTTCGGCCGGCCCGCGGGTGATCCAGGAAGGATGCCACCGAGATGACGTGTTGTTTCTCCATCCTGGCTCCGGAGATGCTGCTCCTGGTCGCCGCAGGGCTGGTGCTGCTGGCCGGCGTGTCGGGCTCGATGCGGCTGCGGGCCGGTCCGCCGTGGATCGCGATGGCGGCGGTCGCGGCGGCGATCTGGCTATCGCTGCAACCGTGTGCCTCGGGCGGGGCGGATTTGCCAGGCATTCGCGTCTCGGCCCTGACCTGGTATGCCCGTATCGCCGGACTGAGCGTCGGCCTGCTGGTCATGCTCGCCCACCTCCATCTGCCTTTGCCGGGAGAGAAAGGCGAGCATTTCGCGATGATGCTTTTCGCCCTGGCCGGGCTGACGCTGGTGGCCTCGGCGGACGATCTGATCACGCTGTTCCTGGCCCTCGAGTTGGTGAGTGTGCCGACCTACGTCCTGGTTGCGGCGAGCGGTCGCGACGTTCGGGCTCATGAAGCGGGGATGAAGTACTTCTTCCTGGGATCGTTGGCGGCGAGCGTTCTGGTCTACGGCTTCAGTTTCCTGTACGGGGCCTCGGGCACGTGCCGACTGTCGGGCATGGCGGGTGTGCTTGATGCTCACGATCCGCTGGTTCTGATCGGGATGGTCCTGGCGATGATGGGCCTGGCTTACAAGCTGGCCGTCGTCCCCTTTCACCTCTATGCCCCGGACGTGTACCAGGGGGCGGCCTCGCCGGTGACGGCCCTGCTGGGTTTCCTTCCGAAACTGGCCGGTTTCGTGGCCCTGGTGAAGCTGCTGGCCCTGATCGCGCCGGCCGGCGGCACGAGTGCGGAGGTGTGGTGTCCGCCGGCCGGGTTGTTCTGGTTGTTGTGGTTCCTGGCGGCGGCGACCATGACCGTGGGCAACTGTCAGGCCCTCTGGCAGGGCAACGTGAAGCGGATGCTGGCCTGCTCGAGCATGGCTCATTCGGGGTACCTGCTGGTCGCGGTTCTGGCTGGCCCGGCCGGGGGCGGCGGGCCGCTCGACGACGGATGGTCGGCCATGTTGTTCTACGCGATCGTCTATGGCGTGCTGAACCTGGGCGTATTTGCGGTGCTGGGGTACCTGCGGGCGGGCTCGAAGGCGGCGGAGGATCTCGAGGATCTGGCTGGTCTGGCTCGACGGTTTCCGGCTCCGGCCCTGGTCATGGCCTTGTGTCTGTTCGGTCTCATGGGCATGCCGCCGACCGCGGGCTTTCTGGGCAAGGTGTTGATCTTCGGCAGTGCCCTGTCCGCGGGTGCCGGTCATCCGCATCAGGGGGCCATGATTCTGCTGGTGGTGATCGGGGTTCTGAACGCTGCGGTGGCCGCGGTGTATTACCTCCGTGTCATCGGGGCGTGCTACCTGTCGGCGCCGCAAGGGGAGCTCTCGTTCGAGGCGGAGCGTTCACAGCGGCTGGGCCTGCTGGCCTGTGCGGTCGTCGTTCTCCTGCTGGGTCTTCGGCCGCATCTTCTTCTCCAACCGGCCCAGGACGGAGCCGCGGCGGTGAGTCCTTCGCGTTCCTGCCCGACAGCGGTTTTCGCTGTTTCGGGCGCACCGCCGGAGGATTTGGCCCGACCGGAAACGGTTTGCACCTTACGGTCTGAAGCCCCCTATAATGGACCGCCGTGAGCGGCGACGGATCGCGGCGGGAGGCTGAGCGATGAGCGGATTGGGAGCCGTGGGCTGGCGGGCGCTGGCGGTCGTCTTGCTGGCGGTGCTGGTGGCTTGGACGGTCGGCGAGGCGGCGCCGCGGGCTGCAGCGAAAGCGGCGAGCCGGCCGGCGGCCAAGGAGAGCGCGAAGAGCAAGAAGGGAATCAAGATGATCTACTCGGGAAGTGGATACGACCTGACCCCCCTGCCGAGGCGTCGCGTCGAGGAGTTGGCCGCCGCTCTGACGCCCGAGGAGCGTGACATTCTGCTGGCCAAGGGAACCGAGCGGCCGTTCTGCGGCGTCCTGCTGGACAACAAGGAGGAAGGGACGTACTTATGTCGGCTTTGCGGGCTGCCGCTGTTCTCGTCGAATGCCAAGTTTCACTCCGGAACCGGCTGGCCGAGTTTCTTCCAGCCGTTTGACAAGGCTCACATTCGCGAGGTGGGCGACACCAGTCACGGGATGATCCGGACCGAGACGCTCTGTGTGCGGTGCGGCTGTCACCTGGGGCACGTCTTCAACGACGGTCCGAAGCCGACGGGTCTGCGTTACTGCATGAACTCGGGGGCGTTGCGGTTTCACCGGAAGGGAGAAGAGCTGCCGCCGGAATCGCGGCCGATCGCGTTTGAGACGGCGTATTTCGCTGGTGGCTGCTTCTGGGGGATCGAGGACCGGCTGCAGCAGGTGCCGGGGGTGATCAGCGCCGTGTCGGGGTACCAGGGTGGAAGGACGCCGCACCCGACCTATCAGCAGGTCTGCGCTCACGTCACGGGTCATGCCGAGACCGTGCGGGTGAGGTTTGACCCGAAGCAGGTGACCTATCGCCAGTTGCTCGAGTGGTTCTTTCGGATCCACGACCCGACGCAGCTCAATCGTCAAGGGCCGGACGTCGGGACCCAGTACCGCTCGGCGATCTTCGTGGTCGACGACCGGCAGGCCGCTGAGGCCAGGTCGTACATCGAGGAGCTGTCGAAATCGTCGCGGTTCCGTGGCCGCAAGATCGTCACCCAGGTTGAGTCTGCCCCGCCGTTCTACGAGGCGGAGGAGTATCACCAGGACTATCACGTCAAGCACGGCGGCTCGTGTCCGTTGCCGACGAATTGAGGCCAGCTACCAGGTCAAGCGTGCGTTCTCGGCGGGGCGGATGCCGGCACGGACCAAGGCTTGGGCGGCCTGAGGGGCGAATCGGCCGGTGATGACCAGGACGGCGGGGGTATCCGGCCGGCCGGTTCGGCAGCGGTTGACGGCGTCGATGGCCGGTTGCGGGTTATAGAGGTAGTCGGCGGTTCGGACGGCGACGAGGGTATCGTCGTCGAGGACGGCGACGACGGGTGATGTGTCGGTGAGTTGGCGGATGGTTCGCCGCTGGGCGAGTTGAGCGAGCAGGACGGTCTGGTGGATGACGCCGAGGGCCTCGGGCTCATCGCGGGCCTGGACGGCGGTGGTGACGACGGCGGCGCGTCCGGCGACATGCTGCAGCTGGCCGAAGAACCACATGAAGACCATGCGTTGGGTGGTGGTGAAGTGGGGTTGGCGGACGAACTCGCGGGCCAGGTTTTGAGGAATGCCGATCTGGAGCAGGCGGTTCTCGATTCCAGCGTTGATCTCGTGGGGCAGGGTGGTCTGGACGGTGTGCTTGATCTCGGCGGCGCCGGAGAGCAGGCCGGCTCCGGGGACGGCCAGTCCGAGTGCCCCGCCGGTGGCCAGTTCGCCGAGTTTCCGTCGCAGGGCTATGCTATCGAGCATGCGTTTGAGGATCGGGTTGCTGGTTTCGGGATCGCAGCCGATCGCGGCGGCGAGCTGGCGGCGGACGAGGCTGCCCGCGCGTCGGTCGGCGGGGTCGAACTGTTCGGTGATGGCCCGTTCGACGCCGCCTGGGGTGCGCATGAGTGTACCGGCGGGATCGCTGAGGATTTCGCCGAGGCCCTCGCCGGTCTTTCTGAGCGAGTCGACGCCGCCGCGGGCGACGTGTGAACCGGTGTTGATGCGTTCGGCGAGTTCGACGGCTCGCATTTCCTCCAGGCGGAGGGTGAGCATATTGAGTCCGTGGGCCTGGATCGTGCCCTCGCTGGTCTGGATGCTGAACAGGTAGTATTCATCGATGAGGGGGACCTCGTCGAGGATGAGGTAGTTGCGGCCGCGAAGGGCCTGGGTTCCGAGGAGGGAGCCGGCCCGGAAGGTTGCGGTGGGGGTTGTTTCAAGGCGGGGGGAGGTCTGTTCCGCGAAGGGTGAGGAGGGACCGCACCCGGCCGTCCAAGCGGCTCCGAGGGTGAGGACGACGGTCATGAATCGGCGGTTGGCTTGCATATCCAGTGATGCTCGGCGGCCAAAGGTCAGGGCGCCCGGTCCTCGAAGGCTCTCACTTCGAGGTGGCGGCCGGGGCGTCATCGTCGAGGAACCAGGTGGTCATCTGCAGATCGAGGGGCAGGATGCCACCGTCGTCCATGGCGATGACCACCTCTAATATCTTCGTATCAGTTCTTTCGGTCGGAGAATAGGTTCGGAAGTTCTTGCGGCCGAGGGTCTGTTCGATGTGCACGACCCGGCCGCCGAACTGGGTGGGCCCGAACGCATCGGCGGTAGCGAAGACCCGCTGGCCGAGCTTGACTTTGGCGAGGTCGGTCTCATCGACGTCGGCCCGGAGGTGGAGGACATTGCGATTGCCGATGGAGAGGACGGGTTTACCGACTTCGGGGCCGACGGCCTCGCCGGGCTCGAGATGGCGGTAGATCACGATGCCATCGATTGGGCTTCTGACTATGGTTTTGGCCAGGACGGTCTGGGAGACCTGGAGCTGGGTCTGGGCCTCGTCGACGGCGGCCTCGGCGACCTCGACGTCCTCCTTGCTGGGGCCGGCCTCGGCCCGATCGAAGCGGGCCTTGGCCGCGTTGGCCCGGGCGCGTGCGGCGGCGTTGTTTTCGCGGACGTTGATGAGTTCCTTGTCGGAGGTTGCGTTTTCGCGTACCAGGGACTCGACGCGTTTGAGTTCGTACTCGGCCAGGTGGACCATGGCCTGGGCCTCCTGCCACTGTTCCCGGGCGATGATGCGGTCCTCGGGGCGTTCCCAGCTTCGCAGTTTGGCCAATTGAGCTTGAGCGGCCCGGACCAGGGCTTCGCGGTGGCGGACCTGGGCCATCTGGGTATCGTTGATGAGTTCGAAGAGGGCCTGGCCGGTGGTGACGGCATCGCCGCTCTTGACGAAGATCTGCCGGATGGTGCCGGAGGCCTCGCTGAAGATCTGGAGTGTGCGTGAGGAGGGCTCGGTCACGCCGGGGGCGCTGAACAGAAGATGGGGATTGTGGCCGGGCCAGACTGCCTCGGGCGGGCGTGGCTGGGCCTCACCGATTGCCGAGCGGCCGGAGCCGTAGTAGAACAGGGGGACACCGGTGGCAGCCAGGAGGCCAAAGAACACCAGACACTGAATCCAAGGCTTCTTCACAGCACACCTCGGCGATCCGTCGCGCCGTCACTCCGGGCCGATCCGTCGGCCGGCGGTCAGCCCGCCCGTCAAGCGGGCATTTTAGCTGATGCACCGCTATAGACAAGTTCGTCATCGAGGATCTGGCCGTCCCTGAGACGGACGATTCGATCGGCCAGCGTGAACAGGCTCTGATCATGGGTCACGACGAGGACGGCGCGGTTCTGTTCGTGGGCCAGTTGTTGCAGTGTCGTGATGACCTGGGAGCCGGTGTTCGAGTCGAGGTTGCCGGTTGGCTCATCGGCGAGGACCAACTCGGCGGGGCTGGCCAGGGCCCGGGCCACGGCCACGCGCTGCTTTTCTCCTCCGCTCATAGCCGCCGGCCGATGCCGCCAGCGGTGTTCCAAGCCCACGTGCTCGAGGAGTTCCATGGCCTGTTTGCGGGCCCGGCTTCCGGTGACGCCCTGCAGGCCGAGAGCGATCTCCACGTTCTGGAGCGCATTCAGGGAGCTGAGCAGGTTGAATCCCTGGAAGATGAAACCGATATGGCGCCGGCGAATGGCGGGCAGGGCCGCCTCTCCGAGGGCGGTGACATCGCGACCGAGGAGGACGATTTTTCCGCTGGTCGGCTTGAGCAACAGGCCCATGATAGTCAGGAGCGTGGTCTTGCCCGAGCCGCTGGGTCCGGCCAGCAAGGTCAGCTCGCCGCGGCGGACATTGAGGGTCACGTTTTTGAGGACCTCGACCATGCGGGTGCCTTCGAGGTAGCTCTTGTGCACATCCTCGGCCCGCAAGGCCACGTTGTCGGCGACTTCGATCACTCTTTTCAGCTCCCGAGGCACCTCGAATGTCGACCTCCCCGGCAACCAGGGGGAAGAAGACCCGCGTTTTTCACCGCGGTGTGGTTGGTGGCAAGCCCCGCATGCGAGCCTGAATGCCGGCCGGGCCACGAGGACCATGCCGGCGAGGGGCCGGTGCCACACCCGGTAACAGGGATTCGGTGACGAACGGCGCTAGTTGCGGAACACGATCGCGGGCTCGAGACGGAACACGCGAACCACGCTGCTAACGCTTGCGACCACGCACATACCGACGGCGACCACGAGCATGACGGCCAGCAAGGCCAACGGCACTTCGACGGGCACGTTGTACTGGGACAAGCGGTTGCCCACGGAATAGGCGATGGCCGCTCCTCCCGCGTATCCAATCAACCCGGTCATGATCGCCTGGCGGACGACGACGCCGGCCAAGGCGATGTTGCTCATGCCCAGGGCCTTGAGTGTGCCGTACTCATGGAGCCGTTCGATGGTGGCCGAGTACATTGTCTGGCCGACGATCACAGTGCCGACGATGAGGGAGATGGTGGCCGCGGCGATGACGCCGAGCCCCATTCCGGTGCTGATCAGCCAGTAGTAGCTGGTTTTGGCGGCGAACTCGGTGGTGGTGAAGGCGTCGACCTCGTTGACTCGCTGGAGAATGCGATCGCGGAGTTCCTCGGCGCTGAGGCCGGGCAGGGCCTTGACCAGGACATACTTGGTGGAGTCGGGGCGTAGTTTTCCGGATTCCTGAGCTCGCTTGTAGCTGGTGAAGACATAGGGAGCGAAGGTGAAGGTTCCGACGCCGGAGCTAAAGCCCGCGACGCGTGCCCGGTGCCCGCCGATCTCGAGGCGGTCGTCGACGCTCAGCGGTCTTTCGGCCGAACCGTAGCGGCTTCTTTCGCGTTTGTCGATGATGATACCGTTTTGGTGGAAGATGTCGTCTCGCTGGCCGACGGCCATGCCCCAGGGCAGGTTCAGGCGGGAGTCGGGCTCGAGGCCCACGAGGGTGACGGTGGACTGTTGTCCGTTGGGGAGCTTCCAGGGCGAGAATTGGACCACGAGGCGTTCGGCCCAGGCCACGCCGGGGACGGTGATGACCTGGTAGTATCGCCGTTCGCTGAGGGTCTCGCACTGGTCGACATTTCGGGTACCGCATTGCATGACCCAGACGTCGGCCCCGGCGTTGTTGACCAGGCCGCCGGCGTTGTGGGTGGCGTTGGTCAGGATGCCCAGTTGGAGGGTAATGAGCACGACCGAGAACATGATGCCCACGAGTGCAAGCACCAGCTTGTGCTTGTCGTGGATCAGGTTATGGAGGGCAATCGCGGGCATAGATCATCCCAACCACGCCGGCCGACACACATGCCGCCGTGCCCCGTCTCACGTCGGGGTAGGACCAACTGCACCGATGAGCTGAGACGCTGGAGCGGGGTCTGTCGCGCCTGCAGACCTACTCCTTGCGGGCGATCCCGACGGCGGGTCACCCGTTGTCCCTTCGCGGTGTAAGGGCATGGCTCCGGCGCTCAGCGAGCGTTCATCATATCTTCATTGGTGCTTCATGGGAAGGCACCCGGCGGTGCCGTCCCGTTCACCCCGTCCGCCAACTCGCCGCAAGCAACGCGGCGCGACAACGCAACCGGCTCCGGTGCCGCCCCCGCTGTTCGCGGGGAGCAGGCTGCCGAGGGGGCCTCGCGAAGCACCCGGTGTTCGTTCTGGCGAGCCGTGGTGGCATCCGCGGCCCACCATGACAAGGGTGGCACGGCGAGGTTGATGTTCATTGCATCTCCTGAGGGTCTGGGGCGCATGAATGGGGGAGCCTCCCGCAGACGGAATGCCGTCTTGGCCATGTCCAGTGGAATGCGCCAGCGCCAAACGAAGCCATTGTGAGCGATGAGTAGAGACGTCGACGATCGATTGGCTGGGTGGGAGCGGACGGCATAATTCTATTCTTATGAGCATATTACGCGTCCTATTCGATTTTGAGGTGTGGTCAGCCATGGGCTTCTCGGGGGATCTTGTGGTCGGTGGCGTTCGTCGATGGGACACACGTATCGGGTTGACGCCCTGGAGAGAACACTGCGGATGCTCCGGTGGTTGTGGAGGGTGGCGAGCCGACTTACCTGCCCGCTGTGGTGGGCTGGTTGGGGAGAAGCTGAGGCTGCCGCCCTGCCAGTGGGTGAGCGGTGGAGGTCATGGTGGAGGACGGGGTCGGAGGCTTGGGACAAGGCAGGCGGGTATCGCCGGGCACTCCTGGAACTGGTACGATCGCGATCATGCGTCGATCGCGCAGTCAGTTGATCCGGGATCCGACGGCCCACGTCGAATGCCATCACGTGGACAACCGGTTTGTGCCGTTGCGGGTCTGTGATCTGGCTCGTGCCCTGGAGGAGGACTACGGTTCACGGGGTACCGACCGGGGCGAATTGGCGGCGTTTGTCGAAGCCTTGGTGGCGGTGATCGAGCAGGAAGCGGGGGCTTTCGAGCGTGAGTTGGAGGACCGGTACTCGTTTTTCAACCCGGACCGGGAGACGCTGCCGCTGGGAGGCGATCTGGCCGCCCGTGTTCCGGAGGGGTATCGGGCCCTTGACGCCCAGTTGCGGTACCTGCTGGACAAGGCGAACTTTGAGCGGCTGGACGATGTGGCCGTCGACCGAGCGATTCGGGTAGCCAGTTCGCATGGTTTTCGGGTGCAGCTTGATCCTTCCCGGGTTGAGGACTTCTGTGTGTTTGTTCGTGGGATGGGTCAGGTGGAACGGACGCGTCGCTGTCTGAAGGCGCCGATCCGGGGCACGCGGCGGTCGCTGCTGGTTCATCGCCGGCTGGTGGTGATTGCCCGGTTGAAGGGTGACGCGCACATTCTGCTCAAGATGTTCAAGGACATCCCGGAGGAGGATGTGGAGGCTCTGCTGCCGCACGCGGAGATCACCATGAACTGGATAGATCGCCTGTTCATGCTGGGCGGAGGCGCGGGGGCGATCGGTTCGACGACTGCCCAGGTTGCGAAGATCATCTCGGCCGGTCTGATGGTGGTGAGCCGGCTGCTGTGGGTGGTTGTTTTTGGGGCGGCGGTCTTGTTCTGGCGCACGCTCACCGGTTACCGGGCGGCCAGGGCCAAGCGTGATTCGCAGCGTACGCGGCACTTGTACTTTCAGAATATCTCGAACAACAGCGGCACGATTCAGATGCTGATTTCGATGACTGCCCAGGAGGAGATCAAGGAAGCGGCCCTGGCGTACGTGTTATGTGCTTGCGGGGCGGGTTTTTTGGCCTCGGAGGCCGAGTTGGGTGCGAAGGCGGAGTCCTACCTGCGTGATCGGTTTGGCATTCAGGTTGACTTTGATGTGGCGGACGCGGTTCGGACGCTGGATCGGCTGGGATTGTGGGACGACCGGGAGGGGATGCGGGTGATTCCGTTGGCGCAGGCTGTCGCCCGGCTGCGGGACCATTGGCTTCATCATCGGTCGCGGGATCATCATCGGGACCGGGCGGCCGAGGGTGTCCGGGACCGAGGCTGCCGGGCGGCGAGCATTGAGGACCGGTAGCGGGTGGTTGGGAGTCCGGATTGGCGGTGCGTGGCGGATGGTGTGCCGCTGGGCGGTTTTCCCGGCCCGGCTGGAGACGGGCGGGTTTGCGGCAAAGACGGGGCAGGCTCGGCCGGCGTTGCTTGCACGCCGGCCGAACCGTGCCGTGTTTCGTGGCGAGGTGTTCGCCTGGTTTCGCGGGACCGAGCGTGTTGCCCGTGCGGTGATGGCACTTTTTCGGTGAAGCGCCCGGGCCGGGCAACTTTTGGGGGGTTCTCAGACCTGCTTCATGAGGTAGATCAACATGCCGGTGATGGCCCCGAGGAAGCCGGTTTGAAGCACCTGCAGGGTTGGATCGCAGCCCACGAACTGAAAGACCACCATGCCGGAGGTGGCCATTGTCATCCAACGTGTCAAACGGACCCATCTGCGACTCATACGGATCTCCTGTCGATTGCGTTCATTTGCGTGGGCAACCACTCGCCTCTGACCCGACCGCCGGGTCGGTGCTATTGTCCGCGCCGCCGGCCGTGCGTCCAGTCCGAGGTAGCTGTTGGGTTCGCGTCCTGGCTGACGGAGGCTCGGGTAGCGAGGGGTTTTTCGCGGCTGGCGGAAGGGGGCGGGCCCTGGCTTGGGGGCCCGGGTGTTTCGGTTCCTCGTACTTGGCCGGGGCAGGCGGGTGCCGTTCAGGACTTGGTTTGCCAGGATATTGGCTTGAAGAGGCTGGCCTTGTGCAGCATCTTATTCAGTGGTCCAGGCCGGTTGGTGATAATGCCCTCGACGCCCCAGTCGACGAGCCTCTGCCAATCGGCGGGTTCGTCGACGGTCCAGGCGAAGACCTTGTAGCCGCGTTTGTGGAATTCCTTGACCATGTCGGCAGTGAGGTCCTTGTACTGCCAGCCGACCAGCTTGGCCCCGGAGGCTTCCAGCTGGGCCCACTTCTTGTCGTCCATTGCCTTTTCGCCCAGAGCGCCGAGGGTCTGGGTGGGTTCGAGCTTATGCAGATCCTCCAGGAACTTCCAATCGAAAGCCTGCACGATCAGCTTATCGATCATGTTTTTCTCTTTGAGGATTTTGGCGTAGGACTGGGCGGTTCCGGCCTTACGTTCCAGGAGCGTTTTGGATTTTGGCTGGATTGCGTCCAAGGCGGCGGCCAAGGTGGGCAGTCGTTCGCCGGTGTACTTCTCGTTGAACCAGCGGCCGGCATCGAGCCTTGCCAGGTCCTTGTCGGGGGTCTCCTTGAGGGGCACTTTCTTCCGGCCGAACAGCTTCACGGCGTCGGTCGTCCGGTCGAGGGTGCTGTCGTGGAGGCAGTAGAGTGTTCCATCGGCCGAGGGTTGGGCGTCCAGCTCGACGTAGTCGGCCTTGGCGGCGATGGCGCTGCGAAATGCCGAGAGGGTGTTTTCCGGGGCCACCTTGGAGTCACCGCGGTGGGCGATGACGGTGATCCGCGGTGCGGCGTTGCAGGCACAGCAGGAGCAGAGGGACAAGAGCACGATATGGCAGGATCGTTTGGCTGGTTTCATGGGGCGTATGGTAACGCGACCGGTGCACACAGTTCAAGGCGGTCTTGATTTGTCCTCGTTGAGCGGTTAGGCAGGGTGCAGGTGTTGTTGGCGGATGATGGGTTTGGGGAGCGAGCTTCCTTCCGGGCTTGGGGGGGAGTCTTGCAGGGAGGTGGGCACATGCTGTTGACCCGATGGTTCGTGGCGGGCTGGCTTCTGGCCGGGCTGGTCGGTTGTGCGGGTATCGGGCAGAGGGGGGCGGGGCTGAAGATCTACATCATCACCGACCTGGAGGGTGCCAGCGGGGTCTACAAGTTTGCCCAGACGCGGGAGGTGACCGACCCGCTGTACGAGCAGGCGAAGGAGTACCTGATGGGTGACATTGCGGCGGTGGTCCGCGGGTTGCGGGACGCGGGTGCGACGGAGATTGTTGTTCTTGACGGGCACGGGAGCCAGGCGTTTGTTCCGCATCTGATGGAGCCGGGCGCGAAGTACATCACCGGTCTGCCTCGGCCGGACAGGCACTGGGGACTGGACAGGGAGGTTCGGGGGCTGGTTCAGTTGGGGGCACACGCGATGATGGGCACACCGGACGCGGTGCTGCATCACACCCAGTCGTCGCGTGGCGAGAATCGCTACTGGTACAACGGGGTGGAATGCGGCGAACTGGTTCAGTGCGCGGCCATCGCCGGGCACTATGGCGTGCCGACGATTCTGGTGACCGGTGACGAGGCCACCTGCCGGGAAGCCCGGCGTTTCTTTGGAGACAGCTGTGCTACGGTGGCGGTCAAGCGGGGACTGAGTCGCGAGGCGGCGGTTCTGTATCCGTTCGCGGAGACCCGGCAAGCCCTGTACGAAGGTGCCAAGCGTGGGGTGGCGGCCATTCCGCGATGCAAGCCCTACCGACTGGCCACGCCGATCCAAGCCAAGAAGCAGTACCTGCAGCCGGCCAAGCCGGGGTCGCCGGGGGCTGCTCCGGGCCCGGGGAAGTTGACCACGAAGGAAGGTGTGATCGAGGACGTCTTGAAGTTGTTGGACTTCTGAGACCGCCGCGTGGCGGCAGGCTCTGGGTGTTGTGGACCGGTGGCGGTGGTCGGCGGTCCGATCAGGAACGGTCATGCGAACCCGCGCTATTGGCCACGTGCGAGGATTGGCTTCCGCGGTTGCGGGGCTTGTGTGCAGCAGTTTCCTGGCGGCGCAGATGCCCGATCCGCCCGGTCAGGTGAAGGGCGACGAGAGAGCCCGGCATGAGGCCTATCTCTTTGCCCACATGATGGACGGCGACTACTGGCGGCTGCACTACAGTGTCAGCCTGGACGGTCTGCACTGGGAGATGCTGAACGGCGGCAAGCGTGTTTTCGACGCGTACCGCGGGCATGCCGATATCTGCCGAGGGCACGATGGTCGGTACTACCTGGTAGGGAACCGCGGCGACGACCGGCCGGACATCAACTTCTGGGTGTCGGATGATCTGATCGCCTGGAAGCGGCACAGCGACTATGTTCCGGACCTGCGGAAGGTGCCGGATTACGCTCGGGCGATACCTCGGATCGGGGCGCCGAAGGTATTCTTTGATGAAGCGGGGGCGGAGTATCTGCTCACCTGGCACACGCCCCACGACATGGGCCAGACGGAGCTGCCCGAGCCCTACTGGGCCAGCCAGCGGACGCTCTGTGTGACCTCGAAGGATCTGAAGGTGTTTTCGGATCCGCCCCGGAAGCTGTTCTCGTGGGACATGGCCACGATTGACACGATTGTCCGGCGCGAGGCCGGCCGCTACTACGCGATCTTCAAGGACGAGCGATATCCGACGCTGGAATGGACGACGGGCAAGACGATCCGGATCTGCTGTTCGCCGAGCCTGCTGGGCCCGTACTCGGCGCCGGGGCCGCCTGTGAGTCCGGGCTTTCGGGAGGCTCCGACGGTGATTCCCTCGCCTGACGGCAAGGCGTGGTATCTGTACTACGAGCAGTACCCCGGCGTGGCGTACGGTCTCTCGGTCGGCGGGCGGCTGGAAGGGCCGTGGTTTCAGGCGGCGGGCGGCACGCGTCATCGGGACTGGAACAAGTACGTGATGCCAACGGGGGTTCGGCACGGCTCGATGCTGCCCATCACCCGCAAGCAGTACGATGCTCTGGTGGCCGCCTTGGGGAAGGGCGAGCGAGGGGTGGGAGGGGTGCAATGAGCCTATCGGATTCTCGCCATCTGTGGCTGCCGATCGTCTTCACCGCGGAGGGCTCTGAGACAGGCTGACGGGCGAGGTGGGTCCTGGACGATTTGGAGCCGGGCCCTGACTTGACGCAGTCGACGTGACCGCCGGGGGAGCTGTTCCGAGGTGGGGCTTGGTGTTGGGGGCTGGTTTTCCCGCGTCGCCTGCCTGGAGGGTCATATGGCCGTCAGCCCTTGCCCGTATTCGGCGATGAAGTCGGGGTTACCGAACTGCCGGAGGTAGTCCGCGTCGATCCAGACCGCGAAGGTGGTGACGTGTCGGATGCCGCGTTTGCGGTAGGTGGCGAGGTCGGCGGCGAACACCTCTCGCCTCCAGGGCAGTCTGACGGCGGGTCTTTTCCATTTTGAGAACAGGGACACGTCGAGCCAGTACTCCAGCACCTGGGCGGTATCCTTGGGGAACACTTTGAGGTTCGCGTCGAGGGCGGGCAGCCCGTCGGCTTGGCTGAGGTCCTGTTTCTCGTAGGGGATGTCGTATCGTCGGTGGATTGGAGCGTACTCCAGAAAGAGCCCCTGGTCGGGTCTGATTTTCGTTGGTGGTGTGAGGGTGTTGTCATAGGCCAGGTGAGCGAGTTGGGCTTTGGGGTTGACGGTTCTGAGTGCCTTGCAGATCCGGTTTTCGACCACGACCGCCTGGTCGGCGGGCGAGAGTTCCCTGCAGCGTGGGCAAAGGCACCAGGGCAGGCCGTCGTCGCCCCAGTAGAAATACCGGCCGGTCGTGGGGCGAAGGGTTTTGGCGATGGTCAAGGCGTTCTCGGCGATGATGTCGAGTGCCTGCCCGGCGTGGGTGCAGCAGTTGGCGTCGGGGGTACGTTGGCCCTTTTCGTTCATGCGGAACCAGTTGGGCTCTTTAGCGAACAGGTTGCGAGGGAGCAGTTCCTTCATGGCGTGGAGCTCGTACTCCACTTCGAGCCCGAGTTTACGGCACTGTTCGAGGGCCTGGCGGCCGGGGTCTGTTCTGACCCACTGAGCCACGGCCTGGGGCGAGTGCTGATGGTGGAGGGCGATGGTGGTCAGACCGGCGTTTTTGGCTCGTTCGGGCCAGTCGGCGAGGGTGAAATCCTCGGGCACGAGGACGACGCCGCGGGTGGCGAAGGGGTTTTTCGGGAACGACTGGGCGGTGGTGGAGCGGGTGGGGAGTGTCGACCAAGCCGCGCCGCTGAGGCAGGCCCACAGGAATCGTCTTCGACTGGTCATGGAGGGTTCTCTCCTATCGATGTTTGGTCTGGGGACCGGTTTCGTTTTCGGGTTCAAGTTCCTGGATGGCCTGCATGAACCGGGCGCTGACTGCGGCGAGGGTTTGCTTATCCGGTTTGGCGGTCAGCCAGGGGCTCAGGTCGATCGGTTTGCCGAAGCGTACGCGGGCGTGGTGGCGGCGGAAGAAGGCCATAGCCACGCCATGGTCGTACCGGGTGCCGGAGATGAAGGCGGGCACGACGGTGGCTGCGGTTCGCAGGGCGAAGAGGGCGGCGCCCTCCTTGGGAGCCACTTGTTCGCCCGGTCGGACGATGCGGCCCTGGATGAAGACGCCGAGCGGTTTTCCTGCCTTGAGGTGTCTGAGCGCGGCCTTGGTTCCGGCGATGTCTTCGCCGTCGCGTTTCACCGGCACGCATTCGATCATATGGGTGAGGCGTCCGAACAGGGGGATGTTGTGGTACTCTTCGGCGATGACGAAGCCGAGGACGCGGTGGCTGACGCTGGCGATGAGGAGGAGCGGATCGTTGGATGCGGTGTGGTTGGCGATGACGATGACCGGGCCCTCGGCGGGCACGGTGCAGCGGCCCATGCGGCGGAGGCGGAACCACCACTTGCAGTAGAACTCGTTCAGGTTCCACCAGAATGCCACCTTTGGGTGGAAGGGGCTGGCCCGCAAGCGGACGGTGAGCGAGCCGATGGCGGTTGCCAGGACCACCAGGGCGACGGCGACCAGGATCCAGCCCACCCAGCGATCGATGTTCTGCCAGCGCGGGATGCCCAACAAGCCGGTGGCGAGGAGCAGTCCGGCCATGGTGACGAGATCGGTGATGCCGAAGAGTCGGCCGCGCAGGCGGTTGGGCACGATACGCTGCATGAGGGCGTTGTAGCTGGCCATGACGCCGGTGGCGAAGATGCCGGAGCAGATGACCGCGGCGCCGCCGAGATGATAGGCTGTTGTGGCCGAGATCGGGGCGAAGCAGCTGAATGCCAGGAGGCTGATGGAGGCGGCGGTTCCGGCCAGTGACCAGGTGATGGCGATTTCGCTGCGGAGGGCTCCGCCGAGCATGGTGAGGATGATGGCCCCGGTGAGCATTCCCAGTCCCAAGCGGGCCTGGAATCCGCTGATCTCGGTATAGTTAGGCCGGTGGAAGACGTCGCGGACGATGGCCGGCATTGTGCTGCGTACCAAGCCGCCGCAGCTCCAGACCACGACGGCCACGACGATGAGTTGGATGACGCGGTGGTGGCTGCGGACGTAGTGGATGATCTCGGCGAGGGCGGCGGGTCCGGCGCCGGGGTGATGCCGGTGGATTTCGCGGGCAGGCGGTCGAATCAGGGTGAGGAGGAGGGCGCTGGCGAGGAACGTGCCTGCGTCCACGTGGAAGGACACTTCGGCCCGGTAGTGATCCGCCAGGTAGCCGCCGATGAGGACGGCGATCATGGTGGAGATGACGCCCAGTCCGCTGGTCATGGCGTTGGCCCGGACGAGCTGGTCCTGGCGGATGAGGGTTGGCAGCAAGGCGGAGCGGGATGGGGAGAAGAGGGCGGCGAAGATTCCGACGATCAGCAGGGGCACGAACGCCCCGACCTCGGTGAAGCCGTGGGCCTCGCCCAGTCGCCCGAAGGCCGTGACCAGGAAGGCGAAGTTGAACATGAGAGCGGCCCGCACCAGATCGGCGAAGATCATGATTCCCCGGCGGGGCAATCGGTCGGCCAGGAGGCCGGTGAACGGCCCGAGGACGAAGAACGGGAGCATGAACATGAAGGTGATGAGGGCCTCGAGTTGGGTGAGGTTGGTTGCCTGGAGGGCTCCGAGCTTCTTGAGGAGGGCCATCTCGGAGATATGGTCGCCCATGGCGCTGATGCCGTAGGCCGCCCATAGGAGCATGAAGCCGCGGTTGTGGAACAGGCCCGCTTCGGTTTCATGTCCGCGCGTATGACTCAGCGTAGGTGTGTCGGACATGGCCGTGGATTCTACGTGACGGACCGGGGAAACGCACCCTTTCAGGGGGGGGCTGATGCTGAGATCGGCGGGGTATGGTGGGTCATGGGTTGTGGATCGGAATCTGCAGCGTGGGTGAGGGTGGGGGCGATGGCGGAGGAGGGCGTGGGGCAGGCGTCCTCGCCGGGGTGTTGCCGGGTGAGCGTGGTGGTCAAGGGAAGATCAGTTGCAGAATGGTGTATGCGACTGCTGCGGCGGTGACGGCCGCCAGGGTGATGCGGGGCCAGTAGGGTTTGGCCTGTAATCTGGCGCAGGTGAACTCGACGGCCATCCAGACGGGGGCCAGGAAGAGGAGTAGCGGTCGCGTGCAGGCCAGGAACACGGAGACGGGCAGGATGATGCCGACCGCGATCCAGGCGGTGTTCGAAGGCATCTGGAAGGGCTCGGTGTGCTTGAGCCGATTGGCCTGCCAAGTTTCCCGCGGCTTGAACAATTCTCCGCACTCCGGGCAGCGTCGAGCAAGCAGGCCGGTCAGGTCGTATCCGCACTTGAGGCAACGGAGGTTCCATTCGGGCAGGATCGGTCCGCCGGGGTCGATTTGGGTGGGCGAGCCCACGCGGAGTTGGCCTCTGGGGTGTCCGGATCGGCTCATCCTGGCATTATGCCCGAAGGGTGCTGGGGGCGCCCAGCTATTGACGGGGGAGCGGATTTGGCTACGGTGGGGAGATTCGGCGTGGGCGGTGGCGAGCCTGCGATCCGTTACCTGCTGTGGTTTCGAGAGTTACGGTGTTGATCTGACCTCCGCGGGAGGGCTTTGAGGCCCGAAGACGGGGGGATTGTTTGGGGCGGCGAGTGCATGATTCTGACCCTGCAACGTTATGTTAGCCGTGAGCTGCTGAAGACCTTTGCGCTCACCGCCGTGGGGTTGACGTTGACGTTCAGCCTGTGCGGCGGGGTCATGAACATGATTCAGGCTGACGTGTTGAAGGCGGTGCAGGTGGCCAAGATTCTGGCTCTGGTTCTGCCGGTGGCGACGACGTTGACCTTGCCCGTCTCGGCGCTTTTTGCCTGTGCGATTGTGTACGGGCGGCTGGCGGCGGACCGCGAGTTCGATGCCTGCAAGGCGAGCGGCATCAACATAATCCGGCTGCTGCTGCCGGCACTCGGATTGAGCTTGTTCACGGGGGTGTTCACGTTCGCTTTCGCGAACTACCTGATCCCGCGGTTCATCGAGCAGTTGGACTCGATTGTGAAGGGGGACATGCAGAGGGTTGTGTACCAGGCGCTGAAGACCAAAGGGTACGGCAAGTTCGAGGGCTACTATCTGCATGCTGACCAGACCCATCTGTTTGATGACGGGCCGGAGCTCAAGACCATTCTGATCAAGAATGCGGCGTTCGTTCAGTTTGAGCGGGACGAGTTGACCCGTTGCGGGACGGCCGAGGCGGCCCAGTTTGACTTCTCGACCGATCCGGCGAGCAAGACCGCCACGCTGGGGGCGACGCTGAAGAAGGTTCGGCTTCTGGATCTCAGTCGCGAGCAATTGTTCGAGGACGAGGAACGGCCGTTCACGCCGGTGGGTCTCAGGACGGAGATGAAGCTGAATCCCAAGTGGCTGGATCTGTCGCAGCTCTGGTACTACCGGAAGCACCCCACCGAGCTGCCGACCGGCCGCAGTCGCATGCTCAAGTTGCAGGGTCTGGTCCGGGAGGCGCAGTTCTACCGATATGTCCGCGAGCAGATCGAGAGCCCGAAGAAGATGATCGAACTGGGTGACGGCCGGCTTCGCTACCAGATCCGAGCCGGTGCGGTTCGCTTGGACAGCGAGAGTTTCCGCCCTGAGTTGTCGAAGGTTCAAGTGGTTGAGTACTACAAGAACGGGAAGCGCACCTACGACGCGGACAGCTGCCGGATCGAAGCCACCCGGGGGGGATCGAGTGGCACGGCGCCTTATGCCGCGCTGACGCTGGGCGGGAAGGTGGTCATGGTGGACTCTTCCGATCCGAAACACAGGATTGAGCGCCGCAAGTGGGATCTGGACAGGGTTGGTCTGAGCGAATTGCTTGCGGTGCTACCGCCGATGCCGGACGATCGGACCCTGCTGGGTGACTACAGTACGCCGGCGAGCATGAAAGTGGATTTGCCGTCGGTGGGGCTGGGCAGCCGGGTGGATGACGCCCGCGAGGCGGATCGCAGGAACGTCTTCTCGGTTCGGCAGAACTTGACCGGTCTGGTGCACTCACGGCTGGCGTTCAGTACGAGCTCGCTGGTGATTCTGGCGCTGGCCGCGGCCCTGGGGATCATCTTCCGCGGCGGGCAGATGCTGACCGCGTTCGTGATCAGTTTCATTCCCGGGTTGCTGGTTGTGGTCATGAACATCATGGGGCGGCAGCTCAGCGGCAACCCGGACACGTTTGTCGTCGGCTTGTCGGTGATCTGGGCGGGCATTGCGATTGTGGCCCTTGCGGACGTGGTGGTGCTAGCGAAGTACCTGAAGCGATGAGGGGCGGCGGGTTTTTCGAGGGCTTGAGGATCTGGGGGTTTGCGGGCGTGAGGTCATTGCCCCGGCCACGGGGAAAGCTGGAGATGGAGCGTAGGCAGCGAGAAGCTGAGCGCTGACGGCTGACCGGTTTTGTTATGTTTCGCACGCTGGACCGATACCTGCTGCGGTCTTTTATCTCGAACTACGTCCTGTCGTTGTTCGTCCTGATCAGTCTGTACGTCGTACTCGATCTATTTGTCAATCTGGACGAGTTCACCGAGGACGGTGCCGGCTTCATTGACATCCTGGGCAGCGTTTTCGACTACTACGTCTACAACGTACCCGTGTATTTCGCCCAGTTGTCCGGGGTAATCACCGCTTTCGCCGCTTGCGGCACGCTGGCCCGCCTGCAGCGGCAGAACGAGATCACGGCCTTCCTGGCCTCGGGGACGAGCACCTACCGGCTGGCGGCTCCGATCATCGTTGCCGGGCTGGCCATGAACCTGCTGCTGGTCGCGAATTACGAGGTGGTTCTGCCGAGTATTGCGCCCAAGCTGGCCCGGACGCGTGATGACGTCGAGGGTGCCCGGGTTTACGAAGTCTGGTTCATCAAGGATGGTGAGAACCGGCTGATCAGTGCTCAGCAGTTCTCGCCCAAGGAGCAGCGGGCGGGCAAGCTCATTGTGATGGAGTTATCGACGGATGCGGCGGACAGGGGTGGCCTGGGAGACATTATTCTGGCGGACAAGGCGGACTGGAACGGTGCCAAGCACGGCTGGGATCTGACCAACGGTTTCCGTTACAGTGTGGCCAAGCAGGGTGAGGGGGTTTTCGGCCGGAACCGGATGGTGAAGGAACGGACTCACTTCTACCACAGCACGCTGGTGCCGGACGATCTCAAGCTCCGTCAGACGACGCAGTGGCTGGCCTTTCTGGGCACCCGCCAGTTGAATGCCCTGGCGGAGCACGGCGACGTGGATCGTCAGCGCATTGCCCAGATCAAGCACCGGCGGTTCACGGAACCGATCGGCAACATGATCCTCCTCCTGCTTGGTCTGCCGTTTTTCATGAACCGTCTGCCGACCAGCATTCTGACGCAGGGTGGCAAGGCCTTGCTGGTATGTGCAATCAGTTTCCTGATCACTTTTGCCGGGCAGCAGGTTGCCGGCACGCTCGATGTTTCCCCTGCTCTGCCGGCCTGGATTCCGATCCTCGTTTTTGGTCCGGTTGCGGTTCTGCTGCTGGACAACGTGAAGACGTAGGGCGGGCCGGTCTCATTCGGCCGCCTGGCCCTGCTGGAGGGCCCCTTCGAGCAGCAGCCAGTCGTCGTCGTCCTTGAAGGCGTTGTCGCGGGCGCTCCACCGTTGCGGGTAGTGGCCCTGGGTGAGTTTTTCGAGGAACGCCAGGAGCGGCCGCTGGGGGGGGTGATCGAGTTCGCGCCGGATGCTCGCGTCGACTTCCCAGTGGAACAACTCGCGATACTGGGCAAACCCGAAGCCATCGAAGAAGTTTTCGCTGCCGACGATGGGCAGATACCACAAACTGGGGATGCCGCGGGTGTTCTCGCGGATGGGCACCTCGAGCTTCAGTTGCTGGATCATGGCGGCCAGTTCGGGGTCTTGCCGGGCGCGATCCTCGAGTTGGTGGAGGGTGGGGAATCGGACCGGCGGGCTGACGAACAGGACCGGTTTGTGCTGGAGGGTGGCGACCACGATCTCATGGGGGGTGCCCACGCTGTAGATGTTGGTCGGGCAGAAGGCGATGATGAAATCGCTGATATCGACCATTCGCAGGTCGATGTGGACGGTCTCGCCGAAGGCGGCGGCGCACTTAGCCCGGGCGGCGGCGCCATGTGCTCCCCAGGCGAAGGTCCAGTTGTCGCGGATTTCGAGGCTTCGTTCATCCTCTTCGCCATACCCGTGCAGGCCGCGCACGGCGGGCTTGTGCCACGGGTCGAAGACGGTGACACCGTGGTGGGCCAGGAATTCGCTCACGCGCACCCGCCAGCCGGACTTTTTTTCGTCGGCCCGCGAAGCCACCCAGTCCATTGGACCGGAAAGGTAGGCTCGAGCCCCGTGGAGCAGATTCCTGCCCAATGTATTCTTGGCCATGGTTATCCTCGTTGTCGCCTGTCGGGCGGCCGAATGCCCGGGCTGGGCGGATGGCGCATGGTCGTCCCACAGGCGAAGTGTATTGTATCGGCAGGACGCGAGATGGAAGCCGATCTCTCGGATTGGGGAGCGGGAATGGAGCTCAGCCGGGTTGGTCTGGGGGGGGGAGGGGTGGGGTGGCGGCGTTTCAGCTTCGGGATGGGCGAGGATGGGCGGATCATGCGGGGTTGGCGTACATGCCGGGGGTGGAGCGGGGCTTTTCGAATCGGGCTTGCAGGGCAAGCCGGGCGGGCTATAATTCATAAGACGTCTGACGTCTTATTGGCTGGTGATGGTTTCGGTCGGGCGGGTTGCGGGTCTGGTTGGGGTTGGGGAGGTGACTGGTCGGGGGCCTGAGCGCTGGAGGCGGTGGTCGTCGTTTTCTGGGCATGGTGTTCGGGGCGGCCGGTACCAGCATTTAGAGCATTTG
Organism: Planctomycetota bacterium; assembly: GCA_022711465.1. GTDB lineage: Bacteria > Planctomycetota > Phycisphaerae > UBA1845 > PWPN01 > JAGNEZ01. The sequence continues at coordinate 92,922 of JAKLEZ010000002.1, read as the reverse complement.
GGGGCCGGGGACAAGTCGGAAGTCGGCGATCGAGTCATGGCGGTTGTGGTTGGCGCGGAGGTCAACGGTGATGTTGCGTCGCACGTGCCGAGGGTTCACGCTGATTGAGGTGCTGGTGGTGGTCAGCCTCATCGCCCTGCTGATCGCGGTTCTTGTGCCGTCGCTTGCGAATGCCCGGGACCAGGCTCAGACGGTGGTGTGCAAGACGCGTTTGCGGGAGCTGTATTACGGCCACCTGTATTACGCTCACGAGCAGAAACAGTTTTTCCCGCACTACGAGTGGTGGTTGTGGGACGCGCATCCGATCCCGAGCTACAACTATCCGGAAGCGATGATGTATTACTATCCGGACCTGTACGCCAAGACGGGGGGCAAGTACCCGTCGGACTCGAGCCGGTGGGTTGAGTTCGGCCAGATTCACAAGTACATGAAGGACAAGGAAATGTACTTCTGTCCGAAGGACAGGAAGCGGCGGATCGGGGTGGCCATCGGGGCCGGCGGGGCTTACGGCAACAAGCCGATTCACAGTTACTCGCGGGTGCTGGAGACGCATTATTTCTCACTCTGGCATGTCAAAGGCAACCGCAACGTAAGCCCGCAGGAGGGGGTGCTCGACGCGACCGATTTTCTGTCGATTGATCGCATCACGCCCAAGAATCTGGGCGGGGAGGCGTCGACGTATCTCAGCGAGTTTTATGGCAAGCCCACGCGATGCAGGACGACGCCGGACCGGGTTGCGTTGTTGTTCGAGGAGTGGCCCAACGGTGAGGGGGACTCGTTGATCTCGACGGACCGTTCCGCCGCGAGCAGTTCGCTGGTTTCGATGGACAATGGCACGAGTTTTCCGGCGTTGGGCGACTTCTTCGCCATGCGTCACCGGCGGCAATCGAATGTTCTGTACTGGGACGGTCACACGGCGATGGCCGACGCCCGGTGCAACAATCACACCAAGGATCGGATGGCGGCTTACGTGATCATGGGTGCCGGCCGGTAGGCGGTCTGGGCCTGGGGGGGGCGGGCACGTTGTCGGCCGTCGCGGGCTCAAGGTCGGGCTCAGTCGAGCTGCTTGCGGAACCTGGTGAGGCTGAGGCCGAGGATGACCAAGCAACAGATCACCAGCCCGGTGATATGGGGTAGGAGGTCGGTCGCGTCGGCCGCGCGGAGGATGACGCCGCGGAGGATTTCCACGAAGTAGGTTACGGGGAGGAGGCAGCTGATGAGGTAGATGGGGAGGGGCATTTCGGAGCGTGGGAACATGAAGCCGGACAGCAGCACGGAGGGCATCATGATGAGGAACGCGAACTGCATGGCCTGGAGCTGGGTGGTTGCCAGGGTGGAGATCAGCAGCCCCAGTCCGAGGGCGGTGACGATGAACAAGGACGACAGGAGGATGAGCAGCGGGAGGCTCCCGTGGATTGGCACCTTGAAGACGACGTTCATACCCACGAGGATGACGAGGAGTTCGGTGAGGGCCAGGAGGGCGTAGGGGATCAGCTTGCCGAAGAGCAAGGCGGCGCGGCCGACGGGGGTGACGAAGAGCTGTTCGAGGGTTCCCTGTTCGCGTTCCTTGACGATGGAGAAGCTGGTCATGAAGACCAGGACCAGTTGCAGGATGATGGCGATCAAGCCCGGGACGAAGAAGTGAGAGCTTTCGAGGTCGGGGTTATAGAGCAGGCGGGCCCGGGCCTCGATTGGCAAGGCTGGCCGTCCGCGAGGATCGCGTGAGGGGGCGATTTGGGCGGCCTCGACCACGGCCTTGGCCTTTCCGGTGGAGAGCTGGACGACCAGGAGGCTTACTGCGTTCAAGGCCGTGCTGGCGACCTGTGAATCGCTGCCGTCGATGAGCACCTGGACGTGGGCCTGTTCGCCGCGGAGCAGGCGTTCGGAGTAGTCGGCGGGGATGAGGATTGCGGTTTTGGCTCGCCCGCTGGTCATGGCGTGTTGGAGTGTTTGCCTATCTGCGGTCTGTTCGATGACGCGAAACGTTCGCGTGTTGCACATGGCATCGATCAACCGGCGGCTCTCCTGCCGGCGGTCCAGATCGAAGACTGCGAGGGGGATGTTGTCGATGGTGACGTTGATCGCGTAGCCGAAGAGGGTCAATTGGAGTATGGGGACGAACAGGGCGAAGATGAGGGTGGAGCGGTCCCGGCGGATGTGGGAGAATTCCTTGAGCAGGATGGCCCGGAAGCCGTTCATGAGGCCCCTCCCGCCGCCCGCTGGCGGCTGAGGAGGACGAACACGTCTTCCAGGGTGGGTCCGATGGTGCGGAAGGTGGCCGCCGAATCGTCTGGGGCGATGCTGGCCAGGAGGTTTTGCGGGGGAAGGGTTTCCATGACCAGGACGTGCAAGGCGGTTCCGAACAGGGTGGCGTCGCGGACGGCGGGCAGTTTCCGGCAGCGGGCCAAGGCGGCGGGCGGATCGGCGCAGACGACCTCGAATCGTCGGGTGCCGGCGGGCATGACCGCGGGCAGGGCCTTGAGGTCGGCGGGTTCGCCGAGGGCGATGAGTTGTGACAGATGGATGTATCCGACGTGGGTACAGCGTTCGGCCTCGTCCATGTAGTGGGTGGTCACGAGCATGGTGACGCCCTGATGCGACAAGGTGAAGAGCAGATCCCAGAGATCCCGGCGGGCGACCGGATCGATGCCGGCGGTGGGCTCATCGAGGAAGAGCATTTCCGGTTCGTGGATCACGGCGCAGGCCAGGGCCAGGCGTTGTTTCCAGCCTCCGGAGAGATGTCCGGCCAGGCGGTCGGCGTAGGAGCCCAAGCCGGTCAGTTCCATAACGTGTTGTTCTCGTTCCCGCTGGCGGGCGGTATTGAGGCCGTAGATCATGCCGTAGAATCGCAGGTTCTCGGTCACGCTGAGGTCGGCGTAGAGGCTGAATTTCTGGGACATGTAGCCGATTCGGCGTTTGATGGCCTCGGGGTGACGGCGGATATCGATGCCCAGCACGCTGCCCTGTCCGTCGCTGGGTCGGAGGACGCCGCAGAGCATACGGATCAAGGTGGATTTGCCTGATCCGTTTGGGCCGAGCAGGCCGAAGATGCTCGCTCGGGGGACCTGGAAGCTCACCTCGCGGACGGCCACGAAGCTGCCGAACCGGCGGGTGAGGCTGGTGGTGTGGATGACTGCCTGGTTCATGGGTTGGCGGCCTCTCCCAGGAGGACGTCAGCGGCCATCCCGACGCGGAGCCGGTCCAAGCCTTGGTCGAGGTACACCTTGATCCGGAACACCTGCTTGCTGCGTTCCTCTGGGGTCTGGACATTTCGGGGGGTGAATTCGGCTTCCTGGGCGAGGAAGGTGAGGCGTCCCTGGAATTGCTCGGTTGGGAAGCTATCCACGCGGATGGGTACTTTCTGTCCGAGTTGGACCTGTCCGAGGCGTGATTCTGGGAGATAAGCTCGGACCCAGAGGCTGGTCTTATCCAGCAGTGAGACGGCGGGTGCGTTCATGGCGACCAGGTCGCCGGGATGGAGATCGATGGCCTCGACCGAGCAATCGCAGGGTGCGATGACCACGAGTTCTCTGAGTCGCACTTGGATTGCGGCCACTCTGGCCTGGGCGGCCATGACCTGGGCGGCGGCCTTGGCGAGGTCCTCAGTCCGGAATCCGGCCTCCAGGAGCCTCATGGCCTGTTCGGCCTCAGCCAAGGCGGCCTTGGCCTCGGCCAGATCCTCCTTTCGGGAGCCTTCCTCGAGCAGGGCGAGCTTGAGTTGGGCTGCGGCGGTATCCGCCTTTGCCGCTTTGAGCTGGCGGATGGCCAGGTCGAGTTCGATTTTGGGTGCGGTGCCCTGTTTGCGGAGTGATTCGACGCGTTCGTGCTCTGATTCGGCCAGTTCGAGGCCGGCCTTTGCCCGATTGAGTTCTTCCCGGGCGATCTCGATCTCCCGAGGGCGGGGGCCGGCCACCAGTTTTTCGTGGATTGCGGTCATGCGGTTGAACTTGGCCCGGGCCTGTTCGATCTCCTGGGGGCGATTGCCGGCCTTGAGGCGGGCGTGATCGGCCTGGCTGGCGGCCAGTTCGGCTTCGGCCTGTTTGAGTTGCTCCTGAAGATCGAAGGGATCGATGCGGAACAAGGGGGTGCCGGCCTTGACTTGCTGGCCCTCGACGACGCTGACCTCGGCGACCCGCCCGCCGACGCGGGAGCCGACGCGGATGAGATCGGCTTCCACGAACCCGGAGACGACGAGGGCCTGTGGTTTGTGTTGCTGCCAATACAACCAGCCGAGGACACCGAGGCCGACCAGGACGGCAAGTCCGAGCGCCTTGCGCATGAGGATTCACCTCCGAAGGAGCTTGCCCATCTTAGCGTGTGGTCTTTCATTTGTAACGAGGTGAATGAGACGCAAAATTCCCGTTGCAATTAATCCCGCGGCTGATAAACTGTGGGCCGCGGTCCGATAGTGTCGGCCTTGCCGGGTCTTGCGGCCGTTGTGGCGAACGCGAGCCAAGGGAGTGGCGGGAAGCAGTTTCACCACCACACGTCAAGAGGATTGCGGGCATGAGCGAGAACACCAAGGGCGTCGTACTTGTTGTTGATGACGAGCCACTGAAGAGAATCACGCTGCAGATTGAGCTTTCGCAAGCGGGTTACACGGTCCTGGATGCCACCGATGCCGAGTCTGCGCTCAGGCATCTGCAGGCCCGGCCGGTGGACGTGGTGGTCACCGATGTTCGGATGCCCCAGATGGACGGGCTGCAGTTTCTCGAGCAGATCAAGGTGCACTGGCCGCACACCCACGTGATCCTGATGACCGCTTACGGGACAGTTGATGCTGCGGTGACGGCGATCAAGCGTGGTGCCCAGGACTACCTGACGAAGCCTTTTGCGACGGAGGTGCTGATCCGCAAGCTGGACGGTTTAAGGGCGGCCGGAGTTCTGGGCCGGGCGGCGGAGGCCCAGCCGGCGGGCGGCGAGCAGGCTGGTCCGCTCATTGGCTACAGTTATGCGGGGGCCCAACTCTGCCGGCAGGTGCGTGAGTTGACCGGCAACGACTGTGCCGTCCTGCTGCAAGGTGAGACCGGGACGGGCAAGAGCCTCGTCGCGCAGACGGTGCATCAGCTCAGCCGTCGGGCCCAGAAGCCGTTTCTGGTGCTGGACTGCGATTTGTGCCCGGCGCCCAAACTGGAGATGGACCTGCCCGCCAAGTTCGAGGAGGCCGCGGGCGGGACCTTGTTTCTTCAGAACGTAGACACTCTGCCCTCGGAGATCCAGGGTCGGTTGCTGTATCTGGTGGACCGGATGCAGACGCCACAGGGTGGCGAGCTCGATGTTCGCCTGATCTGCGCGACCGGCTGCGACCTGAAGTCTCTGGTTGACTCGGGTGGATTCCGCAAGGACCTCGCGTATCGCATCTCGACCGTCACGGTGACCGTACCACCGCTTCGCGATCGCCGCGAGGACATCGTTCCGCTGTCCGAGGAGTATCTGCGGAACAGAGCTCAACGGACCGGCGGGCAGACGCTGCGTCTTGCCGCGCAGGCGACGGAGGCCATGCTCGCCTATCACTGGCCCGGCAACATTCGCGAGCTGGAGCATGTTCTCGAGCGGGCCGCGGCCCTGACCAGCGGCGGCCAGATCGAGCTTCGCGACGTTCTCCTCCCGGAGGAGTCTGCCCGCTTGACCTCGACCAGTGCGGCCGCCGACGCGGTTCGTCCGCCAGCGCTGACCGAGACGATCGCCGACATTGAACGGACGCTGATCGATTCCGCCCTCCAGCGGGCTGCCGGCAACCAGGCTCGGGCGGCCCAGATTCTCGGCATTCCCCGCACCACCCTGCGTGACAAGATGACCAAGTACGGCATGGTCGGCACTTCGCAGGGCAAGAACGACCTCGGGACCTGAGGCCGAGTCGTTCACCTATCGGGCTAACATGAACGTGGAGGTCATGGTCCGGGCGAAGGGGCGGATGGTGAACCCGGGCGGCGGGAGGTGTTTGAGTCAATCCATTAGGTGTGGGGCAGAATCGGCATCTTGCCGGTTGAGTGACAAGGTGGAAGCCTGTCCCACACTCCTGGCTGAGACAGGCACTGGTACTCCTGGCTGAGACAGGTTCTGGCCGGATATCCTGACCATGGCGGCGGGCGGGAGTGGTTCGTTCCCGGACTCGTTCAAGCCTTGATGTGATCCGTACCGTTATCCAACGGAACGAGGCGGTGATGAGACTTGACCTGCTCTTCACGGTGATCGTGTGCGTAGCGATCTTCCCGCCGACTCTCTGGGGACAGGCCCAGGCCGAGGCACCGAGGAAGATCCTGGAGGACTTCGAAAACGGGCGGGACGGGTGGAGTTACGTCGATGGCCGGGAGTTTCCGGGGGCGAAGGGATCGCTGGCCCTTGACACGACGGTGGCTCATGGGGGCAAGGCCTCTTTGAAGCTTGAGGCGGACTTTACCGCCGGCGGCGCTTACGTTGGGACGTACCGCGATCTTGACCGGCTCAAGGATGAGGATTTCAAGGCGATCCATCTGTGGATCAAGGCGAATCACGTTACCCGCATGGGCGTGCGTATCGTCGACAGCACCGACCAGTGCCACCAGAAGGATGGTGGAGTCGCCCTGGCCGCGACCGCGGACTGGCAGGAAGTGGTTCTGAAGATTGCGGATCTGGTGGGTGGCGAGCACTGGGGCGGGGCCAATGACGGCAGATGGCACGGACCGGCCAAGGGGCTGGGCATCAACATTGGCAAGGACGCGGCCACCGCCCGGACGGGAACGAGTTCCATTCAACTGGATGATATCGAGGTTGTTCCCGGGCCCGTGATGGACGGGCATCCGACCCTGCATTCGGTGGTTCCGGATCGGCCCTCCTGCCGCCCTGGTTTCGAGGTTGCGGTCGGTTATCGCTGGGATGCCGAGCCGCTGGGCAGTGACCACCGTGTTTTCGTTCACCTTCTGAACGCTGGCGGGAAGATGGTGTTCCAGTCCGACCATGCGCCTGCTGAGTCGACCTCGATCTGGTCCGGACGCGTCGAGTACAAGAACCGGATTTACGTGCCGATCGACGGCCCGGAGGGCGAGTACTTGATCGTGGCGGGTCTTTATCGCGGGGGAAGGCGTGTGGTTCTCAAGGCGGGGGATGGGGTCACGGCGTTCAGGGATGATCCCACCGCCTTCCAGGTGGGCGTGCTCAAGGTTGACTCTCGGGCGCCGATTCCGCGGCTGACCGGGCCCAAGTTGAACCTGGACGGTTACGTCATGACCTTCGACGACGAGTTCCGGGATCTCAGCATCTCGGCGGCCGGTCCGGGGACGCGATGGTTCACGGCCACGAAGGAGAATTTCGGCGACGCCCGCTTCATGCCCCAGAAGGACGGTTTTCCGTTCTCGATTGTCAAGGGTGTTCTGCCGGACAAGCCGGTTCTGCGGATCGAAGCTGCCAAGAAGGACGGGCACTGGTGCAGCGGCATCATGGCCTCCGCCGACCCCAAGGGGGGCGGTTTTTCCCAGAAGTTCGGTTACTTCGAGATGCGGGCCAAGTTCCCCGCGAGCCCGGGCATGTGGCCGGCGTTCTGGCTGCTCGGCCAGCCGTCGCTCGCCGACCGGTCCAGGACCAACCCGGAGATTGACGTGGTGGAGTGGTACGGCGCACTCCCGAACCTGGTCATGTCCACCATGCACCTCTGGCGGCCGAACGGCAAGCATACGGCCGTCGGGGACCACATCAGCGTGCCGGGTCTGACGGAGGGATTTCACCGCTACGGGGTACTGATCGACGAGGACAATGTGAGCTACTACTTTGACGGCATCCAGACCCAGCAGCAGAAGACGCCGGAGGAAGCCAAGGTTCCGCTGTACATGCTGGTTAACCTGGCCATGGGCAGTGGATGGCCGATCGACAAGGCCGTGAGCCCCTCGTACCTGTACGTGGACTATGTCCGGGCCTATGCCAAGAAATGAACTCGGTGGGAAACGGGTGGGACCGCTCCCGTTCGGTGGCGTGAGGGTCCGGTCTCGCTTTGGTGGACTCGGTGTTATCCGGTTGTCGATTGGCGTGAGAGTGGGCTTCCTGCGGCGGCGGCGCTTCGGTTAGACTACGCCGTCATTCGGCTTCCGGGGATTGACAGCCGCCGGCCGAGGGCTGATCGCCAGATGCCGGCGTCCGGGTACCGACGTTCGCCCCTGGCCGGGGGCCGGCAGCTGATTATTTGTCTGGAGTCCACACTGTGTTGCAGACTCTCCCTGTCGCGGTTATTGGCACCGGTCACATGGGTCGTCATCACGTGCGCATTTACCATGAGCTGGCCGAAGCGGAGCTGGTGGGGATCGTCGACCTGGACGAGGCCCGTGGGGTGGAGTTGGCCGCGAAGTTCAAGACCAAGGCCTACACCTCGATAACCCCGCTGCTTGGCAAGGTGAAGGCGGTGAGTGTGGCCGTCCCCACGGTTGCGCACCTGGCCGTGGCCCGGCCTTTCCTGGAGGCGGGTGTGGCGGTGCTGATCGAGAAGCCGCTGGCCCCGGACACAGCGACGGCGGGCGAACTGCTCGAGATCGGCCGGCGGCATGGAGCGCTATTGCAGGTCGGGCACACTGAGCGGTTCAATCCGGTGGTCCGGGCGATGAGGAGCATGCAGGTCTCGCCGCAGTTCATCGAGACTCATCGCATCAGCCCGTTCACTTTTCGTTCGGCGGACATTGGCGTGGTCATGGACATGATGATCCACGACATTGACATTGTGCTCTCGCTGGTGAAGGCGAAGCCGGCTCGGGTGGAGGCGGTGGGGGTGAGCGTGCTTGGCCGGCACGAGGACATTGCCAACGCCCGGGTGATCTTTGAAGGCGGGTGCGTGGCCAATCTGACCGCTTCGCGTCTGGCTCTGAAGACCGAGCGCAAGATCCGGGTTTTCAGCCAGGAGGCCTATCTCTCGCTCGACTATCAGAAGAAGAGCGGTATCGCGATCAAGAAGGACGCGAACCTGGACCTGCTGAAGTTTGCCCGCGAGCACAAGGCTGAGGATCTCTCGCAGCTGGCCGGCACCGACTTTGGCTCGATGGTCAAGGTTGAGCCGCTGGTGGTGGATGATGTTGAGCCGCTGCGAGCGGAACTGCAGTCGTTTCTGCATTCGGTTCGCACGGGTGAGAGGCCGGCGGTGACTGCCGAGGAAGGTGCCGCGGCGGTCGATCTGGCCGAGCGGATCACGATGGCGGTCAAGGAACACAACTGGCAGATCAAGTAGGCTGGTCAGGAGCCCCGGGGCGGATGTCCCTTGACGTTCTTGAGATGTTCCCGCAGGGCGGGGAGCTTCGCAGGTGGAACCAGTTCGTCCCACTCCAGGAGCGGCTTGACCGGCTGGAGTGCTGTGGCGGTGCGAAGTCGCAGGGTGATGATCTGCTGGGGGCGGACGGGGAATTTGTATGTCGGGCCGCCGTCGAGGCTGTGGGGATGATCGCCGACCAGGCTGGTGAGGGCGGCGTTGGTGTGCGGCAGATCGACGGTGACTTCGGCGATACCTGCCTGGCCGATGGTCTCGAGCAATCTGATTTCGATGTCCTGGCCGTCGCGGCGCATGACCTCGACGATGAGGTTGTCGGAGGTATGCACGAACGAGGCGGTTGCGACCGGTCTGCAGCGATCGGCCAGGATGACCGGGCAGTTGTATTCCCAGGCCAGCTGCGGGATTCGGGCGGCCGGCCAATCCGTGTCGTGGGCCACGAGGGCGTACTCGAAGCGGTGCGAGCCTTTGCCGCTGAGCCAGGCATTGGGATAGCCGTTGTACTTCTCGGTGGCATTGAGCAGGTACAGGACGGGGGTTCGGTCGTTGATTTCCCGTCCGGTCAAGCCGCGGTCGAGGATTGCGACGCCGCCTTTGCCGGGCGAGGCATAGTCGCTCCAGCGCACTGCCGGGGTGATGCCCTGCACCTGGCCGTCGTCCCGGGAGAAGCCGAAGGGTATGCCGCGGCGGATCTCGGCGGGGGTTTCGGCGAGGGGGAATTCGGCGACGACGACGGTCCGGTTGGGGATGTCGTTCAGTTGCGTCTCGAATTCGATGCGTGGATGGTTCTTGAAGAAGCGGGTGATGCGTCGTCCGGTTCCACCTCCGTAGAACTCGCCTTGAGCCTCGACGGTCATCGCCAGCGGTCCCTCGGTGACGGTAACGGTGGACCTGGAGTCGCTCGAGGTGGCCAGTCGGGGTCGTTTCGGGCGGGCCTCGGTGAAGTCACCCGGATCGCTATCGCCGACGTGTTTCTCGGCGACCAGGACGTTGGCCGGCCCGCCGAGCATCTGGCGTCCGGACGGTTTCAGCTTGAGGCTGGTCAGGGCCCCGGTGGATGCGTCCAGTTGAGCGGTGTAGAAGTTGGTTTCGACGACCGGCGGCAACGCGATGGTTTTGGGGGCCGGTGCCGCCCCGGTTCTGGTCTCGACGCCGAGGAGTCCGGTTGGGGGCACGTCGAGGCGGCACAGCGTCATCCCGTTGCCGGTGGCCTGGCAGAGCCCGTCGGCGAGGCGTGTTCCGGGGGGCAGTTTCAGGCAGAGCGGATCGGTGCGGTGCCAGTTCGCGGGGTTGAACAGGGTGACATTCGCGTCCTGGCCGGCGAGCTTGCGGGCGGCGGCATCCAGGGTGGCGGCGCTGGTGCGTTCGACCCACTCGAAGCGGTCGCGCGCGTCCCATGAGGTCTGGTGTTCGAATACCATGCCGCCGGCGGCTCCCCAGAGCGTGTTGCGGTCCATATTCAGCAGCATCAGCAGCCACGCGTGATAGAGTTGCTGCGCGGGGTACACGAAGTCGCTCTTGAGGCTGGCGATGGTGGCCAGGGTTTCGGCAGCTTGCAGGGCGTGTTCGTCACGGCGATACCAGCTCTTCACTCGCGGGTTCTGAATCCAGAAGGAATCGAAAGTGAAGTTCGTGCTGACGCGGACGGTGGGCAACTCGAGCTTGCCGGATTTGATGTCGGGCAGCACGGCATCGACATACGACGACAGGGTACTGAAGCGCAGGTCACAGTCAGGGCGGTAGTTTTTCCATTCTTTCAGGAGTTCGGTCGGGTTCTCGGGCCGTGCCGGGGCCAAGGCGTAGTCGCCGTAGCCGCCGAGGATGAGCACGGGGAGTCCGGGGGGCGTGTAGCCGACCTTTGAAGCGATAGCCCCGGCCATGCTGCGTAGCTGGGCTGGGTTCAGGGGCTCCCGGGCCGCGTAGCATCCGCCGATGTCGTCGGAGTAGTGGCCCGGCACGAGGGTGAGGATGCGTGAGCCATCCGGGGATTCGGACCAGAAGATGCTCTTGTCGGTCCGGTTGCGGCGAGTGTAGATGAGGGCTTCGAGTCCGAGCTGAGCGCACAACTGGGCCATCTGGTAGTGGGTACCGCACACATCGATCGCCCAGCAGAACCGCGGCCGGGCTCCCATGACCTGCTGCTGCCAGCGAAGTCCCTCGATGCCCATTCTGGCCAGGGCCTCGCCGCCGGAGAGATTGATCGTCGGTTCGAGGAAGAATGCGTTGACCAGTTCGACCCGGCCCTGGGCGATGCGTTCTTTCAGCTCGGCGAAGCGCCGCGGCTGGAAGTTGCGGATGGCGATCATGTTATTGCACTCGGAGAGGGCGAAGCAGTAATTGGCGTCATCGCGGACGCGGTCGAGGTGGTCGAGGTAGCTGTTGGCGCAGTAGTTTCGCTCAGTGGACCAATTGGTGAGCCAGCCGCAGCTGGCGGGGTGGAAGTTGGGTACCACGAAGGCCCGAGCGGGCAGAGGGGGGGACTTCTGCCGGCGTTCGGCGGCGGTGCGGGACCGATAGGCGTCATAGTCTCGGGCCGGTATCAGCCGCAGCCACACCAGGTTCATGACCGCCTGGCCGGGTTTCCTGGTGGGTTTGAGGGAGAGGGCGAGGGGGCCGGCGCGCCCGACCCTCAGGGTGCCGATCCTGGCAATCTCGTGGTCGAGCCAAGTGCCGGTATGAACCGCGATGGTGCCCAACAAGGTTTGCCCGTCGAGTGCGACCTCGAACGTACTGCCTTCCGAGCCGGCGTGGCAGGAGTATCGCATCTCCACGACGTACTCGCCGGAGCGATCCAGTACTACCTGCCAGGAGAGCCATTCCGCCCCATCGGTCCAATAGCAGATATTGCCGACGCCCTCGAGCACCATGAACCGGGCAGTCTGGCCGTGGATAACCGCGGTGCCGGCGTCGAGCTGGAGAATCCCGTCGGCCAGGGGCTTGACCACCGCCGGGGCAGGCGTGGCCTGCTGGGCCGGGGTGCTCGGTCCGGCCAGGGCCACGGCCAGAATGCAGGGGACGAGGTGGCCAGACCGCCGGCGGGGCTGCAGCTCGTTTGTCGAACGCGATGCTACCGAAGCCGCGGTGGTCGCCGCCGAGGCGAAGCGAAGTGATAAGCGCATGTCCGGTCCTTTCGTGTTGCTGAGGCTTCCGTGGGTATGGGTGCCTGGCCCGATCATCGAGGATCCTGCCCGCGCATCCGGCTGTGGGCGCCGGTTGTCCAGGATAGCGTGGGTGGATACAGGATCAACTTACGGTCCATGTCCGGTCGCCCTGCTTGCTGCCCGGGATGGGCGGCTTCAGCCGGATGGCTGGGGTGGGAGCGGTTCCATCGTGTGATCGTGACTGGGCGGGTGTCGACGGTGATGGGCTGCCGGTTGTGGTGTCACGGAGGGTGCGGTCCTCGCATGGCCGGGGCGGGCGTGGGCATAGACGGCGTCGTGCCGAAGCGGGGCTGCGGTCAGAGCCCCTTGCGTATTGCGGGGGGGGTTGGGCGTGTCCTTGCGGTTTCGAGGGGCCGGCGGGTGGGAGGGTTGGGCGACGTCGGCCGGCCGGTGGGCTCCAGTCGTTTTCTGACGTTCGAAACTGCCTGATTATCGGACTTATGTCATAGGCGCTTGCCAAGCGGGGATGGCGCCGCGATAATGCCGGTTTACGATTGGTGTCTATGGACAGCCTCGGTCGGACGGCAGGTTTGTCATGGAGAGCGTCGACCGGGGTTTTTGTTTCGCCCTGATGGAGTACCTGCGTTTTCATCGGTGGTGAGGTCAGAGTGTAAGGACAGACTGCCGTGATTCGAAAAGAAGCCCCGCCCGAAGGCAAGGCCTTCAAGGCCCTGGAGAAGATTCCCACGACCATTTGTGGGTCTGACCTAGACGCGGCCCTGCGTGTGGCCGGCATCCTTGCGGATGTCATCCGGAGGCACAACCGGGAAGGCAAGCGAACGGTGCTCGGTCTGGCCACGGGTCACACGCCGATCAACGTGTATCGCGAGTTGATTCGCATGCATCGCGAAGAGGGGCTGGACTTCAGCAAGGTGATCTCGTTCAACCTTGACGAGTACTATCCGATGCCGCCGGACAGCATTCAGAGCTACCACCGGTGGATGAAGGAGAATTTCTTTGATCACGTCAACATTCCCGCGGCGAGCATCAGCATGCCCGACGGGGCGTTGAAGGAAAGCGAGATTGCCTCGTTCTGCGAGGGCTACGAAGCAAGGATCAAGGCGGCCGGGGGCATCGACGTGCAGATCCTGGGCATTGGTCGGACCGGGCATGTTGGGTTCAACGAGCCGGGATCGTCGCGTGAATCGCGGACCCGGGTGATTTCGCTGGACCGTGTGACCCGCATGGACGCCGCTTCCGACTTCTTTGGGGAATCGAATGTGCCCAAGCAGGCGATCACGATGGGCGTGGGGACGATTCTCGATGCCCGGCAGGTGCTGCTCATGGCGTTTGGCGAGCAGAAGGCGCCGATCATCCGGAAGGCGGTTGAAGGGCCGATTACCGACTCGGTCGCGGCCAGTTTCCTCCAGGAGCATCCGAACGCGCAAATCTTCGTAGACCCGGCGGCGGGCGGTGACCTGACTCGGGCGGACACGCCGTGGTTGCTGGGTGAGATCGAGTGGAGTCCGGAGTACCAGCATCGAGCGGTGATCTGGCTTGGGCTGCTGACAGGGAAGAGCATTCTGAAGCTCGACCAGAACGATTACGACGAGCATCACCTGGCCTCGCTGGTCCGCAAGGCCGGTCCGGTGGACGACCTCAACGTGAAGGTTGGCCGCCGGCTGTGGGAGACGATTGTCCGGCGGGGCATGGCCCCCACCGGCAAGAAGATGATCTGTTTCAGCCCCCACCCGGACGATGACGTTATCAGCATGGGTGGCACGCTGAGCGAGTTTGTCTGTGCGGGCAACGAGGTTCACACCGCTTACATGACCAGCGGCAACATCGCCATTTTTGACGACTACGCGCGGCAGATGCTCAATTTCTGGTCGGACCTGAACCACATTTTCAAGTTTGAGACCAAGAGGACCAGCGAGTTTGTCAAGAAGGTAAAGGAGTTTTTTACATCTAAGGCTCCGGGGGCGGTGGACATCCCGGAGGTTCAGATCATCAAGGACTGGATCCGGCGTAACGAGGCTGCGGCCGCCTGCCGCTGGATGAAGATCCCCTTCAAGCACATTCATTTTCTGAACATGCCGTTCTACCAGACCGGCGAGGTCAGGAAGCGGCCGATTGGCGAGGAGGATGTGACGCTGGTGCTTGACGTTCTGGGTGAGGTTCGGCCGGATTGGGTTTTCCTGGCCGGCGAGATGGCCGACCCGCACGGCACGCACCGGCTCTGCGCCGAGGCGATCTTCCAGGCTCTTCGCCGGCTGTCGAAGGAAGAGTATCCGGAGGCGGTCTGGCTTTACCGTGGGGCCTGGCAGGAGTGGGACGTGGACATGATCGACATGGCCGTGCCCCTATCCAAGGCCCAGGCCACGCACAAGATCTTCGGCATCTTCAAGCACCAGTCGCAGAAGGACAAGGCCCTGTTCCCCGGCCCGTACGACGATCGCGAGTTCTGGCAGCGAGCGGAGGCTCGGAACAAGGAGACCGCCGGCAAGTACAATGCGCTCGGGCTGCCGGAGTACTACGCGATTGAAGCGTTCGTCCGCTACACAGACGTCTGAGACCAACCCCCGTCGACGTGGATGATCTGGCCGGTGATGTAGTCTCCCTCGATGACGAGGAAGCGCACGACCGCGGCTATCTCTTCGGGCGTTCCTTCGCGGCTCAGGGGCACACGGGCGATGAGACGGCTGCGCAGTTCCTTGTCGACATCCTGGGGAAAGACGGCGATACCGGGAGCGACGGCATTGACGGTGACTTGGGGGGCGAGTTCCAGGGCGAGGGTTCGCGTCAGGTTGGCCAGAGCCGCCTTGGAGGCGCAGTATGGCCCATAGGCTTTCACCGGACGGTCGGCGAGCATGTCCACCAGATTGATGATCCGGCCGCCACCTGCGGACTGCATGAGTGGAGCGGCGGCCCGGGCCAGGAGGGCGGGGGCGATGACATTGACGCGGAGCATGGTGTTCCAGGCGGCCGCATCGGCCTGTGCCAGGGGTGTCTTGCTGAACACGGAAGCGTTGTTCACCAGGATGTCGAGCCGGCCGAGGCGATCGACGGTTTGATCGATGACGTGCTGCGGGGTGGCCGTTTTGGCCAGATCGCCGCTCACCAGGGCCGTTCTGCGTCCCAGCCGTTGGATCTCGGCGGCGAGGTTGCGGGCTTCTTCGTTGGAGGTCCGATAATGGATGGCCAGATCGCAGCCTGTCCTGGCGAGTTCCAGGGCGATTGCTCTTCCCACCCTTCGAGCTGCGCCGGAGACCAGGGCGACCTTTCCGGTGACATCCATGGGGTCATGGTACCCTAAAGCCGGAGGAGATGCGCGGGCCGGTTGCTGGCTGCCGTTTGGGGTCTCGGGATGGTGGCGTGTAAGGATCTGGGTTGGCCGGTCAATCGAAGAAGGGGCTGTAACGATTGAAGCCGGAGGCGGCTGGGTGGGTTTTTGGCGAAACAAGATGGCTTTTGGGGCGTCTATGGAGAAGTAAGGCTTTTGACGGAGTGGGCAACGACGCAGCCGGGAGGGGGTCGGCGAGTCAGGGGCGTGGTCCGTCGGACACGCCGTGGAAACTGTAACCATTTATGGGAGAATGTGTTGCAGTTTTTCGGATGGACAACCGATGAAGGAATGAAGTATACTTGAGGCGGAGGGCCTGCGCGCCCGCTCGCGAGGGAGTGTTCTAGTCATGACGGCTCGGCGATGGTGGGTATCCAGGATGATCGCTCCGGTCCTGGCCATCTCCCTGCTCTGGATGGCGGGTTGCCCTGGCACAGGCGGCAGCGAGCAGACCTATCCGCTCACGAACGCGGTGGTGAAAGGCATCCAGGCCGGCACCCGGGTTGCCAGTGTACCGAACAACAACGACGCCCTGGTTGCCGGGGTACATGATCTGGTGAACGAGGAGCGGACCGGCCGTGGTCTCCGCGAGCTGGCTCTGAATTCGACGCTATGCTCGATGGCGGAGAGCTACTGTGAAGAGATGATCGAGGAAGGCTTCTTCGCCCACGAGAATCCCAACACGGGTGAGACGCTGGGCCAGAGGGCGGTGAATGCGGGCTACGTTTTCCTGGCGATTGGGGAGAATCTAGCCGGCGGGCAGACGTCGCCTGATCAAGTGGTGGCCGAGTGGATGCGGTCCACGCAGGGTCATCGTGAGAACATTCTGGCCGCTCAGTGGCGTGAAGTTGGGATTGGTGTCCGGACGGGCGGCGATTACGGTGTCTACTGGGTGCTTGAGTTCGGGAACCCGCCCTGAGTCTCTCCAGGTCCTCTGGGGAGTTTTTCTCTTCGAGCTTGATCTACGGGGTTGATTGTGTCCGGGTTGCGCGTTTCTAGCCCTTGTCGCCGGTTGCCGCGGGCACGGGGTCCTTCCGGGCGGGAACGAGGAAGGCCACGCGGCACTTGACGCACTCGGCGCGTTTGCCGCGTCCGGATTCGGGGACGAACATCAGGTGGCCGCAGGCGGGGCAGAGGATTTTGACGCGGGGATCCGGCGGGGTGTTGTTTGGCATTCGGGGAGTGCCGGGCTTGCCGGGGAGCTCGGTTTTGTCGAGTTCCTGCTTGGCCCCGTCGGTCAGCTTCTGGGATCGTTTTTCGTTGGCCTTGCGGCGTTCGGCCATACGGCGTCGATACTCCTGTTCCCGGCGTTGTTCCTCCGCTTCCGACATCATCCGTCGCTTGAGAATGCTGTTGCCCGTAGCCGCCTGGAAGCAGTGGGCGAAGAGGAGTTCGAACTCTCTGGCCTGGAGGTTGCGGATGACCAGTTCGCCCATTGGCGACACCTTGCCGGCTTTTGCCTGCTCGAACAGGTCGATGAAGGCGTGGGCCTCCCACTCGTGAGCGAGTTCGACGACTCCCCTGAATCGCTTGATGGCCGGGTCGTTTTCGAGTTTGAGCTGGTCCAGCATGTAGTCGGTCAGGGCGTGGAAGATCTGGTGGCCGGCCATCTTCTGGAAGGCCTCCTTGGCTTTGGCTGGATGGCCCAGTTGCCGTTCGGCGAGAGCGGTGATGTAGAGTTGCTCTCGAGCCGGAGCGACCTGGGCGTACATAGCCGCCTCGGCCGGCCAGCCGATCCACAGGTAGAGCAGGGCCCGGACCGCCCCGGCCATGGCCTCGTCCTGCGGCTTGGCCCCGCCGCACAGTCTGGCGTCCTGGATCGCGTCGAGGGTTTTCTTTGCCAGCTGGTTCTGATGCTCCTGCCAGAGCAACGGCGGCACGCCGGCTCCTCGGGACATGATCAGCTGGGTGGTTTCGCCGGGTAGCCTAGTTAGATCGAACTCGGACATATGACCATCCTGTCTTGCCGGGATGCCCTTGAAGCCGGGTCCCAGGTTTAATATCGGTGCGGAACAGGCCGGGCTTAGGGCGGAGACCCGAGAAATGGCCGCGGGAGGCGGTTATGGGGACGAGCGGCGTGCGGTGGCGAGGGGATCGAGGACGCTCAGGTCGGCGGTGACTGATCCGGCTATCGGACCTGGCGTCACCTTGACACCGCACCCTGCGCACTTAGAATCCACCGGCATGATCACCAGCCGTTCAGCATGGGCGTTATGTCTGGGGCTGTTGTCCTGTGCGGGTCTGACGGCTTGCCGATCGACCGGTCCGGACCACATGCCTCGCGAACCGGAACGAGTCCAGATGCTGTCGCTGATGCTGCCCTCGGAGATCAGGATTCAGCCCTTCACGCGGATCAAGAGCTTCAACGAGGATGAGATTCCGGACGGCATTCTGGCGGTTGTCCGTCCGATTGACCAGTTCAAGGACCCGGTCAAGGCCGTCGGTCTGTTCTACTTCGAGTTGTGGAGTTACCGCGACGGCTCCAACGACCGGAAGGGCGAGCGACTGGAGTTCTGGGAGAAGACGCTGGGCAGTGCCGAGGATGTCAGGCAGTACTGGACGCGAGCCCAGATGTATGAGTTCCAGCTCGCCTGGACGCAAGGTGCGGGTGTGGTCAAGCCGGATCAGAAGTACCTGTTCACGATCACTTATCGCACGCCGTGGGACACGACCATGCAGGACGAGCATATTCTCCAGTTCCACCAGGGTGGGGATGCCGCTGTGGAGCGGGTAGTCAAGCCTGGGAAGGAAGCCAAGTAGCCGTCAAGCCCCCGCCCCTTGCGAGTCAAGGAGAGAAGAGCATGAAGCCCGCCAGTCTTGGTGTTCTGTTGATCCCCGCGGTGAGCCTGTTGCTGCCGGGGTGCTCTGAGAAGCTGACGTATCAGCGATGGGAGACGATCCACGACGGGATGAACCCGGAGGCGGTCGAAGCGACGCTGGGGGAGCCGTGGCACAAGACCGACAAGACGTGGCTCTACTCCGATGACGACAGGGGCATCTACGCTCACATCTACTTTGACGGCGGCAAGGTCATCAGCAAGAAGTGGACGAGCCCCGAGGTAGGCATCAAGGGCAGGAGCCCGAACGTGAACCAGCCCGGCGACGCCGAGGAAGTCAAGGTCCAGAAGTTGGATATTCAGAAGTAGCCCGGGCGTCTGCCCCGACCCACTGCAATGCCAAGATCCCATCGTCTGTTGACCGTTGATATCGACGGCACCCTGGTTGACTCGCACGGTGAGGTTCCGGACCGGAATCGAGCCGCGCTTCGCGCTGCTCATGAGGCTGGACTTCGGGTGTGCCTGTGCACCGGCCGTTCGCTGGCCGAGACCCGATCGGTGCTCGACCGGCTGGACCTGGACCTGGATGCAGCCGTCCTGGTCTTTGGGGCGATTGTTTGGGATCTCCGCGAGCATCGGACGCTGTTGCGGTCGCATCTGCCGACGGGCACGGCGGCGCGGCTGGTCCGGTTTTTCACCGAGCGGCGTGATTCCATTCTCCTGCTGTTTGACGTATCGGAAGGCGGTGTGGACTACAGGCTGGTTCAGGGGGACGGCGATGTCGAGGCCTACGAGGGCTGGATCCGCCGGAGCCCGGCGGTGACCGAGCGAATCGAGGCCTGGACGCCGGAGATCGGGCAGCCCATTCGGATTGGGGTGATCCAGGAGCCGTGCTGCATTGCGGAGACCATGCAGGCCCTCGGCCGGGAGTTTTCTGCCGAGGAGGTCAAGTACAACGCGATCTACGCTCCGAACTATGGTTTCCACGTGGTTGAGTGCTTCGCGCCGCAGGTCAGCAAATGGCACGGCATCGGCCACCTGCTGCGTTTGTGGGGGATTACCCCGGCGGAAGTGGTTGCGGTGGGTGATGACATCAACGACGTGGAGATGATCGCCGGGGCCGGGCTGGGTGTAGCCATGGGCAACGCGATCGATGCGGTGCGTGCCGTGGCCAAGTGGCGGGTCCCCACCAACGACGAGTGCGGCGTAGCCGTTCTGGTGGACGCGCTCCTCAGCGGCAAGGCACCCAGTGACAGGGAATAAAGAGAGCAATATAGATATATTACCCTCTCTATAACTCCTCACACTCATAGTGTCTCACCGGTGACCGAGCCCACTCCGGTGAAGCGAGCAGGAGGCGACCGCCGAGCACAACTCCAGCAACCTGGACCGCCGAGCCAATTAGCGTGAGCTCTGATGCGATGGTGGGGTTTCACCCCTCGCGTTCCCCGGGTGAAGCGTTTCTCCTCGCGTAGTATTTTCGGGCCTGCTCGGTGGTTCGCACGATGAAGTCCCCCTTGGCCCTGGTATATGCGATGCGGTCGTTGGGATGGGTGTCCGCGAGTTGGCGCTTGAGCTCGCCGTACTCCCGGGCCACGTGGGGATGCTCGATGAGGTAGTCCCTGAAAAGGAGCCGGTCCCAGTGCTCGAAATGGGGCTCGACCATGTGGACATGATGCGTCCGGGCGCCGTTTGGGTTGCGTCTGATGAACCAGGCATAGAACGGCGGCGTATCATCTCCCCACGACGGCCGCCAGAAGTAGTCATAGCCCTGGGCTTCGAGGATCGGAGCGATTCTCCGCCTGGTCTGGTCAAGACAGGTCACCTCGACCAGCACATCTACGATGGGCTTGGCGCACAGGCCGGGCACGGCCGTACTGCCGAAGTGCTCGATCCGTCGAACCAGATCTGCGGGCAGGCAGGCGAGCAGGCGGTTCCGCTCCTGCTCGAACAACTCGGGCCAGCGGGGATCGTACGGGATGACGGCCACATCCTCCCTGACCACGCGGGCGATCTTTTCTTCGAGTGTCTCCATCTGTTTCTCTGAAGCCTCCATTGACCGCTCGGCGTTGATACCCCTATATGACTCCCATGGTACCTTTCGCGTCTCGGGGCGCCCAGGGCGATTCGGCTCACGGCTGGGGGGCTGCTGCCGAGGAGCCGGAGTGGTGGCGTTGCCGTTGGACCGTGAGCCGGGTAGATTGATGGCGGCCCGTCCGGGCTCCAACTGATGAGGGAGGTCGCATGTCCAAGAGCATTCGGTGCGCATCGATTTTGATCTCGGCGCTGGCCGCGACTGCCGGACTCGCGAGGCCGGCCGGGGCCGGGGAGGACCGGATCACTCCGGCGTTACAGGCCTTCGATCTCCGGCAGGTACGGCTGCTCGAAGGGCCGGTCAAGGCGAGCCTGGAGGCGAACCGGAAGTACCTCCGGGAGCTTGACTCCGACCGGCTGCTGTACGTCTTCCGGGTGAACGCCAAGCTGGACGCACCCGGCAAGCCGCTGGGCGGCTGGGAGAAGCCGGACTGCGAGCTCCGCGGGCATTTCGTCGGCCACTATCTGACCGCCTGCGCCCTCATGTACGCGGCGGCCGGGGACGAGGGGCTCAAGGCCAAGGCTGGGGCGATGGTTGCGGAGCTGGCCAAGTGTCAGAAGGCGCTGGGCGGGGAGTACCTGTCGGCCTTCCCGGAGGGCTTCTGGGACCGGCTTGAATCGCCGGATCAGAAGGCCCCGTGGGCGCCGTACTACACCATCCACAAGATCATGGCCGGCCTCTATGACATGCACGTGCTCTGCGGCAACCCGCAGGCTCTGGAGGTCCTCAAGGGGATGGTTGCCTACTTCAGGAAGCGGATCGACAAGCTGAGCGAGGTGCAGTTCGACCGCATTCTGACGGTCGAGTTTGGCGGCATGTCGGAGGTCCTGCACGACCTCTACTCGGTGACCGGCGACGAGCAGCACCTGGCCCTGGCCCATCGCTTTGACCAGGCCTCGTTTCTTGGCCCGCTGGCCCTGGAGCATGACAACCTCAGCCGGATCCACGCCAACACCCAGATTCCCAAGATCTGTGCGGCGGCACGGCGGCACGAGTTGACCGGCGACGGCCGTTACCGCACGATCGTCGAGTACTTCTGGGATCGGATTGTCAACACCCGCTCCTACGCCACGGGCGGCAGCAGCGAAGGTGAGTTCTGGCCTGAGCCGAACAAGCTGGCCAAGCCGCTGACTCAGTCCAACATCGAGACCTGCACGACGTACAACATGCTCAAGGTCAGCCGCTACCTGATTCGCTGGACCGGGGAGGCCAAGTATGCCGACTACTACCAGAAGGCCTGGCTCAACGGCATTCTGGGCACGCAGGATCCGGCGGACGGCATGCTCATCTACTTCACGCCTCTTGCCACCGGTGGTCGGAAAGTATGGGGTACGCCCGACGACTCTTTCTGGTGCTGTTACGGCACGGGCGTCGAGTCGTTCGCCAAGCTGGCCGACAGCATCTACTTCCACGACGAGGACGGGCTTTACGTCAATCTGTTCGTGCCGTCCGAAGTGAACTGGGAGGAGACTGGGGTGCGTGTTCGGCAGGAGACCCTCTTTCCGGAGAAACCCGAGACGACGCTGCGCCTTCAGGTGCAATCGCCGATCACCGGCAAGCTTCACTTGCTGGTGCCCTTCTGGGCGACGCAGGGTGTTGAGGTCAAGATCAACGGCCAGCGGGTCGAGGTCGAGGGCAAGCCGGTGACCTACGTGACTCTCGACCAGACCTGGAACGACGGCGACAAGGTCGAGATCCGCATGCCGATGTCGCTGACCGCCTGTCCCATGCCGGACGATCCGGAACTGGTCGCGTTCCTTTACGGGCCGCTGGTGCTGGCCGGCCTGACCGAGAACTCGGACGCGTACTTTCTGGGCGATGCCAAGCACCCGGCCGCCTGGATGGAGCCGATCAAGCCGCTGGCAGGCACGTCGCTGGCCTTTCGCACCACTGGCCAGCCGGAGGACATCACCTTTGTCCCGCTGAACCAGGTGATCAAGCAGGCGTACGGCGTGTACTTCCCGACGGTCACCCAGGACAGCCCGCGGCACAAGGTGCTGACGGCCAAGGCCGAGGCCCGGCGAAAGCGGGAGCTGGGCATGGTGGACCGGGTGTATCCCGATGACGACGCCACGGAACCGACCCACAACCTCAAGGCGGGCAATTCCAGGAGCGGGCCGCACCAAGGGCGTCACTTCCGGCATGCGGAAGGAGGCGAAGGCTGGTCTTGGGATCTGAAGGTCCTGCCGGATGCCCCGATGGTGCTGGTGTGCACCTACTGGGGCGACGACGTTCCGCCGCGGACCTTCGACATCCTCGTGGGCGACAGGGTCATTGCCACGCAATCGCTGAACAAGGACAAGCCCGGCGAGTTTTTCGACGCGGTGTATGCCATCCCGGAGGACCTGACCAGAGGCAACGAGAAGGTGACGGTCCGCTTCCGCCCGCACGAGAAGAACACCGCCGGCGGTGTGTTTGAATGCATGACGAAGAAGCGATGAGCGAAGGGGTGCGGCCGTCGGCACTGGGGCTTGGACTCCGTGTGGACGACATTGAAGGCCTCCTTCGCAGGAATGCTCAGGGGCTGTTGGCATCCGGCGTGCAGGCGAGAAGGCAAGGGACAGCCAGGCCGGTGATCGACTGGTGAATCATGCTCACCTGGCTCTGGACCATCCTGACGGTAGGCTGTGAAGCGGCGGCGGTCGTGGCGATCCTGTCGATTCTCCGCCGGCCGCGCGAGCCGCGTGCGATGCTTGCGTGGATTCTTGCCCTGCTGCTCCTTCCGGGGCTCGGGCTGGTGCTCTTCCTCGCGCTGGGTGAGCCTCGGCGCGACTGGCACCGTTTTCGCCGGCGTCGCAGTCGCCGGCGGATCCGAGCCGTGTCGGCCGACCCGACGCATCCCCCACAGGCCAAGTATTTCTTCACTCCCGCGGAGGCTCCGGAGGGACTGCAACCGCTGGTCAAGCTGACCGACCGATTGGCCGCATCGTTTCCGATTGGTGGCAACGTCGTGACGCTCTATTATGATGCGGACGAGACCTATGATCAGCTCGAGGCTGCGATCCGTGGTGCCCGTTCTCACGTTCATCTCGAGTACTACATTTTTCAGCCCGACCAGACGGGCCGGCGGTTTCGGGCGCTGCTCATCGAGAAGGCCCGCGAGGGGGTGCACTGCCGGCTGCTGCTTGATTTTGTCGGCTGCTGGCGGCTGTCGAGGCGGTTCATCCAACCGCTCAAGGACGCCGGGGTCCAGGTCGCCTTCTGCCTGCCGGTGGTTCCCTGGCGAAGCCGATGGCGGGCCAACTTTCGCAATCACCGCAAGATTGCGGTGATCGACGGTCAGATCGGCTTCACCGGCAGCCAGAACATCGGCGACGAATACCGTGGTCGCAAGCGTCGCAAGTATGGGCCCTGGCGTGACACGCACCTTCGCATTGTCGGCCCGGGGGTTCGCGATCTTCAGGAGGTTTTTGCCCGCGACTGGCACTACACGACCAAGAAGAGCCTACTCGACGATCGCCATTTTCCTCGGACCGAGGCGGCCGGATCCCACGTTGTCCAGGTTGTTCCTTCCGGACCGGACCAGCGCGAGGATGTCATGCACCAGCTGCTGTTTGCCGCGGTGAGCGCCGCCCGCGAATCGATCTCGATCATCACCCCCTACTTCGTTCCCGACCGGGCGATGATTCTCGCCCTGCGGTCGGCGGCCTTCCGCGGGGTCCAGGTTCGGCTGCTGGTTCCGGCCTGCTCGGACCACCGTATCGTCCTATGGGCGGGGAGGAGTTTCTACAAAGACCTGATCGGCTCCGGCGTGCAGATCTACGAGCATGATCACACCATGCTTCACTCGAAGGTCATGGTGATTGACCGAAGCTGGGCGATGGTGGGCTCGGCGAATGTCGACGAGCGTAGTTTTCGCGTGAATTTCGAGTTGACCACGATCCTGTACAGTACCGATCTGGCCGATGACTTGTACCGTGATTTCGAGACTCTTCGGGCCCAGTCGCGGCACATCAAGCGCAGGAGCGTATCGAGCCGCTCAACCGGCGAGAGTCTTCTCCTCGGTCTCGCCCGTCTCGCTTCTCCGCTGCTCTGAGCTGGCGGAGGGCAGTGGCCAGGACAGGCCGTACAGGAGCCGCACCGCTCTGCTCAATGCGCCGGGATTCCTCGATGCCTGTTCGGCATCTCGCCTGCCCCGCCCCCGGCTTTTGCCGTCATCGTGTCCCGGTCTATGCCCGGAGGTTGAGGGCGAGCCCGCGGCCCTCACGACGGCCGCCAGTCTGGCCAGATCGGCGACGGACAGTGTCTCGCGAGGCGGTTCCTTGTCCGCCGATTGTGGACCGGTCAAGGCTTGCACGACCTTGCTGAGCAGCAGCATCTGCCCGCCGTCGGTGATCTGGCGACGATACTCGGCGGGCAGGCAACCGAGCATGGCGGCCGTCAGCTGCGCTGCCACCACAGGGCGCAAACACCGTTCGAGCTGGCGGGCGTATCGTTTCAAGGCGGCCGCGGAGATGCCGTACCGTTCGGTCAGCCTCAGTCGTCTGGTCATAGCCTCCTCGGTCGCACAGCCTTTTGGCCGTGACAGAATCAACCGATCCAGCCGGCAGCGGACCCTGATCGGCACTTTCCGATGCACGGCCGATCGGGCGAGGCCTGGCGGCAGGGAGATTCTCTTCATGGTTGGCTGAGCCTCCACGTACAGAACACGTCCGATGTCCCGGTGTCGGCGGAGGCACGATCGGCCAGCGGTCTCACGACGGTGACGGGTGACTGGGCGTCCTTCGAGGCCGGTGCCGCCGGGACCGCAGTTCTCCGATTCTGTCGGGAAGGCACACATGGTTGACCGTTTCTCCCGGGTTTCCAGAGCCTCCTTGGGGCATTTCTCGCGTTGCGTTTTCCCGCCGCGGCAAGGATACTGGGCAGAGTGATACGGACGGAGTGCGGAGATGCCGTCTGCCGCGACAGGAGAGAGTCTCATGAAGCGCACGGTGACGTTGTGGATCGTGAGCATCACGCTGGCCGTGGCCTGGACGGCGTGGAGCAGTCCTGGCCTGGCCGAGCCGCCGGCCAGCGCGAAGGCGTTCGACTTTGAAGAGGCGTCTCGTGATGTGCCCAAGCCGCGGGAACTCTATCCGCTGGTCAAGCAGGACATGGTCGCGATGGACCTGGAGATCCTCTCGGACGAGATTGTGCCCAGTGACAGTGATCCGTCGAAGAGGCTCCGCAAGATCACGGGCCGTTTCAACAGCATCGAGCTGGAGGACAAGGAGTGGATTCACCCATTCACGCTTTTCACGCCCGCGGACAACACGGTGAATGAGACGCCCGAGCGCAAGGGGAGGGTTGTCATCGTCACGTCGCCGGGTTGGGTTTCGTATCCCGGGCACGTCGAAATGTACGGCGAGCCGATTGTCACTCGGACCGGCCATCCGACCATGGTCGTCTTGAGTCCGGGCGTTTACGCCGATGGCCGCGACATTGAGGCGGACATCGCCGTGCTGTCACGGATGCGGCAGAAGACGGGCAAGAACTACTACAACATGAACTGCCAGCTGGCATTGGTATACATCCAGGCGATGAACGTTCTCGAGAAGGTGTTGAAACTCGACACGGTGAAGGCGGTGATTGGCGGTCACTCCAAGCGGGGGCGCAGTGCGACGGTCGCTGCGGCCATGGACGGGCGGGTCGCGGGGGTGGTGATCATGGGCAACGAGGGCGTCTACCGCACCGACCGGCTCGAGCCGCACCTAAGTTTCCATCACGCCTTCTTCCAGGAACAGGTCGACGTACCGGTGCTTTACATCGGGGCGACGAACGAAGGCGGCTACAAGATGTTCAACGTCAACATCATGCAGGAGCGGCTGAAGCGGCCGATGACCGTCGAGCTGATTCCGAACTACCATCACTACAACTTTGAGGAGAAGCAGTACATTGACTTCATGATGTGGGTCAGTCACGTGTTCGACGGCCGGCCGATCACCCGGATCACTGAGTACCAGCACGAGCGTCGCGATCGAGTCAATATCTATCGGGCGAGGATCGAGAGCCAGGCGAAGATCCGGCTGGTGCGTGTCTGGTATGTCTATGCGACTAACGTGACCTGGAGCGACCTGATGTGGTATGACTGGCTGATGGAGAACCGGGGCGAGTACTATGAAGCCCGGGTACCCGGGGCCATGCCCGATGCCTTCCTGATCGAGGTGGCAGACACGGCCCAGGGCATTCCGGGCTACGTGACGAGCCTGCCGCGAAAGCTGACGAATGTGCCGGTCGTGGAGCGCGATCCGAGCAAAGCCGGGTGGATGGGTCCGCCGGAGAGGCGAGAGGGGAAGGGAGAATGATGGGGGGCGAAACGGGGCGACGCGCCTCGATTGTGGCGGCGACGGCGGCGCGATAGGCCGGGGGGGGTCTTGTGGGCATCACTTCACGGTCATGAGGAGGTCAAGCAATGTACAACTCCTTGCCGCGTTCTGACGCCGAGGCGTCGGTCATCAGTCGTCGCCGTTTGCTAGCCAGCGTGTCGTACGGAGCCCTGGCCGCTTTGGGCGTTGAGCGGATTGGTCTGGGGCCGGCCGGGGCGGCGATCGCCGAACCGACCTCGGCGCCGGCTTCCGCAGCGGCCGCATCGTCCCGGGGGCGGTTCAAGTACGTCGGCTGGCAGGTAGGTGTCACCTATCAGGCGAAGGCACCCGGCGGGCTGACCCGCGACGAGATGATGCGTCTGGTGGACGACATGGCCCGTTATCGCATGAACCTGCTGAGCCTGCAGATGATCAGTTACACGTACTTTGACCCCCATCACGACGGTTACTGCTGGCCGGTGAAGAACCCGAAGCTGAGGCACCTATGGGATTCCACCGCGATCAACGGCCGGCCGGAAACGGAGTATGTTCGCGAGGTGATCGAGGCAGCGGCCCAGCGGGGCATCAAGGTCCAGATGATCATGAACTGGGGCATCTGGAATCCCGACAAGCTCCGCCGGGGCTATCCGGACGCCGCCCACTACGAGAAGCGTCCGCAAGCCGGCCAGCCGCCGTCCAAACCGAGCTGGACTTTCTGCCCGGACGCGCCGGGCTCGTGGCAGGCGGGCCTTGATGAGATTGCAGACCTGCTGGGCTACTACTCCCATCCCAACCTGACCAGCTATGTCTTCGAACACCTGGCGTCCTGCGACTGCTTTTGTCCCCACACGCAGAGGCGGTACCAGGCCGACACGGGCAAGCTCCTGCTGGAGGCAACGGAGGACGACCGCTACGCATGGGCCAAGCGGCACATTGGCGGGCTGTTGAAGAAGTACGTGGAGCACATTCGCCGTATCCGGCCCAAGATGGGAGTGTGGCTGCACACCTCGTGTGCGAAGGACTGGGGGCACGATCCGAAGATGCTCCCGGGCTGCGGCTTCGACCATCTGCTGCCGCACACGTTTCATTTTCCCATTACCAAGGAGAGGTTCTATGAAAAACTGCGTTTCCTGGAG
Organism: Planctomycetota bacterium; assembly: GCA_022711465.1. GTDB lineage: Bacteria > Planctomycetota > Phycisphaerae > UBA1845 > PWPN01 > JAGNEZ01. The sequence goes on along the minus strand of JAKLEZ010000002.1, from coordinate 64,969 downwards.
CCGAACCGCTGCGTGCTGCACTTCTCCGCCCGGGACGTTCGCCCGACCAACTATCGACTCTGGATTCAGACACCGGAGAGCATTGCCGAGCGGACCGGCTGGGTGCTTGATTATCCGGGCAAGAACATTGCGGGGGTGCTTTTCTATAATCCGAACGCGATGTCGCCGCGGAACATCCAGGCGGTCTACGAACAGACCAAGCGGTTCGACGGGTAAGTCGCCGGTCGTCATGATGGCCTTGGCCGTGGCGTGGCTGGTGCTGGCCGGCCCGGGCATGGCCGCTCCGGCAACACAACCGGCCACGGCCCCGTTCAACTTTGAGGAAGCCTCCCGCAACGTGCCCAAGCCGCGGGAGCTCTATCCGCTGGTCAAGCAGGACATGGTCGCGATGGACCTGAGCATTGTCTCGGACGAGATCGTCGCGAGCGACACTGAACCCTCGAAGAGACTGCGCAAGATCACCGGCCGCTTCCACAGTCTCGAACTGGAGAACCAGAAGTGGTTTCACTCATTCGTCATCTTCACGCCAGCCGACCACTCGCTGCCTGAAGGGTCTCAGCGGCGTGGCAAGGCGGTGATTGTGGCGGGGCCCTGCCGGATTGCCCATCCGGCGCACATCAGTCTGTACGGCGAGCCGATCGCGGCGCGGACCGGTTATCCGACCATGATCATGGCGGGGCTGGGTGTCTACGCCGACGGCAGCGAAACCGAAGTGGACATTGCGGTGCTGGAGAGGATGCGGAAGAAGACGGGCGAGAACTACTACAACATGAACTGCCAGCTGGCCCTGGTCTACATCCGGGCGATGGACGTGCTCGAGAAGATGCTGGGGCTTGACGCGGTGAAGACCGTCATCGGCGGCCACTCCAAGTGGGGACGCAGCGCCACGGTTGCCGCGGCCATGGATTCGCGGGTTGCCGGGGTGGTCATCATGGGCAACGAGAGTGTCTACCGCACCGATCAGATTCAATGGCACCTGAGTTTTCATCACGCCTTCTTCCAGGAGCAGGTCAACGTACCGGTGCTTTATATCGGGGCGACGAACGAAGGCGGCTACAAGATGTTCAACGTCAACATCATGCAGGAGCGGCTGAAGCGGCCGATGACCGTGGAGCTGATCCCCAACTACCATCACTCGAACTTCGACGAGAAGCAGTACATTGACTTCATGATGTGGGTCAGCCACGTGTTTGACGGCCGGCCGATCACCCGGATCACCGAGCCCCGGCACGAGCGTCGCACCGGGGTCAATGTCTATCGGGCGAAGATCGAGAGCGAGGCGAAGATCCGGCTGGTCCGTGCCTGGTACGTTTACGCGACCAATGCGACCTGGAGCGACCTGATGTGGTACGATTGGCTCATGGAGAACCGCGGCGACTACTACGAAGCCAGGGTCCCGGGGGCCATGCCCGATGCTTTCCTGATTGAGGTGGCCGACACGGCCCGGGGTATTCCGGGCTACGTCAGCAGTCTTCCGCAGAAGCTGACCGACGCTCCGGTCGTCGAACGGGACCCGAACAAAGCCGGGTGGATGGGTCCGCCGGACAGGCATAAGGAGAGCCCGTAACGATCGCTTCAGGTTAGGCGTTTTTCGCAGGCGTGGGGGAGCGTGGCGTGACGGCCAGACGGGCGTGGTGCTCCCGGTGATCTGCCGCAAGGCTGCTGGGGACGTTTCTTGCCCTTTTCTGTCTCGGTTGCACACCGCTGGTTCGGGTCGAGCCGGCGGAGAGGTTGCGGCTGGCGACGTTCCCGAGATGCGTTTGGGGTGGCCCCAGCGGCTATAGATTCAGGGAGGCGCACTTGGCGAGTTCGACGGGGGTGCTGTGCAAGGGGCTCTCGGTATGGCCCTCGAATGCGGCATCGATGGCGGCGATGATGGCCTCGGCGCTGAGCAGTTCGGGGAGGACCACGTAGTCGGCTCCCAACTCGTACAGCCTGGTTGCCTGCTCGATGGAAGTCGCGGTCACGATGATCTTGGCCTGGGGATTGACTCGGCGCAGCATCTTGAGCAGGTGGGGGTTGTCGATTCCGCGGAGGAAATCGTCCGAGATGGGAACCACCAGGGCTTTGGCGTTTTCCACCCCGCCGTGCTCCAGCGTATCCAGGTGGCTGATATCCCCGTAGGTAAAGGGCACGCCCAGGGCATTGAGCTGATCGCGGAGGCGGGGATTGAAATCGATCACGGCCACGGGCAGATCGCGATTGCGGAGTTTGTGGACGAGGAATGCGCCGGTGCGAAAGCAGCCCACCAGCATGACGGCTTTGTCGCCCTCGGGGCTCGCCGCTACCGAATCGGAGGGTCTGCGACGAGCCCACCCGCGCTTGCTCATCCACCGCATCGTGTGGAGGGCGATCGGATGGCTGAACTGCAGCAGATAGGTGGACAGCGTCGAGGTGACCAACAGGAGGATGATCACCAGCGACACCGAATCTGAAGCGACGTGCCGGTACTGTGTAGCCCCGAGCAGCACCACGACGAGGCCGAATTCGCCGGTCTGGGACAGATGGATTGCGCTCAAGATGCCGACGCGGTCGTCGTACCCTACGACACGGACCGCGGGCCAGACGGTCAGCACCCGGCTGGCGATGACCACAAGGACGATCGCCGCCGCCAAGGCGGCCTGTCCGCCGGCGGGGATCTCCAGGAGCATACCCAGGGACACGAAGAAGAGGGTCACGAAGAAATCGCGCAACGAACGGACCTTGGCCACCACGTCGATTGTGTAGGGGTACTGAGCGATGCTGACTCCTGCAATGAGGGCTCCCATCGCCTCGGAGAAACCAAGCAGGATGGCAGCGTAACAGACCATGAAACACCAGCTGATCGCGCTGAGGAGCAGGACTTCCGGCGTCTTGGCCACCCATTTGAACAGCAGGGGCAGGACAAAGCGGCTAATCGCGATTGCCCCTACCAACAACATCAGCCCTTTGAGCATGGCCAGTCCCATGACCGCGATAGGCAGGGAACCGGCTTTGCCCAGGCTGGGCTGAATGGCCAGCACGACGATGGCCAGCACGTCCTGAAGAAGCAGCACGCCCAGCGTCACCCGGCCCGGCAGCGTGCCCAGTTCGCTGCGGTCGCTGAGCAGCTTGACTGTGATCATCGTGCTGGAGAACGCCCCGGCGATTCCGAGATAGGCACTCTGCATCGAACCGACGCCCATGAGCCGGCATACGGTGAAGACCAGCACATACGAGCCGACCACCTGTACGGCGGTGATGGCCGCGGCCTTTCGGCCGGTAGCCAGGAGTTGTCGCAGGTCGATTTCCAGGCCGACGATGAACAGGAGGAACGCCAATCCCAATCGGGCGAGCGTCTCGATGGGAGCCGTATCGGAGACCCAGCCGAGGCCGAGCTTGGGGCCGATGGCGACGCCTGCGGCGATGTAGGCCAGCAGCAACGGCTGTCGAGCCACGCGGGCGAGGTAGGCCAGCATGGTAGCGGCGACGATGGCCAGGCCGATGGCAATGGCGAGATCGCCGTGACTGGTGGGCGCTGCCCCGGACGAGGAGTCCGACAGGAGAGGGCAGACATGGTGCAAGGCGTACCCTGGCATGGGGGCCATGATACCCGTGGGTGTTCGGCAGCGTCCAGTGTGCCGACGTGACCTTGGGGGGGGAACAGAGCCTCACGAGTCTCCCTTCTCGACCCAAGATGAGGGGAGTACCGGGAATGGGCGATGGGTGCCGAGGTTCGTGACCGCCGCGGGAGCAGACGTCTCTCCTGCTTCGCCGGTGTTCAGCGACTGCGAGAATGAAGAGGCGGCTGCGGGGATCGTGTTGATGGGTGCAGATTGGGCGGTGGAGGCCGCGGGCTTGTCCGACCGGAGCTTCTCATGTTGCCGTGGCCGTTGTCACGCGATGCGAGCCTGGGGTGAGAGCGGAAGGGCCGCAGCGTACCGGATTCACGGATTGCGGCCGTGGTAGCCGGCATCCGCGTTCTGGAGGATGACGTCGCGGCGACCAGCCATGTCCATCAGATCCTCGTCCCTGAGGGAGAACGGATGGCGGCTGTTGTCGAAGGTCAGAACGCTGCCGTCGGCATAGAGGACGTTGACGCGTCTGGCCTGATGGTTGGTTCGCCGCCAAGCGGGATCCACGGTCACCACCGAATTCATGTCCAGGGCCAGGGCCATGGCCCGGCCGCCTTTGGCGTTCAGGCCCAGGTTCTCGATTCTGCCGCGCCGGTCGGTCTCGTCGAGTTGGCGATACAGAAACGAGCAGTAACCGGGCGCTGGCCGGCGGCCTCGGACCTTGGCCAGTTCCTCCTGCGGGTCGCTGCTGTCGTCGGCCGGACAGTACATCAGTTCGGGGAAGGCCAGAGCGCGATTCATGAGCAGGCCGAGGGCCATGTAGGAGGTGGCGGGATTCTGCGGCCCGGTCCAGATCTGATTAGTGGCCAGGGCGCCATCGTTGGCCTCCAGTGCCATCCCCAAGGCTTTCACATCGGGCCCGTGGGGAACGGCCCCCTTGTGTTGCTGGGCATAGGCTTCGATTGCTGCGCCGATCTGGTGCAGGCTGCTCTTGCAGGTCACCATGCGGGTCTGCTCTCGGGCCCGAGTCAGCGAGGGGACCAGGATCGCGATCAGGAGAGCGACGATTCCGACGACCACGAGGAGTTCGATCAGGGTGAAAGCGCACCGCCGGCGAGGAGCGGCGTCGTGTTTGCGAAGGGTGGCGAACAACGAATGGCGGCTCTTTCTCATTTGGTCCCCACCGGCTGGGCGGCGGCGTTATCCAGCATTCGCTGCAGCGCCACCCGCGCGTCGTGTCGTGTCTGGTCGTCCACGGTGATGCGGTTGACGATGCGGCCCGCGGCGAGTTCGTCGAGCACCCACAACAGGTGGGGCGGATCGATGCGGTACATGGTCGAACAGAGACATTGGATTCCTGCCAGAGATCGGATGTGCTTGTGCCCGGCGAACCGGTTGGCCATCCGATTCACCAGGTGGATTTCGGTGCCCACTGCCCAGCGCGAGTTTTCCGGGGCCTCGGTCAGGACCTTGATAATGTACTCCGTACTGCCGGCCAGATCTGCCTTCTGAACCACCTCCCATCGGCACTCGGGATGAACCACGATGCTGCAGGCCGGATCGGACCGGCGGATGTCGTCGCACTGTTTCTCGGTGAACAGCTGGTGTACGCTGCAGTGCCCCTGCCAGAGGATGAACCGGGCCGCTCGGATCTGTTCGTCGGCGAGCCCGCCTTGTTCCTCGTCCGGGTTGTACAAGATCATCGAGGACAGGGAGTGGTTCATTGAATAGGCCGTGTTCCGCCCCAGATGCTGGTCGGGCAGGAAGAGGGCTTTCTCGCCTTGTCCCAGGGCCCATTGAAGCACCTGGCGAGCGTTGGAGCTGGTGCAGCAGGCGCCTCCATGTCGGCCGCAGAACGCCTTGATGCTCGCTGCGCTATTGACGTAAGTGATGGGGATGATCCGGTCGGAGGTGGCCGCGGTGAGTCGTTCCCACGCGTTCTCGACCTGTTCAAGCCGGGCCATGTCGGCCATGCTGCAGCCGGCGGACAGGTCGGGCAGGATGACGGCCACATCCGGCTCGGTGAGGATATCCGCGGATTCCGCCATGAAGTGCACGCCACAGAACACCACGTAGCGGGCGTTCTTCTGCTGGCCGGCCAGCTGGCTGAGTTTGAGGCTGTCGCCGGTAAAATCGGCGAACCGGATGACCTCATCCTGCTGGTAGTGGTGACCCAGGATGACGAGCCGATCGCCGAAGGCTTGCTTGTGGGCGAGGACTTGTCCGGCCATCTCCTCGGCCGACAACCGGTCGTAGTGGGGTGGCAGCGGGGGCTGATACAGGAACATGATCATTCTCGGTGGCGTGGAGACGCGTGCTTGCTTTGTCCGGACGCGGAAGACCGCTCCTCCTGTGCCGGGCAATTCGACATTGTGGCCCTCACAGCAGAACCACGGTCATGCTACCGCTGCGATCGGCAGGCGGCAAGACCATCGCGGCTCCGCCCCTTCGGAATTGGCCGGCACGGTCCCGCCTCGCTCGTTGACTGCACGATGCGAAGCGAGGGCAGGTTGTCCGGGCCTGCAGCCGCGTTTGGCACCGCCTCCGCCCTGCCGCCGGCGTCGGCCGGTTTAAGTACCGCTCCGGCTGCCCGGGATTCCGCGATGTGCTCTCGGAACGCCTTCCATCGCCGAGCACCGAGATACTTGTAGTCACCTTTCTCCGCCAACACGAAGTCGCTGTCCACGGCCATGACCTCGGTGTAGCGAATCGAGTAGTGCTTGCTGGCGGCCATGGCTGCGGTGTCGCCCGGTGCCACGCGTGCCAGCCAGCCATTCGAGAGCGTCCGGTCCTGAGCCAGGACCGTCTCACCGGCCTCTGTCCAGGCGGCCGCATCCATTCGGTCCACGTCTTCCACCCGCCGGGCGTACTCGCTCGACAACGGGAACCCCGCCCGGGCATTCACCCGCCAGTGGAAGGTGCGCTGCAGTTTCCGGATATACAGATCCGTAGGCGCGTCGAACTTGAGGCAAGAGGCGCAGAAGTAGTTGTCCATCGCATCCATCTTGCGGTAGTCGATCAGGTTACCCAGTTTGCAGATTGTGTAGCTCTTGGTGCCCGGAAAGGGAAAGAAGATGGCCCAGCGCATGCGGCCGGGGCGGATCCGAGCCATCAGGTCAATGGTCTCTTCCATCATCGCGCGGGTCTCATAGGGCAACCCGAACATCAGGAAGGCGGAGGTGTGCAGTCCGTACTGGTGACACAGATCGAAGGCGTCGGCAATCGCCTGATTGGTCATATGCCGTTCGAGGATCTTCTTGCGGAGTGCCTCGCTGCCGCTTTCCACTCCGAACTTGACGATCATGCACGGCGATTCGGAGAGTACCTTGGCGACCGGTTCGGTCAACGTCTGGACGTGGGCGTTGAGGACCAAGGGAACACCCACGCCCGCGTCGGTATAGGCTTTCACGAAGTCCATGCAGTAGGACTTGTTCAGGGTGAACAGATCATCATCGAGGATGAAGGTCTCGATGTAGGGATGCCGCCTCCGCAGTTCCTTGAGTTCGCCGATGACACGGGGGACGGGGTAATGCCGCAGATAGCTACGCCGCGGATGCCCGCCATCGTCCAGGTAGCGATCCGTGACCTCGTGGTTGAAGCAGTAGGTGCAGCGATACGGGCAGCCGCGGGAAGTCAGCACGCTCTGCCAGCCGTTCTTACGGCCGAGCATGTGGGCGAGGTCGAAGATCTCGTAGTCTTCCGCGGGCAGGTTGTTCAAGTCGGGGTAAGGGCCGAGGGGATTCTGCTGATACGTGCCATCCGGGAGACGGATGCAGAAGTTGGGGACGTTGCGAACATCGGAGCCGGGCGCGGCCAGCCGGTTGAGCAGTTCGGGCAGGGCTTCATCGCACTCGCCCACACCGATGTAGTCCCAGAGGCCGTCTTTCTTGACCTCCTCGGTGCACATGATGGCGTGCACGCCGCCGATGGCGATGGGGAGCGCGGGCAGGGCCTGTCGGGCTGCCCGGGCCAGCCGGAGGGCGTACTTGTACTGCTGGGTCATGACGCTGAAGGCCAGGATGTCGGGTTGCCACTCGCGAACCTGCCGGACGATCTGCTCGTCACCGGGAACGTCGTAGAGAGCCTCGTTGATATTGATCAGGCCGGTGATGTGGCCGCGCGCCCTGAGGCATGCCGACAGCACCGCCACCCCGTGATTGAAACCCTCTTCGGCATTGAGGTTAGGGTAAATGAACAGAACCCGCATCGGTCCTCCTTGCGACCACCTCCAGGGCCATCATACGATAAGGGCTTGGGCGGGCGAAGTCAAGGCCAATAGCGCCTTGGGGGCACTACAAATAAAGCCTTTTACAACTTTTTACCTTCTGAGTACTCTTATGTTACCCTGCCTCCGACCTTGGAGTTTGTCTGGCCACGTCTGGAGGCTTGTCGCGGGGCGTGGATGGCGGGGCTTCTCGGCGGGTTTGCACCTTGTCGGCCGACGCGTATAGTCTTGCGACCGGGCGGACCGCCCGATCGAGTGATGGAGCCTCGCTTGTGACGATGACTCGCCTACCTGTCGCGATGACCTCGGCCATGGTGATTGCAGCCGTATCGCTGGGTTTGATGGTCATCTGCTGGAATCTCGGCTGGCCGGACCCTATGCGGCTGGTGTCGGTGGTGCACTGTTCAGCCGTCCTGTGTCTGACCTGGAGTGCGGCCGGGCTGATGCTCCGGGTTCGGGGTCGTGAGGCGGGTCCTCGCCCGCTGGTGCGGGATCTTCAGGCCGTTCTCCAAATGGCCTCGATTGTGACCGGCCTGTTGGCTGTGGTGGTGATGGTGTACGCGGCGACGACGGAAGTTCTGATCCGCACGCCGTACTTGAGCGGCTATGAATCCCCGTGGCAGGTGGTGGTCTGGCCGACCGGCTTTCTCGATCTGGCCTTTCTGGCCGGGGCGGTCATTCTGGCCTGGGCTCGGACGCGTGAGCCGCAACTCGTGACCCTGTGTTTCTGGGTTCTGGTTCTCGCGGGGCTCTGGTTGTCGCTGCAGGTGAATCCGGTGGCGTATGTACCGACGGAACGAGGATGGTCTTACCTCGAGACCACGCGTTGGGCAGTACCGTTCATCATGTTCAGCGCGGCGGTGATGGTGGCATTCGCATTGGGCGAGGGCTATCGCCATCATCATCGAAGAGTACGAGCCTGGCCTCACGCCCTGCAGAACCTGACTGCTGAGCGTGCTCCCTGGCCGGGTTTTCACTACAGCTTCGGGATTGTATCGGTTGTGCTCATGCTCGGAGCGTGCATCCACATTCTGTCGCCGTGGGCGGCGATCAGCGCTTTTGCGGCCGGCGGGGCGGCCCTAACGCTTGCCGGGCGGCGTTGGGATGAGAACCTTGCGGACGTGGGATTTGGGCTCATGACTCTGGGTATTGTCTCGTTGTGCCTCATTTGGATTCCGGTTCCGCGTCGTCCCTCGGCGGCCCATTTCGCGTCCATTTTCACTGTGGCGGTTGTTGGGCTGGCGATCTCGACGGCGTTCTGGCACTGGCTGGCCAGGGTGTGGGACCAGCAGCTCGATCACGGGCGGGCGTGGACCACGGCCGGGCGGCTCATTCCCAGTGCCCGTCGGGTAGGTTTTCTGGCCGGCGCGATTGGCGTCACGGTATCTGTGGAGCTGGCCTTCTGGCCGAAGTTGCCGGCGGTCACCGGTTTGGATCATCCCAGCATCTGGGGTTGGGTTTGCGGGCTGGGTGCTCAAGTGTTGCTCACCCTGGGTTTGTGGGCTTCGGCTCGGATCACCCACAAGACGACGCTTGGCTGGTTGTTCCTGTTCAGTATCGCGGCCATGGGAGCCTTCGTGCTGGTGCGTGCCGGGGACTCGCTGATCGCTCGGGCTTGGGTTCTCTACTGGCCGTTGATCGTTCCGCTTATAGGCGTCGTGGCCCTGGTTTTGTCGCGGTGGGCTGCGGATGCCGAGCGATGGCGATTCATGGTTGAGCCGTTTCTGCTCACCGGACTGATCATTGCCCCGGTGGCCGGTCTGGCGGGCATCTGGCTGGTCGAGCGGCTCGCGCTGGCAAGCTGGCTGCCGGCCGCCGTGTTTGTGGCGTTGACCGGCGCGTACCTGGTGGCGGTGGTGCTCTCGCGATTGAAGGGTTGTCTGTTACCTGCCCTGCTGTGCGCTGTTCTTGCCGTGCTATCTGCGTTGTCCCGGGGGTGACTGATCCGCGATCCGCCGTGGTCAGTCGGACACGGTGTTCGGGCTTGATATCCGGGGTTTGGGCGAGGGGCCGTGTCCGATCGCTGGATGAAGAGGACGTCCGCTTCCTCGCGTTCGACGAGGGAGAGTACGATACTGTCCAGAATGCCTTGGATCAGAGCTGCCCCGCTTCTCGGGATGTTCTCCTGGGGCCCCCTGACGGGTTTGACTTCGCGGGCGATTGGTGGTTTGATCGGTGGCCATGAACCAGACCAAGCGACTCCAGCGTATCGGCGTACTGACCGGTGGCGGCGACTGTCCGGGACTGAACGCGGTGATCCGAGCGGTCGCCAAGACGGCGATCTACCAGCACGGCCTCGAAGTCTGGGGTATTGAGGATGGCTTCCTGGGCCTGATTCGCAACCGAATGAGGCCGTTGGAGGCCAAGGACGTGTCCAACATTCTGACCCAGGGGGGCACGATTCTGGGCACGAGCAACAAGGCCAATCCGGCCCATTTTGCGACCGGCACGGCCCCCGACGGTTCGCCGGTTTTCGAGGATGTGACCTCGCGAGTCACCGAGCATATTCGCGAGCGGGGGCTTGACGCGATCATCTGCATTGGGGGTGACGGGACCATGACCGGGGCGGCGGACCTGGCCAAGCGCGGCGTCCGCTGCGTGGGCGTCCCGAAGACGATTGACAACGATCTGATGGGTACGGAGATCACGTTCGGTTTTCAGACTGCGGTCAACACCGCCACCGAGGCTTTGGACCGGGTGCACACCACCGCCTCCAGCCACCACCGCGTCATGCTGGTCGAGATCATGGGCCGCAACGCCGGCTGGCTGACTTTGCACAGCGGGCTGGCCAGCGGAGCCGACGTGGTTCTGATCCCCGAGATTCCCTACAAGCCGGAGGTGGTCTGCGAAGCGTGTGTGCAGCGATCGAAGCGGGGCAAGGCGTTCACCATCATCGCGGTCTCCGAAGGGGCCAAGCCCGAGGGCGGCCAGCAGGTGATTGATCGGGTCATCAAGGACAGCCCCGACCCCATCAGGCTGGGCGGCATCAGCCAGGTTCTTTGCACCCAGATTAGCGAACGAACCGGCCTGGAATGCCGGGCGACGATCCTCGGGCATGTTCAGCGTGGGGGGACTCCGGTTCCACAGGATCGGGTTCTGGGCACGCTCTTTGGGCACAAGGCTCTGGATCTCGCCCTGGCCGGCCGGTTCAACGAGCTGGTGGTGGTGCAGAAAGCGGAGATCACCAGCGTGTCGATCGAGTCTGCCGCGGGCAAGCAGAGGCTGGTGCCCGTCGACCATCCGTTGATCGCTGCGGCCCGCGGTGTTGGCACGACTTTCGGTGACGAGAAGTGAAGCGGGCCTGATGCGGTGCGGCGCGGGCGTGCCGCCGGTGGTCTCCCGTTTCTCGGGATTCACCCACGGAGAGCGCAGTCCATGGTCGACCTGACCGATGGCCAGATTGCGGATTTTTTTCGCCGCAGCTACTCGGCTGTGGACGGACTGTGGTTCATGAAGCTCGAGGAGGCTGCAGGATTTGAGCAAGCCCTCGACATCGATGTGCGTGTCTGGCAGATCATGCCGAAGATCCAGGCCCGCAAGATGAAGGAACTCACCGGCCTGGATCGCGGCGTGGGTGCTCTGCACGACTGCCTCACGACCAAGTTTCGCATCGAGGGCTTCGGGTTTACCTCGAGCCGGGAGGCGGACGGTTCGGGCTTTACGATTCGCATTGCCCGCTGCCCGTGGTACGACCTGCTGGTCAAGTCGAAGCGTGAACACCTGGCCGGGACCATCGGGACGCGGATCTGCAACGCGGAGTTCAACACGTGGGCCAGTGAGTTCGGCGAAGGCATCCGCTTCTCGCTCGGCGACCAGCTCTGCCGCGCCTGTCAGCAGTGTGTGATGCGGTTCCAGCTCAGACCCTTGTAGGATGCTCTGCGAGTTCCTCAGCGGCGAATCATCGACGTGGAAGAAGGCTAATCCAAGGAGACGTGCGGTGAGATCGTTCCGTCCAGGCGTATGCTGCCGGCCCCGCGTGGTCGCGACCCTCGTTCTGCTGACGTGGGCGACGCTGCAGGTGGCAGGGGCCGGCGAGCCTGCGGTCGCCTCGAAACCAGCCCTCAAGGAAGTGGTAGTCGTGTTCAAGACTCACTTTGACATCGGCTACACTGACCTGGCCCGGAACGTGCTTGGCAGTTATCGAACGAGCATGGTGGACAAGGCCCTGGCCGTGTGCGACGCGAGCCGATCGATGCCGCCCGAGCAGCGGTTTGTCTGGACGATCCCGGGATGGCCCCTGTCCGAGATGATCGGAGCCGGGCAAACGGTTCCGCGACGCGAGCGAGTGCTGGAGATGATGCGGGCCGGGCGATTTGTCTGGCACGCCCTGCCCTTCACGACGCACACCGAGTCGCTCGACCTGGAGGACCTGGTTCGGGGCCTGGGATTCTCGTCGCGGATGTCGCGATCGCTGGGCCAACCGCTTCCGCGTGACGCCAAGATGACGGATGTTCCCTCGCACGCCTGGGCGCTGCCGACGGTTTTGTCCCGGGCCGGGGTTGAGTTTCTGCATCTGGGATGCAATAGCGGCAGCACGCCGCCGGCTACTCCGACGCTGTTCTGGTGGGAAGGCCCGGACGGCTCGCGTCTGCTGACCATGCTGGTTCATGGCTATGGTACCGGTCTGCACCCGCCCAAAGACTGGCCGCACGCCACCTGGCTGGCGCTCATCCACACCGGCGACAACGTCGGCCCGCCCTCTCCGGAGAGTGTTCGCCGACTGCTCGAGCAAGCGGGCCGCGAGCTTCCCGGGGTCCACGTCCGCATGGGCCGATTGTCCGACTTCTCCGATGCCATTCGCAAGGAGCATCCGGAGCTGCCGGTAGTCCGGGCGGACATGCCGGACAGCTGGATCCACGGAGTCATGGCCATGCCGATCGAGACGGGTATTGCCCGTCGGGTCCGTCCGGCCATTGGTGCACTGGAGGCGATCCACGCGCTCGGCCGGGCCTGGGGGCTGGATGTCCCGGAGGTCCATGACCGGGTAGCGAAGTCCTACGAGGGCAGCCTGCTTTACGGCGAGCATACCTGGGGCATCGACATCAAGAAGTTCGGCCAACGGCTCTACGGGGAGGCATGGACGACCGCGAGAGCCAAGGGCACCTATGCCAAGGCGGAGGAGTCTTTCGTCGAGAAGGGGGACCACATTCGCTGGGTGGAGGGCCTGGTGCTGCCGGCGCTCGACGAGCAGGTGAGTGGTCTGGCCCGGGCGGTGGCGGTCGAGGGGACACGAGTTGTGGTTTTCAACCCGCTTCCCTGGCGGCGGCACGGTGTCGTGACGGTGAAGTGGCCGGGCACTCGTCCTCAGGGTCTGCGTGAAGCGAGTGGTTCAGGCCAGGTGGTGGCTGAGTCCGAAGGCGACATGATCCGCTTCATTGCCCGCGACCTGCCGCCGCTGGGCTACCGCACCTACACGGCCTCCGAGGCGCCGGCAGGAACGGACAGCGGCCTGCAGGCCGATACGGCCGATGCCACGCTGGAGAACGCCTTCCTGCGGCTGCGGGTCGACGCCGGGCGCGGCTGCATCTCGTCGCTGGTAGACAAGGCCACTGATCGCGAGTTAGCAGCCAGCGATGACGGCGGTCTCGGACGGTACCTGTACGAGCGATTCGATTCGGAGGATCTGAAGCGATACCTGGATGCTTACACGGCATCCGACGAAGGCTGGGTCATCGCCGCCTTCGGCAAGCCCAACCTGCCGCCGGCCGCCCAAGTGCCACACGTGAGCGCCTGGGCGGGGGATTTCGATCTTGCGATCACACGGGGGCCGGTCTCCGCTGTTGCGGCGATGACTCCCAGGGGATCGCCGTCGGTCCCGCACGCGGTCAGTCTCAGGGTCGTGTTATACCGTGACCTTCCCTGGGTGGACCTGGAGTGGTCGATTGGAGACAAATCGCCGGACCCGTGGCCGGAAGCGGGGTGGCTGTGCCTACCCTTCGCGATCGACTCACCCTCTTTCCGTCTGGGCCGGCTGGGAGCGATCATCGATCCTGCCGCGGATGTTCAGCCGCTGGCGAACCGCGACGTGTTCTGTCTGAGCACCGGTCTGACGTTGACGGGTGCGAAAGGGGCGGGCGTAGGGCTTTGTCCGCTCGACTCCCCGCTGGTCAGTCTGGGGCAGCCGGGGTTGTGGCGATTCTCAAAGGAGTACGCGTCTGTTGGCCCGAGGGTGTACGTGAATCTGTTCAACAATCAGTGGTCGACGAACTTTCAGCAGTGGATCGGCGGTTCGTGGACCTCGCGTATCCGGGTGTGGTCCGTAGCCGGGAGTCGCGGCGAGGACGGTCTGATCGGTCCGGCCTGGGAAGGGCGCTCCCCCTGCCGGGCGGGGGTATTCGATGGTCCCGCCGGCAGTCTACCGCCCACCCAAGCCGGTGTGGAACTGTCTCGTCGCGGCGTCCTCGTGACCGCCTTGGGCGACAACCCGGACGGTGGCGGCACTGTTCTCCGCCTTTGGGAGCAGGCCGGCGAAGGAGGGCTGTGCCGCGTGACGCTGCCAAAAGGCATGAAGGTGGGCGTGGTGCGGCCGTGCGATCTCCGTGGCGGTTCGATCGGCGAACCGATTGCCGTGCATGGCGGGCAGTTCGAAGTGGAGGTCCCCGCGTTTGCTCCCGTGAGTCTGCTGCTGGCGAGCGGCTCCTGACAGAACCTCGGGACCGGCGGTCGGCGGAACAACGGCCCGCGATCCGGCGCGGAAGCGCGGGGCCGGTTCGCGGTCATGGGAGGAGTGGATCCCACACCCGTCCAACACTTCATGGAAACGAAGGTTACGGACCCTGGTGGCGATTGAGGGAGACGATACTGCCTTCCGCGTCGGTGGCGAAGGAGTACGCGGATTGGTAGACAGTGTCTCCGACCTTCCAGGATTCGAGGCAGACGTCACAAGAGTAGGAATAGAAGACCGCCGAGCTGCAGCCGAAGGTGAGGCGGCCCTCGCACGGCAGGAGGCGGCCGCAACGTGGGCACGGAAGGGGTCCGGGACGGTCAGGCTCCTTCGGCGTGTTTGCCCGAGGGTCGGGAACCATGGGTCACAGGCTCGCCGGGACCACGAAGGGGGGCCGGTACTCGCGGGTGAGCATGGCGTTGGCGGCTGAATCGCCGACGAAGGCTTCCTTCTGGGCATCGACGATGAGCTTCTTGCCGAGGCGATACTTGGCTCCGTCGATGGGCACCGCGTTTCTCTTGAGATGCTCCTGCATCCGCTCGTAGGTCTCGACCGCCTCTTTGTTGTCACCGAACGACTTGCTTTGAGCGCTGAACGGCTCGTCCGACCCAATGCGATAGGAGATGTTGGCCATATGCACGAGGGCGGCCGACAGGTGGCCTTCAAGAACATCAGCGGTCAGATCGGTGTGCTCGCGACTGCGGATGGCCTTGATGAAGTTGGCGTGGTGGTCTCCGACACCGTTGAAGTCGACGATCTTCTTGCCGTCCAGGTCGAAGGCAGCTCCCTTGGTGTAGCTGGTCAAGACGACGTACCCTTCGGTGCCGTGGAAGACGACACCGACGCCGGCCCCGCGATAGTCCGGGGTTTTCAGACCGCGAACCTCGAAGATGATCTGGGAATCGCCGTAGTCGATGAAGCTGAGATGGGTGTTTGGCGTCTGGCCGTCGTCCTCATAGCCAAACCGGCCGCCCAGGCCGGTCGCGGTTTTGGGCAGTGAGTTTTTGTTGAGGCCCCATCGAGCGATATCCATCTGGTGGATGCCCTGGTTGCCAAGATCGCCGTTCCCGTAGTCCCAGAACCAGTGCCAATCGTAGTGGAACCTCTTGCGGCGCACCGGCACCTTTGGTGCCGGGCCCAGCCAGATGTCGTAGTCGACGCCGGCCGGAACAGGCTGCTCGCCGTCGGCTTTGCCGATGCTGTTGCGGCTTTTGTAGCATAATCCGCGAGCGACGGTCACCTTGCCGATCTTGCCCTCATGAACGTACCGGATGGCGTCTACTGTGCCCTTCATGGAGCGGCACTGGGTGCCGATCTGGCAGATGCGGCCGTACTTGCGGGCTGCCTGCACCATCCGTCGTCCCTCGGTGACGTTGTGGCAGGCGGGCTTTTCGATATAGACGTCCTTGCCGGCCTGCATGGCCATGATGGACAACAGGGCATGCCAGTGGTTAGGCGTGGCCGAGGAGATGGCATCGATGCTGGGATCGTCGAGCACGCGACGGAAGTCCTGCTCGCACTTGGGTGCCGGCCTACCCTTGTCCGTGACCATCTTGACCGCGCCGGCATGGAGGTTCTTGTCCACGTCACACAAGGTTGCGATCTCGACGCCTTTCAGACCGAGGAGGGCGCCGATGTGGCCCCTGCCCTGGCCGTTGAAACCGATCACCGCCACACGGATCCTGTCGTTCGGGCCGATCTTCCCGGGCTCCTTGACCTCCTGGGCGCAAGTCCTCAGGCCTGAACCGGCGGTTACAGCGGCTGCGGCGGCGAACATCGAGTCCTCAAGAAAACGTCGGCGTGAAATGCGAGACAAGGGGGGTTCCTCCTACAAGCAGATCGGGCTCGGAGTACCGCAGGCGCCTGTCGTCCGCGATGTCAATGATCCATGATACCGACCGGCGATCGGGTCCACAACCGGCTGGGAGCGAGCCCCTGGGTGGCGATCTTTTCCAGCAGGGCCGGAACCTGATTGGGCGTGACTTTGGGGAGGACCTGGTCGTTGATCATCACCACGAACCCCAGGCCGCCGGCTTCCGGGTACAGTGCGAAGTTCAGCGAGAAGAGTCCTGTCGGTCTTAATCTGGCAGAAGTCGATGCCGAGTTCCTTCCTGATCCTGGCGACCACCTTGTCCGCCGCGGACATGGAGGGCCCGTTGGCGGGCCGGACGATGGGGCAGATCGGTACCCTTTTCAGGCCGTTGGCGTCGGCATTGACATCCATGGCCCGAGCGTGGAAAGTCATGGCCCGAGCGTGGGATGTGCTGGTCTGACCAGGGAGCACGCCGCCATGGATAGCGGATGGATCGTCGAAGAGCAACCGTTTCATCCCGAACATCTCAAGGCCTATGAAGGCTTGTTCACCCTGGGCAGCGGTTACATGCACATTCGCGGCTCGCTGGAGGAGCACCTCTCCGGCGCGGCTCAGAACATGACGTACACACGGATGCCAGCCAACGTCACCAGCGAGAAGTTCTTGCAGACCGAGTGCGAATGGGGGACTTATGTTCCCGGCGTTTTTGGACGGCATCCTCTCCTGAGCAACGAGATGGTCAACCTGCCGTTCTTCCTGGGAATTGCCCCGATCGTCGACGGCGAGCGGTTGGATCTCAAGACCTGCAGCATTGAGGACTACAGCCGGCAATTAAACCTGCGCACGGCCACGTTGACGCGGACGTTCACCTGGCGGACCGGAGCGGGCAAGCGGATTGACATGGAGTTTGCGCGGTTCATTGACGCGGCTCACCCGCACCTGTGCATTCAGCGAATGCGGCTGACGCCGGATGCCGACCTCGATCTGTCCGTCCGGGCGGGCATTGACGCCGACGTCCGCACCAACGGATACGACCACTTCACCGGAGTGCAACTGTCGCTCGCGGGGAGGGTTGGCATCGACTGCGTGGTTCGGACGGACGCGGGAGACACGATGGGTGCGCTGACGCGGCTGGTCGCCGAGGCGGACTGGCGGTACGAATCGACAGCCCGGACGGCGGAACTCGTCACGGACGTCTTGCTGCCGGCCGGGCGTACGTTTGTCCTGGAGAAGCGGACGGCAGTGACCACCAGCCGCGACTTGGAGGCGGTCGAAGCGGAGCACCTGCTGACCGACACGAGTGTCCGCGGCTACGACGAACTGCACGCAGAGCACATGGCCGTCTGGGAGCATCGCTGGCGAGGTTGTGACGTGGAGATCGACGGGGACGACGCTTCGCAACGGGCGATGCGTGTTTCCCTGTTCCATCTGCTGCGGGCCCACGTGGGCGGTGACTGCCGGGTGGCGATCGACGCCAAGGGTTATTCCGGAGAAGCCTATTGGGGGCGGTATTTCTGGGACACGGAGATGTTCCTGCTGCCGTTCTTCCTGTACACCGAGCCGGCGCGGGCCCGTACGCTGGTGGATTTCCGCGTTCAGAGCCTGGCAGGTTGCCGGCGCAACGCGGCGAAATACGGCTATCCCGGGGCTCGGTACGGGTGGGAATCGGATGCCGAGGGCGACGAATGCTGCCCCAACTGGCAGTACGCCGATCATGAGGTTCACGTGACCGCGGACGTGGTTTACGGCCTGACTCACTACGCCCGGGCCACCGGCGACGAGGACTACCTCCGTGGACCAGGAGCGGAGGTACTGGTGGAGACGGCCCGGTACTGGCTGGCCCGGCTCGACCAGCGCGAGGGGGACGATTACCTGAGCCTGCTGGGCGTGATGGGCCCGGACGAGTACACGCCGATCTCGAGCAACAACGCCTTCACCAACGCGATGGTGGGCGTGGCTCTGTTTCTCGCTTCCTGTTACGGGAGGTTCGGGGGAGCCACGGTCGAGGAATGCGAGGCGTTCGCGGCGGCTGCAGACGCCCTGCCCGAGCCGCGGTCCGAGGATGGCACGCTGGTACTCCAGTGCGAGGAGTTCGAGGCCCTGGCCGAGCCCCGCTTCGAGGAGTTGTGGAAGGACCGGAGCAGGAGTTTTGCCGCCCAGGTCTCGCAGGAGCGGCTGTACCGCAGCAAATGCCTCAAGCAAGCCGACGTGCTCATGCTGATGATGCTGTTTCCGGACAACTACACGGCGCAAGAAGTTCGAACCGCCTGGGACTACTATCTGCCCTACACGACGCACGACTCATCGCTGTCGGCCGGCGTCCATGCCATCGTGGCGGCCCGGCTGGGGCTGAAGGACGAGGCGTGGCGGTTTTGGCAGATGGGCCGGGGGATCGACCTGGATGTCGAGCGCGGCGGCGCGGCCGAAGGCATCCACATCGCCAACGCCGGGGCGATGTGGCAGATGGCCGTGTTCGGCTTTGCCGGAATGCAGACGGCCATGGGCACACAGGTCGCGATTTCACCGTTGACGTTGAGCCCGCGGATGCCGGACCAGTGGTCGCGGCTGGCGTTTCCGGTGGTATGGAAAGGCGTGCCGGTGCACGTGGAGATCACGCGGAAGGCTGTCGGTGTGCTGAACCGTGGAACCGGGCCGCTGGTCGTCCGGGTGGGCGACCGGGACCGGAAGGTGGAGGCGGGCGAGCAGGTCACCTGGGAGACGCCAACGTGATTCGCGGCGTGATCTTCGATCTCGACGGGGTACTTGTGACCACTGACGAACTCCATTACCAGGCGTGGAGGCAGGTGGCAGACCGGGAGGGCATCTACTTCGACCGCACGATCAACCACCAGCTGCGCGGCGTCAGCCGCATGGAGAGCCTGGAGATCATCCTCGAGCGAGCCGGCCGAGCATATACTCCGGAGGAGAAGTCGGCCCTGGCCAACCGCAAGAACCACCTGTACCGCGAGTTGCTCCGGACACTGACCGCGGCAGACGTTCTTCCGGGCGTTCAGGCTCTCCTGGCCGAGCTGCGCCGCCGGGGCATCCGGCTCGCGGTGGCGTCCTCCAGCAAGAACGCACCTCTGATCCTGTCGCGTGTCGGGCTGAAGGATGCGTTCGACGCGGTGGCCGACGGGAACGACATCACTCACTCCAAGCCTGACCCCGAGGTCTTCCTGCTGGCCGCCGAGCGGCTGGGGCTGTTACCGGAGGAGTGTCTGGTCGTCGAGGATGCGGCTGCAGGCATCGAAGGGGGGCGGCGTGCAGGCATGGCCGTGTTCGGCATCGGCACGCCCGAGACGCTGCCCAAGGTGGAGCGGCTGGCGGCCGGTCTGGCGGACACCACGGCCGAGGGGTTGCTGGGCCCAGGATGACGAAGGGGGAATGCCGGTCGCCGGGCGAAGCTGCCGGCGTCGGGGCGGCGGGCGGTCGCCGTGCGGGTGGCATCGCGGGCGGAACGGCGAGGGTGATCGGCACGGTGAGGGGGGATCAACGCGGACCGCGAAAGGCGCCGATTCGCCTGAGGTAAGCCACGGAGTCGGCCACGTCTTTCAGGTGGTCAGCCTCGTCCCGCTCCACGCCCTTGATGCCCTCAAGCTCCATGGTGAACGGGCCGGCGAAGCCCCGGGCGGTCATCATTTGGAAGACCTCGGAGAAGTCAACCACGCCAAGCCCCAGTGCCGGGAAGGTCCAGTCCTGGTACTTGCCGGACGTGTCCTTGAGGTGGACGGAGGCGACGTCATCGATGACCTTGGCGAGTTCCTCGACGGCGGTTCGACCCTCGTTGTAGAAGTAGATGTTGCCGGTATCGAAGTTGATGCGCACGTGCGGGTGGTCGACTGCTTCCATCGTCTGGCAGGCGGCGTCACCGTTGGTGATCAAGTCCGGGTGGGTCTCGAGCGCGATGGTGACGCCGTACTTCCCGGCCACATCACCGATGGCCCGGAGGCGTTTGTAGATGACCGAGCGGTCGGTATCACCCGCCTTGGCACTGAGGAAGCAGACTTTGGCCCCGAAGAAGGCGCAGGCCTCGAGCTGGGGGCGCATGACCTCGACGGCGTCCGGGGCAGCCACGTTGCACAGAGCCTGCAGTGAAGAGGCGGCCAAGCCGCTGTCGGCCAGTCTCTTCTGGAGCGTGTCCCGGTCACCGGGGGCGGGTACGGGCATCTCCAGGTAACGGATCCCCAGCTCAGGGAGATGCGTCCAGGCCCGCTCCTGGTACTTGCCATAGTTCGCGAGACGACACGCGATGAGGTTCGGCATATCGGAAGTCCCTGTCTATCGTGATCGCAGCATACGCTGCGTCCCAAGTACGCATAGTCTAACCGCTACGTCGGCAACATCTAGTACGGCGGCGTCCAGCAGAAACGGAACGGTCCGGGATTCAGGTCCGAACCGGCACCGGTCTAGGCTGTAGCTGCCCGCGACTCCGGCCGCAGTTGCGGCCGTAGCCATCCGGATACCCCAGGCCCAGCCCTTTGGTCCTGGCCACGAACCAGCCGGAGCGGAAGAAGTAGCCCAGCGAATGACGACCGCGAACGAGCCGGGCCTGGCTCACGGCGGCCAGGAATGACGCCGGACCGTCAAAGGGGGCAAGGTATTGGTAACACGAATTAACGCTGTCTTGGTGGTGGCAGTCGACGCCGAGGAGGCCAGGGAAGCCGAACCTCCGGGCGAGTTGCTCGGCCTTGTGGTTGGGGTAGGGAAGCAGGTTCTGGGCGTTGCTGATTTCGACCAGGTCCAGCAGATCGATGATGTCGTAGACTGCATCCCGCAGGCTGCATCCGAAGAGGATGTTGAACGGATGTGGGACAACGACGAGGCCGTGCTGGTCCTTGATGGTCTTGGCCGTCTGACGGGGCGACATGCCCGGCTCCACAGCTTCGCGCAGGA
Organism: Planctomycetota bacterium; assembly: GCA_022711465.1. GTDB lineage: Bacteria > Planctomycetota > Phycisphaerae > UBA1845 > PWPN01 > JAGNEZ01. Next base: position 43,841 of record JAKLEZ010000002.1, on the reverse strand, counting down.
ACAGGCCAATGAGGTGTCCTTCGCTGGTGGAGATCTCCTGGCCAATGATGACCTTGAGGTCGGGACCGGCTTCCTCGGCCAAGGCTCGAGCCCCCTCCACGGTATCGTGATCGGTTACCACCAGGCAGTCGATGTGGTACCGTTTCGCAGCCTCGATCAAGTGATCGACGGAGTTCTCGCTGTCATCGGAGTAGTCCGTATGGACGTGGAACACTGTCTTGAGCGGTTTCAATCTCAGCCCCTCCCGGCCGGTACCATGCTGTTCAGGCGTCAGTGGCGTACGGCGACAGCTGCCCGGCACGCAAACGAGTGAATTCTATGATCAAGGCCTCCCAGAAAACAAGCGCCCTCGCCCCGGACGGTGAAGGTCCAGGAGAGGGACCGATAATGTCCCGGGAACAGAGGGAATGAACGAAGGGACCGGATAAGGCGGGAGAGAGGCATTGAGTAGCGGACGTGACCAGGCCGATCTTGTTTCGAAGGTGGCGGCTTCAGCGAGTTCCCTCGACCGGCTGGGGGCCAGAGGGTCATGGATAAGGCCGAGTCGAATATCGGCCGAGGGATGTCAGGTGGAACCGTGGGTTGTCGGCCGTCAGTAGCCAACAGGACGACGAGACTGGCCCTGTGGATGGACAGAAGGTTTCCGCCGGTGATTTCGGTTGCGGGCTCACATGAGTCTGATCTGCACGATCTCGGCGGGTGCATTGAAGCGGACGGGGAACCAATTGCCAACGCCGGCAGTGACGAAGAGTGCGGACTGGTCGCGTCGATACTCACCCCAGATGTAGCGGAACAGGAGGCTTCCGCCGCCGATGGGGTATCTGAAGCCGGGGGGCGTGAGCATGAGTTGCCCGCCGTGGGTGTGGCCAGCCAGGATCAGATCAGCCCCGTGATCGGCCAGTGATTCGAAGGCGTGCGGGTGGTGGGTGAGGGCGATCGTGAAGGTCTTGGAATCGCCTCCCTTCAGCGCGGCAGCCGCCCGGGAGTTCAAGCCGGGATCGGAGAGAATGGGCTGCTCGTAGCGCGACCAGAACAGGCCGGCGATCCGCACGGTTTCGCCGCCGACCTTGATGCAGGTGTGCTCGTCGGACAGGAATCCCGGTTCGGCCTTGCGCATGGCTTCGAGGAACTCCTTCCGCGAATCGAGCAAATCATGGTTGCCGGCCACGATGAACCGTCCGTAGCGATGCTTCAGGGCGGCGATGGCTTCCATGGTGGCGGGGAGGTATTCGATGTTATGGTCGAGGATATCACCGGTGATGGCGACCATGTCGCTGTTCAGGCGGTTGGCCGCCTCAACGACCGGGCTCAGATGTTTCGGCCTGAAGATACGGCCCACGTGAATGTCGCTGATCTGGGTAATGGTGAAGCCGCGGAGGCATTTGGGCAGACGCGGCAGTTGAATCGTCTGGTGACGGATCATGAACCGGCCCTGTGCGCGTATTCCGGCCACGGAGGCACCTGCGGTGACGAGCAATGGGGCGGCGAAGGCGGCCTTCATCAGCAGGGTCCGGCGGCTCAGCGAGGCCTTCGACCGTTGCACCGGGTTTGCCCGCGCGGGATGGCCGTCATCGGCCGCCGGCTTGGCCGGTTTGGCGCGCTCCCGCCAACGAAGAACACCCAGAACCAGCCAGGCGACCACCGCCAGCGAGCCGAGGGTCATAAGGAGGATATGCCAGATCATGATCCAGATAATGACGGGAGGGGGCAGGGCGTCCCACGCATGCCGGCCGCGAAAGGTGACGCCGAGCATGGGTGAGAGGGTGAGGATTATGTAGACAGCCCAGGTCCACCGTATCCAGCTTCGGCGGCCAGCCACGAGCCAGCGATCGATCCACGACCACCAGAAGAAGCTGGGCAGCACCGCCAGGACGAGAACCAAGCCGAAGACACCGTGGGCCGGGAAGGGGAACAGCCCCAGGCGAAGGCCGAGCAGGACCAGCAATACCAGGGCGATCCCGCCCAGGGCGGCCTTCTGCAGGGTCCGATGGCAATCCGGCTGTTTCGGTTCCACGGGCCGATTATAGGAAGGGCAGGCCGATGAAGAAACTGAACCAGCGGGTGTCGTCCTCGTCGCTCTTGGCGACCGGGAAGGCGACGTCGAACTCCATCGGGACGGTGCCGAAGATCTCCAGGGTAAGCCGGATGCCGGCACCGACCGAAGCCCGCCAAGAAGACACGCCGAAGTGCTCCTCGACCGTTCCCATATCCGAGAAGAACACGCCGCGCACGACCTTGGAGTACAGGGGGAAGGAGTATTCCGCGCCGGTGAGGGTCATGAAATCGCCGCCGACCCGGTTGTTGCGGAGCCCGTCGCGCGGGCTGATGCCGCGGAAGTCAAAACCCCGGAACGATCCGATGCCGCCGGCGTAGAACCGCTCGAAGACCGGGGCATCGCCGATGATCTGTCCGGCTCGCGTGTAGGCGCTGACCACGCTCTTGCGGTCCTGATCGTCGACCGCGACGGTCCAGTACTGGGTGAATCCCGCCGTGGCCTTACCGAAGAAGTAGTCACCGCCAAGGGCACCCGCCTGCTCGTAACCGACGTTGAAGCGGTGCCCGGCCGAAGGATCGAAGCGGCTGTTGGTGGTGTCATGGAGCAGGGACAGTTTGGCGCTGGTGAGCATGCTGTCGCCTTCGACGTCCTGGATATCCTTGGCGGCGAAGGACTCGACGTCGCTGATGTTGATGTATTCGCTCCGCAGGGCGATCTCGCCGACCCAGTCCTTCAGCAGGCCCTGCTCGAAGGTCTTATCGAAGCTCACCATGCCGCCGATCCGCAGTTCGTCGTATCCATCGCGGCCGCGTTCGAAGAGATAGACGCTGGTCCCGAAGCCGATCCGCTTGTCGAAGAGGTAGGGTTCGCGGAAGTCGATGCGGAAGCGGGTCAACTCGGTGCCCGGCTCGAGCTGAATACGGAAGGTCTGCCCGGCTCCGCGATACGCACGGCCCTTGATGAACTCCTCGAAGCTGCGCGGCGTGTCGAACAGATCGAAGTTGGTGTTCTCGAGGACGATGTTGCCCACGACGCCGCTGTCGCTACTGGCTCCGATGCCGGCGAGGAACTGGTTGGTTTTGGGGTTCTCCTTGACCGTCACGACCGCGTCGCGTACGCCTTCCTTCTTGTCCTCGGGCTCGATGGGCTCGATCGTGGCATCGCTGAACAGGCCGGTTTCCTTGAGCTTTCGCTGGGCCTTCTCCGTCTTGGTGGTGTCGTACAGCTCATCGGGATAGAAGCGAAGCTCGCGCCGGACGCATTTCTCCTGGGTGTGGGAGTTGCCGTTGACTTCGATCCAGCCGACCCGGAACTGCTCGCCCTCCTGGAGGTTCATGGTCAGGATCACCTGGCCGGGCTCGTCGGCGAAGACCCAGCTCGGCGTGACCACGCAGTAGATGTAACCCTGGGCGCCATAGTGAGTCTGGATCTTCTTGACGTCCGCCTTGACCAGGCTGTCGACCAGGGACTCACCGACTTTGATCCGCATCAAATCGATGATTTCCTCGGCGGTGAAGACTTCGCTGCCCCGGATCCGAATCTCCTTGACGGCGTAGTGGGCGCCTTCGCTGACCCGGAAGACCACCTCGAGTCTCTCGCGAGCCACGTCGGTGTACTGCTCAACGTAGCTGACCTCGGCGTCGAGGTAACCCCGGTCGCGGTAGTACTGCTGGACCTTGGCGGCGTCGCGGGTTGCCCGTTCCGCATCGAAGTCGCCGGTAATGAAAATCGGAAGGTACGCCTTGGTCTCGATTTCGTGCTTGAGTTCGCGGGCTCCGTAGGCGGTATTGCCCTCAAACCGGACCGCGCGGACCCGCACCCGCTGGTTCTCGACAATGGTGTAGACGACCCGCCGCTCGGTCTTGAGCAGTTCCTCGTCGAAGGTGACTTCGACGTAGGAGTAGCCCTTCTCCTTGTACAGCCGCTCGATGGCGTCCCGGCCCTGGCGGACATCGTACAAATCGAGCGGGTCGCCGGCGTTGAAGCTCAAGGCGGCGATCAGGTCCTTGGTCTTGAACTTCTTCGCCCCGACGAACTCGACTGAGGCAACCTCCGGCTTCTCGGCGACCTTGATCACCAGCTTGACCCGATCGTTAACCAGTTGGGTATCGGCCTGAACGTCAAGGAAGCGTCCCGTCTTAAGGAGCCGGCTGACGTCGCGCTGGGCTTGGTCCTGCGAATAGGCCTGTCCGACCTTGACGCGGATCTGGTTGCGGACGTAGGCCTCGTCGAGATTGACCAGGCCGACGATGGTGAGCTCGCCGATGAGCTTGCCGTCCAACGGTGACGACGACGCCGCGGGGGCGGGAGCCGCTGTCGGCGGGGCCTGCTGGGCCGAGACGCCCGCCAAAACGACAAGGACAAACGACGCCGTCAACAGCCATCTCAGAAGTGTGATCCGCACCATGTCGGCGCATGATACGCCCCTTCGCCACCCTGTCAAAACCGCCTGTTGAATTCTGAGCTCGGGGCTGTGAGTTGTTTGAGGTACCCGCGTGCCGCGGAGATGCCGCCCAGTCGCTGCTTGCTTTCCGAGGCGGTTTGCGGCAATGTGAGGTCCATGTGTGGAATCGCCGGGATCATCGACTTTCGCGGCCGGGCGGTGGACCGTCAGGTTCTGGACCACATGGAGACGGCCCTCTCGCACCGAGGCCCGGATGACCATGGCCAATGGATCCACGAGTCGCCTGGATTCTCCGTCGGTCTGGCCCACACGCGTTTGGCGGTCATCGATCCGACCCCGGAAGGCCATCAGCCGATGGTGTCGCCGGACGGCCGCTGGGCGATCTGCTACAACGGAGAGCTGTACAACTTTCGAGAACTGCGCGAGCAGCTTTCCGGGCTGTTCCATACCACGTGCGATACCGAGGTTGCCCTGCGCGCCTGCATCACCTGGGGACCCGACGCTCTCCAGCGGTTCGACGCGATGTGGGCCATGGCGGTGGTCGACGTGGGCGAGCGCCGGGGGCATCTGTCCCGCGATCCGTTCGGGATCAAGCCGCTGTACTATACCGTTCATGACGGGCAGCTGGTCTTCGCCAGCGAGTTGCGGGCCTTGCGCTGCCATCCCGGGCTGCCTGGCGAGGTCGATCAGGACGCCCTGATCGAGTACTTCAATCTGGGCTTTGTGCCTCATCCACGGACGCTGTACCGGGGCATTTGCAGACTTCCGCCCGGCCACCGGCTGTCCTTCACCGCCACCGGCGTCGGCGAGCCGGAGCGGTTCTACGCCTTGCCCATTCCCCCGAAGCGTCCGCTGCCCTACTCGGAGGCTTGTGAGCGGATCCGGGTAACGATCGAGAACGCCGTTGATCAACAGTGCGTATCGGATGTGCCCCTGGGCGCTTTTCTCTCCGGCGGACTGGACTCGGCGGTGGTGGTTGCGGCCATGACGCGGGTTGGGCACCGTCCGGTGCGGACCTTCAGCATCGGCTATCCCGACCATCCGCGTTATGACGAAACCGAGCATGCCCGGCTGGTGGCCGCCCATTTCGGGGCTGAGCACCACGAGTTCCCGGTGACATTCGGCGACGTTCTGGCGGCCGTCGAACCGATGCTCGACCACCTCGGCGAGCCATTCGCGGACAGCTCGCTTCTGCCGACATCTCTGGTGAGTCGCTATGCCCGCGAGCACGTGACTGTTGCCCTGAGCGGTGACGGCGGAGACGAGCTTTTCGGCGGGTATTGGCGATACCTCGGACACCACTACCTGGAGCGGTACCGCCGCTGGCCGTCGCTGGTTCGCAAGGGTTTCGTCGAACCGCTGCTGCGGCTGGCTCCGTCGGCGAGGACCACGCGCCGGCTGGACCGGCTGCGACAGGTTCGCAAGCTGCTCCGAGGGGACCGTGAGGATCCTATGGCCCGGCACATTGCCTGGGCACGATTCACCACCGATGGGCTGGCCGTGAAGCTGTTTGGTCGCGACCGAGCCCGAGCCGGCTTCGACGGCCTGGTCAAGCGGTACCGGGAAGAGGCCGCCGCTCTGCGTCCGGAGCCTCCGCTTCCGCCGGGCCTGGAGGAGATTCTCCTGGCCGATCTGGCCGTAGGCCTGCCGGGGGACATGCTTCACAAGGTCGACACCGCGAGCATGTTTCACAGCCTTGAGGTTCGCGTGCCGCTCCTGGCGGCGGACGTGGTCCAGTATGCCACCTCTCTGCCCGTCGAGTATCGGATTCGAGGCACGACCACGAAGCAGATTCTGCGGGACGCCTTCAAGGACCTCTTGCCGGCCTCGGTTCTAGTCCGCCGGAAGATGGGCTTTGAAGTGCCGGTGGGCGAGTTTCTGCGTGACGAACTCCGGACCCTGTACCAGGATACCGTGACGCCTGCTGCCCTGGGGCGATACGGCCTTGACGCCCCCACCGCCGCCCGGTTGTACGAAGACCACGCCAGCCGGCGCGCGGACCACACCGAGCTGCTGTGGGCCCTGCTGGTGCTGTGCTGGCGTCGGGGGTGACCGGAGGCGTGTGTCAGTGCGGCTTCGCGAGGGGACTCTGCCCCCGGGGCCCCTGAGAACGCCAGCGACCGGGCCCGGGGGCCGGTTCCCGATTTGTGACAAAGCCGTTACATGAATAGGGGAACCCAGACTTGGCTTCAGCGTCATAATCTAGGGGACGGTGTGCAGCGAGCAGGTCCCGAGTTCCCGATGAATGACCGATCGTGCTTCGGCTTCACCGAGGGTTGGCGGGCGGGCGCTCTGACATGGTCTGATGCACTCTTCCTTTACGAGGGTTCAACTCATGCATCTGGATGCCCAAAGTCGATGGTGCCGTGCCCGGATGACGGCGGTGACAGGGTTGTTGTTGACGTCGATGAGCCTGACGGCCTGCCCTGCGGGGGCTGCTCCCGCAACGCAGCCCGTTCCGCCGGATGACCGCCCGGCCGGGGCGACCCCTGAGAGGCCGATCCGGGAGCAGAGCATCTACATTCCCTACACGAAGTTGCGTGAGACCTTCGAGCGAGAAGGTCGAGGCGTCTTCCTGCCCTACGGCGAGTTCGAGAAGCTATGGCGAGCGGCCCGGGAGAAGGACGGCCCATCGCCGGAGGCGCGACCGCCGGTGGCGTTTCTGATCAACGAGGTCGACCACGAGGCGACGGTCTCCAGGGACGTGGTGCGGGTCAAAGCCCAAGTCAAGATCGAGCTCCTGGCTGAGGGATGGCACCATGTCCCACTGGGTCTGGCGGACGCAGCGGCCACCCAGGCGAGGGTGGGCGAGCTACCCGCCCGAATGCTGTTTGATCCTCAGAAGGGCTATGAGCTGCTTCTCGAGAAGCGGGGCCAGGCGGCGGAGTCGGTCAGTCTGACTCTTGAATACGCCAAGGCTTACGAGAAGACCGCCGGACGCAACAGCGTGTCGTTCCAGCCTCCGCAGGCCCCGGTGAGCCGGTGGCGGATCAGGATTCCGGAGAGTGGCGTGAAGGTCAACCTCTCGCCGCTCATTGCGGCCACACAGATTCCCGAGAGCGGCCCGGCCGGTCCCGGGCATGAAGAAACGGTGGTCATGGCTTTCGTGGGGGCTGCTCCGACGGTGCAGATCGACTGGACTCCCAAGGCCGAGGGGGCCACCGGATTGGCGAGCCTGGCCACCGTTCAGGCCGAGCAGCAAGTGCGGATCGAGGATGGCGTGGTCCGCACGCGCACCCAGCTGGCATACGAGATCAGCCGGGCGGCCCTATCGGAGTTGGTCGTGGAGGTGCCGGCCGATCAGCGGGTCATCAACGTTCTGGACGCCAATGTGCGGCAGTGGTCGGTGGTGGGGCCAACCTCGACCGCCCCGTCACCCGCCGGTCCGGCAGGGACTTCCGCTCCGGCGGCGGAGGTGACCCGTCAGCAGATTGCGATTCAACTCTTCGAGCCCTCTCGAGCCACGCAGAACATCGTGATCGAACTGGAGAAGTTCGTCAGCGAGAGCGCGCAGCGGAGGCTGCGGGTGCCGGTGGTGGCGGCCATCGGTGTCGGGCGACAGCAGGGCGTGGTGGTTGTGGCCGCGGCCGAAGGCCTGCGTACCGAGGTGGCCGCTCACACCGGCCTGCTGCAGATGGACGCCGTCGAACTGCCCAAATCGCTGACGAACTGGAAATGGCTGCTGTCGTATCGTTATGCCTCGCTGCCGTTTGATTTGACGCTCCAGGTGGAGAAGGTTCAGCCGCGTATCGTGCTGGATTCGCTGGTCGAGGCCACGCTGGAACCCGAGCAACTGACTCTCGACGTGCTGGCGGTTTACACGGTTGAGCGGGCGGGAGTTTTCCGGCTCGAGTTCGACGTGCCGGCGGGATTCGAGGTCCGCAAGGTGGCGGGGCTCGCGATTGCCGACGCCCAGCCGGCGCAGGTGGACACCCACTACGTGGACGGCTCTGAGAAGACTCGTCTGGTGGTCAATCTGGCGAGCAAGGCGCTGGGTCGTGTGGCTCTGGTGGTCAGGCTGCAACGTCGTCTCACGGAACCGGACCTGCTCAGCCCGACGGGCCGCAGCGTCAGCATGCCCATGAGCATTCCTCGAGCGTTCAGGAACACGGTCGAGCGGGCCGCCGGGCGGCTGGTCATCTACGCGGCGGAGAGCCTCCGCGTGAACCCAGGGCAGACAAAAGGTCTCCGCAGCATCTCATTCAAGGAGGCCTTTGAGGGCCTGGCCTCATCGAAGGAGCAGCCTTCCCCGGCGATCCGGCCCGTGCTAGCGTTCGCTTACGCCCAGGAAGACGTGGACCTCACCCTGGCCGCCGAGCGCCGCAAGCCGCAGGTCACCGCACGGCAGCTTTTGCTCGCCCAGATCGAGGCCGGGGTGATCAAGTACTCGGCCACCTTCACCTATGAGATCTTGTACAGTGGCGTCTCGAGTCTGCGGATCGACCTGCCTGCGGACCTGGCGCCGGACATTCGCAACAGCACGCCGGGCATCCGGGAGAAGGTCATTGATCCGCCGCCCAAGGATCTGGCGGCGAGCGATGTGGCCTGGAGCTTCGCGGGCGAAACGGAACTGACCGGAACCGTCCAGGTACGTCTGAACTGGGAGAAGCGAATCGAGGAGCTGCCGGTGGGCAAGGCCATCGAACTGGCCCTGCCGCATCTTCAGCCTCGGCTGGTGGATCGGGCATGGGGACAGATCGTCTGGACCAAGGTCGAGACCTTGGACGTGCACGAATCCGGCGAGCCGAAGGGGGTCCGGCCGATCGATCCGCAGCATGATCTGATGCCCGGCGCGTCGGTGGCCGGCGCGGCCCGGGCCTTCGAGTTCCACGACAACTGGGATCTGCGGGTCGCGGTGACCCGCTACAAGCTGGAGGAAGTGAAGCGAACCAGCATTGAGCGCGCGGTGCTGCAGATGGTTGCCACGCGGGGCAACTCGCTCTCGGTTCGGGCCCTGTACAGGATGCGGAGTGCCGGGCAACGGCTAGCGGTGAAGCTGCCCGACAGCGTCGAATTCGACAACGAACCACTGCGTATCAACGGACGGCCGGCGGCCTTGGAGCGTGGAGAGCAGGGCGAGTTCTTTGTACCGCTGGTGGGGCTTAACGCTGACACGTCGACGCTGCTGGAACTGCGTTACTCGGTCCCGCAGGGTGGTCGGCGTTTTGTACCGCCGGCGTTCCCGTCGGATCCGGCGATCCAGAAGGTGTATGTGTGCGCCTACCTGCCGGAGGAACTCACCTACCTCGGTTCGCGTGGGCCGTGGACTGACGAGATTGACTGGGTACTGACCTCATCGTTGCGTCTCAAGCCTCTCCCTCGCCGAAGCGACCAGAGCCTTCTGGGATGGGTTCGCGAGGACCTCAACGTGCCCGCCGGACCGGGCGACACGTTCCAGACTGATGGCCGCCTGTACGTGTTCTCGACCCTGCGTCCGACCGCGACCGGTGACGCCGCGTTGCGGATCACAGCCATGAGTGAGAACTGGCTCAGCGCGATCGTATTCGCTGTCGTTGTCGTGGTTGGTCTGGCTCTGGGGCGATCTTCTGGGGCAAGGCGATGTCTGGTCGGGGGAGTGTTCCTTGTTCTGCTCATCCTCTCGGGGGTATTCCTTCCCACGTTCCTGAGGCAGATCCTCGGCACCACGCTGATCGCCGCGGTGGCGATTGTTCTCATTGGGTGGGGACTCCATTACCTGGTCTGGATCCGGCCGCACGATCCCGTAGTCATGGCTCGCAAGCAGGCTCGCCAGGAAGCAGAACTCGCCCGGGTGCGGACGGCCGCCCCATCGCCCCATCCGGCAGTAGCGGCCGTGCCGCCCGCTCCGGAGACTCCGAAGGACGAACCGAAAGGAGGAGAGCCCCATGCGTAGGCAAGCCGTTCTCCTGATGGTGGCCGCGACGGGTGTAGAGTGGCTGATGGGAGCGATCCTGCAGGCCGCCGAACCGGCCGCAGCCCCCCCTCCGGTCATTCGCGAACTGTACGTGCCCTTTGATGATCTGAACGTGCTTCTGGAAAACCAGCCGCACCGTGTGCTGCTGTCGCGTCAGGAATACGAGGAACTGCTGATCAAGGCCAAGCTCAGGCCCGAGCCGACCCCACCGGTGCGGGCTGTGGTTCTCTCGGCCGAGTACCAGGTCACGGTCGAGCAGGAACGAGCCGGGATCGTCGGGCACCTGGCCGTCGAACTGATCGATGACCACCTTCAGATGTTGGACCTGGACCTGGCGGGAGTCGGTCTCAGGAGCGTTCGCCTGGACGGCAAGGATGCCGCGGTCGGGCGGTCGAATGACGGGCGGGTGGTCCTGTTTGTTGAGCGAAAGGGTGTGCACGACGTCGAGTTGAATCTCGTCGCCCCGCTGACCACGACGGCGGCACAGCAGGTTCTGGATTTCCGCATTCCGACGCCGGGGGCCACCCGGGTTCATCTGACCGTGCCGGGCGATGTCGAGATCAAGAGTGGGATGAAGGTCATCAGCCGGACGGTGGACGCGGCTGCGAGTCAAACGCTTTTCGAGCTGCTGCCCGCTCACGACAAGACCACCATTGTCATGACGCTCAACAGCCGGTTGCTGCGCAAGGAGCGCGTGGTGGTGGCCAGGAGTGTTGTGGTGGATGAGGTCACGCAGCACTACGAGCGGCTGCACGCGACGTTCTCGCTGGCCGTGCTCCACAAGGCGCTGGACAGCTTTCGGCTGGCGGTGCCCGCCGGTTTCGAGGTCACCCAGGTGCAGTCTTCCCTGCTCGCCCGCTGGAGTGTCGTCTCGGGTGAGCAGGACGGCCGTGTTCTTGACATTCGGCTGCGCGAGCAGACGACCCAGACGGTTGTTCTGAGCGTGGCGGCCATTCGCACCCTACCGCCGGCCGAGGCCTGGGCTTTCCCGTCGTTCAAGGTGCTGGACGTCTCCGGCGAGGTGGCGGTGATCGGCCTGTTGCTTGAAGATGGAATGAAGGCTCACGGCATCCAGTCGGACGGGCTGATTCCGATTGATACCGGTGTTCTGAATCAGGCGCTGCCGGGCTCTGTCTTTCAGGCCGAGCCGGGGGCGCCTCAGATCCGCCCCATCGTGGCCTACTATGCCCCGCAATCGAGCTTCCGACTGGGGGCCGCATTTCGCAAGCCGCCCACGCGGCTTCTGGCGACGACCAACCTGCTGCTCACGCTGGCGGAGAGAAACCAGCAGCTGCGCGGCGGTTTCACCCTGCTGTCGGAGACGGAGAAGCTGTTTTCCGTGGACTTCACGGTACCGGATGGCTGGCTGGTCACGGAGGTCACCGGGCCGGACGGCAAGAACCTGAACACCGAGCGATTCCCCGGGCGCATCCACGTTCAGTTGCCCCAGGGCGTCCCGCCACGGCAACCCTGCCAGGTGTACTTCCAGGCCAGCAGTTCGCCCGCCGGCTGGCTCACGGGCTGGGCCTCCACGACGGTGTCGTTCCCGGCATTCCGGATCGTCGGGGCGGCGCGGGAGACGGGGGCCGTGGCGGTAGCGGTTCAGGACGACCTGGCGGTTCGCCCGGACAGCCTGGACCAACTGACCCCGCTGGATGAGAAGGAAAAGGAGGCGTATGGCCTGGCCGGGGCGGCGACCAGCCTGGCGTATCGGTTTGACGGGCCATCGTACCAGGCGAGGATTGTCGCGGAGCGCGTCGTGCCGCGGTTGACCGCGCAGACCTACTCGTTCTTGGTCATCGGCCCCGACGTGCTCACGGCTCACTATGAGATCGTCTACGAGGTGGAGCAGGCCAGGGTGCAGCGGCTCGGGCTGATTCTCCCGGTGACCGCGCCGGAGACGCTGTCGATCCAAGGGCTCGACGGGGTGGTGTTGAAGGAGTACACCGGCCGGACGATGGAGAATGTCCGCCAATGGTCCATTCTGCTGGAGGAGGCGCGGCGGGGGACGATCCGGGTGGCCGTCGACTTCCAGCAACCGACCACCGCCCGCGAAGTCACGGATCTGGAGATGCCGGTCGTCAAGGCGGAGGGCGTGGCCCATCAGGCAGGATACGTCTCGGTCGAGGGCAACGCCGAACTGGACGTCAAAGTCAGGTCCAAGCTGCGTAAGGTGGACATTGGTGAGCTGGTCAACGCCCGGTACCAGCCGGGCAAGCGTCTGCTCGGGGTCTACAGTTTCGTCGGCGACGCGCCGGAGCTGGCAGTGAGGATCGCTCGCCATCCGGGCCATGACCTGCCTTCGATTCTGATCGAGCGAGCGGAACTCATCACCGTGCTGGCCGCCGAGGGGCTCAGCCAGAACGCTGCCCGGGTGCTGCTGCGGGCCAAGGATCCGTACATCGAGGTTCGGCTGCCGGCCGCGGCCACGCTGTGGTCGGCCGAACTCGACGGTGTGGCGGCCAAGCCGCAGCGCGAGGATCAGCGGCTCCTGCTCCATCTGCCCGCCGGAAGCGAGGCCCAGCTGCACGATCTGCGGTTCGTGTACGAGATGCCGGTCCAGGGCGTCTGGTTTCACGACGACGTGGAGGTGCAGGCTCCTGCGTTGCTGCTGCGTCGATCGGCCCAGGCGGCCGGAACACCGGTACCGGTGGCGGCGCTGACCTGGCACGTGTACGTACCTTCAGGGTATCGGGTCACCGATGCGGGCGGCACAGTGACGACTCATCAGATCGAGCCGGTGCAGCCGGCGATCAGCGTCCTCGGCCGGGCGTTGTACACACTGGCCGGAGGGATCAACCCGTTCTACGCCTCTCTGGGTCTCGCGCGAGCGCGGGAATTGGGCGGTGTGAGCACAGCGCCCCTCGCTTCGCCAGGACCGATTCTCGATGCAGATGCGGACGGCATCGTCGACCAGCTGGACGACGACCATCTGGCCCGGCAGGTGACCCGAGACTCGAGGATGCGAGTACCTGCCGCCGCGGGGAGGCCCGCTCGGGGTGAAGAACCGCAGGAGAAAGCCGAGAAACCGGCGGACGCCGCGGCGAAGGGGGACCAGCCGGAAGGCGGTCTTTCGGCCGGGACCTCGATCTCACCCCCGACGGCTCCTGCAAGCGGCAAACCGACATCGAAAGGCCTGTGGGTGCTGGAGGGGGTGCGCAGTCTCAAGATCGACCTCGAGGAGAGCGGAGAGCGGTTCACGTTCCGGAATCTCGGCGCAGACCCTCGCGTCTCGCTGGCACTCCTGGACGAACATCGATCATCGGCCTTGGCCTGGGCCCTGGCCTGCGCCGTCGGACTGTGGGGACTGCGGCTCGCCAAGCGGCCGGTTCGCAGTCGCCTCAAGTTCATTCTGGCGGTGATCCTGGCCGCCTCCCTGATCTCGCTGGTCAGCGGATCATCGCTGCTGACGGAGTTGCTCAATCCATCGGTCTTGGTGGCCGCAGCCCTGATCCCCTGCTACCTGCTGATTGGGCTGGTCCGCTGGCTCGTCCATCGTGTCGAGCTGACGCCCTCACCCAAGGCACCGGTCGCGGCAGCATCCTCGTCCGCGGCCACTGCCGCCGTGTTCCTCGCCGTACTGGCCTTGTGGCCGCACCCGCCCGCCCGGGCCCAGGAGCCACCCAAGAGCGGTCTGCCGATGGTGGTCGAGATCACCGAGCCGCACAAACCGGTGGACGTGCCGCCCGACGTCATCCTGCTTCCATATGATCCGGCCTCTGGAAAAGGCGTCAAGGACGTGCAGCAGATGCTGGTCCCCTATGAGAAGTACCTGGAGCTATGGAAGCGGGCTCATCCCGACGAGCGGATGACTACGACCGTCCCGCCGGCTGCTTATGGTCTGAGCAACGTGGCTTTGCGGGCCACGCTTCAGGGAGACGACAGCCTGCTCATCGACGGCCAGGCGGAGATCGATGTGTACGCCGAGGGGGTGATTCACGTGCCCCTGCCGCTGGAGAACGGCGTGCTGGTCAAGGCTGATCTCGACGGCCACTTGGCCAAGCTGGGGGTGGTGAGCGTCGCCCCGCCACCGGGCAGTCAACCGGCCGCACAGCCGGCTCCGGAACAGTTGCCGGCGGTGCAAAAGGGCGCCGCGGGGGCGGCGGGCGGGCGTCCTGCCGGCGGCCTGCTGGTACTCAGCGTCTCCGGCAAGGGCCGGCACCACCTGACCGTCGCTGCTCAGATGCAACTGCACCGATCCGGAGGCTGGCGGAGCGTGGAGGGTCGCCTGCTCGCCGCGACGGCCGGAACGCTGACCCTGGTGGTACCCGAGGCCAGCACCGAGGTGCGTTTGGCCGGCGTCGCCGACCGGCTCAGCTACCTGACCGATCAGGCTCACCAGCCCATCGAGGCCGCTTTGGCCGCCGATGGCCGACTCTCGATCCGGTGGCGTCCGAAAGTCAACGAGGGCGTCGTGGACCAGAGTCTGACGGCACATTCCACCGCCCTGCTCGACGTCCAGGAGGACGGGTTGCGTCTGGTCTGGCGGGTCGGACTCGAGTTCCGTCGGGGCGAGCGCAGCTCGTTTCGGGTGTCGCTGCCTTCGGACTATCTTGTGACCCAGGTGGCGGGCGGAAACGTGCGTGGCTGGGAAGTCAGCTCACCCGACGGAAGTCGGTATTTGGAGGTAACGCTCCTCAAGCCGGCGAAGGATGGCGAACGGTTTGACGTCCACCTTTGGCGCCGCGGAGAGGTCGGCGGGCGGGAACTGTCCGCGTTCGAGGTTCCGGCGGTCACGGTGCCGGATGCCGCCCTGCATCACGGCAGCCTGGTCATCCGCCGCAGTCCGCTGCTCGACATTCGGACGGAGAGCATCCACGGAGCCAGTCGGACGGACCTGCCTCCGGCGTCGGGATCGCCCGACGACCTCGCTCTGGTGGCGGAGAGCCCGCTGGGCATCCGACCCTTCGCCGCGTACCGGTTCGTGGCCCTGCCATTCTCCATCCGGCTCAACGCCGCGCCGGTACCCGGCCGGATCACGGCCAGGACGCAGGCTATTCTGCGGGTCGGCGAGCGGGAGCGAAGCCTGGAAGCCCGGGTGATCCTTGATGTTCAGGATCGGGCTCTTCATCACGTGGCGATTCTCGTTCCCGCGGATCTGGATCTGAACCAGATCTCGGCGCCCGGGGTGTTCGAGTGGGCGGTGACGGCCCAGCAGGAACACAAGCTCCTCAGCATTGCCCTGACCGAGGGCCAGACCGGATCGGTGCCCGTGGTGATCGCCGGCCGGTTGGGCGAAGTCGGTCCGGCCATGCAAGTACCTCTGCCGCGACTGGAAGTCTGCGGCGTGCCGCAACAGGAGGGCGACCTGGTGGTGCAGACCGATCCCGCGTTCAAGGTCGACACGGTCGGTCTGCAGCAGTGCGAGCCGGTCCTGCTGAACCGGGTGATGGATTGGCTTCAGCCGCAGCAGCGGGAGCTTGCCCGGGTGGCCCTGCACTATCGATCACCTGGCTACAGCGGCCAGATTCGGCTCGTTCCGCTCAGCCCGAACGTGCACTGCTACACGGTGAGCAACGCCCGGATCACCGACCGGGCGATCGAAGAGACCGTGCTGCTCGATTTCACGATCCGGCAGGCGGGTATTCGAGAGGTGTCGTTCCTGCTGCCGGAGGACATGAAAGACGCTCGGGTGAATGTTCCCCAGCTTCGACAGAAGACCATCGAGGCGGTGTCGGAGGATGCCCTCGACGGATCGCGTGCTTCATCGCGCCCCGCAGCGAGTCAACCTCAGGGTGCGCCCCAGGAGCATCGTGGTCTGATTCGCGTGCGTTTGCAGCTCCAGGACAGGGTCATGGGCCAGCTGCGGGTGCTGGTTGAGAACGACCGCTTGCTGACCGCTCAGACCCACCGGGTACCGATTCCCCTGGTTGAGACCGGCCAAACCGATCAGCGGTATGTGCTGCTGGAGAGTGCCGGCCGTGACGAGGTCGTGGTTGAGATTCAGCGGGGGCTGACGCCGCTGGATCGTCAGCAGAAGGAGCGGCAGACGCTGGCGGGCATTCTCGGCACGCAGATCCCCGATGCCTACGTCGTTGACGCGGGGGCCAAGGACCCCGCGTTGGCCTTCAAGACGAAGGACCGGGCGTTAGTCGAGACGGCCGGGGCTCGCATCGGCCTGGCCCAGGGCTGGATGAGCGTGGATGCCAGCGGGACTTATCGGGCGGTGCAGGCGTACCGCGTCGACAACAGCACCGAGCAATTTCTGGAGATCCAGTTGCCCGCGGGAGCGGAACTCTGGACCGCGAGTGTGGCCGGTGAGCCGGCCAAGCCGACCCGATTGCCGGACCCCGCCAGGAGCGACCATCTGCTCATCCCGCTGTTCAAGACGGCCGCCGGCGATCTCGACTACGAGGTGGTGCTGAAGTACGGTGGACGGTTGTCATCGCTGGGGGGCGCCGGGGCGGTCGCGCTCCCGCTGATTCGCGCGGTCAACATCAGCGCCGAAGTGAGCCAGGTGCGGCTGTTTCTGCCGGAGCAGTACAAGTGGTTCGATTTCGGCGGCACGATGACACAGGTTCAGGACGACGCGGAGTTGGCCGCGGGCTTCGTTTCGTACCAGACCAAGCGAGCCGAGCGACTCAATCAGGCGATGCGCGGGGCGAGCGGCTTCGCCCAAGTTCGGGCCGTGGAGAATCTCAAGATTGTGCAGTCCGAGCTGGAGGGATACCAGCGAAGCATGTCGTCGCTGGGCGACAATGCCCAGCTGCAGGCAGAGTGGGCATCGAATTCCCTGGTCATCGCCGGGGTGAACAAACAGAGTGAGGAAGTGGTCCAGAAGCTTGGCCGTCTCGACGCGGCTGACAACCGCGACAACCTGAACCGGTACTACTTCGATCAGGGCAGGATCCGATCCCATGATGTCGTGCAGAAAGGCGCGGCCAACTTCGTTTTCGATCTCGAGCTGCCGGCTTCGCGACCGGCGGTGACCGATCGGGGTTTCAACGGGGACTGGTTTGCCTCCAAAGGTCTGGCCAATCAGGTAGCGGACCTCGATGCCGGCAAGCGGTTGGGGTTCCTGCAGGGGCTCGGCAGAGAGAAGGGACAGGCCGGGGATCTGCAGGCTCAGCCCCAGGCGCCGGCCGTTGTTCAGGGGCCGCCACCACCCCAGGTGGCTGCTCAACCGACCGCCGACGGCAAAATCACCAAGTCAACCGCAGACCAGCCCGCCAAGGGGCGGCGTTTCAGGGGAGGGGGAGAAGTGGGAAGCACGGGCCAGCAGGCCCTGGGCCAGTACCAGGCCGCTCTGCAGGAGCAGGCCGCCCGCCAGCGACACAGTGAGGGCGAGGACCGTCAGCGTCTGCCCGACGCAAGAGGTTTCGGAGGTTTCGGAGGTTTCGGAGGTTCCGGGGTCATGCTTCCAAGGCCTGCGACCACGCAGCCGAGTCTTCCGTCCGGCCTGACCAGTCTGGATGTGGATCTTCCCCAGGTCGGCACGCTCTACCGGTTCACGTCGCCTCGCGGCGAGGCCACGATCACGGTCCGGACCTTCTCACGGTCGTCGATCGCGACACTCAAGCGGCTCGGTCTGGCACTGCTCGTCGTGGTCGTCGTAGGGTTGACCCTGAAACTCGCAGCCCGGTTGGCGAACTCACGGGTGTCACGTTCCACGTTCCGCCGGGTCGCAATCGTTGTCGGAGCGATCAGCATGGTGAGCGGCGTTTTCCCCCTCGCAGGACTTGCCCTGCTGATCCTGGGAATCGCGAGTTGGCTGGGCCGACGGAAGGACCGTACACCCACGGCTCCCCTGCCGACGTGAGCTGCCCGCACCCATGAATGCCCATAGGCGGGACTCGCCCCCCTGCTCCGGGCGAGCCGGCGGAGGGAGGGCTCAATCCTGCGCCCATCGCATCACGGCGTCACCACTTGAACGTCTTGGTGGAGGAGTTGTACTGCACGTTGCACTTGGCGTAGATCGACTGGGCGAGGGCGGATGGCAGACTCGGATAGTAGTACCCCGTCAGGAACGAGAGCATCAGCTTTCGACCCGTGCGGTTGAACTCGGCGTGCCCGTCGCAGTAGGCGATATTGGCCCCATCGGCGCCGTGGTTGTTGTACGCATCCGGCCAGTTGTTGATCCCGTCGGGCTTATTGGCCGGGGGATCATCATCGGCGTCCCCGAACAGCAGCATGCCGTAGGGGCGCTTGACGTTCTTGAGCGACTTGATCGGCTCGCGCGTCTCCCATTTCGACGTCGTCGGGTTGTAGAAGGTCTCGGGTTTCGGCTTGAAGCCGTTGAAGTCGTAGGCGGTCCACATCCAGGTCCGCATCTCGTAGCTGTGTCCGCCGGTACTGTCGTCGGCGCTGTCGGCGTTGTCCAGGAGGTCATCCGGCCGCCGGACCACATTCTTGGTGCTCGGGCAGACCACCACGCGGAAATCGCGCAGGTACTTGGGGTAGAGGAGCCGCATGCCGTCTCCACCTCCGCTACCCTCTCTATAGATATAGATGCCATCTCGATCCCGCTCGGCGTACATGAGCGCCGCCAGCATGATCTGATGCTCGTTGCCGGCACACGCCATGCGGCGGGCTTGCTCTCGTGACCGATTGAGTGACGGAATGAGAATCGAGATCAGCAAAGCGATGATCGCGACCACGACCAGGACTTCGATCAGCGTGAAACCTCGCCGGGTTTGCATGAAGAAACCTTTCCGCGACAGCCACAGGCCCGCACCGCTTACCCACGCGAACACACGACTACGCACGACCCCATATCCGCGTCTTACACATCCGCATCCGGAACTGTACCTCCATCATAAAGCAAGACTGCAGGCTCCGTCAAGCCTGAAGTTCCGGGATAAACGCCCGGTGTCTCAGGCTCCTTTGGACCACCGATTCAAGCCACGACGGACGGATGCTACTTCAAAAACGTGTTCCCTTGGCCTGTCACGGTCACCCGGACCCGCGCGTTTCCGTTTGCTGGAGGCTCGCAACTGAACTCGATGGGGTTTTCACCCGATTGGAGCACGGGTACGTCACCCACCGGTCGCACCTTGCCCAGCGGTTCGCCCTTTCGCCCGTACAGCGTGCAGTCGTCTGACGAGTTGAACTCGAGATAGCAGCCGGTGTCGATGGTGACCGGGAAGGTGAGCCGTTTGCCGGCGATGGAGAGGGTCGGATGAACCACCCGGGCCTCGACAAGGGGAATGGCCTTCACCGGGCTCAGGTGGCAAGTGACCGCCTTGCCCCGCGGCACGTTGTTCATCCACACCCCGAGCGTTTCCACTTGGGCGTGGTTCACCACCTCGCGATAGAGCCCGTAGAGACTCCCGCCGTACGGCCACTGGTAGTCGCCCACGCGATCGCCTTCCGGCTCGATGAGCTCGAAATAGCGCCAGCCGGTGAAATCCACCTTCACGTAGTGGTCGCCGATCCCGGTTGAGACGTGATCAGGGCTGCGGAGCTGGAAGTTCAGGACTTGGCCCTGGCCATCGCCGTGGACCCAGACGCCGAGGGCCTGCTGGCGGGAGAGATCCAGGGGTGGTGCGAATTTACGGACCATGGATACCCAGGAAGGTTGGCCGTCAGCCGGCTGCCGGTTGGAGGCCTCGAAGCGCCCGCTGACATCGCCGACTTTGACCGGGTCGGCGGATGTGGTCAGGTCAGCCGCCATACCCGGGGCGGTCGAGCGATGGGCAAACGCTCCCGGTTCGCGGAAGTCGACCACGACCGGATTGCCGGGTGCGTCGTAGGCGCCGGCCGCATGGAGGGCTTCGATCCGCAGCCGCAGTGGTTGAGGGCCGAACTTGTTGACCACTTGCCATCGTGCGCTGCCGTCCTGGAGGCCGGTGACCTTGTGACGGGCGTGCTGCACCGGAAGGAAGGCGTGCCCGCCGTCCAATGGGACGAGCCTGTACTCGTTGCCGGGGACGCGCAGGGCGCTCTTGACGCTTTCGGGGAAGTAGCCGCGGCGTCGCAGATCTTCGTATTGCCGCATGATCCCGGCCAGTCGCTGGAACGTCGGCACCTGCCGGATGGTCTGCGTATCGATTCCCTGCAGGGAGACACCGGTATCGGTGCCCAGGCATTTGCAGCACAGGTATTCGATATCGTCGGGGAATGTGGCTTCGATTTGCGGACCGCTCCACGTCTTGACTGCCCACCAGCCGAGGTGGCCGGGAAGGAACATCCGCCGGCTTTCCTGATTGGCGGCGCAGTGCAAGTCCACGAATTTCTTGTAGGCGCGCTGAGGATGGTCCCAGGCGACGTATCGCGAGCGGACGTACCAGAGGTGGTGGTGGAAGGTGCTCATTTCCATGAGAGCCGGTTTTTTGAGCCGTTTGCAGATTTCGAACGTGAACCTGGAGCCGTAGTGCCAGCCGTTCTCCGGCCCGCCGACGATGCCCTCGCCATCCAGGGCATCGAGGTAGATCATGTCGAACCCGCACTCGTTGAACATATCCGCAGTTCGCGCCGCGACTTCCGCGAACAGCGTCGAGTCGCCATCGGGCACGAACAGGCCGAAGCACTCCTTGAGATGCTGGACCTTAGCGCCCTTGGCGTGCGGTGCGACACGTGTACCCCACGCCCCGCGTCGGCATTGCGTGAAGGCGAAGGGCGACTGCTTGTTGATGGCCGCGTAGGTGACGAGCTCATCGTCGATCTGCAGGGTGATGCTGTTCCAAGTGAAGAAGGAAGTCAGCGTGGACATCTTCTCCGTCGATTCCAGCACCGGCACAGACACGGCCTCAGCGGTCAGATCTTCGGCCAGCGTGAAGACCGCGTCCTTGGCCAACCGCGGATCGGGAGTCGGGGAGACCCACTCCGCGTGCTTGTCGAGGAAGAACGCGTAGGTGTGCAGTCCGGCGGCGATGCCGGCCGCATGGAGCCTGTCGATCACTGCCTTGAAGCTTGCCCGGCCGTTTGGATAGGTCACGGGGTTCGGGCGCAGGTCGCCGAAGCGAAACGATCCGCCGCCGTGGAAGTCGATCTGGTCCATGCCGGTGGCCCGGGCCACGCGGATCCAGTCTTCAACGTTTTTCTCGGAGCAGTCGCCGAAGTTGAAGAGATAGGACCCGTGGTTGATCGGAGCGTCCATCGCCCACGGTCCGCCGAGCGTGGAGTGGGGCAGCTCCGGGGCGTCGCCGACCACCTCCTGCATGACCGCCCGCAGTTCGCTCGCCGGGCATCCGATGATCGCGAGGCTGGCGCCGGTCAGCCCGAATCGAGGATAGCACATGCCCCTCAGCCGTGCGTTTGGGCCGGGCAGTTCGTGGACGTTAGTCTTGAGATTGAGGGCCAGGGCACATGCCGCGAAGGGCTCGCCCGCCTTGCCGGCGAGTGTCAACTGGATGTCGCAGAAGGTCAGTTCGTCGAGTTGCTCATCGCTGACCGAGACGACCTCGACGAGGAAGTACCGCTCCTTGGGGACGACGCGCAGCACGGCGGTAACGCCCGAGTCGCCGAACGCGACCTTCAGGTTGTCGTCTTCGGCGGCAACCGACGTGGCTGCATGGTCTTTGCCCGCCTTCTTGAGTCGGGCGAAAGGCACGCGTGGGGCCTGCGAGGCGTAGTCCCTGTCCGCCGCCCGCTCGGCGAAGCAGGCGGTCGCGCCATCGGCACCGAGAATCCATGTCACCAGGGGGTTCTCCCGCCGCACCTCCTTGGACGCACTCTCCGGCCCCCCTGACGCCGACGATGTCAGGATCCCGGTGACGAGAATCAGACCTGAAACCGCCACGGTGCGATTGGCAACGCGACATGGGAAAGCCGGCATAGGTTCGCCTCCACTGGATGTGCTTTGATCTTGGCATAGCCTACCTGAATCGAAAGTCGCTGTCACACCGAAAGCTACGATCACCTTGACGGACCGGCGACCGAGACGATAGAATTCATACGACATCTCAAGCATCGTTCCGGGCTGTGTTCACCGCAAGCTCTCTTCTTGTGGCTAACGCGGCTCGGTGTGGTCAATACGTCGGCCATCAGTCTGGAGGATGAAGCAATGTTCAAGGACAGACGCGCTCGTCTGGCGGTCATGGTCTTTGCCAGCTCCCTGGCAGTTTGCACCGCAGCGACCGCTACACAAATGGAGTGGGTCCACTGGCAGGTCATCGACCTCGGTTCCGCATTCAACAATACCAGCGGCTACGGCGACAATCCGCTTTCCGTTGCGTTCGACGGCGTCAACGCCTACGTCGGCGGCTACAAGAACACGGCCGGCAGTCCGGGCACGGTCGGGGTGGTCAAGGTGGAGAATGTCACCGGCGCGGCAACGCTGACGCCGCTGGCGGCCACACAATTCACGTCGCCGACCTTCCGCGGTATCGACGCGCTGGCGTATCACGCGGGCACCGATTCGTTGTTCATCGCCCACGACAGCGGCACCGCCGCCACCGGCTTCATCACCCGCCGCCAGGCCTCCGACGGCAGCGTGGGCGGCTCGGGCTGGACGGTGAACGGTCCGCAGAACGCCCGGGCGTTCGCCATGGCCATCGACCCCCGAGGCGACAACGGTTCGGCCGGCGTGGCCTTTCTCACCCAAGGCTCAGGTCGCAGGCGACTGCTGTCGCTGATCGACGGGGCAACGCTCTTCGACGGCAGCAACGGAGGGATCATCAATACTTCGCCTGATTCCGGTTCGACCTGGCGGGCACTGTCTTTCGACAGCAAGGGGAACGTCGTCGACGCCAACCAGAACGCCTACGGGTACGGCTTGCGGGTCACCGACAACCAGTGGTCCACCCTAACCGGCGCGACCAACGTCATCACTCGAGCCGACCTCAAGACCGGCACGGTCAACAACGTCGGCCAGGGCATTGTGATCATGGAAGGCGTGGGTTCCGATCTGCTCGCTTTCTCCGGCCGCAACGTCACCAGCCTGACCGACTCCCTGGGCGGCATTGCCGAGGTTGCAGACACTCATGTCCACATCCGCAATCTTGACGGCTCGGTCACCGGGCTGACCCAGATCGTGCTGACCGGTGCGGAGCCGATCGGCGGTGTTGCCCAAACCGGCTGGGGTGTACAAGACGCCAACGCCGACACCAAGAACCTGGCCTTTGGACGGGACAGCCGCGGTCGACCTACACTCCTGGTGGTAGACTTTGTGACCCGACGGCTGGATGTGTACGTACCGGAACCGGCAAGCCTGGCCATGCTGGGACTGAGCGGCCTGCTGCTCGCCAGGCGACGACGGTGACAAGCGATGTCATTCCCTCAGCGGGGTTGAGCGGAACGGCTGAATGTGAGAGCGGCCTCCTTGCGGAGGATCGGCCGATGTCGAGGTGTGTCCGGGACACGGGTGCGGAGGCCTTCCGCGGATCCACCGCCTTGAGGCCACGGCGGCTCGCTCATCCTGCGCACCGGGCCTTCACCCTCATCGAGGTGCTGGTGGTCGTGGCGATCATCGCCCTGCTGCTGGCCGTGCTGATCCCCTCGCTGACCAGGGCCCGCGAGCAGAGCAAGAACACCGTATGCATGAGTAACCTCAGGCAGTTTGCGTACGGATTCCAGTTCTATGGCCAGGACTACCGGTTGAACCCGCCGCCCAACCGCGTCAAACCCTCCAGGAGCGGCCCGTACTACGGCACCCCCCCGGACTACCGGGACAGCGACTGGTGGTACTACCGACACATGGTACCCAAGTATCTCGCCCCGGAGAAACTGACCGCTACGAGTTCAGCCTTCTTCGGCGTGTTCGCCTGCCCGGGCGACGCCAAGCAGGCCGGCCGTTCCTACTCGATGAATATCTTTGCCGGCAATTTTCCGATGGACCCGCCGGACAACACGGCCACGCCCTACTCGAATGGCAGGCCGTTCAATCCCTACAGTGTGAAGATGGGCTATCGCTACATGGTTCTGGTCGAGTCTTTCGCCGACAACGAGGACAGCAAGAACCGGGGCGTCTTCGGCACAGACTATGTCGTCGGGCTCAGCGGGCCGACTTATTCGAAATACAAGGACG
Organism: Planctomycetota bacterium; assembly: GCA_022711465.1. GTDB lineage: Bacteria > Planctomycetota > Phycisphaerae > UBA1845 > PWPN01 > JAGNEZ01. Next base: position 19,642 of record JAKLEZ010000002.1, on the reverse strand, counting down.
ACGTCGACTTCGGAAAGCACCGTGGCCGGGCCAACTTCCTGTTAGGCGATCTTCACGTGGAGAGCTGGGGCAAGGACCGCGTCTCGCAGAGAAACGCGACCGACCCGGGAAAGCGGGCGTCCAGCCTGCGGATCTGGTGGTCTCCCGAGGATGATCAGTGGAATGTCGCATTACCCGAATGACCCTCATGAGGAGGAGTGTTATGACCAGGGGAAAGAGTAACCGAGTTGATCGCATGTGTTCGCCCTTCGGGCGGAAGCTCATGCTGGTTGCCGCGACCCTCGTCACCGCCGTGACGATCGTCCGGGCTGACTACTTCCTGATCAGCAGCATCGATCTGGGGGCCGACTTCGGCCCCGTCGGCAACAACCCGATGTGCATCACGTTTGACGGAGTCTATGCCTACATCGGGGCTTATAACGGTAGCGGCCTCAGTCGCGAGATTGGCATTCTCAAGGTGAATCTGGCCAATCCAACCGACAAGGCCGAGCTCGCCGCCGCGAAGCAAACCGTCGACACCTTCCGCTACTACGGTGCATTAGTCGTGCGAAACGGCGTGCTCTATGCGCTGCTGGATCGCCCCTCCGGCAACGATGTCGCCACCACGAACGTCCGAGCCATTGACGTGACCACCGGAGCGCTGGTCGAGACCTTTGACGGCGACAACCTTGCCTCTCCCGGCAACGGCGTCGTGGTGAAACCGGCCGGCATGACCGCTCCCGCCATCGGCGGAATGGCCTACGATCCGGGATACGGCGGCACCGACATGGGCTTGGCCATCTTCGGCTTCGGCTCCGGACGGCGGGTTCTTCTCGACATCGATTCCGGGGCGACCCTTCACACCCAGGCCTCCGGCTTCATCGTATGGGGCGGCTCGAGTTTCAAGGACTCGACTTCATGGAAAGACTGCTGGTTCGACACCAATGGGGATGTCTACCAGCGGCGATCGAACCAAGTCCAGCGGGCCATCCGGACGGGAGGCAACTCGGCCGGCAGCATCGAGCAACTCACGGACGCGCTCAAGCTCGAGGACGGCACCCCGGTCATCGAACCTGGTGACGGCAAGCCGGTGGCGACGCGCTTGGCACCTGAGGTAGTCGGTCAGAACCTCGCTCTGCTCGCCAGCGGCGGGGGAGCCGGGGCCGAGGATCTCGTCGTCTTCAACGATCGACCGGATCCCCGCTATGTGCCCCCGCCCCTGAGCTTTGCCAGCACGATCAAGCTGATCAAGAAGAACGGCGATCTCCCGCCAGCTCCGGTCCAGTTCCTCAAGGCCGACGGCACGCCTCTGGACCCTGCCGCCGACACACCTGACGGCAACGGTGTGTATGACTTCCACTACGAGGCGGCACAGGATCTGCTCCTCATCTCGGATTTCAGCAACCGCCGCCTGCTGGTCTTCCAGGGCGTCCCGCCCGCGCTGGGAGCATGCTGCCTGCCGAGTGGTGAGTGCGTCGAAGTCAACTCTTTTGAGTGCCAGGCCCAGGGCGGCAGTTTCATGGGCGCCGACACCACCTGCGCAGACGCCAATTGCCCGCAGCCGTGCCCCGCGCCCTTCGCTGACGGCGACCGAGACCACGATGTGGACCAGGTGGACTTTGGACTGTTCCAGCTCTGCTACACCGGTGCGGAGGGCGGCGTTCCGGATGGTTGCGAGTGCTTCGATAAGAACAGGGACGGAGCCGTCGACGCGGCGGATCTCCAGACATTCGTGGCCTGCTGGAGCGGACCGACCGTGGCGGCCAACCCGAACTGCGCGGCGAACTGATATCGAGACGATGGGGTGGTGACACGAGACGCACGTCTGCTTGGGAGGAGCGGCCGGCCCGGTTGCCGCTCGGCTCAGGGGCTCACCGCCTTGAATACGCCTCCGCCAGCTCGACCATGCGTTGCAGCCGGTCCGGTCTGACGTGCGGGGCCACTGAACAGGCCGACGAGAGAATGTAGCCGGAGCCCGGCGAGCCGATCGCCAGCCTTTTCCGGACAGCGGCTTCGAAGGTTGCGTCGTCGGCTCGGAGCATTTCGTTTACCGCGTCCAGGTTGCCCTTGAAGAAGAACCGGCTGCCATACTCCGCCTTGGCCCTGGCGAGATCCACCGTACCCAACGGTGGCGGGTCAAGCGTGTCGAGTCCGTCCACGCCCGTCTCGGCCATGAGATCCAGGCGGTCTCCGATCGCCCCACAGGTGTGGGTGTAGATCGGCAGGCCGTACTCGTGGACGGCGGCGGCCACCTGCCGCTCGTAGGGTACGACGAACTCACTGTACATCGCCCGACTGATGAAGCCCGCCCCCGCGAAGGCCGAGCTGACCAGGATGGCATCCGGCCCGCAAGGAGCGTACACCCGAATCTGGGCGATGACATGACGACTGACCTGGGCCAGCAACTGGTGGCACACGGCCGGCGAATCGAGCAGGGCGATGAGTGCGTGCTCATACCCAAACAGCTCCAGAAGATGGGTGAAAGGTGAGAAAACCTCCATGTGAATCGAGACCTCGGGGCAGGTGATCCGGGCGTGTCGCAGCCCGGCCGTCAGCCATGGCGGATAGGCCTCCGGCTCGCCGAGATCCGCATCGGGCAGGACATCCCACAACGAGGGAGCATGCCAGGTGTTCCAGACATATCCGGGAGTACGAAACGTGGCGGGATCGCCGGGATCGACCACCTGAGGATTGACCCGCGGAAGCGGCTGCCGGTCGGCGATGAAGGCGTGGGGGTTGTCGTCCGGCGGAAACCAGGTCTCGAGCCCGTTACGCCAGGTCAGGCATTCACCCTGGTCAGCAGGACGCGACGCCAGGACGTATTCCCGCCAGTCCGGGGGACGGCCGGGCAGATTGATCAGGAATCCGTCGAAACCGCACCTCTGCTGGAACTCCGCCAACGTCTCGACGAAGACCCGGCTGTCGAACCAGATGTCCGCCGGCCTGTGCCGCCCGTGGATGAAATAGTGTCCCAGGGCCAGCTGGCACATGACCGGTACTCGATCACAGGGCTGGTGGTTCATTGCCGCCTGGATGCGCTCGCGCGGGGTCATAGCGGGGCATGATAGTCCGAGAGGGAATCGCAAGCGAGATTGATGGTCCCCTGCCGCGTCCGTAGAATCAGCCGCATGTGGCGCAACATCCGCCTGTTGATCGCGTACGACGGCACGGACTTCCACGGCTGGCAGCAACAACCGGGTATGCGAACGGTGCAGGAATCGATCGAGCAGGCTTTGCGTCGGGTGGTCCATCACCAGGTTGCGGTTCTGGGCGCCGGGCGGACGGATGCGGGAGTCCATGCCGCCGGGCAGGTCGCCAACTTCGAGACGACCAGCACCATGCCCTGCGAGAACCTCAAGAAGGCTATCGGTGGGCGGTTGCCCAAGGACATCTCAGTTGGCGCGGCGGACGAGGTTCCGCTTGGGTTTCGGTCTACCAGCGACGCGGTGTCCAAGCTCTACCGCTACCGGATCTACAACGCGGCTCACCGCCCGGTGGATGAACTCGCCCAGCGTTACACCTACCATTTCTGGCACCCGCTTGAAGTTTCGCGAATGCGGGCGGCGGCCGCCTATCTCCTGGGCACCCACGACTTCGCCGCCTTCGCGACTCAGGGGAGCGAGCGGCAGACCACGGTCCGAACGGTCCTGGGCATCGACATCTATCACCGCTACAACGAATTGCGGATCGATGTCGAGGGCACAGGCTTCCTGTACAACCAAGTCCGGAACATGGTCGGCACGCTGATCGAGGTCGGCCGCGGCCACTGGCCGGTGGAGCGCGTCCCCGGCATTCTGGCCAGCCGGGACCGGTGCCAGGCTGGTCCGACGGCTCCGGCTCGCGGGCTGTGCATGCAGTGGGTGCGCTACGATCTGACTCGCCCGCCGAAGAACCCGCGGCCGGCCGATGCGACGTTCTCCGACCTGCCCGGCATCGCCGAGGATGAAGACGGCGACCTCGCGGACCTGGACTCATGAACATCTGCCACATCATTACTCGGCTGATCATCGGCGGCGCCCAGGAGAACACGATCCTGACCTGCGCTGGACTTCACGATCGCGGGCACCAGGTCACGCTGCTCGTCGGGCCCGAGACCGGTCCGGAAGGCTCGCTGCACGACGAGGCTCACCGAGGCGGCTACGACGTGCGGATCGTGCCGAACATGTGCCGCGCAGTTCGACCGCTGACCGATCTTCGGGCTCGCCGCGAGTTGGCGGCCATGCTTCGGGATCTGCGCCCCGAGGTCGTCCACACTCACAGCAGCAAGGCGGGGATCCTCGGCCGGCTGGCCGCTCGCGACGCCGGCGTGCCGATCATCGTCCACACCATCCACGGTATGAGCTTCAACCGAACGCAGTCATGGCCGGTGCAGATGCTCTATCGTTGGCTGGAACGTTACTGTGCCCGATTCACGCAGGCGTTGGTCACCGTGGCCGACGCGATGCGCGATCAGGCGGTGGCGGTCGGCATAGCCCCGCGGGACAAGTTCGTGACCGTCTATTCCGGGATGCGAACCGAGCTGTTTGATCCGGCGCGCGGGGACCGGGCCGCCGTTCGGCGCCGCTGGGGAGCGGCCGACGAGGAGATCGTCATCGGGGCGGTGGCTCGCCTGTTCCGCAACAAGGGCTACGAGGTCCTGATCCCGGCGATGGCCCTCGCGGCCCAGCGGAATTCCAGGCTGCGGTTCGTGTGGGTCGGTGACGGGGCTCAGCGCACCGATTACGAGAAGCAACTAGAGTCCATGGGCATTCGCGGGCGCGTCCATCTCACCGGTCTCCTGGCACCGCAACGGGTGCCGGAGATGCTCGCGGGAATGGACCTGCTGGTGCACGCCTCCCAGTGGGAAGGTCTGCCCCGGGCGGCCGTTCAGGCTCTGCTGATGGAGTGCCCGGTCATCAGCTTCGACATCGACGGTGCCCCGGAGGTCGTCCTCCCCGGGCGAACCGGAGCACTGGTCCGACTCAACGACGTCCCCGGCCTGGCCGAGGCCATGGTCACGCTCGCCGGCGACGCCAGCGAACGCCGCCGCCTCGGTCGAGCCGGAAGGCAACTGTGCCTCGAACGGTTCGACCAGCGAAAGATGGTGTCCGAGCTGGAATCGCTGTATCTCAGGCTGCAGCAGGATGCCGGCCCGAACCGAACCCACCTCTGAGGAGTGCCGCCCATCCGCCAGCGCATCGACATCACGGCCATCGCCGCCCTTCTGGGAGCGATCATCAGCTGGGGTACAATCCCGGTCATGCTCCGGTATCTGGCCTGCCCGACAAGGGTTCCGGACGGATTCACCGCGAATCTGGTGCGCTATCCGATTGCGGCCATCGCCTGCCTGCCATGGCTGGTCTGGGGCATCCGGCGCGGAGAGCTTCGCGGGCTCTGGCTGGCCGCCCTGCTACCCTCGGTGATCAACACCGTCGGCCAGACGCTCTTCGCCTGGGCCCCGTATTTCGAGAACGCCGGGCAGCTGTCCTTCCTGCTAAGGATCGCGGTGGTGTGGAGCATCCTGATCGCGTTCATGGTGTTTCCCGACGAACGACGACTGGCTCGCAGCCGGCGGTTCTGGTCGGGTGCAATCCTGGCGATCGCGGGCTTCGCGACGCTGAGCTACCCTCGACTTGCCGCCAGCGGGGGACACACGCTCATCGGTCTGACCATCATCTTCACCTGCAGCCTGTTCTGGGCCTTCTACGGGGTCTCGGTCCGCTACGTCATGCACAAGAAGCACCCGCTGGTCCTGTTCAGTCTGATCAGCGCATACAGTTCCGTCGGCCTGATCGGTATGGCGCCGCTGGGCGATCCGTCGAGCGTGCTGGAGCTGTCGACCTATGACTGGTCGATCCTGATCGGCTCGGCGCTGCTGGGGATCTCGCTGGCTCACGGCCTGTACTACGTGGCCGTCCAGCGGATGGGCGTGGCGGTTTGCGAGCTGGGCCTCCTCATTGCCCCGTTCATCTCCCTTGCCGGTTCGCACCTGATCACAGGTGAGACCTTCACCCACGTTCAGTGGCTTGGCGGCGGCATCCTGCTGATCGGAGCGGCCCTGGCGATGGCTTCGCGGCGGAGCCGACAGGCCCGGCCGCCCGAGCCGGAGGATAAATTGGCCGACACAAGCGGCTTGACCGACTGACCGAAGTGAGGTGTGAAGCCGCGGTCCCCCGCGTGACCACGGGAAATGCCGTTTCGCGCTTTCCCGAAGCCACCAGCCGGTCGAGTCCGCCGCCGAGGAGGCTTTGATTTCATGTCCCGGGCCAGCTTCTTGGAGGACTTCGCCGGCAGCTTGCGGGCGGGGTTCACGACCGCGACGACCAGCGTTCCCTGGACCTCGACGGGATGCTGGCGGGCCATGTCCGGATTGAGCGCCGGATCGATGAACACCCACCAGTCCTCGATGTCATTCTTGAGTTCCAGCGCGTCGGCCCCGGGCAGAGCGATACGCATCCCCGGCGTGGACTCATCATCGTCTCATCCGCGTGGTGATCGATGCGGCCGAACCGTGACCGCCGACGCGGCTGGGACAGGAGACAGGAAGGGTCAACGTCGCAAGCGAAGAACTCGCCACTCCACACAAAGCATTTCATCACAAAAGGTTACAGCCATCTGCCGGCTATCGGCCCCTGGCGAAACGCTCTCGGGGCTAGAGGCAACTTGCCGCGTCCCTGGGCCCAACGCGGTCCACAGACTCCGGCGTAGCCTAGAGGGCCGCCCCGCCCGCTGCCTTTCCTGCAGGGCACGCGTTGTCACCCGGGCAACACGGCAGTATGATATAATACTAGGAATCTCTTTCGAATTCAGGAACGGGCACAGGTTCGCACATACTGAGGCCGAAAGGACGGTCCAAGAATGAGACCCCAGCACAATCGCCGGAGCCGAGAGCTGTCCAGGTCCCGAGCGACCGGGTTCACGCTCATCGAAGTCCTGGTCGTGGTGGCCATCATTGCCCTGTTGATCTCCGTGCTCCTGCCATCGCTGACCAAGGCTCGCGAGCAGGCTCGGGTGGCCAAGTGCTTGGCGAATCTGAAGAGTCTTGGCACCGCGACCGGCGCCTACCTGAACACCGAGAAGGACCGTTTCTGCTGGACCCCGGTTGTCTACCGCGGATCTGCTGAGCCGCAACCCATCTCCAACTACTACGGCGGCAAACGCGGTATCGGGGTGCCCGAGGACCGCGGAGGCGTGCTGGACAATGCTTATTGCCCCGGCGGCTACTACGATTTCCTCCCCCAGGATCGACCACTCAACAAGTATGTCGCCTCTGCGAAGGTCAGCACCAGGACCGAGATGGAGGTCTTCGAGTGCCCTGCGGACGAGGTCAGCGAGCATCGTGGCGTGGGCAGCCGCGGCAACTTCGCCATTCCTCGGACTCGCACTTCGGCCTACGACGTGACCGGCACAAGTTACCAGAGCAACGTCAACTACAATGTATATATGGTCAAGGCCGAGGGTTTCAGTTCGGACAACGCCGCCCGCCGGGCTCGCCAAGCGCTGCTCAGAGACCGCATCATCCAGATTTTCTACAAGAAAGGCCCGTCTCGCGCGGTGATGCTCCACGAGGATCCGTCCGACTGTGCCACCGGGGGTGTGTGGTATGACTATCCCTACACGGCCAAGATCCGAGGCTGGCATGGCCGTTTCGACCGGCACAGCTACTCGTTCCTTGACGGCCACGCCGCCAACATTCTCGTTGAAGGCAAGGTCAACCTGGATCACATGTATGACACCAACAAGAACTTCATCAACTGCTCCCCGGGCCAGGCCGGATGCAGCAACGGCAACAGTGAGGTCGTTTTCCGCCAGGACTATATGCAGCAATAAAGCGAGGGCCATTTCAATCTATGCCTGACGACAACAGCAAGACCGCGCTGGCCCTGAAGATCGGTGTCATCGTGATTGCCGTCGGCGCGGCCCTGTTCCTTGCACTCCGCAGCGGAGATGAGGCGGAGCAGCCTGATGCCGCCGAGGATGCGATGCCCTACATCTGCCTGGACGACAACCACGTGTTCACCCTGACTCCGAAGTCCTTTCAGGAGATGAGTCGACAAGGAGAGGTGAAGACCGACGGGCAACGCCTGGACGAGGGCAGGACATTCGTGCGCTGCCCGACCACCAAGCAGTTTACCGCTGTTCCCGCGATCAAGTGCCCGAAGGACGGTGCGTTCTTTCCCGGACGCCTGAAGGACGGCACTCCCGGCAAGTGCCCCAAGTGCGGATACGCCTTCTACCACACTCACCCGTGAGCCGCAGGGTTCACGGCCTGCCGCTCACTACTCTCACCCGGCGATGCGAGTGAGGACGATGGTGTCATTCTGGCCGCCGAAACCGAAGCTGTTGCTGAGGGCGGCGTCAACAGTGGCCTTGCGGGCCTTGTTGGGAACGTAGTCCAGCGGGCAGTTGAGATCGGGGTTGGCGTAGTTGGTCGTCGGCGGCAGAACGCCGTCGCGGATCGCCAGCACGCAAGTGATCAGTTCGACGGCTCCGGCAGCGGCGATCAGGTGACCCATCATGCTCTTGATCGAGCTGACCGGCACCTTGATCGCGAACTCCTTGAACACGCCCTGGATAGCCAGGCTCTCGATCTTGTCGTTCTCCTCGGTGCCCGTGCCATGGGCGGAGATGTAGTCGATCGCCTCGGGCTTGACGCCGGCGTCCTCGAGGGCCAGCCGCATCGCGGCGATGCCACCCCGGCCGTCTTCGTGGATATCCGTGACCCGGAAGGCGTCGGCGGTCGAGCCGAAGCCGGCAATCTCGGCCAGGATGCGGGCGCCCCGGCGTCGGGCGTGCTCGTATTCCTCGAGGATGACGATGCCCGCGCCCTCGCCAAGGACGAAGCCGTCGCGGGTCCGGTCGAACGGCCGGCTGGCGGTGAGACAGGAATCGTTGCGGGTGGAGAGGGCGGTCAGGCGATTGAAACCGGTGACGCCGAAGGGATGGATCATGCTATGCGTGCCGCCGGAAATGATCACATCGGCATCACCACGGCGAATGAGATTGGTCGCCTCGCCCATGGCCTGAGTGCTAGCGGCGCATGCGGTCAGCGTATTGAACGTCGGCCCCTGGGCGTTGAACTGGCAGGCGATGTGTCCGGCGGCCATGTTGGGATCCTGTTCGAACTCGCGGGTGGCGTCGAGCCGCTGGACGGCCACTTCCGCCCACTTGACGGCATCGAGATCGCCCCGGCCGCCGTTCGCGGCCGCATCCCAGCCTTGAACAGCGGCCGCCGCGAAATTGTCGAAGTCGATCGGGCCTTCACCGCCGCCCAGGTAGATGCCCACGCGGGCGGGGTCGAGATTCGTGCACTCTTCGAGGCCGGCGTCGCCCCAGGCGATCTTGGCCGCCGCAAGGGCAAACTGGGAGTTGCGACTGGCCGTACTGTGTCGCTTGGCATCGGGACCAAGATACTTGGCGAGATCGAACTTCTTGACCTCGGCCGAGAAGGTGGTTGGGAAAGTGCTCGCATCGAACAGTGTGGTCGGAGCCACGCCGCTGTCTCCATTGAGGAGCCGCTTCCAGACCACCTCGATGTCGTCGCCGAGCGGCGTGATCCAGCCCATGCCGGTGATGACTACGCGTCGTCGTTCCACGGGTCAATCCTCCATCCGCTTGAGGACCAGGACGGCGTTCTGCCCGCCACCCAGGGCGTAGGCGACACTGACCGCGATCCCGGTTTTGGCCTCGATCGGTTTGCCGACCACCAGATTAAGCCCGCAGGCCGGATCGACCTTCTTCGTGCTGGTGGCCGGCGGAATGATCTGATGCCGGACACACAGGGCGGCGATGGCCAAATCGATCGCCCCGCTGCCGGCCCCGTTGTTGCCGATGGCGCCCTTGATCGCGAGAGCAGGAATCGAACCGGCCTTGTCCCCTAATGCGGCGCGGATCCCCCGAGCCTCGGACAAATCGTGGGCGACCGTGCCCGGACCGGAGGTCGCGATCAGGCCGACATCGTTCGCGGTGACCTTGGCGTCCTGCAGGGCCTTGCGAATCGCAAGGGCGATGCCCTTACCCTCGGGCTCCGGCGCCAGCCAGCTCTGGGTGTTGGTGCTGGCTCCGAAGCCAACCAGTTCGCAGTAGATCCTGGCCCCGCGTTGGCGGGCGTGTTCAAGCTCCTCGACGATGAGCAGGCCGCCGCCCTCGCTGATGACCGATCCGTCGCGATCGGCATCGAACGGCCGGCAGGCGGACGCGGGATCATCGTTGTGGGTCAGGGAAAGCCGCTTGAGCAGCGACTGACGCATGAGGCCCATCGGATTCAGCTTGCTTTCCGCCCCGCCGCAGATGCAGATGTCGGCCGAGCCGCGGGCCACCGTCCGGAAAGCCTCGCCGATTGCCAGATGGCTGGCGGCCTCGGCACAAGTGATCGTGTTGGACGGGGCCTGGGCGTCGTGCACAATGGTCACATGGCAGCTCAGCATGTTGGGCAGGAACTTGAGCAGCCAGAGAGGGGTGAGATTCTTCATTCCGTCGACGCCCCACTTGCGGAGACTGAATTGTCCTCGCTCGTCGACCGCGGTGTAGAGAGCCCCGGCCAGTTCGGTCAGATCGGCACAGATCAGGCCGGCGCCGATGTTGGCACCGAACCGCGTGGGATCGAGATTGGACGGGCCGGTTGCCTCACCGCGCTCAATCAGGCACCTGGTCTTGAGCCCGGCGTCCTTGGCGGCCTCGTAGGCGGCCACCACGGCGATCTCGATGTCCCGAGCCATGATCTTCGCGCTCTTGCGGTAGGCCTTGGGGACAGCACCAGCCACATTGAGACCCTCGATCTCGCCGCCGACCTGAGAGTCAAAGCGCGACGGATCGAAGGCGCGGATGCGCCGAATGCCGCACTTGCCCTCGAGCAGGGCCTTCCAGGCGGTTTCGGCCCCGATACCCACCGGGGTCACGAGCCCCAGACCGGTGATGACGACACGACGCGAACTCATCTCTGTTCCCTCGACTGGGCGCCTGATCCCGCTGAAGGGCGATAGGTCGCCAGAAGGCTCATGAAACCCTCGTGAAACACGAAGTTCTCCTCGGGGAAATCCAGCCCGCTCATGTTCTGGTCAATGTGGGAGAACATGATATCGACATGGCCGAACGGCTCGCCGTTGCAGAAGATCCTGCCGGTGGTCATGGCCGCCTCGGCGGTGAGACTGTCGAGGGTCGCTTCGTAACGGAGTTGATCGCCCGGCCGGGCCACCCCGTCAAAGCGAGCCTGCTTGATCTTGGCGAGGATGACCTTCTCGCTGAAGTTGCGGGCCTCACCGACCAGGATGCCGGCCGTCTGGGCCATTCCCTCGATGATCAGACTGGCGGGCATGACCGGGTAGCCGGGAAAATGGTCGTGCAGATGGTCCTCCGCCAGGGTGAGGTTCTTGACCGCCACGGCCCGTTTGCCAGACTCGAATTCCAGGAACTTGTCGAACCAGAACCAGCGCATCGCTTGTCTGCCACCAGGGACCATCAAAAGTAACGGCCGGCATTGCGCCGGCCGTCAGCCGATCCGTCCGCCGGCTTGCCTCAATTTACCGGTTCTCAGCGGGTCACCGCTCGCTGGCCCGGCGCCGGCGACATCCTCGCTCACGCGGCCAGTTTTGCCTCGATGTAGTTGACCAGGGTTTTGACCGTGAAGAGATCGGGCATCTTGTTGACGTCGGGGTCGGACTCGAAGGCGGAGAAGTCCGCATGAGGCATAGCCTTCTTGATTTGGGCCAGGCCATTGGCGGTGAACTTGCCGTTCGAGACGTAATCCGGGTTGTTCAGCACATCGTCGGGAAAGAGCTCTCCGCGAGGAATCTTGATGCTGAAGCTCTTCTCCAGGCGGAACACGATGTCGAGGAAGTCGATGCTCTCCGCCCCGAGATCTCCGGTGAGGGTAGCTTCCTCGGTGACCTCGTCGGGCTCAACGGCCAAGGCGTCCACGAGGGTCTCCCTGACACTTTCGAAGATCTCCTGCCGGCTCATCGCCATCTCTTGCTACCTCCAATTATCGGTCGCGTCTTAACAGAGTCATGTGTTGTCGCGCATCCGCGATCAACCGGCGGTCCAGCGGAGCAAGGCTGGCATCCTTGTCGGCCAGATTGAAGTGGCGAAGGGACCAATGAGCCTTCACCATTTCTGTCTCGCCGCACCGCCCAAATCCCACAAATCGGCTCACGTCGGCCCCGATGGCCTTGGCTTCCACCGTGACTTCCAGTACCTGGCCCGGCGAGACGAAGCTCTTGTAGGTGACGTTCTTCGCCTCAGACAAGAGCAGCATGCTCTGGGCGTACCCGGTCGTCTCCCGCACCAGCCAGGCGGACGCCTGAACCAGGGCCTCAATCATAAGGACACCCGGCATGACCGGAAAGCGGGGAAAGTGATCCGCTAAATACTCCTCGGCCAGCGACAGGGCCTTGACGGCGACGATCCGCTCGCCAGGCACCAGTTCCGCGATTCGATCGATCAAGGCAAACTTCATGTGCCGGTCGCTGGCGGCTGCTCGCCGCACGAGTCCTTTCCTATAGGGGTCAAGAGTTTAGACGGTGCCCGCCCGGCATGCAAGTCCCCCGGACACTCGAATGCAAGTTTTGAAAAACGTTGAGGTTACACCGTTCTGAAACCTGCGGGGCAGTACCCGATCCCCCGCCCGCGGCGTAGAATGGCCGCAATAGGACGACCCAAGTCACCGTTTGACCGGTAACGATTGGAGGTGCCAAATGCGATGCTGCCATCCCGCCCCCTGGATCGTCGGACCCGTCCTCATGCTGGGAGCCGCTCCCGTGTTCGCGGCCGCCGAGACAGAGAGGACCCCGCGTCGCCCCAACATCATCGTCATCGTGGCCGACGACCTGGGTTACGCCGACATCGGCGTCCAGGGCTGCAAGGACGTGCCTACACCTCAGATCGACTCGATCGCCCGAAACGGCGTGCGGTTCAGCAACGGCTACGTCTCCTGCCCGGTATGCAGCCCCACGCGAGCAGGGCTGATCACCGGCCGCTACCAACAGCGGTTCGGGCATGAGTTCAACCCCGGCCAGCTGGGCCAGGCGGCCGCACGGGCTCGGGCGACACAGCCGACCACGCCGGCGGTGACCTTCGGCCTGCCGCTGGACGAGGTCACCCTGGCGGACCGGCTCAAGTCGGCCGGCTACGCCACGGGAATGGTCGGCAAATGGCATCTGGGCGACAAGCCCCCCTATCGCCCGTTGAGGCGGGGTTTCGAGGAGTACTACGGCTTCTTGGGCGGAGCTCATCCCTACGTGGATCTCAAGGCCAGCGATCGGGCTCCAATCTTCCGCGGCAACGAGTCGCTCGATGAAAACGAGTACCTCACCGACGCCTTTGCCCGCGAAGCTGTAGCCTACATCGATCGCCACAAGAAGCAGCCGTTTTTCCTGTATCTCACCTTCAATGCGGTCCACACGCCGCAGCAGGTTCCAGACAAGTACCTGGCCCGCTTCGGAGAGATTCAGGACCCCAAACGACGGAGTATGGCCGCCATGCTCAGTGCGATGGATGACGGCATCGGTCGGGTGCTGGGCAAGATCCGGAGCGAGTCGCTGGAAAACGACTCACTGATCTTCTTCATCAGCGACAACGGAGGGCCGACCAAGGGCAACGGGTCTTTAAACACGCCTTTCACCGGCTTTAAGGGAGGACTGAATGAGGGCGGCATCCGGGTGCCGTTCCTGGTGCAGTGGAAAGGGCAGATCCCCCCAGGCAGGGTCTACGATCGTGCGATCATCTCGCTGGATATCCACCCGACGGCCCTGGCGGCGGCCTCGCCCGAGAAGCCCCTGGACATTCCGGCGGACAAGGCGTTGGACGGCGTGAATCTGCTGCCGTTCCTGCGGGCCGAGAAGTCGGGCGCTCCACACGAGGTTCTCTTCTGGCGATTCGGCCGGCAGGCGGCGGTCCGCAAGGGCGATGTCAAACTGCTTCGGATCCAGGGGCAGACCACCCTGTACGATCTGTCCAAAGATCCGGCCGAGGAACGCGATCTGTCCGCCGAGAAGCCCGAGTTGGTCAAGGAACTGACAGCGGCCCTGGCCAAGTGGGAGAGCGAACTCAAGAAGCCCTTGTGGCCTCAGACGCGTGCCCGGGCGGCTGCGGCCAGGGAGGCGACGGGGAATCGTCAGCGACAAGGCCGCCGGGCCACGCAGACGCCGTGACGTCTTCCCAAGGGTCGCGTGCGGACTGTTTCTCAACCTCCGGGTCGACTCGCCGGCTTGGGCGGCGGAGGTGGGTTCTTCACCCTCACGAGGCACGCCTCACGGAACGGCTCAGGCATGGCCGGATCGTCGATCAACCACACCGTACCGTTGGTTTCGCGGGCGATTCCCTCGATGCTGACGTAGGACATGACCCGCGGTCCGGGGAAGTGGGCCAACCGTTCGCGAAGGTTGAGGCCGGGCACGACCGGCTCGCCGCTCTTGCGTGTCTTGGCGTCGTAGAGATCCAGCCAAGGAGTGACTGAACCGCTGGCCGCATCCACCACGTGAATCCACCCGCCGTTGCGATCGACGGCCAGAAGTTGCCGGTCATCGATCGCGCTCAGTGCGTTCAGCGTCTGCGACTTGCCGGTCCGGCGCTTCTCGAGGTTGGTGGTTGCGGCGGCCGACCAGGCGTCGTCCAGGAGGGTCCGGGCGTCCTGAAGCGTACAGCGCATCAACCGCGGCTTGAGCCAGAAATGGAGCTTGTCGGTCGGGCTGTGCGGCGCCGTACCCTCCTCACAGAGGTAGAAGACACTCGGAGGACCTAACCAGGCGATCCCTTCGAGCCCGTCGTTGGAGTCGGTTCCACGCTCGTTCTCGCGTTCGGGATAACAGAAGCAGTCGCGGAGCACCGCCCGTCCAGGCCCTGGACCCGTGTCCAGGTCGAACTCCAGGACCATGGAGTGCGGAGTCTCGATGACAGCGAAGAGCCGATCCGGCCCTTGGGGCGTCCGCCGCCCGATGGTGACACCCTCGAAATCCAGCATCGCATTCTCTTCGCGGGAGGCGCTTTCGATCTGGCGTCGCAGTGTAGCCAGGACCGGTTCCGCGATGGCGGCGTGTTCCCGGTCGAACGCATCCCATCCCTGCGCAGGTGCCGCGGCCCGGAAAGCCTCGGTGGCGATGATGGCTTCGCCCTGCCGGACATCGCTGAGCCGCTTGTGATCGATGAAGATGATGTGGCTGGCGGACTCGTCACCGTTCCGGTCCGGTACCGCCCAGAGTCCCTCGCGGTCGCCGAGCCGGCCGTAATGCAGTCCCGAACCCTGCCGCACCTCGGTCTTGCCGTCGGGCATTCGGAATCGGAAGAACTCGACCTTCATCGGCTCTGCGGCCGCCAGACCGGCGGCGAGGAGTTGAAACAGGGTCAGCCCGCAGACGAGAACCAGCCGCTTCGCAAGCGGTGACGGCCTCGAGCTGGGGGCTACAAATCGGTCGAGTCTCGACCTCTGCACGATGGCGTCTCCTTACCGAACGACCGGCTTCCCGCGATGTCCAGAGGATCTGGACCCGCAAGATCACCGGGTGATGGACCGAAAGAGTCCTCCATGCACTGCGTGTGCGGGTCCGCTCGTTCTCCTTCCGGCTTGCCAGAAGCCCGGAGCGGTGCAGGCGGTGTTCAGCATCAGGTGTCAGCGATGAGTCGTTCGTGATCACCCGTCAGCCGTCTGCCGTCCGCGATCAGCAACCAGCCAGTCCTTGCCCCCTTCTGCCGAGGAGTGATCTCGGGAGCCTGCATGTCGGCTTTCGGCATTCGGGCTCTGCTCCGTTTCTCGCTCGCCACTTTCAACTCAGCCCTGTGTTATTGCCCGATCGGCGTCTGATCGAATTCGAACTTGTAGCTCCACTCGTCAAAATAGAGATTCCGACCGTCGATCTCGACCTCGCCGCGCTGAAAGTCGAGGGGCTCGCTGCGGAAGTCCTTCTTGGCCGGCTGGAGGGGGCAGCCGTAGTCGAGATTGACGATCAGCCGGAAAGCGTCCTGATGGCCGCAGTAGAACTCGCGGACCTTGGGATTGTCGGAGTCCTTGAAGCCGTACGACGTATCCGCCGGCAGCCAGCCCCACGGGGCAACGTAGAATTCGGCCCAGTCGTGCATGTTGTATCCGCCGGGGGCCGTCTCCCAGCCGGACTGCCACCGGGCGGGCACGTCGGCCAGGCGACACATGGTGATGAACAACAGGGCGTGCGTCCCGCAATCGCCCCGGCCGGCGAGGAACAGTTTCTCCGACGCGTTGGGCAGGACGCTGTATTCCTGCTCGGCACACCATCGGTGATTGGTGCAGATCCACCGGAAGATCGCCCGGGCCCTGGCCAAGGGGTTGTTCAGCGGGCCGACGATCTCGGCCACCTTGGCCCGGATCTGCGGGGTGAACACGATGTGCGTCGGGCGGTCCACCAGGTACTCGGCCGGAAAGCTGTGGCCCTGGTGGCGAGCCTTGGACTCGTCCAGGTTGGGGTAGAAGGTGCAGGACACGAATTCGAAATCGACCTCGAAGATCAGCGGCTGGGCCGGGTCCTCGATCTTGCGTTCGAAGTAGACGGTGCGTTGCGGGGCGCCACCGATCGGCCAGGTATCCACCGCGGTTGGGGCAAGGGTGTGTTCGACCGGCGACGTGCGGAGCAGCCTGACCTCCTTCTGCTGACGGTATTGCTGCGGGAACGGCAGCCAGCAGCGGACGACGGAACCTGCCTTGGCGCCTGGCCGGTCCGGCTTGACCGTCAGCTTGTACCGAACGGTGATCTTGTAGGGGACGACCTGGTCCTTGCCGGTGGACTCGGCGGCGGCGATGACCTCCTCGATGTGCTTGATCAGCCCTTCCTCCTTGGCGGACATGGCTGGCCGGGCCCGAGGATCGCGGCCTTCGCGCTGAGCCAGTCGGGTCTTGGCGTCATCGCAGAACAGCCAGATGTTGGATGGTTCGCGGCCGAAGTACCAGAGCTTGTCGTCGAGCACGCGGGCCTGGGCCTGGCCGATCTGCCGCCAGTACTCAAGATCGGCGGTCGTCAGGTCGGGCAGTTTTTGCTGGAGTTTCTTCAGAAGCTCAGCCGGCTCCTGATCGTATTCGATGCGGATGCGCCGCAGGATCTCGCGGCCCTCGGCGCGGGCTTGGGTATCCTCCGCGGTGGCAGAGACCGAGGACGTAGTGAGCACCGTGTCCGCCTCGCTGAGCTTGCCCTTGAGGGCCAGGTCGCGGGCTTCGCGCACGGCCGGATCGTTGGAGGTCCAGAAAAGCGAGGCCCCGCTGGGAGCCGCCTCGACCGTCTCAAAACCTGTCGCCGTCGCCGCCGTCGCCATCGCCATGATTGTCCACCAGAAGAGCCGCATGTCCCTGTCTCCTTTCGCCGAAGGAAGTCATCGAGCATTGTAGCGGAAGGTGAACCCGGCGGCACGCCGGCAGCTCTATGCCGGGGAGTCTGCAAACCCAACAACGCGCCGGAACACGCGCATCAGATTCTCGCCCAAGATCCTGCGGATGTCCGACTTGGCGTACCCCCGATCGAGCAGGGCCTGGGTAATGAACGGATAGCAGGAGACATCGTCCACCTGCTCGGGCGTGGTGCCGACGCCGTCGAAGTCGGACCCCAGGCCGACGTGATCGATGCCGGCCACCTTGACGACATGATCGATGTGATCGACCAGGTTGTGGACCGTGCCGCGCGGGACGGGGTGTGCCGTCCAATAGGCATCGTGAGCCCGGGCGTAGTCATCCGGATCGGGATTGCGGGTTCGCAGTTCACGATCGACGTCGAACATGCGGGCGGTCGCTTCGGCGGCCGGAGGATAGAGCAGGCCGGAGTAGAAGTTGACCATCACCAGCCCCCCGCCGGCCGCGATGCGCCGGATGACGTCGTCGGGAATGTTGCGCGGATGCGAGGCGAGCGCCAGGACCCCGGAGTGCGAGTTGATGATCGGCACGCGGCTGACGTCGAGCACATCGTGCATGGCCTTGACCGACGTGTGGGCCACATCCACGATCATTCCCAGGCGGTTCATCTCCGCCACCACCTCGCGGCCGAAGGGCGTCAGCCCGTTGTGCTTCGGTGCGTCGGTAGCGGCATCGCACCAGTCGGTCGAGTCGGAGTGGGTGAGCGTCATGTAGCGGGCACCCAACGCATGGAACGTCCGCAGCACGGCCAGCGAGTTCTCGATCGCGTGGCCGCCCTCGATGCCGATCAGCGAGGCGATCCGCCCGCTCCGATGAATGTGCTCGATATCCTCGGGAGAGCGCCCCAGGGCAAATGTCTCCGGCCAGCGAGCGACCATGCGATGAACGATATCGATCTGCTCGAGTGCAATCCGAACGCAGCCGCCTTCGCGCATCGCCGAGCAGGGCACGAACGCGGCCCAGAACTGGGCGCCCAATCCCCCCCGCCGGAGGCGGACGATGTCGGTGTGCCGTTCCGTTTGCGACTCGGCCAGGTTCATGCGATCGAGCGAGCCGCCGGCGAGCTTGTAGATCTGCCACGCCAGATCGTTGTGCCCGTCGATGACCAGGCACTGGCGATGAAACTCGGCGCCGTCCTCGGTCATGACCACGGGCTTGGATGAACGCTGCGTTGGATCGGCTCCGGGCATGTCGACAGTTCTCCTTGCCGGAGATTCTACCCGAATGAGAATGCCTGTCAGCATCCTCTGCCGCGGCCAAACACGCTGGCCCGCAGACCGGTATCTCGCGTGTCGAGATCTGTCTTGCGTCTCGATGCCGCCTCCGGTCTCACTTCTCAGCTCTCATTTCTCACTCTCCCAATCCGCACTATAATGCCCAAAGGTGCCGCCTGAGCGGCATTTTCGAGGAGTGTGCGATGGCAGCGAGCGAACCGCATATCGGCAAACCGGTGGACATCGAGCGCATCAAGGCCGCGGTGCGCGAAATCCTGGCCGCCGTCGGCGAGAATCCGGATCGCGAGGGCCTCAAGGAGACGCCCCGCCGGGTCGCCAGGATGTACGAAGAGGTTTTCTCGGGTCTCACCGTTAACCCGGGCGACCTGCTGGTCACCGCCTTCGAGGAGGAGTACGACGAGCTGGTCGTGCTCCGCGACATCCCCTTCCACTCCATGTGCGAACACCACCTGCTGCCGTTCGAGGGCGTGGCCCACGTCGGCTACCTGCCCGATGGGCGAATCGCGGGGATTTCCAAGCTGGCCCGGGTGGTGGACGCCTTTGCCCGCCGGCCGCAGGTCCAGGAGCGGCTCACCAACCAGGTGGCCGACATCCTCATGCAGCGGCTCATGGCCAAGGGCGTCGCGGTCATCATGGAGGCCACTCACTCATGCATGACCTGCCGGGGCGTTCGCAAGCCGGGCAGCATCATGGTCACCTCGGCCATGCGCGGGCGGTGTAAATCCGACGCTCGGACCCGGGGCGAAGTGCTCATGCTCCTCGGCGGACAGACGCGGCGGTAAGCCGTCGGAAACGCGTCCTTCTCGTACCCGCCGAACGGGTCGAAACCAAGGCCCGGTCGCCAGTCAGCACCACGCCAACATTAGCACAAACACTTTAAACGATGCCGGGCCACCGGACGAGCCGCTCGGCCAGCGGGCGGCGAGGGCAGATTCCAGCAGAGCACGCTCGCCCACCGTCGAGCCAGCGATTCCGCAACTGACTCTTTCCTGCACACGTAACCCCAGCTCATGACAAGCATTGATGGACTCGGCAGGGGTGCCGAGCAGATTCGCATTCATTTTGGGCTTGACAAACCGGCCGGTGTCTG
>JAKLEZ010000019.1 GCA_022711465.1 Planctomycetota bacterium | reverse complement strand
TTCAGATACAGCCCGACCACGTCGATCAGCTTGTCGGTGAAGCGATCTGCCGCGTGCCGATGCTGGAACGCGACCTTTCAGGGAGGGCCGGCAGGAGCGATGCCGGGTGTGACGCCCGGCTCACACAGCCGAACGTCGTGGCGGGGAGCGGGATCCGAAAGCGCGCGATAAGCCTTCTCGCGGGCAAGAACGGGGGTTGCGGGCCGATAACGTTCGATCTGTGTGCTTGAAATGGTTCTGCGCCACGTGGCGACTGACCCACAGCTTGACCCAACCATCCGGCGGCATCGGCAGGAAGAACGGCTCGCTCGCATGAGGTACTCTCCTCCGCCCCAAAGGAGCAGTCGCGGTCTGTCCTGCCGCTACTTCATAGGCGCTTGAAAGATGCAGGGTGGCGCGCGGCGCTGCTCGATCTGCCAGCTCGCGACTTCCTTCAGACTATGTCGAGATCAGTCTGCGCATGCGGGGTCGGCCGGCCGGCCGGCTTCGCTGTAGCATCGCTGGAAGATTCCGAAGTCGTCCTGATCCACGTCGCCGTCATAGTCGGAGTCGGCGGCAATCAGGCCCTGGGTGTCGCGCGTGAGCGTGCAGCCGGGTGCGTAGGGCAGGGCCGGTCCGCCGGCGCACGTCTCCAGGATGGCGCGATCCGTGAGGTCTACGGAGCAGTCGTGATTCAGGTCGGCGATCACGTTGACGCCCGACTCACACTCGTCCGGAACGAGGTTTCCGTTGCAGTCGCTGCTGGTTCGACGGGCCATGTCGCAATCATCAGGGCTGCCGTTGCCGTTGCAGTCGGGCTCGCACTCATCGGGAACGAAGTTGCCGTTGCAGTCGCGGCTGATGCCGTCGAGGATGTCCTGTCTATCGCTCTGGCCGTTGCCATTGCAGTCAAACGCCGGCAGAAAGACGGCGGCCCAGGGCCCAGTCATCCCGGAGGCAAACGTGCCCATGAAGGCCCCGGTCGTTTCGTCATAGCGCTGAATGCAACCGGAGCCGTAGCTGACGACATACAAGCGGCCATCCGGACCCCAGATGGCGTTGGGGCTCGGGCCCATCAGCGTGCCGCGGGGCACGAATTCATCGATCAACTCCCCGGTCGTCGCGTGGTAACGGAGCACGTTGTTCGAGAGATAACCCGCCACGTACAAGTAGCCCTCGGGGCCGAACCCGATGACGGCCGGTCCCTGCAGGATGGGCGACGGCGGAATAAACTCGTCGATGAAGGCCCCGGACGTTCCGTTGTAGCGCAGGACGCGGTCATTGAGCCGACTGCCGACATACAGGTTACCATCCGGTCCGAAGGCGCTCCCGAGGGGGCCGTACAGTCCGCCGCTGCCCTCTGGGACGAATTCACCCCTGTACGCCCCCGTCGTCCCGTCGTAACGCAGCACCTTGTGGGTGTCGCGGCTGGCCACGTAGAGGTCCCCGTCGGGACCAAAGCACATGCTCAGGGGACGCGCCAGATCGCCCCCGGACGCGAAAGTGCCCATCACCTCCCCGGTCTGTCCGTTGAGGCGGAGCACGCTCGGGGGATTCCCAATGCTGACGTACAAGTGCCCGTCGGGGCCGAACGTCATTGCTCCGCCGCCGCTGCTCCCCGGGATTGGCGGACTGAACTCCCCGAGATAGTCCCCCGTGGTCCCGTCGTAACGCAGAACGATCCCGCCGTCTACACTCGCCGCGACCAGCAGATCCTGAGGGGCCGCGCGGGCCTGCGGTGCGGCCAGTCCGATGACGGCACCCAACGCAGCAATCCGGACACAAAACCGACAACACTCCTCAGACATGGCGCCCTCGTCCCCTGGCCGTTCCTGTCCCGGAGAGGTGCGCCGGCTCCCGACCCGATGTCGCGCCCCTGGCCCCCTGGCGCCGCCCCGTCAAGTCGTCGCGCCCGCCGAGGCTATCCTATTGCAGTATAGCTTGCGGACCTGACGACTCAAGCGAAATCTCGCCGCCCTCATCTCGCACAGCCGGGATCGGCCGGCTTGCCCGGCCCGCTGTAGCAGCGCTGGAAAACGCCGAAATGATCCTGGTCCACGTCGGCGTCGCGGTCGAAGCGGTCTTTGAAGACGAGGCGACAGCGGAAACAGAGAAGAGGTTCTCAGTTTTCAGTTCTCAGTCTGCGACCGGTCCGTGCCTCCCACCAACTGACAAGTGGCTTGTGACAACTGACAATTCGCAACTCCGTTCTCTCCGCTTGCCCCTGTTCCGCAGCCCCGATTCACCGTTACCTGCGCTCAGTGCCGACGCCGGCGGACCGCTGCGCCAAGGACACCCGCGCCCAGCAGCGCCAGCGTGGCCGGCTCGGGGGTGAACACCATGCGCCAGGGCTGATTCAGTCCACCGCCGGAGGCAAACGTGTCGATGAAGTCCCCGGTTGTGCCGTTATAGCGCTGGATGAGATCGGTGCCGGAGCTCGCGACGTACAGGTTGCCATCCGGGCCGAACAGCACCCCGGTGGGGCTGGACAAGCGACCGGGCCCACCGGCGGGCACGAACACGTCGATGAATGCCCCGGTCCTCCCGTCGAACCGCACCACGTTGGCGCTGTTGTAGCCTGCAGCATAGAGATTGCCGTCCGGCCCCAAGGCCATGCCGCCGGGTCGGATGACGGACGCAACCGAGCCTAGGGGCGCCCCGGTGGTTGCGTCGTAGACCAGGATATGCCCGGGGTTGCCGCCGCCGCCCACGTAGAGTTTGTTGCCGGGGGCGAAAACAAAGCCCGTCGGCGCGATCAGCCCGCCGCTGCCGGCCGGTATGAACGCGTCCATGTACGCGCCTGTCATTCCGTTGTAGCGAAGGATCTGGTTATTACTGAAGCTGGCCGCGTAGAGGTTGCCGTCCGGACCGAATGCCAGGTTGAGGGGTTCAATCAATGCACCCCCCGACGTGAACGTGCCCATGGGCGCCCCCGTCCTCCCATCGAAGCGTTGGACATTGTCGTTTCCCTCTCCGTAGTAGCTCCGGTAGCTTCCGACGTAGAGATTCCCGTCCGGCCCGTAGGTAATCCCCATCGGGGCTCGGACCGAAGCAAAGGGACCCAGATTCGCGCCCGTCGTGCCGTCATACCGCAGGACGGCGTCGCTCAGGCTGCTGGTGACTAACAGATCTTGAACCGCCGCACGGGCCTGCGTCACGGCCAAGCCGGTCAAAACCGCCAGCCCAATCATCCCGACACAAACACGGCCACAAGTTGTGGACATCGCAGTCTCCTTTCCTGGCTCGGGTCTGTTCCGAGCCTGCATGGGGTCCATAGCGGCTGCTTCCCCGTCCACAGCGGACGAGACCGGAAGCTGCCGGGTGTATTTTCTCCTGTTGCCGAGTCCAAATCGCATCGTCGCCTGCACGCCCTTTGAGGCGGCGTGCCCCGTGCCACTCAGGTGACCGATCCTCGCGCCGTCCAAAGAGGTTGGCATCTCAAGATAACCGGCTCGCCGTAGGCACAACCGCACCAGCCGACCACTTCTCAAACGAGACATGACACAACCTCCATCAGGTCAATCCGCGCAGTGCGGATCTGCGGGTTTGCCTGGGCCGCTGTAGCACCGCTGGAAGATGCCGAAGTCGGCCTGGTCGGCGTCACCGTCGTGGTCGAGGTCGGCGGCAACGAAGCCCAAGTCGTCCGGTAGGAGCGTGCAGCCGGAGGTGTAGGGCAAGGCGGGGCCGCCAGCACACGCTGCGAAAACGGCAAAGTCCGCCATGTCCACGTGGCAATCCTGGTTAAAGTCGGCCTTCGCGACCTCAACGCCGCCCGGCTCGCACTCGTCGGGAATGAGATTGCCGTTGCAGTCTCGGCTGGTGCCGTCGGCGATATCCTCATCGTCGGGCTTCCCGTTGCGGTTGCAGTCCGCCGGATGCGCCAGCAGCCAGTCGACCGTCAGCCGCGCGAGAGGCGGGTAATCAGAAGTTGACCAGGTGGCGATTGCCGGATGACCTGCTCCTATGACTGACCACAACTCGACGACGCCGGTGGTGGCACACCCCTGGGCCCAACGGGTGATGACCGTCTCTGAACCCGGCAGGACCGCAACCAGGTCCAGCCGCCCAAGACTGTCGTCGCAGGGATCGGTCGAGGTGTCCTTGCAGCCGGGCCGGGCGCCCTCGTACTCCACGCTGCACCCGTTGGACTGGGCCCAGAACTCCAGCGCCGAGGAAGAGGGGAAGGGAATGACCGTATCCGCCGTACCGTGGATGTGCAGGACATGGACCGGGTCGCCAGGTGTGCACCCTGCTGCGACCACCTCATCCATCCGCCCCGTAAAGGCCACAATGCCCGTGATCACGTCGGCATACCGGCAGGCCATGCTATAGGCGATGTTCCCGCCGCTCGAAACCCCCCAGATGAAGACTCGGTTTGGATTCACCTTGTATTGCGATCGAATGGCCTCGATGAGCTGGCGCAGGTAGAGCCCGTCATTCGGCACTTCTCCCGGGCGGAAGTTCCAGGCGAGGCCGCTGCCGGATCGCCTCCCGCCATCCGGGTGGGCGTAAAGAAAGCCCTTCTCGTCTACCATGCTGGCGATCTGAATCAAGTCCTCGAGTCTCTGCCCCGTCTGGCCCGCGCCGTGCAGTCCCAGCAGCAGGGGCGCGGGATGCTGCGGGTCGTACCCGTCAGGCACGTAGAGCTTGACCGGTCCCCGGCCGGCTCGGGTGATGTCGTCAACGACCGGATCGACGTAGGCGATGCTGTAACCTTGGCCCACTGCGGCCAACCCAAGCACGATGGCCGCCGCCAGGGCGGCGTGCGTCTGAACACCCCTAAGCATGCATCTCATGGCATTCTCCTCATTCCCGAAGGTCCGCGACCTTTCCCTCTCCCCTGTGCGAATAGGACACTGTTCCCAACCCACAACGGCCACGTGGACCATGCATCAAGTCACTCCGCGCAGTCCGGGTCTGCGGGCTTCCCGGTTCCGCTGAAACAGCGCTGGAAAATACCGAAATCGTCCTGATCCACGTCCGTGTCGCGATCGAAGTCGGCGGCGATGAGACCTTCCGCGTCAGGAATGAGCGTGCAGCCGGAAGCGTAGGGCATGGTCGGCCCACCGAAGCAGGCCGCGAAAACGACGAAGTCCGCCATGTCCACGTGGCAGTCCTGGTTGAAGTCGGCCTTTGCGACCTCGACGCCGCCCGGCTCGCACTCGTCCGGGATGAGGTTGCCGTTGCAGTCGCGGCTCGTGCCGGCGGCAATGTCCTGGTCGTCGGGCACGCCATTTCCGTTGCAGTCGGCCGGCTTGGGGTGAGCCAGCAGAAACTCGACGACCAGGCGAGTGCGACTTGCCGGAAACAGATCGTGCGTTCCCCCGGTGACGGTCCAGAGTTCCGCGGAACCGCCCAACCTGCAGCCCGTCCCGTAACGAGTGATGCTGGCCTCATTGCCGGAGAGGTTCGGATAGAGGTCGATCGGGGGGGCCGACGTGTCGGCTTGGAGCGAGCAGCCGTTGTACGTCGCCCAGCGGCGGACGGTTTCCACCGCGCCGGGACCGATACTGCCACCACTGTATCCGACCGTCGGATCAGCCGTTCCGTGGATGTGCAGGACGTGGACGGGTCCGGAGGGCGAGCAGGCCGACGAGTTCTTGTACGTTGTCCCCGCGAAGCTTGCGATGGCCGCGATGGTGTCGGCATGGTCGCAGGCCATGCGGTGGCACATGAAGCCGCCATTGGACCATCCGAACAGGAAAACCCGCCCCGGATCGACATTGTAGCTGGCCTTGATGGCGTCGATCAGCCGGCGAAGGTAGCCGGAGTCGTCCACGGTGCTGCCGTAGAAGTTGCAGCAGCCATCCGTGGCGTTCCAGAACACCGCCCCAATTGAGTCCGTTGTTCCCTCGGGGTAGGCGTACAGAAAGTCGTACTCGTCCGCGAGCGGCTTGAATTGCAGGACCTGTTCCATCCACTCCGCCCGGATGCTGTAGCCGTGAAGAGAGATGATCAGCGGCATGGGCGCAGCCGGGTTGTAGGAGGGCGGCACGTGAATCGGGACCGGCTCACGGCTCAGATCGGTCGCGCCAGCCGGGACGATGGCGGTGCAATCGCCACCGACGCTCAATTGGCCGTTGTAGTCGGTCAGGGCGCGCACGGAGGAGAGCCCGTGGCTGCCGCCCGCGCCGCCTTCCAGCGCCTGCCACATTGATCCGTCCCAGCAGGCGATGCGGTTGACGTTCACGCCTCCGGCAGTCGTGAAGTCGCCTCCCGCGATCAACTCGGTACCGTGGACGGCCAAGGCCTGTACTTCGTAATCCGTCCCGCTGCCCAGAGCCTGCCAGGTGGAGCCGTTCCAGCGAGCGATGTGTTTGGCGCTCACGCCGCCGGCGGTAGTAAACAGGCCGCCCGTAACCAGAGAGCCGTTGTAGACGGCCAGGGCAGTCACGTAGCTGTTTGCCCCGCTTCCCAGCGCCTGCCACGTCGAGCCGTCCCACTGTGCGATGAAGTTGGCGCCCGCGCCTCCCGCATATTTGAAATCACCCCCGGCGATCAGCCGCCCGTTGTAGACGGCCAAGGCCGACACGTACGGGTAGAACGAGCCGATTCCGCTTCCGAGCGCTTTCCATTGGGTGCCGTCCCAGCGGGCGATATGATTGGCGCTGACGCCGCCGGCGCTGGTGAAGTAGCCCCCGGCGACCAGAGAACCGCCATAAACGGCGAGGGCGTTCACGCCGGCGTAGGTAGGCGGCCCGCTGATTCCGCTGCCCAGCGGCTGCCACTGCGTGCCGTCCCAGCGGGCAATGTGGTTGGCGCTCGCCCCGCCGGCCGTGGTGAAATGGCCTGCGGCGATCAACTGGTCCTGATAAACGGCCAGGGCGCGCACCTCCGGGTATTCGCCGCCCAGACCGCTGCCCAGCGGTTGCCACGCCGCCCCGTCCCAGGCGGCAATGTTGTTTGCCGACACCTGGCCGGCCGTGTTGAACCGTCCGCCCACCACGAGCAGCGCCGGCTGCGGCCCGCCACCATCCGGGTCCCAGACGGTGCTGGCGTACACTTCACCATAGACTCCTGGTATGCCCTCTCCTGGCAGCCAGTGTCCGCTGCACTGGGCGTAAGACCTGGCGGACAGCACCGCCACAACCACCACCAGCCCACCGCCTCTCAAAGCTGACATGACAAGACCTCCATCAGGTCAATTCGCGCACTGCGGATCTGCGGGCTTGCCCGCTCCGCTGTAGCAGCGCTGGAAGACGCCGAAGTCGGCCAGATCAACGTCGGCGTCCTTGTCGAAATCCGGCGGAATGAACCGGTCGGCTGGCATCACCGCGCACTCCGGCGGGAGCTGAGCAGCATCGTACGAGGAGGGCTGAGGGACAAAGGGCAAAGGGCTATCTTCGAAGCCCCCTCCGCCTGACCAGCATCCTTATCCCTCCGAACGCCAGTATCGCCAGGGATATTGGCTCAGGAACCTCGGAGACGCGGAACCCGATGTCGCCGAGCTCGTTCGTCGGGTTGACGTAGAAGCGAAACGACGCGAACAGGCCGTAGCCGCCGTAGGTGCCGATGAACGACCCGCCCCGCAAGCCACGATACGGACCGTCTAGCGCAGCAAATTCATTCCACTCCCACACGTTGCCGCCCTGGTCAAACGTGCCGTAGGGGCTGTCGGAGTTCTGGAACTCACCCGCCACCGTAGTGTAGTACGGCGACTGGATCGGATACGGATTCCCGTAGTAGTTGGCGTTGTTGCCGGAAATGTCGATGAGGTCGCGGCCTGGCACGTTATTACTGCTGGTCGGGTAGTCCCAGTAGTTGCCCGTCACCCCGTTGTTCTTGTGATACGCCGCCTTGTACCACTCGTCCTCGCTCGTGATCGCCCACTTCCAGTTGCTGTTGCGGTTGACCGCCCGCAAGGCCGCATTGCTCGTGGCACCATCGAGCGTGTATGCGCCACGCTCCGTGGTCGAGGCGCCCTGGGCCCCCGTCGGCTGGCCGTTGTGAAGCCAGTTCGCGAACCGCGCCGAGTCGCCCCACGAAACGTAGTTCACAGGGCGATTGGCGTAGTCGCTCGCCACGCTGTATGTGTAGCTGCCCGGCGAACCGCTTCGCTGAATCTTGCAGCCGTAGGTGGTCGACCACATGCTAGTGTTGTACAGCCCGTACGTGTCCGTCGCCGCCAGCTTGTTGAGGAACTCCGTGTACTGACCAGCCGTCACCTCGTACTTGCCGATGTTGTAGGTGTAGCTCACCGCGCCGCAGTGGCGGTCAGGCCCGTAACCGCCCGCGCCTTCACCGGAACGCTCGCCCGCGTTGCCCGGATTGCCCACCGGCACGGTCTCGATGTTCACCGCCAACGCCGTGCCGGCCAGCCCGGCAATCAACAGACATGCCATACATTTGGTGTGTGAAACTCTCATTCCTTCTCCTTTCCAATACCCGCCAGTCCTGCGGCGTTTCCACTGCCGCGGCCGGTCGGAATGTGCATCAGTTCAATTGGTGCACTGCGGATCAGCAGCCTTGCCCGGCCCGCTGAAGCACCGCTGGAAGATGCCGAAGTCGGACTGGTCGACATCGCCGTCCTTGTCGAAGTCGGCGGCGATGCGGCCGTTGGCGTCGGACGGCATCAGGCAACCGGGCGGCAGGGCGTCCGGGTTGTACGGTATTGCCGGGCCGGTAACGCAGGCCAGAAAGCGCTCAAGATCCTTGAGGTCCACATCGTTGTCGGCGTCGAAGTCAGCCGGGTGCGGCATGAATACCAGCCAAAAAGGAGTATTGACGGACACAAAAACGCCCATATGTTCGCCCGTCATCCCGTTGTAGCGTTGAACGCGACCGCCGCCATAGTCTGCAACGTAGAGATTGCCGTCCGGACCGAAGACCCCGCCCATGGGGTTCACCAAGGTGCGGGGCGAGGAGGGAACAAAGGCATCGATGAACCTCCCGTACGGGTCGTAGCGCAGCACGTTGTAGGAGTACCAGCCTGCGATGTAGAGATTGCCGTCCGGACCGAAGGCCATGAAGCTCGGGCCGTCCAGGCCGTGCCCGGGCGGAATGACCTCGCCAGTAGGGGCTCCCGTCGCCGCATCATAGCGCAGGACATTGTTGACTGGCCGGCCGTTGCCCACGTAGAGGCAATCGCCTGGTGCAAAGATGAAGCCGCCCAAGTCGCCGTCGGCAGCCGGGATGAACACCCCCATGTACTGACCCGTCGTTCCGTTGTAGCGCAGAATGCGCCTATCGCCGTAGCTGCCCACGTAGAGGTTGCCGTCGGGGCGGAACATCAGTTCCCAAGGACCAGTCAATCCGCCCCCGGAAGCGAAGGTGTCGATGAAGGCCCCAGTGCGACCGTGGTAACGCTTGATGGTGCCAGGGCCCGTCCCCGCCGTGGCGCTGCCGACATACAGATTGCCGTCCGGGCCGTAGGCCAAACCTTGGGCCCTCTCAAGCCCGCCGCTTCCGGGCGGAACGAAGACGCCGCGAGGCTCCCCCGTCACCCCGTCGTACCGCAGAACGGTGTGGTTGTTAGCGCTGCTGACCAGTAGATCCTGAGCCGCCGCCCGGGCTTCCGCCACGGCAATGCCGGCCACCACGCCCAGCGCACCAATCCACATCCAGAATCGAGACCCAGTCACGTTTCTCATGGCATTCTCCTTGGCTCACACAAACACGAAATCTCCACTCCTGGTCCCACAATCACCCGCCCCGTCGGTTCCGCACTCCGCACCACTGATGATGCATCCGATACCACTCATTACTGGGCACTCAGCACTCAGCATTCAGCACTCAGCTCTCAGCACCCATTACGCCTCACCTATCACGCCCCCCAGCCTTTCTCCCTCGCTCCCGACCACGGACAACAATCTACCGCCCACTAAAAACTGACCACCGACTACTGGCTCGCTTTCTATCCCTCACACCCCCTCTCAGGCAGCTTGCCCGGCCCGCTGTAGCACCGCTGGAAGATGCCGAAGTCGTCCTGGTCGACGTCGCCATCGTGGTCGAAGTCGGCGGTTTGGCAGGTCCGAGTGCCGTTGTGCGGGATGGCCGGGCCCGAGACGCAGGCCTGGAAGATGCCGAAGTCCGTGGCGTCCACGTCGCCGTCGCCATCGAGGTCGGCAGTGACAACGGGCGCGAACTCATACGCTCCCATGTCTACGATCGGGGCCGTGCCGCAGGTCTCCGGCGCGTACGGGCAGTCGGCGGTGGTGGGGTCGTCGAAGAACCGCGGCCGGCTGGCCAGGTCGGTGGTCACGCCGATGGGGACGGCCGCGTTGTCGCCCGCGTCAATGCACGGCGAGCCGGGCCGAAGGCGCAGGTCCCCGTAGTCGTCGTTGGCCCCCTCGTCGAGATCGTAAGTCCAAGGATCGTCCCCCCAGCCGTCGCCGCCGCCGCTGGGATTGCGGACGAAGAGCGGATCGACACTGATGTTGCCGTTCGTGCCCGTGGGATCGGTGAACGGGTTGGAGTAGTCATAATCCCTATTCGCGTAGACGCAGTTGTACCTGATCAGACTGGCGTCGCCGCCCTCTATCCCCGAGGAGTTGAAGGCGATGATGTTGTTCGCGATCGTCGGGGAGGATTTCCAGCAGGCGATCCCGCCGCCACCAGACCAGTCGACGCCACCGGCGATGTTCCCCGTAATCATGTTGTTCACGATCGTGGGGGAGCCACCCACGCACCCGATCCCGGCGCCCCAGCCGCCAAACGCCCCCCATGCTGTGTTTCCTGCAATCGTGTTGTTCGCGATCATCGGGGAGGAATACCAGCAGTTGATCCCGCCGCCGCAGTCAATTCCGGTATTCCCCACAATCGTGTTGTTCGTGATCGTCGGGGAGGAATTCCCGCAGTCGATCCCGACGCCGCCACCGCTGTTACGAATCGTGAAACCGTCGATGCGGCTGACACGGTAGCCCGAAAACGCGCCGACCGCGCCGCCGTCCAGGATGCTCGCATTGGCCGCCCAGTCGCGCTCGTCCCTGCTGCTCTCCGTGCCCGCGAACCCGCCGTACACGTAGACCCACGGCCTTAGAGTTATCCCCTCGCCATACGTGCCTCTCGCCACCCACACCTCTCCGCCAACGCTCGACGCCGCATCGATCCCGGCTTGCACGGTCAATTTGGCTGAAAGCCAGCTCGAACCGTCGTTGACGTCGTGCCCCGAGGGGCTGACTCGGACAATCGTGGGTGTGAACGGTGGCGGCGGCGTCCCGCTGAACTCGTCCGCCCCGATATCTACGTGCGCCCCCTGAATACGCGTCTGGCCATCCACATCCACCGAGCCGAATGGCACGATGCTGTCATCGCCCGCGTCGATGCAAGGCGAACCCCCGGTCAGATGGACTTGGCCGTACTCCACAGCCACCAACTGAGGATCGGCCGAAAAATCCCCGGCCCCCGGGCTTATCCCGGCGTAATTCGCCCTGGCCGGGTTGTACACGCAGTTGTTGCGCAAACTGGGCGTTCCGCTCGCATTGTCAATCCCGGAGAAGTTGAACGCCACGATATTGTTCGAGATCGCCGGCCCAGAGGCGACGGAGCTGATCCCGCAGCCGTCGTTCCCCACGATCGTGTTGTTCGAAATCACGCCCGAGGAGGTAAAAAAATGAACCCCGTCGCCGCCGTTCCCGGCGATCACGTTGTTTGAGATCACCGCCGAGGAGGCTGAGACGCAGCCTATCACGCCGACGTAGCGATCGTCCCCTGAGGAGGAGGAGGAGCCCGTGTTCGCCGTAATCGTGTTGTTCACGATCGTGGGGGAGCCACCCGAACACCCGATCCCGTCGCCCCAATAGGAACCGTTCCTCGTAATCGTGTTGTTTGCGATCGTCGGAGATGAATTGGAGCTGTAGATCCCGCCGCCCCCTTGGGTACTGTTGTTCCCTGTGATCGTGTTGTTTGCGATGGTCGGAGATGAATCCCAGCTGCAGAAGATCCCGCCGCCGTGAGACGCGTCGCCGTTCGTGATAGTGAAGCCGTTGATCCGGGTCGTCGCCGTGGCCCCCTCGGGCGAGGTCACGACGCTGCCTTGCTGGTTGCCGTCCAGAATCGTCGGGTTGGCCGTCCAGTTCCGCTGTGTCAGTGCGGTCTCGTTGCCTGCAAAGCCTCCGTACAGGCCCGCGCCGGCCTTGAGCGTGATGCACTCGACGTACGTCCCCGCGGCCACCCAGACCTGATCGCCATCCACGGCGGCGTCGAGGCCGGCCTGGACGGTCCGCTTGGCCGTGGCCCAACTCAGACCGTCGCCGGCGTCATCCCCCGTCGTGGCCACGTACAGGACCCTCTGCCCCGATGCGGGGCAGACGCCCAGGAACGCCGCCACAACCCATACTGATGCCTTCACGCAACTGCTTCTCAGAAGAGACATGACAAGACCTCCACAACCTGAAATGCTCAAACAGACCCAGACTGCAGCGTACGGCCGGCGCCGGTATTCAGACGGGGACGGTGAAGGGATCAGCCTTGATCGCGATCAGAGTTGCCCGGGCGGAGACCCTTCCCGCAGGGAATCTCGCGCTGCTCCGCGCAGGAAGGACTCCCGCCGTGTCGGAGGCGACAGGGGTTTCGCCGCAACAGACCATCGTACCGCTATCCAGCCCTCTCCCGAAACGGCTGAGGTTGCAGGCCCAGAATTCCTCCTCGTTCACACTCCCCCATCCTGACACCATGATCGCCGCAGGGCATCGTCCTCCGCCGCCCTCGAACCGGCCCGTGCCGCCGGTCCGGAGATGCTGGGGCCGGTGCCATCCGGCCAATCGGGCGCCGGGGTCTGGTAGCCCCGGGCCGCGGCCCAAACGGGGCCTCTATTGGTTACATACGGGAAATCCGGCGAAACCAGGCAGGGCGGCCGCGGATTTTCGGGGCGGCTGGCTTTCTCCAGGACGGCCAATGGGTTAATATGACAGCTGCGCCGACGGCGGATCCTTTCACCTATCGGCAGGCTCCAGGCCATGGACGCGTGCCAGCTCGATCACACGTCGTCATCGGCGGGGGCAAGCTCATTCCCCAGCACCCAATGGAGCCTGATTCTGGCCGCCGGGAACAGCGCGGCCCCCGACAGCCGCCCGGCCCTGGCCCAGCTCTGCGGTAAGTACTGGTATCCGCTGTACGTATACGCGCGGAGGCAGGGGCACGGCCCGCAGGATGCCGAGGATCTCACCCAGGCCTTCTTTGCCCGCTTCCTGGAGAAGAAATACTTCGGTCTGGCCGAGGCGCGGCGCGGCCGGTTCCGCTCGTTCCTGCTCGTCTGCCTGCGGCATTTCCTGAACGACGAGTCGGACCGGGCCACGGCCGCCAAGCGTGGCGGCGGCTCCGCGATCGTGCCTTTCGAGATCGACGGAGCCGAGGAGCGCTACCGCGTGGAACTGGCCGACGAACTGACGCCTGAAAAGGCCTACGAGCGGCGTTGGGCGGCGGCCCTCCTCGAACACGTGCTGGCTCGCCTGCGCCAGGAGTACGTTGCCGCCGGCAAGAGCCCCCAGTTTGAAGCCCTCAGGAGATTCCTGTGGGGCGCCGACACGGCGACCTCATATGCGGACGTCGCCGCCCAGCTTGGATCGACGGAAAGCGCCGTGCAGACGGCCGTGCAACGCCTCCGGGCCCGGTGCCGGGAGATCCTGCTCCACGAGACCGCCCAGACGGTCGCGACACCCGAGGAGCTGCAGGAAGAGATCCATTGGCTCTTCGCCGCTTTCGGCTAGCCAGATGGCAGCAAAAGCCGTCTCAAGTTGCCTGGTCCCGCCGATTTTCCCGTAGTAAGAGGAGGGGGTGCAACCATCGGAGCGGAATGCCGTGAACGGAACACCGAGATGCAACCGATGCGGCGCGGAACTCAGCGGCGCGCGAGTCGAGGACCTCTGCCCGCGGTGTGTGGCCCGCGACCTGGCCGGACTCGCGGCGGACGCGATCGCACCAACGCCCCCCGCGCCGTTCGCTTCGGAAGCCGGCGGTCACCAGTTGCCCCGGGGTATCCGAGCCCTCGGAGATTACGAGCTGCTCCAGGTTCTTGGCCGTGGCGGCATGGGCGTAGTGTACAAGGCCCGGCAGGTCAGCCTGGGCCGGACTGTGGCCCTCAAGATGATCCTGGCCGGCGAGTTCGCCTCCGAGTCTGATGTCCGCCGCTTTCACGCCGAGGCCGAGGCGGCGGCCGGCCTGGACCACCCGAACATCGTGCCCATCTACGAGGTGGGTGCGCACGAAGGGCGGCACTACTTCTCAATGAAGCTCATCGAAGGCGGCACGCTGGCCCGGCAGATCCGTCGCTTCGCAGATGATCATCGCCTGGCCGCCCGGCTCATGGCCCAAGTGGCCGGGGCAGTGCACTATGCCCATCAGCACGGCGTCCTGCACCGGGACCTCAAGCCCGGCAACATCCTGCTGGACGCTAACGGCCACCCCTACGTGACCGATTTCGGCCTGGCCAAGCGTGCCACCGAGGACAGCGGCCTCACCCTCACGGGTCAGCTTCTGGGTACGCCCAGCTACATGGCCCCGGAACAGGCCGCCGGCAAGGTCAAGCCGTTGTCCGTGGCCGTGGACATCTACAGTCTCGGGGCCATCCTTTACGAGCTTCTCACGGGGACGCCGCCCTTTGCCGCCGACACGCCGCTGGCCACGCTGCAGCAGGTGCGAGACACCGAACCGCGCCGCCCCAGCACCATCAACCGCCGCACCAACCGCGACTTGGAGACCATCTGCCTGAAGTGCCTGGAGAAGGATCCGCAACGCCGCTACGCCTCGGCCGGGGCGCTGGCCGAGGACCTGGAGCGCTGGCTGGAGGGTCGATCGATCCTGGCTCGGCCGGTGGGCCAGACGGCGAAGTTCTGGCGCTGGTGCCGACGCAAACCCCTGATCGCCGGCCTGGCCGCGGCGTTAACCCTGGTATTTGCGGCGGGCTTCGCGGGTGTGCTCTGGCAGTGGCGAACCGCCGTGTCGGAAAGAACGAGCTCGCGCCTGAATGAGTCAATGGCGCGTCGAAATGCCTATGCCGCGGACATGATCCTGGTCGAGCAAGCTTTGGCGGATGGGGACTTGGGTCAGGCTCGATTCCTGCTGGACCGCGATCGACCTCTGCCCGGCCAGGAAGACCTTCGCGGCTGGGAATGGCGCTATCACTGGCAGCAGTGCCGGAGAGACCCCGCCTTCCTCGAAGAGCTGCTGAAGCACTCGGATTCGGTCAAGCACGTCGCGATTTCACCGGACGCCAACTGGCTGGCCGTCGGGGGCGTGGACGGATGGGTCGGCCTCATGGAGCTGGCCTCGCGTCGCCCTCAGACGCTTCAGAACAAGACTGGCCGAAAGGCTGTCGTGGCCTTCTCCCCTGACGGCAGTCTGCTGGCATTCACATGGGACGACGGCAAGAGCGGTAGTTTCGTGAAGCTCTGGGACCTGAGCACGGCTCAGGTGAAGTCGTCTCTTGCGCATGAGGCACACGTCACCGCAATGGCCTTTTCCCCAGAGGGCAAAACGCTGGTCACGCTGCAGGTCTCCAAGCCTGACGCCCGGACGGCAGTTCAGATCGTCATGGTGTGGGATCTCCAGACATCCACGCGATTGACTCGCACCGTCCTTGATCCGCCTGATCCGAATAAAGCAAATGCGAAGGACATGCCGCCCCGGACTCGTACGTCAACGCCTCCGCGTGACGCAGAGCATGGCAACCCGGCCGCCATCTCGCCCGACGGTAGCAGACTGGCCGTCGGTGACATGTACGGAGAGATCCACGTGCTGTCGTTGCCTGCCGGTTCCAGGCTCTTGGATATCAAGGCCCATGCCGACCATGTATTCGCGCTGGCCTTCTCGCCGGACGGCCGCGTCCTGGCCTCCGGTGCGGGCTACTCCGATCCCGCGATTCGGCTTTGGGACGCGACCACCGGTGAGTCCCGTGGTTCTCTTGAGGGGCACAAGCGATACATTCACGCCCTGACCTTTTCGCCTCACAGTGGCACGCTCGCTTCCGCCAGTGCGGACTATTCGATCGGCCTGTGGGACGTGGCCCCTGACACGCCGGCGACGCAAGGCGTCAGGCCTCTTTCCAGCCAGCCAAGCCCGCCCGGCATGTCCGGCCTGACCGCAGGCAAGCCACTGAAATTGCTCCGGGGTCACGGACAGCAGGTTTGGGCTCTCGCGTTCTCACCGGACGGCACGGCGTTGGTCAGCGGGTGTAAGGACGGCTCGGTCTGGCGCTGGAGCACGGCGACAGGAGGTTCCCGGCAGGACGTTGCGGTCCTGCGGTCGTCGGGCATTCGGTACATTTATGCCTACTTGCCGGACGGTAAGTCCCTGGCGGTAGCGAACCTGTCCGGCTCGGTCAGCTTGTGGGATGCCCAGACCATGAAGCCCAAGGAGGATCTAACGGAGCTGGGCGCGAAGAATATTTGGCCGGTGGCAACGCCCGATGGACGCTTCCTGGCTGTGGGAGGGATGGACGGTTGCCTGAGAGTATGGGATCTTGCCGAGCGGCGCGTGGTGACCTCTCGCCCGGCCTGGCCTGAGCCGGGCTGGGTCGATGACACCACGGATACGACATGGCTCAGCAACTTTTCTCGCGATGGGGCCCGACTGCTCACGGCGAACACGAGGGGCTCCGAAAACCTGGTCGTGGAGTGGGACGTGCGCGCCTGGAAGCCGCTGGCCCATTGGAGCATCGAACAGGCCGGTGGTGGCGCGCTTTCGCCCGACGGCAAGTTACTAGCCTACGGCCGCTATGATGGCCGAGTAATCGCTTGGGACATTGACGGTCGCTGTGCTCGGGCCCAGGTCAACCACCAAGGCGAAATCTCCGCCCTCGCATTCTCGCCGGACGGCTCCATCCTGGCCACCGGGAGCAACTACGGAACGCTCATGCTGTGGGACACGCGGACATGGTCTGCGCTCACGCCCCCCCTCCCTGGCCACCGCCTGGCCATTCACTGGCTGGCCTTCTCTCACGACGGCACGCGTCTGGCGACCAGCGGCGGCAGCGGCGAGGAGGCGGTCCTCCTGTGGGACGTGGCCACGCGGCGGCAGATCGCCACGCTGCGCGCGGAGGGTACGACCTTCCGGGGCGTGGCTTTCTCCCCCGACGACAGCACGATCGCCGTCCTATCGGTCGAGCGCGACCTCTACATCTGGCGCGCCCCCTCCTGGGCCGAGATCGAAGCGGCCGAAGCGGCGGAACGGGAGCAGGCGCAGGCAAGGAAGTGAACGTCGGGAGCACACAGGGCGTAGGGTGTGAGCGTATGCCCCGGACGCCAACCGCGGTAGGAGACACGGGTCTCGTCGCTGTCCAGGCTTCGTCTGAGAAGGGAGAAGCGGCCATGACAAAGGACCAAATGCTTTGGGGCGGGATCCTGATGCTTGTTGCCGTTCTGGCAGGTTCGGCCGGTGCCGCCGCTCCAACGAGCGCGCCAAGCGATCAACAGGCCCTCGCGGAGAGCAACAATCGTTTCGCCTTTTCACTTTACGCTCGGCTCAAGGATAGCAAGGGCAACCTGTTCTTGTCGCCCTACAGCATCTCCACCGCCCTGACGATGACCTACGCCGGCGCCCGCGGCGAGACCGCGGCGCAGATGGCCCGAACGCTGGAACTCAAACTGGAGCCGGACCGGCTGCATCCCGCCGTTTTCCACCTAATCGAGGCGGTTAACACCGGCGGCAGGAAGGGCGGCTATGAACTCAGCGTGGCCAACGCTCTGTGGGGTCAGAAGGGCCACGGTTTTCTCCCCGAGTTCCTCGAGCTGACGCAACGCAACTACGGGGCCGGACTCCGCGACGTTGATTTCTCCAATACCCAAGGCGCCCGCCGGACGATCAATGCATGGGTGGAGAAAGAAACCAGACAGAGGATCAAGGACTTGATCAAGGAGGGCATGATCACGCCCAACACGGTGCTGGTCTTGACCAACGCGATCTACTTCAAAGGCGCCTGGTCCTTGCCCTTCAACAACAAACACACTCAGCGACAGCCGTTTACGCTGGTTGACAACACCAAGGTGGACGCACTGATGATGCACCGGACGGGCACGTTCAACTACATGAAGGACAGAGATTTCCAGATGCTGGAACTGCCGTACGTCGGCGGACGGCTGTCGATGATCATCCTGCTTCCTAGCCAAGTGGCGGGACTACCCGCGCTGGAGAAATCACTGACCAGCGACAACCTCGATCAATGGTTGGCGAGGCTCCGGGAGCAGAACGTCAGCGTGGCGTTGCCGAGATTCAAGGCAACGAGCGAATTCCGGCTCAACGACGTGCTCAAGGCAATGGGCATGACCGACGCATTCTCGGAACTTGCGGATTTCTCCGGCATGGACGGAGAGAGGGGCTTGTTCATATCGCATGTGGTGCACAAGGCGTTCGTGGACGTCAACGAGCAAGGCACCGAGGCGGCGGCGGCGACGGGCGTCATCATGAAGAGCAGCGCGCCGCCAGTTTTCCGTGCCGATCATCCGTTCGTATTCCTGATCCGGGACATCCCCTCGAACAGCGTGCTGTTCATCGGCCGGGTGATGAATCCGAAACAGTAGTCGATGACCCGGTTCGCCGGGCAACTCGTTCCATGCCGCAAGGGGAACTCCGCAACGAAGCCGCCGGTCTTTCCAACTCGCCGATCGACTACACAGTATCCGCGGAGAATGACCATCTCTCCTCCCTTGGGCTGCGTCAGACTATCCGGTACAATCCTGCTCGGGTCAGTCGCCCGTGGTGGCCTTGGCCGATATAGGCCGGGAGGTACATCATGGCGACTGAGAAGGTTGGTGTATACCGAAAGTATCATGGTCCTGTTCCCATGGACGAGTCCGGCAGCCCATTGCCCAGGAGTGAATGGCCGCGAAGGCGGGCCTTTCGCTGGGCGGTGCGGTGGTTCGGCTCGGATGGGAAGCGGTACAGTAGAAGCTTCGAGAGCAGAAGGGAGGCCGATCAGTTCGCTGAGTCAACACAGGCGGCGATGCGGGTCGGGAAAGCCGACCAGCCGCAGGCGGTGACGATGGCGGAGTTCGCGGACATGTACCTTGAACTTCGGGGCGATCTGGCCCCAATGAGCCGGCTGGAGCACGCACACGCGCTTCGGCTTCTGGGCGAGTGCCTGGGAAACGATCAGGTCGTGTCCAGGGTTTCCTCGCTCGATGCCCGGCGCTTCCTGGCCTGGTACCGGGAACGGATGCACCGGGGCCGTACGCCGACTCCGGCGACGGTCAACAAGATCCTGCGCGAGTGCCACCGGATCTTCCGTGAGGCCGTGGCCTGCTCGCTGATTCGCGAGAACCCGTTCGCGGGCTTGCGTCAGGAGAAGGTCGGCCAGCGTTCCTGGCACTGCCTCAGCCCGGCGGAATACCGGAAGCTGATCGAGGTCTCGCCATCGCTGCGGTGGCGGGGCATGATCACACTCGGCTACTGCTGTGGGTTGCGGCTGGGTGAGGTGCTGAACCTGACCTGGTGTGACGTCGATTTCGAACGCGGCCAGGTTCGCGTGGCTCGCAAGTGTGCATCTGGAGCGCGACTCGCATGGACGCCGAAAGACAAGGACATGCGGATCGTCCCGCTGCCGAGCCAGGCAGTGAGCATTCTCGCGGAGCTGCAGCTCACGGCCACGGACGGCCAGGAGTACGTGTTCGTGTGCGGCAAGGGTACGGCCCAAGGTAGTCGCCTGAAGCGCCACAACCTCTGGCGTGATTTCCAGGCGATCCGCACAAGAGCTGGCTTGCCGAAGTGCTCGTTCCACGATCTCCGCAAGAGCTACTGCACGAATCTGGCGGGCGCTGTTCCGCTGCACGTCGTGCAGGAGCTGGCCGGGCACGCGGACATCCGCACGACCCGCAGGCACTATCTCAAGGTGCGTGACGAGCAGATCGACTCTGCCCGTCGTGCGCTGGAGGAGGTGATGCGAGCGTGAGTCGCGTCCAAAGTGACCCAAGTGTTGACCCAATCGTCCGAAAACAGCCGTTTTCCGCGGGTTCTCGGACCGTCAGAAACGCGAGCATGGGATCGTAATCCCATGCCGCGAAGTGACCTGCAATCCCGGGCACGTGATCGGACCCGTTCCCACCACAACAGGCTCACACATACGGCAGTCGTGCCCAGCATCTCGTGATCCGACCAAACATTTATATACTCCCGGCCCCGCCCTCTCCTCATGGCCTTCGCAAATCCCTTTTCGTCGTTCGCCTTCGGCGAGCTCTTCGATACCGTGCTGCCGGACTTCGTCCTGGCCTTCGCGTTCTTCACTGCCATTACCTACGCCGTACTCAGCCGGCGCTTCGGCGAGCAGCGGCCGGCGGTGGCCATGTCCGCGGCCCTGGGCATGGCTTTGGCCGTCGGTCTCGTGTGGTGGGAGTATTCGAAGGGAGTATCGATCCGTAACCTCGGCCCGATCGCCGCCGGCTTCGCGGTCATTGTACTGGCCGGGGTGATCTATCAGTCGGTGCGGGGCATCGGCGGTTCCTGGGCAGGTGCCGGCATTGCCATAGGCGCCAGCCTCCTGGTCGGCTGGACCCTGGGCCTCGACTGGTACGCCGACAGAGGCATGATCCAGAGCGCCATCACCATTGCTCTGACTGTCGGCATCCTGGCTTTCCTTCTTCACCGTCGCGGGCAAGTCGCGCGCCTGCCCTCCGGCATCGGCTGGTCCGAAGCCGCCGACGTCCGCCACGACATGACCGACCTTTACCAGGACGAACGCGTCTCCAGAGGACTCGCCCGCAGCTTGAAGCAGATGCGCCGCGAGGCCCGTGAAGTCCGCAAGGATCCCGAGAGCCACCGGGCCGAGGCTGCGGATATCATGCTCCAGCTTCAGCGGATCCTGCCGGCCGAGGGCTATCTCACCGAGCGCATGGCCCGACTCCGAGAACGAGCCCACAAGGTTCGCCAGGGAGAAGCGGCCAGGATCGCCGAGATCCAGGAGCATATGGCCCAACTGCCGGCCGAGGCCAAAAGAAAAGCCGCAGGGGAACTGGCCGCACGGTACAGAGAACTCAATCTCGATCAACGGCTGGAACGCCTCGATCGAGCGGTGGCCGAGAACGAGCTGCGAATCAGGAACCTGACCCGGCAGGCCCAGGGCTATCAGAACGCAGGTGATTACCGCTCACTGGCCGGGGTGCTCGATCAGGCCTCGAAGCTCCAGCGGCACAACGCTCATCTCTTCAAGCTCATCGACGGCGCCGAGGCCCGGCTCATGACCGCGGCCAGGCAGGCCGTCAGACTGACCCCCGAGGTGAACAAGCCATGAACAGCACAGCAGAACTTGAAGCCCGAATCGCCGCCCTGGAGCCCGCATACCACTCCGAAGGCGAAGCCCGGATCGGCCGGGCCTTGGACGGGTACAGAGTCTCGTTTCTGTACGATCAGCCGGTCGTCATCCTGAACCGCGACCGGTACGAAGTCTGGCATCCGGCCTTCACGCTGACGGAACAGAACGGCGTGGTGATTGAGTACGCGGGCACGCCTGAGAGCGCCGCGGCCATCAAACAGAGAGCATCGGTCTACCGAGCCAACGGCATGAATGCGCTGGTCGTATACCCGGTGGATTTGGCCGGTCTGGCGTGGGAAGAACGACTCTATGAGCGGATTGAGAAGGCGGCAGAACAAGCGCGGCCATCCTGGCTCGGGCTGGGTACATCGTACCGGGCAGAGTGGCCCTATCGGTAGGGACAACCGAGAATGCCCCGGCATCGGGCTCCGAGGCGGCGGTATCAGTCGTCCAGCGGGCTGAGCAGTCTGTAGTTCTTGAGTCTGCCGCTGACGTCGTCCTGGTCGAAAGTCTCGGGGTCAAAGCTGCCGCCGACCCATTCCAGGAGTTGTTCGTGATCTTCGTGATCCGCATCGCCGATGGCCTCGAGGAAGTCACCATAACCCCAGACGCCCCCGCAGTCCTCGGGCGGGCAGGCTCGCGCTCCAGCCAGACAGGCTGGATAGCTGACCTCCGGATCGGGGGGCACGATCTTCTCGACGAGGATCTTGTGACTCCAGCCGTCGCCGAAATCATACAGGTAGGTGAAGCGCACGCCGGTTGCGGGGATTGCTTTGTCCAGACGGACGCGCGCCTCGTTCTCGATCTCAAGTTCGAAGTCGGGGTCGGGAGTCCCGTAGTCGACTCCGTCGATCGTGAATTGGTGAAGGTGGCAGTTGGTCCATCCCATGGCTGCTTGGAGCATG
This sequence comes from Planctomycetota bacterium, assembly GCA_022711465.1. Lineage (GTDB taxonomy): Bacteria > Planctomycetota > Phycisphaerae > UBA1845 > PWPN01 > JAGNEZ01. The sequence goes on along the minus strand of JAKLEZ010000019.1, from coordinate 94,401 downwards.
AGGTGAAGCCGGGGCAGCAAAGTGCTGCCCGGCACCTGGATTCGGCGCCAGATCGGTGGCCGGATTTCGGCAAGCGTGACTTTGAGTTGATAGACTAAGCCCTTCGTCGATCGCTTGGAACGAGCCATCGCGGCGGGCCTCCTTGTGTAGGTGTAGCGGACAATCGCGGGCGCGGCTAGGGATTCTATCCGGCCCTCAGACATCCAGCCAGGTCATGAGCTCAACGCCCGGTTCCCTGGCTGGCGCCGCTTCGATCACTCGATGGCAAGCGCTCATTGCCGAGGGCGACGTGGCCACGAACACAATCCGGTCGAAACCGGCGGTTCGCAGTTTGGCCAGATTGGCCTTGATGTCCGACTTGCCGGTCTCGACTTCGATCGCAACCCGCTCACCGGGGCGTTCGGCGAGCAGATCCACGGCCCCGTCGCCGGGAATGGCGTGTTCGGCGGTAACCTCATACCCTTGCTTCTCGAAGTGCTCGGTCACCTTCATGACCCAATAAAAATGCTCCAGGCTGGCTCGGGGAATCGGGCCCGGATCGATACCGATCGATTCGCAGACCGAACGGCCATGATTGGTTAGTTGATTCAAGACCACCTGGCCGGATCGGGTGGCGATGGGTACGGCCTCGATCACGCCGGCGTCAGCCAGATGCTGGCGCATGGCATTACCCCGCCGGCGGGAGAGATTCAGGCGTTGATAGCGAAAAACGGTCGTGGACAACGGCCGGGCGGCGATATCAGCCAACAGACGTATCTCCTCCCGGGAGAACGTTTCTTTGGGTGGTTCGGGTATAGAATCGGGAATGGATGATTCCCTTATTGAGCGTGATTCTTCGGGGGATGGTGGGTGGGAATTACTCATCATTGAGTTGATTTCAACGTTCTTATCCGGGACCGGAACAGCCGAAACTGCCGGGGATTGAACCGGACAGGAGCTATTCGATCTGGACTCGCTGAAACAAGCGGCCATCCGCTGCCGGATCTCCGAATCCGAGACCGTTCCTTCCTGAACCGGACAACGGGGAATGGTCACCAGGAACGGCTCAGGGTATTCGTCTGCCAGTCGCACAACAGCCGAGCCGATGGGCAGGGTACTCAGCGAATCCCGCTGCTCATCGCTGAGGTTCATGGCTCCCGCCAGGGCCTGGATGTCGCCCCGGAGTTTCTGACTCAGGGCCAGCGTGGCGTAGGAATTGGCGAAGGCCACCTTGCTCAGAAGAGACGCCGACTGGTCGACGAAGACATAGCCCATGCCGTACTGGCGAATCATACGAATCGAGGTTTCGAGGACCGATTCCTTGGCTCCCTGCTGCTTGGCTAGGAGCAGATTGTGGGCCTCTTCCAGGATGATCAGGTTGGTCAATTTCGAGCGCGGGCCCTGGGCCAATCGGTAGCGGTACAGGTACAGGGTGAGCGATTCCGAGAACAGGGTTCTGTCCGAGCTGCTGGGTAGTCCGTCCATCTCCAGGACGACATTGTGGTTCAGGAGGTCGAGTACCTGGGAGTTGTCCTGGGTATCCAGAACAGCGCCGAACTCGCCGTAGCTCATGGACAGGAGAATCCTCTCGGCCGAGGCCTGCCACATGGCCGCTCGGCCTTTGAGCTTGGCGGTTCTCAGCCAGGCCAGGAGATCCGATACCGTGGGCCAACGTTGCTGTCGATGATCGAATACCCCGGCCCGGGCGTACAGGTGTTCCAGTCCGCCGACCAGGAGACTGATGACCCCCTCGCCGCCCAGATAGGCGTTGGCGATGACGTCGACGATCAGCTTGATCCAGACATGCGGTTCGCAGCTTGGGGGCGGAATGAGAGGGTTGAATCGGAACGGAGAAACGTCCCGGCCGATGGTGTAGACTCGAAGATCGGGGTGCAGGGTCAGGAGGTCGCGATAGCCGCGTTTCCAGTCTATGGCGATTACCTTGATGCCGCTGGCCATGATCCCGCGCATGAGCACGAAGGTGAGATTGGTTTTTCCCGATCCGCTTCGGCCGGCGACCAGAATGTGCTCCTTGAGCCGGTCGCTTCGCAGGAAAAACGGGTACAGTCTCTGAGGGCCGTAGGTCACTGTGCCAAGCTCAATCTCGCCTCGGGCACAGAACTGCCGCGCCGGCGGCGGAAATGGTGAGCGGTCTGGCTGGTAATCCTGCTTGAGGTGCTTGGCGGCCAGTAACTCGAGCGTCTGCTCGATGTCCGCCTTGCCGCCGGGGTCCGAGTCGGCCAGGTACATCATCCACAACTGATCGACCTTCCGGCCGAGAATGGGCTTGAGCTTCCGGCACAGTTCCTGGGTGCGGGTCATCATGGGGCATCACCTTCGGTCAGCAGCCGCATCTTCCGGTACGCGGTCAGGTACTGCTGGGCGGATTCGGGTAATCCGAGTTTCAGCCGGGAGACGTCCCGCCAGAGATTGACTCGCTCCTCGCGCTGCAATTCGTAGATCTTCTGGACCTGCTTGCTCACCGAGTACTGCTGCCGCTGGTTGGCGACAGTGAGGCCGTGGTCGGCCATCTGCCTGAAGACCGAGTTGTGGGCCTCGCAGACCGACTCGTGGAGTTCCTCGATATTGCGTTGGTAGAGTTCGTAGCGTGCCCGGATCTGGTGGATAACGTCGTCCAGGCCGAGTCTGGCGGTGTGGGTTTTATCCGAGATCAAGGCGGAGATCGGGTTGGCCTGGGGTACGGCGAAGTAGCCTTGGGCAATGACCTGCTCGACGGTCTGGACGGGTCCGATTCCCGCGAAGAGCGGTACATCGGACGAGAAATCGTAGGTCGAAGACGCGTGATCCTGAGAACGGATTCGATGGCTTCCGGCGCCCAGATCGTAACGTAGATAGAGCCCGGCCTGGTAGAAATACGGTGCGTATCCCGCCTGCCCGGCGGTTACGTTGGATGGGTTGGTTGAGTACATTTTGATTCCTCCGTCGTGCTTACTGGGAGGTGGTGAATGCGGCCGAGTATTTAAGCTTTACGCTTTTCGCTACTGCCGAGTGAGGAATCTCGCGGGGCCTGAAAACAGAACATTGATAAACCCCAACGTCCCCACCCTGATCGAGGTGAGACCATGGACTGGAAGGATCAAGTGTTGTGCGTGATCGAGGCTCGGGCCCGCAAGCGACTGGGGGAATTGGCCGGCGAAATGGTGCAGGCGGAGTCGGAGGATAAGGAGGACATCCTGGCGGGTATCGAGATCGAGCGCTGGCTGGCGGACACGTGCCGGGATGCCCAGCGGCAGGCCTGACCGAGCATTTTGAGGCTCGGACTCTGGGGCTCTTACATGCCCCTATTCTCATACTCTCAACTCATTCCCCTCCATAACCCCCTGTAAATACTCATCTTCTCAGCCTCTGCCCTTCCAGATTCTCAAAACATCCGTCGTCGTCCGTCCATCTTCTCCATCTTGCCAACGATCAATGCCCGTCGTCATCCACATCATTGTCCATTCCTGCCTTCAATCCTCATCATCAACCCGCTATTGATGTACCGCTCGTTCGTCGTCTCGGTGATTCAAATCCGTGCGTCGTCGTCCGTCCCGCGGGCCCGCAGGACCGCGGGTAGGTGGGCTGGAGCGAAGCGGAATGCCCGCCCATGCCGAAGGCATCCAACCCATCCCTCACCCTCGGTCAGTACCTCATCCATGCCCTTCACACCCGCCAATTATCCTCCGACATCGCACCCTTCAAACCGTCGCTACCGTACCCATCGAACACCGGCATGCCCCGGTATCCATGCACCCTGAACCGGCCGCCTGCGAGGTACTATCAAGCGGCCATCATCCCGCTGTTCCTGCTATCGAACCATCAACTTACCGTTGACGATCCGAGGGCGTGTCCCCGGAAAACGGGACACGCCTGAAGGGCTTCCCAACCCTGATCCGCCGCCCTGAATGCATACAGCAAGGCGGCGCAGTCATGGGGATCTGCCGGTCATGGACTCGGGTAATCAGGAACAAGGCCGTCAATCCCCGCTCTCGTGTACCGCCTGCCCCCAGGACAGCAAGCGGCAATCTCCGCCCATACTCTGCCTCGTCATTCGATTACTGGCGAGGAAGGCGTGGCCAGGAAAAAAGGCCACGCCAGCGATGGCCAAATCGGCCCGGACGCGGCGAAGCTTCCCGGCCCTGATACCGGCGGAGGAGGCCAACGCGTTTTCCCCTGCACTGAAGAACCGGGCAAAGCGTGGCCTCAAAACACCGGCCACGCCTTATCGCTTCGCACCCTTCGGCCGCAGCACCTTCTCCAAGTGAATCACCTTGTACCGAACGCCCCTGGCCCGAAGGTCACGAAGCCGCGTCTTCAGCAGCTGCTCGTGGCCCCGGGCGGCCAGCACAATGACCGGTGGAAGCCTGATATCATCTGAGCGGCTCATGCGAACACCTCCGCCAGCTTGGCCTGCCGGCGTTTCCAGCTGGCCTTGCGAAGCTCGGCAATCTCCTTCTGAAGCCGCTTGGCCTTGAGGTACAACCGGGCGAACGCGAGCATGTCCTCGTTCTGGATATGCTCCAGCCTGATGACACCCATCCTGAGGTATTTGAGCACCCGGTCCCTGGCCTTGGGCAGTCTCTCCTTCACGATGCCGAGCATGATGAGCACGTCCCGAAGCTTCTCGGAAAGCCTGTCCGCCTTGTAGCGGGCCTTATCGAACTCGGGCCTGCGGCGCTCAAAATCCACGGTCGCAAACGCACCGAAGTCGACCTCGGCCGTCGCCGGTTTCAGACTGCCCTTTCCGCACCGGGCGGGCAGGTTCAAGACCGGTCCCCATGCCTGGAGCAGCACCTGTCGTTCCAGCTCCCCGACGTCGGCCAGCTCCTCGTCATCCAGGCCCGGAACGCTGCCGTAGGGGTTCCCGCGGCCCTCGGCCAGAAGCGGCGACACAGGGACGCCTTCGACCTCGCATTCCTCAAGTTGTGGTTGTCTCATGGTATGTACCTCCGGTACGGCCAGCTCTTGTGGCGGGTCGCCCAATCCTGAGCGACCCGCCTCTCGAACCGTTGAATCCTCGCCATCCTGCGAGACCACCTTTTATGCCTTTCGGCAAGCACTATGGATCATGGCCAAGGCCTTGGCCACAAGAATCTTGCCGACAGGCTTAAATGCTGGGATCGTGCGGTGGGGATGACCGTCCCGTCTTGCGGTCTTTTTGTCTTGTGTTCGAAAGGCAGGCCGGTACACTGATAGCAGCGGCAGCAGATCGGTGGGGGAGGGCTGCAGCGCAATCCCCCTTCCTCCCAAGGCATCCCTTCTGCGATCAAAGCCTCTGCAAACGAAGATGTGAATCGGCCCGGCGGCGTAGCCGGGAAGGTCGATCCGGCGTACCGGAGTTAAGAAGGAGTGGTGAGTCATAAGATGCGCGATGAGTGGAAGATGCGCTGCCCGCCGCTGAGTCGGCGGCCGTTCGCCAGGGCTGAGAAAGCCATATGTGAATCGGGAAAGGTGTTGTCTATGCACGGGATGACGATTGCACGCAGCGTCGCGATGATTGCAGCCGTTGGGCTCGTGAGCGCCGGATTCGCCCTCGCCCAGGCCTCCAGGCAACCCAAGAGCCGATCCCGGGTTGCTCCCAAGCCGATACCCGTAGCCCCGACCGGCGGCCTGCTCCGTCTCACCTTCTCCAAGTCCAGTCCGCTCAACACCCTCAACACGCTTCTTGATCGCCTCGACATTAAGGACCCGGATTCCCTGGCCTCCAGGAAGATCGGCGATCAGGATTTGGGTTTTGGATCCGATCGATCGAAGTGGATTCCCGACATCAGCAAGGAATCCTTCACGGTTTTTGTTCCGCCTCACGACGACCCGAACGTTCCGTACGGACTGTTCATCTGGCTCGGCGTCGGCGATGTTCAAGCCAACTGGCAGGATGTCTTCGTTCGCCACAAGCTCATCGCCGTCGCCACCGGCGGTACTCTTGGCACTCACCGGACCAAGGATTTCGGCGTCTACACGCTGCCCATCGATGCCGTCTTCAACCTCAAGCAGCGCTATCCGATCAACGAGCAGCGCATCTACGCCTGCGGCTTCTCGGCTGGCGGTTGCCTGGCGATCAGGCTCGTGAAGGTCTATCCCGAAGTGTTCAGCGGCGGGCTCTTTCTCATGGGCGGGGCGTTCACCGGGATGACCCATCACGGCAACGAGAACGGCCCCTGGGAAGCGACCGCACTGGCGGAGTATCCGTTGTGGCGCGGCGACTACGAGCGACGCCGGCGGGATGTCAAACTGGTTATCATGAAAGGCGGGGCCGATCGCGAGTGGCGGCCGCAGGAAGGCCGCAGCGACGCCGACGCGCTGATCCTCGACGGCTTCGAGCGAGTCAGCTACCTCGAGGTGCCCGGCTGGTCTCACCAACCGCCGAACAGACTCTGGTTCGAGAAGGGCGTGGCCGCTCTGGAGACTCCACCGAGGAAGCCGCCGGCCACCGCTCCCACCACCGACCCTCGTCCGGGTCCGGCCCAGGTCGCTCAGGCTCATCGCTGGCTCGTGAGTGCCCAGAAAGAGCTTGAATCAGTGGCGCGCATGCAGCCGGAACTCCGCAGGCAGCTGGAGCAGCAAAAACGCTACGACGCGTTCGTTCAGCACGCTCGGGAGAAGGCTCGCCAGTATCTCGAGCGAACCATCGGCGACTACCCCACCACGCCGGCCGCCCGCCAGGCGAAGAAGATGCTGAACGATCTCGGGGATCCGAACGGGGGCCGCGAATAGACATCTAACTACCTCAAACTGACCGATTCGGTGTCTGATGCGGCTTGTCGCACCGGGCGGTGGGTCCGGATCAGCTCAGTTTTCGCGCACCGAGGTGAGGAGTCCTGCCTGTCCGGCAGCCAGTTGAGCGCTGGACACGCTTCCCGCGCTGGACTTCTTTATCGGTGCCATTTCCTTCATCTCCGAGGCATGTCATCTGACGTGACCAGCCTCTTCCTGAGCTTCAGAAGAGGCTGGTGCACCCGTTCGTCGTTATCCGTTGCATCCGCGGTTCAGCCCTCGGTCGTTCACTGCTCAACCCTGTTCTTGGAGATCCTTGCGGCCGATAGTGTTCCCGGGTATACGGGGTGGGCTGGCCGAAGGCCTTTCCTTCATGACTTGGCAGAGGGCTCAGACATGCCGGATTGGCTGGATTCTCTGGTTGACGAGGTCGGGGAGCACATGACCTTCCATGCGGCGAGCGGGCCGCTGGGCTACCGGTATCGTGAAGAACAGGGTTTCTGGGAGATCACGATCTACCCGACGCCGGTGGAGCTGGTCGGCGGGGCTGTCGATGGCGAGGTGGTCGCACCCGGCTTCTCCCTGGACCTTGAGGGCTTGCAGGCCCTATTTGAGGAGGTCAAGGACTTCAGCTGGAACGTCCTGGGCTGGCCTCACGAGGGGCCGCACGTGTCGATCGAGGGCATTTGTGGGGGGCACGAGGTCTTTCTGCAGATCCTGGCGCAAGCTCCGGACGATGAGGAGCCTGGGGCGAAGGTGGATACATTGCCGAGGGATCAGGGTTGACTGGGCACCTCATTGCCGACCGCTGGAGTGCCGATGTCTGCAACCTGGCCCCGCAATGAGAGCCACCATTCGCGCGATGATGCCTGGGCATCGAACACAGCCGCCTTTGCCGCTTGACACAGGCTCAATCGCCGCGTTTTTCCGCCAACACCCATTTGAGGCCGATCAGGGGCGAGGCACTCTGAACCTGATGTCCGTGACATGAGCGCCTATGGCGAGTCCGCCGGATGGCGCATTGGTGACGGGCCGGTTGTTGATGCGGACGTTTTCAAAGGACACGCCGTCGATGCCGTGGTCGGCATCGAAACCTTGCAGCCGCGAGGCCGGCGACGATCGGCCGGTTACGGCTATGTCCTTGAACACCACGTTGCGGACCGTGCCGCGCTGGTCGTCCTTCGAGTAGAACGTCCTGGTAACGATGATCACCAGCAGCTCCGGGCAGAAGCCGCTCTTGGCGTCGAGCACGTACTTCTCGTCCCTGGAGCGTTGCATGCGCGGGGGCGGCGTGAGGTCGTCGATCTCGACGCGGATGTTCTCGAAGCGGATGTCGTGTACGGCTGCGCCGTCGCCGTGCTGAATGTCCATGGCGATGTGGACCGTGCGAATGACGTCGCAATCGTGGAACGTCACGTGCGAGATTTCCGGCGCGCAGGTCTCGGCGCCGATCTCCAGGGCCCGACCCCAGTCGTTCCAGATCACGCAGCCGCCCACGTCCACGTTCTGCACGGGCCGATCGCTGTATGCGCCCTTCAGTCCCTTGAGGACGATGCAGTCGTCGAAGGCCCGGACAAAGCAGTCGCGAACGGTGATGTCGCGGCTGTTGCAGAGGTCGATGCCGTCGGCGTTGTAGCGCCAGAGGCCGACCAGCTTGACCTGGGAGATGCGCACGTTGCGGCAGCCGAAGAGCGAGCAGCACCAGACGTCGGGATCGCGCATGACCACGCCGTCAATGACGACGTCCGAACAGTCTGACAGGCTGATCACTCCGCCGCCCTGGCCGCGCTCGAAGTCGCTGGCGTCGATGATCCCTCGCCCCAGGACGCGAACATGAGAGGCGCCGCTGGCGTGGACTGCTCCGTATACCACCGCGCCGCCCGCAACGTACAGGGTCTGGTTGCTCTCCAGCACGATCTTGGCCGGCCGGTGAACGCCGGGGCCGAAATAGCGCACCCCCGGATCTGTCGGCTGGGGAGCGTCCATCTCCGGCGGGTTGGCGAACAGGTGCAGGGCCTGATGTGCGCCGTTGATTTCCACGGTGGTGAAACAGGGACGGGGCAGGCGGAACGTGATCGTATCGCCGTTCACCGCCGGCTTGATCTTCAGCGACGAGGGCCGGACCGCGACGGTCTGAATAGGTAACAGCCTTGAACGAACCTTGACTTCAGCTCCCCCGACCATATCCCAGGAGGCAAACGAGGCCAGCTCCGTCTGGTCCAGGGGCCGCTGATAGCCCGGCCACACCTGGTTGAGCGGCACGGCCGAGACACGACACCGATAGACGGGTACCGCCTGGCCCTCGACGCTGACCTCAAAGTCGTTGGAGAGTTGCTCGCCCGCTGGTGCCGGAGCGATCGTCACCAGATCCTCCGCCCATGCCGGTGCGGTGCCTGCCGACGCAGCGAGCCATGCGGTGACGATCACAAGTCCGAGTCTCTTACGCATGCGGTTCCCTATCCGACATTTCACTGGTCGCCATTCCCGGCTACGGTGCCGAGCCGTGTCCGGCCATTGTACAGCCTGCCCCCTTTGCGCTACCAACCCCCTTTCCCTTGGCGGATTCATTTGAAACCATCGCCGACTGCGTTGACAATTGGCTTTTTCGAAGGCCTCAGGAGGCCGTAAACATGGTCATGACCTCGGGAGTACGAGCGGCCCTCGGGATGGTCCTGGCGGTGAGCCTCACCATGGTTCTCCGCGGCCAGACAGCCATGGCCGACGAGGGTGTCCGGCGGCTGAACAACCTGGTCGTCGAACTGCTGAGCGTCGAGGGATTCCCGGCCGGTGCGACGGAGAAAGCGTTTGCTCTTCCGCGTGAAGGCTGGGTGTTCGCGGGGCTGGAGACCCGGGCCGGAGAGGAGGTGGCATTGGGGCTCGACGCCGCCCCCATGCCGCTACCGCCGACGCGCAGCAACACCAACGATCACGTGTCATTCGAGTTGATGCACTACCTGGCCGCCGGGCAGCACACCATTCGCACGTCCCGCCCGGCCGGTGGGGCCGCCGCGCGGCTGGTGGTCAGGGCTATTCCGGACCTGGTCTACTCCCGATACGGCTCAGATCCACAGGTGAGCGAGTTTGGCAAATTCGATCGAGCCTACATGGAGCGGCACGTCCTGCCGAACATCAACTGCATGGTCGGGCCAGCCGATACGCCCGATGTCGCGTTCCTGGAGCGTTGGAAATCGGCCGGGCGGCGATACCTCGTTGAGGCCTACGCGAAGCCCTGGTTCGAGAAGTGGCCCGCGGACCGAGCTTTCCAGTACTGGCTGGACGTGGGCGGCTTCATGCACCCGTTGGTGGACGGCATGATTGCTGACGAGTTCTGGCGGGAGAAGGACCGCGGTTTTGACGCGGTAACCGAGTCCCTCCGGCGGATGCGGGCGGATGAGCGGACGAAGGGCAAGCGCTTCTGCCCGTACTGCACGTCGCTCTATGGCGACGCGGGCGGCGAGGCGTTCCTCCGGCAGGTGATGGCGGCCGGCGACCGGTTCGCGTGGGAGCGTTACCTCTCTGAGCGGCCGACCCTGGAGGAATCCCGCAGGCACTTGCAGTCGGTGCTGGTGGACGAGGCCCGGAAATGGGCCGAGCACATCCCTGGATCGATCGAGCACATGATCGTCTGCTTCGGCCACCTGATGACCGCTCCACCCGAAAGCGTCAATACCGATCCGGCGGTGGATCAGAAATACTACATGGACATGCAGTTCAACCTGCTGGCCAACGATCCGGCATTCCGCGGAGTGGGCGGGGTGATGGAGTACCTGTCGAGCTACGCCGACGAGGAATACGTCCGCTGGGCCATGCGGCTCTACCGGCATTACTGCATCGAGGGAAGGACGGCGATGCTCTCGGATGCCTTCGGTTACGGCTTTCGCCCGGAACACATCGTGAATGCCGACTTTGAGGATGGCGCGAAGGCTTGGACGCTAGACCTGGCTGGCGAGGGGACCATCTCCACCGGGCGACACGAGGGCTACAGTTGGCTCGAGGGCCGCTACCCGCGGACGGCGACCGGCGATACCTTTCTGCTCATGACCCGCTCGGCCGAAAGGCCCAACCGCGCCAGCCAGCCCGTCCGCGGCCTCAAGCCCGGCCGGCTCTACGCCCTCAAGATGTACACGGGCGATTACGGCGATTTGAAGGCAGCCAGGTCGAATCGTCAGACGCACGCCCTCTCGATTCGAATCGATGGCGGCGAGATCGTCCCGGATAGGTCCTTCCAGCACGTGTTCGGGAACTGCTACTCGCATTCACTTGGCCGGTTCAATAGCGAGTACAAATACTGGATGAACTATCACCAGCAGGTCTTCCGGGCAAAGGCAGAAACGGCCACGCTCACCCTCTCTGACTGGCGGAGCGAGGGTGGGGCCAGCGGCCCGGTCGGCCAGCAGCTCATATTCAATTTCGTCGAGGTGCAACCGTACTACGACGAGTCTACGGAGCCGCCGACGGCAGCTGCGCTCGGCACCCCGGCCACCATGCCAGCCCGGGAGCCGCCGGCACGCGAGGCCCTGTGGCGCCGCCTGGAGAAGTACTTCCAACCGCCCGCCGAGTATGCCGACAAGTTCGGCTCGTACCGATCGCCCCTGAAGTTCGCGAACGGCTCGCTCGCCAAGTCGCCGGAAGACTGGGCTCGCCGGCGCCAGGAGATCCTCACCCTGTGGCAGCGCCGCCTGGGCCCCTGGCCGCCGCTGGTCGAGTGCCCGAAAGTCGAACGGCTGGAATCAGTTCACCGCGAAGGCCACACCCAGACCCACGTTCACGTGCAGATCTCGCCGGAAGGCAGGCTGGTCGACGGCTATCTGCTGGTCCCGGCTGGCTCAGGCCCGTTTCCCGCAGTGCTCGTGCCCTTCTACGAGCCGCTGACCAGCATCGGCCAAGGCGAGCGCGGCCGGGGTACCCACGATTACGGCCTGCAACTCGTGCGCCGCGGTTTCGTGACCCTCTCTATCGGCACACCGGGTTCAGTAGAGGACATCGGGCTGGACACCCGGGAACTGCTCGTGAAGGCCGGAGCCCGCGAGCGACGACAGCCGTTGACGCTGCTGGCCTACGCCGCAGCCAACTGCCACACCGCTCTGGCCCAGATGCCCAACGTCGATCCCTCCCGGATCGGGATCATTGGGCTCTCGTACGGCGGCAAATGGTCGATGTTCGCCTCCTGCCTGTACGACAAGTTCGCGTGCGCGGTGTGGTCCGATCCCGGCATTGTGTTCAACGAGAAGGACCCCAACGTGAATTACTGGGAGCCGTGGTACCTGGGCTACCATCCCGGGGCGCAGCGCCGGCCAGGGGTGCCGTCGGCCGCCAATCCGCGAACGGGATTGTACAAGGAGCTGATGGAGCAGGGTGAGGACCTGGTGGACCTGCACGCTCTGATGGCTCCCCGGCCGGTGCTGGTTTCCGGTGGCGTTCAGGATCCGCCACGGAACTGGGTGGCACTCAATCACCTGATCGCCGTAAACGAGGTGCTCGGGCAGAAAGGTCGCGTGGCCATGACCGCGCGGACCAGTCACGTGCCCACGGCCGAAGCGCTGGAACTCGAGCTGGCGTTCCTGGAGTACTGGCTGAAGTACGGCGGGGAATGACGTGCGCGGTGATGTGCTTCTGCGCGTATGTAGTGTGCCCCTCCTTCCGCGCACCGGATCAACCGGCGTGGAATCTTCGCCCGCGCGCCCGGCAAGTCCTGGCCACCGCATCAGCTTGAGTTCTGGTTTTCGTCGAAACCACGCCAGATGCGACCTGCACCGGCAGTCCGACGCTCCGAAGCCCGGGAGAATGACCTCCCCGCCCGCCAGCGCAGCATGCAGCTGGCACTCCGTCACCGCCGTCCCCGACAACACGAACGCCTCGACCCGATCGGCGACCGCCAGCAGGTAATCGATATGCCAGTGCTTGCGTTTGTCGTGACGTAGGTGCCGCCCGACTCGCTGAGCAAGGCCCTTCCTGGCCGAGCCGGTGTACACGTACCAGCCGGCCGGGAACTGGCACAGGCCAAGCCCACCGACGCGAATCGACACAGCTCGCCGTAGCCTGATCAGCAGTTGGTAGGTCCCGGGGATCACAGCCATGGTTGAACAGAGTAGAACGAGTACACAACGCGGACAACCGGCCGGAACGTGCTATCTCCCCGTCCGCTCAAGCAACCGATCCCACCATGTGCTCTCGCCAGCCATCTTCCGCCATGCTCTTCGGAATCTCCGCTCCGATGCCCGCTGCTCCCGGACAGTCTGGCGAATCCCCTTTTCCAGTTCGCGCCGGGAGACGACCTGTATCTCATGCACCATCTTCTCAACCTCCGTGCCAAGGGCACTGCTCAATCCTGGGTAGTGCCCGCCGGCCTCACCTGCCCTGCCCCGCTCCCCGAACTCCAGTACCGGCCATCCTCGCCGATGATCACGAAGTCGATGACCGGGATGCCGAGGATCTCGCCGGCCTGCTTCACTTTGCCATTGACCTCCTCGTCTTCGGCACTCGGAAGCGGACAACCCCCCGGATGATTGTGCAGCACAATGATGCGGACTGCTCCGCTGAGAATCGCGCCCTTGAAAACCTCGCGGGGGTGGATGAGCGCCGAGTTCACGGTGCCGATGGAGACGACTTCCTCGCCAATCACTCGATTCTGGCTGTCGAGATCCAACCGGATGAGGCGCTCTCGATCGTACTGCTCAAGATATGCGTACCGCGATGCCGTCTCCTCGGACGAGTTCACAGCACCCTGTGGCTCCCGGAGCCTGGTTCGGACGACCTCCAGACGATAAGCGTTGGTCACACTAATCACCTCGCTCGGGCGCTCGCCGTCTCCCGCCGTAGCAGCCGGACAATCCCGTCCCGCAGCTTGTCCCACTCCGGCATGCAGATCGCCGCCTGAGTCGTTGCTCGCTGCGGGTCGTCCGAGGGAACCGTGATGCGGTGGTAGCTCAGCACCTCCTCGAACTCCTCGATGATTCGGAAGGCCATGTCACGCGCCTGCGCGACTTTCCCTCTCCGCCTGCTGCCCTTGCTCAGAATATCCGTGGTCGCGTCTTCGAGCAGATAGTACTCCGTGCCGTAAATCCGCGCCTCCTCTTCCCGGCCTTCCCTGTCGTTGGACGGGATGGTGATGTCCTTCTCGTCGAGGAGCTCCTCAAAGTCGCCGATGATGGCGAAAGCCAGCTCCCTTGCATCGTCCTCCTTCATAGAGCCACCTCCGGCAGCGAAAACCACTCGATCGCAATTCCCCTGCCGGTCTTGCGGTTGACCCAGACCTCGGTCCGATCCTCGGTCTGACCGTATTCATGGTCATATTCATAACCCTGCTTCCTCAGTTCATTTTGGATGCTCATGGTTGACTACCTCCGTGCCCGCAGGCACCGCTCATCCGAGGGCGGTGCCAAGGGTTCGTCACCCCGCACGAACCTTTAAATACTCCCGCGTCTTACCGTCTCCTGGACAGCGCAGGCCGAAACGGCCCGCGAATCAGTCCGCAGAAGAGGTGATGTTCGATGAGAAGACAGAACGAATACTTGGACCAGCGGTTGGGCGACTTCGCGCCTTCGCAGTACTCGGCCAATGCGATTCAGTTGGAAAGGCTGCTTGATCGGTACGGGCTGATATTCATCCGTGATTACCCGCAAATCCTCTTTGAAAATCGTGAGCAATGGAGGCTGCCAGGATGGCAGTATCGCGGACAGCCGCAGGAGTACACGGTTTTGAAGAGTGTGCCATCGCCCGCACACCATGGCCAGAGCCAATCGGAGCATGCCCAAGCCCCTGTGGCGATAGGAGTCAAGGGCCAGGCTGACTCGCTCACCAGACTGGCGGCCGCCTATCGGGTTCTTGATGACATGTTCGCTCCGTCGCCCGAGCCCTCCAGGCAAAAACCATACTTCCACCGCCAAGGTTATGCCGGAGCCCCACGACGAGGTTATCGATCGGGTTTCCAGGCCTGAGGGCACATGCCGACAATACATCGCCCTGCAAACGAACGCCTGTCTCTGTAGATGCTCAGCGGTACTGACCGGCGCACCCCCGAACCGACTCTCCGGACAACCTGACTGAGGACCCTGTTTCGCCCGGAAGATGCCACGCCGACCGACCAGGAGGAAGGGTAATCCAGCAGAACCAACAGATGTCGAAAACTCCGATGGGCTATCTGCCGTCGATGCGGAGCTGCTCCATGAAGACCTCCGCCTCCGCCATTGCATCCAGCTCCTTCTTGAGCAGCCGTTGTTCTTCAAGTGTCAATCGTTCCTTCAAGCCGTACCAGGCCAACAGGTCATCCGCGTTCAGGATGCTCCCTGTCCGATCGCGCGGCAGCGGCCCGTTTCTTCGGATGAACTCGACGACGTACCGAATCTTGTATCCATTCATGGCAGAACCTCCAGGCAACGTCCGCCCTGCAGGCGGCTCGCCCGAACGAAGCGAGCCGCTGCGAAAGCCGTGCAGCGAACTGCCCCAATACAAGTCCGTTTGTTTGGCCCGCAGGCCTGCCCGCCCGCAAGCGGGGATGAATCTACGAGACACGTCCGCGTGGCCCGAAGCCGCCCCATGCAGTGAAGAAATCAGAGAGACAATCCATCATCAAATACCATGCCTAGTCGGTTCTTGGCCACGAGCGTAAGCCCTGTATGGCCAATGGTTTAGTGTGGCCAAAATGTGGCCATAAATGCGCGCCGCGAGGGCCGATGGGAGGCACTTTTGGCCATTTTCTGGCCAATTCTGGCCGCCATTGGCCGTAAATGCTCGACGAGGCAACCCGCGCTCTGGAATGCCCGGGCGTCGCTTACCGCTCTGCATTCGGGCGTGCCGAAGACCGGCGCGCAAGTTCAATGGAGACAACCACCCATGACCGCACCCCTCAATCCGACCGGTCGGAACATCCTCAGCACGCTGGCCGAGTTCCGATTGTTGACCGCAAGTCAGTTGACCACGCTGCTTCGTCTCGCCGGCCGTACGGTCCGCCGCCAGATCGTGGACCTCACCGGGCAAGGCCTCATTCAGACCAGCCGCAAGGACATCGGACCAGTCCGCTGCTGACCCGAGAAGCTGCTTCCCCTCGCCGAGATCGGCATTGAGACAGTGATAGCCCACCATGCGCTGAACACGGGTGTTCGCCCACTTCCCGCCGGCTCGCGGGTGCGGGCAGTTTCTGGCGTCATCGTTGGTGACCGCGAGCTGACTCGGCCGGGTTTGAACTGGGGAGCAGGCGTCGGGTTTCTCGGCTACTTCCGGCCGCAGTTGTCCGCGGATGCCTGATGAGACGAGCCTTGCTCTGAAACGCCTGAGCCGCGTTTGCCGCTCTGGCTTCGGGTGTGCCAAAGTCCGACGTGCTCGTCGTGTTGTGAACCGCTCGTTTGGAACACAGGAATCATCTCGCCGTCAGGGCTGTGGCATCGCCGTGAGTAGTGTGCGCGCGACACTATTTGTAGTACGCAGCGGACACAGAGCTGCCGAGCGATCAGCCGGAGCAGGAACCGTCCTGTTGTCACTGGCCGCGAACGTCGGCAGCAGAGCCGGGAGGATTGGGCATGATCGATATCCTAACCGAGCACCTGATTCCCA
Organism: Planctomycetota bacterium; assembly: GCA_022711465.1. Classification (GTDB taxonomy): domain Bacteria; phylum Planctomycetota; class Phycisphaerae; order UBA1845; family PWPN01; genus JAGNEZ01. The sequence continues at coordinate 78,159 of JAKLEZ010000019.1, read as the reverse complement.
TTCGAAATGTGCCTCATCGTCTGCCACCAAGACCAACCGGCCGGCGGGTTCACATCAGCGCGGTCTACCGATGGATCCAGCGCGGTGTTCGAGGCGTTCAACTGGAGACGATACGCATCGGGGGCACGTCCTACACCAGCATCGAGGCCCTGCAGAGATTCGCCGAGCGTCAGAGCCGGGCCCCGACGGCCGATCTGGTGTCCCAGGCTCATACGACAGCCACACGCCGGAGGCAGATCGATAGCGCGAAGATGGCGGTGGAGGCAATCATGGCCGGTAGACGCTATGGTCAGCGGAAGGCGATGGCCCGCAACGGTGACGAGACCCCGGATAGCAACCGAGCATCGAGAAGCGCACCCGACGCGAGCGCGGACGATGGTCCTGACTGACAAGACTTGGGTGAGGGTAGTATACCCCCGCTGGTTTGACAGAACCTGGTGGCCATCTAGTGGCAACGTTGGCCGTATCCAGCACTTATGTGCGATCGACGAACCTACGACCTGCAGCTTCGCTCCCGCTGTCACGACGTCCAGCTTGGGAACTCGGGGTTCGGCGCGCAAGTACTGTCTCAACAGACAGCTGTGGCCGTTCTTGTTGGTAAGAACAAGGGTTGCAGCCGGTTGACAACTCAGTGAGAACTCGGAAACAAGTCACCACCACCTGACGACTGACCAACTCAGTGACCAACTTTTTGGCGATCTGACCTGAGAACCGTAAGCCCAGAATGAAGACAGGAGTGAACCAATGGAAATAACGAAACAGGACCGTAGAAGTCGTCCGTTTGCGCCCCCAAGCGACGGCCTGCGAACCCGGTGGCAGTGGTGGCATTGGATCCCGACACCACCGGCCGGACGAGTATCTACCCCTGCAGAGACTGAATCGGCCGCGAGGTGCGTCCCTCGAACACACCACTTGTGCGAATCTCGCCAAACTCTCGACAGCGAGGCGCGAGGAGGTCATCGAAACGCTGGTGAGCCCGACGGCCGGCATCGGCACGAATCTCATGCGGCTCTGCATCGGGCCCCCGGATTTCGTGGGGGAGCCCATTACACCTACGCCGATCTCCCGGAGGGCGAGACGGATCCGGACTTGGTGAAGTCGAAGACCTGAATGCCGAGATCGCGCGGCTAGAATCGCTGAGCCGACCAGGTGCAGAACAAGTCACCGAGGAGGCCGAACGCAAGCGACTGAGCCTCCTCGCTTGCTTCCACTTGAGCCTTCGTCGCCTATCAGCCCCGGAGCGGACCCGTTTCGCCTGGTTGGGTGTGCTTCCGAAAGACGTCACGATCCAGGCCCAAATGATGAAAACCATCTGGGAGACGGATAGTCAACTGGAGGCGACGCGGCTCCTGAGCACGTTGCGGAGCGCGCCTCGCACAATCCCAAACCTGTTGGGAGCCTGCACCATGCTGCGCCGAGATAGCGTCGCTGGTCGGTCCAGCCTGGCTGGCTGGCAGTCGTGCTCGATCTCCATGTCCGTTGGGCCGCCCCCATCTCCCGTTTCCCGGTTTTGGCACGTGGAATGGCATCGTGTTTGCCGATGGAACCGACCCGTTGGCGGGTTGGCGATTCGGTTTGTAGACCAGCCGGCGTCGGTCATGTGAAACACGACGCTGTCCCGAGCCGAGCCGCTAGTCCAGATGTGGACGGGAGTCGATCACGCAGACGAACCGGCGAGCTTGCAGAGGCCGAAGCTGCACGTCGGGGGTTCGAGGGTAGTTACCCTTCTGGCCAGGGTAATACCACCGCAGAACGCGAAAAAACGCGATGGAGCGAGATGCCTTGCGAGGGTCATCATGTCGCGATAAAGTACTCAAGACCCTGAGGTTGCTGAGCATTTCGGCAAGCCATTCTGGGCGACTTCCAAGCTGAACGTTGACGGTTCGAGCCCGTTCGCCCGCTGTCGATGGAATCGGCTAGTTGAACGCTGGTTGGCACATCTGCCCGTGTGAGGCAGTGCGGCTCAGGAAGCCCAAGATACGTGGTCATTACCACATGACCGCAAAGGGCGTCGGGAGTCGTGCAATGCCTCGATCGAAAAGTCCTTCTGTCCCCAGCTATCGTCTCCACAAACCCTCCGGCCAGACTGCCGTCCGTCTCAGCAAGCCGGACTACTACCTCGGTCCTCACGACACCGAGCAGAGTCGGGCAGCGGCTTATGCTCATGCAACCCGTTCAGCCGGTCATCTGGCGCGGGTTGATTCGTGAAGTGTTGCCCACGGACTTCCGCAGCGTCTATGCCACCGCCTTGGAGCGATGGCCGACGCTCGCCAGTCGTCCCGTGCGGGGGCAGCAGTTGGAGCTGCTCAACATTCCGCGGGATACCTGAGCGGCAAGAAGAAATCAGCGATGGCAGGCATCTCGGGTAAGCTGACGACAGTCGGTCGAATTGGGCTAGGGCTCAGACCGCGCCGGCGACGAGGAGGACCGGAGCCGACAGTCCATAGGGGCGGCTCTGCATGGACTACGGTCCACCGAAATCCTGTCTCGCACCGGTAGGCAACGATCGGCAATCGACTCCTTCGCGATGACCCGACAAGCTGCCAGAATTGACCTGCGTCGTGATACCTCGAGAGATCCCACACAGCCCTCGGAGAAACAGGGGCGTGGCCCGGGTGCATTGTCGCCGCAGTGTCCTCCCGGGACGGCGTAATGGCCTTAAAGGAGGTAGGCGCAACCGGCAAGGGGCGCTGTATAATCGCTTGGCATAGCCCAGCTACGTAGCTGGGCAAGGGTATCTGGATAGTCGCGGATGGAGCAGCCCGCCTGTCTCAAGGTCCTGGGCAGCCATCGGCTGGACGCCAGTGCTGCACGGAACCGCGAGTGGATGCTGAGTACCCGGTAGCTATGCCGAACGCGCGAAAACGACCGTCGCAAGATGCACGCACGCTAAGCGAAGCGGCTCGTCTCAACAGTCAGAAGATCCTCAACCCCCCCGCGCTGGTCCTTCACGGCGGCGTGACCGGCTGCGACAGGGTTCTGGTGCTTCTGGCCGCGGGCAAGGGCACCCGGTTCGGGCAGAACCCCAAGTGCATCCAGCCGATACACGGTACGCCGCTTGCCCGCCATTCAATCGATGCTTTCCGCTGGCTGGCTCCCCGACCGGTCATCTGCCTCGTGGGCTATCGCCACGAGGAAGTGGCGGCCGCGCTCGGGAGCGACAATATCTACGTCTTGTCCGATAATCCTACCGGCGGAACCGCCCTCCCCGCTTTCGAATCGCTGTGTGTGCCGGGACTCCTTGAAAGCAATCCGTTGCTCATCATCACCATGGGCGATCGCATCGTGCCGTCCAGCGTGTTCCGGATGTTGTGCGAGACGCACTGCGCCGAACCGCGAGAAGCGGACCTGAGCTTCCTCACCGCACGATACGAGCAGTCTCGCATCCGTGGAAAGGGCCGTGTGCTGCGAAATGAGAGTGGCCGGGTCGTCCGCATCGTCGAGGACCGCGACCTTGCCGCCGAGAAGGATGAACTTGTCCGCCAGGCGCTGCTGACCCTGACCGAGGGGAACTGCCCACTCTACGCCGTTCGGGCTGCCACCCTCCACCGCCACCTGGCTACACTCACCAACGGCAACGCTCAGGGACAGTACTATCTGACCGACCTCGTGGAGGCCGTCAGCCGTGCCGGCGGCGACATCCGCACCATCACCACCACTCCCGCCGATCCCGAATACGATCTGCTCTGCTCCGACGTAACCCACCCGATCGACCTCGCCCTGTTGGAGGGCAAGATGGCCTCCGCCATCGGGCTCTTTGCGGAAATCCGCGAGGTTGAGGATGCCGCCCGGGCTATTGCCGTCGATCGGCCCGGGGGGCAAGTCGCTTCTATCGCCTGCCAGCTCGAAGAGCTGGTTGTGGCCGATGGCCGGGAGAAGCTGGGTTTCCGGTCGGACTCGCCGGTGGGCATCGGCATCGCCGGTGGGCGACTCCGCATCGCCTTCATGCACCCGGACATGGTGCGCTTCTTTGGGCCGGCCTGGCAGATGCCAATCGGGGCGGGCAGCGAGGTCGGCCGGGAACAGATCGTCGTGTTGTCCCAGGGCGCCGACGACCGCCGCGTCCATCTCTACCCCCTGGACCCGAAGTACCGCGAATGCGTGAATTCCGTCCCCTCCGACCAAGAGGCCATGTACCCCGGCCGCGATATCTCCGACTGGAACACATACGAGGGCTTTGGCACGCGGATGAGCGAGACGCTTCTGCTCTCGCTTGGCTACTTCAGCAACGAAGAGCTGGAACGCCGCCGCCAGAGAGGGCAGCCCTTGCCGCCGCCATCCCTGTGGATCAGCAACAACATGCGCCGGCCTTTCGCCCTGGTCGGTAATGCTATTGCCTCCATGCGCACATTGCGCGAGGGAAGCCTGGGGGCCAGGGTTCAGCAGCGACTCGGGCGGGAAAGCTTCAAGGGGCTGAGGCTGGTCTGCACGGGTAACATTCCGCAAGGTGGCTTCTCCAGCTCGTCAGCCGTGACCGTCGCGACCAAGAATTCCATCAACGCCTTATTTGAGATCGGGATTCCCCCCGACGTGCTCGTCCACCTCGCGACCCAAGCCGAGTATGGCACAGGCGTGCGCGCCGGCTCGCTCGACCAAGCCACCGCGCAGAAGGGCAGAGCTGGCCAGGGCACGCTGATCTCCTCAAGTCCGCGCGACAACTACCGCATCATCGGCACCTACCCGGTACCCACCGAGCGCTTTCAGGTCATCTTCCCTTACAGCGTGGAGCGCGATCGTGAGGCCTGGCGGTGGTCATGGGGCATGTATGCCGCCGGGGCTGACTCAGACTGCCCGACCACCGGCGAACTGCGGAAAATGACCGGGAAGGCCGCCGAACTGGCCGCCATCCTCACCCGGCTGCCGCTGGACGTCGACCTCTTCAGCAAGATCGAGGACGACTTGGTTCAGGACGGGCTGCTCGGCGTCGAAAGCCGGGTATGGATCTGCTCGGTACTCCGAGCCTTGCCGCTCTTGATCTCTCAGGACGAACTGCGACAGCGCGTGTCGGCGAATACCGACTGGTACGTCGGCGAGTTGATCGAGTGCGGCCGGCTCGATCCGCCCACGGCGCGCCACAGGGCCGAGAGCACTTTTGACTCCGTGTTCGCGGGATGGCGCGATCCCGTTCTGCGGCGCGCCCCCGCTTCGGGTCCGGTTCTGGAAGAGCGGGGTGTACCGCTTCGGGCTATGGTCGCTTACCTGTTCGGCGAGACAGCCAAGAACTTCTATCTTGTCCACCATCGCGAGGAGTGGATCGAGTACGTCACACGATCGCAGCGAGGCGATTGCTGCGTCGAGATCGATCCGGACCGCCTGCCTTCGCGTGCGGCAATGGAGCGCGAGCAGGATTGGGAGCGAGACCTCGCCGGCCCCGAATTGCTCAACCGCTGGCTCGAACGGTACGGTGCCGCCTTTTGCGACTTCAATCGCGGGTTGGATGATCAATCCCTCTCGCCCGAGAATCCGCCCGCGTTCCACCACCTAGAGGGCTCCGGCTTCTTCCGGGGTCTGGCGCTGATCGATCTGGCCGGAGCTATGCTCAAGCGGGCGTTTGGCCGAGACGCCGTCGCCGTCCGGGTGAACGCTGCCGGCCAGGGCGATTATTTCCAGGTCCACATCGACAAGCTCCAAGCCAACGTGGAGGATGTCGAGGGCTTCATCCGGAAAGCGTTCTACCGCCGCTTCGGCTTGTCGCCAGAGCCCGAATTCGTGGCCCTCCACCCCGGCGGCGGCGCAGTCGGCTTGCGCCTGAGCCGTTACGACATGCTCCCCCAGGTGATCCGGCGCCTCCGCTCCTACCCAGGCTCAGCGTGAGCTTCGGCCGATTGCTGGTAGCTCGCCGTTGCGGTATTTCACCTGCCGAACCACCTGACCCCGGGTTTCCCGGATGACACTTGTGGCGGTGTATGCTGAGGTGACGATTTCCCCGATGAATACAGGCGAAAACGAAGCTCAAGCCGCTGAAACCTGGAGAATCCAATGGGTGAAGCACGCACGGAGGCGTTGCGGGTCGATTTTGACAGCCAGATCAAGCTGAAGTTCCAGGGGGCGGCTGTCACCTCTGACGCAGGGCTGGTTGCGTATCGCGAACTCGATGAAGCGCTGGGGCTGACGGCGCTGGCGGACGACTTGTTCCGCGATCCTCGCCGAGGCATGAACACCCAGCACGAGCTGGCGGCCATGTTGCGGCAGGCGGTGTACAGTCGGCTGGCGGGTTACGAGGATACGAACGACGCGGAACGATTGGCCGTTGACCCGGCCATGCGTCAGGTGGTTGGTGGCCGGGCCAAGGATCGACAGGTCGCGTCCACCAGTCAGATGAGCCGCTTCGAGACGGAGATTCTGACGGCCAGGAAAAACCGCAAGGCGCTGATGAATCTGCCGGGGATGTGGATTGACCGTGTTCGCCAACGCCGTGTCTTGGACAAGGTGATCCTCGATGTGGACAGTTCGGTGAGCGAGACCTACGGACGACAGGAAGGCTCGGCCTACAACGGCCATTTTGAATGCATCTGCTACCACCCCATCTTCTGCTTCAACCACCTGGGCGACTTCCTGCGTCGGCTGGTGCTGCCGCCGCGCGTAAAGCACTGGACGATGACCACGATGCGAGAGAAGCTGGTCAAGATCGGTGCGAAGGTGTTCAACGGGGGGGCGCTGGTGCAATGACGGAACACGAGCCGGCGGTGTAGCCGGGCAAGGTCAAATGGAAAATGTCGGGTACTTGGAGCTCAACACTCGGCCTCTCCCCCAAGCAACGGTTGGAGACGAGAGATCAAAAGCCCGGATTTTGGGAACCGGCCGGCCGTTCCTGCGTCCAAAGGGCTGTGGGACAGAGGTTGCCCAGCGGTGTCGGCATCGGCGGCGATCGGTCCGCAGGCAGGAGATTCGGCCATGACGAAGGAAATGGTTCGGCATGCCGCGGTGGCATGCCTGTGGGTGGCACTGGTTTGTACAACGACTGTCAGGGCGGAAACCGCCGCGGCGGAGCGCAAGTCACCGATACCGGGGCAACCCTTGAATGCCAACGCAATGAGCGTGGCGAAAGGCAATGCCGCATTCGGATGGGATCTCTATGCCCAGGTGCGGACGAAAGAAGGCAATCTGGCCTTCTCGCCCCACAGTATTTCGACGGCCCTGGCCATGACGTACGCGGGAGCCAGCGGCCAGACGGCGGAACAGATGGCCCGGGTGCTCCATTTCGAGTTGGCGAAGGGCAAGGTACCCCCGGCATTCGCGGACCTGGCGATGTCGCTGAATGCGGCGGGCAAGGACACGCACGGCAGCCTGGACATCGCCAACGCCCTATGGGGCCAGCAGGGAGAGCCGTTCCTCAATCCGTTCCTCGGCAATAACAACGAGTTTTTCGGCGCGGGCTTCAGGCAAGTCGACTTCGCCAAGAGCACCGAGCAGGCGCGGGGGACCATCAACGCTTGGGTGGCCGAGAAGACCAAGGACAAGATCAAGGAGCTGCTTCAGAAGGAGGATGGGGTTCGCGTATCCACACGTAGAGCCCCCGAAGTGGCGGGCTTTGGACTGCCGGATCGCCGATTGTGGCGTCAGCATGAAAGGACGAAACACATGGCCTCTCGCCGAATGCTCATCATGTCGTTTCTGTTCGGGTGCTCACTGACTGCGACTGCATATCAAGCGAGGGGGCAAGTCACTTGCACACGAATCATCATGTCCGATGAGCCGCTTCCCGACTCTTCAACTCGACTCGTGGAGTTCCATCGTGTGTTTGCCCCTAACCGGCATGGGCACGTGGCGTTTTTCGGCTGACAGCTTCTCCTGTCTTGGCGGGTGCATCGACGATGCGAGGAGGCAGGCCGGGAAGTCGGCCGACGGGAACCTCGGGCCGCCGGACAGACCTCTCTAATCATCGTCCCGCGCGGATGGATCCAGCGAGAGGTTCAGGGCCTTGAGACCCTTGCCGTGGGCACCGGCGAATTCGGCCGGGTAGTGGGTGTCGAATCCCTTGACCGAGTACCAGATGACGCGGTTCAAAACGTTGTCGTCCACCCTGTCCGGTTGGTCGAAGTTCATCGCCAGACTCTTGTCGGTCCAGTAGCGCTGCTTGAGCGAGACCTTGGTGGCGGGTTGGGGGTTGGTCTCCTCGAGCGTGTGCCTGACCGGCAGGGCGGTGTAGGGCGTCAGGTCGGGCGTGTCGGTGAAACACTCGCCCATGACCGGGGCCATCGCATCCATCTGGTTCATCGGCGGCAAGCCGAGAATGAGTTGCATCGTGTGCAACACGGAGGTCTGGTTGTAGAACCGGCTCACGACAGCCCCGCGCTTGGCGTACGGGCTGATCACCAGACAGACGGAGCGATGACCGTCGACGTGGTCGTAGCCGCTCTGGGGATCATCCTCGATGACGAATATGGCCGTCTTGGGCCAGAATCGGCTCTTGGAGATTCCCTCCACGATCTGGGCGAGGGCTAGATCGTTGTCGCACACGTAGGCCAACGGCGTCGGTGCGCCGGGGCTCAGCCCGCGGGTGTGGTTGTTGGGTAGGGCCACGGTGATGAGCTCGGGCCACTGGCCAGTCTTCTCAGCATCGGCCAGTTCTTCGAGGAAGATAGCGGCCCGCACTTGGTCGGGGACGCCGAGGGAGAAGCCTGGAAATCGCTGGCAGCTATAGCGCTTCAGCGTGTCGATGGAGAAACGGGGATTGAACGGGGGCGTGGTCTTCCTGGCTACGTAGTCCGCGTAGATTTCCTGAACCGTGCCGGGCAGTTTGTCCTGCGTGCTCATCTCGCCGTAGTTGCGGAAGGACAGGCCGTGCAGCAGGGCGTTATCCCAGATGAAACCCGAAGAGGCGAACGTCAGCGGATCGTCTCCCTTGTAGGGGTAGCTTCGCGGGAATCCTCCGAAGCCCTTTTCGAGGTAGTCGGTGACGTAGCCCTGCGTGGCCCACTGGTGGCCGTCGGCGGAGAGCACGCCGTTGCAGTAGTAGTTGTCCAGGAGGACGAACTGATCGGCGAGTGCGTGATGGTTGGGCGTGATCTCACGGCCGAAGACGCAGAGCCTTGGCTCGCTGTTGCCTTTGCCCATGTCACCGAAGACCTGATCGTAGGTCTTGTTTTCCTTGATGATATAGACGACGTGTTCGATGGTGGACGGCTCGCCCGGGTGTTTGGGGACAGGCACAGGCTTGACGCCGGCCTGGGCCTTCTCGAGGGCGCGAAGAGTCTGGGGGACGCCGGCATCGTCGCGTACCTGGCGGGAGTAGATCGCCAGCCGCTCCGCGGAGGGGAGTTCGACCTTCTGCACCGTTCCGAGATGGCCGTAGACCATCCAGCCCAGGTCCTCCTCCTTGCGTTGCCTGCCCTCGAGGCTCTTGTCGACGGGCTTCTTGTAGCGCGAGCCGTAGCCCTTGACGTTGGCGATGTACAGGTACCCGCTGTCGATGGCCAGCGCGCCGGGGTACCAGCCGGTGGGGATGAAGCCGCGTAGCTGCGTGTCGATGACTGCGACGGCGTTGTTGCAGCCGTTGGCTACGTAGAGCGTACCACCATTATCCCCCAGTGCGAGAGCGTTGGGAGCGCTGCCGAACGGCAGCGAGTCGTCCGGGCGAACCGCAATGGTGCGAACGGCCTTCCTTGCGCGGGTGTCAACAACGGTTACCGTATCCGAGTTCGCATTGGCCACATACAGCAGGTCTTTCGTGGCATCCAACACCAGATCGCACGGATGGAGCCCGGTTTCCACCTCGGCCACTTCCTTGCCGCGTTTCAGGTCCACGAGCGAGACGGTACCGCTGCAGGCCACACCGCGCTCGTCCGCCAGCGCGGGCGTGCCCGAGGACATGGCGGTGCGGTCGCCTTCTCCCGCCCGCCGGCCACCCCAGTTGGAGACCCACGCCTCCGAGCCGTCCCGTGTCAGCACGACGTCGTAAGGGGCCACGCCCACGGGGATTTGCCTGACCAGCTTGCCGGAGGAAAGCTGCAAAACGCCCACCGTGTTGTTCCGGGAAAGGCAGACGATGGCGAGCTGTTCGTCGGGGGAGAGGGCAAGCCCGCAGGGCGTCGAGCTGCCTTTGTCGGGAGCGGCGATGTCGAAATGACGAGCCACAGACACGGTGCCGTCGGTCGCCACCAGCATCTCCAGGATCACCTTCTGCGAGGTGGTAACGTACAGTAGGGAGCCGTCGGGTTTGACGGCGAGTCCGTGGAACGAACCCGTCAGACCCTTCCCGAGTGCGAGCTTCTGCCGGATGCTCCAGCTCCGGGTATCGATGACGATGAGGCTGTCGTTGGTCTTGAGGTAGAGGTTCCTTCCATTGGGCGACAACGCCAGGTCCACCGGCCGGCCCGCGAACTCCAGTGACTCACCGGCCGGACGAATCAACTGCTTGGTGGTCACCACGTGTCCGCCGGCACTGAGCGGCCCGACCTGGATGTCCGCCGCCTGCGAAAACGAAATGCCCACCAGTACGCACAGAAGCCGGACGAACTCCATCATCGTACTCCTGTAGACGCTTCACCCGCCGGAATGGTACTTCTCTCGGACCACAGGCGACCAGGATAATCGATCAAACCGGCCAAAGGAATGGCTGCTGGCGAATACCCGAGAGTATTCAATGACAGCACACTTCAGTCGATCAACGCGAGTGTGGCACCTCCAAACGCGGCCGAATTGCCGGCGAACGTGCAGGAATGCACGGTCAGATTGGCCAATAGCGCGGCCTCCGAACGAGAGCCTCGTCTGCCCCTGGAGATCACTCTACGGTACCGGGCACGGCTTCACGTTCCAGATCTCGGCCGCGTATTCCGCAATCGTGCGATCGCTGGAGAACTTCCCGGAACTGGCCACGTTGAGGATGGCCTTGCGCGCCCATCCGTCCGGATCGGCATACAACTCGCCCAGCCGTTGATGTGCCTCGACGTAGGACGTCAGGTCTGCCAAGTGCATGTAGAAGTCGCCGTGCGTCAGCAAGGTGTCACGCAGGGTGGCAGACACGCCCGGCTCGTTACGACTGAAATGACCCGAGAAGATCAGGTCGAGTGCGGCCCGGGTATCCGGCTCGTTCTGATAATGCCAGTACGGGTTGTACCAGGCCCGACTGCCGGCCACCTGCTCGGTCGTCAGCCCGAACATGAACAGATTGTCCTCACCTGCCTCCTCCGCCATCTCGATATTCGCCCCGTCGTGCGTTCCGACAGTCAGCGCTCCGTTCATCATGAACTTCATGTTGCTCGTGCCGCTGGCCTCGTAACCGGCAGTCGAGATCTGGTTGGACACGTCGCTCGCAGGGATCAGTCGCTCAGCGAGCGAGACGCAGTACTCGGGCAGAAAGACGACCTTGAGCCGGTCGCGCACCGCAGGATCACCCTCAATCGTGCTCGCCAGGTTGTTGATGAACTTGATGATGACCTTGGCCAGTCGGTAGGCCGGCGCCGCCTTACCAGCGAAGAAGAACGTCCGCGGCGGCAGGTCGAGTTTCGGATTCTCCCGCAACCGGTTGTACAGCACGACAATCCGCAGGGCATTGAGCAGTTGCCGCTTGTACTCGTGGATCCGTTTGACTTGGCAGTCGAAAACCGTGTCCGGGTCCACCGTCTGGCTGGACGTCGCCTTGAGCCAGTCGGCGAACCGTCGCTTGGCCTCCCGCTTGGCCTTGCGGAAGGCCTCGCGGAATCCCTTGTCCTCGGCCAGGGGCTTGAGCCTGAGCAGTTGACCGAGGTCGGCGATCCAACGGTCGCCGATGGCCTGGGTAATCGTGCGGGCCAGCGCCGGGTTCGCCAGCAACAGCCAGCGCCGCGGCGTGACGCCGTTGGTCTTGTTGCTGAACCGCTCCGGAAAGACCTCGGCCAGATCCCTGACCGTCTGCGTGCGCAGCAATTCGGAGTGAATGGCGGCTACACCATTGGTGCTGTGCGTGCCGACGATCGCCAGGTTGGCCATGCGGATCTTCTGCTCGTCTCCCTCCTGGACGAGGCTCACGCGGGCGACACGCCCTTCGTCGCCGGGGTAACGACTCCGAACCACCTCGAGCAGCCGGCGGTTGATCTCGAGAATGATCTCCAGGTGGCGCGGCAGCATGATCTGAAACCACGCGAGCGGCCAGGTCTCCAGGGCCTCGGGCAGCAGCGTGTGGTTCGTGTATGCCAGCGCCCGCTGGGTGATGCTCCAGGCATCATCCCACCCGAGGTGGGCTTCGTCCAGCAGAATCCGCATCAGCTCCGGCACGGCCATCGACGGGTGCGTGTCATTGAGCTGTATGGCGACCTTCTCCGGAAGCGAACTCCAATCAGCGTTGCTGCGTTGAAACCGCCGAACAATGTCGGCGAGCGAACAGGCAACCAGGAAATACTCTTGCACGAACCGCAGGCCCTTACCCAAGCTCGTCGAATCGTCGGGGTAGAGCACCCGGGTGAGCGATTCGGCCGTCAGCGTCTCGGCCAGTGCCCCCACGAAGTCGCCGCTACTGAACCTCTGGAAGTCGAAGTAGGCCGGGGTGGCAGCCGCCCAGAGCCGGAGCGTGTTGACGGTCTTGCCGCCGTAGCCGACCACGGGGCGATCAAACGGGATACCGAAAAGATGTAACTCGCGGCCGGGTGTGGTTCTTAGCACGCCGCCACGCATCTCGAATGAGCAGTTGAGCTTCACTTCGACCCGCTCGTGCGGACGCGCGACCTCCCACGGGTCCGGTCGGCGAAGCCAGTTGTCCGGCTGCTCATGCTGCCAGCCGTCCTTGATCGACTGCCTGAAGATCCCGTATTCGTACCGCAAACCGTAGCCCATGGCCGGGATCTGCATCGTGGCCATCGAGTCAAGAAAGCAGGCGGCCAGCCGTCCCAGCCCCCCGTTGCCCAGCCCTGCATCGGGTTCCTGTTCAATCACCTGGAGTCCATCGATGCCCTTTCTCTTCATGGATTGTTGCACCACAGGGTCGAGCAGCAGGTTCGTGACATTGTTGGCAAGCGAACGGCCAATCAGGAACTCCATCGACAGATAGTACACCCGCTTGGGGTTCGCACGCTCGTAGGTCTGCTCCGTGAGGACCCAGCGCTGCGAGAGCACATCCCGCACGGAGCGGGCACAGGCCTCAAAACGCTCGCGTGGGCCGGCAGCGGCTGGATCGAGGATGTTGTCGAAGACGAGATGCCGCTCGTAGAACGCGTTGTCGGTCCCCGCGAAGGGAATGGGGCCGCATCCGTATTGTTTGAGCAGTCCCGCCAAACCGTCAGATCCCGTGGACGTCGGGGGAACCTCGGCGTTCATTGTGCTCATCGCGGTATTCCTTTCTCAGGAGAGTCAGTTGTTGAGGCCGCGGCCCGGCTCGCCACACGGTTCCTGGGGCGGATGGCCCAGTCACCGCTCGGATTCCATGATCTCGAGCCGTCGGGCGATATTTGGATACGACATCGACCTCGGCCTGGTTCATCTCAGCGCGGCTCCGGGTGTCCATATCGCCGTCATTGCCTGGGTCGGCTACGGCTTGACCGCGAGCCCCCCCCGGGGTCTGGCCGCCATCTGCCGGACACCCGTCGCAGCCGTTGCCTGCATGGTCACCATTGGCATCCGACCGATCCGAGTTCGCGATGGTAGGACAATCGTCCGAGGAGTCAAGCACCCCGCGCGGCGGGGCCAGTACGGCTAACGTCGGACCGCGGCCCTTTGGCGGGCTGAACGCTGGCGGGTGAATCCCAACCGGGCCGAACGGCTACGGCGACGGGCGGGTCTGAAGGCTCCCCAGAAACAGCTCGGAAAACCGGGGCGACGCGAACGGGCGGAGCCGGCATTGAACGCGGCTCTTTCTGGGCGCCCAGCTGGGGGCAAGTCAGGCAACCCCCAGAGACGGCAGGCGACTCCGGTTGGGTCGCATCGGCAATCTCGGTTACAATCAATCTGCACCTGGCATTGCTCTCCGGAGGCTGCTCGGGATCGCAGAGGAGGAGGTCACCCATGACCGATTACGATCAACGCCCTGGCCTGTCTCCTCATGGTGTTCACGAGAAGGTGTGGGATTGCGCTGTGGCCGGACGCTTCGGGCGGTGGCTGTGGCACTTGATTGTTCGCAGCAAGTTCGCTATCGCTGTCGCCTCGTTGATCTGGCTGCTCTGGCGGAGTGGCTCACAGCCGCGGCGGCTAGCCTATCCCTGCCAACAGGCGGCAGCGGCCAACCTGGGGGCGCTGGCTGTACTGCTCATCCCGGCCTGGGCGCGGTGCCGGAAGGCTCACCGCGGCGGCCGGCATCACTCGCTGATGGAGTTGGCGACGGGTTCGGTGGCGTTGGCGGGTGTCCTGTCTCTGCTCGTGTCGGCAGGCGTGGCCGTCTACTCGGACTACGGCGACAGCTACACACCGGGCAACCCGGCGCTGGTCATATGGCCGCGGTTGGCGCCAGCCGACCTGGTCAACCCGAGCTACAGCCTCAATCCGCGCGTCCTGGCGCCCAACGCTGCAGAATCCGTCGTCGCAGTCAACCGCGATGACGCCGTGACCTACGGGACGCTGCCCTACGGCCCTGGGGCCAATACCGCGTACGACCTTGTCTGGCGGACGGTCGCCGATCTGAATCTTGGGCCTTGGAGCAACCCGCTGCGCGATCTCGTGGCCGACGTCAACGGCGACGGGCAGATCAAGGTGGTCATCAAGCCGAACTGGGTGGAGTACTACCCAGTGCGTGCCGGTGGGGTCGGCGACGCGGAGGGCCGCTCGCCGGCTTATACTCACCCGGCCATGGCTCGCCCGCTGGTAGACATGGCCGTGACGGCAGGAGCCACCGAAGTTGTCATCGGTGACAGCAGCGGCAGCCCGACCAATAACCAGGTGAACAGCATGGGCTACCCGCAACTGTGCTCGGCGCTGGCGGTGATGTACCCGGGCAGGGTCGTCGGCTCGCCGGTCAACTTCCAGGATCGCACCAAGTTCACCTGGGTGACGCTGGCAGGAGCCAGCTCCTACACGGGCTCGGGTTACCTGAGCAGTCACCTCCAAAAAACCCACGACGGCAACTCTACAGCCTATTTTGGCGCAACCGACGGTCACGGCACTGCCGGCCCGGGCAAGGGCAACTGCGTCACTACCCGGGCCCTGACCGACTACCTGCTGGACGCGGATCTGATCATCGATCTGCCCAAGATGAAGGTACACTATCACAACCCTAACACGCTCGCCCTCAAGAACTGGGTGGGCGCAACGATGCTGAGCACATTCAACAACACCACGAGCGCGGGCCAATGCCGGGTCGCCCACTACGTCTACGGCGCCACGTCGTATCAGAAGGACTTCGGGAATGACATCCTCTGGCGGGAACTACTCGATCTGCACCGCAGCTTCCTGTATTGGAGGCGGGGCGCGGGCGTGCAGCCCACCCAGCAACGCCGGTACCTATGCGTGCTGGATGCGATCGTGTGCGGTGAGACGGACCTGTGGTACAACGGCGGGCCAACCCACTGGCGGGCCAACACCATACTGGCCAGCGTAGACCCCGTGGCCATCGACGCGGTCGGCTCGCGCATCCAGGGCTACAGGTGGGATCGCGTGCCCATCGTTAACAACGCCAATGTTCCCTGTGACTGGCCCATCGGGACCAGCGATCCAGGCAAGTTGCGGGTGGTCAGTGGGACGTGCACCATGATTGACGGCACGTTCAGTCATCTGTCCATTTTCGACGACAACTTCAATTCGGGCCTGACTTGGCCGGACTGGAACGTGACGGCGCTGAACGACCTGACGCCGCCGGCAATTCATATGGCGGCCGCAATCAGCCTGGGCGGAGGGGCTTGGCAGATCGAGGCCGAGATCAGCGATAGCCATGTGGCCTACTATTACTACGGCGACGACGGCACCGGCGCGCCACGCGTCGTCCGACTGGGCAGGACAGACGATCACTACGTCGCCACGGTGCGCGACGGGGCCGGCGGCGTGATCGTGGCTCAGGACGAGTACTTCAACACCTCGCGTGTGCGGGTCGCGCACGTCGCCGACTTCGACTCGGACGGGGATGTCGACGGTGACGACGTCGGTGTTTTCCAGGCTTGTCTCTCCGGCCCGAGTATCCCTCCTGCCGAGAGCCTCGTCTGTCGTCGATGCGACTTCGACGTCGACGCCGATGTGGACCAGTCCGACTTCGGCATCTTCCAGCGGTGCTGCAGCGGCAGCGGTCATCTCGCCGATCCGAACTGCGCGGACTGACACAGAGACCGGCCTTGAAGCGGGAAGACAGCGACGTGACAGCTCATGGCCTGCGTCAGCCCCCGAGGCACGCTGGTCCGCCGCGCTTCTCCACCAGTCGGGGTATGAGTGGCTTGGCTCCTCAGATGGATTCGACCTCACCTCATGCCCGGCTCATCGCCGTGCGGTGGCGAAAGCAACGACATCGCCGCGAAACTCGAAGGGTTGGTTGCCCTTGTTGGACTTCAGCCAGACTCGGGCCATCCCGCCAGGCAGGCTCTCATTCTGCCATACCTTCGCCGAAACACCCTGTCCGTACTCCGGGAACTCGCCCGCCGCCAACACAGTCCGCACGCGGCAGTTGAAGGCCTTGCCGGCAATCGTGACTGTCTCCGCCGGCAATTCCGTGATCTTCGCCGTCGGGCTGGTCAACGGGTGCTCCGCGGGGTCGATCATGGCGTCTACGAGGAACTGCTGCACGCGTGAAGGCTCCTTCTCGTTACCCCCGATGGGCACGTAGGTGCGTTCGACCAGCAGTCGGTCCTGGTGCTTGGACATCAGCTTCGCGGTCATGCGCAACGGCTGCCTCGCACCGTCGGCCACCTGGTAGCCTTCAAAGGTGACCGAGGCGCCTGGAGTCAGGCTCGCCCACCGCTCGTAGTCCGGGTTGCGCACCTTGCCGGCCACCGACACCGCCTGTACCTGACGAGCCATGCCGGCCATGATTAGGGGAGCCATGTAGTGCTGCACGAAGGGTGTCTTGAGGGCGTCCGTATGCCCACCGAAATCACCGTACTTCTCAAACTCCGGCCTCCAGTGGATGTGGGCGACCTTGGCATAGGCGGCCCGGGTGGCTGCCGATGATCGGCCCGGCATCTGGAAACCGCGCAAGCCCGCCGATGGAACACCACCCGGTTGCCGATCGGCCGTGCCCGCCATGGGGACCAGGAACGCCAGGACGCCGTCGCTCTCCGAGGTGAAAACGTACATCCGGTTGCGGACACGCTGCAGGGCGCTCGTGAGATCGTAATCCGCACTGATTGATGCCCCGCACAGGATGACATTCTCGACCGGGCAGGACACCGGCAGGGCTTCCAGCACAAATACGGTGACGGCCGTTCCCGCGGACAGGCCGATGAGTGTCACCGGGGCTGCCGGGTACTCCTTAGCACGCTTTTGAATCCGCTGGGCACACTCCGCAGCCTTGCCTCGCTTGTATTCGACGCTCGCGTTCTGGTCAGGTACAACGCCAAGGCCTGTGTTCCACGGGAAGACCTCGCCGGCGCCGTTGTAGCCGGCATCGAGCATGCCCTGTTTCAGGCCTCCGCTCCAGTTCTTGAGCGTCCCGCCTCCGCCGGCGCCATCGAGGTAGTAGATGTAGCCGCGAGTCATGCGCTCCGCCCGATCGGGCATCTGCTGCTGGCTGCAGCCGCTGATCGCCAGGAGAGCGGCGGAGACGGCTAGACTCGCCCCGCACAAGCCCGGACCCGCTCGGCCGATGATCCAGGTTGACGTTCGCATGGTCGGTACTCCTGTTCTAGAGACTCATCTGCATCCTCAGTCCGAAGACAACAGCCACATTCTGCCTCGACGCGCCGCCGGGGTCAACGATCACCTGCAGATCCGGCGTGATGTGGCACCACGGCGGAATCTTGATACTGCACTACACCTCGGCCGCTGAAGCGGCGTGGCATCCATCAAGGCATCGTCAGACGGGGCGGCGAACATGTTGCGCCGGGTGAGGACACTGGCCGCCATCACTGCCGCATCGCGACCCATGATCGTCGACGAGCCCGGCACGGAGCTATCGCCGGCGGGCGCTGCGGCCGGGTCGCCGGAGAAAAACACGCAGGAGTTCGCCGTTGTCCCCCAGGTCCGGTTCCAGGCGTTGAGCAGGACGGACGGCCTGGGTAGAATAGAAGGCATGAAGATGAAGAAAGAGCCGGACAGACTGTGCTTCAGATGTGGCGACAAGACCGGCAAGAAGGCTGTCTGGCCCAAGGGCGATATGATCTTCTGTTCGCAGGAGTGCGCGTCCGCAACGGGATACTGGTACGTACGCACTCAGGACTCTCGGTGCCCTGTGTGCGGACGGCCTTTGCTCCCAACCGATGAGACTGAGGGCAGTACTTGCTGCGATCATCCCTTGGCGACAGGCCTGGAGACTATAGATGGGCTGACGATTTACAGTCTGGACGCACTGGAAATGGACCCACAGTACGCCCATCGTGAAACCACGATGGTGGCTGGTCCAGGTGGCTATGATCCGATGAAGCTCGACCCAGGCAACTTGCCCGAGGGGTTCCATTGGGTGACTCGGAGGGAGTTAAAGGCTGCTTACAAGAGGTATTCATCGCCTTTTGAGTGCTAGCTGACTCAGCCCTTGACCAGGGTCAACCCTGGATGGGTGCCCGTGATGCTCCTTCCGCCTGTCGGCGTGACGATGAAGGTGTCCTCGATGCCGACCATCCCGATGCCGGCGATGCCCTTCTTCGGCTCAAGGGCCAGCACCATGCCCTCTGCCAGCGGCTCATCGAATCCCTCGGCAATCACCGGAAGGTCATCGATCTGCAGTCCGACCCCGTGGCCAAGGAAGTTCGCCCGCCGGTCTCCAAAGCCCATGAAGTTCTGAAGAAACTCCGGATCGAGGCTATTCATGACCGTGGTGTAGATATCCGAGGGTGTGGCCCCGGGCTTGATCAGCGAGGCCAGCTGCTGTTGTACCTCTACGCACCGTCTGTGGACCGCGATCACCTCGTCCGGCAGCGGCCTGCCGAACATGAAGACCATCGTCTTGTCGGTGTGATAGCCGTCCACGGCGAAGCCAATGTCCACAAACACCAGGTCGCCTTCGCAGAGTCTCCGGTCGCGGCTGCCAAGGATCGGCGCTGCCGGGCCGATGCCCAGGCACCCGCCGGGCCCATCGAAGTTGGTGGGATAGATCGAGTTCTCTCCAAAGCCCAGTTGTCCGACCGCAATGTCTACGCCGAACATGCCAAAGCGGACGACCCCCTGGTGCCCCTCGCGGACCATGAGCGAGAACAGATCGCATGCGAGCTCGGCCTCGCTCATTCCCTTGCGGAGCAGCGATGGAGCTTCCTCTTCCAGGATTCGTCTGTGGACCGCCCCTGCCCGCTCCATGATGGCCAGCTCATACGGACTCTTCACCGCCCGCAGTCGGGCGAGCTGCCTGTCCAGCGACACAATCTCACCGCAGGGAAAGTACTTTCTGAAACGCGCAAGCAAGGCTACGGGTACCAACTCCGTGTCGATGTGGATGACCGCCCTTGTGCCCGGCACCGCAGCCACGGCGTCGCGGAAGCCCTTCATAGGCCGGATGTCGGGAAACTGCGACTCCATGCAGGCTCGCTCATGGCTTCTGCGGACGCAGAACACGGCCTGGCCATTTCGGGGGATCAAGAGGACAGCGTCCTGCATTGTACCCGTGAAGTAGTACTGGCTGACGCGGCCGAAGATCGCGGCCAGCTCCCAACTCGGATTCTCCGCGTCCATGCCGGCTCTGAATCGCCGCATCCGGTCCGTCAGCTCTGAGATGGGCACCTGAGTCATTCTGTTCGCTCCATGGATAGAATGTCAATCCTGCAATCATACACCCTCATTGCCTGCCCGTCTCTCCAACAAATCCGGCCCACCACGTCATCAAACCGGCCGATCGATAGCCTTCTCAATCCGGCGGCGACAGCGGGGCTCGAGGCGATGGATTCTCCGACCAATCCCGATCCTGCGCCCGTGGCCCGCGCGTTACTGGGATGATGACCGAAGTCAAAACCCTCCTTGGACGAAGAGATGACTTCGAGTTTCAGGGCGTTGACGCGAGAGTCGCGACGAGAGACAATCCCCTTCAGCATTTCAGCCAAATCGAAAGGAGACTCACGATGATGAACCGACGCCAGGTGCTTCGTACGACGGTTGCAGGCGGGGGGCTGCTCGTGCTCCGGAACGGCATGCTCAAGGGGGCCGACGCTCCCAGCAACAAACTGAATGTTGCCCTGATCGGGGTCTGGGGACGCGGGGGAGCACACCAGGACGGACTGTCCAAGGAGAACGTCGCGGCCTTGTGCGACGTGGACGAGAACCACTTGGCCGAGGCCGCGAAACGGTTCCCCCAGGCCAAGACCTACGTCGACTGGCGCAAGTGTCTTGAGCAGAAGGGCCTCGATGCCGTGGTCTGTTGCACCACCGATCACACGCACGCCTTCATCGCCAATTGGGCGATGAATCGTGGACTCCATGTCTTCTGCGAGAAACCGCTGGGAAACAGCGTGGAGGAGGTCCGCGTGGTCCGTGCCAACTACCTGAAGAACAAGGGCAAGCTGGCCACGCAGGTCGGAACTCAGCGGCACAGCCATCCGAACTTCAACCGGGTCCGCGAATTGATCAGGGACGGGGCGATCGGCGAGCTGAAGCGAGTGTGCGCCTGGGGCGACCGCCAGATTCGTCGGCCCGGCTACTTGCCTGCCCAAGGGGACCCGCCCAAGCACCTCAACTACGACCTGTGGATCGGGCCATCCCCGCACCATCCGTACAACCCCGGGTACTTCTCGGGCGGGCCGGGCGCAAACTGCCTGCAGTGGAATATGTACTGGGACTTCGGCAGCGGCCAGATCGGCGACATGGGCAGCCATACCATGGATCTGGCCTGGAACGCCCTCGATGCAGGGCTGCCGACTTCCGCCGAAGCCAAGGGAGAGAAGTTCAACCCCGAGGTGACTCCGGTCGAGCTGGAGATGCACTGCGAGGTTCCTGCCAATGACTGGCGCCCTGCGATCCGGGTGAGCTGGTACCAGGGCGGGGCGATGCCCAAGTCGCCGGCCTGGGTGAACTTGAAGACCATCGGGCACGGGGTGATGTTCACAGGGAGTAAGGGTGTCCTGGTCGCCGATTTCGGCGCGCGACTGATCATCCCCTCCGGCGATGCGGCCGACATGACTTACTACACGCCTCGCCCCAAGGAGAAGGTCATTCCGCCCATGGGCGACTTCTTGAACGAGTGGATCAACGCCTGCAAGGGCAACCGGAGAACCTCCTGTGATTTCGACTACGGCGGCAAGATGATCGAGCTCATGCTGCTTGGACTGGTGGCCTATCGCGTCGGCCAGAAGATCGAGTACGACGGGGTGGCCGGTCGCGTGACCAACAGCGATGAAGGCGACGGCCTCTTGAAACGCCAGTATCGTCCCGGCTGGTCGCTCAATGGCTGATCGCCGAGCCTCGGCGGCCTTTCCGCTTCACGTTGACTCAAGAGGACGTCCCTCGGAGAGGATGTGCCCATGTCGACCGCAGTCATAACCCTTGTCAACACACTTGTGATGTGTGCCCCTGCAGCCGTCGACCTCCTCCGGCTCGAGAGTCCCGCCATGCGCGTGGAGATTGATTCCCGGAGCGGCGCGTGGTTCGTTCTTGACAAGGCCTCGAACGTGCGCTGGCCGACGGAAGGCGCCGCGAGTCCCGGATCGGCTGCCGGTCTCGGGCCCGGCTTCGACCAGGTCGACTCCAACGCTACGACCGCGCGGCTGGCCGGACAAGGCAGGGGGGCTGTCGTCTTCGAGTTGCTCGACGCTGGCCGTTGCCTAGAAATCCGCTACGAAGGCAAGGAGCTCGGCGATGTCCGCGTCCTGGAAGACGCCTTGGCCGTGACCGATCGCGAAGCCGGTTCAATCGTTGTACCCTGCCGCGAGGGGTTGCTCATCCCGGCCGATGGCGACATCGGCTTCAAGCAGACGTTTGGCACCTCTGAGTATGAAGGCTGCCACATGAACATGCTGGGCCTGCTGAAGAAAGGCGCCGCCCTGGCAGTGACCTGGGACGACGCTTACGTGTGGGCGGATGTGCAGCGCACGCTGTCAGAAGGGCAATCCTATCGTCAGAAGGTTACAGCAGCACTCACGCTGAAGCGCTCGGCCCGTTCCCTCCGGGTATGGCCGCTGGGGAAGGGTGACTGGAACGTGGTGGCCGCCGGTTACCGCCGGATCGCGGAGGCCAAGGGCTTGGCCGGCACCCTCCACGACCGCATCCGACGTGACCCGCACACCGAGTTGCTCCTGGGGGCCGCGAACGTCAAGCTCTGGACGTGCCTGGATCGGCGGATGAACGACGACGGCACGAAAGAGGAGTCGGTCAAGGTCCACTGGACCTTCGGTGAGGCTGCTCAGATTGCCGAGCACCTCCACGAGGATCTCGGCATTTCCCGCTGTCTGTTCATCCTCGGCGGCTGGACGGAGGGTGGCTACGATTGCCGCCACCCTGACAACCTTCCCGCCAACCCGGAGTGCGGCGGCAACCAGGCCCTTGCCGACGCGATTCGGCGAGTTCAGGCTCTCGGCTATGTTGCCTGCCTGCACGACAACTACCAGGATATGTACCGGGGCGCCAGGAGCTGGGATCCGGCCTGCATCGAGAAGCGAGCCGACGGATCGTTGATCGAGGGTGGGCGTTGGCTGGGTGGCCGGGCCTACATGGTTTGTGCTGTGAAGCAACTCGACATGGCCATGCGTCCCCAGAACCTGCCCCAGATCCGGAAGCTCTTCAACCCCTGGTGCTACTTCATCGACACAACCTACGCCGTGGGTCCGCGAGAGTGCGCCGACCCCAGCCATCCCATCGGCCGCAACGATGACATCGCATGGAAAAGCACTCTGGGCGACAAGGCCCGCGAGTTGTTCGGTTTGTTCGGCAGCGAGTGTGGCCGTGAATGGGCCCTGCCACACAGCGATTTCTTCGAAGGCTTGACCGGCGTCGCCGGTCACCCGTTCCACAACCTCAGGCCAGAGACACTTGGGGCCAGAGTCATACCGTTCTGGGAGATGGTCTACCACGATTGCCAGGTCTGCTACGGTAAGTACGAGTACGACGGTGACCAGGCGGGTGAATACGTTGCCTGTCACGTGCTCTCGGCCCGCCCGCTGAACTACCACTCTATCCCCGACCATCTCTACTGGAAGGACAAGGTGGCGACCAGGCCGGTGGCCGGCGACCGGGCCTGTTACGCCCGGACCGACGGCGGCTGGGCGGAAGGCCTCCATCCGACCGATGCCTTCCTGAAGAACACGCAGGAGATCCTGGGTCCGCTGCATCGGGCTACCGCCCATGACCGGTTGACGCGCCTGGAGTTCCTCACACCCAACGGCGCGGTTCGCCGGGCAACGTACGGCCAAGGTCATGGTACGACGGTGGTGGTGAACCTCGGGGCGGACACCGCGTCGGTCCAGTCGGAACTCGGGGGCGCCGTGCTGCTGCCGCCGTGGGGCTTCGTGGTGGAGAGCCGCCGGTTCGCGGCCTTCTACGCAGCACAGTGGGGTGGACGAAGCTATCCGCGGGGAGCCCTGTTCACCATCCAAGCGGCGGAAGACAGGGATCTCGTCCAGGCCGCGAAGATTCGCGTGTTTCACGGCTTTGGAGATCCGCAGCTCAACTGGCGGGGCAAGACCCTCGAGGTTCGTCGCGAGCAGACCGTCGACCAGGAGCGTGCTGGCTGAAGGGACCGAATACTGGATCCTCGGCCATACTCCGCCGCGGGTGGTTGCAGAGCGGGCCTGAGGTCACCTGGCACCGGGCGGTTCGCCTATACGCCCCCACCTGGGTCGGTGCGAAGCGGACCTTCCGTGCTGAAGGGCCGATTGGATACAGCTACTCATTGTCGTCGCGGGCCCGGCTCGAACGGCTGGCAATAGAATGTCGGCACGGACATCCGACCCGATTGACTTCATCATGGCATCAGACTACTTTGCCAATCGAGGCCCCACCGGGGGCGCTCGGCTCAAGGCCCGAACCGCAACTGTCCTCAGGAGGACGCGTTGATGCTCCCACCCAAGAAGCGACTCACACGGCGGCGATTTCTCCAAGGCACGGTCACGGCCGTGGCCGCACCGATGATCGTGCCTCGGCACGTACTGGGTCGGGGATATGCCGCTCCCAGCGATACCTTCGGCGGAGCGCTGATCGGCTGTGGCGGCCAGGGCCCGGGGACGTTCAGAACGATGTCGCAAGGGCTCAATGTCCGCGAGTTGGCCCGCTGTGACGTCAAGTGGGCCGACCGTGCGGACAACAAGACGACGTACACCGACTTCCGGCGCGTGCTGGAGCGCAAGGACATCGACCTGGTTGCCATCGCGACGCCGCCGCACTGGCACGCGCTGATCTCCATCGCCGCGATGGAAGCGGGCAAGGACGTCCTCTGCGAGAAGCCGATGACCCGCTTCATCGCCGAGGGCCGGGCCGTGGCCAACGCGGAGAAACGCTACGGCCGGATCTTCCAGGTCGGCACATTCGGCCGGTTTCAGAGGAGCCGAAACCCGGATTCGATTCTCAAACGGAAGATCATGACCAGCGGCCTGCTGAAGAACTGCGAGGCGGTCCTCGTCGAACGGGGCGGCTTCAAAGTCAAGGAATGGAGCGGGCTGGTTAATACCCGGCCTCAGCCGGTCCCCAAATGGCTCGACTGGGACATGTACCAGGGACCCTCGCCCCAGCGGCCGTTCCACCCGCATCGTCACGGGGGTACACACCGCGGCTACTGGGACTACGAAGGCGGCGGCCTGGGTGACATGGGTCAGCATCACTTCGACCCCATTACCTGGGAATATGGCCTGGACAACACCGCTCCGGTCGAGGTTGAGGCCTATGCCCCGCCCGCACATTCGGACGTGTGCGGCATGTGGGGCTGGATCGAACTCAAGTACGGCAACGGCTTCACGCTGGTTATCTCGAGTGGCGAGTGGGGCAAAGCCTACGACCGCAAACAACCGCGAGGCCTGAGCCTCAACGATCTTGAGGAGCAGGATCGCAAGAAGATTGTCGCGATGCCCGAGCCCGAACCGCTGCTGAGCTTCGGTCAGGCCGTCAAGTCACGCAAGCCGGCCGGCGGAAACGCCGAAGCGGCATACCGCACCGTGAGCATCATGCACCTGGCGAATATCGCCATTCGCGTGGGACGCAAGATCCGGTTCGACCCGGTCAAGGAAGTCATCGTCGGTGACGAAGAAGCCAATCGGCTGGTGAATCAGCCCATGCGCGCCCCCTGGCATCTTTGATGGCGGCCGGTGGCTGGCCAAGAAAGGACACGACCATGCCCGAATCTCAAGCTGAAATCGCCGCGCGGGTCGCCAGCATGCCCGACGTGGACGAACCCGGCAAGGAAAGCAAGTTCACCGGTCCCGAACCGCAGGTTGCCCAGCAGGTCTTCGAGGAGATCCTGGCGAGAGGCCAGGAAGGGATCACACAAGTGATCAACCTCGTCCACGACGCCACCGACCCTGATTTTAAGGATTACCGGGCGCAGTACGTTCTGCACGGGCTGGCCGTCTACGTGGCTCACCCGGACCGAGCATCGCTGCAACGGATGCTGGTCGAAACGCTTGTTACGCACCTGGGCCGGAGTGATCTGTCCAGAGGCGTACGGGGCTGCCTGATTCGTGAGCTGCAGTGGGTGGGGGGACCGGCGGCGATCGCAGCGATCGGCGGCCAACTCCAGGATGAGGAGCTGGGCACAGATGCCGTCTCGGCCCTGACCGCCATCGGACCGAGCGCCGCCGAGGTCCTGCGGAAGTCGTTGCCGCAGGCCCAGGGCAGAAACCGGTTGGCGATCATCCAGGCATTGGGTGTCCTGGGCGATGCGGCGGTGGTCGCTGACCTCAAGAACGCCGCAGACGATGAGAGCCGCGACGTTCGCATCGCTGCCATCTGGTCGCTCGCCAATATCGGTGACGCCGGTTCCGCAGACCTGCTGATCAAGGCGTCCGATACGCAGAATGCCTGGGAGCGGATCCGGGCAGCCACGAGCTGCCTGCTTCTCGCGGAGAAGCTGCTCGCGGCCGGCAGACAAGCTGACGCCGCGAGAGTCTACTCACACCTGCACCAGACGCGGCAGGATCCGACCGAACAGCACCTCCGCGAGGCGGCTGCGCGAGGGCTGGCGGCGGCGAAATAGTCGCGGAGACTCAAGGCTTCCACACTCTTCGTGACGGCCCTTGGCTCCCTCTTGAACCGATCCTCGGGTTCAGGCCGCTGGCTGGGTAGTGCTGGTACTACTGGTCTTGGGAATCGTGATCAGGGTTTGCAGAGAGATGCCGTCTCGCTGGAAGCCGATCAGGATCGAGGTTCCCGCGGTTTTTGTGGCGAGCAGCGTATTGAAAGTGCCCACATCGGGGGTCGGTACCGAGTCCATGCTGAGAATGATGTCCCCGGTCTCCAGCGGCGGGTCGGCCGCGGCCGCGGCGCCGCCTGTGGAAACCGACGAAACCGTGACGCCTGACGCGTCGTCTCTCAGGCTCAGGCCCAGATCGGGCAGAGGGGGCTGGATGGAGATGATTCCCTCCAGTTTGATGGACACCGCTCGCCAGCGGTTGGACCGAACATAGTCGATGCTCACTGTCTCGTTGGCATGAGCGAGGACCACTCTCTTCAGCTCGGAGGTGGAGCGGGTGGGTGTACCCGCCAGTTGGACGATAATATCGCCCACCGCCAGGCCGGCCTTGGCGGCGGCGCTGTTGGGGTAGATCGCGGTCACTTTGGCACCTTTCATGCCGCTGTACCCATAGTACGTTGCCAGCGAGGAAGTGAGTGACTGGACGTTGATTCCCACGTAGGACAGGCAGTGCTCGACCCGAGAATCAGCCTTGAACTCACGTCGCAGTTCCTCCGCACTGGTCGTGCGGGTGAGCATCGTGATCGTGGCTCCACTGGAGAGACCTGCCACTTTGGCCCGGAAGGCCTTGGAGTCGCTGATCGGTGAGGTATTGAAATCCTGGATGAGGTCGCCGGCGAGTATTCCGCTTTCCTGGGCCGGAGAGGTCGGATCGGAGGCGACCACCACGCCGGCGTCGGTGCCGTTGTCCTTGATAGACAGTCCGATGGAAGTCGGGATTCCCGCTGGATCGTCCAGAGGCGCGGTGCCCTGCGCGTCGAGGGCGGCTCTGGTGCCGGGTCGGAACAACTTGATCCTTACCGTACTGCCCGGCTCGACGGCAGCCTCGAGGAGGCGCAAGCCCGAGACACTACTCGCGTAGTCCCCGTAGAAGGAAATGATGATGTCATTGCTTTTCAGTTGGGAGGCGAAGATCGAGGTGGTGTCCACCGAGGAGATGAGCACGCCGGAGACTTGGTCGACGGTGGCATCGACCATCTCGATCCCCAGGTACATGGGTGTGGGCCAAATCAAGTTGGGGCAACCGGAACCTGCAATCATTCCCGTTGTCAGCAGGGCCAAGAGGGCCAAGGGTGTGCCGGTGTGGAATCGGGGCACGGGGAGAAGGCGGTATCGAGTACGACCGGACACGGCGATGACGGGATCATCGCTGGTAGATGCGGGAACGGAACCTGCTCGCTTGCTGCTCATCGTGGTTTCTCCCTGGCGAAATGTCGCCCCACACCCTCATCCTAGCATAGTTGTTCATGGGGGACATACTCGGCAGGGGTGGTGTCGGACCGCAGTGACTCGGCCAAACGAAGCCATTGGCCGCAGGTGGCAATGGGGATGTGCCCACGGGTGCTGTGCAAACCTGCGGCGCCAAACGAAGCCATTGGGACGCGGACGGAATTCCGTAAGTTTAGCTCCCATCTCAGGTTAAGGATTCGCCCAGAGTTCATGGCCATTCAGTCTGTTTCGTTCTCGCTTGTCGGATCCCTCGACCTGCCTGGGGTCAAGTTTTCGGCTTTCCTGGTCTTCGGACCACCCGCGGGCGGCCAGGCATGGGATCGCGGGGAACAACACAGCGCCCGTTCCGGTGAAGGTGGATCTCGCGGAGCGGAATGAAGGGAGGGTTGCTCGTTGGATTTCGATGGTCTCACAGTGGGTCATCTCTATCCGCCGCGTTTCGGGGGGCAAGCGACGGTCCCTCGTGTCTGGGGAGACCACGGGACAAGCGGAATGAGGACCAATGGTCGACGGCGCAGCAATTGCAGGTCGGCGATCACGAGCCTACACTGGCAGTCTGAGCCCCACGCACGTCACGATGAAAGCCACTGGAGGTCGGTATCTGATGAGCACATCATGGATTCGGTTGCCGAGACACAGTCGATTGGCTCCCGGAGTCCTGGCTCTGGGAGTGGGTATGGTGGTCGCAGCCCTGACCGAGACAGCAGCAGGTGAAAGCCCGCCGGAGTTGGTTCTCTATAACGGCATTGAATTGCCGAGCATCTGGCCACCGCGACAGGGCAAGCTGACCCGGGATCCCATGACCGTGCCATATCTGCAGGCCCCACCGAAGGTAATCCCGATCGACATCGGCCGGCAGCTGTTTGTGGATGACTTCCTGATTGAGCAGACGGACCTGGAGAGGACATTCCACCAGCCAACCCATCACCGTGGCAATCCGGTTCTCACAACGGACAAGCCCTGGGAACTGGAGGCTGACATCCCCGGTGCAGGCCCGTTCAGTGACGGCGTCTTCTTCGACCCGGCCGAGCGGCTGTTCAAAATGTGGTACATGGCCCCGCTGTTACGCGGCACCTGCTACGCGACCAGCCTGGATGGCATACACTGGCAAAAACCGGCGCTCGATGTTGTGCCCGGCAGCAATGTCGTGCTGTCGCCGCCACCGGGCTGGTCCGGGCGTTTTCGTGATTCGTGTACGATCTGGCTGGATTCCGCGGCCACCGATCCCGCGAGGCGCTATCTCATGTTCAGCATGATTCAGATGTCCGGCTCCGGCTGGCATATGTGCCTAAGCGGCTCACGAGACGGCATTCACTGGTCGGAACGAATGGCGGTCAGCGAGCGACCCTTGGGCGACCGAACCACGGTGTTCTACAATCCCTTCCGACGAAAGTGGATCTTCAGCGTCCGGGTGGGGGATCCTGACGTCGGGCGGGCCCGGGCCTATCTCGAGCACGACGACCCCGTGGCCGCGGTCAAGCAGCTTCCCCGAGGGACGGTACCCTGGACTTGTGCCGATCGTCTCGATCCGCGGCATCCCAACCCGGAGTTCGACGCGATCGCGCCGCAGCTCTACAATCTCGACGCCACCCCTTACGAGAGCGTGGTGCTCGGTCTGTTCTCGATCTGGCAAGGGCCGCCGAACGAGGTCTGTGCCCAGCGCCGCATCCAGAAGCGTAACGAGATTCTCCTCGGATTCAGCCGCGATGGCTTTCACTGGCACCGGCCCGACCGGCGCCGTTTCATCGGGGTGAACGAAACGGAAGGGGCGTGGAACTGGGGCAACGTGCAGAGCGTGGGCGGTGGCTGCCTAGTCGTCGGGGACAGGCTCTACTTCTACTTCAGCGGTCGGTCTCGGTCAGACAAGTTCTGGGATGCCTCTATCCGGACAGGGCTGGCCGTCCTGCGCCGCGACGGCTTTGCGTCCATGGGTACGAAAAGGAAAGGAACCCTGACCACCCGGCCGTTACGCTTCGGTGGCCGGCACCTCTGGGTCAATACCGACGCCGCCGGAGGCGAGGTGCGCGTTGAGGTACTGGACTCGAATGGACGGGTGATCCAGCCGTTCACGCTGGAGGATTGCCTGTCCATCGAAAGGGACGCCACGCAGGCGAAGGTGGCGTGGCGAGGCGGCGATGACCTGTCCGCCGTGGCCGGTCAGCCGGTTCGCTTCCGATTCCACGCGACGTGCGCGGAGCTCTACGCCTTTTGGGTCAGCGGCGACTCGGCCGGTGCGAGCAGGGGTTACGTAGCAGGGGGCGGCCCAGGATTCACGGGTCCCATCGACACGGTAGGTGCGACGGTACTGCCGAGCCCTCGTTGAACTGTGGGGGATCGGCCGGAAGCGGGCGGGGAATGGCGGTAGTGTTGCCCAGGTCCAGGTGTCCTTTCGGCAAGCTGAACGGTGACGGCTCGAGCTTCTGTGTTCCGGGTTCTCCGAGAGATGCCGGTTGGTTGCACGACGCTTCAGGACGATCAATTGGACGGTTCAGAGTCTGTCAGTGTCAGTTGACCTCATGCGTATTGGGGCTTTCCGGCGGCGACGATGTGGAGGTCTCCATTAGCGGGCCGCGTCGGCCGAAGGAAAGGGTGCTGAACACGGCACTGACCAGGATCTGGGCGAGGAGGGCGAGCGGCAGGGCCCACACGAAGCTGATTCCGGGCATTCCGGTCAGTTCCTGCCAGTAGCTGATGCCGATGACGGTGGCGAGCCCGCATACCAGTCCGGAGAGGGCACCGAGCGGGGTAGCCCAGCTGATGAACATCGCGGTGAAGAACAGGCCGAACAGAGGGGCCACGCACAGGTTGACGAGTTTGAATGCGACCTCGAGGAGGTTGCCTCGAACTACGCCGACGTAGGAGCTCAGGATAATCACGACGCCACCGATGGTAGCCGAAACGAGCCGGGCGAGCCTGATGCCCGCGCCCTGCTCGCACTCAGCTCCCTCGGTCCGGCCGAGGAAGTCGCTCATGACCACGGAGCATGAGGCATTCATGCCGGAAGAGAGGCTGGACATGGCCGCGGCCAGCAAGCCGGCGATGACCAGTCCGGTGATGCCGGCGGGAAGCCCGAAGACAATGAACTGGGGAAACAACGTGTCCGCATTGCTGGTGAGGGTCTGGCCATCCGGGATCATCTCCGGATGGGCCCGGAAGAAAGCCATCAAGGGCAGCCCGAGGAGGCCCAGGAAGAGTGTCGTCAAGCCGTCGGCGAGCAATGAGGTGATCAGTACCCGCCGGGCTGCCCGGGCGTCGCGGGTTGCGAGGTAGCGCTGGACGGCGATCTGATCGGACCCGGAGGTGCAGATGTACCAGGTGAACATGGCGATCATGATCCCGGCGAATGTCGTCCGGGCATGCCCGTCGTATCCCCACACGACCTTAGGCCAATGGGAGGGCCATGCCGTTGGCCACCACGCCTCGATGCCGCCCATTCGTACCGTGATCACCGCGAATACAAGGACGGCCCCGCCGAAGAGAATCGCGCCCTGCACCACGTCGGTCAGCACGACGGCCCTGAGGCCGCCCATCGACGTGTACACCAGGACGATCAGGCCCATCAGCAGGCAGATGTAAGGGGCCATCGCTTCGGGCAGCCCGGTGAGCGGGATGAGTACCTTGTTTACCGTGGCGTAGATAATGACGGCCATCCACAGGAGCCGGATGGTCAGGAACATGGTCGAGCCGAGCAGGCGGATGCCATGTCCCAGCTTACCCTCTAGAATCTGGTATGCGCTGGTTACGCGCAGCTTCATGATAAACGGGATCATGAACCAGCCAACCACAAGGGCGACGAACGGATACGCCGCGACCGCTCCGCAGACCATGATCGGGCCGTAGCGGATCACCTCTCCCGGCCACGAGAGGTACGAAATCGTGCTCATCAGCGTGGCAAACAGCGAAATTCCGACAATCAGGGGATTCATCCGGCGGCCACCGAGCAGGTAGTCCTCCGTGGTTTTCGAGCGTCGAGCGTAGTACCAGCCGATGGCGAGCATGCCCAGGCAGTAGGCCCCGATGACCGCCCAATCCAAGGAACTCATGCGATGCGGAACGCGCCGGCCGATCCTCAGAATGGCATTGGCGGCCGCAACCCGCGTATCGAGTTCGGCTGCGGACAGCAACTCGGCGAGGACCGGCAGCTCTGCGGCTGATCCGATGGACGCGAGAGCTGCACAGGCTTCGTAGACCTCATCCGGTCTGCCTGTGAGGGCATAGTGCACGAGCGGTGCCGTCCAACGGGCGTTCTCCCCGAGGCCGGCTTGAACCGCCGCTGTGCCGAGCAGGTAGACCTTGGCCGACGAATCGGCTGGTTCATTCTCCGCGGCCGCAGTCAGTGTTTGGCGGGAGGTCGGAGAGAGCTTCGTCAGATGACGCAGGGCGTACGCGGCGTTGATGCGCACGTCGGTTCTGTCCGACGAAAGGGACTCGAGCAAAGGGCGTTCGGCGTCGGGCTTGCCCCCGTTGGCCAGGACCCATCGGGCATTGACCGAGAACGGGCCGGTCGTATGTGCAGCCACCCGCGCGAGTTCGTCCCTCACCTCGGCGGAGGGAACATATTTCAGCTTGGCCAGGGTCTCTGCGGCGTGGTTACGGTCCGGCGCAGCCTGGTTCATGAAGACCTCGACGATCCTGTTGACCCACTGCTGTTGCTGGCGATCGTCGGTGCTTGCCCGGGCGAGCACGCGCCAGATGCCTATGCGGTACTCGGGCTGGTCTCCGGCGGTGTGAAGCTCCTGCTGAAAGATGGGGAGGACGTCTTGCGGGTAGTCGAGGGCCAGGAGGCTCTCGGCGGCATGCACCTTCACCCATCGGGGCGCATCGCGCAGCGCGGCACGAAGCGTTGAGACCGCTTGTTCCCGGGAATCGCGCTCACTGACAGGGGGACCATCTGCTGCAGCTGTGCACGCCGCCCAGCCGCAGCATGCTCCGACCACGAGTGTCAACCGGCCCAGGCGGCGATGCGTGGGCCCGACGCTGACAAGGCGAAGGCACGCGGGCCTGCTCACCACATCGGTGCCCTGTGTGTCTCGCTCGTTCGGCATGGCGAGTTCCCACCGTATGCGGCTCGTCCCGGATGCGGTCGTGCGCAGGGTTTACACCGTGACAAGCCGGCCTTCCTTGTTACTGAGTCGAGCCGCCTCAAGGCACTTGAGTACGTGGATTCCGGCCTCCAGCGGGTGGTGCCAGGGTGTCCGGTTCTCGATCGCCTGGAGAAACGCACCAAACTCGTCTACGTAACACTGCTCGTACTGATAGCCCTTGGGTGGCAGGTACACCTCGGACAGGCCGGTTGCGTTCAGGTGTCGCTCGGCGCGGCAATCCGGAAACAGCCGGATCTCGATCACGCCCTTCTGGCACACGATTCGGTAGACCGTCTGCTGCAGATCCTGCAGGAGATCGAACTGAAACGTGACCACGGTGCCCTTGCGTGTCCGCCCGAGGAGCTGGAAGCAGTCGCAGCCGTCGATCTTGAGATCGCCGAGCTTGTGGGTCCTGCAAGATAGCTCGGCAAGCGAGTCGTCAAGCAGCGAGTAGAGCTGTCCGAGGTCCTCCACGAAGACACCCTCAAACTGGGTGGGGTCGTAGAAGGCGGTATAGTCCTCCCATGGATGCCAGTTGGGCAGGTAGTTGCCCCACTCGAAGTGGTAGATCAGCGGGCGACCCATGGCCGGTTCGGTGAGCCACCGTTTGGCCCGCTGGACGACCGGGTGATAGGGTGTCTGAATGCCCAGAGCGGCCACCAGCCCGTGCTGCTCGACCAAGGTAGCGAGTTCTTCGGTACCATCGAGGTTGTCGGAGAGAGCGATCTCGCAGAAGAAGTCCACACCGGCCCGCGCCGCCGCCGCGCAGCATTCCATATGAAAGCGGGTCGGCGTTGAGACGACCACGGCGTGCGGTTTCCACTTCAGGGCCTGCTCCAGGTCCGGCAGGCTCTCGACGCCATGCCGGGAGAGGCACTCCGCCCGCCGGTCCTGGCGGACGTCGACGAGGCGGATGGCCGAGGCCGGCACGCCGTGAGCGAGCAGGCAGCGGATCCGCCGCCTGCCCATGGAGCCTCCGCCCAGTACGACGAATCTCTTATGCGTTTCCATGTGGTTTCCCTGCAGGAGCCTGATTCTCGCGCCGTCCAGCCTCATCGGCTCGTGGCGGGCACGTCCTTCAGTGTCCAATGGGTGCCCATCAGGGCCGGCGGCTCGCCCGGCCGTTCTGCCTGGTAGTAAACCGTCCAGATTGACCCGTCCTTAATCTGGACGGATGCAGGGTACCCCATATCGCCCTCGAAGGCGGCCGCGAGCTTGATCTCCTTCTTGACGTCCCATGTTCCGCCGAGGTCGCGGCTGATGCACGCATACTGGCCGAACGGTGGGCGTCGTCGGGCGTACACCGCCAGCAGCCAGCCGTTCCTCAATCGGATCACGTGTGGTGGATGACCCTGCATCGGGGTCGTGTGCGGTACCGACCAAGTCGCGCCGCCGTCGGCGCTTTCAGATTGGCGGAGCTGATCCGGTGGATTGCAGTCCCGGAACAAGGCCACGAGTCTGCCAGGAGATGTTTCCACCGCATGGACTTCATCGTAGGAGAGCATGCGGTCGCCTGCGGGCACGGGGAAGTCCGCGATGATCTTCCAGGTCAGGCCGTCGTCGCGCGACTCGGAAATCGAGACCTTGTGAGGCGAGCCATCCGGCGTGCCGTTGTAGTCCTTGGGTGTCGTATGCGAGGAATGCGGCCGCTGGCCCATGAAGAGGAGCCGGCCGTCGCTGAGTTGGATGGGGCCGTGCGGCGTCGTGACCGGCGTGCGAATCGGCTGCCCCCAGGTCTTGCCGTTGTCGGTGGAACGGATGACATAGTGGCCCTGCCGGTCCGTTCCGTAAGGAGGCCCGGTAAACCAGCTCACCAGCATCGTTCCCTTGGCGGTACAGATAATACCGGCATCGCGATCGTCGATGCGCAGGTCCTGGATCGTGATGGCTGGACTCCATGTCTTGCCGCTGTTGGAGCTTCGACTGATCTGGGTCTTGCCGTCCTCGGAGATGTGGCCGGTGCGGTCGCCGGAGAAAGCGGCGATCAGATCGCCGTTGGGGGCCAGGGCGATCGAGGGCCATCCAATGTAGCCCTGCCTGCACAAGACGCGTTGCGGTTCGAGGATGGTGGCCAGTTCCTGGTCGGTGGCGACGCTCATGCGGGCGGATTTGATGTTCCACTGGCTTGTGGCCGCCGCCCGTTCTCCGGTGACTTTCAGGTCTGAGAACTCCACGGAGCCCTGACTGGTATACAGGCCGACGAGGCCCTCGGCGTAGGTGCGATCGTTTGCGGTGAGCAAGAGCTTGTGGTCCAGGTAGACCTCAATCCGCCCGGCGCGGACTTGGACGCGAGCGGTGTACCAGCGATCGGGGTCCATGGCGATCTGGTTCTTTCGAGTGATCTCGTTGCCGTCGGCCATGATGTCGCCGCGGAAAAGGATGACCTGGTCGAAGCGCGTATCGAAGTGGATGAAGTAGCCGCGGGCCGAGTCTTGCGCGTTCAGGATCAAGCCTGCCGCCTGCACGCCGTTGCCGGCACGATTGACCCGGAAGCGTACCTGCAATGTCGGATCCGCGACGGAGGCGCCGCGGTAGACTGCCTGGGGCTGGCCGGAATCGTCGGTCTGCTCGAGGCTCCCATGGCTGATCGTCCAGCTCCCACCCAGGAACGTCCAGGCGGCGGTGGGGGGGATGAGCGGTGCATCGCTGAGTTCCTCAGCCCGCAGAACGCGAGGTGGAATCGCAAGGCCTGCCAGAACCAGCAGACAGAGACCACTCCACCTCCTTGATTGGTCCGCGTTGCGAACGTCGCGTCTGAAACCGGTCATGGAAATCTCCATCTGACGACCCCCATGTGATAGCGCCCATGTTGTGGGATTCCGCTGCAGTAGTCGTGGTAGAGACTGGCTGCAAGCCGCCCGTCGGGCAGGGCGACAATATCGCCAAACGGTTTGATCATTCGTTCGCCGCGATCGTCGTAATCTGCACCTGCAGGAAACACGACGGCGTCACGATCCCGGTTGATTCGCCAGTTCCTGCCGCCGTCCGAAGAGCGGCTGACCCAGGGGGGCAATCGCCGATCGCGAAAAAGCGGGGCGTATCCCCAGCCGGAGGAGAGCACAATCAGATCACCGTTGTGAGCAAGGCCGGCCGCAACATTGGCCCTCGCGGTTCTGGGCTCGGGTGGTGCTGCCTGACCTCGCTTCTTCCAGCTTCGCCCGTCGTCCGTGCTGCCCCAGCACTCAACGCCGCCCTCCATCACAAGGTGGCTTGGACGGTTGTAGATCACCGCGGCGATGGTGCCGTCCTTGAGCAACGTCAGATTGGGCCATGCGCAGACGTTGTCGATGGCGACAAATCTCTCGAGCACCTGTGGCACCGAGTGGGGAGTCTGGGCGGCACTTGGCGTGTGAAGAAGCAGTACGACGACGGCGAGGGCCTCTGCAGCCTGCACGGCGAGGAGATGCAGGCAACGATCGCGCTGGCCACAAGGCCCTCTGCGGGCGAGCACCGGCTGCGGCGGCTCAGTCCGATTCCGGGAGGTGTCTGCCGGTTCAGCTTCCTTCATCCGTCGAGGTCCTCCAGTTCGCCGGTATTCGGCTCCGAAAGGTTTCCATGCACGTGTCGCCCGCAAAGGCGTAGGGAGGCAGAAGGCGCAGAGAAAACTGGGGCAAGTGGAGCCTGATGAGCACCTTGTCGAAGGCGCCGTCGATGTGTCCCTCTTCTCCGACCGCTTGCTCGAGGGCCTTGCCCAGAAAGGCCAGTTCCTCGCTCAATAGCCTCAACTCGCTGCCGCGAGCGTTGAGAAATCTCCTGGCCATGGCGAAATGGCAGAGTGCCAGCGAGATCAGGAGGCCGCACTCGGCCTCGTCCCGACATTCGGCGTAACCCTGCTCGGTGAAGAAAAACTGGAGGGCGGGGGCTTTTTGGAGCATATCCATGCGGCCGGCGCGGTCCGGACCTCCGCCATATTTGACTGCCACGAGATTAGGGTGATCCGCCGACAGCCTGGCGTAGTCATCACCGGTCAAGACTCGTCCGCTTCTCGGCAGGTTGTAGTGCATGAAACGGCAGGAGGGAAACCGGTCACAGACCTCATGGAAGAAAACAGCGACCTCCCGGTCCGTCAATCGCCCCCAACTCGGCAGGGAGACTTGGAACCTCGTGATGCCCGAATCGCGGCATCGCTCGATGCGCTCGATCATGGTCGACAGGGAGAGGCTGATGACTCCGACCATCGGGTGATTCTCGGGTCCGGGCATCTCCTGCCGGAACAAGTCCACGATCGCGTCGAACTGGCGGTCGCTGACCGCGTACCCTTCGCCGGCAGTACCGAACACATACAGGTGGCGGGTCAGATTGTCGCGCAGGAGCCTGATTTCCTGGCGGAAAAGCGCGTCGTCGAGTGTCCAGTCCGATTTCCAGGGCACCACGCATGTGGCGAGGATGACGGGCGGATAGCGCTTGGCCACAGAATCAGCCTTTCTCTCCGCCAGGGGGGTGAGGGGAAGCGCGCTTGCGGGTCAAATGCGTGGGCACCTCGCCGTTTCCGAAGGAAAACTCCTCCTCGCTCAATCTGCGAATGCTCAGCGGCGGATTCTTGCCGAGGACGATCTTACCCCCTTCAATTCGCCACTTGCCTGTCTGGGTTTTTTCGCCAATTCGGGACACGCAAGTTCCGTTGGCTTTGAACTCGATCACTTCCTCGCGGCCCTCGCCTGCACCCAGAGGCAGCGGTCTTGACCATGTTCCGACGACCTGGGTGGTGATTTTGCGGTCATTCGGGTCGGTCTTTCTGCAGCCCGTGAGGGGCGCGAGCCATGGGAGGCACAGCAGCCAGGCGAGACAGGACATCGCTGTTGGGAGGGACCTCATGCTCGATCTCTAGTAACTGTAAGCTCCGGTGGCCTGACTACCGTATCCGCCGCGGCCCACGTAGTTCTTGATCTTCCGGCGCGTTTCGACATGGCCGTCACCGAAGCCTGCATTGCTATCCATGAATCGGGTTGCGGGAACGTCGAGCAACTGGTAAGGAGTCGCCTCGGGGTTTTCGGAATGGAAGCTGCGGTAGGGCTTCAGCGGTGTGGACCAACCCTCCGCGGGCCAGGACTCGTTGACGTCGGCGACAATGACGTCCTGGGAATACCCAGCGTCCTGGGGCTCATGATCCCTGCTGCGATTGCCTGACTCGGCCCAGAAGTAGGGGCCGGAGTAATCGCCCGCCCGCATCCCTGCGAAGAGGTTGTAGCCCATCATATAGCTGGGGTTGCCGCCGTAGCCTCGGGATACATCCGCGACGAAGAAGACCTTGGACCACAGGCTGCGATCCTCCTCATCCGGGAGATT
The DNA here is from genome assembly GCA_022711465.1 of Planctomycetota bacterium. Classification (GTDB taxonomy): domain Bacteria; phylum Planctomycetota; class Phycisphaerae; order UBA1845; family PWPN01; genus JAGNEZ01. The sequence continues at coordinate 40,269 of JAKLEZ010000019.1, read as the reverse complement.
CTCGGTGCTATTCGCCGGCTGGAAGTAGTACGTTGACTTGATGAGCGGGCACCAGAGGATTGCCGCGTGCTTGTTGGCCGCCTTGAGGTACAGGAACCTGCGTATGTCCGGTTGAGCGGTGCGGTTGTACTGGACCTGGTTGGGGTAGTTGGCGCCGCGCGTGGGGTACTTTCCTTTGCTTTCCGCGGCGTAGACCATCAGGCCCTTGACGATCTGGGAGATGCCGCTGCTGCAGGTTACCACCCGTGCCTGGCGGCGAGCCCGGCTGAGAGAGGGGAGCAGGACGGTGATGAGGAGGGCGATAATGGCGACCACCACCAAGACCTCGATCAGCGTGAAACCCGCCCGGGTAGGGAAGCGAAGGTTCCGGGCGGCATGGCTCACGGTTGTTCTGGGGACGGATGGGTTCATCGCAAGACCTCCCGCGGAAGCCCTCATTGGTCGACTGACGACATGTGTATGCCCCTCCCACCTCGGTCGGAGTCACCGGCCTGAGTGCGGGGGGTACAGGTTGCGCCCACGAGACCAGGCTCGTGTAGGCAACTACGCAAACAATGGTAATAGGACCTGGTTTCCGTGTCAATGGCCTTGACGAATGGTCCGGCTGGGGAAGCGTGCACGGATCCGCGCATGCCTCTACACAACTCATAAACGCTTTTATTGTAGGTACTAACGTCGATCTTAGTCTGCCTGGTAAGCCAGCCGTGAATCTGACGGTCGGGGCATTGACAAGCATCTCGAGTTCTGTTTAACTAAGTACATGAAAAGCCAACGGCTCACTCACACCTGCCGATTGGATGGCACATTCTGGCTGAGGCGGTTGGCGGTTGCTCTGGGCTGAAGCATGATTGATATTCCCAGACGAGAAGGTGCTGCGGCCTCCATGCGGCTGGTTCGGGAGCTTCGCCGACTGGTTGTCGTTGGCCATCTTGGGGTGGGTGATCCGCTTCCGTCCATTCGCGAGTTGATTGAAGAGAAAGGTGTTGGCCAGTTTGCCGTTCGCCAAGCTCTCAAGCAGATTGAGCGTGAGGGCTGGGCCGCGCGTCGGGCCAATGGTGGCAAGCTATGGATTGCCTCTGGCGCGGCCGAGTGTGCCCGGGCGCGCATGGCCGTCGAGCCTCCGCCGATCATCTTCATGCTCACCTCGCTGGACCGCCGGTTTGGTGGCGAGGACCAAGTTCGCGAGTTGGAGCGAGGTTTCGCGGGCGCGTTCGGTGCGTGCGAGGTCCGGCAGGTAGCGGTTGACGTGGATGCCGGCGTGCAGCGGGTGGAACGTCTGCTCGAGGAACACGAGCAGTTGTCGTGTGAAACGGGCTATCTGTTGGCCGGCCTGCCTTCGCAATCCAAGCTTGTCTTTCACCAGAGACGAGTTGCGAGCGTCGTGCTTGGTCACGTCGACCCGGAGCTGAATCTGCCGTCTGTCGACGAGGACATAAGGCATGTTGGCTACACGGCGGGTCGGCTGCTGTGTCACCGGAAGCGGGCTGTAGTGCTCTTTTCGCGCGGGCTGGTGGGTGGGGAAGCGGAGTTGATCAACGGTGTGCGCCAGGCAGCTCGCGAGCTTTGCGGGCGCTATCCTTCCTGGGACGAATGCACCTGCTCGGTTCCGAATGATCCGCGGGCCTACGAGACGGCGATCGACCAGCTGTTGCAGAACGCTGCTGGACCGCTCGGCATTCTGGCGGTGCGTCCGCCGCTGGCGATGGCGGTAGTCAAGGTTGCTGCCCGACGTGACATTCCGATCCCCGAGCAGGTCGAACTCATCGGGTACCACCATTCCTCAGCGTACACCCATGTTCACCCGGAAATCACCTCGGTTGGCGTGAAGTCCATTGAGGAGCTGGGTTGTCAGGCGGCCCAGCTGCTGGCCGAATCGATGATCCGGCCCAGGGTGGTGGCGCGCAGGGAATTGGTCGAATCCAGTCTGATCGAGAGAGAATCCACCCTGCCCTCCGATGAGGGGAGGGTTCGTGGCGGTTCATGAGCCGCTGATCGACCATCGAAACGAAGGAGGCCAAGGAAGATGAATCCGCACCTGTTCTCGTGGAGGCTCGTCGCGCTGTGGGCCTGCCTGGGTGCCAGCGCGATTTGCCCTGCAGCCGTCGTGATGTCACACGTGGGCTCGAGTGATCCGGCCGCCGAGGGCTGGACGTTCAACGATTACACTCTCGTGGGTGGCACCGTCTCTCCTGGAGACGACTCCGAGCCTTTCTGGCGCATCCAGGCCAACGCAGCGGCGGCACAACGCTATCTATACGATCTTGCCTCGGCGGACGTCGCCGACCCGGACGGCTGGACCTACACCGTGCGGGTGAAGGTCAACGCGGCCAACATGGTGTTTGAAGCGTCGTTCGGCGTCATTGAAGGTGGCGACTGGTGGAACCTGCATCTGGTCGTCGGTGCGCCCGAGCAGACCGGTGTTTGGGTGATCGACGGCAACGCCGCCCCGTTCGAGCGGCTCAGCTCCGTTGACCCCAGCGCAGCCTACCACACCTACCAGACCGTCTACGATCCCTCTGCCAACGGCGGGGCGGGTGGGGTCACTTTCTATCTCGACGGCATCTCCATCGGGACGCGGGCCCGCGGGCAGGGGTATCAGGTGCCCGGCATGCTGAGGCTGGACTTTGGCGACAACGACCGGGGCGACGCCCCATCCGATTCCCAATGGTCGCTGGTCCGGTTTGAGACCGGCCAGCACCCGTTGACGAATGACGCGTGCGGCGGTGCAGCCATGATCACGGACGGCCTTATGGCTTCCTCGACGTTGGGCGCCTCGCCGGACGGCAACGCTTCCTGCGGCAACTCTGAAGGTTCACCCGACTTGTGGTACAGCTACGCGGCCACATGTACCGGGATTGCGACGATCAGCACATGCGGTTCCGGCTTTGACACAGTGCTGGCCGTCTACTCGGGGACCTGTGAGGGGCTTGCCGAAGTGGCCTGCAACAACGACTGCGATGGTGCCCCGTGCGGCGGTTCGTCTTCCTGCGTCAGCTTCGCCGCTACGGAGGGGCAGACCTATCTGGTTCGCGTGGCGGGGGCCAATGGCCAGGGCGGCGACTTCAACCTGAAGGTGCAATGCGGCGTACCGGACAACGACACTTGTGCCCTGGCCGAGGTCGTCGGACTCGGCAGCGTCGTCGGGACCACTCTGGGGGCCTCGGCTGACGGCTCGGGCAGCTGTGGCAGCTCGAACGGAAGCCCTGATGTCTGGTATGCATACACTTCGCCGGTCAACGGCACGCTCAGGATCGACACTTGCGGTCCGACATTCGATGCGGTGGTATCAGTGCTCGACGGGTGCGGCGGGGCCGAACTGGCCTGCAACAACGACTGCGAGGGGGCCCCGTGCTCCGGTCCTGGTTCCTGTCTGAGCGTGGCCGTCGCGAAGGACCGCACCTATCTGATTCGTGTCGCCGGCGCCGCGGGGGCGAAGGGGGACTTTACCCTTTCGCTCGAGGACGACTCCGCCCAACAGTGGGCTACACTCTATCAGGAGTTATTTGCCACTTCCGGCATCAAGCGGCCCCTGGACTTCGCCGGTTGGAGTTGGATCAATGAGTCCGGCATCGAGTACATTCCGACACTCGACAGTAACCCCGGCATATCCCACGTTGGCGGCGCTGCCTTGCCTCCGGAGGGCTCAGTGAACTCCAATCCCGCCTTGCCCGACGGGTTGAGTGGCTACATCTATGTCGGTGATCCGTATCCGGACACCTACGGTTTGCTGTATACCCAGGAGTATCTGGTTCGTCGTGGAGGCGAGGCCAGGCTCCGGTTCAGCTGGGCCGGATTGTCGAGCCCCGTCACCTCAGCCCGCCTTGCCCTGCGTGTCGGTTCCACATGGTACGCGTCCGATCCGGCCATTCCCGGCGAACTCGCCAACTGGTCGAGGGTCGGGCCGCTGGACCCCGACGCTCTCCAGTGGCGGGCCCTTGACTACACGCCGGGTACGAGCATGGTGCTCGGAGCGGCGGTCATGCTGCCGGCCGGCGACATCACCGCGTTCGGACTGCTGATCGACGGCGTTGACGCCACCACCCGTGGCGACTATCGCCTCGACAACTTCCGCGTCGAGGGCGTTCAGTATGCGGACGCGTGTGCGAGCGCCTTGCCGATCACCGACGGCACGACCTACGGCTCTACGGCGTTTGCCACCCCGGGCGGGACCGCCTCGTGCGGCAGTTCCGAGGGCAGCGCCGATGTGTGGTATGCCTATACCGCGGCTTCGACCGGCCAACTCACGGTCGACAGCTGTGGCTCGTCCTTTGACACCGTGCTCTCGGTCCGGGCCTCATGTGACGGGGCGGAACTGGGCTGCAGCGACAATGCCTGCGGGAGCGGTTCGCGGCTGATGCTGCCTGTCCAGAAGGATGCCACTTACTACATCCGGGTCTCCGGAGCGAACGGCACGGGCGGAGCCTTCGTGCTCCACGTAGGCACGGGTACGGTGCCCAATGATGAGTGCGCCAATGCCCAGGTGGTCGTCGATGGGCTGACGACAGGCACTACGCTCGCCGCCTCCAATGACGGCACCGCTTCCTGCGGCGACTCGAACGCGTCTCCCGACGTGTGGTACTCCTACACGGCCGTCTGCAACGCGCCCCTGGAGATCAACACCTGCGGATCCGGCTTCGACACGGTGCTGTCGGTGCTGGACGGTTGCGGGGGGAACGAACTCGCCTGCAACGACGACGCCTGCGGCCGACAATCGCGCGTAGAAATCCCTGCCACGACCGTGGGTACGCACTACCTGATCCGGGTCTCGGGCAATGGTTACAGTCAAGGCGACGTCAAGCTGAACGTGATCTGCAAGACGCCTCCTCCGAACGACCATTGCGTGGATGCCGTGGCCTTGGCCGCCGTGGGCGTGACTCACGGCACCACGACGTATGCCACGTCCGACGGTGACGCGAGCTGCGGAGACTCCTACGGCAGTCCGGATGTCTGGTATGGTCTGACCGTGCCCAAGTCTGGGCAGCTCAAGGTCAAGGTTGCCAGTGCCGAGTTCAGTCCGGTCGTGTCGATCCACCAGCCGGCAACATGCCCCGGCGATCTGGAAAACGAGGTTGGCTGCGGGACGCCGGCCCTGTCTCTGCGGGTGACCGAGGGCACGTCCTACCTGATCCGCGTGGCCGGCGCGGGAGGGAGCAGCGGGGCATTCGAGCTGGATATCTCGTACGGCACGGTGATCATCGAGCACATCGGGCTGTCCGATCCGGCCACCGAAGGCTGGACACTAAACGATTACACCGGCGTCGGCGGCATCACTGGGCCGAGCAGTGATGGCGAGGACAGCTGGCGCATCCGGGCGAATGCCGGGGCTGCTCAGCGGTATCTGTATACACTGGGTACCTCCGATGTGTCGGATCCTCGCGGCTGGACGTATACCGCCAGGGTGAAGGCGAACGCGGCCTCCCAGGTATGGGAGTCGTCGTTTGGCGTCATCGAGGGGGGCGACTGGTGGAGTCTGAGCCTGGTGCCGGGCAGCCCGGAAACCCGAGGCGTGTTCCTGGTCAACCCAAACTACGGTGCAGGGCCGCGGGTGAGCGAGATCGATCCGAGCGCAGCCTTTCACACTTACCAGATCATCTCTGATCCGGCAGTGAACGGAGGTGCGGGGGGAGTCACTTACTACCTTGACGGGGTACCCATTGCCACGCAGGCTCGCGGAGAAGTGCCACAGGTTGGAGGGATGACTCGGCTGGACTTCGGTGATAACGACAGTACCAGTGCGGGGTCGGATTCGCAGTGGTCGCTGGTGCGGTTCGAGATCGGCAACTCCGCGCTCTGCCCGCGGCCGTTCGCCGACACGGACGCGGATGGTGATGTGGACCAGCGGGACTTCGGCGTCTATCAATTGTGCTTTGCGGGCGGCGGCGGCGGGATCCTCGGAGGTTGCCGATGCTTCGACGCCGACGGTGATGGCGACGTCGACACCACCGACTTCGAGGAGTTCCAGGCTTGCTTCAGCGGTCCGGCGGTGCCGGCCGACCCTGCATGCAATGACTGAGCGTCTGTTTCGGTTGTGTTGGCTGCTTTGACTGTTGGCGGTGAGAAAGGAGAAGAGGAATGCACGCGCGAAACCTGATTCGAGGTATTGGGGTTGTAGTGGGCGTCTTGGCAGCTGCTGCGGCCGCCGGTGCGGCTCCGTACCAGCATGCAGGATCGACCGACCCTGCGTCTGAAGGCTGGGCGCTCGACGACTATACTGGTTTGGGAGGTGCCGTGGCTCCGGGCTGGGACAGCGAGGCGTTCTGGCAGACGCATGGCAACGCCGGGAGCGTTCAACGCTACCTTCAGGGCATCACCCCGGCGGACGTGGACGACCCGACCGGCTGGACTTACACCGCGAGGGTGAAGGCCAACCTGGCCACGGACATCCTCGAAGCCTCGTTTGGCGTCATCGACGGCCAGGAATGGTGGCAGATTCACCTGCTGACCGGGGCCGCGGCAGGCGTCTACCTCATGAACCCTGACGCGTCCAAGGGGCCGCAGCTCAGCGGAATTGACCCCAGTTCCGACTACCACACGTATCAGATTGTCTTCAACCCGGCTGGTGCCGGCGGAACCGGAGAGGCCACTTACTACGTGGATGGGGCGGCGACCGGTTCGCGGATGCGTGGCCAGAACTTCAATGCCGGCGTTGCGGGCCTCTATCGGCTGGATTTCGGCGACAATGATCGGGGAGCGACAGAATCCGACTCGCAATGGGCGCTGGTGCGTTTTGAACTGGGGCAGCACCCTGTACCGGAGCCGGCCTCGATTCTGATGGTCGGTCTGGGTGGTTGGCTCCTGGTGAAACGCCGCTCGAGATGAAAGGCAGACCCGGCCCTGGATGACGTCGGGCGCGGGCCGCGCCGCCGCTCAGGCGTGCCTCGCTTTCCTCTGGCGGTTCATCGATCCGACCGCAGTAGTTGTGCCATCGAAGTGGCGTCGTTCTGCACCGGTGGGTCCAGAGGTGAAGCGTATGTGCCTGAAGCACGTGCTTGTGGGGTTTGCGGTCCTGGTCGCTGCCCTGGTTCCGAGTGTGGGGGCGCGTGGCCAGGGCTCCGCCACGATCCTCTCCCGCAGGGTCCTGTGCAAGCAACCGGGCCGCTACATTGGCTGGCCGAGTATTGCCGAGGCGCCCAACGGCGACCTGATCGCTGTTTTTTCGGGCGATCGCAGCGCACACGTCTCGCCAGACGGCAAGGTTCAGATGGTCCGTAGCAGCGACCGCGGGGAGACATGGAGCGATCCGACCACCATCTACGACCTTCCGATCGACGATCGCGACTCGGGGATTCTCCGCACCGTGCGGGGCACCATGCTGGTCAGCTGGTTCACCGGTCCGCCCTACGGGACGCCGCTTCAGGGTCATTACGTGGTTCGCTCCAGCGACGACGGGTACACCTGGAGTGCACCTGTCCGTACGCCGGTGACGACGCCGCACGGGCCCATTCAGCTGCGCGATGGCCGACTGCTTTATCTCGGACTTGAGCCGCACACTTCGCACACCGTTCCCATGGACTACAACGGTCCGCCCGCCGGTTCGCCCCACGCAGTATCGATCGCCGAGTCGACCGACGACGGGCTTACCTGGCGGGTGATCTCGCACTTTCCTGTTCCCGCGGATGCGCTCATGCTCTCGTATGATGAGCCTCAGGTGGTTGAGCTGCAAGGCGGACGACTCCTGGCCATGTTCCGGGACAACAACGCCCCGCAGCTGCTCATTCAATCGGAAAGCGATGACGGTGGTTGCACGTGGTCGACACCCCACAGGACGGCGGTCCATGGTTATCCGCCGCACCTCCTTCAGCTGAGTAACGGCTGGCTGCTCGTTTCCTATGCCAAGCGATGGGACCCGCTGGGAGAGTATGCCTGCCTCAGCCGGGACGGTGGACAGACTTGGGACGTGCAGCAGGAGATCAGGTTGTCCGGCGCCCTCAACGGCGATCTGGGCTATCCCGCATCGCTGCAGCTCGCGGACGGCTCGATCTGGACCGTCTATTATCAGGTGGACCAGCCGGGCGAGAATCCCTGTCTGATGGGCACCCATTGGCGGATCGTTGCGGACGAATGCCTGCAGGCGGCGGAGGTGACCGATGGTTCCCTCGCGAGCACGACCGCGCTCGCGACCGCCGGCGGACCCGCCCTGTGCGGGTTGCCCAACGGGCTGGCCGACACCTGGTATGCTTACACTGCGACCTGCACCGGTACCGCTATCGTCGCCGCCTGCGGGCTGCCCGAGGGTGCCAGGCTTGCGGTGTATGCCGGTACCTGTGATGCTGCCAGTGAGATGGTGTGCAGTGGGACTTGCTCTGAGCGGGTCTGCGGGACCGGTCCGTGCGCGACCTTTCAGGCCACTGAGGGGCAGACTTACCTCCTTCGTGTAGCAGCGGATGCTTCGCATGGCGCCAACTTCAACCTGGAAATCGTCTGCGGGCCGCCGGTCAACGACACCTGTGGGAGGGCGATCCCCGTTCGTCGCGGGACCATCCGCGGAACAACGCTCGCCGCCTCCACCGACGACTCCGGTGCGGGTTGTTCCGGTGTGGATGCGACGGGGGGAGTCTGGTATTCTTACACCGCGCCGCAGGACGGTCTCCTGCAACTGAGCACCTGCGGTTCCGCGTTGGACACGGTCGTTTCCATCCACGATGGGTGTCTGGGGACACGGCTGGCCTGCAACGACGACTGTGGTGGTGACCCGTGTGGCGGGTCGGCCTCGTGTCTCACTCTGACCGTCCAGAAGGGGCGGAGTTACCCAATCTGCCTCGCCGGTGCCAGGGGAGAGCGAGGCGGCTTCCAGTTGTCCCTGGGCGACGCTGTCATCGCGTTGCACGAGGGTTCGAACGATCCCTCCACGGAGGGCTGGCAACGAGACGATTTTACCGGTATTGGCGGGACCGTAGGCCCCGGGGTGGACATTGAAGCCTACTGGCGGACCCAAGGCCATGCCGGCGGCGCTCAGCGCTACCTTTACAGCCTCGATCCGGCCGACGCCTCCGACCCCCGGGGCTGGACGTACACCGCCCGCGTCAAGGTGAACACTGCCGCCCAGGTGTTCGATGCGTCTTTTGGCGTGATCGACCGCAACGACTGGTGGAACCTGCATCTGGTGGCCGGAGGAACGTCGGACACCACTGGTGTGTGGGTGGTGGACAGCAACGCGCATCCGAGCGAGAGGCTGAGCGCCATCAACCCAAGCGTGGTTTACCACACCTATCAAATTGTCTTCGATCCGGCAGCTCAGGGGGGCGCTGGGGGCGTCACGTACTACGTGGACGGCCGGATCATCGGGACGCGATTCCGCGGCCAGCAGTATCAGGTAGGAGGAATGACTCGCCTGGATTTCGGCGACATCGATCGGGGCGACACCGCGTCGGATTCGCAGTGGTCGCTGGTCCGGTTCGAAATCGGCAACGCGGCCCTGTGCCAGCGGCTGTTTGCGGACATGGATTCGGACCACGATGTGGATCTCGACGATTTCGGCGTGTTCCAGCGGTGTTACTCGGGCGCTGAGGCGGGCGTCCGGGAGAATTGTGTCTGTTTCGACCAGGACGGCAACGGGAGCATCGATGCTCAGGACTTCGCAGTCTTTGCGTCCTGCTTCAGTGGTCCGATGATCCCGTTCGAGCCGACATGTGATTGAGTTGGGTCCGGAAGCGGCCTCATTGACAGGAGACACAGGATGAGTACAACTCGTGCACCGGCGGCGGCGTGCACATCTGGAAGTGGTCAAAGACTCTATCGGCGGGCAAAGACGCTCATCCCCGGCGGCACCCAGCTGCTGAGCAAACGGCCGGAGATGTTCGCCCCTGGCCAGTGGCCGGCGTACTACCGAGAGGCGAAGGGGTGTGAGGTCATTGACCTGGACGGTCGGTCTTACGTGGACATGTCCATTATGGGTATCGGTGCCTGCCTGCTGGGCTATCAGGATCCCGACGTGACTTCCGCTGTAGTCCGTCGCGTTCAGAGCGGGTCGATGTGCACGCTGAACAATCCCGAGGAGGTCGAACTCGCGCAGTTGTTGCTGGACATCCATCCTTGGGCCCAGAGTGTCCGTTACGCTCGCACGGGTGGAGAGGCCATGGCCGTCGCCGTGCGCATCGCGCGGGCCGCAACGAATCGGGACCTGGTGGCGTTCTGCGGATACCATGGCTGGCATGACTGGTATCTGGCCGCAAACCGCGCCGCGGGTGATGCCTCGGCAGATGCTCTCAGTGGCCACCTGCTTCCGGGCTTGTCTCCCTGCGGTGTACCATCTCAACTCGCGAACACGGCGATGCCTTTTGCATACAACGACATTGATCAGCTTGCGGAGATCGTCGAGCGGCACGGTCGTCGTCTCGCCGCAGTGGTCATGGAGCCGACCCGCTCGGTCGAGCCTGCGCCGGGTTTTCTGGCCGGGGTGCGCGAGTTGTGCGCGAAGTGCGGCGCGGTCCTGGTGGTGGACGAAATCACCGCTGGCTGGCGACTGGTGCTTGGTGGCGCTCATCTCAAGTATGGATGGCAGCCGGACATGGCGGTCTTCGCGAAAGCTCTTGGCAACGGTCACCCGATGGCCGCGGTCATCGGTCGGGCTGCGATCATGCAGGCGGCGCAGAGTTCGTTCATCTCCAGCACCTATTGGACCGAAGGCGTGGGTCCGGTGGCAGCGCTGGCCACGGTGCGCAAGATGCAGCGCGTGGATGTGCCCGCGCACATCGCCGCCATTGGACTGCGTTTCCGGAAGGGCATGTGCGAGATCGCCGATCGGCACGGTGTTGCACTGAAGCTCACGGGACATCCTGCGATCACGAGTCTGGTGTTTGAGTATCCAAATGCCTTGGCCCTTCAGACTCTGCTGACCGTTCGGATGCTGGATCGAGGGATTCTGGCCGGCGGTGGGTTTTATGCCTCGCTAGCACACGGCGAGGGGCATGTGGAGGCCTACCTGGCCGCGGCGGATGAGATATTCGGTGAGCTCTCGGAGGCCATTCGCCTGGGGGATGCCGAGCGACGCATTGGCGGAGAGGTGCGGCACAGTGGATTTGCTCGGTTGACCTGACTAGATCTGACAGCAGGTTTTAGAAGGGCTGGTTTGGCCCGCAGGTCACGGTGTGGGGTCAATGAGGGCCCGAACACTGGCAAGGAACCTTGTTCTGGGCTCGCCGCTTCGACCGGCAGTGGCGCGGCGAACGGGCTTCTGCTGATGCTGCCGCGGTGCCGGCAGCCGATCGGAGCTGGCGGAGTGGCTTGTCGCGCATCTCGGCCGCCGGCCGGAACTTGCCTGTTGCCAGGCCTTCGCGAGGACTGACTTCCATTGGCCGGAGGTTCACGCCCGGTTGATCTGACCGGTAGGATACCGGTTGGAGTTTCGTCCGCTTTGCCTGCAGTGCGAGACCGGCTTTTGCCGATTGCACTCAAGAACGCCCTTTACTCGTGTTCAGGGCATGGGAATGGTGGTCATGTTACCACGCGGCTCATGCAGACGCTCCGTGGGCGCTGTGTGCATGGTGAGGATCACGGAGGATCTGGAATGACGGGTGACAGCAACAGACTCTGCCTCGGGCTGCTCGCTGTTCTGGTCTGGGTAGGGGCTTGCTCTCAGGCCCTGCAGCCCGCCCAGAGCCGCTGCGGCTCAGACGACTCGCGCGTCGGCTACATCGCCGAGCTCAAGAACCGGTTCATTCACGGTGTGTCCGGGACGGCCCGCATCGTTGACAACTGCACCATCGTCATCGAGGACTTCACCTTCGACGGTTTGGGTGTGCCGCCGGCCGTCGTCGGAATCAAGAACAACGATTTTGCACACCCGGTTATGCTTCTAGACAACATCTTCAGGTTAGGCGGCTACCACAACGAGACCTTGACGGTTCCGCTCCCGGAGGGTGTGACGCTGGATGATGTTCCGAGGATCAGCATCAGCTGCGTTGCGGGCACCAAACTGTTTGGCAACGGCAACTTTGGCGACGGTGTCTTCCACGCCCCGGGCACACCGCAGCCCCGCCGGTGATGAACGAGGTGCATTCCCAGGGCTGCGCGGACCGGGCGAGCTGGTGCTGTCGTGCCAGCCGCCCCCACATGCCAAAGCCTGTGAGAAAGCCCTTGAGGCAGGCATCATGTCTCAAGCGGGCGGGCGGGTCCGGCGTGCACCGCCCGTCTCTCGTTCGACCATTCCATCAAGGCCTCGGTGCAACCCAGGCGGACTTGCGGTTGGTGCTCCGCGAGCGATCGGATTACCGCGCGATACGCGAATGGAGGCTTTCCGTGATACACTATCCGGAGGCCCGGCGCACGGCGACAGGGGCCTTGTGGATAGGAGACCTGCAGTGACGACAGGTGCGTGCTGGACGGTTTCCGGGTTGCTTGCTGCGACGGTGTGGGCACAGGCTGCGGCCGTTTCTGGGGCCACGGCCACGCCGGCGAGTGTCGATGACTGTGGAGTGTGGGTGATTGTCCCCAGTGGTGTTGGGGCAATCCCCGAGTGGCGGTACACAACCGAAGTGCCGATCGAGGGCTGGGTCAAGCCCGATTTCGGCGATTCGGCGTGGAAGACCGGCTGTGGCGGTTTTGGCACGGCCTCGACACCGAATACGCATGTTCGCACCGAATGGAACACGAAGGAGATCTGGCTGCGCCAGGCGTTTGCGCTTGACCGTGCGCCGGACGGTGAGCTCTTCCTCACGATCCACCACGACGAGGACACGGAAGTCTACCTCAATGGTATCTTGGCCGCGAGTATCGGCGGCTACAATGTCGGGCACGATCTTGTGCCGGTGGCGCAGGAGGCGGGCGACTCCCTCAGGCCGGGGCGGAACCTAATCGCGGTTCACTGCCGACAGACCAGCGGCGGCCAGTACATCGATATCGCTCTGATCCGGTCAACGTTGCCGCGGTGGTCGCGAGGGCAGGTCCAGGAGTGGTACCGCAGGCAGCCCTGGCCGTGCGGGTTCAACTACGTGCCGGCCAACGCGATCAGCTACACCGAGATGTTCATGGAGTACGGTCTCGACCCCGATCTGATCGACGAGGAATTGTCGCTGGCGGAGGACATCGGTTTCAACTGCATGCGCGTGGTGTTGCCGTTCGTCGTCTGGGAGCACGATCCGTCCGCGTTCAGGAAGCGACTGGACGCGCTGTTCGGCATCAGCCGGCGACATGGTATTCGGCTGATGCCGGCGCTGTTTGATGATTGCAGTTTTGGACTGATCAGTGACCCAATCTATGGCAAGCAGCCGGATGTGATTCTCGGGTGGTACGCGAATGGCTGGACGCCGAGTCCCGGGCACACGTTGGGACGCGACGTCGTCCAGTGGTCGCGGCTGCGTCGTTACGTTCAAGACGTCATTGGTTCTTTTCGTGACGATGAGCGTGTCCTGGCCTGGGACCTGTACAACGAGCCGATCAACGGGACCAGCTTGCTGACTGCGGCGCTGGTCGATCGTGTCTTCGACTGGGCGCGGGAAGTCAAGCCCGCGCAGCCGCTGACGGTTGGTCTGTGGTGCAACGATGCCGATCTCAACCGTCTGTGCTTGATGCGCAGCGACATTGTCACTTTTCACAACTACGGTTCTCCGGAGGGGCTGGAAGCGGAAATCAAGCGGCTGCTGGCGTTCGGCCGGCCGGTCATCTGCACGGAGTGGCTCAACCGGCCGCTGAATTCGACTGTGGCCGGCTGCCTGCCGGTCTTCGAACGAACCGGAGCCGGCTGTATGCACTGGGGGCTGGTGAACGGCAGGACGCAGACGCACCTCGGTTGGGGCTGGCGTCCAGGCAAGGGCGAGCCAGCCCAATGGCAACACGATCTGTACCACAGTGACCACCGGCCGTATGACCCGAGCGAGTTGAGTCTGTTCCGGGCAGCCATCAGGGCGAAGCGCGTGGCGGGGCGAGCAGTTCCCGCAGGCAAGTGATGAGCTCGGGTCTGATCGCAGTCATGGCTTATCTGCCGGCTGTACATCGGAGCGAGGAAGGCGACAATCGTCTCCTGTCTTGTCGGGCTCCGGCCTGGTGAGTCGCTGCCGGATCGTTGCTCGCGTGTGCGCACGCTCTTACTCGGGGTGCCGGCTGCGGCGGCAAGACTGCGTTTTCGACCTTCCTGGTGGTTGGCTTTCATTCCGGCTGCGGGCTCGTTTTCGTCTCGCGTACCCTTGCCGATGAGGTCTCCGATGGGACGGTGACGGCGTGCTCCCGCACCCCGGATGGGGGGGGGTACTGATGCAACCGAGGCGGTGGTCGCCCTTCGGGTGGTGGAGCACGATGGTTATACTGGTTGTCATCAGTCTGTGCATTCGCTTGCGTTGAGAGGATACGGCATGACCAAGCGAGAGGTCGTCCACGCTGTCCTGAGGCATGAGCGTCCGCCCTATGTGCCATGGTCCTTCCGGTTCACCAGGGAGGCCAAAGATGCGCTCGCCCAGTACTTGGGTGTTCCGGATCCGCTGTGCATGCTGGACAATCATCTCGTTGAGTTGGGGAGTGACATCGGCTTCTTCACTGACTCAGGCATCGACCAGTACCGCGACGTCTTCGGGGTCGTCTGGGACCGCAGCGTTGACAAGGACATCGGCATCGTCCGCGGCTGCGTGCTTCTCGAGCCGACCCTGCGGGACTATGAGTTTCCCGATCCCCTCGATCGACGCTTCTACGAGGACATACCGGACAAGCTGGCTCGTTATCCTGACTGCTTCCGCGTTTTCTGCCTGGGCTTCTCGCTCTTCGAACGGGCCTGGACCCTGCGCGGTTTGGAGACGCTGCTTCTGGACTTCTATGACCATCCCGAGTTCGTGCGCGAGCTGCTCAACTCCGTTGCGGACTACAACATTGCCCAGGTGAAGAAGGCGCTGGAGTACGACATCGACGCGGTCTACTTCGGCGACGACTGGGGCCAGCAGCGCGGGTTGATCATGGGCTACCCGCTCTGGCGGGAGTATCTGTATCCCGTTCTGCAGCGCATGTACGACGCCGTGCGGGCCGCGGGCAAACGCGTCGTGATCCACTGTTGCGGGGACGTGGATGAGCTCTTTGATGATCTGATCAAGCTCGGTGTTGACTGTTTCAACCCCTTCCAGCCGGAGGTGATGGACGTCGAGTCCTTGCTGCCGAAGTATCGTCGTCGCCTGTCGTTCTGGGGGGGGCTGTCCACGCAGCGGCTGTTGCCCTTCGCAACACCTGCGGAGGTCAGGCGCGCGACCCGCCGGCTGATCGAACTGGGGACGGATGGCGGCTACATCCTGTCGCCGGCGCACGCCGTGGAAGGGGATGTCCCCCTGGAGAACATGCTGGCCTTCATCGAGGTAGTGGGGCGACAGGCGGCATTCAAAGCCATTTCGGGGCGCGGAGTATGCTGAGCCCGTGCTCGACAGCCGGGGGATTGAGGTCGCATTGACGGCGCCGGTGGTCGCGATCACCGGCTCACATGGCGTCTGGGTTGGCGGCTCCACGGGGCGGGGATCGCTGCTCGTAGCACGTGCAAGTCGGTGCAAGCCTCTGTTGCGGCCGCACGTCTCAGTTGATTCCCCTGTCTGGTCGCGGGCATCGCCTAGACGTGCCAGGGGGCCCGTATCGGCCTGGAGAGCAACTTCCAGGCCTCGGGATCTCCGACGATCTGCTGCTTGGCCACATCCCACTTCAGCGTCCGGCCGACCACCGAAGCGATGTAGCCCAGGTGCCCGGGTGTTGTGGAGCGATGGGCCACTTCCGCCGGCGTGAGCGTCTTCTTGCGGGACTTCACGCACTCAATGAACTCCCGCTGGTGGGCGCCGTGCGTGTCCTTGAGGAGCACCTTGAGGTCCTTGCCCTTCTCGCGCTGTTCGATCTCCTTCTTCCATTCGGGCTTGGAGGTCTCGAAGCCGCTGCGATCGACCCAGACCCACCCCTCTTCGCCGATCCACTTCGCGCCGCTGCGGATCTCGTCATAGCCACCGGCGATGGTCAGTTCGATTCCCTTGGGGTACTTGCATTCCACGCGATACTTGGTGGCGGTGTTCCAGAGCGCATCGCGGGGCGGAAACTCGGCGGTGGCGCTGACCTCCATCGGTCCGATTTCGTCGTCCGGCCCCACACCGTAGCTGGTGCTGGCAAGGCCCCAGTGTGCGATGTCGCAGTGGTGGCCGATCCAGTCCATCAGCTGCCCGCCGCCGAAGTTGTAGTTCCATCGCCAGTTCTTGTGGAAGCGGCAGGGGTTGAACGGCACCATCTCGGATGGGCCGACCCAGAAGTCGTAATCCACTTCCTTGGGTGGGTCAGAGTTGGGGCGGTTGTTGCCGGTTCTCTCGAAATCGGCGTGGCCGGACGGCAGTCCGACTTCGACGCGCCGGACCTTGCCGACATACCCGTTGAGGACCAGTTCGGCGGCTCTGCGGAAGTCGTTGCCGCTGCGCTGCCAAGAGCCGGTTTGCCAGATGCGATGGTTCTGCTGGGCGGCCTGGACCATGGCGATACCTTCGGCCAGAGTCTTTGACAGGGGTTTCTCGCAGTAAATGTCCTTCTTCGCCTTGGCCGCCGCAATCGCGGGGATGGAGTGCCAGTGGTCAGGCGTGGAGATGCACACGGCCTGGAGGTCGTTCTGACCGATCAGCTCCCGGAAGTCCTTGTAGGCTTTGCAGCCTTCGTCGCCGTACTTGGCGTTGACACTCTTGACGGCACTGGCGAGGTGGTTCTGGTCGACATCGGCGATAGCCACCACGCGGCACTCTTTCACCTCGAGGAAGGCGTTCAGGTTCTCGCCGCCCATCCAGCCCACTCCGATCATCCCGATGTGGATCTTCCCGGATGGGGCGTCAGCGCCCAGGAGGCGGGTGGGGATAAGCGTTGGGGCGGCAATGACGGCAGCCGCAGTACGCAATGTCTGTCGGCGGGTGAGTGTGGTCGTCTGTTTCCGAGCCATGGTCTTTCGCTCCTGTATCCGACGTTGTCCGTGAAGCCCTGCCCGACTCTTCCGCCGGGCCGTGTTCTCGGCATTATAACGGCACTCTCCGCTACGCCTAGCCCGTTTTCAGGCTCTTCCCTGTTTTCCGGGCCAACGGGGGCGTCCACCTGGTTGTGGAAGAAGCCTATCGGTCTCGTTTCCCGAGGTTGCTGTCCAGCGTCTGTTTGGGCATCGGGGGCAAGCCTCCTCGCAACCGGCGGTCTGGTGCCTGGAGTCGTGATACCGCGCCGTGGCGCGGTTTGGCTGAGCGTCTTCGCATCTCGCCAGCTCCCCTTGGGAGCGATCGCCGACTCAGGTGCCGTCGACCACACCGCCCCGGCCTGCCTGCCGTCGGCGACTGTTAGTGGTCGCAGTCGGGATCGGCTGGCACACCGCTTCCGCTGTAGCACTGCTGGAGAATGCCGAAGTCGGTCTGGTCGACGTCACCGTCCTTGTCGAAGTCAACGCTCTGGCACGCAGGGTCTGGCTGGCGGACGGTTGGCCCCAACGAACAGGATGTCAACCGATGGAGATCGGCAACATCGATGTCGCCGTCCCTGTCCAGATCTCCGGTCGCGAAGGCCAGGGTCACGGAGCCGTCCTCCGCTGTGGCGCAGACTGTGCCCTCGTCAATCTCGACCTGCTGAAAGACCACCGGAACGGGTGCGTTGTCCACGCCAATCACAGTGAAGCTGATGTTCAGCAGCGTGCCACTTCTGCTGACCGCCTGGGATCCTGCCAGGCCGATGCGAATGTTGCCGGCGGGCAGCGGATTCACGGCGAGGAGCATGTTCTCCGCCGCCGGACCAAGGACAACCTCGTCCAGGCTGAGCACGGCAGGGTCATACGAGATAAGCATGTTGGCCGCATGCATGGTCGCGTTGCCCACCGACAATGCCATACTGAGGCTCGCCCGGCCGCCCAGCCTGCTGGTGACATTGGGCAGGCGGAGCGAGATCGATGCGGCGTCGTCCTCGCAACCTCGCCAGGCCAACATGCCGGACAGGGCGGTCCAGTTGCCGGTGACGTCGCCGAGCAGGATGCCGAAGAAATCCTGCCCGGCCTGGTCGTTGTTGAACAGCGGATAGGTCCGGTTTTCCGGGTCAAACGACCAGATCCGGCCGGAGCCGGGGAAGGGCACCTCGCGGAGACCAACCGACTTCTCCAGGATGTACGCCGCGTCCATCGCCGAGACCGAGCCATTGTGGTTCACATCGGCGGCGATGGCCTGATGGCTCGACAGGGTACGTGAACCGACCGACGTCTGGAGCACATAGGAGGCGTCCAGAGCTGTGATTTCGGCGACGCTATCGGTCTTTGATGGCGTGAGCGTGTAACTGCCCGTGGGAATGTTGGTGATGGAGTAGGTCCCGGTTGCGGCGTCGGAGACTGCCGCGTAGCTGCCGTCGCCCTGCGTGATCAGCGCGACGCCGGGCAGATGCCCGCCGCTGTAGTAGCTCACCGCACCTGCGACGGTGAAGAAGCCGTTGACGAGGAAGACGCCGTGGCTTGTCTCAAAGGTGAGGGCGCCGTCGTTGAGTGTGGCGGGAGCGATGGTCAGGTCGGTGGAGGCCGGCGGCGCGCCGATGACCTGACACTGCAGCCGGGCCAAAGAACCGGAGCCGGTGACCTCGGTGGCGCTGGCCAGCGAGATCCGGATCGTGCCGGGCGGGCTCAGGTTATAGGAGAGCGCCCAACCAACGGTCAGCGTGCCGCATTCGATTTCCGAAACCGACAGCACTGCCGGATTGAAGGTGACGGTGACATCCGCCGCGCGCAGGCCGACGACATTCGAGGCGGTCAGATCGAGTTCCACCATCGTGCCGTAGTCTCCAGAGGTTTGAGGGAGAGACAGCACCGCGCCGACGTTCTCATAGGAGTAGCCTTTGAGGCGGACAGCCTGGGAGTCGTCCGGGTTGACGACCTTGACATCGACCTCAGCGGGGAAGTGCAGTGGGGTGGTGCAAGTGATCTGGTTCGGGCTCACCACGACGATGTTAGATGCCAGGGCAGCATCGAAGAATACGCTCGCGCCCTGCTGAAAGAGGGTCCCTGCCAGCGCGACCGGCGTGCCGCCCTCCGCGGGGCCGTGGTTGGGCGTAACGGAAGTGAGCGATGGCTGATGAGTGACTACCACCTGGTGCGGAACGGCGGGGGTGGCATCGTACACCTGGCTAATCCCGTCGGTGGCGAGGAGGTAGTATTCAACGCCTGGAGGCTGGACGGCGGAGCCAGGAATCACAGCAGAGTACTGGCTGCCGGTGATGCGGGTCATCAGCAGTGGCGTGTAGTTACCGGTGGAGCCGAGCGGCCGATAGAAGGCTTTCACGGTGCTCACCGACACGTTGTCGGTGGCGGTTGCGGTCAGACGCAGACCCGCGCCCGGCGGCGCGATGGTCGGGGGAGTATGTGTCAAAACCGGCGGGATGGTGTCCAGCGCCGCTGCCGAGGCCACGTTCGAGAAACCCGACTCGAGCAGATCGGTCTGGACCACGGTGAACTTGTAGAACATCGGAACGGCCGGGGTGACGTTGGTGTCGGTGTAGGACTCCTGGCCGACGGGAATGATGGTCGCGTTGATCCGCTCGTAAGCGCCGTCGATTGTGCTCGATCGGTAGAGGTGGTAGCCTGCCAGCAGGTCGAAATCGTCCTGCTGCCAGGAAACATGGATAGCGCCCTCCTGGCCGGTGGCTTGCAGGGTCATGGCGGCGATGCCCATGGTCTTGATCTCGAAGCGGAACCGGCCGACGTCGTAGCCGCTCACCAGCCACGGGTCACTGGCCGCCACCGCGCCAGAGATGCGCATCAGGTGGTAGCCTTCGCCGGTGACGGGTGTGATCCAGAAGGTACCCTCCCAGGTTCGGGGGCTGGTCCAGCCGTCGCCGATGGCTTCCACGGTAAAGTCGGTATGCGGTGGCGTGGGGCCGAACGTGACGAACGGCTGGATGGTCGTGTCCATGTCGCGGTTGAAGGTGATGCTGAAGGTGGTCGGCCCGGCCCCGATCTCGGGGACCGTGTGAGCCGGGAGACCGGCGATCGACACGCTCTCCACGAAGGGGTATGTGCCTGGAAAGCCATGGTCAGGAGGCGTGCCATAATCCACGCGTGCGCTGGTGAAGTTGTCGTAGTAGTCGACAATGGCATGGTCGATGAGCGTTGTTGAGTCTGTCCCCCAGTAATTGTCTCTCATCAAGGAATACCAGTTCGAAGCGTTTGATGGTGCGATAAAGCGCATCCAGTGGTTAACGTTAGGATCCCAATACCTGTTGAGAAAGGCATTGTGGCGCACGTTGGAGGGGCAATTCTGCAAGACGTAACCGACGGTGTCGCCATTATTGGGCAGCCCCAGGGCCTCCAGCGTCCACTCGCCCGGGATGCGGAGGATGAACTGCCGGTCATGGCCGGGATAGCCGTCGAAGAAACCCCAGCCCGGATACTGCAGGCCACGGTCGTCGAAGCCGTATAGAGAAACCAAGCATCCCGGCGGCGCCGTGACAGGAGAAGACCAAGCCGTAAACGTGACCGGGCTGCCGTCGATCCACTTGTAGTTGCCGAGCTTCTCCTCGTCCGTGAGGCCAATCAGGTACGGGCGGTGCCTTCCCGGAAGAGTTGCCTGTGCCGCAAACACATAAGATCTGAGGAAGGAATCCTCGGCCGCGTCACGGATGCAAACGACGTGCCCGCCGTAGTAGTTGGCGATCGCCTCTGCAACCCGAAAGGAGGTGTAGTCATCCATGCCGTCATCCCAACCGTGGAAGCGCACGTATGTGGAGCCATTCCAGACTTGAAGATTGCCCAGGAGGGCACCTGGTGTTTCTGGATTGGGTGTCGGGATTCGGACAGACCCGGGCGTACTGATCGACAAGGGAACGACGTTCTCATTGTCCTGAAGATAGACGCATTGGCGCCTGTAGTCGCCAACGAGGTAGCTGGGCCACGATGAGGGGTTGACCCAGCCCGCGTCGAACAGACACGTGTCGAAGGCCATGGCCTGAATGTTGCCTCCTCCTCTGAACTTGTGGAAGATGCTGTTGGTCACCGACGGCGCCACAACCGTGGAGGAGTAGGCATCCCATTCGAGATAGGCATGATCGATGGAACGTAGGCCTGTGAGCCGCGGATTTCGGACTTTGGCATACGACATATCGCACACGCCGTTGGCCTCTACCCTGATATCTGTGGTCTGGCCCGAAACCATGTAGGATGGGAACATGTTCACTGGCTTGTCTACGGTGCCGGCGATGTCGAGTGTGCCGCGCACGATGATGTAGCCGGTTTGCGGCCCGGAGTTGTAAGGATCATCACTGACCGAACCCCACTGAACCTGGGTCCCGGGCATGATCTTCAAGGTGGCTCCGGCTTCGACGAGCACCGGGCCGCCGACCATCCAGTACTCGTCGGATGTCAACTCCATGGTCGTTCCGGAGGTGATCACCGTGGGGATGTTCCGCCCTCGTTGGACGATGTACTGGAACTGGTCCACGCGGTAGTAGGGGCCCGGCTCCTCCGGATTCCATCCGTCCAGAAAATGGGTCGTCATGATGAAGTTGATGATGTGGTCATTCGGGGTGTTCGGGTCCACGGTCACGATGAACGGATCGGTTACGCCGGTAATGACACCTTGCTGGTCGTAGATGAAGCCGTTGTCCTTGGTGGTGAAGGGTCCCATGCTGCCAAAGTCGATCACCGGCAGGTCGATGCTGACGTAGGGATCATCCTGCACGGCTCCGGGTGCGCGAGCCTCCAGCGTGGCGATGACCATGTCGGCCTGACCGCCGCGATTGATGAGTTCCACACCGATGTGAACCGTTTCGCCGGCATCGATTCGACCATCGTCATCGTTCGCGCTGTGAATACCGGAATCATCGAACAGCCAGTAGTCGAGAACGGACACCCCCGGTTTCGGAGGTGTTGTGAGAGCCTTGTAGGCATCTACCACGCCTCCACTGCCCAAACGACCTTCGCCGAGTTCCTCGGTTTTGTTCCCCACGATACTGGCCGCAAGGAATCTGGAAGACCAGATCTCTCTTTGCCAGAAGTAGGAGCGCATCAACGCCGCCACGCCGGAGACAACCGGTGTGGCCATCGATGTTCCACTCCACTTCGCGTAGATGTTGCCAGGAAGCGTGCTATAGATGGAATCTCCCGGGGCACAGATATTGTAGTAAGAGCCGTAGTTGCTGTACCAGGAGAGAGTGTCGGACGGCGTCGATGCCATCACTCCAATCACCCAGGGGAGAGCGGCTGGATAGAGCGGAGGATACGCACGACTATCATTTCCTGCCGCGGCGACCAGCACAGCCTGGCTCAAGGCAACCTCGATTGCGTCAGTGACAACCTGGGAGTACTGGTAGCCCCCGAAGCTCATGTTGATCACCTCAGCCCCATTGTCGGTCGCGTAGGTGATCCCTTCGGCGATGTCCGTCGTGGTAAGAAGACCGGCATAGTGGGCAGCACGAATCGGCATGACTTGGCAGTTAAACGCGACGCCCACGCCACCGAGGTGGTTGAATGCCTGGGCGACGATGATGCCGGCCACGTGCGTGCCGTGCCCGTGGAGGTCGATGGGATCGCCGCTGTGGCTCCGTCCGTCGGAAACGACGCAGCAGCCGTGGATGTCATCCACGAAACCATTGCTGTCATCATCAATCCCGTTGTTTGGGATCTCGTCGGGATTGGTCCAGATATTGCCGATCAGGTCCTCGTGGTTGTAGTCCACACCCGAATCGACGACGGCCGCGACCACGCTGTGCAAGCCGCCCCCGTTGACGCCGTTGGTGTTGAGGTAGTTCCAGGCCTGGGGGATCTTGGCGTTGATGAAATGCCATTGGAGGTCGAAAGCCGGGTCGGTTGTTCCGTCGGGCAGGTTCTCAATCGGGGGATCGATGAAATCGGTCAGCCTCCATTCATACACGGGTTCAGCCGCTTCCACCAGTGCATCCCCCTTGGCCGCCGCCAGGGCGTCCTCGACCTTCATGTCGTCCGGCAGCCGTACACGGATCCAGCGGAACAGAGCCGCTCGTTTCTGCTCCATTTCGGCGTTGGTTGCGGCGACCGCCGGGCCCTTCCTTCCAGGGGCCGCAAGCTTGCGAGGAACATGCCTCATGGCGGGTTCGGCGGAGCGGGCCTGGAGACGGTTGAGGAAAGCGTCCACTCTCTCTGTGGTTTGAGTCTTGCTTTTTGAAGCCTGGCGGTCGACACCTGCTCGGACCAGCGCGTCATCAGCTTCAGATTGCGTTCGGAGTCTGACCAGGATTTCACCCGGCACATGCTTGTCTGCGTCTCTGGGCACAGAGGGCGGCGGCGTGAGCATCTCTCGAAGGGGATGCCTCATATGCCTGACCTGGTTTCCCTGGGTTGTCTGTCGACCCGGCCGGCCGTGTTGTCCGCTGGCTGGCGGGGTCTCAGCCAGGCAGAGGAGCAGGGAGCAGATGCACGGTACGACGAATGGCCTGCGAGACATCGTAGTCCACCTCCAAGGCAGGGTGTGAAGGGACAATTCTGGCCGTGAAGCCCTGGCCGCCGGCACCGATACGCGGGCGACGGACTAGCAGACGGCGATGAGGTGAATGGCCGACATGCCGAGGCAGCCGTCAGGCCAGAGTCTGGTGCCAGAGGCGCACAGTTGGCAGTATAGCCGCGAGGCGGTGCTCAATTCAAGGCCCAGAAGCAAGATAGACGCAACGGGAGGGCGCTGTACAATGGATTGGCGTGGTCCGGTGGTGTAGCCGGGCAGGGGCATACGGGAGCCCCGGATTGTGAAACGCACGGTGTTCCGCTGACTTCAGTCGGTTTGTGTTCTTCGTGTTCAGGCCGTCGTGGCCCAGGTGCCGTGAATTGTGATCGCCTTGACAAGCCGGGATCGACGGATTGTGCCGCGGAAGGTGCGGCGCGAAGGCCGGGCTTTCAGGCCCCATTGGGCATGCAGGCAACAGGGATGGTATGCCGCCGGGCACGGAGAGACCGCATCCTGACCGGTGGTTCGGCAGACACGACCTGCACCGCACTATGACCAACGTCCAGCCGCTCATTCGCATCCAGCGTGCCAGCCGCATCTTTCGCATGGGAGAGGTGGAGGTGCCCGCATTGGCGGACGTCGATCTGGACATCTCCGGCGGCGAGCTCATGGTGATTCTCGGCCCTTCGGGTTCCGGAAAGAGTACCTTGCTCAACCTCATCGGCGGCATGGATCGCCCGAGTGCCGGCCATGTTTTCTACGGTGGCGTCGATCTGTCGCAAGCGGACGATGACGCCCTCACCCGTTACCGCCGCGAGAAAGTAGGCTTTGTTTTCCAGTTCTACAACCTTGTACCGACGCTCACCGCGTATGAGAACGTGCAAGTGGCTACGGAGCTGGCCCGCGACCCGCTCGAACCGGCGGAAGCCCTTGCCATGGTTGGCATGGGCGAGCGTGCCGGCCATTTTCCTGCCCAGCTCTCGGGTGGCGAGCAGCAGCGTGTGGCCATCGCCCGGGCTCTGGCCAAGCGGCCGGAGCTGGTTCTGGCCGACGAGCCCACCGGTGCGCTGGATCTCACTGCGGCCCGCATGGTTCTCTCCACGTTGCAGGATTTGAACCGCAGCCGCAACTTGACCGTCCTGATTATCACCCACAACCCCTCCATTGGGGAGATCGCTGATCGTACTGTTCGCCTGGTCAGTGGCCGTGTTGCCGAGCTGCACATCAACGAGAAGCCCATCCCGGCGATGGAAGTGGAGTGGTGACTGGTGGCAGTGTTAAACCGCAAACTTCTGCGCGACCTGCGGGGAAGTCGGGGGGTTCTGCTCACTGTCGTGGTCATCATCTCTGCCGGCACGGGTTCGTTCATTTCGATGGGTTCCGCCCAGCGCATCCTGATTGCCAGTCAGCGTGCCTACTACGATCGCTGTCGCTTCGCCGACTTCTGGGTGGACGTCAAGAAGGCTCCGCTGAGTGTGGTGGAGCGCTTGGCCGAGCTTCGCGGCGTTGCGGAGATCCAGCCGCGCGTCGTGTTCGACGTGATCCTGGATGTCGCCGGCGTGTCTCAGCCGCTGACTGGCCGGCTCATCTCCACGCCGGCGCGCGGGTTTGAGGACACCATCAACGGTATCCACCTGGTCCGCGGCTCCGGCTTTTCTGACGACCGCAAGGAGGAAATCATTCTCGGTGAGTCCTTCGCCAGAGCTCACGGCCTGCAGCCTGGTGACCGCGTGGGCCTCATCCTTAACCGTCGCCGGCAATCCTTCATCATCGTGGGAACGGCCATCAGCCCGGAATACGTCTACGCGGTCCGCGGTCAAGGTGACATTACCCCCGACCCCGAGCACTTTGGGATCCTCTACATCAAGGAGCGGTATGCCCGCGAGCTGCTTGACTTTCAGGACGCGTGCAACCAGATCGTCGGCCGCGTTGTGCCCGGAACGGGTACCGACGTCGACGCGATCCTGGAGCGGATCGACCGGGTGCTCGATCCCTACGGCGTTCTCGCCCTCACGCCGCGTAAGCGACAGGCCTCGAACCGCTTTCTGTCCGACGAGATCAAGGGTCTGGGCGTCTCGGCCGTGATCATGCCCGCCATCTTCCTGTTGGTTGCGGCCCTGGTGCTCAACGTGGTCATGAGCCGTCTGGCCGAGCGGCAGCGGACCATCATTGGCACGCTGAAGGCTCTGGGCTGCGGTGATTGGCAGGTGCTGGGGCACTTTCTTGGCTTCGGGCTGGTGGTGGGTGTGCTCGGGGGGCTGGGAGGCATAGTTGTGGGTGTGGCCCTTGCCCGGGGCCTGGTCGGGATGTTCAAGCTCTTCTACCAGTTTCCCAGTTACCTCTTCGAACTTTACCCGCGGTTGTTTCTGCTTGGAATGACCATCAGTGTCGCGTGCGCGGTGGTGGGAACAGCCAAGGGGGTGTGGAAGATCCTCCGGCTGCATCCGGCCGAGGCTATGCGTCCCCGCCCGCCGGGACGCGGATCGGCCATGTTCCTGGAGCGGTTTCCCGCGATCTGGCGAAGGCTGGGCTTCCGCACGCACATTGCGTTGCGCAGCCTGGCCCGCAATCCCGGGCGGACGTTCACCGGGGTCATTTCCTGTGCTCTGGCGGCCTCCATTGTGCTCACGGCCCTGATCATGCGCGACTCGATCTGGTTCATGGGCGAGTTTCAGTTCGATCACGTCTCACACAGTGACGTGGACATCGGGATGCGCGACGAGCGGTCGTTCGCGGCGGTTCGCGAGGCTGGTTTTCTGCCCGGCGTGGATTACGCGGAACCGTTGCTGGGGCTCGTCTGCGACGTTCGCCACGGCTCCAGGGCTCGTCGCATGTCGGTAACGGGTCTCTCGCCCAGGCACCGCCTGCTCACTCCCATGCAGCGAGATCTGAAGCCGATGGCAGTTCCTGACGACGGCCTGGTGGTATCGCGCAAGCTTGCGGAGATTCTGGCCGTTCGGGTGGGCGACCGGCTGGAGCTCACTCCGGTCCGTGGTCGGCGCGAGACGGTGGCGGTGCCGGTCCGATCGGTGGTTGATTCGTTCCTGGGTCTGGAATGCTATGCGGATCATCGTTATCTCAGCCGGCTGGTGGGTGAGGCCGAGGCGGTCAACTCGGTACAGATGCTAGTGGACCCTTTGCGTCTTGACGATCTGTACGCCGCCCTGAAGCAGCTTCCCAACGCGCAGGGCGTGAGCGTCCGGGCGAACGCCAAAGCCAACATCCAGAAGACGCTGATTCGCTCCATCAGCTTTTCGCTCAGCGTTCTCATCGGCTCTGCGGGCGTGATCGCGCTGGGGAGCATGCTCAACGCCTCGCTCATTGAGATCGCCGACCGCACCTGCGACATCGCGAGCTTCCGAGTGCTGGGTTATGCCCCCGGCCCGATCGCCAGCATTTTCTTCCGGCAGTCGCTGGTGATTCTGTTGCTGGGCATGGGTCTGGCTCTGCCGATCTCGTATGCCCTGGTGCACGTTTTGGCATCGGCCTACGACACGGAGCTGTTCCGCCTGCCGATCGTGATCAGGCCGATGACGGTCGTCGCGTCCGGAGTGCTGATGTCAGCCTTTGCACTGGCGTCGCAGGCCATCGTCTACCGCCAGATCCGCACATTGGACTGGCTGGAGGGCATTAAGATCAAGGAGTGAGATGCCTATGAAACGCAAGGGGCTCCTGTTTCTCCCGGTTCTCCTGATCGTCGTGGGTTGGATCGTTTGGCAGCGGCGCCAGCCGGAAGCCGTCGTGGAGGTCATTCACGCGCGGCCAGCCACGATACGCGCGTACGTGGAGGAGCAGGCGGTCACCAACCTGCCTGACACCCACCTCGTGGCCATGCCCATCGCCGGCTGGCTGGAGGGGATCGAGCTACGTGAAGGTGACGCGGTCAAGAAGGACCGGATCGTAGCCCGTCTGGAAACGGCGGACCTTCAGGACCGTTCCCGCCAGGCCGAGCAGCGGATTGCGAGATTGGAGGCTGAGATCAAGAAGACAGTCGACAACCGGCTGGAGAACAACATGCTGGTCCAGGCCGAGGCCATCGTGAAGGCCATGAATGAGACTGTGGAGGCCGCGAAGCGGACGATGGAGGCCTCCAAGGCGGTGGCGGATTTCGCCAAGACCGAAGTGGATCGGTTGCAGAAGATTCGCGACGTCAACGCCGCCAGCGATGTCGAATACCGTTTGGCGGAGACCAACTGGCGGCGGTCGGAGGCCGAGAACCAGAGAGATGCACTTCAGCTTGCCGCGTTGCGCACGATGGCCGCGGTCAGCTACATCGGGCCCAAGTCGATCCTCGATTACATCGACCGCAAGTCGTTCGACAAGGATTCGCTCCAGCGCCAGCTTGATGAGGCGAAGACGCAGCTCGAGATCGAGAAGCGCAACCTGGCGCGGGCGACCATCGCAAGCCCGATCGATGGTGTGGTCTTGAAGCGGCATGAGACACGGCGGCAGTATCTGCCCGCCGGCACGCCGCTCCTGACGCTGGGGAGACCGGATGACATGGAGGTCGTCGCGGAGG
This sequence comes from Planctomycetota bacterium, assembly GCA_022711465.1. Taxonomy (GTDB): domain Bacteria; phylum Planctomycetota; class Phycisphaerae; order UBA1845; family PWPN01; genus JAGNEZ01. The sequence continues at coordinate 12,414 of JAKLEZ010000019.1, read as the reverse complement.
TCCTCACCGAGCGTGCCATGCGGGTGTCGCCGGGTGACACGGTTGAGATCTATGGAGAGGGTTTGAACGCTGGACCGATTGCAGGCACGGTCCTGCGGGTCTATCCGGCCGGCTTCAGGAAGATCAGCTCATTGGGTGTTGAGCAGCAGCGGGTCAACGTGGCCGTAGGGCTGGAGCGCCGGCCGGAGCGGCTTGGGGTCGATTTCCGGGTCCACGTGCGGATCTACTACGATTCCGCAGCCAACGTGCCCACCCTGCCGCGGACGGCCTTGTTCCGCGGTGAAGACGGTGGCTGGCAGGCCATGGTGGTCCGCGGAGGTGTCATCGTCGTTGTGCCTGTGAAGGTGGGGCTCATGAACGACGACGAGGCTCAGATCGTAGAGGGGCTGGCCGCGGCCGATGACGTGGTGGCCCGGCCTTCGACCGACATCGTCGCCGGAATGAGGGTGAAAGTGCAGAGTGTCCGGTAGGACCGCCATGTTAGAGCGGTTCGGTGGCCGGCGGCCGATGTTGCGGGAACGGGCCTGGCCGTCAAGGGCGGGCAGGGGGCTTTCCAGACGGCTATTCGCCATAGCAGTGCCTCAAGGGCATGGCTCTGCCGAACGAGGCTGACGCTCGTCAAGTGGTTGGAGACGAGCCGAGGCATCGCCCCGGCCGGCATCCTGGTGAGAGCCGCGGGAAGGCGTGGCCGAGCGGCCGGAATCATAACTCTCTTGTATTCAATAAGATAGAGATTCTCAGCGGCGAAGCCGGGTTTGGCCTCATCCGTGTGTCCCGGCCGGCCGATCTCACAATGGGAGACGGCATTATGCGCCGCCCGATAAGTCATGCGACGAGGGTTGCGGTTCCACCTGTGGGAGGGTGTCGAGCGACTGATCCGTGTGACGGCGAGCCACGGGCCTTCGGTTGGCAGGGGGCGTCAGCTGATTGACGTGTGTTGCGGTACGGGTGGATTAGGCAGCGTGTGGTGCCACTCCTCCGAAGTTGAGCGGGTGCGGGTCTTCTGGCCAGCGGCCGCCTGAGCGAAGTAGGTTTCATGATCACCCACGCCAGCCACAAAGGGAGCCAGACTGACGCCGCGGAGCGCGGCGTTCCGGCAGACTGGTTGTGGCGATCGATGACAGCGTATATCCGGCCGGCGATTATTCTGGTTGCGGGTTTGGCCCTGAGCGCCTACTGCTTTCGCACCATGCAGGAATGGGAACGACGGTATCTCCGCGCGAGTGCGGCAGCGACGGTGGCGGACTCGGCGACTCCATACGTCGTTCTGATCGGCGGCTGTGCCTTGACGCTGTTCTCAGCCTTGTGCTGGGCACCACAGAACCGTCGATCGGTTGGTCACAGGTGCATGCCTGGGCAGCAAGGCATTGGACAGGTGGAACTGGAGCAAGCTCTGCGGGCAAGCGAAGAGACGCTATCCCGCATCCTGGACGGCACGCCCATTCCTCTTTTTGTGGTTGACAGGCGGCATGTCATCACCCATTGGAACCAAGCCTGCCAGAACCTGACCGGGATCCCCGCCCGGGAGGTTGTCGGCACGCGGAAGGCATGGGCTGCCTTTTATCCCGACGAACGGCCGGTCATGGCGGACCTCGTTGTCGATCAGCGACCCGAAGAAGAGATCGTGGCGATGTACGGCGACCGGTGCTGTGAATCCCCCATGTTGCCCGCGGCTTACGAGTGTGAAGCGGCCTTTGCACATCTCGGGATCGGCGGCCGATGGCTCTTGTTCATGGCCGCTCCGGTACGAGACGCAACTGGCAGCCTGGTCGGCGCGATCGAGACTTTCCAGGATATTACCGATCGCAAGCGGGTTGAAGGCGAGCTTCAGCGGCGGATCGAGGACCTGTCTGAAGCCCAGCGGCGGATGGAAGTCCTTGTGTCCAATACCACGGATCGTGAGAAGCGGATGGTAGCCCTGAAACGAGAGGTCAATGATCTGAGGCGCCTGCTGGGGCGTGAACCCAAGTACCAGGGTCCGCAGTTGGTGGATGAGCTCATCGCAAGATCCTCCGCATCGGTGGGCGAATAGTGGGGTGAATCATGGCGGCTACTTTGTACTGGATTCAGTGTGGCGGGTGTGGGGGGGACACGATATCCCTGCTTGGCGCGGACAGTCCGGACATCGTCGAGTTGCTGACCCTGCTGGATATTGAGATCCTGTGGCATCCGTCCATTTCGAACAACACCCATAGCCAGCATCAAGATCTTCTGGAGCGAATACTGGCAGGTCGACAGAACCTGGACGTTCTGTGCGTCGAAGGGACCATCATACGAGGTCCGGGCGGAACCGGCATGTATGACGCGATAGCCGGCCGACCCAAGAAGGACCTGGTGGCGAGCCTCGCCAGTCAGGCGCGGTTTGTTGTTGCGGTTGGAACCTGTGCTAGCTTTGGCGGTATCGGTGCCGATGGTGCCGTGGAAGCCTGCGGCGTGCAGTTTCTCAAGTGGGAAAAAGGCGGCTTCTTGGGGGCCGAGTTTACGGCCCGCAGCGGCCTGCCGGTGGTTAACCTGCCTGGGTGCCCCTGTCACAGCGATGTGATCGTGAGTACCTTGACGGCTCTGCTCGGCGGTCAGTCGATCCCTCTCAGCAAGTACAACACCCCGCTCATCTGGTACGGCCTGCTGGTCCACCAGGGTTGCACGCGTAACGAGTATCACGAGTATCGGGTTGAAGACCAGGGTTTTGGCGAGAAGGGTTGCCTGTTTTTCCACATGGGCTGCCACGGCCCACTGGCGTACGGGCCCTGCAACAAGGTGCTGTGGAATCGGCGTAGTTCCAAGACTCGGGTTGGGGTACCGTGTTTCGGCTGTACGCGGCCCGACTTCCCGCAAGCCTATCCCTTCTATTACACGCGTAACATCGAGGGCATTCCCAAGCAGCTTCCGGACGGTGTGGACCGCGCGCACTACCTGGCCTACAAGGGCATGGCGGCAGCAGCCGCTCCGGATCGGCTCAAGGATCGCAGGACCCGCGTCTAGCGGCGAGGAGACTTCGTATTCCCATGACGGCAACACTGAACCATCCAGCGAAGCGTTCCGTGACCAGGACGCTCGACATCCCGCTGAATCGAGTCGAGGGTGATCTCAGCATCCGTGTCGAGCTGGACAGCGGTCGGGTGTCAGAAGCCTGGAGTTCGGGGACCATGTATCGGGGCATTGAGAACATCCTGCTTGGCCGCGGCCCTCTCGACGGACTGGTGATCACGCCGCGCATCTGTGGCATTTGCAGCACGGCGCATCTGACCGCCGCATCCAAGGCTCTGGATTCGATTTCTGGAATCCAGCCGCCCCCGGACGCCATTCGGGTCCGCAATCTCGCCCTCATGGCCGAACTGCTCCAAAGCGACGTCCGGCAGACGTTTCTGACCTTCGCGGCGGACTTCACGAATGGGGCCTATCAGAGACACCCGCTGCATGAGGAGGCTCTGAGGCGATATGCGCCGATGAAGGGAGAGACGGCCATCGATGTGATCCGGCAGACCCGCAAGATAGTTGAGATCGTGGCGATACTCGGTGGACAGTGGCCGCATTCCTCGTACATGGTGCCCGGCGGCGTGGCCGGCGTCCCCAGCCTTGCCGACCTTCTGCAGTGCCAGCATCTACTGGCTGGCTACCGGGCCTGGTACGAGCGTCGCATTCTGGGATGCTCGATCGATCGCTGGGGTGAAGTTCGCAGCGGGGCGGATCTGGACAACTGGCTTCATGAATGCGCCGCTCACCGCGACAGTGATCTGGGTTTCTTCATCCGCTTTGCCCGTCAGAACGGTCTTGACCGAATCGGTGGCGGACATGGCAATTTCATCAGCTTTGGCCTGCTTGATTTGCCACCGGGTACGGAGGTCCGTAGCCGAAACGGTTCCACGACCCACTTGATGGGTGGGGGTTTTGCCCGCGGGGCGCATATCACGCCATTCGATCCGGCCAACGTGACCGAGCACGTTGCCCATTCGTGGTATGTGGACTACCCCGCCGGCCGACATCCCTTCGAGGGCGAGACGCGTCCCTACGCCACCGGGGAAGAGAGCCAGAAGTACTCCTGGGCCAAAGCTCCCCGATATGCGGACTTGCCGGCCGAGACGGGACCGCTCGCGGAGATGGTTGTTTCACGGAACCCGCTTTTTGCCGACTTGCTGACTTCGGGGCCTAGTGTCTTAACCCGCCAACTTGCGCGCCTGGTTCGGCCGGCAGAACTGATGCCGGCGATGCAGCAATGGCTCTCGGAGATATGCCCGGACGGCACTTTCTACGATCCCGCATCGGCTATCACTGAAGGCGAGGGATTCGGGACTGTGGATGCCGCCCGCGGAGCGCTGGGACACTGGGTGAGGATTGAAGGCGGCAGCATCCAACGCTATCAGATAATCACCCCCACGGCGTGGAACGGCTCGCCGCGCGACTCCGGCCACGTCCGGGGACCGTGGGAGGAGGCGCTGATCGGAACACCGGTTGCTGATCCTGAGAACCCGGTGGAAGTAGGCCACGTGGTCCGATCGTTCGACCCCTGCCTGGTCTGCACGGTACACGCCCTCCGCGGCAGGTGCAGCCTGGCTTGCAGAGACCTGTGAGGCGTGGGATGAAACGCATTGTCTGTGTCGGCAATCGCTACAAACCCGAGGATGCCAGCGGAGTGCTGGTCTACGACTGTTTGGCCGCGACCAGGCTGCCACCCGACGTTGAAGTCATCGACGGCGGACTGGCGGGCCTCGACCTGCTCCGGTTTGTGGAGAAGACTGACCGTGTGGTCTTTGTGGACGCCGTGTCCGGGTTCGGCCCACCAGGTACGATCGTGGTCCTGACCAGAGAGGAAGCGATGGGCAGGACACCCGTCGTCTACAGCCATGACGCTGGGCTGGCGTATCTGCTCGGAGTCCTTCAACGCGTCGTCGATGGTCCGCTCCCGGAAATCCGTGTCATCGGGATCGAGGGTGTCGCTGATGGCCGCGTGATCCGGGCGGCGGCCGATCTGTGCATTGAGATCGCGGTGGACGGAGACGCCGGGGAGCACGGGCGACTGGATCAGGTTGCGGGGGCAAGTTCGTGAAGCCAGCCTCTCACGAATGCAGCATGGCAGACCTCCTCGAGGAGAACAGGATGCTCCGTGAGGAAGTCCGCATCGCTCGACAAGCTTCAGACCTGACCGCGCAACTCGTCGTGCAGCAGTTCGTCAAGATCGAAGATATCCTGTTGCGGCTGGAGGAACAGGCCCGAGTCGAACAGGAACTGGGCGCGAAGCTGACGGAGAAACTGCGGGAATCGGAGATGCGAGAAGCCGAGTTGGCCCGTGACAGGCAACGGCTTGAGGATATGCAGGTGGCCGCCATCAACATGATGGAGGACATTGCCGGAGCGCGCGAGGCCGCCGAGGAGGCGACTCGAACCAAGAGCGAGTTCCTGGCGAACATGAGCCACGAGATTCGAACGCCGATGACGGCGATCCTCGGGTTCACGGACGTGCTGCTGGAGAGCAACAACCTCCACGATGCCTCGGGGGAACAGATCCAAGCGGCGAAGATCATCAAGAGCAACGGTGAATACCTGTTGCAGATCATCAATGATATCCTTGACATCTCGAAAATCGAGGCCGGCAAGATGACGCTCGAGCGGATCTCGTGTTCGCCCTGTCGCCTGATTGTCGAGGTCGCCGCGTTGATGCGAGTGCGGGCGAGCGCGAAGGGCTTGGCGCTCGAAATCGAATACGATGGGGCGATGCCCGAATCGATCCGGACCGATCCAACGCGCCTGCGGCAGGTTCTGGTCAACGTGATCGGCAATGCAATCAAGTTCACCGAGGTTGGCCGAGTTCGACTGGTCTCTCGTCTTGCGAGCGCGGACAACGAGCCACTGGTTCAGTTTGATGTTGTGGATACGGGCATTGGCATGACCGAAGAGCAGGTTGCCAACCTGTATAAGCCGTTCACGCAGGCCGATACTTCGACCACCCGCAAGTTCGGCGGAACGGGTCTCGGTCTGACCATCAGCAAGCGGCTGGCAATGATGCTCGGTGGCGACATCATCCTGGTTGAGACTACCCCAGGTGCGGGAGCCCACTTCAGGATCAGCGTAGCGACCGGACCCCTCGACAACGTGACGATGATCGATGATCCAGCTTCGACCACGACGGTCATCGACAAGCCGAGCGAGCGGAAGGGAGAATCCGAAGAAGCGCGCTTGAGCGGTTGCCGCATCCTGCTCGCCGAGGACGGTCCAGACAACCAGCGTCTGATCGCACATATGGTGAGGAAAGCGGGGGCAACCGTGACCATCGTTGAGAACGGGAAGCTGGGAGTGGACGTGGCCCTTGCCGCCCGCGACCAAGGTTGCCCCTTCGATGTTATTCTCATGGATATGCAGATGCCCGTCATGGACGGCTATGCGGCGACCCGACTCCTTCGCCAGAAAGGGCACACCGGATCGATCATTGCCCTGACCGCCCATGCCATGGCTTCAGACCGTGAGAAGTGCCTTGCGGCCGGCTGCGACGATTACACCAGCAAGCCGATAGACAAGCGCAGGCTGATCGATGCAATCCGACAGCAGCTGCGGCGGGCCGCCGCAACGATCGAGGCAACTGCATCCGGAGGAGAGACCCTGATTGAGGTTGCAGCCGACTCAACTTGCGACTCGTGATTCCCAGGTGGGGGCGCCAGAGGAGATCCATGATCGCAGTGGCGACAGTGTGGTTCCTCAGGGGCAATGAGCCGGGACATCTTTGCCTATCGCACTCGGTGGCAGGACCACGCCCCAACCGGACTCAGTCAAGACCCATTGTACATAGGTGCTGCTGTTTGGGCCCCAGATCAGGTTGTAGTGGTCTCTGCACGGATAGTCGGGCGATCGTGTCTCGATGAACGTAATCACGGGTTCGCTTGCCGTGCCGGACAACTCTGCGAGGACGTAGGCACGGCCCGCTCCCATGTCGCCCTCTGGCGGAAGCAGATCCTCTCGAACGTAACCGTATGGCTCCGCGGCACTGACCCAGACCTCCCAGCGGTGCACTTCCGACGAGTCAGCATGCTTGACCACAAACCATGAATGGATGGCAATGGACTCGACCAGGGGAAGAGGGGCAGCGTAGAGCCGGACGAAGGCCTCGCCATCTTGGCATAACGAATCCAGTGGCGAAAACGGCGTTTGATCCGGCGGCTGGGGCGCACCCAGGCAAGCCATGATAGATGCCGTCGCCGCCGCGGTCAAGGTGAAACACGCCGCCCGCGGGGAGCGATACGCTCGTCTACTGATGCCGTACGCCACAGTCTCAACTCCGAGCCTCGAACGGAACTCCACAATGTCAGTATACCACACGACCTCTCGCGAGCACGATGCGATTGAAACCAAGGTCAAGACAGCAGGGGCAGCCGGGTGACCCGAAAGGTCGATCGTGCCGAGGATCGCAGCAGCTCGTGGAGCTCCGTCCCGTGAGGAGATCGGAGGTTGGAAGGTGTGAAGTCCATGCTCAGGGTTGCCGTGTTAGCGTCCGCTTCGGGCATGTGCTCGCCCGCTGGCGGACTGCAGGCGCAGGCCAAGACAGGATTCTGGGACGCGTTCGTTTCGGAGGCGCCTGACGGGACGTGGCAGAGTCAGGTCATAGCCGAAGGCAACGAGGTTTCGCATTTGACAAGCGGGTAGACATATTCGATATCATCAGGGGGAAAGGGGGCTTCCATTCGAACGTCCGAGAAGTGTTTGAAGGAAGCACGTCATGTCAATTCCAGCATCTCGGCGAAAGGCCAACCTTCGGCTTGCGTTGGGCGTAGCAGTCCTGGGTGCTCCCCGCGTGCTCTCTGCCTACGGGGAAGCTACAGGTGTGACGCAGTGGCCGGATAGCATAGCGGAAGTGGGTCTGGGGTTCGCTTGTATCGCGGCGGGCAAGGTGCCGATGCCCGAGCGGGTGTGACTCATGCTCAAGGGGTGAAGTAACGCGGAGACCTCGACCATGTTCGACACGGCGACCGAGATTCTACCCCACGAACACGTGCTTCTCATCAGAGTGTGCAAACCCATGCTTGATGAAGCGACCATGCGGAAGCTCGTCGTCGACGTGCGTGCTGCGGCCGCCAAACGGACCGGTGTGCCTATTGTTCTGGACGTCAGTCGGGTACACTTCGCTCCGAGCGGTTCACTTGGCCTCCTCGTGCAACTCGCCCAGCGTCTCAGACTCGAAGGTCGCAGGCTCGTCTTGATCAACCTCGATCCCCACCTTCTCACGACCATTCGAGTGACCCATCTCGACTCCGTTATCGAGATCCACGATAGCGTGGACCAGGTCGTAACCTCCTTGCCGAAGAGCGTGCAGAAGTCCGACCAGCATCACCTCGTCGCAACTGTCGTCGGCCAGCAACTTCCGCTTGCCGACCATTGAGTATTGCCGGAGGTCAACTTCGGGGAGTCGTCTCGCCTGGCGCGACCTTCATTTCCGGGAGAATCACGATTTCCCGGCGCGGGCCGGTCACGCCCTTCGTTGCACGTGACGCCACCGGGGTCTTCGGGTGAGCGAGGTCCTCGATAGAATCCGGAGACGACTGGGTGACAATCGTGCTGCCTAGGGTAACGGAACGGTCACGTCCTCCGTCAGGCACATGCTGCCATGTTCCTCGTCCACCCAACAGTATTCAAATCGGTATACGCCGGGCGTCAAGCCCTCGACGGTCGTCGTGGTGTCGTAGCAGCACAGGCAGTGACAGCCGGTTGTGAGCCGCTCCTTTTCCTGGAAATGCAGGAACGATCCCTGAACATCCAGTGTGACCAGGATATCATCGAGGCAGCAGTTGTACGCGGCGTTGCGATGCGTCACCTGAAGCGAAGGGCTGTGGATGGTCACGTTGAGCTCATCCTTGCCGCACCAAGGATAACCGTCCCTCAGCAGCGGATTGCCGGGCATGCACTCGCTTCTCCGGGTGTCGGAGATGTGAGCGGTGTGTACAACGCAGCTCGGATCCGCCGGATGATCTGAACCGCTGTAGCATCGCTGGAAGACGCCGAAATCGGTCTGATCGACATCGGAGTCTCCATCAAGATCCTCGGCCTCGCAGCCGGCGGGGAAGGGAATCGCCGGGCCTGAAGCACAGGGTCTGAACACGCCGAAATCGGTCGGGTCGACATCGCCGTCGCGGTCGAAGTCGCCGAGGATCACGGGCGGGCATCCGGCAGCATCGACGAGTGAACCGGGTACGGTGTTGGGGCAGGCATCGGCGCAGTCGGGCACACCATCGCCGTCTGCGTCCTCGTCCTGGACTGTGACTGTGACCTGGCAGGTCGCGGTGCGGCCGGCACCGTCGGTGGCGGTCAGAGTAACGACGGTGTCCCCGAGGCCAATCACCGTTCCGGCCTCGGGCGACTGGGTGGCGGACACCGAGCAGTTGTCGGCGAATTGAGCCAGCGGCAGCAGGTTGGGAAGCAACGCTTGGCAGTTCCCGTCCGCGGCCAGTGGTGCCGGAGGACTTGGACAAGTCATGGTGGGCGGGGTGTTGTCCACGACCGTCACTGTGATTTGGCAATCGGCAGTCAAGCCGGCGCTGTCGGTTGCCGTCACAGTAACGATCGCATCACCCAGTCCGACGAGCGTTCCTGGGGGAGGAACCTGTGTCAGAGTCACCGAGCAATTGTCACTGGCCACCACGCTGCCGGTCAGATCGGGAACCGCGGCCTTGCAGTCGGTGTTCACGTTCAGCGGTGCCGGAGGAGCGCCGCAAGTGATGGTCGGCGGCGTGACATCGATGACAGTCACGGTGACTTGGCAGGTCGCGGTCAGGCCCGCGCCGTCGGTGGCGGTCAGCGTCACGAGCGTATGGCCCAATCCGACGAGAGTGCCTGGAACAGGATTCTGCGTCACGTTGACCGAGCAGTTGTCACTCGGCGTCGCGCCGGCGGTCAGGTCGGGAATAGCAGCCTGGCAATTGGTGTTGGCGTTGATCGGCGCCGGTGTCGGTGGGCAAGTGATCGTTGGGGGTGCCGTGTCCACGACGGTCACTGCCACTTGGCAGGTTGACTGGTTGCCGACGCCGTCGGTTGCGGTGAGTGTCACGAAGGTGTTACCCAGGCCGATCGCTGTACCTGCCGCCGGGTTTTGTGCGACCGCAGCGGTGCCGATGCAGACATCTGAAGCGGAAGCGGCGGAGGCCAAATCCGGCAAGGTTGCCTGGCAATTCCCGTTCGCAGAGACCGGCGCCGGCGGGCTGGGGCAGGTGATCGTCGGCGGTGTCGTATCGACAACGGTCACCGTCCGGCTTGCGGTCACTAGATGGCCCTTCTCATCCTGGGCGATCCAGGTGACGAGCGTGCCTCCCAACGGGAATGTGGTGGGAGCATCGTGGGTGACGGGTACGTTGGGATCACACGCGTCGCTGGCCGTGGGCATATTCAGGAACGCGGCCACGGCCGGATCGGTAGTCGGCACTCCAGACGGCCCCTGGCACTCGACAGTCAGATTGGCGGGCAGGTTGTTGATGATCGGCGGAATGGTATCGACCAAATGGATGGTGCGGCTGATGGTGATGGCGCTGTTGCCGGCCGCATCGACCGCGCTGTAGGTCACAACGTAGTCGCCGCACTGGCTTGGCTTGACGACATCGCCCCCGACCGTCGCGGAGAAGGTGCCGTCGCAGTTGTCGGCGGCCGTGGCTCCCTGCTCGACGTAGACGGTCGCAGGGTTGCACTCGAGGGTGATCTCGCCCGGCCCGTTCAGCGTGATGAGCGGGGGCGTGGTGTCTCGCACCATGATGGTGGCGGTGCAGGTGGCGCTGTTTCCGGCGTTGTCCGTGGCGGTGAGTGTGACCAATGTGTCGCCAAGTCCCACCAGCGTGCCGGCTTCCGGGCTCTGTGTAACGACCGGATTCGGGTCGCAAACATCCACCGCGACTACGGCGGGAATGAGGTTCGGGATCGCAGCCAGACAGGAAGCATTGGCCGAGAGACCTTGATCTCCGGGGCACTGGTTCATGGTCGGCGGTGTGCGGTCGAGGAAGAGTGTGGCCGTGTCGGAGATGACCGTCCTGCACTCGTTGGTCAGGACCACGTCATAGTCGCCGTTGTGGGCGGCGTTGAAACTGGTGATGGTGAAGGTGCTTCCGGTCTCGCCCTGCAGTTCAGAGCCGTCCTTGCGCCACTTGTAGGTCGGCGCGGGTATCCCGGTGGCGGCGACGGAAAGAACAACGGTCGCATTGAGGCAGATCTCGCCACCCACGGGCTGCTGAGTGATGACTGGCGGACTGTAGACGGTGAGCCGAACACTGTCGGCGTTGTAGTCCACGTGCCAGCACTTCTCGTTGAGGAGCGGTGGGAGGTTAAGCGGGGCGAACGTCCCAGTGATCGATCCGGCCGTCACGATATCGTAGGACGATCCCGCCGGTGGGTCGTAACCGTTGAAGAGTGTCACCGTGGCGCTGCCGGCGAGTGCGGCCGCACCGGTCACGTTGAGCCGGTCGTATCCGCTGCCCGGAGTGGTTCCACCGATCTCGATAGCGAATCCGCCGGTGGTGTCCTGCGTGTAGGTTGCGGACATGTCGACCTTGCCGGGCGACAAGAGGCCGGGACTCACCACTCCTGACGACTGAACGATGGCGTTGACTGTCCCGTTGCCGCGCAGCTCGCCACCTTGAATGGCAGCCAGCGTGGTCGCCGCCAGTATTCCGCCGTCAAGTTCCGTGATACCGGCCGACTGAGTGTACTGCCCGGTGGTCGTGAACGTGCTGTTGGTTCCGGCACGGATGGTCCCGGCGTTCGCGAAGCCTCCCGTTCGCGTGAAGTTGCGACTGTTGGTTACAGTGAAACTCCCGGCGTCGGAGTTGATCGCGAACCCGCGCAGCCCATCCTGGCCTGACTGATCCAGGATTTGTGATGCTGCGCCGTCGAGCACGATGGTCGCGGCGTTGGTGACAATGTTGGCGTTTGGGAAGAAGAACTTGCCCTTAATTGTGTAGGTACCACCGGTCAACGCTGACCCGGCGAAGTTCGGGAAGGTGCACTGAAGGTACAGGATTCCCGCCTCGACCGCCACGGTCCCGTTGTTGTTGAATGACTGAAGGTAGCTACCGTAGTGGGCGAACGTCGCTTGGCCCGCACCACGCTTGATGAATGTACCCGTGTTGGTAACGGCGTGGTTTCCGGAATACGAGTTCCATGTCAGGTCCGAACCCGAGTCGACTGTGAGCTGGCCGTTGTTGGTCAGGGTAGTACCGCTCCCACCGTGAACGTTGCCCCCCGTCCAGCTCAGCGTGCCGTCGTTGGTGAGATTACGATACAGGTAGACAGTGCCGGTGGCGGTGCCGGTGACGGCCAGGCTGGCGCCGGTGGCCACGACCGTTGTCCCACTCCCGGTCATCGTCCCGCCGCTCCACGTCGAAGTCCCGTGTAACGTCAGCGTGCCGGTTCCACCCAGTGTGCCGCCGCTCAACGTCAATCCACCCGCCAGTTCCT